>NZ_JAJFOW010000001.1 GCF_020731285.1 Cohnella baijiui
TCGTCGTCAAAATGTTGACGGATATCGCCCATGACACACCTCGACCTTTTTGTTGAATTTATTGTAACAGGTCGCTACTACGGTGTGTCCACTTTCTAGTCTATCTGCACAGAGGTGCTGTTTCGTCTAAATAAGCTCACGTACAACCGTTAGAAAAGAAACCTCCGTTTATTTGGCCGATTAAGCTCTACGACAACCGTTAGAGCGTAGCCATGTTCCAAACAGGTTACTCGTTCGAGGCTAACCCGTTGTTCAAGCATATACTCGATCAATTACCGAATCTCCCCAATCATACGAAAAGCGGCCTTCGCCCCTGGGTTCGGGACAAAGGCCGCTTGGCTTTTCGAGTCAGACGACGGGCTGCGGCTCGCTGTGCAGGCCGAGCGCTCTCGCCGTGGAAGTATGAATTTGCTGAATGAGTGCAGGGTTCTGGAGCAGCGCCTCGCCGTATGAAGGAATCATTTCTTTGATCTTTGGCTCCCACGTCTGGATCTGCTGCGGGAAGCATTTGGCGATGACCTCGAGCATGACGGATACGGCGGTGGACGCTCCGGGCGAAGCGCCGAGCAAAGCGGCGATCGAGCCGTCCGCGGCATGGATAACTTCCGTGCCGAATTGCAGGATGCCCTTTCCTGCCGACGTGTTCTTGATGACCTGCACGCGTTGGCCGGCGACGACCAGATCCCAATCCTCGCTCTTGGCGTCCGGCACGAATTCCCGAAGCGCTTCCATCCGCTGCTCTTTCGATTGCATCAGCTCTTTGATCAAATATTTGACCAGGGAGAGATTTTTGACGCCGGATGCGAGCATGGTGCTGATGTTATCCGGCTTAACGGACGTGATCAGATCGAGCATGGAGCCGTTCTTCAAAAACTTCGGCGAGAAGCCCGCGAACGGACCGAAGAAAAGCATTTCTTTGTTTTCAATATATCGTTTATCCAAGTGCGGAACGGACATCGGCGGCGCGCCGACCGGCGCCTTGCCGTAAACCTTCGCGTGATGCTGTGCAACAATCTCCGGTTTTTGGCACACCATAAAGATGCCGCTGATCGGGAAGCCGCCAATCCCTTTCCCCTCGGGAATGCCGGTTTTCTGCAGCAAGTGGAGACTGCCGCCCCCGCCGCCCAAAAAGACGAATTTGGCGGCATGACGCTCGACCGCGCCGCTCTCGTTGCGCACCTTCAATTCCCACAAGCCGTCGTTCGTCCGCTTCACGTCATCCACTTGATGCTTAAACCGGATGTCGACGTTCTGGCGCTTCAAGTGGTCGAACAGCATACGGGTCAGCGCGCCGAAGTTGACGTCCGTGCCGGACGCGATACGTGTCGCCGCGATCGGCTCGTTCGATTTCCGTCCTGCCATGATGAGCGGTATCCACTCGGCCAAGGTAGCTGGGTCGTCGGCGTATTCCATGCCTTCGAACAGCGGATTGACCGACAGCGCTTCGAAACGTTTTTTCAGGAAGTTGACGTTGTTTTGCCCTTGTACCAGGCTCATATGCGGCAGTGGCATGATGAAGTCCTCCGGGCGGCGAATCAGCTGGCTGTCCACGAGATAGGACCAGAATTGCCGGGAAACCTGGTACTCCTCGTTGACTTTGATCGCTTTGCTGATGTCGACCGAGCCGTCCGGCTTCTCGACGGTGTAGTTCAATTCGCACAGGGAAGAATGTCCCGTCCCCGCGTTGTTCCACTCGTTCGAGCTTTCCTCTCCCGCGCTTGCGAGCCTTTCGAATACCGTGATTTTCCAATCGGGGGCCAATTCCTTCAGCAGCGCCCCTAACGTCGCGCTCATGATGCCGGCGCCAATCAAAATTACGTCTGTTTGGGTTTCTCTGTTATTCATTTTTTGCCGTCCTTACTTTCCACATATTTTAGAAATGGAAGGATGTATGATTCGGGCCCCACAGCAAAATAGGGCGAGAACCTTGTCACCCGCCATTTCCAGTCCATATCCCTTTCATCGCATGAAAGTTCGCATCTCTATTATTATATGATAGTTACCAGCGATTTAAAAGCCGTTATATTTTGCAGAAGGTCGGTCATACGGCGAAAAAACCGGGATGGAAGCGCTTGTAACGCGCGAATCCGCCATTATGCGCGAAGAGGACTTTTTGCCCGGTTTGGCAAAAGTCCCCCATTCGCCTTTTGAACGGAGATGTTGCAGCGGTTGTCGCGTTCTCACGGGCATTCGTTCATTCCCGGTCCCTCTCGCCATCCCCGTCTTCGGCGGCCGGAATCCAGCCTGTCAGCAGCGCGCCTCCCTCCGGGTGGTTGCCCGCCGCGAGATCGCCTCCATGCTGCCTCAGAATCCGCCTGGAGATCGTGAGTCCCAAACCGCTGCCGCCCGTCAATCGATTGCGCGAAGCCTCCCCGCGATAAAGCGGCTCGAATACGCGCTGCAGCTCCTCTTCAGTAAAACCCGGCCCCGTATCTCTAAACGAGAACCGCACTTTTCCACCATCTCGAACGCATCGAACGGCGATTTGACCATGGACGGGCGCGTGACGAACGGCGTTGTCCAGCAAATTGTTCATCGCGCGCTCCAGCAGGTGGGCATCCCCTTTCACGGCAGCTTCGGCCTCCAAATGCGTTTCGATGGAGATGTGTTTGTTCTCGGCGGGCGGCCGGAGACTGTCCATCGACCCCTCCAGGATGCGTTTGAGATCAATCGTCCGTTCGTGTTTGCTCGTGTCGGCATATTCCATCTTCGTAAAGGTGAACAAATCCTCTACAAGGCGGTCCAATTGCGCGGATTTATCCTTGCATACCGCGACGTATTTGGCCATTTGCTCCGGCGTTTGGGCGATGCCTTGTTCCAAGCCGTCCAAATACCCCCGCAAAGCAAACAGCGGGGTCCGCAAATCGTGCGCGACGGCCGCGATGACGAACCGCCGTTCTTCCTCCAGTTCCGCCTGTTTTTGATGGGAACGCCGAAGTCCCTCGACCATCCCTTCAAAGCCGTCGCGAACGGCGGCGATTTCCGTGATTCGGGATGCGGGCAGCCTTACGTCCCATTCGCCTGCGGCGAAGGCCAGGACGGCCGCGCGTATTCGCTCGAGCGGCTTCAATAATAGTCGTCGCATGGCCGCCGCAATGGCAGCCAATGCAAGAACAAACCCGGCGATCGCTGCATGGAAGGACACAACATTGGATTTGGGCGCTTGAACGACGACCCTGCCGACCACCTGTCCGTCCCGAATGACGGTGAATCGTTCGGCGGACGAAAAAGCGCCTTGAGTTTCCGGGCTGAATCGGAAAAGTACCTGATCGGATGCGGATCGGATCTCCGCCCCGAGCCGCGCCTCCTGCAATCGGGCCTGCATTCGGTTTTGCCATTCGGGATCCGTCCAGCGATCCGCGTTTTCCTCGATCTGCCGAACAGCTTCGGTCAAAAGCCGCTGATTCCTTTCGTTTTGCGGGCCGCCCGCTTTTAAGCTTAGCGACTTCGTCTCCGCCAAATGCGCAGACAAGTAGAACATCCATGGCAGCGCCAGAATGAGCAAAAAGCAAATCAAAGTAAACGTGCGAATGCGAAGCGTGCGCATTTAACTCCCTCCGAAGCGGTACCCGACTCCCCACACATTGACGAGATATTGCGGACGGTTCGGATCGGATTCGATCTTGTCGCGCAGCCGGCCGAGATGCACCCGGATCGTATGCTTGTCCCCTACGCCGTCCCAGAATTTGTCGAGGAGCTGCTCGTAAGAGAACACGTGCCGGGGATGCTCGACAAACAATCGCAGCAGATCATATTCTTTCGGCGTCAGCGAAACCTGTTGTTCCCCAACCGCGACTTCCCGGGTGGACAGATTCAGCCGGATGCGACCGTAACTCAGCACTTTGTCTTCCTTGGGCCGATCGGGGGAGGTTCGCCGCAGAACGGCTTTCACTCTCGCCACGATCTCGCCGGGCGAAGCGGTCTTGACGATATAGTCGTCTCCGCCGAGCGTCAGTCCCCGTATCTTGTCCACGTCGTCGCTGCGGGCGCTAAGGAACAGAATCGGCACATTGCTCTCCGCGCGAATCCGTCGGCAGAGCTCAAAGCCGCTCGCCCCCGGCATCATGATGTCCAGGACGATGGCTTGGACGGCTTGCCGTCGAAAGGCTTCCCACGCTTGCTCGACGTCGCCCGCGGTCATCACTTCGAATTGTTCGTTCTCCAGAAAGTCCCGGAGCAACTCGACGATGCTCGGATCGTCGTCGACGACGAGTATCGTTTGCAAATCGGTCATCGGTCCCCCACCTTTGCCTCCTAGTTTATCATGATTTTCTCCGACGCAATCGCTCTCCCACGCTTTGTGACGACTTGTTTATCGTTTTGTGACTTTTTTGGAGCTTCGTTTGAGAGCTTCGCTTGTTACCATTCAAGGGACAAATGCGCAGAAAGGCTTCGCCATCAGCGTGAATTCCGAGGAGGCTGAAAGGATGTTAAACGTTCAAATCGTGCTATTTGACGGCTTCGATCTGTTGGATGCCGTTGCGCCTTACGAAGTATTTGCGGCGGCGGCCCTGATGACGGAGGACGCGCTGAGCGTCGAATTCGTCGCCCCCGAAGGACCGCGGCCGGTAACGAGCGGCATTAACGGCGTGAGGCTTGAGGCGATGAGCGCCCTGAATCCGGATCGTGGAGGCATTATTCTCGTACCCGGCGCGTCCGGGAGTGTCGACGGGGACGGCCCCGACACAATCCCGGCCATACTGGGGCGTGCCGCGGGCTCCGAATTGACGGGCATGATTCGCCAGGCGCTCGGCCGGCCGGACGTCACCGTGGCCACGGTATGCGGCGGTTCTCTGGTGCTGGCCATGGGCGGATTGCTGGAGGGACGGCCGGCGGTGACGAATCATCTGGGCATGGATCTGCTCGGCGCGACCGGAGCCGTCCCGGTAGCCGCCCGCGTCGTTGACGACGGCAATCTGGTCACCGCCGGTGGCGTCACCTCGGGGCTGGATATCGCGTTGTACTTGGTTGAACGCGAGCTTGGACCGCGAATCGCGCACGCCGTCGAGCAGCTGTTCGAATTTGAGCGGAGAGGCACGGTTTGGCGGGGACACGGCATGGCGCCGAGCGCCGCGAAGTCACCGGCGGGCGATGAACCGGATGGCGCGGCGGCCAAGACCGATCGAACGAGCGAAGTCCCGGCGGACAACCGCATGCAATCCTCCGTCTTCGAAGGAGATTGGGAGATCACGATCGCCACGCCCGTCGGGAAGCTGCCGGTCCGTCTCTCGATCACTACGCAGGACGGGATTGTCCGGGGCACTGCCTCGCAAGGGGACGAAACGGTCCCGCTCGTCGATCCCGTCCTGCAGGATCGCAAGCTGACCTGGTCGCTGCCCGTCACGAAACCGCTGCGTTTGAATCTCAAATTCGAAGCGGAAGCCGACGGAGATCGGATCGGCGGAACGGCCAAGGCCGGCATTCTGCCTGCCTCCAAATGGTCCGGCAATCGCGTTTCCTAGTTCGGCGCCTAGATTGGGGCTACCACAACAGCAAGCGGGGGTTTAGCGAAGCATGAGCAAGCGAAATCGGTTGTTCGGCCTTTTGGCCGTTGTCAGCATCGTATTTATCGTTTACGCCTTGGTGAAGAACTATCTCGTCGACCCGGGAGCCGAAAGCTTCCTGAGCCACAAAACCGGCCTGAAGCGCGAGCTGCATCTCTCGGCCTGGTTAAGCGTCATGCGCGTTCATGTGGCCTTCGCATGCATCGCCATGGCGGCCGGGCTGTTGAACTTTTCGAATCGGCTCTTCGAGAAGAGCCGCAAATTTCATCGCATCAACGGCTACGTCTACGTGATGTCGGTCCTGATCGTCATCATCACGTCCGGATACATGGCGCCGTACGCCACCGGGGGAACAGCCGCCAGCATGGGCTTCAATCTGCTGAATCTGATCTGGCTGGGGATCACCGCGGCGGCGCTCGTCCACATTCGCCAAAAAAGGATCGTGCGGCATCGCAACGGAATGATTCGCAGCTACGCCTTTTGCTTTACGAATATGTCGATCCACCTCCTGACGACCGTCTTGAACGGGGGATTCGGTATCGACTATTCGAACGCCTACACGTTCGGGGTATACGGCTCCATCGTCCTCCTGCTGATCGTTCCCGGCATCGTCGTCCGCTTGCTTCGTCCCATTAGGGCGCAGGAGAATACGTAAGGAGCTTGGCCGCAGCCGAAAAAAAACACGACTCCCCCCGCCCGGGGAAGTCGTGTTTTGCATTCAGGAGGCTTCGTCCGCCGAAGTGGATATCCGCACCTTTAGTTCCGTTACGATCCGTAGCTGCCTTCCGTACTGAACAGCACCGGCGCGGTATCCTTTCGCTTGGAAGATTCGATCCACTTGCGGAGTTCCTCCCAATACCGGTCTTCGTCGATCGGGATTTCGACCGTCTCGCCCAGCCAGCTGGACAAATGCATGGCGTTCGACAGCGTCAAGCTGCGGATGCCCTCCTCGCCGCTCGCGATCAGCGGCTCGCCGTGAAGAACCGCCTTCGCGAAGGATGCGATGACCCCGAGGTGCTGGCTGTTGTCTCCTTCCGCCGGGACGACGGATACGTCTACGGACGGCTGAGCGAAACCTTCCTTCGATTGAAAGCAAAACTCGCGTTCGTTTTGGCTCAGCTTGTGCAGCGTCAGCGTATGATTTTCACAGACGAGCTTGCCCATTTCGAGCGTGATTTCCAGGCGGTTCGTCCCGGGCAGATCGCCCGTGGTGGTGACGAATACGCCCGTCGCGCCGTTCGGGAACTCCAAATACGCCGTTACGTCGTCCTCCACCTCGATATCGTGCCACTTGCCCTCGTGGCAGAAGGCGCGGACTTTGGAGGGCATGCCGCAAATCCATTGGAGCAGGTCGATATTATGCGGGCATTGATTGATCAGCACGCCTCAACCTGACCTCCGGCACGGCGCCATGGATCAACTTCCTGGCATGGTCCGAGCCCATGTTGCCGAGCCCGATGATGCCGATTCTCAATTCCGACATGGCGGGTTCCTCTCCTCCTTAGCGATAGCCCAATGCGGACAGATTGCGATAGCTCGTCTCCAGGCAGTCGAACGGACTCGTCTGGCAGACGTCCTGCTCGACGAGCAAATACTTCGCGCCCGCATTCTCAAGCGCTTTCATGATGGCCGGGAAGTTCATGTTGCCCTCCATCACGGGTGCCATCAGCTGCTCCGTCCCCCGGACGGCCATATCTTTCAAATGCACGCAGTCGAGGCGGCCCGCCAGCTTGCCGATCCACTCGCAAACGTCGGCACCGGCGGCCTGAACCCAGTACGTGTCCAGCGTGATGCCAAGCTCCTCCGGCGCGAAATCCTCGCAAATGCGCTCGATGAGACGCTTGCCATCGAATTTCTCGAATTCGAAGTGGTGATTGTGGTACATGAACCGCTTGCCGGCTTTGGCGATGCGGCCCGCCGCTTCCCGGTAGTCTTCCGCGAAATAGCCGTACCACTCCCGCGAGCGGTACTTCTCCGGCATCCCTCCGATTCCGATGTAGTCGCAGCCGAGGATGTCATGCTCCTCGATGACTTGGTCGGTTTCGTTCAGGATGCGGTCCGGATTCGTATGCGTGAGGGCGATGCTTAGCGACAAGCTGTCGCAAATTTCCCGCAGCGTTCGAGGGGCGATTGGCCCCATGGCCGACACTTGAATCGATGTGTAGCCCATCTCCGCAATTTTTTGCAAAGTTCGTCGAATGTCCTTCTCGGTCTGCAAATACGAACGTACCGTGTACAGTTGTGCGCCTAAAATCACGACAATCGGCACCTCTCCTCGATTCGATGGTGGTCTTCACCCCTTCATTATAGGTTGCTGCCGCAAAAGCGCCATTGTAAAACGGGACGATTAGATTGTAAATATAGCGGTCCTGGGCTACTCTGTAATGGATAAGGAGGGGACGGGATGCAGCACGTTCATCTTCACACCGATTCCTTGATACTTCACCATACGGTCGACGAGCGGAAGACCGACCAATACGCGCTTCACTGCCACACGTTCTACGAAGTGTTTTACTTTATCGCAGGCGAGGTCAGCTATCTCGTGGAGGGCACACGCTATGCGCTGGAACCGCACAGCCTGCTGCTCATCGCGCCGCACGTGTTTCACGGGGTCAAAATTGAAAGCGATATTCCCTATGAGAGAATATCGCTCCATTTCGTGCCCGGCTTCCTGCCGGCGGAGAACCGGTCGGTTCTCCTGTCTCCCTTTCATGCCGCCGGCATCTACTATCCCGACGACGGCAGCCGAACGATGCTTCCGTATTTCCGGCAGTTGATGAATGCCCGGCTTGCCGACGAAGCCATCCGGGACCTGGCGTTTCGCGCGCGGCTCGAAGCGCTGCTGTCCCAAATCCTGACGACCGGCTATTCGCGCAAAGGCGCCTCCGATGCCGCGTTCTCCGGCAAACCCGTCTCGCGGATCATCGCATATCTGAACGAGCATATCGCCGAACCGATCACGCTGGACGAGCTGTCAGCCGCCTTTTACATCAGCAAGCATCACCTGAACAAAGTGTTCCGGCGCGCCACCGGCACGACGGTCGGCCATTACCTCCTCCGCAAACGGGTCGTTATGGCGCAAAACCTGATGCTGCAAGGCCATAGCGCGTCCGCTGCGGCCGCCGCCTCCGGCTTTCGCGATTATTCGTCCTTCTACCGCGCCTACAAAAACGTGCTGGGCCATGCGCCGTCCTTCAAGCCGAATCCGATGCTGCTCCGATGACCGGCCGGCTCTGGGTTTGCCGCGCGCCCCATAGCGTAAACGCGATCCCGACGACGGTGACCAAGGATGCGGCCCAGGGAATGGCAGGTAGTCCGCCGCCCAGCTTCGCATCGATCACCAGCCCGCCAAGATAGGCGCCCAGCGCGTTGCCGAGATTGAAGGCCGCGATGTTGAGCGTCGACGCCAAAGTGGGCGCTTCTTTAGCCGTATTGAGCATGTGGACCTGCAGACCCGGTACGGTGCCGAACGCGGCCATTCCCAGCAGAAACACGGTCGCCAGCGTCGCTCCTTTGTACGAATCCGTAATGCCGAATGCCGCCAGGATGGCCGCCAGCGCGATCATGATGCCGATGAGCGAAGGCATCAGCCGCCAGTCTGCCAATTTGCCCCCCACGAAGTTGCCCAGCGTAATGCCCGCGCCGAACAGGACGAGAATCAGGGATACGGAGCTTTCATGAAAATGGGTGATGTCCACCAAGATCGGCGCGATATACGTAAACGCGGTAAACACCCCGCCGAATCCGAACACCGTCATCAACAGCGCCACCTGAACGGCCGGACGCCGCAACACGCCAAGCTCCTCCTTCAGGCTGGAAACGCCGGCGTTCACTTTCGGGACGAGCAGCGCGACGCCGATCATCGCGAGGAGTCCGATTCCCGTAATCGTCCAGAACGGAAATCGCCAGCCATAGGCTTGGCCGAGCCAGGTGCCGAACGGAACGCCCAATATATTGGCGAGCGTTAGGCCGGTGAACATCATGGCGATGGCGCCCGCCCGCTTTTCCTTCGGCACCAGCTCGGCCGCGATCACCGAACCTACGCCGAAGAACGACCCGTGCGTCAGCGCGGCTACGACCCGCGCGACCATCAAGACCCCGTAATTCGGGGCGAGGGCAGCGAACGCGTTGCCCGCGATAAAGAGAAGCATCAAAAAGAGCAAAAGCCGCTTCCGCTGCATCCGGTGGGTCGCCAGCGTAATGACCGGCGCCCCGATCGCCACGCTCAGCGCGTAGCCGCTGATGAGGAGACCGGCCGCCGAGAGGGACACATTCAGGCTTTGGGAAACTTCCGGAAGCAGTCCCATAATGATAAATTCCGTCATGCCAATGGCAAACGCCCCCAAAGTAAGGGCCGTTAACGCTAACTTTGCGCTTTTCATCGGTTTCCTTCACCCGCTTTCTTTTTGTCGGTCGGCTGATTCGAAGGAAGCGCAGGATCAGAAGTCAAAGTTGTCCGGATCCGGTCCTACCCGCCGATTCTGGTTGAGTCCGGCGATCGCGCGCATCTCCTCGTCCGTCAATTCAAAATCGAAGATATCCGCATTCTCGGCGATCCGATGGGCTTTGGTCGATTTCGGGATCGTCACGACGCCGTTCTGAAGATCCCACCGGAGAATGATTTGGGCGACCGATTTGCCGTATTTCGCTCCGATCGCTTGGAGCTCCTCCTGGTCGAGCAGCTGGCCCTGCATGAGGGGGGACCAGGCTTCCAGCTGGATGCCTTGCACTCTGCAGTAAGCTTGCAGCTCCGTTTGGGTCAGACGGGGATGGTACTCCACCTGGTTGACCATCGGCTTGATTCGAGCATACTTCATCAGCGTCTCCAGATGGTGAACGTGGAAGTTGCTGACGCCGATCGCTTTGACGCGTCCTGCTTCATATAGCGCCTCCAGCGCTCCCCACGCTTCCGTAAACTTCCCCTCCACCGGCCAGTGGATGAGGTACAGGTCTAAATATTCCAATCCCAGCTTGCACAAACTTTCGTCGTAGGCCTTCAGCGTCGATTCGTAGCCGAGATCCGCGTTCCACACCTTGGAGGTGACGAACAGCGATTCGCGACCGATGCCGGCGGCGTCCAAGCCTTCGCGAATCCCTTGTCCCACGCCTTCTTCGTTGCCGTAGATGGCGGCCGTATCCACACTCCGGTATCCATGAACGATCGCCGTTCGAACGGCGTTCACCAGCTCCGGCCCTTCCTCAACCTGAAAGACGCCAAGTCCGAGCCAAGGCATCCGGGTGCCGTTCGCCAGCGCGACGGTATCTTTTATTTGATTAACCATATGAAATACCTCCGTCATTTCTTCGATCGTCCGTTCCGTTCCTAACTGCCATCTCCCTTCGCTTCGCATTTCTTGATGTCGAAAGGCGATGTATGGCGTCGAGCGGCCGGCGAATGCTATTATGTTACTTATCCGCTGCGAAGGGAAGAACGTACTTCAAAGTGCCGTAGGTACTTTTGGTTACGGTAGGCACTTTGAAGTATCTGCCGAAATGGAGGTTAGGGATGCAAGCTAAAAAGTATAACATCGCCGTGGAGGCGACGCTCGAAGTGATCGGGGGCAAATGGAAATGCGTCATCCTCTGCCACCTCGCGCACGGTCGCAAGCGCACCAGCGAATTGAAGCGGCTCATGCCGAGCATTACGCAAAAGATGCTGACGCAGCAGCTGCGCGAGCTGGAGGACGACGGCGTCATCAACCGCATCACCCACAACCAAATTCCGCCGAAGGTGGAATATGAGCTAAGCGAATACGGACGGTCGTTGAGCGGCATTTTGGATCAACTCTGCGCGTGGGGCGAAATTCATATTGCGAAGGTATACGGGGACAAGTCAGCCATGCTGGAAGACAGCGTGCTGAACCGGAAGGAATAATCCGCAGATTCCGAACGAAAGCCAGCCCGCTCGGGCTGGCTTTCGCATTGCCGGACGAACCCTAATCGGCCGTCGCGATTTGCATTATAAAGAGCGCGATCGGCTCTTCATAAGCGACGATTCGGTGAACAAAGGATGAGCAACGATCTTTTAGAAAATTACCGTTTGTCGTAAAACCGCCCCCGCAGCAAGCTGAATTGCTTGGCCAGGTAGGCGGGCGTGTAGGGCATATCGTTGCGCAGCCAAGATACGATCGTGCCGATGAGCGCCGAAGAGCCGTACCAGATGGCGACGTCGCGCTGGATGCCGGCGCGCGTGATGCCGACATTGCCCTCCGAGCGCTCGAACCGCTCCTGGATCATCTTCGAAAGCAGCTTGAGCAGCCGTTCCGTAAAGACGGGAGCCCGTCTGGACGACAAGATGACTTTGTAAAACTTGGACTGTTCGGCGATATGCTCCAGCAAATGGACCATCATGGGCCATTCCTCGCCGTTCGTCGGATCCTCGCCGGCCACGGTCTGCTCCAGGATGGCGGACAGGTCCTCCACCATCTCGTCGGCCATTTTATCCATCATATCGGGAATATCCTTGTAGTGCAGATAGAACGTGACCCGGTTAATGGTCGCCCGTTCGGCGAGGCGATTGACCGTGATTTTGTCGATCTCCATCTCTTGCAGCAATTCTACGAAGGCTTCGCGCAGCAGACGGCGGGTGCGGAGAATGCGAGGGTCGGTGCGTTGATGGGTGGGGTCCACTGCCAACTTCCTTTCCAGTCAGATGTAATTTACAATTTTCGGGATTTCGTCGAACATGTTGTGTCTAAGCGACAAATGTCCGCGGAGTGCCAAATAATTGACGCGGTTGCGTTTTCATGTCGATTGCAAAAGACGTTGATCCGGCTAAAATCTAATTTATGCCGTGTTGATTATATTACACAGTGTAAATTTAGTCCATGCTGGGCTGGAGGAGATGGGAAGGTTGAGTGCTAGCAGTGCAGTTGTCGGCTCCAATGTCAAAAAAGGGCCGATCTTATTCATCATGATTTTGGGTGCCTTCCTGGCCACGCTGAATCAAACCGTCATGAGCGTGGCGGTGCCGGAGTTAATGGGGGATTTCGGCATCTCGGCGACGACGGCGCAGTGGCTGACGACCGGTTACATGCTGGTCAACGGGGTGCTCATCCCGATCACGGCGTTTCTCATGCAGCGATTTACGACGCGGGAGCTCTTCCAGGCGTCCATGATTATATTTCTGGCCGGAACGATCGTCTCCGCCATCGCCACCGGCTTTCCCGCCCTGTTGACGGGCCGTCTCATCCAAGCGGCCGGCGCCGGCATCATCATGCCGCTGCTCATGAACGTCATCCTGACGCTTTTCCCGCCCAACAAGCGGGGGGCAGCCATGGGCATGGTCGGCTTTGCCATCATTTTCGCGCCCGCCATCGGGCCGACGCTCGCCGGGTACATCCTGGAGAACTTCCCTTGGGAGTCCATGTTCTACGGCATGATCCCGTTCGTCGTGCTGGTCATTATTTTGGCGCATATTTATTTGAAAAACGTGTCGGAGCGCACCTACCCGAAAATCGATATTCTGGGCGTCGTGCTGTCCACGATCGGATTCGGCGCCGTCCTGTTCGGCTTCAGCCGGGCGGGCAGCCTGGGCTGGTCGAGCGCTGAAGTCATCTCGTCGCTGGTCGGAGGCGTTGTCGCTCTGGTCCTGTTTACCTGGCGCCAGCTTGCGTCCCGTCATCCGCTGCTCGATCTGCGCGCGTTCAAATTCGATATGTTCACGCTTACGACCATTATCAACATTGCCGTGACGATGATGATGTATGCGGACATGATGCTTCTCCCGCTCTATTTGCAGAACGCACGGGGCTTTACGGCGCTCGAGTCCGGACTTCTGATGCTGCCCGGCTCCCTCCTGATGGGCTTCATGATGCCGATCACGGGCCGGTTGTTCGACCGATTCGGCGCGAAATGGCTCTCGATCATCGGGATGGCGATCACAATCGGCACGACGATCGGATTTATGAACCTGACCGACTCGACCAGCTATACGTACCTGGTCCTCATGTCGACGGGCCGCCGCTTCGGCATGGCGATGTTCCTGATGCCGATCACGACGGCGGGGCTGAACCAGCTGCCGGCACGGCTCAACGCCCACGGCACGGCGATCTCCAACACGATCAAGCAAGTGGCAGGCGCAGTCGGCACCTCGCTCCTCGTCACGGTCATGACCGACCGGACGAAAACCCACGTGCAGGAAATGATGGCCGCGGGCGGCGCCGGCTCGCAAGAGCATATGATCATGGAAGCCGCCATCCAAGGCATCAACGACGCTTATGTCGTCATTATCGCGATCGGGGTCGTAGGCTTGCTGCTCTCCTTCTTCATCCGCAAAGCCGATGCCGCCGACAAGGAAGAGATTCCCGTCAAGATGACGGAAGCCAAAGCTGAAGGGGCGTAAGCGCCTGAGCGCTCAAGAAGCCAATCCCGGCGAGGGATTGGCTTCTTTTTCGCTACGTAGTCGGACCGCCGGCGTCAACCGTCGAGCCAGTCGTCTGCCGTATCGGCCAGTCGTTGCATCTCGTTAAGGAACAGGCTGGCATGATACCCGTCGCAAACCGCATGATGGACCTGCAGCGAGACGGGCAGCAGCGTCCGTTCGCCCGAGGCGAACCATTTGACGCCGGTCACGATCGGGAGCAGGTAATCCCCTTTGTTGTACAGCTGCAATTGAAAGCTTGTGAAGCTCGTCCAAGGGATGGACGAGATGGAGATGACGTTCGCGGGGACGTTCGGCTTGGTGAAAAGCCCCTTCGCGCCGCCGTATCGTTCCCGGTCCTCCTCGTAGCTGGCATGGAACCGCGCAAAGTCGTTTTCGAACGGCGTCCAGATCGCCGAGAACGTCCGGTCCTCGGGATGAAAGATCGTGTAAACCGGCTCCATTCGTTCCCAATAGCCAAGGCGGCCGCTGCCGTCGAACGAAGTCCGAAACGCCGTGTCGATATGGACCGAGCGCATCGTCATATAGAGAAATGCGGGGTATAGCTTGACCTTCCTCTCCCTGAGCCGCCTGAGCAGCAACGTGACGTCGAGATTCGCGGTCATGCCGAACGCGCAAGCGCTCGTTTCCGAATAGTGCGCGAAATAAGGCTCGCGAGCCCATTCTTTCCGATCGATCAAGTGAAAAGTCGTCATTTATTTAACCTCCTAAAATAAAATGCCGGCGTTATTTTAGGAGGTGAAATCCACTGCTTTGATCATCGCCTTCACTCCAAGATTAGGATCGCCCGCCTCCTTCGGCGGGCGTCTACAGACGAGGCGGCCTCAGTGCGATCGCTACGACGATCGGGTAATGGTCGGAGGGATACCGCCCGTCGACCGATCTTCGATCCACCCGAACGTCCGAAAGGTCGATCCCTTCGGTCGCGAATACGTAATCGATCGGTTCCCCCGCTTCCCCGCCCTGGAATGCGTGGTACGTCGCGCCGATCTCGGCTGTCGCTTGGGCGTACGCGTCCGACAAGCCGAAGCCCTCTCCGGGATCCCGTTCGCCGCGAAGAAGCCGGATCGGGGCGTCGCCGGGGAAGCTGTTGAAATCGCCCGTCAGCAGCGCCGGCAGCCGGTCCTCCCTCCGATCGTCCGCGATCCTTCGGCCCAGAAGCCGCGCTCCCTCGAGTCGGGCCTCCACTCCCTGATGGTCGAGGTGCGTATTGTAGCAGCGAAACGCCAAGCCGGACGCCCGATCGCGAAGCTTCGCCCATGTGCAAATGCGCGGCAGACTGGCATCCCAGCCGACCGATCCGGCCAAGCCGGGCTGCTCCGACAGCCAGAATTGCCCTTGCTCCAGCAGCTCCAGCCTGTCGTGATCGTAGAAAATCGCGCAATGCTCGTCGTCGCTGCCGCCGCGGCGGCCTTCGCCGATCCAGGCATAGCCGGGCAGCTTGGCCGCCAGCTCTTCCAGCATTCCGCGCAGCCCTTCCTGCGTCCCGACAAGCAAGGGCCGATGGGCCAGCAACGTCGTGACGACATGTCCGACGCGGTTCGGCCAGCTGTCATCGCCGTCGCGCGGCTCGTTGTATCTGAGATTCAAAGAAACGACTTGACCTTCCATCACGGCGTCCGCTCCCCTTCCTCCTGTATCGGCTCCTTTTCATCGCGCAGATGTAAGCGCTCTAAGCCGAAACTTGATAACGCCTATTCTAGCTTCGCGCCTCCGAGGGGTCAAGTATGGAAACGCGACGCGCGACGCTCAGTCGCTCCCGAGGAGGCGAACGATCCGCAGCGCATGGCCCAGGCTGCGCTCGTCGCGCTTCCGGCTCGGCCGTACGGCGACCCGCGCCGGACCCGGTCCGTCCGGCAGCGCGATCGTCGCGATGACCGGCCGGTAGAAGTTCAGGCACCAATCGTCGAACGGATTGAGAACGGTGTAATCCGATCCGTTCACCGCATACGCCAGCATGCCGGTATCCGGTCCGGCGAACAGCAGCAAACCGGCGGTTTTGCCGCTCGCATGCCAGACGAGCTCGGCGCCCTCGGCATTCGAGGAGACGAGATGGCCGGGATCGTAGCGCCAGTTGATCATCGGTTCGGGCGCAGTCGCTCGCCGATCGAACCCGCGGATGCCGGCAGCCGAGCCGACGCCGCGCATCCAGACCCGATCGAGCGAATCGGCATCAAGCGGCGGCATCCGAAGCGACTTATCGACGCCTTCCGCCGCCCCACCCTCTGTCGCAGCTTCGAGCATCGCTGCCAATCCTTCGCGGATGCATTCGGCATACAGCGCGTAGCCCGCGTCGTTCGGATGGACGCGGTCCGGCGCGAGCGACGCCCAGCCGGAGGAGCCCGCCAAGATGCGGTCTCGGACGGCCTCCGCGACGTGGATCGACGGGATGCCGTAATGGTCCGCGACCTCTTCGTGAAGCGAGATGTGAACCGGCGCTTCGCCAGCCAAATTGTCGTCGTCTGCCGTATAGACGAAGACGAGCTCCGTTCCGGGCGACCGCGCGCGGCATTGCCGCACGATTCCTTCCATGCCTCGGATCGTGGTGCGCCGGTCCCCGCCGTCGTTGACGGCGAACTCGACGAACAGCAAGTCGATCGGGCCTTGGTCCAGCACGTGTTCCTGCAGCCGATAGGCGCCGAACGTCGAATCGGTGCCGCCGACGCCGGCGTTGACGGAGACGAACGCCGCCGGCGCGCACGACTCTCGCAGAAACGCCGAGATCAACGCCCGCCAGCTCGTCGCGTCCGGATCGGAAGCGCCGGCGCCTTCGGTGATCGACCCGCCGAGGAAGGCGGCGGCGATCGGCGCCCCCGCGGCCAGGCGGGCGCGAAAGCGCGGCAGACCCGCTCGCGTTCGCGTATGCTTCGCAAGATCGCTCATACGCGTCTCCTCTCCCTTTCGCGGACATGCCGCGTGGATTCGGCCAATCCGAACCGCTTTTTCATCGTCGCGGTCCCCCTTGTCGTTGGATGATTCCGCCACGGGTAGCGCATGCCATCGCTATCCGCTTTTCAAGAAGGAAAAGAAGCCCGAAGCCGGGGCAGCCCAACCCGCCCCGGCTCCGGACTCCGTCCTTGCTGCGATTATTTCGCGGACGCGTCGTACGCCTGCTGGAGAATTTCGAGATAGCGGTCCAGCTTCAGATTTTTCAAGCCTTTAATGTACGCGTCCCAATCTTTATTCAAATCTTTGTTGCCGGTGACGAACTGAAGGGCGCTCTGCTCGATGTAGTTGCGCAGGTTCGTCTGCAGAATGCTGGCTTCGTCCATCAGCGACGGATCGATCCAGATCGACCACATCGGGAACAGCTCTTTCGGCTCGTGACCCTCGTACTGCAGCGTCGCCTGGTACAGCCTGCGCTCGTAGCCGGTCGAATCGTAGATGTCGGTCGCCTGGACGAAGCTGTCGCGATATTCCTTCGGCATGTAGAAGTGGGCCATACCGCTCCATCCCGCGTTGCGCGGAGCGTCGCCTTCCTTGGCCGGGATCGGCTTGAACTGCGCCTGGACGCCTTCGCCGAGCGCGACGTCGCCGGGGCCCGGCTTTTCCCAGTCGATGCCTTCCATGCCCGAAGCGCCGTTCGTTTGCCCTTCCGGCGTGTACAGATAGTCCACCAGCTTGATCAGCGCGATCTGCGCTTCCTTGCTCGCCTTGTTCGTGATGACGAACTTCGCGCCGGGAGCGACCCCGCCGCTGTCATGCGTCGCGTACGAAGCGTGCGGCCCCTGGAGCGGCGGCACCGGATTGTAGTCGGCCGAGTATTTGTTGCCTTGGTCGATGTTGACGAAGATGGCCGGGTGCATGCCCGCGCCGGCGCCGAGGATTTGCGCGTCGGCGTTTTCGCCGATTTTTTTGAACGCTTCGGAGTTTTGCGTGAACGCGCCCTTGTCGATCAGTCCTTCGTCGTACAGGGATTTGACGTAGGCGAGACCTTCCTTCCACTCCGGCTTGGCGGCCGCGGACTCGACTTTCCCGTTCGTCAGATTCAGGTAGTTGCGGTCATCGTCGTAGACGAAGCCGTTCATCAGGAACGGGATGATGCGCACGCCGTAATCCTCGGTGGAACCGCTCAGCGGCACTTCGTCCGCCTTGCCGTTGCCGTTCGGATCGTTTTTCTTGAACGCGCGGAGGACGTCCCGGAACTCGTCGGTCGTTTTCGGCATTTGCAGGTTCAGCTTCTCGAGCCATTTCGTGTTGATCCACATTTTGTTCGGATACGAGCAGTGGAAGCACTGGCTGTAGGCGACGAGGCCGTAAATGTTGCCGTCCGGCGCGGTGTTGAACGCTTTCAGGCTGGCGTCTTTCTCCATCGCCGCTTTGATGTTGGGCGCGTATTGGTCGATCAGATCGTTCAGCGGGACGAGGACGCCCTGCTTGCCGTACTTCAGCACGTCCGCTTGGGAAAATTGATCGATGTAGGCGGTGAGAAAATAGGCGTCGGGATAGTCGCCGCTCGCGAGCGAAATTTGCCGTTTTTCCTTGGCGCCGTCCGACGGGTTGATCTCCCAATCGAACTGGATGTTGAATTTCTGCTCCGCGAACTTCGTGAATTTGTTCGTCTTCAGATCGATGTTCGGCTCTTGGACGGCGAACACCTTGATCTTTACCGGCGCCGCCGAGCCGGCATCCGTCCCGGACGCGCCGCCGGAGGCCGATGGCGAAGCGGCGTTGTTGTCCTTGCCGCAGGCGGCCAGCAGCAGGCCGACCGATAGGACGACCGCGAGCAGGCCGAGCATTTTCTTTTTCATCTGAATCGCTCCCTTTTCAAGGTTTGGGTATCGTGGCCAAACGGGTGAAGCGACGCGGACGCGATCGTGGCGCCCTTGGCGTCCGAACTGCGGATCCCCCCTTTCGCTGCCGTCGGTCCTGCCGCCGTCAGCCTTTGACGGACCCGACGAGCATGCCTTGAACGAAATAGCGCTGCACGAACGGATAGATGATCAAGACGGGCAGCGTCGCGACGACGATCAGCGAATACTTGAGCTGTTCGGCGAGCTGCTGCCGCTCCACCATCTTCATCGCGTCCATCAGGCCGCCGGCGCTGTTGTTCTGGATGATGATGCTGCGGAGCACGAGCTGCAGCGGAAACAGGTTCGCGGTCTTCAGATAGATCAGCGCGTCGAAGTAGGCGTTCCACTGCCCGACGGCGTACATAAGGACGAGGACCGCGAGGATGGGCTTGGACAGCGGCAGGACGACGCTCCGCATGAACCGAAGGTCGCTGCAGCCGTCGATCTCGCTCGCCTCGAGCAATTCGTCCGGGATGGACGACTGGAAGAACGAGCGCGCGATGATTACCTGCCAGACCCAGATCGCGTTCGGAATGAGCAGCGCCCAGCGCGAGTCGATCAGGCCGAGCTCCTTGACGACCATATACGTCGGGATGAGCCCTCCGCTGAAGATCATCGTAAACGTAACGAACATCATGAGCGGACCGCGCCCGAACAGGGATTTGCGGGACAGCGGATAGGCGATCATGACCGTCAGCGCCACGCTGATGATCGTCCCCGCGACCGTATATATCAACGAATTGCCGTAGCCTGTCATCACCTCGGGGGTGCGGAACAGCGCCTCGAAGCCTTTGAACGACAGGTTCACGGGCCACAGCCACACCCGGCCCGAGGTGACCGCCGCCGGGCTGCTGATCGAGCTGCTCAGGATGTAGACGAGCGGATAGAGCACGACGAGCAGCACGAGGCTGAGGATCGTGTAGACCGCGGCCAGAAAGAAGCGGTCGCCCGCCGATTCCCGGATTTTTTTCGATGCCGAAGCCGTTGCCATGCGCATGTCTCTCCTTTACCAGATGCTGCTGCTCGAGAAGCGCTTGGCGAGGCTGTTCACCAGCACGAGCAGAATGAGATTGACGAACGAGTTGAACAGGCCGACCGCCGTCGCGAAGCTGTAGTTGGCGTTCAGCAGGCCAATGCTGTACACGTAAGTCGCGATGATCTCGGAGTTGACGATGTTCAGCGGGTTTTGCAGCAGATACACTTTTTCGAAGCCGAGCGCCATGACGTTGCCGACGTTCAGAATCAGGACGATTACGATCGTGGGCATAATGCCGGGCAGATCGACGTGCCGGATCTTTTGAAACCGGGAAGCGCCGTCCACCTTGGCCGCTTCGTAGAGCGTCGGATCGATGCCCGCGAGCGCCGCCAGGTAGATGACCGCCGTGTAGCCGGCCGTCTGCCAGATATCGGACCAGACGTAGATCGATCGGAAGTATCCCGGTTCGCCGAGAAAATTGACCGATTCCATGCCCAGGGCGTTCAGCGCGAGGTTCGCGAAGCCGAGCCGCGGCGCCAGGAACAGCATGATGATCGACACCATGACGACCGTAGAGATGAAGTAAGGCGCGAAGGACACGAGCTGGACGATGCGCTTGAACCGGCCGCCGCGCACCTCGTTCAGCATCAGCGCGAGCAGGATCGGCACCGGGAAGCCGGCGAGCAGCAGGTACCCGCTCAGGAGCAGGGTGTTTTTCAGCAAGCTCCAAAAAATCGGATTGTCGAAGAACAGCTTGAAGTTTTTCAACCCCACCCAAGGGCTTCCCCAGATGCCTTTGATGACGTTGTAGTCCTTGAAGGCCAGAACCGCGTTCAGCATCGGGTAGTACTTGAAGAGGAGGAAAAAGAGGAGCGGCGGCAGCAAGACGAGATACAGCTGCCAGTGTTTTCTGAAGCTTTTGCCCGCGGCGCGGGCAAGTCCGCGCCTGGGCGGCGCCGCCTTCGGCCGGCGTTTTTCGATGACGATCGGTGAATCCAGAACAATCCCTCCCTATGCGGTTGCCGGATGCGATGCGGCTTGCGAAAGCGCTTTCCACATGCTCCGATCATAGAGGAATCCGGCGCTGCCGGGATAGGTACAATTGCGCTCTTTACCGTACAGCTCTCCCGATTTCGGGGGTGCAAATGCGCGCCGGGCGGCCCTTTTTCCCCCGAGGCCGGCCGGCGCGCCCAAAAAGGCAGGATCCCCACGCCTTTCACGGAGACCCATCCGCCTGCACGGCAAAAACCCGAACGGCCGGAGACCGTTCGGGATGCGCGGGATTGCGTTTAGCGGAGTCTCACCTGCCGGTCGTCGTAGGCCGTCTGCATGATTTGCAGATAGCGGTCGACGCCGATTCGTCGCAGACCGGCGACGTAGTCGTTCCAGTCCTTGTCCAGGTCTTTGTCGCCGGTGATGAATTGCAGGGCGTACTGATCGATGTCATTTTTGATATTCGTCTGCAGGACGCTCGCCTCGTCCGCGACGGCCGAATCGATCCAGACGGACCAGACCGGATACAGCTCGGGAGATTCGCGGCCTTCGTACAGCCGGGTCGCCTCGTAGAGCCGGCGTTCGTAGCCGTCCGGCGCATAGAGATCATCGCTCTGCACCCAGCTGTCCCGATACGATTTCGGCATGAAGAAGTGTCCCATCCCGCCCCAGCCTTCATTGTCGGGAGGCTCGCCATCCCGCGCGGGGATTCGTGCGAAGACCGGATCGGCGCCGGGGCCGAGCGCCCGTTCGCCCGGCAGGGGCTTGCGCCAGTCGACGCCTTCCCGGCCGATTTCCGCGTTCGCCTGTCCTTCCGGCGTGTACATGTAGTCGGCCATTCGGATCAGGGCGATCCGCGCCGCTTCGCTCGCTTTGTCCGTGATGACGAACTTCGCGCCCGGCGCGAAGTCGCCGCCGCCCTGGTACACCGCATAGTCCGCGTGCGGACCTCGGAGCGGAGGCACCGGACGGTAGTCGCTTCCACGCCTGTTGTCCGTTCCGGTCCCGACGAAAATGTCGGGATGCATCGCCGCCGCAGCGCCCAGGATTTGCGTATCCTCGTTTTCCCCGATCTTTTTGAGGGCGTCCGCGGTTTGGGTGAAGGCCCCCGGGTCGAGGAGGCCTTCGTCGTACAGCGACTTGATGTAGGCAAGCCCTTCCTTCCATGCCGGAAGATCGGCGACGAGGCTCGCCCGGCCCCCGGCCAACCGCAAATACGTGCGGTCGTCGTCGTAGACGAATCCGTTCATCAGAAACGGCACGATCCGCACGCCGAAGTCCTCGGTCGATCCGCTGAGGGGCACTTCGTCCGGGATCCCGTTGCCGTTCGGATCCCGGGTCTTGAACGCCCGCAGCGCTTCCTTGAACGCTTCGGTCGTCTCGGGCATGGCGAGACCGAGCTTGTCCAGCCATTTGGCGTTAATCCACATCTTATAAGGGTATGTGCAGTGAAAGCAATCGTTGTATCCAACGAGCCCGTAAATATGGCCGTCCGGCGCGGTGCTTAGCTCGCGCAGCTCGGCATTGTCCGCCATCGCCGCGCGGATGTGCGGCGCGTAGTTCGCGATGAGGTCGTTGAGCGGGTAAAAGACGCCTTGCTTGCCGTAACGCAGAAGGTCCGCTTGCGAAAATTGATCGATGTAGGACGTTAGAATATAGGCGTCCGCGTATTGTCCGCCGGCTAGCGAGATCTGCCGCTTCTCTTTGGCGCCCTCGTACGGCACCGTCTGCCAGACGAATCGGACGTTGAACCGGTCTTCCAGCAGCCGGGTAAAACCGTTCGTCCGCAGATCCTGCGCCGCATCCTGCTGCGCGAAGACGCGAATCTCGAGCGGCGACGGACGGGATGGGACGGCACCTGAAAACGTGCAGGCGGAAAGGAGCAGGCTCCATAGAAGGAAAGCGGCGACGGAAATAGGCCATGCGCTCGGTAAGCGTTTCAATCGGGTCCCCTCCTTCTCAATCATGCGGCGATTGGCGGTAGTTGCTTGGCGAAACGCCGGTGACCCGCTTGAACGCCCTGCGGAACGAGTGCGAGCTGTTGTATCCGACGTTCGCGGCAATGTCGTCCACCGTGCGGTCGCTCTGGCGGAGCAGCTGAGACGCGCGGTGAATCCGCACCTGCTCCAGATGGTCCGAAAGATTCGTCCCCGTCGTTTCCTTGAACAGCTGGGAAATGTACTTCTCGGGTCGCTCGACATGCTCGGCCACCCGATACAGCGTCAGGTCCGGGTCGGCGTATCGCTCGCCGACGAAGCGCTTGATCTCCTCCACGATGCGGGTATGCGCGTCGTTCTTCCGGCTGTTGATCTGCGCGCAAAGCGACGCGATGACGTCGTTCACCTCCGTCCGGATCGTCTCTAGCTTCTCTGCGGCTTGAATGCCGATGATCCGGTCCTTGACCGCTTCGAACAGCTCCGACTCCTGGAACGCTTTCTGGTCCAGCAGCTTGAGCAGCGTCCCTTTCAGCTCGCCGACGAGCTGGTGCCTCATCTCGGGCGACAGATCCCGCCGCTCCGCGTTCTGCACCATGATCGCCTGAACGATCCGCTCGGCTTCTTCGACCTCGCCTGCGCGGATCGTGCCGATGAGGCGCAGCTCGGTATCGAGCGGATAGTAATAGGTGGCGCTGCTCATCCGGATTTCGCCGTACCAAAGAATGCCGCTGCGGCTTGCGGTCTGCGCGTATTCGAGCGTCATCTTGGCCTGCTCGTACGAGGCGCTCACCTCCGTCTCGGAGTCGAAGGCGTCGCCCATCGCGACGGTTACCGAAATGCGGTACGCCTCGAATGCCGTATGCGCGAGCTCTGCCAGTTGGCCGGCGATCGATGCCCGGCTCGCCTCTACGCTTTCGGCCGTCTCGCTGCGCGGGACGAACAGCAGGACGATCTTGTCCGAGCCGAGATCCGTCGTATGCACGTCCCCCGTCCGCTCCAGCAGCGCCTGCTTCAATAGCAGCCGCGACGCGCTGAGCTCGTTCAAGATGTCGACGCTGTCCATGCCGGCGTAGCCGTTGATTTGGAGAATGCCCGCATACCCGGACGCGCCGGCGAGTCCGGCGTCCGCTTGGGCCGCCGCCGCCCAGATTTCGTCCCGGGTCTGGAATTCCCCGGCGATCAGCCGCTTCAGGAAAGCGTCCCGAAGCAGCGGCCGCTGCCTCCGCAGCTCGGACTCCAGCCGCTTGTTGCTCGTGATCACCTCGGCGATGTTGCCGTGGAGGAAATCGTAGGCGTTGCGGCTCGCGCCGTCGTCCTGACCGAACTGCTCCTTCATGATCCCGATCAGCCGGTGGATCGGAGCGCTGTTCCGGTAGGACAGCAAGATGCCGATGAGCAGGCCGAGCAGCAGCGCGATTCCGGTCACCGTCCAGGTGATGAACTTGATTTTGTTGGCGTTCTCCAGCAGCGTCTGGCGCGGAATCCCGGCCCGGTACACCCAGTCGTTGGCCGCCGAGCGGATCGTGATGACGAGATCGTCCCCGTAATATTGGCTGACGAGCGACGGATCGAGCTTCCCATCTCCGTTCATGCGGGCCGCCTCGGCTTCGTCCATCCCCCGCACGCCGATCAATCGGCCTTGCGCGTCGCTGACGTACGCCCAGCCGCCGTATCGGTCCGTGAAGCCCGACAACAGGCTTGCGATCGTTTCTTCGTCGATGACGACGACGGCCACGGCGGGCGACAAGCCGTTGAAGCTGTCGAGCGGCAGCGATTGCATGTAAGTGACGACGGAGGTCTGCGCGCCTTTGCTCACAAACGGGCGCAGCGGCATGATCTCGCTCCGGTGCGTTTGGCCCAGCACCTTCTGCTTCCACTCCGCGAGCGAGAGGTCGGCGTACTTGAAGCTCTCGTAATAGTGCTCGGGCCGAAAATAAGCGGATCCGGGCGTCAGGACGACGTTGTAGTTGCCCAGATAAATGAAAAAGTGCTGAAGAAAATCGTTCGTCTGGCCGAACGACAACACGTCCCGCATCATTTTCCAGATGCCGTAGACGTTGGCTTGTTCGCCCGCCGGCTTCTCGTTCATCAGCACGTTCAGATCCGGATTGATCGCCAGCTGCCTCGTGAAACCTTCGACCTCGGCCATTCTCCGCTCCAGAATCTCTTTGCTTTTCTGCAGCAGGGTGACGCCGTTCTCGATCGAAACGGACCGCGTCACGGAGATCGAGGTCCGGTAGGACATGTACCCGGCGATGCTTGGGATGATCAGGATGACGATATAGGAGATCATGAACCGCCGGAATACGCTGGAATGTCTGGACATCCCTGACCCCCCTCTCTCTATGATAGCGCTGTCATGAATGTATTCCTATTATCTCCGATGCAAGAAGAAATGCAACAGCCGGCGCCCAGGGCGCCGGCGTTGCCGGAAGGATCATTCGCGGGCGGCCGTGTCCGTTTGAGGGATCGGGCGAAGATCGGCCCCCAACCGGACTTCCTCGCCCGCGCTCAGCGACAGCGGAACGGACGCGTCGCCGCAGCGGAGAAGGACGTCTCCGAGCGCATGGGCGCGGATGACGGCTTCGGTCAGCGCGCCGTCCCGCCAGACGAGGTCGACTTCGGCGCCCCCCTTCGCCCGCAGCCCCGTCGCTTTGCCCGTCGGCCAGGCGGTCGGCAGCGCAGGCAGCAGCTCGATCTCGCCGAGCCGGCTGCGCAGCAGCATTTCCCCGATCGCCGCCGTGCCGCCGAAGTTGCCGTCCGCAACGAAAATATTCGTCTCCGCGCCGGCGATTCCCGGCTTCGAATAGGTGAGCAAGTTGTCGAAGCATAACTTGCCGATCAGATGGGTCAAGCTCTGCAGCGCGCGCTCGCCTTCACCGAGCCGGGCGAAACTCGAAGCGAACAGCGCGAGCGTGAACTCCACGTCTTCGAGACCTTCGCGCTGCATCCGGTTCTCCAGCGTCCTGTACGCGGCGGCGGCGAGCTCGGGTGTGCCCCGCGGCGTCACCAGATCGCCCGGGTGCAGGGCGTACAAGTGGGACATGTGACGGTGATCGGGCTGCGCTTCACCATAGTCCTCGAGCCACTCCTGCAGTTGGCCGCGGCCTCCGACCTTCAGCGGCGGCAGACGATCGAGCGCTTTTGTGATCCGCGCTTGCAGCGTTTGATCCGCTTCCAGCAGCTCGGCCGACGTCAGGCAGAATGCCAACAGCGAACGAACGAGCGCCATGTCCAGCGTCGGACCCATCGACAGCGCATGCGCGCGGCCCGTTCCCGGGGCCGGTGTCCCGGCAGCGGGGTAAAAGCTGTTCTCCGGCGAGTTGGACGGACCGGTCACGAGCTCGCCCGTCTTCGGATGCGGCGTCATGTAATCGAGGAAGAACAGCGCCGCCGACCGCAGGACGGGATACGCCGTCTCCTCGAGGAAGCCGCGGTCCAGCGTGTATTCGTAATGCTCCCGCAGCAGGTCGGCGATCCAGAGCCCTCCCGTCACGTTCATGCCCCAGGAATAGTGCCAGCCGGGATCCGTGAATCCCCAGGCGTTCGTAAAGACGTGGGCGACCCATCCTTCGCAGCCGTACAGCTCCCGTGCCGTCGATTCGCCGGCCTCGGCGAGACGCCGGACGAATCGCGCGAGCGGCAGATGGCATTCTGGAAGGTTCGCCGCGTCGGTCGGATAGTAATTCATCTGCGTGTTAATGTCCAAGTGGTAGTCGCAGCTCCATGCCATCCGGTTCGCTTCTCCGTCGTTCCACAAGCCCTGCAGGTTCAGCGGCAGAGGCGAGTCTTCTCGCGAGCCTGCGATGGTTAAGTAGCGGCCGTATTGGTAAAACAGCGCGTACAGCTGCGGATCCGCATCCGGCGCTTCTGCGAGCCGGCGGATGCGCTCGTCGGTCGACATGCCGGCGCGTTCCGTGGCGCCCAGGTCCAAAGCTACGCGCGCATAGAGGGAGCGGTAGTCGGCGACGTGATCGTCCAGGATGCGGCCGAAGCCCTTGCCGGCCGCTTGGGCGGCCAGGCGTTCCCCCTCTTCCCGCCAGCCGTCGTCCGCCGCGAGGTAGTCGGTATGGGCGGCGAGGTAGATCGTCGCCTCGTCCGCCTCGCGAACGACCAACCGGCCGTCTTCGGCGCGGACTGCGCCGCCTTGCGCGGACACGCGCACGACGCCGCGGCAGCGTACGCCGCACTCGCCGTCGCTGTGCATCGTTTCGACCGCTTGCCCCTCGAACGCGAGCGAGTGGCCGTCTTTCGGAGCGAACGCGAAGCGGTCCGTCCGCCCTTCGAGCGTCAGCGAGAACGAGACGCCGCCCGGCGCCCCGCTGCGAATGCGGGCGGCGATGACGCCGTCGGGATGCGAGGCCAACACCTCGCGGCTCACTTGTACGCCGCCGGCTTCGACGTCCGTCCGGACGACGGCCCGCTCGAGACACAGCTCCCGGTTGATCGCCGCTGGACCGTCGCCGCCCGCGCGATCGAACTGGAGCCTGACGTCGCACAGCGTCAGATGCGTGCCGAAATTGCCTTTTTCCGGCTGCCATAGCGACTCCACGAGCGACTCTCCCCGCTCGTAATCGTCTGCGAAGAACGGCTCCCGGATCCGCGCCAAGAATTCCTTGCCCCGAATCGGGCTGCGGCTCGGCTCCGAACAGCCGGACCAATACGTCATTTCGGTTACGCTCCACGTCTCGTCCTCCGCGCCGCCGAAGACGACCGCGCCGAGTCGCCCGTTGCCGATTGGCAATCCTTGCTGCCATCCGCTCGCGGCTCCCCGATATTTTAGCCGCATGTCGCGGTTCATCATCTCCGTGTTTCCACGCATTCTTATTCCGCCTTTCGTTTCTCGTATCTTCGATCCGCGCGTTGCAAATAGAAGTTGGCGAATGCTCCGCTATGTTACAGCTCCTACTTCCGCATTTGCTGCCCCTATCGTATCATTGGGATGGAGACTCGTATTTGACAGCGCATCCATCAATTTGACGATTCGTCCGGTAATTTTCCGGGCATTGGCGATATGAGGAGTTGGAATCATGCATAAGCTGAGCGAACTCGTCCCCTACCTGGGGGACTCGATGCCCTACGTATACGACGGCAGCGCCAACGAAAAGTGGCGGGTCTGCAACGTCTACGCGCTTCACTTGTTTCACGACGGTCCGGGCGAGATGGAGATCGACGGCAGACGTTATCCGTTCGACAGACAGACCGTCGTCTTCCTTCGGCCGCAGCAGCCCCACGCGTTTCATATCGACCCCGCGCGTCCTCTCGCTTCTTACAATCTGTACTTCGATCTGTGGGACCGGGAAGCCCCGGTCTCGGTCAGCCGAACCTTCATCTACGCGCCGGAGCCCTATGTCTATCGAACCGCCTCCATCGTCCGCCCTTGCGAGGAGCTCGACGCCTTGCCCGGGGTGTTCTCCCTGCAGCGCCACCCGCAGCTGTACGATGCGCTCGTCACGATTGCCCGAACGTTCGAGGATGCCAAATATTACCGAAACGAAACGGTCAACAGTCTGCTGTACGCCTGGTTTCTCCGATGGCATAACGCGATGCACACTCGCCAACCGAGCGACTACCGCATCGTTCGGCTGCTGGCCCATCTGGATTTTCATCTGGATCGGCGCGAGCCGGTGGAGACTTGGTCCAGCATGTGCGGACTCAAGCGCACGTACTTTCACGAGCTGTTCCTGCGGGAGACGGGGATGACGCCCAAAGCCTACCACCTCAAGCTTCGCATGCGGCGGGCCGCCCGGCTGCTGCAGGAGAGCGGCCTCAGCGTGACGGCGATCGCCGATAAGCTCGGGTACGCTTCCATCCACCCGTTCACCCGCCATTTCAGCGCTTATTACGGCGTCAGTCCGAGCCGGTACCGGGAATCGGGCGATTCCCTCTAACGCCAAAAGGGCGATGCAGGATGTCACCTGCACCGCCCCTCGCGCCGCTTTCCTTATCGTCTATTCCGTACCGCATTAAGATGGTTCCGTGTCGGGGCCGCCTGATTTCGATCCGTCGTCCGGCTGCGGATCTGTCCCCTCAGATCTTAATGCGGCCAGATCGTCCCGCAGCTTCGTCATGAGCTGCCTGAACCGCTCCGCTTGCGGAGAACCGGGATTTTGCTGCGCCGCTTGATCCGCCGCGACCATCCCTTCGAACACGTCAGGATGCCGTCTGACGAGCTCGCGCAGACCGTGTTTGCCGCGAGGTCCGGGCGCATGTCTGACGTGGCGCTCCCAGCGGTTCTCCGCCCGTTCCCGGTGCGCTTTCTCTCGCTCCTGCAGAAACGCGAGGCCTTCCTCTGTGATGCGGTACAGCTTTTTGCCGTCGGCTTCGCCGGCCGCGATCAGGTTCATGTCTTCGAGGAGCTGCAGATTCGGGTAGATGGAGCCTGCGCTGGGAACGTACATCCCGCCCGTCTTCTCTTCCATGGCCTTGATCAGCTGATAGCCGTGCATCGGCTCGGCGGCCAGCAGTTCAAGGATGGCGAATTTGAATTCGCCGCGGCCGAAAAAGCGCTTGCCCTCTCCTCGTCCGCCAAATCCGCCGAATCCCCCGCGTCCGCCGAAATCCCCGGGACCGCCGAAGCCGCCCGGACCGTGTCCCCCATGTCCTCCGCGATGCCTGAAGAAGAGCGGATGACGCCCATCTTCGCAACCATACCATCTACGTCCGCGATGAACCATCGGTCCATCTCGAAATCCGTCCATTCGCATATCGTTTCACCCTCCAATACGATATATCGTTACACATTTATTCTATTACGATATATCGCAATGTGTCAAGACGAAGCACCTGCGCAACTTTCCCGCGTTGTCATGATGGTTCCGGCGATTCCCTATCGTTTTTTCCGGCGCCATTCTCCGAATACGCTGTTGTCCCAGGCAGCCATCTTCTATAATGAGAACAAATGGTTCTCTTGCCCTCGTTTCCGTCACAAACCCAACTGACCCTATTGAAGGAGCGTAGCCATGTTCGGCTTTATCCCGTCTGAGGAAGGCGGCTCCGTCGCCCATCAGCTTTGCGCCCACCTGCGCGGCAGCATCGCGTCCGGAGCGCTCGCGCCCGGCCTGCGGCTGCCTCCAACCCGGAAAGTGTCCCAGGAGCTCCGCATGGCCCGGAATCTTGTCATCGAAGTGTACGAGCAGCTCGTTGCGGAAGGCTATTTGACCGCGCGCGTCGGCTCCGGCACCTTTATCGCCGAGGGCATTCGGCTCGAACCTTCGATTCGACAGCAGCCGGAACAAACGGCGGTCGCGGATGTTTCCTCGCCCAGCGTCTTGCAACGGCCGGACCTGATCGACTTCGACGCCGGCGCACCTGACGTGAGGCTGTTTCCGCGCCGCTTGTGGACCAAATACATGAAGGAAATCATGGACTACGGAACCGATCCGACGTTCGATTACGGAGATTGTCTGGGACATCCTGGACTGCGGGCGCAGATTGCCCGGTACGTCTTCCGCGCGAAGGGCATCCGCTGCAGCGAGGATCAGATCGTCGTTACGGCGGGGACGGCGGACGGCTTGATCCTGCTCGCGTCCGCTTTGTCGCCGGAAGTCCGCCACGCCTATATCGAGGACCCGACGATCGGCTTCGTCCCCGAGGTGCTGTCGCGTCTTCCATACAACTTGACGCGCGTGCCGGTTGACGGACACGGCATGGAGGTGGACCGGATTCCCCCATCCGCCGCTGCCGGCTTGATCGTGCTGACGCCTTCCCACCAATATCCGACGGGGAGCATCCTCTCCATTCAACGCAGGCAGCTGGCCATCCAACTCGCCGAAGCCGCGGGACATTACTTGCTGGAGGACGATTACGACAGCGAATTTCGGCATTATGGCGGACCGGTTCCGCCGCTTTGGCAGCTGTCTCCCGACCGCGTCGTCTACGCGGGGACATTCAGCAAGACGTTGTCGCCCGCCCTGCGAATCGGATTTCTGATCGTCCCTCCTCCTCTGCTGGATCGCGTCGTGATGACGAAGATCGGCATGCATCTGACCGCCTCGGGATTAACCCAGGCCGCCTTGGCCCGCTTGATAGAGGACGGCCATTACGACAGGCATATCCATCGGATGAAGACGATCTACCGCAAGCGACGCCTTTTTCTCGTCGAACAATGCCGCCGTCTGTTCGGCGATCGCGTCCGGCTTCTCGGCGACGAAGCAGGCATGCACGTGCGAATCGCCTTCGAAGATCCGCGGCTCGCCCGGATCGATTGGCGGCAAAGCGCTGCCCACGGCATTCACGTCGGCACCGTCGACGATTATTCGGCGGTCCAAGGCCGGTTTGCCGGCAACCTCGTTCTCGGATACGGAAGGCTGACGGAGGTAGAGATCGGAGAAGGATTGTGCAGACTCCATGATTTCGTGCGATCCCAAACGTCTTGAGCATGGCGAAAGGGCTGCCTCGGCAGCCCTTCCTTCTATGATGCGGCGCTCAGCACCCGATCGATCTCGGCCATCTGGGCCGTCGTAAGCGGACCGAACTCCATCGCGCCGGCCAGCTCCATCGCCTGCGCTTTCGTCTTGAAGCCCGGAATCGGGACGGTGACCCAGCTTCTGCCCCATATCCAGGCGAGCGCCCCTTGGACGAGCGTGCGCCCGCCTCCGGTCAGAATCTCCCGCACCGCTTCCAACCGTTCCAGGTAGGACGGCAGGACGCGTCCCTCTTTAAAATAAGCTACCCATGCATGTCCTCCACCTCTAACATCGGTAGGCGCAAGACGCGATTCCCGGTCGAACTTGCCGCTCAGCAGCCCCATGGCCAACGGACTGTTGTTGATGCTCGCGAGCCCGTGGCGCTCGCAGACGTCGATCATCCCGGGCTCGTCGCGCAGCACGTTCAGCGGGTGCTGCAGAGCCACGGCCGCCGAATGGCGGGCGAACAAATCCGCATGAGTCGCATCCTCGGTGCTCCACCCGTAAGCGCGGATCCAGCCGTCCCGCCGCAGCTCGTCGAGGGCGTCGATCGCGCCGTGCAGCTCTTCGCGGGACAGGGAACCGACGTGAATTTGATACAGGTCGATGTAGTCCGTTCCGAGTCGCCGGAGCGAGCGCTCGCACGCTTGCCGGATATAGGCGGGGGTTACGTCGTGGCGAACGAACACCTCCTTCGTCCCGGAGTCGTACGTAAAACCGAATTTGGTGGCGATGACGACCTCGTGGCGTCGGCCTTGGATGGCGCGGCCGAGCACTTCCTCGCTGCGGCCGGTGCCGTAGACGTCCGCCGTGTCGAAGAAGTCGATCCCCCGTTCGATCGCGGCCCGGATCGCGTCTTCCGATTCCCGGTCGTCGACCTCTCCCCATCCGTCCGGAATGCCGCCCAGCGTGAACGGCCCTCCGATCGCCCAGCATCCCAGCCCGAGCGGACTGACCTCCAGCGGCCCCAGAGCCATTTTCTTCATTTGCGTTCCTCCTGTTTCCTTGAGCTTGGCCTCATTATAAGGAGGGATCCGGTTGAATAGGAGAGCCAATGGGGCGCTTATTTCGAGGGCCAATTCTGTTGCGTTAATTTTGGGTTCATTCAAACAATCGCAACGCTCCATACCCCTCTTGCCATTTCATTGCTATGCTATATCCATCAGCGGATCGAGAATGTTAGGAGCGTGGGGACGTGAAGTTGAATATCGGCTCGAACATCGCCCAGTTGAGAAAAGCAAAGCAATGGACGCAAGAGCAGCTAGCCAGTGCGGTTGGCGTTTCTGCGGCTGCGGTATCCAAGTGGGAAAGCGGGAGCACTTATCCGGATATCGCCCTTTTGCCGTCGATCGCTTCGAATTTGGAGGTGTCGATCGACAGGCTATTGGATTACAGCGTACCTTCAGATCGATTAGCGGAAATTAGGAGCGCTATTCGCAGATCTGTGCAAAATTCCGACTATGCAGCCGGATTACCCTTGGCGGAAGAGGCAATCAAGCGATATCCGAATGACTTTGATTTGCTTCTTTCATTGGGTCATTTGAAATTGTCCAAAGGAACGGCGGACGAACAGGTTGACGCAAAGAAAGCCATCGAGGAGGCCATTTTCTGCTTTCAAAGAGCTTTACGCGTCCGACCGCCGGACGCTCCTATCGACATCGTATCTATCAAACAACATATGGCATTCGCCTATCAGGCGATGGAAGAACATGACAAAGCGATTTCCATTCTCCATGAAATCAACACGAACCATACGCTAGACCTAGAAATTGCCTTGAATCAGATTCGAGCCGGAAGAAGGCATGTGGCGATGCCGATCCTCCAATATGAACTCTATCGAATGGCGTTTCATCTCCCTATGGTCATCCGACTATTGGGCGAATGCTTTGCGGAAGATCATCGTCGGTCTTATGCCGCGGATCTTCAAGTGCTGCACGCCGAATTTCTTGATCACTTTACGCATGAAACTCCTCATTATTTTGATCTGTTATGCGCGATAAGCTGCTTGGATGTTGCGAAATATCAAAAAGACGAAAACGACTTTGACGGCATGTGGAGAAGCATGAAAAAAAGCGTAAACCTTGCGATCCGTTTTGACCGTAACCCTTCCTATGAAATAAAGTCCATCAAATATATGGAAGGTCTGAAAGGATGGGTTGCGAACAATTCAGCCGAGAACGCCTGCCATCAAATACGGAGTCGTCTCCAATCCGACTTTGCCGAATTCGAACAAGATAAGCGGTATCAAGATTACATGCAACAGCTGAAGGTTGAAGCGCGAAATAAACGCGAGTCGGGTATTTGGCAGTAGACGAACCTTTGACTAAACGCATTATCGTTGTCTTCTCCGCCCGGATTCCCTATAATTACGGATAATCATGCAGGGACAGGAAGGTGCTCGGTACGGATGGAAAAGTATGCGCGCGTGTTTCGGGGAACGGCTTTTACGAGCCGTTCTCCCCATGAGGTGGACATGCTGGAGGACCACCTCTTTTGCGTCGGCGCCGACGGTATGATCGAACGGGTCGTCGGACCAAACGACTCGGAATACGAGGCGATTTTGCAAGCTTACCAAGGAACGGAACTCTACCACGCCTTGTCCGCGGGGCAATATTTGCTGCCGGGACTCGTCGATTTGCACGTTCATGCGCCGCAGTGGGCGCAGTCCGGTACGGCGCTGGACATTCCGCTGTACGATTGGCTGAACACCTACACGTTCCCGCTCGAATCGCGGTTCGCCGACTTGACGTTCGCGACCCAAGTCTATGAAGACGTGGTCGGCACCCTGCTCGCCAACGGAACGACGACCGCGCTCTATTTCGCGACGGTGCACCGCGAAGCCAGCCTGCGTCTGGCGGAAATCTGCGCGGCCAAGGGGCAGCGCGGCCTCATCGGCAAGGTCGTCATGGACGATCCGGCGCAGAATCCCGACTACTACCGCGACGTCGACACGGCGACGGCGCTGGCGGACACCGAGCGTTTCATTCAGGAGGTGCGGGCGCTTTCGGAAACGACCAAACAAGGCGTTTACCCCGTCGTCACCCCTCGCTTCATCCCGAGCTGCACCGACCAAGCGTTACAGGGGCTTGGAGAGTTAGCTGCCAAGTACGACACGCACGTCCAGTCCCACTGCAGCGAGAGCGACTGGGCGCACGGCTACGTCCGGGATCGCTTCGGCAAACACGATGCCTTCGCCCTGCATGACTTCGGCCTCCTCGGGAACAAGTCGGTCATGGCGCACTGCAACTTCCTGGACGAGAACGATGCCGAGCTCTTCGCCCGAACGGGGACGGCGGTCAGCCACTGCCCCGTCTCCAACGCCTATTTCGCCAACAGCGTCATCCCGATCGCCCGCTGGCGGGACAAAGGCGTCGATATCGGCCTCGGCTCCGATTTGTCCGGCGGCTTCTCCCCCAGCCTGTTCGACAATGCCCGGCAAGCCGTCATCTCCTCCCGCATGCTGGAGGACGGCGTGGATCCCTCCCTCCCCGCCGACGAGCGGGGCGTGCCGAACTCGCGCATCACGATCGACGAAGCCTTCTATCTCGCGACGGCGGGCGGCGGCGAGTGCTTGAGCTTGCCGATCGGGCGTTTGGCGGAGCGATACGCCTGGGACGCGCTCATCGTCGACGTCGCCGTGCCGGGCGCAAAGCTTCCTCTCTATCAAACGGATGAGCCGCTGCACGATATGTTCCAGAAGATCATGTACCTGGTCCGTCCGGAGCACATCCGCGAAGTCTGGGTGCAAGGGGAAAAGGTTCACAGCCGCGGATAAAAAGGGATGGACTCGGCAGGACGCAGCCGTCATGCAATTGCAAGAAAACGATAAGGACCTCCTCTTCCGCTCGATACGGAGAGGAGGTCCTTTTGGGGATGCAGGATCTATTGGACGCACCTGAAGCGACATGTACGGTAAATCCTTCCACTCATTCCCCCTCATCCGCCTCAGAATCGCCATGTGCAGAAAATTATACCGCCCATTGCCACTCGATCCTCGCTTGCGGCACGATGTACGGTAAATCCTTCCACTCATTCCCCCTCATCCGCCTCAGCATCGCCATGTGCAGAAAATTATACCGCTCATCGCCCCTCGATTCTCGCTTGCGGCACGATGTGCGGTAAATCCTTCCACTCATTCCCCCTCATCCGCCTCAGAATCGCCATGTGCAGAATATTTTACCGCTCATCGCCCCTCGATTCTCGCTTGCGGCACGATGTGCGATCTACCGTTCTCCCTGCTTCGGGTTTACAGGTTCGCGCCCCGAATCGCGCAGCGCTGCCCGGCTCTCTATCCGGCCAAGAAGGTGGCGAAAAGGACGGAATGACGCGGGAGATCCACGCGCCACACACGCACGCACACGGTGATCCGCGTTCCTATTTACGCCGAACGAACGCCTACCGCATGCTGCCGTGGTGGGCTGAGTACCTAACCGCACCGAATGACTACCGACCGCATGCCGCCGTAGTGGTCTGCACTCCTTGTCGCACCGAACTCCCCCGCCCCGCCGTCGCGTTTCGTTTCGACGCGCAGCGCGAAGGCGATTGTATTCGATTTTTCGCATACCTAAGCCCTTTTTCCGGCTCAAAAGCAGGATTCTGTTCGATATTTCGAATACAAATCGCCATTCCCCCCTTTTGGCAGCGAATCTATTCGATTTTTCGAATACACGAACTCTCGCCCGGGGGCGATTCTTGACAAACAAACCGCCCCGCCAAAAAGGGCGGGCTGGCCACGACACTGTACGATTACTCGATACACGAACCCTCGCGCTCGAGGACAATCCTACATAACAAACCGGCCCGTCGAAAAGGCGGGCCGGCAGCGTTCGTCGACCCTGATTCGGATCGCATACGATCAGGACCGGGGTTACGCTTCAATCCCAGCTTTTACGCTTCGTTTTGCAACATTTACGTTTCGTTCCCGGCTTCTTCGCTGCGGTCGGTCGCGAGCGGCGGGTCGATCGAGAGGGCCGTGATTTCGCGGCGCTCTTCCGCGGTCAGATCGAGTTCCGCCGCAGCGAGCGACGGCTCGAGCTGCTCGAGGCTGCGGGCGCCGATAATCGGAGCCGTGATTGCCGGGTGGCTTTTCGCCCACGCGACCGCGAGAGTCACGGGATGTACGTCCCGCTCGCGCGCGAACGCGGCGAACCGGTCCGCGATGGCGTAATACTGCTCGTTCTCGTAGCGCTTCGTATAGTTGGCCTGTTCGACGAGCCGCCCCGCCTCTGGCCGCTTGCCGATGCCGTACTTGCCGGTCAGCAGACCGCCACCCAGCGGGCTGTAACTGATGACGCCGAGCTTTTCGGACGCGGCGAGCGGCAAAATCTCCACCTCGGCCTGCCGCTTGACGAGGTTGTACATCGGCTGAATCAGAGCGAAGGAGGCAAGACTCTCCCTCGCCGAGATGCCCAGCGCCTTGGCGATCTGCCAGGCCGCCCAGTTGCTGACGGCGGGATACAAAATTTTGCCTTGACGCCGCAGATCGTCCAACGCGCGCACCGTCTCTTCGATCGCCGTGAGCGAGTCGAAGCGGTGGACGAAGTAGAACTCGATGCGATCCGTGCGTAGGCGCTTCAGGCTTTGCTCAACCGACAGCTGCAGATGACGGCGCGAGGCGCCGCGTGCGTTCGCGTCGGCGCCGAACGGGAAGCCGGCCTTGGAGGTCAGAACCAGCTCGTCCCGTTTGCCCGCGATCAGCTCGCCCAATATCTCCTCCGACACGCCGGCGCTGTAAACGTTCGCGGTGTCGAAAAAGTTGATTCCCTTCTCCAGACAGCGGTTGAACAGCTGCTTGGACGTCTCCCGATCGGCGTTGCCGCCGAAGGACATCGTCCCGAAGATTAGCTCCGATACCTGAATGCCCGTATTTCCGACCGTCTTCATCTTCATCGTTGATGTTTCCCTCCTTCAGTTCGTCATCGGGCTGCTCGCCGAGGCCGCTCCGCCATCATCGAGCCGCGCACGTGGCCGACGCCATCATAGCGCGGGCGGCTCAGGCGCGCGATTCCTTGCGGTGCCGCGCCGCCGGATGATCGTCCGGCAGCAGGCGCCGGCCGCTCCCGAACAGCTTTTCCCGCAGCGTTCCCTGCTCGTAATCCGGCTTGTGGAGACCGCGGCGCTGCAGCGCGGGAACGACGAGTTCGACGAATTCTCGCAGGCTGCCGGGCGTAACGAGATGCGCGAGATTGAATCCGTCGAGTCCCGTATCCTCGATCAGTTCCTGCATACCGTCTACGATAGACTCCGGCGTTCCGACTTGCAAGCCCCCTTGCCGTCCGTCCAGCGAACCGATGCGATCCATCACCTCGCGAACCGAGAGCTTGCCCGGCGCATGCTTGGTATATTGCGCGGCCCGGGATTGGCCGTGATCCGTCGCCCGGTACTCCAGCACCGAATCCGGATCGTAGGCGGACAAGTCGTAGCCGCTGGAGCCGCCAAACTGCGCGAGCGCGGCCTCGCGGCTCCATAGGCCGGCGTATTCCCGCAGCTTATCCTGCGCCTCCTTTTCCGTTTCGCCGACGATAACATTTAATCCCGTTAACATTTTAATGCCTAAAGGATCCCGTCCGAGCCGTTCCGCCCGCTCCCGGATGTCCCGTATGTTCGCCTTGAGCGACGCCTTGGAGCTGCCGCCGACGAATACGCACTCCGCGTGCTTCGCGGCGAATGCACGCCCGCTCTCCGAGCTGCCGGCTTGGTAGATGACCGGCGTGCGCTGCCGGGACGGCTCGCTGAGATGCGGACCCGGCACCCGAAAGTACGTTCCCTCGTGGTCGATCCGGTGCACCTTCGACGGTTCGGCGTAGACGCCGCGATCGGCGTCGCGAACGACCGCCCCTTCCTCCCAGCTGCCTTCCCACAGCTTGTAGACGACGTCGAGAAATTCGTCCGCCAGCGCATAGCGGTCGTCGTGCTTGATCATTTCGTCCAGGCCGTGGTTCAGCGCCGCGTTCGGCAGGTAGGAAGTGACCACGTTCCACGCGATTCGTCCCCCGGTGAGATGATCCAGCGTCGAGAACCGCCTGGCATGGGCGTACGGATGCTCATAGGTCGTCGTGACCGTCACCGCGAACGACAGGTGCTCGGTCACCGCCGCCATCGCCGGCACGATGAGCGCCGGATCGTTCAACGGCACCTGCACGGCGTCCCGCAGCGCGGGCGCGCGGCTCTGTCTGTATACGTCGTAAATGCCGACGACATCGGCAAGGAACAGCGCGTCGAATTTGCCGCGTTCCAACAGTCGCGCCATTTCCGCCCAGTAATCCAGATCGGTGTAGCGGTGGCGCTCGTTGCCGGGATGCTTCCACAGCCCGTGGGAATTGTGCATCGCGCTGTTCATGTCGAACGCGTTCAGGATGATTCGTGTGCCCATCTTCCGCCTCCTTCCCCGCGCGCGACCGCGCATCAGAGCGTTAGATTTGATACGTGTGGTAAACGCCGTTCAAAAACCATTTGCCGACGTGATGCAGCTTCAACCGGGCGGGATCGTGCAGCGTGTGGATGCGAATGTTCCGCCAATGCCGATCGTAGTTGTGCTTGCGATCCATCGACGACGTACCGGCGACCTCGAACAGGGCGTTCGCGATTTCGAGCGACGTCTCCGTCGCGAGCCACTTGGCCGAGTCCACCGTCAAGGCGGCCCGCCCGGCCGTCTCCTCGTCCAGATCCGCGCGGGCGTCGTCGATCGCGTCGGCGGCGCGGTCCAGCAGCGCTTCCGCCGCTTGCAGCCGAATGCCGAGCTCCCCGAACCGACGGATCAGATCCGGCTCTTCCGACGCCCGCTCCCATCCGCTGCCGTACGGAGGGCGCGCGAACTCCCGCACGTAATGCGCCGCATCCGCCAAGGCGGCCTGCGCGATGCCCAGATCGACCGCCGCGTGCATGATTTGGCCGAACGCCGTAAAGTACTGGGGACCTTCGAATATCCGCCAGTGCGGCAGCACGTGGCGCTCCGGCACGCGAACGTCCCGCAGCACGACGCCGCCGCTCGCCGTCGTTCGCTGGCCGATGCCCGACCAGTCGTCGAGCACGGTGACGCCCGGTGCGTGACGGGGGACGAAGGCGGTCATCCGCCGTCCCTCTTCGTCCAGGGCGGTGACGGGAATCCAATGGGCATATAGCGCTCCCGTCGCGTAGTACTTGCTGCCGTTCAGCGCGAACGCGTCTTCGCCCGCGCGGCGCAGCGTCGTCCCCACCTTGCGGGGGCCGGGCCCTCCGCCACGCTCGGCTAGCGCGTTGCCGAACTGCGCGCCTTTCAGCACTTCATGGAAGAAGAATCGCTTCTGCTCCTCGGAGGCGACCAGCTCGATCGTCTTGACGAAGAAATGATGGTTCTGCGGGATCTGGCCGATCGCGCCGTCCGCGCGGGAGATGGTCTTGAATATCTCGACGAGCGTGCGCGTACGGACGTCCGGACCGCCGTACGCCTTCGGCACGACGAGGCCGAGCAGGCCGAGCTCGGCAAGGCGCTGCATCTCCCGCAGCGGCAGCCGGCGCTTGCGGTCCCGCTCGGAGGCGCCCGGCGCGATCTCCGCGGCGAAGGCGCGCGCCGCCTCGAGCGCCTCCTCGTCTCCCGCCAGCACGCGGGCGGGAGGGCGGTCCGTGAAGAAGGCGCGCGGCAGATCGGACGCCGCGTACGCCGTGACCGCTTCGCCTTGGGGCGGCTCGATGCCGCCGTCCGCGATCAGCGCGAGCGCCGCCGGCACGACCGTAAGGTCCGCGGCTTGCGCCAAGTTGAAGTCCCGCTTCAGCGCCCCGGCGGCCTCCAGTACCTCCTTCTGCCGCGCGAGCAGTCCCCACTTCTCGTCCGTGATCGCGAAGCCGTATTCCCGATGCAGCCGAGCGGAATAAATCGCTTCGACTGCGTCTTCGGGCAGGCCGAGCTGTCGGGCGGCCAGCCGGTTCGCCTCCTCCCGGTTGTCGGACGCCCAGCTCGCGGCCGCGGCGGCATGCGCGACGATGCGAGCGACGTCATCAGGGCGCCGCCGCAGCCATTCGCCCGATACCGTCAGCACGGACGACACGGGCGCGAACGCCTCGTACGCCTCCAGCTCGCGCAGGCCGAGCAGCCTCAGCGTCTGCGCCGGGAACGCGCCTCCGGCATGGACGGCGTCCGCCTCGCCCCGGAGCAGCGCGCGAAGCAGCAGCCGGCCCGCCGCGATCGTCCCGGCTTGCCCCGCAACCGCGCGCAGCGCCGCCCATTCGATCGCCTCCTTCGCGACGCCGGCATCCGCTAGCGCTTGCCCCAGCCGGCCGTGCGCCTCCCGCCGACCGATCTCGTCCGACGGATGTCCGGTTTCGATATAGCCGAGCCTCGCCGACCGCAGGTCAGCAAGCGCGTGGATCCGCGACTCCTCGGGCACGAGAATCGTCTCCCTGCGATGCTGCAGCGCAAGCCCGACGATGCGGATGTCTTGGCCCGCATCCAGACGCTCCAGCGCCCGGTCGGGCCGCTCGAACCGGATCGCGGCATCGTCCGCTGTCCCGTCCGCCAGCCGGAGCCCGCCGCCTTCGGCTTCCGGGATCGCACCGATACCCTTCCGCCGCAGATCGAGCGGCAGCTCTCCGAGCTCGCGCGCCAACCCGATCGCATCCGGCGCGTCCGTCCCCCATGACGCCTTCGGGAGCGCTTCTTTTCGGATCGCCAAGAGCTCTCTCCTCCTTTAAGTAAGTGTCGGTTGACGCCGGTACGCCGCTCCCGGATGATCGCTCGGGAGCCGGCGCACGCCGCGTCCGAACAGCCGCTCGCGCAGCGTGTCCTCTTCGTAGGCTTCGCGGAACAAGCCTCTGCGCTGCAGCTCCGGAACGACCAGCTCGACGAAGTCCCGCAGCGTATCGGGAGACACGAGCTGCGTCACGTTAAAGCCGTCGATTCCCGTCTCTTCGATCCAATATTGCAGCTTGTCGGCCACCTCCTCGGGCGTCCCGACCGCGAACAGTCCCCGCGCCCCCAGCGTGCCTAGCGTCTCGACGACCTCCCGGACTTTTTTCGGCGCCGGGCTTTGCTTCGTAAACTGCGCGGCGGCCGTCTGTCCATGGTCCGTCTGCCGGTACGCGAACACCTCTTCGGGATCGTAGGCGGACAGATCGTATCCGCTCGAACCGCCGTAGTGGGCGAGCACGCCTTCGAGGCTGTACAGCTGACGGTAACGGTCGAGCTTGCGCTCCGCCTCTTCCCGCGTGCGGCCGACGATGGCGGTCAGCCCGGCCATCAGCTTGAGATGATTCGGATCGCGGCCGTAGGCCGCCGCTTGCCGCCGGATGTCGCGGGCATACTGTCGGAGCGACTCGACGGTGCCGCCGCCGAGAAAGACCGCCTCCGCATGCTTCGCCGCGAACGCTCTGCCGCGCTCGGACGTGCCCGCCTGGTAGATGACCGGCGTCCGCTGCGCGGATGGCTCGCTGAGATGGGGACCCGGCACCTTGAAGTAACGGCCTTCGTGGCGGATCAGATGCACCTTGTCCGGATCCACGTAGACGCCGCGCGCCGCGTCCCGCACGACCGCGCCGTCCTCCCAGCTCCCTTCCCACAGCTTGTAGCTCACGTCCAGGTACTCCTGCGCGATCTCGTACCGCTCGTCGTGCCGGATCATCCGGTCCAATCCGAAATTGCGCGCCGCGCTCGGCAAATACGAGGTGACGACGTTCCAGGCGATCCGGCCTTTGGTCAAATGATCCAGCGTCGACATCCGCCTCGCATGGGCGAACGGCTTTTCGTACGTCGTGGAGAACGTCACCGCGAACCCGAGATGCCGGGTCGCCTGGGCCATCGGAGGCACGACGAGGAGCGGATCGTTGCAGGGAATTTGCACCGCCTCGCGGACGGCCGTCTCTTCGCTTTGTTTGTAAACGTCGTATACGCCGACGACGTCCGCCAGGAACAGCGCGTCGAACTTGCCGGCTTCGAGCAGCTGCGCCAGCTCCGTCCAGTAGCGGATATCCGTGTAGCGGTGCCGCTGGTTGCCCGGATGCCGCCACAAGCCGTGCGCGATATGGCCGACGCCATTCATCTCGAAGGCGTTAAGGTGTATTTTTTTCGGCAAGGGTCTCCCTCCTTTATAGCCGTTTATCCAGCTTGCGAACGACGAAATTCCCCGTGAACTGGAACAGCTGCACGAACAGCACCATGATGACGATGGTCACGAACATAACGTCGGTTTGATAGCGATAGTAGCCGTACCGGATGGCGAAGTCGCCGATGCCGCCTCCGCCGACGAGTCCCGCGACCGTCGAGTAAGACAAGAAGCTGACCGTGACGATCGTGACGGCGTTGGCGATGCCCGAGCGGGCTTCGGTGTACAGCACCTTCCACACGATCTGCAGCTTGTTCGCTCCCATCGACTCGGCCGCTTCGACAACGCCTCGGTTGACGTCGAGCAGCACCTGTTCGATGAAGCGCGCGAAGTACGGCACCGCGTTGATGATCATCGGAACGGTCGCCGCCGTCGTCCCGAGCGCCGTACCGACGACGAGCCGGGTAAACGGAATGATCGCGATCATGAGGATCAAAAACGGAAACGACCGGACGAGATTGACGACGCCGTTAAGCAGCACATAGAACTTCGGCCACTTGAGAAACGAATCCGGACGGGTCAGAAACAGCAGCGTGCCGAGCGGCGTGCCGATGGCGACGGCGATCGGGATCGTCAGAACGAGCATGTAGAACGTCTCGCCGAGCGACTTCAGCAGTTCGGGCCAAGCGTAGATCACATTGTCAAGCATACCGTGCCTCCGTTTCCCGCCCCGTCTCCAGCGCGATCTCGTTTTTGAACAGAAACTGGGCGATCGGCGATTGCGGGACGATGTTTTTCTCGTGCAGATCGAAGCGCTCCACGACCCGCCCGTGCTCCATCACCGCGACTTTGTTGCAAATCGCTTGGACGACGTTCATCTCGTGCGTGACGATGACGATCGTGATGCCGAGCTCCCGGTTGATGTCCTTGAGCGCGGCCAGGATGCTGCCGGTCGTCTGCGGGTCGACCGAGGAGGTCGGCTCGTCGCACAGCAATATCTTCGGCTCGTTCGCGAGCGCGCGGGCGATGGCGACGCGCTGCTTTTGCCCGCCGCTCAGCTTGGCCGGATACGCCTTGGCTTTGTCGGATAGCCCGACCATCTCCAGGCAGCGCTCGATGCGCGGACGCCGCTCCGCCTTGGGCACCTTGGCGATTTCGAGCGGAAAGCTGACGTTGTCGTAGACGTTCAGGTTATTCAGCAGATTGAAATGCTGGAAGATCATGCCGATCGAGAGCCGCCTGCGACGCAGCTCGCGCAGGTTCAGCCTCGTCAGCTCTTCTCCGTCCACCGCCACCGTCCCGGCGTCCGGCCGCTCGAGCAGGTTGATCGTCCGCAGCAGCGTCGATTTGCCCGCTCCGCTGAAGCCGATCAGCCCGTAAATATCGCCTTCGCCGATTTGCAGAGAGACGTCGGAGACCGCCTGCAGCGGTCCGCTCTCCGTCGCGAACGTCTTGGTGATGTTGCGCAAGTCGATCATCGGTTCATTCCCCCTTCTCGTGATTCAGTGCGTCCAGCATCTCGATCGCGTCTCCGTACTTCTCCTTGTAGAAATCCTTGATCGCCTGGCTTTCGTAGGCTTTCTGCAGCGCCTTCAGCTTGGGCGAACCGATCAGATCGTTGCGGGCGGCGACGATGCCTTTGTACGGCAATCCGTCTCCGGTTTCGAGCGCCAGCGCGTCCTGCTTCGGTTTGTAGCCGATCTGGACGGCCGTCCCGGCGAACAGGAAGCCGACGTCGACGTCGTCGAGCGTGCGCTGGAGCATCAGTTGGTCGACCTCCTTGAACTTGTATTTGTGCGGGTTGTCCGTAATGTCCTTCAGCGTCGCATGGATGACTTCGACGCCGTCCTTCAGCTTGAGCAACCCGAGATCCCGCAGCATGAACAGGGCGCGGCCGTTGTTCGCGGGGTCGACCGGGATGCCGATCAGGGCGCCGTCCGGCACCTCGTCGAACGACTTGTATTTTTTGGAATACAGCCCCGCAGGCGAAAACGTCGTGTAGAAAGCTCTGGAAATGTTTTTCAACCCTTGGTCTTGGACGAACTGATTGAAATACGCTTCATGTTGAAAAGAATTGCTGTCCGCTTCCCCGTCGTTGACGATTTTGTTCGGCTGGATGATGTCGTTCACGACGACGTGGTCGAGCTTGTAGCCGTCCTTGGCCAACTCCTTGCGCAAAATCTCGACGATCTCGGCATTGAACCCGCCATCGCTCATGATGTGATGGATCACCTTATCGTCGGCACCCGACGCGCTTTGGGCGGAGACCCCGGAGGACGGCGATGCGGCGTTGTCCTTTTTGCCGCCGCACGCGGCCAGAACGAGGACGAAGACGAGAGCGGCGAGAACGAAGACGGCGAATCTAGCGGACATTTTCATGGGAAGAACACTCCTTCGATGGGGTTGGATGATTCAGGCGGAATAAAAAGAAGACAAGGGCGAAGGGATCCGCTTCGCGCGCTTGTCTCCAGTGGTCTGGTCAACGTGTCAGGTATTCGTTTGTCCCGTCTGCCAGCCGAACGGCGGCCGCGTTCCGTTCACCGCGAAGTCGCCGACGACCCGTTCTTTGTAGATGAGCGGATTGTGGGAGGCGATCGTCCTGGCATTGCGCCAGTACCGGTCCAGCCCTTTCGACTTCGCGGTGGCGGACGCCCCCAGCGCATCGAAGATCGCGGCGACGGCGTCCAGCGTCAGCCGCGCCACCACCGTCTGCGCTTGCGCGACTTCGATCTCGGCCGCGACGGCCGCCCGGTCCGCGAGCTCGGAGTCTTCCGCCGATTGGGCGTCGCAGGCGCGCTGGACCGACTCGGCCGCTTGGCGCACGACCGCCCCGGCGGCATAGGCCTGGCTGCGCACGCGTCCGACAACCTGCAGCACCTGCGGATCGTCGCCTGCGCGGGCCGCGGCCGCATGCGAGTAATTCCGTTTGCGGTCGGCGACGGCCCGGGTGACGTCCGCCGCCGCCGCTCTCGCGATGCCCGTCAGCGTCGCGAGGTGGATCATCTGGACGAAAGCCGCGGCGTACTTCACGTAGGTATCGCGGGGCAGCACCTCGTCCTCTTCCACCGGCGTATCGGCGAAGGTCGTCGTTCCGCTGCCGGTCAACGTCTGGCCGAAGCCCGCCCAGTCGTCCACGACGCCGACGCCTTATTCCGCCGTCGGCACGATCGCCGTCACGACCTCCTCGTCTTCGGCCGTCGCGCTCACGACGACCCAATCCGCGTAGATCGTCCCGGTCGAATAGTACTTGGTGCCGTTCAGCCTCGGCCGGCCGTCCTTGGCCGCGAGCCGGGTGGCATATTGGCCGACCGGCGCCTCGCCGATCTCGGTGAGCGCGTTGCCGACGATCGCGCCGTCCCGGATGCGCCGCAGCCATCGCCGCTTCAGCTCGCCGTCCGGCAAGCCGAGGATCCGCTCGACGAAGCTGAAGTGGATGCGCAGCGCCTGCGGCACGTTCGAATCGGCTTCCGCGAGCTCGATCAGCAGGCCGAGCAGCTCCGGCAGCGTCGCGCCGGCGCCTCCCTCTTCTCGGGGGAGCCGCACGGCGCCAAAACCGGCCGCCTTGAGCCAGCCGATCTCTTCGTGCAGCAGCCTGCGGTCGAGTTCCCGCTCGACCGCGCCTTCGCCGATCCGGCGGAACGTCGGCCGGAACCGTTCGGCGAGCCGCTCGTAGTCGGCGGACGGTCCGCTGCCCCATCGATCTTCCGGACTTCCCATCTTCGCTCCCCCTTGCTTTATTCCGATTTGTTTTATAGGATTACTCACTATAATAGCAAGGCGCGGCGCAACCGCAACAAATAATTATCCGGAATATGGCGGTTAAACAACACATCGACGCAAATGGTTTCGTTTCCGCCACATATGCCCATGACGGAATCGAAACTGTGGGGGAAGATTACATCCACATGCACCGACCGACGGGTGACGAAGGTGTCGGTTAACCGACACAAGAAATGGGGATGTCGGGCTGATTTGCCGACGCAGCGTGCCCAAAAAAAGAGGACTATCTCAAAAGTCATCAAAGATGACTTCGGGATAGCCCTGCTTCTTCGTTTGCGACTCTTCCGTATTGCTGCTCCACCCCACAAAGTGATGTATCGCTCCGCAGCCGTATCTGATCCTTTGCGGGGACCCGGAATGCTTCCATGAAATCTGAAATGGTAACCCGTAATAAGGGGATTCCACGACGAAGCTTTCCTCAAGATGAACTTATTTTTGGGACACCCTCTGTTCTGATTGAACGGGTCAACCAATCGTCTGTCCGAAAAGCTTCCCCGGCCTATGACTGTCGGCACTTCTTTCGAGTCGCCTATGGGCCAGACTTATTCGCCATCGTTATACAGATGCACATAGTAAGCGACGATCGGATCGGCGAGCGACTGGTCCAACTCCTTGACCTGGATCGTCAAAGCCCGGAACCAGGCGCCACCGCCGCCATGCCGCTGGTAGGCCGCGCCCACTTTCACATAGCCTCCTACCTTGTCGCTTTTCTCCACGAACGAGATCATGTGGTCGCCGATCGCTTGGGAACGAATATACGGCGCCTCGCCTTATTTGAGGCCCGAGAAGGTGATCCCCCGGATAAACGCCTTCTGAACGACGAAATACAAGACGATGATCGGGAGCGTAATCATGACGCTGGTCGCCATCATGAGCTGCCATTCCGCGCCGTGCTGCGTCTTGAACGACGACAGCCCCAGCATGAGCGTGTACTGCGCTTCGTCCGACAAGTAAATGAGCGGTCCCTGATAATCCGTCCAGCTGCCCATGACTTGGAACAACCCCACCGTCAGCAGGCCGGGCTTGCAGAGCGGCAGCATGATCTGCGCGTAGATCCGCAGCTCCGAGGCGCCGTCGATCCGGCCCGCGTCCTCCAGCTCCTTGGGCAAGCCCATGAAAAATTGGCGGAGCAAAAAGATGTAGAACGGCGCCCCGAAAAAAGCCGGCAGCCAAAGCGGTACGTTCGTCCCGACCCAGCCCAAATTTTTGAACACGATAAAGATCGGGATCATCGTCACTTGATAGGGCAGCATCATGACGATCAGCGTAAGCCCGAACAGCGGCTTCGACCCCTTCCACGGAATGCGGGCCAGGCTGTAGGCAACGAGCGGGCAGGAGAACAGGACCCCGAGCGTGGCGAGCGCCGTGATGGTCAGCGTATTGCCCAAATACGAGAGAAACGGAAAATAGCTGAAGGCGTCCGGGTAATGGCTCCACATCAGGTTGCTCGGAATCCATTTCGGCGGCCAGAGGAACAGTTCTTCGTTCGGCTTCAGCGAGGTCGACAGCATCCACAGGAACGGCGACAGAAAGAAAAGACCGAACACCAGCAGGAAGAAATGGGCGGCAACGTGTTTGGCTACGAGCGGTTTGCGGCGTCTCATCGGATCACTCCTTCCCCTGGTAATGCACCCAGCGTTTTTGCGTTACGAAGATCACGATCGTCAGAACGAGCACGATGAGGAACAGGATCCACGCCATCGCGGAAGCGTAACCCATCTTGAGGTACAAGAAGGCATTCTGATACAGGTACATGACGTAAAACATGAGCGAGTCGGCTGGGGATCCCGTGCCGTTCGTCAGCGTATACGGCAGAACGAAATTTTGCATCGTGCCGATGACGCCCATGATCAGGTTGAAAAAGATGACCGGCGTCATGAGCGGCAGCGTGATATGCCTCAGCTTGCGGAGCGTATTCGCGCCGTCGACGTCCGCGGCGTCGTAGTAATCCTGGGGAATGTCCTGCAGCCCGGCCAAGTAAATGATGATGGCCTGACCCACCCCCCACAGGCTCATCAGAATGAGCGAAGGCTTGGACCAACGTTCGTCGCCGAGCCAGGGCGGACCGGAGATGCCGATCTGCTCCAGCCAATAGTTGACGAGACCGAACTGCGGATTCAGCAGCCACAGCCAGATGATCGTCGTGGCGACGGCGGGCACGAGGCTAGGGATGAAGAACAGCGTCCGGTAAACGCCTTGTCCGCGAATCTTCGTATTAAGCAGGAGCGCCAGACCGACGCCGACCGCGATGTTCAGCGGGACGGAGATAAAGGTGTAATACAGCGTATTGTAAATACTGATCCGGAACGTCCTGTCCCCCATCAGCTCCTTGTAATTGCCGAAGCCGACCCACTCGCCATGATCCAGGATGCTGTAGGTCGTGAAGCTGTAGTAAATCGACATGAGGAGCGGATACGCGCTGAACAGCAAAATGCCCAAAATCCACGGCAGAGCGAACAAAATGCCGTACAACGTCAACTTTTTCTTGTACGTCGAGGACCTCGGCTTCGCGTTCGGATCGGTTCGCAGCGCCGTCCCCGCCTGTTCGTTCGCAGCCATATGAATCGTTCCTCCCGGAAGGGATCGGCGCCTGCCGCCGAATGCCGAATGCACATGCGGCAAGCTCGTTTGACGGAGGCGCCTATCCGATTATTTCGATATTTTCGCCAATTCGTTGTCGATGTTCTTCTTCACTTCGTCGAGCAGCGCCTTCGGCTCGCCTTTGCCGTTAATGGCGAGATCCTGTACCCGGAACAGTTCGTCCCACATCTTCTGGCCGACGGGCGTGACCGGACGGAAATGCGCGGTCGGCATCAGGTCGAGGAACACCTTGAGGTTCGGGTTTTCGTCCATCTTCAGCTCGGCGTTGACGGCGGGCATCGCCGTGATGTCGTTGCCGGCGGTCGGCCGCTTCGCCCACAGCAGCGTGCCGTCGTAGCCGGCAATGAACTTCAGCAGCGTCCATGCCGCTTCCTTGTGTTTGGCGCCTTTCGGCATGACGTAGGAGAAACCGCCGGACCAGGTCGTCGGCTCGCGGCCTTCGGGCGCCGGTACCGGGATGACGCCCCACTCGAACTGAGGCTTCGTTTTCGCCAAGTCGTTGAGAATCCAGTTGCCGTCGACGATGAAGCCGACTTTGCCCGTCCAGAACGGATTGAGCCCGGTTTGGCCCATTGCGTTCGAGAAGCTCGACAGGGTGGCGATGTCGTATTTTTTCGCATAGCCGGCCATCCATTCCAGCGCCTTGACGTTTTGCGGATCGTTGATGGTCAGCTGTCCGTTGTCTTCGAACTTACCGCCCCAGTTCCAGGCAAAGGTGTAGATCGAACCTTGGCTCATCCAGGGAATAAAACCGACATTGTCGTATTTTCCGTTGCCGCCTTTTTTGAAAATCTTGTCCGCCATTTGATCGAGCTCGTCGATCGTGGTCGGCGGCTTGTCGGGATCGAGACCAGCTTCCTTGAACAGCGTCTTGTTGTAATACATCGCCCGGTCGTCCGTTCCCCACGGCAGGGCGTACGTCCGATCCTTATAGTTGGCCTCCGCCCACACCGCGGGATAATAGTCGTTTTCGTTGATGCCGTCCCGTTCGACGAGAGACGTCAGATCCTCGAGCGAGCCTTTCGCGGCCCAGGAGCCGACCATGAAGCGGTCCAATTGCGCCACATCGGGCGGATTGCCGCCCGCGACCGAGGTCAGCAGTTTGTCCGTCCCTTCGACGTACGTCATCTTCACCTTGATGTTCGGATATTTCTTTTCGAATTCGTCGATGACGTATTTCTGGTAGTCCTTCTTGAAGTCGCCGCCCCAGTTCACCCAAAAATCGACGGTTTCCTGCTTGCCGTCGCCGCCGGCGTTTCCGGCATCCGTTGGTTTGCCTGCCGACGCGTTGGTGCCGGTGCCCGAACCGCCGCCGCTGCAGCCCGTCACTGCGAGGACGGATGCAAGGGTGACGGCGGAAAGGCTTACGATCCAATTCCGTTTCTTCATAAGGCGCCTCCCTTGAAATGGTGGATACTCTTTCATCGTAAGCGCATACAAGCGGTTTGAGAGGGAGGTCGGTTTTGGATTTTCCGTGGCTATTTTTGTTCGTTTGGCGCATGGACGATCGGCAGCGCCATCGTCACGCGCGTGCCGGCCCCCCATTCGCTGTCGATCGTCAACCCGTAATCGGGTCCATAGGTGATTTTCAAGAGCGAGCTGATGTTTTTCATGGCGAAGTTGCTTCCCGTCCGGATCGACTCGTGTTCCGACAGCGCCTCGCGCAGCTCGTTCAGCTGTCCCGGCCGCATGCCGACCCCGTCGTCGGTCACTTCGAAGAGCAAGCGGTCCTCCTGCCGTTTCCAGGCGACGGTCACGCGCCCGCTCCCCTTCTTCTTCTCGATGCCGTGGAAGATCGCGTTCTCCACGATGGGCTGAAACGCGAATTTGAGCACTTCGCACGAGAGCACCTCGGGAGCGGCGGTTAACGACCAGACGATTCGGTCTTCGAACCGAATTTTCTGAATTTCGAAATAGTGCTCGATCATGGCGACTACCTCGCCCACCTTCACGAACTCCCTGCCTTCGCTTAAATTGATCCGGAAATAGCTCGACAGCGAGTGAATCATCGTGCTGATCTCGTCCACTTTATGAATCTTCGAAATCCAATGGATGGAATCGAGCGTGTTGTACAAAAAATGCGCGTTGATCTGGGAGGCGAACATTTTGAGCTGGAGTTCTTTCTGCAGCAGCTGCTGAATGTACAATTCGTCGATCAGCTCCTTGATCCGGGCGATCATCGTATTGAAGCCGCGGGACAAAAGGCCGAATTCATCCTTGCGGTTCGCCAGAATCTGTACGTCGAAATTCCCTTTCCTCGCCTCCTGCATCCCTTGAAGCAGGCGTTGGACGGGCTTGTTCAGCTGCCGCGCCGCGAACCAGGCATAGCCGAGCGCGACGGCCATGAATCCGGCGGCCAAATACAGCGTAAACCAGCCCAACATCTTGGATTCGCGCACCAGCGCTTGCGCGGGAATGAGACCGACGAGATACCAACCGTTCAAAAGCCGGGTATGCGCCACCATCGTACGTTTGCCGTCGATCGTTTTCGTCTCGAAAGAGCCCGTCCCCTCGGGCATCGAAAATGGAATCGATTTCAAAAGTTGCCCCTCTTCCCGCTCGCCGACGATCCGGTGCCGCTCGTCGACGATCATCGAAGAGCCAACCTCGCCCAAATCGATCTGCGACAGGATCGTGGCGGGATCGATCTCGATCAACATGACGCCGATCACCCGGTTCAAATCGTTCATATCCTTGATCGCCCGGCCGAAGCAAAATACCGCGCCCTGCCATCGCTCGTCCGCCCAAGGCTTAGGCACGAGGGATTGGCGCATGCCGAACCAGACGATCTTGCCGTCGCCCGCGACGATGTCGCGGTACCAGTCCGTTCGCCGCAGCGCGTCGGTCGCCCCGGGGATCGACGTGTAGCCTGTGGCGTATTTATACGAATTCGCGTATTCGCCGAACAGATAGAGATTGATCAAGTCGTTTTTGGAATTAAGCAGGTTGGCGATAAACTCGCCGATGTCCTTATTCGTCTCCTCCCGCTCGTAATTGTCCTTGAAGTCGTCCTTGATGCCTTGCTGAAGCTTCTTGCTCCCGAGCAGGTAAAAGGATCTCGTGCCGTATTCCTCCATGATGAGATCGAGCCGTTCGCCAGATTGCTGAATCGTTTGCTGCGTAATGGAGCCCACTTTGTCTTGGATGATGCGGGTCGACTTTTCGTAGAAATAGTAACCCATGATCGCGATGCTGACGGAAATGCCTACGAAGCACAGCAAAAACAAACGATGACCGACGGACGTCCATTGAAATTTCGGTAGCCATTTCATCTCCGCGCCCCCTTCTCACAGGCCGTACTCCCGGTATTGGATCGGAGTCAGCCCCTCGATCTCCTTGAATACTTTCGTGAAATGGCGGATGTCCTGATAGCCGACTTGTCCCGCAATTTCGTAGATTTTGAGCGGCGTTTCCTTCAGCAGCTTCTTCGCCGCCTCGATGCGCGCGCGAAGCACGTATCGGCTGAACGTCTCTCCCATATCCTCGTGAAACAGCTTGCTGAAATAAGATGGATTGACATATAGATGCGCCGCGACTTCGCTGAGCGACACCGATTGATCCTGCCGGCTCTCGAGGTATTGCAGCGCGCGGGCGACGAGCCATTTGCGCCCGTGTGCCGGGCGATCTCGCCGCAATGCGCGCGAAACCGCCTCGAGCAGCGCCTCTGGGATCGTTTCCATGGGGACGTTCGGAAGGTCAAGCTGTACGCTCGGCTCCGCGTCGTCCGACGGCCGGCCGCGCCGATGAAGCGCTTCGATCGTCTGGTTGACGTTCTGAAACAACAGCTTCAGCCCTCTGCGGATCGTCAGCGGCAGGCAGCGGTTCTGGTGGCTGCGCAGATGCTCGGCCAGCTCTCCCACCAGCCGCTCGATACGCTCGAAGTCGCCGATGTTCAGCTCGGCTACGAATCTGCGGTCCCAATCGGCAGGGCCGCAATAGGGAGCGTCCGCCCGGATGGCGGCAGCCAGACGACCGGCGTCCCAAACGCTGCCGCCGCCGTCGTAGAACCAAAACGCCGCCGCGTGCATCGCTTCCTCGAACATCCCGGGCAACCGGGCGAGCGATCCTTCCCCGGCGTAACCGACGCTGACGCGCACGCCGAGCATCTGGCCGGCCAGCTCGATCAAAGACGGCAAATCGGCGGCGATCGCGGGCTCCCGTCGGTCGCGCGAGGCGCGTTCGGTATGAAGCAGCGCCAGCTCCGCTTCGCCGTCCGTCGTCTGGCGGTGCAGCGGGAACGCCACGGACGGCCCGTACCTCCTCCCGATTTCCCCCAGCATGTTGCAGAGGGCGTAGACCAGGAGCGCGCGATCCCGCCCGGTTTCCGCCTTGCGCCCCCAGTCCGCGATCTTCACCGCAAACGCGCGAATCCGGTTCGGGTCGAGGTCGATCCGCAGCGTTTTCATCTGCTCCTCCGCCCAGCCCGGCGCATGGCGTTCCTTCATCAGCAGCATCGTCTCGAAAAAACGCTGCCGGGCGAGCAGCAGCGTTTCGCGCGCCGACCGGACCAAATCTCGCAGCTCGGATTCGGTTTGACGCTGCCGCTTCAGTTCCTGTACGCATCGCCGCACGACGTCCAACAGGTTGTTCTCGTGAATCGGCTTGAGCACGTAGTCGAATGCGCCGTTCTTGAGGGCGTTCCTCGCATACTCGAAATCGCTGTACCCGCTCATGATGATCACTTTCGCATCCACTTGGCGATCCCGCATGCACTTCAGAAACGTGATCCCGTCCATTCCGGGCATGACGATATCCGTGAGGACGATATCCGGCGATTGGCGCTCCATGAGCCGCATCGCTTCCTCTCCGTCCGACGCTTCGCCCGTCAAGCGGATTCCTTCCGTCGTCCAGTCGATCGTTTCGCAGATGCCTCGCCGAATCCAACGTTCATCTTCTACGACCATAAGGGAAAACAAAACGATCATCCTCTCTGTGTATGCGTTTTCGCTTCGAATTGCGCGACACGAATCTCTCGATGCTCCCCCCTCTCGTCATCCGGCGCTTGGCTACAATCCCGGATGTACCCCATAATTTAGCATAATTTGGGTGAAACCCGCATCTTCAAAAGAAATCGCCTGAACTATGAAATTCCGACATGCAAGAAACGCTTTGACGCAATCCCGGAGGTCAAGGACTTAGGGAAAGCTCTAATATCTTTGTTGGCGATGTGATTTTTTTTGATGGGATGTTTCTCCTTCCGGTTCAAAGAAACTTAGCGATTTGAAATGTTTGGGGATGTATCTCCTTCCGGTTGCTGATCCACCCCCACAAAGTGATGTATCGCTCCGAAGCGGTATCAGATACTTTGCGGGGACCCCGGGATGCCGCCATGAAATCTGAATGGGTAACCCCGTAACAAGGGGATTTCATGGCGGCAAAAGGCAAACGCTTCGCTCCTCCAGGAGATACATCCCTTTTTATTCATCGCTATTATTAAAGAACAAGAACGAAAAAGCAGCGCGGGGATCACCTCCCTCACGCTGCCTTCTTCCAATCACGACATTTTAGTTAACGGGACTGCGGCCAAGCGACCGAGGCTGCGTACCGAGTGGGAGACATCCCCTCTACCTTCTTGAACAGCTTGCTGAAATAATAGAGATCTTCGATCCCCACGCGGACGCCGACCTCCTCTACCGATAGCTTGCGTTCCGCGAGCAGCGGCTTGGCGCGCTCGATGCGCAGGCGCTGCAAATACGCCGAGACGGTCGTCCCCGTCGCCTGCTTGAACAAAGTGCCGAAGTATTTGGGGGTCAGCAGCGCGCGCGCCGCCAACCGGGTCGTGTCGAGGCGCTCCGCGTAGTGCTCCTCCATGTACCGGATCGCATCGAGCGCCATGCCCGCATGCGGGTGCCCGATCCGCACGCCTTCGCGCGTCATCAGCTCCTCGTAGACGAGCGATAGCAGGCGCAGCATCGCGGACTTCAACTGCAGACGCCCTCCGACGCCATTGAGGCGAAACGCATCGTTCAACTGCTTGAACGCTTCGTAGAAGCTCTTGACGTCGCTCGCGAGCATCGCCGCGGGGACTTCGAATTCGGACGGTTCGACGGAAGGCCGTTCCGGCAATCGGCCGATGCCCTCTTCGATCCCCTGCCCCAGGTAAACCGCGTAAGGGGAAAATTCGTGTCCGTCCCCCAAGTACATATAGTCGAAATGAACGGCGAAGCAATCCATCGGAAGCGTCCCCGTCACCTCCATGGCGTTGGTCACGTGCGGCCGGATGTAGTACAAGCCGCCTGGCTTCATCTCATGCATGCGATCGCCGATTCGGAGCCGCCCTTCGCCGCGGACGACGAATATAAACTCGCAGTCGTAAATTTGTCGGTCCTGCGATCGGGTGCCGGCGGCGATTTCGACTTCGTGCACGTAGCGAACGTAGGGGGACAACAGCCGGTGATCGATTTTTTGCGCCCCTTCCATAACATCGCCCTTTCATTCGACTTTTTTACAAATCTCCCGGATTCCTGTCCATCGAAGATACTCCTCCTCTCCATTATGCTTGATAGGGAAAGAATCTCAAGGAGGATAGATCAACATGGAGAATCACACGAAAATACAAACGCCGGTTACGCAAGCGCATATCGACTTTTACCGGGAGCACGGATTCGTCCAGATCGACGACTTGATTTCCCCCGACGAGTTGGCCGAGCTTCGCGAATACATGGAGGAAGCGATGCGGCACGAAGGCGACTTCTCCGTCGCGACCGACAAGCGAGGCGGCGCCTACTACCGGGTGCTGAACCAGAAGGTCAATCTCTGGCGGGATCATGCGGGCATCGGGAGGTATACCGCGCATCCAAGGTTCGCGGAAGCCGCGAGATTGCTGACCGGCGCTTCGGGCATCCGTTTGTTTCACGATCACGGCTTGTGGAAGATGCCGCAAGATTCCAAGGCGACGCCTTGGCATCAGGATACGCCCTATTGGCCGGTAAACGAATCGAATCCGGGCATGCTGTCGCTTTGGCTCACGCTCGACGACGTCGACGAACGCAACGGCTGCATGGCTTTCGTCCCGAAATCCAACCGGATGGGCAAGCTGAAGGGGATCGATCTGGCGAATCCGCAAAACCTGTTCGAATTCGTGGAAGGCGGACGTGCGGACGTGCACCAGCCGGTTGTCGTGCCCTTAAAGTCCGGCAGCTGCACGTTTCACGACGGCCTGACCTTCCACTACGCCCACGCCAACGTAACGGATCGTCCGCGGCGCGTGCTGGCAATCATCTACGCGCCGGACGGCGTGACCTACAGCGGAGAACCGCATATCGTGACGGACGGCGCCGGGCTAACGCCTGGCGTGCCGATCGCTGGCCCGCGTTTTCCGCTGCTCGCCCGCCAACTCCGATAAACGCCATTCCAAATGATACGGGTCCCCATGGACTGGACACCTGGAAAGCAGGTGCTCAGGCTGCGGGGACCCGTTTGTGCCTCCTGGCAGGCCCGCTCTTCCGATTCGGCATGCGTTCTCGCGCGTTGTCCGGAATCCCGTTAGCTGTTCTCGAAAGCTTCCGGCACGGCAAGGCTGCGGGAAGCCTTGATATCTTGCAGCGGCGGGCGCCCGAAGAGCCGGCGATACTCCCGGCTGAATTGGGCCGGGCTCTCGTATCCGACTTCCAACGCGGCGGTCGTCGCATTCGCGAAGCCGTTCAGCAGGAGACGCCTCGCTTCCTGAAGGCGAAGCTGCTTCTGATACTGCAGGGGAGCGATCGTCGTGACGGCTTTGAACTTGTGGTGCAGTCCCGAGACGCTCATGTTGGAAGACCGCGCCACTTCTTCGATCGTAAAGGTACGTTTATAGTGTGTCTTGATCCATTCGATCGCCTGGCCGATCCCCTCGTTCTGCTGGTTCATGAAGGCCCGTTGGACAAAAAAGTGACCGTAATCCCCCGTAAGCAAACGGAAGATCATCTCGCGTTTAATTAGCGATGACAGAAAGCGGACTTCCGACTCGGGCTTGCCCCGCAGTTCCAACAGCCGGATAAACAAGCTCTGCAGATGTTCGTCTGATTTGCCAACGTATGCTGCGAGATTTGGCTTCTTGTCGATCGGCTTTACGCTGATTCCGGCCTCCCCCATGACCGCCGCAATTTCTTCCGCCGTCAAATCGATGCGCAAGCCGATGTGCGGCGTTTGGCGCGTTGCGCCGACGACTTGACCGGAAACCGGCATATCGATCAACGAAGCCAAGTAGTCGCCCGCGCCGTAAATGATCGCGTCCTGACCGAGATGAAGCTTCTTGGTCCCTTGTAGAATCAAGCAAAATGAGGGGGTTAGAACGCCGGGCATGAACGGCGTCGGACGGTTGCGGCGAACTAGCGAGAAGAAGGGGATGGCGGTTTGGTTGCGCCCCTCCTCAAGCGGTATGGAAGCTACCATATGCAACAAATGATCCAATTTCGTCTTCATGGGCACGTCACTCCCGACCCTTTCTTTTCTCTTATTATACGCCTGTCTGCGAAGCATGCCAATGCCACTAATTGAAAATACAAATTGTATATTTGCAGGATTGAGCAATTTTTAAGCAGGAACGATCTATTTCGTGCCGCCGATTCGCGCCATAATGTCCGTTAGAACGAGAAAGGGAGGTACATCTCTTGAATGAACATTCGAAACGGATCATTCTGGCGATGATCGTCGCCTGTCAGTTGATGATGGTGCTCGACGGTTCCGTCTTGGTGACGGCGATACCCGAGATCGGCCGCTCGCTCCAGCTGTCGACGTCGGCTTTGACTTGGGTGCAAAACGCATATGTGTTGGCATTCGGCGGCTTCCTACTGTTGGGCGCGCGAGCGGGGGATATGCTGGGAAGGCGAAGGACGTTTGCGGCGGGGATCGCCTTGTTCTCCCTGGCCTCGATGCTGGCCGGCTTGGCGCCATCCGCCCCGCTTCTGCTCGCCGCCCGCGCCCTGCAGGGCATGGCTGCAGCGCTCGCGACGCCGTCGGCGCTCGCTTTGTTGTCCGTAAGCTTCTCGGAAGTCCGGGAACGCTCGAAAGCGATCGCCATTTACAGCGCCGTATCCGGAGCGGGCGGCAGCGTAGGGCTGATCGTCGGCGGGTTGCTGACGGACGCGCTTTCCTGGCGCGCCGGCATGTTCCTCAATGTGCCGATCGGCGTTGCTTTGCTCTTCCTGGTTCCCCGATATCTACGGGAGACGGAGACGAGAACGGGACGTCTGGACGTCCTTGGGGCTTTGACGTCGGTGATCGGCATGACGGCGTTGGCGTTCGGATTCGTTCAAGCCGCAGCCGTCGGATGGGGAGCGCCGGAAAGCTGGGGTTCGCTCGTTCTCGGAGGCGTCTCTTTGGCGGCTTTCGCGAGAATCGAAGCCAAGGCGAAAGAGCCGATTACGCCGCTTCGACTGTTCGCGAGCCGAACGCGAACGGGCGCTTACTTGGGTAGGCTTCTGCTGTTATGCGGAAATTATCCGATCTTCTTCTTCGTCCCGCAATTTCTGCAGAACGTTCTTCATTTCGGTGCTTTGGGGGCCGGTCTGGCGATCATGCCGTTCACGGCCGTGCAATTCGGGATGATGTATGTCATGCCATCGCTCGTCGCCCGATTCGGCAACGCCAAAGTGCTGATGGCCGGACTGGCCGTCGCGATTGCCGGCACAAGCTGGCTAAGCCGTCTCTCGGCGGATTCGAGCTTTTTCCCGCATCTGTTTTTCCCTTTGATCGTCATGGGGGCCGGCGCCGGGATGGTTTTCCAGCCCTTCACGACGCTTGGACTGTCCGGCGTGGATGCAAAGGATGCGGGAGCGGCTTCGGGGCTTGTTAACGTCGCCCACCAAACCGGCGCGTCGCTCGGACTTGCGGTTCTGATCGCCGTCTTCGAGGGGGCGAACCAGTCGGCGAAGCCTTCCGGCTCGGCTTTTGCGCATGCGATTTCCGTTTCGATCACGGGTTCGGCCGTTTTTTTGGCGGCTTCTCTCCTTGCGGTCGTGTTCCTGATGCGGCCGGCGGGCGAGGCGCGTCAGATCGCTGCGAATGAAACACGGAAGGCGTCTTGAATGTCCCGCCCTTTCCGATCTGGTTGAATTTCGGGACGACCTGTTCTAGGATGAAACGGAGGGAATGACGCCGACTGCCCGCACACAAGCACCTGTACAGCAAGATGAGCAGTGAACGATCGCCCCGATAAGAGAGGGAGGAATCATCTTGCTTACCATCGCCATTATCGTCGGAAGTACCCGCCCGGGCCGCAAAGCGCTGGACGTTGCCAAGTGGGTGCACGAGATCGCTTCGAAGCGGAGCGACGCGGCATTCGAAATCGTCGACATCGCGGACTATCGCCTGCCGCTCTATGACGAGCCCATCCCCCCGATTATGGGCAACTACAAGCACGAACATACGCGGGCGTGGTCCGAGGCGATCGATCGCTTCGACGGCTACGTGTTCGTAACGCCGGAGTACAACCACTCGACGTCTGGCGCGCTCAAAAACGCCATCGACTTTTTGTTCAACGAATGGAACGACAAGGCTGTCGGCTTCGTGGGCTACGGCAGCGCCGGCGGCACCCGCGCAGTTGAGCATCTGCGCCAAATCGCGGGCGAGTTGAAGCTCGCCGACGTTCAGGCCCAAGTCTCGCTGTCGCTGTTCCACGACTTCGAGAATTTTAGCGTGCTGAAGCCCGGCCCCAAGCAGGAAGCCTCGGTCAACAACATGCTCGGCCAAGTCGTCGCCTGGAGCGGCGCGTTGAAGCCTCTGCGCAGCTAACGAAAAGTCGGCATGTATCAAAAAAATGAGGCCTTCCCCAGTCGCCATGACTGTCGGGATGGCCTCATTTGGCTTTAGAGGACGATTTCGCGGCCGCGCTCTGCCGACTCGTAGATCGCGCTCAGGATTTTGATCATGTCGACGCCGTGCTCCGGCGTCAGAATCGGCTCTTCGCGTCCCTGCACGCAAGCGATGAAGTGGTGGATGTTCGCCGTATGCTGCGGGATCTCGTTTCCGCCGAAGTGCGGCTGCTGGTCGACCGGCGTACCGCCGTTGTCCGTGAACAGGCGAAGCCGGTCGTTCACCAGACTGAATCCGCCCTCGGTCCCCCGCCATTCCACGAACTTCTGCTCCTCCGCGATATGCGATGCCCAGCTGAACTCGATTTGCAGCGACGCGCCGTTGTCGAAGCGGATGAAGCCGGCCGCCAGATCCTCGACATCAAACGTCCCTTCCGGAACGCGTCCCGACGCGTCCGGACGATCTGCAAACTTGCGGTACGTCGAGCCCGATACGGTCACGGGCTTCGGATTGCCGCTCAGCCACATCGCCATGTCGATCATGTGCACGCCGAGATCGATGAGCGGTCCGCCGCCGGACAGCGCCTTCGTCGTGAACCAGCCGCCGCGTCCGGGAATTCCCTTGCGGCGGATCCATCCGCAGCGTCCCGTATACAGCTCGCCGAGCTGGCCCTGCGTAATGATCCGCTTGGCGAACTGCGCCGCAGCTGCGAACCGGTTGTTGCGCATCGTCATGAGCAGCTTGCCGGCATCGCGAGCGGCGTCGGCCATCTTCTGCGCCTCGACCGGATTGATCGCGTCCGGTTTCTCGCAGAACACGTGCTTCCCTTGCCGCAAGGCGGCGATGGCGATCTCGGAGTGGTACAGGTTCGGCGTGCTGACGCCGACGATGTCGATGGACGGGTCCGCGAGCAGATCGCGGTAATCTTCGTACACCTTCGTCCCCGGATAGTCCTGGACCATGGCTTCGGCGGACGCGCGGTTCGCATCGCAGAACGCGACGATCTCGACGTCGGGATGGGAAGTCCATCCCGGCAGGTGCGCGAATCTGAATATGTTGCCCGTACCGATAATGCCTACACGCAAAGTCAAATGTCATCTCTCCTTGGTTGATATGCTGCGGATGGTAAATCCCGGAATTGAAAACGCTTCGGCGATTGCCTCTTCCATTCTACCTCAACTTGGCGTTCCGCGCAGCAAGGCGGCGCCCGTCCGCGCCAATCGCGCAAACGCCGCCGCCTTCCCCGCTATTTTTTCAAGCCGGACTTCGCGAGAAACGCTTCGAATGGCTTGGTCACCTCGGCGACGTACTCTCTTCGCCAGCTTCCTTCAGCTTGCCGTAGAAGCTCGGCCACGGACTGTCGGAATCTTCTGTCAGTGGAGGATTTCCCCCCGACATCATATTTCCTTTTTCAAACACAATTAAACGGAGAATCTGATCGAACGATTGCGGCTGTTCTACTTTTGTAACCTGCCTTTGATCTTCATTATAGTAAAGATTCATTTGATCCGGAGTCCACTTCTCATGTTCACCATTCGATTTTAAGTACCACCCCAATGCGAAACCTAAAGCAACTGCAATAAGCAGCATAATGGGGATTGATTTATTGATTTTCATACATGAATTCACCTCTCTCCCACTTTGTTTTAACGAACCGGTTATTATTAAAGTTTCAAGGCTAAAGCCGGGGAATACTTCCCCCCGGCCCCGTTTAAGTATATTACATTTGCAAATGGATGCTTGCGCAGCTTTTAAAGGAAATTCGCCAGAATCTCGGTTACGCCGGAACAGCGCCGGCCACCGCCGTTTTCTGCTTTCTGTGATAGCAAACGTACGATCCGGCGATCACCGCAAAGCCGATCAGGAAAAAGGGCACGCCGCTGGCATCCCCCGACATCAACGTAGAGTACGCCGCCCCGGCCAGATCGAACGCGAGACCGGCGTACGCCCATTCTTTGACCCGCGGAAAGCCGGGGACCAAGATGGCGACCAGGCCGAGCAGCTTGGCGAAGCCGAGAAACGGCAACAAGTACGTCGGGTAACCCAACTGGCGGAACAGCTCCACCGCATCCGGCGCGTACAAGATATCGGGAATGGCGCCCACACCCATAAAAATCACCAACAGTCCGGTAAACACCCAATACCAAATCGACATTTTGTTCATGTACAAACACATCCTTTTCTTTTAATGTCATTACGTTCCAACCCGTTCCAGCACGGTCCGACGAACTCATTTGTTCTGCTGCGCCTTTAATATACCATATAAGGAATATACGTGTAAAGGAATATTTAATCGCCTCCCATTTTGCCCATGAATCGCTAACGCGGATTTAATAATTCGTTAAGAGCGAGACGATATTGTAAAATACATAGGAAAGGAGTTTTGAAGTTGAACGAGACCTTATTTCATTTTCTGAATCAATTTGCAGGCCGGTTCGACAGCATCGACGACCTCATGGCGTTTTGCGCGCAGGATATCGTGTGGATCCAGCTGCTCGTCATGGCCGGGCTTTGGTTCACCGGCAAAGCCACCAATCAAAAATTGGTTTTTTATGCGGGACTTTCTGCGGCGGTCGCCCTGCTGATCGGGTCGATGGTCATCTCGCCTGCGGTTAACCATCCGCGTCCGTTCGTCGTTCATGACATCCACCAGCTCATCCCCCATGCCCCGGACGCATCGTTCCCGAGCGATCATGCGACGCTTGCCTTTTCGCTCGCCTTCAGCGTTTATTTCGTTCGGCGCAAGCTGGGCGCCGCGCTGCTCGGCCTTGCCCTGTTAACGGGCATCGCCCGGGTGTATGTGGGCGTTCATTATCCGGGCGACATCCTGGGAGCGATCGCGCTCTCCTGGCTCGTCAGCTATGCCGTATCCCGCACGAACGGAAGATGGGATGCCCTGCCTGACGGATTGATCAAGGCGTACCGCTCGTTGACCGCGAAACTGAAGTTTCTGCCGCGGCCATGAGGAGACGACGCATGAACGTAACGCGAGTGAGCGCGGGGTTGGCCGCGCTCACCGCTTTGCTTCTGTTTCCCTGGCTCTCGTACAACGATCCCGACACGTTTTGGCATATCGAGAACGGGCGTTACATGATCGCGCACGGAACGATTCTGCATCATGCGATACATACCTTCTACGGTGACAGCTTGCCCTATGTCCCCCACGAGTTCGGATTCCAAATCCCGGAAGCACTCCTGTACGGTGCATTCGGCTGGCCGGGCATTTATCTATTGACCGCGGTCAGCTTCCTCCTGCTCATCGTCGGGTTGTACAGGCTGATGCAAATATCGCGCCAGGAAATAGGCCTGTCCGGCATGCCGGTCCTTTGCTACGTCCTTCTCGCGCTTGTCGGCGCCTGGGTGTACTACGGCTATTTCAAGAGCCGGCCGCAGATGATTTCCGCTTTTCTCATCGTCTGGTACGTCGTCTGGATGAGACGTTACGCGATGTCGGGAAGGTGGCGCTGCGCGGCGGCCATGACGCTGCTGTCGCTGGCGATCGCCAACGTCCACGCCGGGGTGTGGCTCGTCATCGCGGTGTTTTCGGGCATGCAAATCGCCGCGTCGGTGCTGGAACGGAAGTTCCGTGGACGCGACGCGGTAGTCTATGCGGCGGCCGCGATCGCCGGCTTTTTGAATCCGGGCGGCTATCGCAGCTTGTTTTACATCCTGACGGTTACCAAAAACCATTTCAATTTGCTGATCGACGAATGGCGGCGCCTCGATTTCGGTAACTGGGAAAATATCCCGATCGTGTTGGCGCTCGTCTTCTTCGCCTACGTGCTCCCGTTTTCGCTGCGCAAAAAAGCGTTCCGGATCTTCCTGGCGATCGGAATCGCTTATTTGGGGACGACCAACTTCAAGCAAAACTTGTTCTTGTGGCTGTTTCTCCCCTATTTCGCCGCGTCCGCGATGGATCGGGCGCCGCTCCTCCGCCGCATGCCGGATATCCCCGGCCCGCGTATCGCCTTCGCCGCGCTCGCGGGAATGGCCGTCGGATTCGTGCTCAATGTCGCGCTCGTCTTCGCTTTTCCTCCGCAAACGAACGCCCGCCAATACCCCGTCGACGAGATGAATTACGTGATGGCCGGCGTGCAGACCGGCGTCCGGCCGAAGGTTCTCGCCCGGTACGGGTCGTCCGGGTATGTCATGTTCCGCGGTGCGGACATCCTGTGCGATGGGAGGCAGGATCCGTTCATCACCGACGCCACCAAGGGACTATGGGGATGGACGGCATTCGAACGGTCGATGTACGGATTTTCGGACCGGCTGCCGGCCATTGTCCGGGAAGACCGGCCCGACTATGTGATCGCCCAACGGACCGTCTCCGACAAGCTGATGCAGGACTGGACGAACGCATTCGGAGAGCCGGTCTACCGAGGCCGTTATGGCGCCGTGTTCCGAATCTCCCAGGAGAAGTGATCGCCTAGCTTCCTTATGCCCTGCTCGTATCGCTCGCGGAACGTCCGCCGAAAGACTCGGCCGGCATGAGCAAATAAGAAAGTCCGATCACCGCGTAAAGAACGGCGCACAGCACGAACGGCGAAGCAACGCCTCCCCTGGCGACGACCCAGCTGCCGATCAGCGGACCGACGATCGTGCCCACGCCCTCGAGCGAAGAAAGCAGCCCCCACCCCATGCCCGGCGACTCGGCCGGCACGTGACGAGCCAGCAGCGCGTTCCAAGCCGGCAGCAGCATCGCATAGGAGATCCCCATCGCAACCGCCAGCGCCGAAGCGCCCGCCAGCGATCGGACGGCCGTCAGTCCGACCAACGCGGCCGCAAACGATCCGAATCCGCCGATTAGAAACCAGCGGCTCTTGGCGGCGTCGTACCACTTGCCCATCGGCACGAGCAGCAGGACGACGCAGGCGCCGCCAAGCACCGTGACGAGCGACAGCTCCGAGCCGGTAAGCGACAGGCGCTCGGAAGCGAACGACGACAAGGCCAGTCCTACGAGGGCGACGCCTCCGTTCGCGTGCCGGACCCCGTAAACCGGCAGGAACGAGAGCAAGTAAGCTCCTCTGACCCATTCCGCCGCGAAGAGAAGCAGGGCCATCGGCATTAGGGACGCGGGCAGCAGCTTTCCTCGCTTCCAGCTAAACATGGGCGCCGACGGCCTTCCTTTCCGCGGCGAATACCGCCGGCGCCGACGCGTTCGCCGTCCCGTCGAACCGCAAGGCTTCTAAGGCGATCCGTTCCGACGAGCGGGCGCGGTAGACGTCGGCCATCGCCGCCATCATACGCTCCGCGTGCGCCGGATCGAGCGCCATCTGCAGCTCGCGCGACAATTCGTCCAGCGTCGTCGCGATCCCTAGCGCTCCTTCTTTCGCCAACGCTTCGGCATTTCCGCTTTCTTGACCCGGCAGTGGCCGGTAGACGATCGTAGGCAAAGACATGGCCAGCGCTTCCGACAGCGTCATCCCCCCCGCCTTCGTTAGCATGCAATCGGCGATCGCCATCAGCTCGTGCACTTTGTCCGCATACCCGAGCGTATGCACGCGATCCTCCACGAGATAGACGGCGTCGACGTCTTGTTGCAATCTGCGGTTTTTGCCGCAGACGACGATCAGATCGCACTCCGTATCGCGCAGCGCCGTCTCCATCATCGCGCGGACGGAGGTTTGCACCCCGTAAGCCCCCGCCATGATGAGCACATGCCGGCGGGCCGGATCGAGTCCGTAAGCGCGGCACAAGGCGTATCGATTCATCGGCTGCGAGAACGGGTCGCGCACCGGAATGCCGGTGACGGAAATGCGGTGCTCCGGCACGCCGGCGTTCGCCAATTCTCGTTTCAGAGCCTCCGTCGCGACGAAGTAGCCGGTCGTGCGCGGATGGATCCACCGGCTGTGCAGTGTAAAGTCGGTCAAGATCGTAAAGGTCGGAATGTGGTGAGGAACGCGACGCCGCAGCTCGTCGGCGGCCAACTGCGGAAACGTGTGGATGATCAAATCGGGCCGTTCCTCCCTCCAGCTTTCCAGCAGCCGCCTGTGCCCGAAGGAATGAAACAATCGGCCGAACACCCCGTGCGGCTTGCGATTGGTCAGCCGATACAGCAGCCCGTACAGCCGCGGGGCGTGAACGGCGCTCTTCAGGTAGAAGTACCGGCTGGCCGCGTTCAGGCGCGGATGGGCTTCTGCGAATAGATCGATCAAGTCGACGCGATCGATGCCCATCTCGGCGAACGATTGCTTGACCGCGAGCGCAGCTTGCAGGTGGCCGTCTCCGAACGAGGAATAAACGATCTGAATGCGGGTCTCCGATGTCATGGCCAGCGTCCTCCTTAGGTTTCGGGAGTGTGGATTCGATCTCTTTTGGAAACGGACAAATAGGCGACCAGGCCGACGATCGTAATCAGGAACAAAATGGTGACCGGCGCGGACCCGAGTCCGAGTCCCCCGTCATCCCACGACTGCGTCAAATAGTCGCCGACGGATGCGCCGAACGGCCGGGTCAGGACGTAAGCGATCCAGAAGGCGGTCACCGCGTTGAGGCGCAGCCGGAAATAGGCGAACGTGACGAGCGCGATCGCGGCGGTGAACAGCACGGCGGACCAGGCGTACCCGAGGTCGAGGCCTTCGGACAGCAGATCGCCGGCGGACGTCCCGAGCGCGAACGTAATCAAGATCACGAGCCAGTAGAAATATTCTCGCCGGCCGGAATAAATCGTATGAATCGACAGCGTCCGCTCCGCACGGTACCAGATTGTAAAGGCGGCGGCGAGCGCGATGGCGAACAGGATCGTCGTCGCTTCCAGCGGGACGCCGACATTGTCGGTCAGATTGTCGGTGATCAGCGTCCCGACGACGCTAATGAGAACGACGACGAGCCAGTAGATCCCCGGGATATACGTTTTCGATCGGAGTTGCGCAATTAAGCCGACCAAAAACAACGCGAGCATGAACCACGTCGTGTTCGCGAGCCCCCACCCCAAATGGAAGTTCAAGTAATCCGCCGCCGTCTCGCCGATCGTGGTTGCCATGATTTTGATGATCCAGAAATAAAGCGTCACCTCCGGTACCTTGTTCATCCACTCCGCCGCCGGAAGCTTGTTCATGGGTTCGCTCACTTCGTCATCCCCTTCGCATCTCGTCATTTCGTTCTTTCCCCTAACTTACTGCGAATTCATGAAGCGCCTATAAACAGATTCTTAACAAAAAATGAACTCGCTGGGTCCGTCTCCGACACCCGACTCGCGCCCGCACAAAAAAACGCCGGCCGCTCCGCATGCGACATGCGAATCGGCCGGCGTTCCCGGACAAATTTATCCTTCCTTAAGAAAGAGGAGGTATCGTGAAGGGGATCGGAAAGGTTTGTGAATACCCGTCAAGGGAGATGGAGGAAACCGATGAAAAAAATGTTGCTCCTGGCGATCCTGCTCGCGCTGCCGGCGCTGGCCGGAAATTCGTCCGGGCAAAGCAAAGCCGTCCCGGTCGCGACCGCCGCTTCGCATCCGCTGCCGAAAGTCGATCATATCGTCGTCGTCGTCGAAGAAAATCATTCGTACAAAAAAATCGCCGGCAACCCGTCCGCTCCTTATATGAATGAACTGTTGTCGCAGGGAGCCAACCTCGTCAACCATTATGCCACCCGGCACCCTAGCCAGCCTAATTACTTGGATCTCTTTTCCGGCTCGAATCAAGGCGTTACGGACGATAAGCCCAACCATACGTTCCGTTCGGACAACCTGGCGCATCAGCTAGCCATGCGGGGACTGACGTTCGCCGGCTACTCGGAAGGTTTGCCCCGGGCCGGGTACGCGGGACCGTACGATCTGAAGACGAAATACGCGCGCAAGCACAATCCTTGGGTCGACTTCGCGAACGTCCCTGCTTCCGCCAATCTGCCGCTCGCCCGTTTTCCACAGGACTACGACAAGCTGCCGACCGTCTCGTTCGTCATCCCGAATATGGATCATGACATGCACGACGGGACGATCAAGGCAGCGGACGATTGGCTGAAGCAGCGCCTCGGCGGCTACGTGAAATGGGCCCAAACGCACAACAGTCTGCTCATTCTGACCTGGGATGAAGACGATCGCAGCGAGAAGAACCAAATCCCTACCGTCTTTGTCGGTCCGATGGTCCGAAAAGGGGACTATAAGAACCGGTCCGATCACTTCGCCGTCTTGCGCACGATCGAGGACCTGTACGGCTTGACTCCGTTAGGAAAAGCCAAGAAAGCCGGCGCGCTTCCGATTTGGAAGTCGGATATCGCGACCCGAAGGTGAGAAGAAGCGATCAGACGCGCATGGAACGGTTATTCGTCCGACGGCGGCTGCAGTTCCACGATCCGGGTCGCGATCTTCTGCACGAAGACGCTGTCGTGCTCGACGAACAGCATCGTGGGCGCATGCGCGAGCAGCAGCTCTTCGATCTGCATCCGGGAGATGACGTCGACGAAGTTCAACGGTTCGTCCCAAACGTGCAGATGAGCCTGCTCGCACAGACTTCTTGCGATCAGCACCTTTTTCTTTTGGCCGCCGCTGAAGGCGGCCATATCCTTTTCGAACTGCTCGCGGGAAAAATCCAGCTTCCGCAGAATCGCCTTGAACAAACTTTCGTCGATGCCTTCCTGCCGGGCGTACGCGGAAAGATTGCCGCTCAGATGCGACGTGTCCTGCGACACATAGGAGATCCGCAGCTGGCTTCCGATACGCAGCGTGCCTCCATGGACGATGTCCTCCCCGCAGATCAGCTTGAGGAGGCTGGATTTGCCGGAGCCGTTCGGGCCGGCGATCGCGATCCGCTCCCCTCGCCCGATCGCGAAGCTGACATCATCGCATACCGTCCGATCCCCTTGGCGGATCGAGACGCGGTCCAGCTCGACCAACTGCTGCTTGTGGTACGGGAGCTGCGCGATTTTTAAGCTTTCCGCCGTTTCGATATTTTGCAGCAGCCTGGATTTGTCTGCGATCGCCGACTGCTGGCGCTGCTCGATCGATTTGGACCGCTTCATCATTTTCGCGGACTTGTGGCCAATGTAGCCCTTGTCTACTTTGGAACCTGAGTTTCGCGTTCCGTTTTTCGTCTTCTCCACTTCGTCCGACCAATGACTCGTTCGTTTGGCTGCCTCGGACAACCGCTTGATGTCCTTTTGCAGCTTCTCGTTTTCCGCCCGTTCGTAATTGTCCTGCCGTTCCTTGTCCGCCCACCAGGCGGAGAAATTCCCTTTTCGGACTTCGATATCGGTCCGGTTGATCGACAGAATATGATCGACGCAACGGTCGAGGAACGCCCGGTCGTGCGACACGAGGATAAATCCCCGCTTGGTTCCGAGATAGTCGCTGACCAGCTCGCGGGCGTGTACATCCAAATGGTTGGTCGGTTCGTCGATGAGCAGAAACCGGTTTTCCTTCAGAAACAGAGCGGCCAACAGCACCTTCGTCTGCTCGCCGTTCGACAGCGTCTCGAACGGTCGGTACAGGACGTCTTCCGATACTTGAAGCAGCGAGAGCTCGCGCAGAATCTCCCAGCGCTGCGCCTCTGGGACGACCGATTCGACGATATCCATCGTCAAGTATTCGGGATGCTCGACCGGGAACGGGAAGTAGTCGAAGCCGACGGGAGCGGAAATGCTGCCGTCGTATTCGTACTGTCCCATCAATAGGCGGAGAAAAGTCGTTTTGCCCCTTCCGTTCCTTCCCGTAAAGCCCAATTTCCAATCCGTATCGATTTGAAAGCTGACGTTTTCGAAGATGTTGTCGTAACTCCCCTCGTAGCCGAACGTCAGGTTGCTTACTTTGATCATGGCCATGGACATGCCCTCCCTTGGGAAAATAAAATAGCCGCAAGAAAGTTACCTTTCTCGCGGCTCGTTCCCGTAAGGCGAAATTCGGCTCATCGAAGAGCCGAAAATGGGCATAAGGAGGCGCGAAAAGAACGGGTAACTTTCTTGCATAAATCGCCATCGAACGCCAGACGCGTCCCATGGTTCGATCCGTCGCAAGAAGTCATCACATTCTCTTCGCCCACTCCTCTCGTCAATGTAACGGTATGTTACCATAATCGCCAGCCGATTTCAATGGAGGCGGGTCCGAAGCCTCAATTTTTTTGCTTCTTCTCCTCTTTCTGCTTCTGCTTTTCAAGATCCTTGCTGTTCTTCATGACGACATCGTAATCGTACTGGACGGCGTTATTCGTCCCCGCCGGCGCCGCGAACGTCGTCATCATGACGACTTTATCGAACTGGGCGCTATGGATCATATCGGCCAGATCGATCCGATCCGATTCGGACATGTTCAGCGGGCTGCGCAGGCGAATGATCTTGGCTTTCTCGTCCCCTTTTTTATTGCCGCCGCCCTTTTTGAAGCCGATGAACTGGATCTGATAGTCGACGTACTGCCCGGTCGACTGCTCGAGGCTTTGGAAGGCGTCGGTGCTCGTCATCGGGTCGATCACGTCGTCGTTCAACCGCAGGTTGGACAAGTACCACCCGGATTCGTTATACCCCCAATCGGTCATGTACCGGAAGCCGATCAGCACCTTTTGGCCGGCGTAGGCGCTCAGATCGAACGTCTCCGTCTTCCAGCCGTTCGAGCTTCCGGTAAAGCCCGGCAGGTTGGCCGCAATGGTCGGATGGCCCCCTTCGACGAGATCGCTGCGGGTATCGGCATTGGCGAGCGATGCCCAGGTCTTCCCTTGGTCCGCGGATACTTGGACGGCGCCGAAGTCCCACTGCTCTTCGATTTCATAAGAGGTGTCGAAGCTGAGCTGGGGAGCCGTCTGTCCGGTCAGATCCAGTTCCTTGACCAAAAAGTTGTCGGCGAGATCGCCTTTGTTGCCCCACAGCACGTTGCCGCGCTCGGGATCTTGGGCGGTCGTCCATTGCGTGCCCAGAAAATCGATCCCCTTGAAAAAGAGGTGGTCGATTTTCTTGTCGGGCACAATCGTCTTGAAGTCCGTTCCCCAGGCCGGCGTCAGGTTGTCGGGCAGCATGGAGGCGCCCACGTTGGGCGACAAGTCGATGGAGGAGAAACGATACGTGTCGTTGTCTCCCTCGTATTTGCCGTCCAGCATGACGGCCGTCATGTAATTCGCGTAAACCTGGTCGAATGTCTGATGAACGTTCGCCTTCGCCAGCGTATCGTTCATGCCGTCAATGCCATGCTTGGGATTCAGGAACAAGCTGCGGATAAAGCTTTCCCCGAAGTGATCGTACAGATACAGCTGGAACAAATAGGCGTTGCCGTAATCGCCCAAAATTTGCAAATCGGACTGATCGCCCCATAGCGTCAGCGAGTTGCGAAGATGATTCATGAAAAAGTCCACGTGGCTTTGCGAATGGCCGTAGCCGACGAGAAACTGGGCGAAGTCGGACAAGCCTTCGTTGATAAACGTATCTTCTCCCGCATCGGTATCGCGATGAAGCAAATGTTGGAATTCGTGCGCGAATACGCCTTCGTAGAGGTATGGCTTGTCTGCTTTGGGGCCCGTTCGATTCAGCCAGTCGTAGCTGTCGATCGTCATGACGTTTCGGTCGGCGAAATCGCTGATCGTCGGAGAGAAGTATCCGGCGATATAGCTCGGATAATTGGCGTCGTAATAGCTTTGGTCCTTGATATTGTCGATCAGGATAACCGTACGGCCGCTGTCGTCCCTATACCAGCCGTTATAGCCGTCTTCGCCCTTGCGTTCGGCCGGCGGCGCGAAGAAGGCCGTCTCTCGCGGATAGATGCGGTTGTCGAACTCGCTGAGCAAATACCGGACCTGCTCGTCCGTGACGGAGGTCAACGCGTTGCGCGGATCGCCGGCCGGGTAGCTCAGGTCGTTCGCCACCCACACTTCGCCGTAGGTGCCGACGGCTTTGAGCGTGAAGTCCGTCAGGCCGTATTGACCGGTGTAGTCGTTGTGCGTCAGCCACTTTTTCACCAGTCCCACGTCCGATGCGCTCAAGCTGGCCGGCGCGTCGGCGGCAGTCGCGGATGCCCCCGCACCGGCGGACAAATCGAGATGGTGAGCGGCCTGTGCCTCGGCTAGCGTTTCTTCCCGCAGCTTCGGACCGATGTCCAGAACGGTCGGATTGGCGTTATAGCCCTCGGCTTTAGCCGAGACGACCGGGGGGACAAGCAACGTGCCGACAAGCGCGAGCGCTGGCCACATGCGAAAAGACATACGCTTCATGATCCATTCCTCCTCCATCAAATGTGAATACCGCCTTCGCGGTATTCACATCATATCAGGCGGGAAGGAGATGGGAAGTGCCTGCTCTACTGGTCTCGCGTGCTCTGGCGCATGGGACGGATCGTCATATTGTCCCATTGCTTGTCAAACGGCGTCGAATGGAACGGGTGCCGCACGCCGGTCTGCCCCGCCGCCTATTCGTCCAGTACCCGGAATTGCTTCAGCATCTGCTCGAACCGGGCGCCATGGCCTTCGGACGCTTCGAGGAAGTATTTCTCCGTCAAGGCGAAGCTGCCTTGCTTGCCGTTGGCCGTCGTATAGAGGACGATAACTTTGCTGTCCCACTTTTTCCCGTCCGAGGCGCGCACGCGATAGCCCTCGAACGGCTCGGTCACCTTCTCTACTTCGCCGACTTGGGCATATTGGCCGGCCAGCGATTCGCTCAGCCGCTTGATCAGCTCCTCCGGCGAGACGTCCTTGTTCTGCTCGATCGTGAGCGACACCTCCGGATACTGTGCGGGCAGCGGCTCCTTCGTCGTGACGACGTCTTTGCCGTCCTGCTGCACGAGCTTGTAACGCTCTTTGTCGTAGTAGATGACGTACCGGCTTTCTTCGTTTTGATGAAGCTGTTGATCGGTTTGCTCTTTCTCCCCTTCGACCTCCACCTCGACTTTTTTCTGCGGGGCAAACCAGTTTTTCGCGTCCTTCATGAAGGCGGTGCCGGCCGGCATGGCCAGGAAGACGCCGATCGCCAGCAGCGCGGCGGCCGCGACGGTGGCGGTGATCCGAACGGTTCTCATTTTCGTCGATCTCCTTTGCTTTCGGTTTCTTTTCGGCAGGCCGGCGGGCGCGACGGGTTCCAGATCCAGGCGGGCTTCCAGCTCGCGCCAGATGTCTTCCTTGACGTTGTCGTCGTATCGGCTTTCTTCGAGCAGCCGTTCTTTAAGATTCCGTTCCATAGCGGTTCCCTCCCAATCCTTTCTTGAGCTTCTCCCGTCCCTTGAGCAACCTGGATTTCAGCGTGTTCAGATTGACGTCGAGCAGACTCGCGATCTCTTTTTCGCTGTAGTCGTGCAAATATTTGAGAATGACGGGGATGCGGTACAGGTCGTCCATTGCCTGCAGCGCTTCGTAAAGATCGACCGAATCGTCGGGCAGCTTCGGCTCCACGCCGATCCGTTCGAGCTGCTCTCCGAACGGCAGCACCTTTTTCTCCCGCTCCATGATGCGGTAGCATTCTCGCAACAGAATGGCGTAGAGCCAGGGCTTGAACGGCTTGCTTCGGTCGTACTGCCAGCAGTTGCGATAAACGCGCAGGAACGTTTCCTGCACCGCATCCTTCGCCCATTCTTCGTTTCGGGTCACCAGCTTGGCGGTTCGCATCGCGTAGTCGAAATACTCGTCATAGAGCGATCGAAACGCGTTGCGGTCTCCCTCCAGCATGCGTTCGATCCAGCGGATCTCCAACTCCAATCCCCTCTTTCCTGCGGTTCTATCAGTATTACCCGGCTATCTGGCAAAAAGTTGACTCCGGGAGAGAAAAAAATCGTTCGGCGGCGCTCCGGCTTGCTTGGCTGGAATGGGCTGCAACGCAAAAAAACGCGCTTTCGCGCGTTAGGATTGGAGGAAATCTTCTAACCCGAAATCTTCGGTTCGTATCCGCCGCGGTTGTCTCCCGGCCCTCATGCAGCTCAAAGGCGCACGCGCATGCCGTCCTGGAGGGGCTCCTTGCAATCGACGATGATTTCTTGGCCGTCGAACAAACCTTCGCCGACGGCAGCCATCCATTCGTTGACATCCGTCACCGCGACCGGCGATCGGACGGCGTAGTAGGCGTTGCCCAACGGACCCTGATCTTCCTTGAGCGTGTACACGAAGCTTCCGGACGCATCCCGATGGACCGCCTGCTTGGGTACCAACACCTGCTCGCTCGCCCCGTCGATCGTCAGATCGACCTGCACCCGCTCCCCGCCATGGACGCTCTTGTCCGGCAAGGCGACTACCACCTTAACACCCGGCGCTTCGGTCGGCGGTAGATCCGATCCGTCGGCGGCCTGCCGGTTCGCCTCGAACGCGTCCTCGATCCGAGCGATCATCCCCCGCAGCGTCTCCCCGTCCCGTTCGATCCGGCGCAGGTCGATCGGTTCGCCGACGGAGAGCCGGGACGCCAGATCCGCCGGCATCTGCAGCTCCGCCGAATAGCCTTTCTCCGCCAGGGTCAGCCGGACATCCGGCCCGTTCGCGGCGGACAAGCCCACCGTCGCGTTTACCGCGACAACGACGCCGTCGAAGGGCGCGATGAGCTGCCGCTGCTCGCGGATGCCGTCGTCAAGCTGGGCGATGCGCAGCTTTTGCGAGTCCATATCCAGCTTGACCGACGCCATCCCCGACTCCGCCGCTTTCCGGGCCGCATCGTCCCCGTCGGCGACGGCTTGCCTATATTGCGCCTGCAGCGTCTGGACAGATAGCTCCAGCTTTTTCAGCGCGGCCTTTTGCTCGCTTAGCTGGATCGCCGCTTCCTTGTCGTCGTAGCGTACGAGGACTTGCCCCCGCTTGACGCGATCCCCCATGCCCGCGAGCACTTCCTTGACCTTCCACCCCGCCGGATTCGGCAGATCGATCTCTTCCGCCGGTCGAACGGTTGCCGTCCCTCGGTAGCGATGCTCGAGCCGGCCTTTGCTTGCCTGCGCCGCATACGCCTTGGGCAGCAGGAGCGATTGCACCGTGTTGCCGGTCAGCGTCAGGACGACCAGCAAGCAGGCGAGCCACCCGGCGAGCCTTCGCATCTTTCGTTTCCGCGCTTCAGCCTGCGCTTCTTCCATTTCGTTTCACTCCCAAGCTAACCTTTGATGCCCGACTGCTGAATGCCTTCGATAAAGTACGATTCCGCATAGCGGAATAGCAGCACCATCGGCAGCATGTACAGGGCCGAAGCCGCAAAGCCGATTCCCCGCGATTCGGCGTCGATTCTCGACAAATAGAGCGATAGCGGCACCTTGTCCGCATCCTGCAAAAAGAGCAGCGGCTGCTCGATCATATTCCAATTGTCGGCGAACAGCAGCACCGTCAAGGCGGCAAAGCCGGATTTCGCGAGCGGCAGAACGATCCGGAGGAAAATCGTAGGATGTCCCGCTCCGTCCATCTTGGCCGCTTCGGCGTACGCCTGAGGGATGTGCGCCATGAACTGCCGCATCATAAACACGCCGAACGCCCCGAAGATGCCGGGCAAGATGATCGAGGCATTGCGGTTCATCAGCCCGAGCGAGTCGATGATGAGATAATTGGGGACGAGCGTCACCTGAAACGGCATCAGCATCGTCATCACGTACATGAGGAACAGCTTGTCGCGCCCCGGAAAACGCAGCCTGGCAAAGGCATAGGCAGCCAGGCCCGCGACCGCCGCCTGGCCGAGCACGATCGGCACCACAAGGAAGACCGAATTCCAAAACAGCATCAAGTATTTCGGCGACAGGACAAGTACTTGCAAATATGGGTCAAACGAGAGCAGGTCCGGCAGCAGCTTCAGGTTCGCGAAGACGTTCCCGTTCCCCGAAGCCGTATCCACCATCTGGCCGATCCACTTGTAATTGCGTTCGATCTCCTGCTCGGACATCAGCGATTGGATCCAGGTGAGTACGATCGGTAGCAGCATGACCGCCGCTCCCAGCGTCAACATCAGCGACAGCGCCAACCGCGGGATTTCTCGTTTCTTCAAGCCAGCCGCACCTCCCGGGCTACTCCATCGATTCCCGATAGCGCCGCTCGATCGTCTGAAGCGCGAGCACGAGCAGCACGATACAGCCGACCATGAGCGTTGCCGCGGCCGTCAATTTCTCGATTTGAAGTGAAAAAAACAGGTTGTTCATCAAGTGCTGCATCAAGTAGATCCGGTCGTACGGGTAATCTCCGGCAAGCAGGTACGTCTCGCGGAACACTTTGAAGGAATTGATCGTCGAGATGAGCAGGACGAAAAACGTCGTCGGCGTCAAATAGACCCATGTGATATGCCAAAACTGCCTGAGGCGCCCCGCCCCCTCGATCTTCGCCGTCTCGTAGTACGACTGTGGTATGGACTGCAAACCGGCCAAAAACAGAATCATATCGTAGCCGATGTTTTTCCAGCCGTAAATCGCCGCGACGATCCCCATCGCCCACTCGGACTGCAGCCAGTCTACGCGCGTCAAACCCCAGCGATGGAGGAGGAGGTTCATCGTCCCGTTCCAATCGAAAACAATTTGCCATACCGCCACGACCGAGGCGACCGGCACGACAAGCGGAAGCACGTATGCCGAACGCAGAAACGCGCGCAGCGGCAGGCGCCGGTTCAACGCCAGCGCCAATGCCAGCGACAGGAGCAGCACGAGCGGGACGCCGATCCCCGTGAAGAGCAGCGTATTCGACGCGGCTTTGCGAAAGGAGCTGCTGGCGAGCAGTTCCCGATACGTCTGAAGCCCGACGAACCGTCCGCCCTGCGTTCGATCCGTGAAAGAGGTATATACCCCCATCGCAAAAGGGGCCAAATAGAACATGGCGAAGCCGATCAAGCTCGGGGCCGTGAAGGCCAGCGCCGCCGCCGTCTCGGACCGGCGCCAACCGCGAATCCGCCGCTTACTCATTGAGATACGTTGTCGCTTTGTTCTGGATCAGCTTGGTGACGGCGTCGGCCGATTTTTGCCCGCGGAAGAATGCCGTCGATTCCTTGGTGATCAAATCCGTAATCTTGTTCGTCTTGTAGTTGACGGAATGCGCCGCATGCGTCGCTCCCGTCACGAAGCGGTCGAGCTCGTCCAGCTTCTTCTTGTCGACCGGGATCTTCAAGCCATGGAGGGGGCCATCCTCATACGCTTTGACGCTGCCTTCCTTCAACAGGGCCATCTTCAAGCTTTCATAGGACTTTTTCGAAATCGGAAAACCGGCCGCCGTGCTCTTTTGGGCGCTCTTGTCGGCCATCATGAACCGGAGAAAATCCCAGGCTTCGGCCTTGACGCGAGAAGACGCATTGATGCCGATCGTGCGGTACGTGCGGAAATAGCCGCCTTTCGGGGATCCCGGGGCATGAGGTTTCGTATACAACTTCTCATGCTCCGACATCTCCCGCAGAGAGACGAGGAAGTCATACGGGGAATTGATCTGGATCGTGCGGAAATACGCGTCCCCCCTGCCTCCGATTCCCCCGGACTCGTTGGAGACGACCCCGTCGTCGACCATTCCTTTCACTTCCTGCAGCAGCCCGGTAAACGCGGGGGAATCGAAATTCGCCTTTCGTCCGTTCAAGTCGACGAACTCTCCGTAATGATCCGTGACCATCTCGGTCAGCAAGTATTCGGCCGGCGTCACGAAGGCATGCTTGTATTCCCCTTTCTGGACGAGCGTCTTGGCCAGCTCGTTGAACTGGCTCCAAGACCAATTCGCGTCGTCAATCTGCACACCCGCTTTTTGAATCGCCGATTCGTCGCCGGACAGGCCGAGGAGGAAAAATTGGAGCGGCATGCCGTACAGCCCGCCGTTCGCCCGGACCCCGTCCAGCACGTTGCCGAAATAATCGTTCTTGTCGAAGTTCGGATCCTTGTCCATCCAAGCTCCGATCTCTTCCAGCAAATGATGCTTCACGTAGTCGTCCGAAGGCAGCATGTCCATCTCCAGCAGATCGGGTCCTTTGCCCGCCAGCATCGCCGCGCTCGTCTTCGTCTGGAATTTTTCCAAGTTCGCTTCCAAGTGCGCGTTATCCGTATCGACGGACTGCAGCTCGATTTCGACGTTCGGATGCAGCGCTTCGTATTGGCGCTTGGCTTCCTTGAAACGGTCGTCCGGCCAGAAGGTCGAGAACACGATTTTCTTTTTGCCGCCTGACGAAGCGGTATCGGCCGGCTGACCGGGGATCTCGTCAGAGGCGGACAGGTTGCCCGCGCCGCTCGCGCCGGACGGTTGTTCCGATTTGCCTCCGCCGGCATTCGACGTTCCGCTGCAGGCGGCCAGGCTAGTCGCCAGCAAAAGAACGGGTAACGTTCGGGTAAGCTTCTTCAATCCAAATCACTCCTTGTGTCGTTGGCATCGCATGTGGATCGATCCCTATCGACTATAAAGGAGAGATATCACGAACGTATCCCCGACTTGTCGCCAAATTGTCTCCAAAACAAAAAAAGCACCCCCGAACGGGCGCCAGGCCCGCGCCGGGTTGGCGCGGCGGGCCGGAGGGTGCTTGCGTCAGGACTGGAAACGGACGATCAGCGCTAGCGCATCGCTTGCAGGCGCCGCCGGCGCGGCGACGCTTTGTCTGCTGCTTTCGTATGGCTTGCTGCCTTGAACGAGCAGGCTGCCGCCGCTCGGGCTCCACATCAGAAAACCCGGAACGATGCCCTGGTAGATCTGCGTTTCGTTGCGGAGCGTATTGCCCTGCAGCTTGGCCGCCTCCACCGTCACATCGTCCGTCGTATAGGCGATCGACTGCTTGTCCGCGGACAGCGCGAACCGCCGGATACGATCGCGGATGACGACAAGCTCGCCGTTGCGCCGATCGTACGACTTGAGCGCACCGTCCTCCCCGTCCGCGAACACGAGGCGATCTTCGCTGGCCCAATCGGCCTGGGCGTCGTCCGTCAGCTCCTTCGCGTAGAGCTCGGAAAACGCGCCCCCGCCCAGCGATCCCCAAACGAAGGCGTAGCGGCTTCTCCCTACTGTCGTGAGCAGCGCGGTCCGGCCGTCGTCGGACACCTTCGCCATCGTGACCGGAAACGATGCCGCCCCGTCCGGCCAATCGTATCTCGCCAGTCTGCCTCCTTGCGTGTCGAAGACGGCGATCTCGTAGCGGTCGTCCCGCACCGCGACGTAGGCGAAAAACCGGCCGTTGTTCGACCAGGCCATGCTTTCGACGACGCCTCTTTCGGACGGGACACGATCTACCGCGATCTCCCCCTGGCCCGTAGACGATACCAGGCGAATCGCGTAGCCCTCCTTCTCCGGGACCATCTGACACGCGTAGCGGCCGTCCGGCGACAATCCCCCGACGAAGCCGCTGCTCCGGTCGAAATCCCGCAGCTTCTCGGGCTTGTCGTACGAAGGCGGCTCGAGACGGACCAAATGCGGAAAGCGCAGGCTGTCCCAATACAGCTCCAGGACCCGTTCCTCGCCCGACCAGGCGAAAACGCCCGCTTGCGCCTGTTCGCGGACGGGGATGCGATAGATCGTCTTCACTTGAAACGATCGGTTCGGCGGCCCGCCGGCGGTCTCGTCCGGCTGATCGGGAATGACGATCGTCTTGGCGCCCGTTCCGAGCGTGCAGCCGGCTGTGATCCAAGCGAGCAGGAGCAGCAGGCCCGCTAGCAGGGGCTTATGTCGATTCGCCATGCGGAAGACGCTCCTCTCTCGGAATGGGCAGCTCTACGCAGACGCGCGTCAACCGACGCTCGCTCCGGATGTCGATCCGGCCGCCGAGCGACTCGGCGATTTCGCGCGCGATGGGCAGGCCGAGACCGACGCTTCCTCGCTCGCGGGCCGGGCGGTCGGCCTGCGTATGCAACGGCTCGCGCAGGCCGGCCAACCGTTCGGGCGGGATCTCGTCGCCTTCGTTCACGATCGTAACGCGGACCGTCTCCTTGTCCGTTTCGGCGGACAGCCGGATCTCCGTGTTGGCGTCGCCGTACTTGATCGCGTTGTCCAACAAATTGATGAACAGCTGCCGCAGCCTGTTGGGCTGCGCGCGCACGTACAGCCCGATCTGCGTTTCGCAGCGGATCGCGGTGTTGTAACGCAGCGCCTTGAAGGCCATCGCATCGGAGACATCCTTCAGCAGCCGGCCTGCGTCGATCCGCTCCGGTTGCGATTCGCTGCCCGTCCCCTTGCTCTCTTCCAGCAAAGCGACCACCATCTGATGGAGCCGCTGGCTTTCCTCGACGATATGCGTCATGCCTTTGCGGAAAAAAGCCGGGTCCTTCTCCCCCTTTTCGCGAATGATCTCCGCGTAGCCCAGGATCGAAGTCAGCGGCGTTTTAAGTTCGTGGGTGACGTTGTCGTAAAATTGCTTGCGCTCGACGTTCATCCGCTCCAAGCGATCGCGGTCGCTCGCGATCCGGTCGATCTGGCGGCGGATTTGCCCGATCATCTCGTTGAAGTTGCCGGAGAGACGCCCGATCTCGTCCTTGCGCCGCATGGACAGCCTGACGTCGAGGTTGCCCTTCGTCACTTCGGCGGACGCGCCTGCCAATCTCCCGAGCGGAATGGAAATATGCCGGGAGAGCAGGTACGAAAAGAGGAACGCGACGGCGAATATCGCCAGCGCGCTGTAGAAAATGGCGTTCAAGATGCGGCTGGATTGCGCGTAGAGCAGATCGAATTCCTTGGCGTAGCGGAGAATGCCGACCTTTACGCCGTCCACGACGACCGGATAAGCGTAAGTGACGGACGCCGTACCGTGCGCGTACGTGATCGTATATGCCGTAGCCCCTCGCATCGCCTGCGAGAGGTCCTCCCCCGTTCCCCGCTCCAGGGCTGCGGGATCCGTGGCGTACAGCAGCTCGCCCCCAGTCGTATAGGCGCCCACCTGGCTCGAGGTCGCGCGCTCCAGGTCGCCCGCCATCTCCCGCGCGATCTCGCCGAAATAAAGCTGATCGCTCGCGTAGTGATTGATCATGTAGGCTTGCCGCACATAGCTGTTTCCGTTGTTTTTCACGCCGATCAGGTCGTCCGTGATGATGCGCTCGTTGCTCGTTTGGATCAGGCGCGTCATCGTTTGGTTCAACATCAAAAAAGAAATCGAAAAGATCAGGAAAAAACCGACGAGAAACTTCGCGCGAATGGACCGGAACCGATTCATGCGCGTTTATTCCTTTTCCATCTTGTAGCCGAAGCCGAATACGGTGGTGATCCATTCGGTCGCTTCGAGCTTTTTGCGCAGCCGCTGGATGTGGTTGTCCACGGTCCGCGTCTCGCCGGCGTAGTCGTAGCCCCAGACGCCCTCCAGCAGCTCGTCCCTCGAAAAGACGCGACCCCGATGGCTGCATAAATGAAGCAGCAGATCGTATTCCCTGGGCGTGAGATCGACGGCTTCGCCGTTTTTGCGCACGAGCCGTTCCGCCGGCACGATTTCGAGGTCGCGATACCGCAGCGATTCGCTTTCCGCCTCCTCGCCTGCTCGGTTGGCTTGTGCCAGCCGCCGCATGATCGAGCGGATGCGCGCCAGCACCTCGCGAAGGTCGAAGGGTTTGGTGATATAATCGTCCGCGCCGAACTCCAGGCCGAGGACCTTGTCCGTGATGTCGTTTTTGGCCGTGATCATCAGAATCGGAATGTTCCGCTCCGCGGTCACCTTTTTGCAGATGTCCAGGCCGCTCATGTCCGGAAGCATCCAGTCGAGCAGCAGCAGATCCGGCCGGAACAGCTCCACCTCTCGGATTCCGGCCGCGCCGGTGGCGGCAATCCGGGTTTCGTACCCTTCGCCTTCCAAACCGTAGGAGAGCAGATCCGCGATCGCTTTCTCATCTTCGACGATGAGGACTTTGACCTTATCCATGAATCCTCCCCGCCGTTCGTTAATTCTACCTCGGGAGTATCATATCATATCGGCCTTCCCGAATCGAAACGAAAGGCGAATGCCGCGCGTGAAGCCGTTCAGCGCTTTCTCGCCCGCAACGCGGCGGTCGCCAACAGCCCGGAAATGCAGCCCCAAATCGCGTTGGTGGCGAGGACGGCGATGATCGCGAACGGGTGACGGAGCGGGCCTTGAAGCTCTCCGGTCAGGATCGGCGAGAGGATGCCGCTCAGCACGATCGCGAGCACGCCGTATGCGATACCCGTAAGGGTCAGCGTTACGACGGGCTGGGGAACCCGCGCAACGATCGCGGCGACGATCCAGACGAGCGTAATGACGACGGTCATGCCGACGGAGGCAACGGGTTTGCCGATTTGCTCAGACAAGCCCGTGATGCTCATGATCGGCCTCAGGCAAGCGAAGGCGGCAAGACCGAAAATAAGCAGCAGCTGTCGGCTATCAACGGGTTTAGCGGAAGGTTGCATGGTTCGCACCCCCTTCCTTTGTCGCAAGAAAGACGCTCCGTCTCGCTTGCGTGGCGACATGGACCGACAGCACGAAGAGCAAGGCGGCGATGACGGGATGGAAGGCGCCGGCACCGGGAAAATGCGCGGTAAAGTACTGCGCGAAGATCAGCAAAAACATGCCGGCGCACATCCAGCGCAGCGTCTGCGGCAGCCGACCCGGAAAAGCCAGAATCAGCATGATCAGCGGAACAAACTCGATCACGCGGACAAATATCTCGTGATCCCGCCAACGAAGCGAGTCGACGAAAATCGCCATGCCCGCCAAAAACACCTGCACGAGCACGCCGACTGCGAACAAATACGCCAATAACGTAAAACCGATGGCGAATATGGCGGCTCCCCTTGTTCTCTTGGTCGAATGATCGGACAATCGAATCCCTCCTCCGGAGGGATTTCGTTCGTCCCTCCTGCCCTTCGATCATAACAGCGCCATGTTGTGAACTTGTTGCGATCGCTTGGCGAAGGAATGAAATTGAATTTCGACTTGAACAAGGGCGGTGAGGGCATCGCGGTCAGTTCGCCGACTTCTCCGGAGGGCTGTAAGGCAGCCGGACGCGAAACGTCGCGCCAGTCCCGACACGGCTCGACGCGTCGATGGCGCCGCCGTGAGCCAGCACGAACGCTTTCGCGATGGCAAGGCCCAGTCCCGCGCCGCCGTCATGTCTCGTCCGGGCGCCGTCCGCCCGGTAGAAGCGATCGAAAAGATGCGGCAGATGCTCGGGCGCTATGCCCGGCCCATTGTCCGTCACCGTCACCTGCAGCCCATCGCGGTCCGCGACCTTATCTTCCTCGACGTCGACGCGGACGGCGCCGCCCGGCGGCGTATAGCGAATCGCGTTGACGATCAGGTTCAAGAAGACTTGCGTCAGCCGGTGCGGGTCGGCATGGATCGTCGCGCGGTCCGTCCGGCTTTCGAGGTTCATCTCGATCCGCTTGTTCGCGGCGTCGTCCGACACGTGGTCCAGGATGCGCTGCAGCAGCGCGCGCACATCGGTCGGTTGCCGTTCCAGCGGGAGTTTTTTCGCTTCCGCGAGCGAGAGCTGCTGTAGATCGTCGACGAGGCGCGTCAAACGGAGCAGCTCGTCCTGCAGGGGCAACAGCGTCTCGGGCGGGACAGGCTTCCCGTTTTGCTGCGCCAGATCGAGCTTGCCTTGCAGAATGGCGAGCGGCGTCCGCAGCTCGTGCGCGACGTCCGCGACGAGATGCCGCCGCACCGCCTCGGCTTCCCTCAGCTGCGCGGACATCTCGTTAAACGCGGTCGCGACTTTGCCGTACTCGTCCGTCGTCGTGACGGGAACTGCGATGCCTAGCTCTCCGTTCCCCAGGCGATCGATCGCGGGAAGGAGCCGACGCAGGGGTGCCGTCAGCCAGCGGGAAATGCCGAAGGCGGCGAGCAGCGCGACGAGCGCGAGGGCGATCGCGGCGCCGGCCAGCAAGATGCCGACGGAAACCGCAATGCCGATCTGAATTTTGCGGAGTACGGCCGTTTCGGGATCGTAATAATACAAATAACCGATCGTTCGGCCGTCGTCGCGGATCTTTCGCTGCAGGCCAAGCCGGGTGACCATTCGCGAATCGGCTTCCGCATCCGAATAAAGGCTCGCGCGATCGGCGGACAAGAGGACGATGCGCGCCTCGGGTTGCTGCGCCTTCAGCCGGTCGATCCGCGCGCGGACGCCGCCCCAGCTTCCGCCTTCATCCGCATAATCGCGCAGAAGCTCCGCCTCCCATCGGTCGAGCGTCTCGCCTTTGGTCGAATCGATGATGGCGGCAAGCGAATGGCGAACGACGAGGTTGGTCGCCGAGACGAATAGCAGACTCATCGCGACGGCGAGCACCGCCATAGCGACGAAGAGCTTGCGGCCGACGTTCATGCGTGCTTACCGAAGCGGTAGCCGAAGCCGAACACCGTTTCAATATAGGATGGATGGGCGGGGTCGTCCTCGAGCTTGCGCCGGATGCGGCTGATATGGGCATCCACCGTCCGCTCGTCGTTCAGGATGTCTTCGCTCAAGACAGACTGGAGCAGTTGAAGCCTGCTGTAGACGATGCCGGGCTTGGCGGCCAGCGTCAGCAGCAGCTTGAACTCGGTCGGCGTCAGGTCGATCTCTTCCCCGCGCTTCCATACGCGGCGCTGCGCTTCCGAAATCGACAGCTCGCCGCGCTCGATCGTCCGCGGCTCTGCCTCCTGTCCCTCGATGCGTCTGAGTACGGAACGGATCCGCGCCGCCAGCTCCCGCAGGGAGAACGGCTTGGTCAAATAATCGTCGGCGCCCATCTCCAGTCCCACGATTTTGTCGCTTTCTTCCGTACGTGCCGTCACCATGATGATGCCCATGGGACCCATTCGCCGCAGCTCTCCGCACACTTCGATGCCGCTCCTGTCCGGCAGCATCCAGTCGAGCACGACAAGCGACGGCCGTTCGCGCGAGGCGACCCGGATCGCTTCGGGACCGGTGGCCGCCGTGACGATGCGGAAGCCTTCCCCGGCCAGGAACGGCGCCATAAATTCAATCACGCCGGGCTCGTCGTCGACGAGCAGCAGGGTGCGTGTCATCCCATCCTCTCCTTGTCTGGTCGCGTTTTTCTCTTATTGTAAACGGAAATCGCGGGAAACGGACAATCTCCCGCCATTTTCACGCCGTCCGCAACGAATCGTCAACGGATCGCAACAACTCGCCGGCATCCGACCGCAGCGCGCGAAAAGCCGAACAGCCGCCTCTTCAGCGTCTGTTCGGCTTTTTTTGATGCGATCGCGCCCGTTTACTTGCTTGCGCGCCAGGCGTCGATTTGCTTTTGCAGCTCGGCCATGACTTTATCCAGGCCGCTGTCCTTCAGCTTTTTGTTTACCTTCGGCAAATTGTCCTTCGGATCGATCGTGCCCGAGAACAACGCATTGTAGGTGGAGTCCTTGGCGTTCTTGAGGTTGGCGATTTCGGTCGTAATCGACGAGGTGTCGGCTTGGAAACCGAGCAGCGGCGCGCTCGTCGCCGAATCGTTGAACTCCTTGAACTTCTCCCACTTGTCCGCCGGGTCGTTCGTGTTCAAATACGTAAGCATCATGTTGCCGGTCGTGAATGCCGGGAAGCCGTAGCCGCTGTCCGGGATCGCGTCCTTCGACTGCTCGCCGGTCTTTTTGTAGTGCACGCCTTCGATGCCGAAGTCGATCAGATTGACGAGGTTGGCGTCCGTGTACAGCAGGTTGAGGAACTCCATCGCCTTCTCCGGGTGCTTGGACTTGGCGTTGATTGCCTGCAGCGAACCCGCGACGGACCAGTTAAACGTGATCGGGTCCTGCATCGGCACGCTGACGACGCCGTAGCCGGCATCGTTGCTCCACAGGTTGTCCGCATAAGGCTGCGCGTCGGCGACGTCGACGAGCCATTTGCCCGTTTTGAAGTAATCGCCGGCATCGGTTTGCGTCGCCACGTCTTTCGGGAAATAGCCCGCTTGATAATACTTGTGCACCGTCTCGAGGTAGCTCATCGCTTCCGGCGTATCCCAGACGTTGATCAGCTTGTACTCCTTCGTATCCAGCGGGACGCCGATGAACGGCAGATCGTTGATCGGCAGGTCGAACGGGAGAAACTCCGCGATTTTGCCCGGAATCGGATTGAGACCCGGCTCGTTCTCCTTGACGGTCTTGAGCAGCGGCTCCAGATCCTGGATCGTCTTGACCTGGCTCAGATCAAGCTTGTACTTGTCGACGAGCGTTTTGTTGAAGCGGAATACGCGCTGCTGCGGCAGCTCTTTGTTCGTCGGCAGGCCGTAGTTGTGCCCGTTCACCTTCGTACCTTCGAGGAAGGCGGGATTCAACGCTTCTTTCGCGCCCTTTCCTTCTTTCTCCAGCAGGCCGTCCAGCTCGTAGAAGGCGCCCTTCTTGGCGTTGCCGAAGTAATCGTTCGCCCACGAACTCGTGAACGCGATGTCATACGGCTCGCCCGACGCGATGATGATCTGCATCTTCTGCGAATAGTCGCCCCAGTCGAGCAGCTTCATCTCCACAGTCGCGTGGATTTTATCCTTGATATAGTCATTGACCGCGTCGTTGACCTTCTTCAGATCCTTCGGCGGCGTGCCGATCGTATACCAGACGAGATTGACGTTCTCCTCCGTCTTGGCGCTCCCGGACGCCGAGGCCGAAGGACTCGCCCCCTGGCTTCCGTTCGCGGAAGCGGACGGTTTCTCCTCGTTTCCTTTGCTGCCGCAGCCCGCGGCCAGCAGGCTCGCCGTCAACAAGACGGCCGTCGTGCCCATCCATCCTTTTTTCACTCGGTCCAGCTCCCCTTCTCGTATGAATCGTCTATTTTAACCGCCGGACGCGAGGACGCGCCGGCAACTAAAACCGCATCCGGTCAATCCTTGACCGCGCCGATCGTCAGCCCTTCGACGAAGTAGCGCTGAAAAAACGGGTAAGCAAGCACGATCGGCCCCGTGGCGAGGACGACCATCGCCATCCGCGACGTTTCCTGCGGCAGCGACGCGAGCATCTCGCGGCTCTCGCCGCTGTTCAGGATGCTCGAATTTTGGATGATGAACTGCATGCTCGACTCGATGCGCATCAGCATCGCCTGCAGCGGTACCATGCGGTTCGAATCGATATAGAGCAGCGCGTTGAACCAATCGTTCCAAAAGCCCAACGTGCTGAACAGCGCGATGGTCGCGAGTCCCGGCAGCGCCAGCGGCAGCACGAGGCGGAACAAAATCTTATACTCCCCGGCGCCGTCGATCTTGCCGGATTCGACGATCGCGTCCGGAATCATCGTCTGGAAAAAGGTGCGCAGGATGACGATGTTGAAGGCGTTGAGCGCCATCGGAAGAATGAGCGCCCAGATCGTGTCTTTCAGATGCAGCATTTGCGCAACGATGATATAGGAAGGCACGAGGCCTCCGCCGAACAGCATCGTGAAAAACGCGAGAAACGTGAACCCTTTGCGATACTTGAACGCCTTGCGGGACAAAGCGTACGCGTACAGCGCCGTAAGCGCGACGGTCAACAGCGTGCCGATCGCGGTGACCGACAGCGTGACGAGGTACGAGTGAAGCAGTTGGTCGCCGGTTCGGAAAATATAGTCGTAGGCGAACATGCTCCATTTCTCGGGAAAGATGCTGTAGCCGTTCAGCGCGAGCGTGTTCTCGTCGGTAAAGGAAATGACGATCGCGAGCGCGAACGGAAACAGGCAGGACAAGGCGAAGCCTCCGGCGATCAGATGGAGCAAGGCGTTCCAGCCGAACGGAAGCCGATGGATATCGCGAAGCTTGGTCCGCTTGGCGGTAGGATTCATTCGCTTGGCCTCCTTGGGCTGAAGATAGGGATTCGGATCAGAACAGGGCTTGCTCTTCGTTCACTTTTTTCACGAACCAGTTGGCGCCGATGACGAGGACGAATCCGACGACCGATTGGTAGAAGCCGGCAGCCGAAGCCAAGCCGAAGTCGCCGAGCACCTTCATCGAGCGGTACACGTACGTATCGATGACGTTGGTCACCGGGAACAGCAGGCCCGAGTCGCGCGGAATCTGGAAGAACAGGCCGAAGTCCGCCCGGAAGATGCCGCCGATCGCGAGGATCGTCAGAATGATCATCATCGGCTTGATCAGCGGCACGGTGATCCGCGTCGTTTGCTGCCATTTGCTCGCGCCGTCGATCATCGCCGCCTCGTAATACGACTTGTCGATGCCCGAGATGGCCGCCAGATAGATGACGCTCGAATAGCCCACGCTTTTCCACATGCTCATGAAGACGAGGATGAACGGCCAGTACGTCTTGTCCGCGTACCATTGGATCGGCTCGGCGCCAAACCAGGCGAGTATATGGTTCAGAATGCCCTTGTCGACGCTCAGAAAGCTGAACGCGAAGTAGCTGACGATGACCCAGGACAGGAAGTACGGCAGAAACATCGCGGTCTGGTAAAATTTGGCCCAGCGCTTTTGCGTCAGGTTGAACAAGATGATCGCCATGGACACGGAGAGCGCCAGCCCAAGGAAAATGAACACGAGATTGTACAGCACCGTGTTCCTCGTGATAATGTAAGCGTCTTCGGCGCGGAACAGAAATTCGAAGTTTTTGAATCCCGTCCATTCCCCGTGCAGGAGCGCCGCGAAAAAGCCGCCCTGATCGAACCGGTACTGCTTAAACGCCAGCAGCGCGCCCGGCATCGGCAGGTAACAAAACACGATAAACCAGATCGCCCCCGGCAGCACCATCGTCAGGAACGCTTTGTTTTTGTTCAAGTCCCGAAAAAACGTGCGCATCGGTAATACGTCCCTCCCAGTCTGTTTGCTGTCGCCACCTCAATTTACCACGCGTTCCCCGGGCGGCGGTATTGAATAAATCCAAGCTTTGTTGTACAAAGCAAAGCTTCCCTCGCGCGCGCGATTGTCCGTTCCCGGCCCCCGTGTTATCGTGGGAATACGAGAATAAAGCGGTTTCTTCTTAGGAGTTGACGGGCTACGGCAAGACTATCGGAGTTGACTTATATCGTATTTCGCACGCGGCTGTTCAACCGGATCATCCTCGTGTTCTCGGTGCTGACGATCGTGACGTTCTGCTCGCTGGCCGTCCTCGTCTACAAGTTTTCGACCAACTCGCTGCTGCAAAAAGAACTGGCCGCCCAGCGGCAGACGGTGGACGCGCTCTCCCGGCATCTCGATCAGCAGGTCGATCAGTCGCAAGAGATCGTGCTGCAGCTTTATCAAAATCAGCAGCTGTTGAACGACATCCTCTTTTTTTTGCGTCACGACTTCCCGCTCTACATTCAATACCGGTTCAACAACTTCGTGGCGAGCGCGCGGCCCGAAGACAACAATATGGAAACGTTCATGAAGCGGGAACTCGAGCGGAATCCGGACATTATGCAGATCGCCGTATACAGTAGAAGCCAATCCTTCATCGCCACCTTTAACAGCGACAAGACGCAGTATTTGCGCACGCTCGAGGACAACCGGGCGGAGGCCGCCGCAGCGATTGAAGCGCTCCGCTACCAGAAGGTGAACCGGGCGTCGGCGTTCGGTCTGGACGAAATTTTGCAGTTGAAACAGACAGGCGGCTATACCGTCGCCTTCGATCTCAACGATCCGGACCGGCTGCAGGCGGAGGGCGCGCTGCTCGTCACCTTTCGGGCGGACGCCCTGAACCGTGCGCGAACGCTCGGCGACGATCCGCCGATGGGCTACAGTCTCGTGCTGTTCGCGGACGGGTATTCGTTATACGACTCTCGTCACCGGTACGACGGCCAGCCTTATCCCTATGCCGCCAAGCTGACCGCGACGGAGAGCGAGGCCCAGCTCGACGTGATGTCCCATACGGTTGCGACGCGTTCGGCCAAATCCGGCATTCTCGTCAGCGGGATCGTTCCGTTTCCCGAACTGTCGGGCCGCTATGCCGGCTTTCGCGGCAGCCTCGTCGTCATTACCGCCATCGGCATCGCGCTGACGATCGGCTTTGCCTATCTCGCGATGTACCGGTACGCCAAGCGGACCCAACTCATCGTCAAAGCGATGAAGCAGGCGCAGCAAGGCAATCTGGGTTTCCGCGTCCCGGTCGGCCGCAGCGACGAGCTGGACGAAATCTCGCGGAGCTTTAACCGGATGTGCGAAGAGTTGATGAGCTATATCGACCAGGTTTACGTGTCGGAGATCAAGATGAAGCAGGCGGAGCTCGTCGCCTTTCAATCGCAGATCAATCCCCACTTCCTCTACAACACGCTGGAAGCGATCCGGATGAATGCCATGTTCAGCGGTGCGGAAGAAGCGGGTGAAATGCTGTATCTGCTCGGTGCGCTGTTCCGCTACGCGGTGAAGCCCGAGACGCTCGTTCCGCTCGAGGAGGAGGCTGCATACTGCCAAGAATATTTGGAATTGCACCGGGTGCGGTTCGCGGACAAACTGCGATACCGGATCGAGATCGGCGACGCGTTTCGCCGGGTGCCCGTGTTCAAGCTGCTGCTTCAGCCGCTGATCGAGAATGCCGTGGTTCACGGGCTGCGCTCCTCGCGAAGCGGCATCTTCGTGACGATCCGCGCCTATGCCGGCGAAGCGCCGTCGACGCTGACCCTGGAGGTGGCGGACAACGGCAAAGGCATCGAGCCTGCGCGGCTTGCCGTCCTCCGGGAGATGCTCGAGGGACGCGACGCGAATCGCGGATGGGCTTCGCTCGGGGTCCGCAGCGTGCATGAACGCGTCCGGCTGACCTACGGAGACCGCTTCGGACTGGAGATCCGAAGCGAGCCGGGCCAGGGGACCCGCATCCTCGTCCATTTGCCATACGAAGGGGAGATCGCCTGATGTACAACGTGTGGATCGTCGACGACGAACCGTTTATCTTGAAAGGGCTGTCCGGCATCGTGAACTGGCCGGATCTGGGGCTGGTGCTCGCCGGCCAGGCGGAGAACGGGCAAGATGCGCTCGAGCAGATCGAGGCGGCGGGCGCGCAGGTCGATATTCTCATCACCGACATCTCGATGCCGGAGATGGACGGCCTGACGCTGCTGGAAGAACTCCGCCGCCGCAATCCCGAGCTCAAGGCCATCATCCTGAGCGGCTACAACGAGTTCGAATACATCAAGCAAGGTATGAAGCTCGGCATCGAAAACTATTTGCTCAAGCCCATCAACTTGCAGGAGCTGAGGGAGACGCTCATCCATTCGGTGGAAAAGCTGAACCGCGCCCGCATCGACAGGCTCAGCCAAGACCAGGTTGGCATGCTGAAGGACAATATCCTGTACCGATGGGCGACGGGCCGGATCGGCCCGGAGCAGTGGCGGCTGCGGTCCGAGTTTCTCGGACTGCGGCTCCAGGCGCCGTTCGTCGCGGCGGCGATCGTCCGGGCGCCGGACCGGGAAGCGGACGAAGCCGAGCGGGACGAACTGAAAGCGCGGATCCGCCGATCTTGCGAGCGGTTCCTCACCTTGCGGGGAGCCGCGTACTTAAGCTTTTTGGATACGTCCGACGATACCGCCCTCTTCCTCGCATCGCCGTCCGGCGACGCCGACGGGCTGGCGCATCTGACGGAGCAGCTCGAGACGCTGGGCGACGAACTGCGGCCCGCGCTGGGATGTCTGCCGGTCCTCGCGCTCGGCCCGCTTGTTGCCGGCTTCGACCGGGCGCCGGACAGCTACCGGCATGCGCATCAGGCGCTGGAGTACGCCATGCTGTACCCGGATGAGCCCGTACTCGTCTATGACCGGCTCGCGGGCGTGTCCGGCAGCGATTACTCCCCTACCGCGGATGGAGATATGTACGCCCGCCTGGTGCTCGCCCACGATTTGAACCGGCTTGCCAAGCAGATTGAAGCGGACTTCGAAGCCTTCTCCGCCATGGAACGGATGTCGCCCGTGCGGCTGAGGCACGGCGCTCTGGAGATGGTCATGCAGATGAAAAAACTGCTGAAGGAAACGCCGACCGGCCATCCGGTCTTTCAAACGTACCATGAGACGGTCGGCCGCATTCTCGGCTCCGCTTCGCTCGAACAGTTGAAGGAACTGGTGCGCGCGATGGCGGCGGCGATCTCGGACGCGCTAAGCGAGCGCGAGGAGCGCAATCCGATCGTCCGGCAAATCCTTCAGGAGCTCGAAGCCGCCTGTCACAAGGAATATTCGCTCAAGACGCTGGCGCAGGCGTACCGGGTCCACCCCGTCTATCTCGGCCAGCTGTTCCAAAAGGAGACGGGCCAGTCTTTCTCCGATTATCTCAATCGGCTGCGTATCGACCGGGCGATCGTGCTCATGCGGACGACAAAGATGAAGATGCAGGAAATTTCGGAGGCCGTCGGCTACTGGGACGCCGCGCACTTCTACAAGCACTTCAAAAAATACGTCGGCGTCGCGCCGGCGCAATACCGGAAAATGCAAGGCGGCGCGAGCGGCGCAAGTTGACGGTTGGCGTTAGAAGTTACGCTTGCCCAAACCAAAAACGGCGGGCGCCCAAGGGGGCGTCCGCCGTTTTTGGTTGAAGGTCTACAAGTACAAGCCGATCTCCGCGATCTGCAGCTCCGCCCCGCCGTTGTTGGCGGTCACGTTCAGCCGATAGTATTTGTAGGCAGTCGTATTGCCGAACGAATAGCTCTTCGTCTGGAATCGGCTCGCAAACGTTTGATTGGTCTGCGTGTCGAGCGTCGTCCAGGTCGCGCCGTCGTTAGACCCCAGCAGCGTCCAGTTTTTCGGATCGCGCGCCGCATAGTCGTTGGCCGACGTGATCGAGTACGAGGTCGCCGCATAGGCGGCATTGCTGCCGAATTGGTACTGGATCCAGCCGCTCGCGGCGAAGATCAGCCACTTGGTCGCGCTGCTGCCGTCGAACGCCTTCTCCTTCTCTTCGCCGGACGGGCTGCCTCCTTGGCTGGCAGTGACCGTCCCGCCGGTCGCGATCGACCCGGAGCTCGGAGAGCCCAGCGCCCCGTTGATGGCAGCCGCGTAATCGGCCGCCGAGCCGCCGGACGGGTTGTTCAAAATGGCGTCGTAGTACCAGATGAAACCGCCGGCAATGCCTGCCGACGCTTTCCAAGCGCTCATCCTGCTATTCACCTGGGCGGGCGTATTGCCCCTGCTGGACGTCTTGCTGTCCAGTCCCGGCATGACGGTCATCCCGAGCTGGCTGCTCCAGGTCGACGGGTTGTTCCCCGCCCCGCCGTCGTATACCTGCAGATAGATGCGGTCGACCTTCGTACCGAGCTGCGATTTGACGCTTTGCCAATAACTGACGTTCGTGTACGGGCACAGCGTAATCTTGTACCCGAGTCCTGCCAGCATGTTGCCGAACGCCGCGGACGAATTTACGTCATACAGGTCCTCGTTGTCGAAGCTGATCGCGTCCCCGCCGATGGCATTTTTGAGGGCGGAGAAATTTTTGTAGAGGATGCTGGTCGTTCCCGTTCCTTGGGCGGCGATCAGGTCTTTGATGTTTTGAAAGTCGTTTACGCCCCAGGAGCCGACGCTGATCTCGAGCCGCTTGACCGACGTCGGCGCCTGCTTCAGCGTTGCCAGTTCGCTCGGCCAGGATGCTTTGCCGACGTAAGCGCCGTTCGATACGACCTTTTGATCGTTGTAGTACAAGTCTCCGTTGGCGTTGACGTGGATCGTCCACAGCATGACCGTCGTAAACCCGGATTGCCGGAGATCGTTCATCGTTGCCGTTCCCCCGGCATAGAACGGGCCTCCGCCGTAGATGACCGACTCCGGGGGCGTCGCGGCCGAAGCGCCCCACGGGAGCATTCCGAACAACAGACAGCAGGACAGGAGCAGCTTCAACGTCTTTCGTTTCATCACTCCACCTCGCTTGGGTTTGGTCGAGCGAACGCGCGCGAATGCCCCCGAAGACCGACTGTCGAAAGGAAAGCCTGGCGCCGCCGGGACATGCAACCGCTTACGCTCTCTTCGCCCTCACTATACTCCCGCGAGACCGCCTCTGCCTATTGGGCAAATGCAAGCTTTGTTGTAAATAGTAAAGCCGAACAGCCCCTACGCCCGATAAAGCCAGTTGTCCGGCAGCGCGTCCAGGTTGGCCGGCGGACGGTAGCGCTCGCCGATTTCCCGGAAACGTTCCAGTACGTTGGCATCCAGCTGCCCTTGCCTGTTCGGCGCCCCGTTCAAGAAGAAGGTCACGTTCTGCCGGTTGGCTGTCCGGATTCGCTCGAGCGCCCAATCCGCCGACTTCAGCTCCATCGCCGTGTCGGTCGTCCTCCAAAACCAGGTGTCGGACAAAATGTGGCAGCCCGCTCCCGGTCCGGCAAAGGAATGCTCCACTTCCTGGCCCGCCGCGTTTTCGTAGAAAACGATATCCGTATGGTTCAGGTTGGATTCACAGCTGATGTTCATCAGCAAACAGTTCGGCTGCAGTTGCTTGACCAGGGCGTCGACTTCCTCGAACGGCAGATCCTCGTAACTTGGCCCGCCCCAATGCGCGTTCCACCCGTCGATGACGAGGAACGGAATGTCGCCGTAGCCGGTCAACAGCTCTTCAAGCTGATTCAGGATCAATTGCTTGTCTGCCGGCGTGCACTTTTTGCGGCCGATCCGATGATGCAAATCCAGCATGGAGAAATAGAGTCCCGCGTCGATCTCTTCCCGCCTGAAAGCATCGAGATAGGCCGCGACGACGTCCGTTTGGATCGTCGCGTTGCGCACGCAATGCTCCGTGAAACGGGTCGGCCACAAGCTGAAGCCTTCGTGGTGCTTCGCGGTCAGCGCCGAGAACTTCATACCCGCCGATTTCGCGGCTTGCGCCCATTGCGCGCAGTCCAGCCGATCCGGCTGCCAGTCTTTCGGATCGAATGGATACAAGCGAGGCGCATCGTGATTTTCATGATCGTACTCCCAGTCCTTCATTTCCTTGTCGGCGAATTGAACCGTGGCGCTGTTGAAATGGATGAACATGCCGAACCTTTGATTGACGAACCAGCGCTGCCGCTGCACCAGATCTGAACGTTCCATACGAGCGTCCTCCTATCGGAATCGGATGATAGCTATCACTTTATCAGCTCGAATCCGTTGGCGCAGCTGACAAAGACGACATTCTATCGTACAATATCTACATTTCCGAAGGGAGGCGTCGAGATGCTCGTATTGGAGATGCAGGTGCCGCCAATGCCGCTGCTGGCCGCGATCGGGCACGTGTTGTGGCAGCCGGGCGTCGTCCATGCCGAGCGTCGCTTCGACGTCTACGATCTCATCGTCGTCGCCAAGGGTGCGCTGTATATGGAGGAAGACGGCATCCGCTACGACATTTCCGCCGGCCGGGTGCTGGTCCTCGAGCCGGGGCGCCTGCATCGCGGGTATCGGCCGACGGATGCGGAGACCGAGGTTTACTGGATCCACTTCCGGCACCCGCATGCGGCGGAGACGATGCCGATCGCGAAAACCGGCCGGCCTCAGTCGATCATGCAGTCAACGGATCAGGCTACCGAGCCCCTCCCCGCCGTCATCTCCATTCCCAAGTTCGGCAGCGTCGATCTGCGAACCCTCGTGCCGTTGCTGCAAGAGATGCTGGCTCTGCACGTCGCCGTGACGCCCGCCCGATCCTACGCGCTCCATCTGTTGTTCGGACAGGCGCTGCTGCAGCTTCAGAACGGCCTGCGGGAAAACGGTCCGGAAGCGCGCGCCTACGAGATCGGCGAACGGGCGGCCGCATACTTGGCTGGCCGCTTGGAGCTTCCGTTCGACTCGGGACGGATGGAGTGCGATCTGAACTATCACTTCGATTATTTATCGCGCTGCCTGAAGCTGACGACCGGGATGAGTCCGCTCCAATACAGACACCGGCTGCAGATGGAGCGTGCCAAACGGCTGCTGGCGCATTCGGACGATCCGCTCGTTCAGGTTGGCGAACAATGCGGCTTCCACGATTACACCTATTTCACGCGGTTGTTCAAGCGCCACACCGCCCTCACGCCGGGCGCGTACCGCAAACGACACCAACTGTTCCGGCTGGATTAAGCCAGGGAAGTCATATTCTTCTTTTAGCTGATTGCGATTGTACACGATAATTGAGGTGCGCATGGTGTGCTAAAAATCGAATACATTCGATCATCTATCGCCCTGGGGGCCTATTTGGCTTACAAAAAGCTTCGTGCCGCCTCGATCAAATCGTCGAGTTGCGGCGGATTCTCGATCGAGCGGAACAAGTGAATTTCGTATTGAAGACGGGTGCCTTCTTCGCTCTGATAGAAAGTCAAAACCGCTTGATCCTTGTCGTATACGGCCTCGGTTCCATCGATCGAGACAATTTCGAACCGCTCGGTCGGCAAGCTCGGGACTTCATAGCTCGATTATTGGAAGCGACGTTCCCGGCCGTCAATCGCACGATTTATTTAGATCTTCCGTATGCTTTCGCGTAAGATAAGATGCGTCGATACAGGGCTTTGTCTCTCATCCATTTCAAGGGGTAAAATTGAGGTTTCGTGTTGACCTCCAGGATCCACGGTTTGCCCGATGAATCCAAAGCTACATCCAGGCCTAATTCTCTAAATCCTTTTTGGCGACGATCGAATACCCGACCTGCTTGGACCCCCATACGCTTCAGCTGCGATTCTTTTCGATTCGCGGAGGCATGGCTGTATCCCGCGCCGGACATGGTTTGGCGAAAATATCCGAGCGTTCCCCCTTGATTATAATTGGTGGCAACCTTTCCCGGTTTTCCTATTTTGGCAATTACCGCCGTGCTTACCCACTTCCCATGATTCGTTTTCTGTACCATAACGCGGATGTCGAACGGCTTTCCGTTTGTTCTCGCGAGCTGGATCCCTTTCTGCAACACATAAGATCTTCCCCGCGCGAAACGCTTCAACTTGTTGTATAAGCTGTCGATCGTAGGATAGGTGGCTTTTCCGGCGCTCCCTTCCGTGTGATAGCCCTTCCGGACCTTCTTGATTCGAACGATATTGACGCCGCCCGAACCGTTTGTGGGCTTGAAGTACACCGTCGAATATCGAGAAAGCATCGAGGATAAATGGTCTTTTTTGAAAAGGCGCGTAGGGGGAATATGTTTGCGCAAGCTTCGGTCCGTCATCAACCAACCCGTTTTTTTCCATTTGCTTAGAATCGTAGCGCTCCGATATCCGCTCATGAAAAGCTCCCACCTTTCTTGATGTACCTTATGAATGGTTGCATGAGCTTGTCACCATATATGCCTATCTCCTCAAGGAATGTAACCGCGGCTCGAAAAGATCGATAGGGACGCTCTCCTTTCCCAGGCGGCCGCGCTGTCATCGGGTATCGATTGCTTCCCTTCTAGAAAGAATGAGACAAGGAGTTCCAAATTCAAATGCGAAACGCGATTGCCGGCTAGATCACCCTGCCGCGGGAAAGGAGCAGCAGCGCATGAATTTTATGGTGGATGCCCTTATCATCCTCTTCGTCGGGTTCTGTCTGATGCGGGTCGTCGGGAAGAAAACGGTGGGAGAAATGACGGGGCTCGAAATCGTAACGCTCTTGGCCATTGCTTCCAACATCAGTCATGCCGTGGCCGGCAACGGTTTGTGGAAAACGATTATGGTGTTGTGCGTATTCGTCGGCTTGCTGGTAGCGGTTCAGTATCTGTCGCTCAAATTCGACTGGGTAGAGCGATGTTTTCTGGGCAAAGCTACGCTGGTCGTCCAAGACGGCAAGATGATCATGGCGAATCTCAAAAAGCTGCGCTTGACCGTCGACCAACTGGAAGCGAGATTAAGGGAAAAGGGAATCAGCCGGGTCGAAGATCTCCGAACGGTCACGATGGAAATAAGCGGACAACTGGGCTACGAGTGGAAGGAACATGCGAAGCCCGTCACGATCGGCGATCTGGAGAAGATATTGGCGCCCTTGCACCCCGCCTCGCCCGGGAAGCCGGATCCGAACGGCAATCTGTTCGACGAAGTCGCGGCGCAAAAACACCGGAAGCGGATTCCGCGTTCCTATGAATGACCCGCCTGCCTTCGCAGCGGAATCAAAAACGAAAGAAGCACTTTCCAACGAAAGTGCTTCTTTCGGCTGTTCGCGCTTCGCTCCCGATGGAGCTTCGCGGCTTGGCTTGACTATTCGTTATTTCACCGTGCGGTTGTATGTCGCGATCTTGTCGGTGATTGCCTTCGCGGCGTCGTCGAGCGCTTTTTTCGTCTCCTTGGCGCCGGAGAACGCCTCCTCCATCGCCCCTTCGACGATCTGCCGCGCTTCCGGGAAGACGCCCATGACCGCGCCTTGCGTCGCTGGCGTCAGCTTCGTCGCATGAAGCTGGTCGATCGCCGTCTGGAATTGCGGGTACTTGACCAGGTTGATCTTCACGTTCTGCTCTTCGTACGCTTTTTTGTTGATCGGGAAGTAGCCGGAGCTGATATGCCACTGCGCTTGCGTCTTTGGCTCGGCCAAATATCGGATGAACGTCCAAGCGGCTTTCTGCTCATCATCCGGCTTGTTGTTCAAGATCCACAGGCTCGCACCGCCTACGATGACGCCGCCTTCCGGAGCGCCGTCCGGCTTTGGCAGAAAGGCGGTGCCGACTTCGAACTTGCCGTTTGCGCCGTCGACGATGCCCCGCAGACTGCCGGTCGAATCGAGCGTCATCAGCGTCACGGCGAGGCTGTTCCAGAACGCGGAGGAAGCGAACAGCCGCGTAAAGTTGTCCAATCCGACAAACGCCGCGATGCGTCCCCTCGGATCTGTCAGATGGAAGCTGAGATAAATCGATTGGACGAGCGGATCAAACAGGAACATAGCAAACAGTAGGAGGGAAGGCGCCAAAAAAACATATCCCGCCATATTCTCTCTCCAGACGGCAAGGCGTTTGGCGCGTCGGGCGATTCGCCTGCTTGCCTGGATCGGCCGGGTAAGCTCTTGCTCCGTCGTACTCACGGCTCACCTGCTCTCTTTTCGACTTCGATTCCTAGCATAAAGACGTTATGTTCGGCGAAATCCCGAATTTTGCTAACCTTCTGTAAAATGAGGCGGGATTTGGATGTCTCTGCCCATACGAAAAACGGCCTTTCTCTCTCGAGAAAGGCCGCTCGGCCATTGCCGTGTCGCCCGATTAGACGAAGGCTGCGCCAGCCAGGATGATGACCAGCAGAATGTACAGCACCAACACTAATGCAGCGCTGCTGCCGTAGCCTGCACAGCTAGCTCCTGCTCCGTATCCCATCGTTCGCTCACTCCTCACGGGGTTTTGACTTACGTCTTAGTGTATGTGTCCGGGAGGCGCTCTTCTTGGACATATAACCCGCCCCGGCAAAAATGATGCCATGAATCGAGGTCGGCTAGTTCAAGTCCCAAGCTTCGACGCGTCCCAGCGCGGGAAAGGCAGGCCGCGATCGCGCCTGCCTTTTCGGGCATCAGATGAAGAAGAACGGAAGGAAAAACAGACTGGCGAGCACCGCAAGGCTGATCGCGAAGCCTGCGCCCCAGCCCCAGCCCCAACCGCCGCCCCAACCCCAGCCGCCGCCCCAGCCCCAAGCGGACGTTTTCGCTTTTTTGCCGGAAGGTCTTCGGCCAGCGTGCGTTTTGGCTCTGGCTTTCGCTTTCTTTTGAAATGACGCCAGCGTCAGCTCGCCGCCGCCTCCGCCCAGATGCAAATGACCGCCGTCGATGCCTCGCAGGATGCCGAAGTGGCGAGTGCCGTCGTTCAGCACCGCGCAGACCGGAGCGCCGACGTAGCAGCGGACGGTCTCTTCATTCACAGGGGAAATTGGAATCAAGCTAGCCTCTCCTCTCTTCTGGAGTGCGGACATCTCTCCCGTCCGATAGGTTAACATATGCCAAAATCCCGTGGCCGCTTGTTCATCCGTCTACTTTTGCCGTTCTTCCCGCTGGGCGATTTCGCCGATTATGCAGGAGAATGGTAGACGTACAAGCGAACCGGCACGGCGCGCATAGGATAACCAAACGAGAAAGAAGGTGATCTCCATCCATCCGGCAAAAGCGAATTGGCAAGCGGATCGGGTAAGGCCGTGGATCGGCGCCCCGGTCTGCGTGGTTTTAAAGGACGGCAGCTATTACGTCGGATACATCTCCGAAGTCGGTCGAGGACACTTCACGTTGCACGGCGAAAAAAGCCCGCGCAAATGGCGCGGTTCGCGCAGCCGGCCGTCGGGCAGCGTCCGTACCTCCGGCTTGCTGGGCCTTGCCTCCTCGCTGTTCGGAGGAGGCTTGGGCGGCGGTTTGGGAGGCTTGTTGGGCGGCGGAGCAGGGCTGCCCGGCGCCGCCGGCGCTTTGGGCGCAGGCGGCATCGGGGCAACCGGCGGCGGCATGTTCGGCATGCTCGGCAAAGCATGGCCGGGAATCAAGCTCGGCTTCGGCATGCTGCGCACGATCATGCCGCTGCTCGGCGGCCTCAAGCTTTAAGGTTTGCGCGCTTCGAACTGGCACACCCGGAAGTAAGCTTCCTGCGCCAGCATCAATTGGGTATACTGCATCAATCCTTGTCCGATTTCCGGATCGAGCAGCGTTTGAACGTCCAATTCTTCGAAATCGCCGGGCTCGACGGATGCCTCGTGGCTGCGAAACGACTCCAGCTTTGGCTGTTCGACCCGAAGTCCGGCCAGACGCAGCGCGGAAAGCCACTCGTCCCGGCTTAGCAGGCGTTCCAATTTGAGAAAATCCTTCATTTCTTGGACCATATCCTCGGGAATCCGTTTGTAGCGGACCAGCTCTCGGTCGAACAGACGGCCTTGCGGTTTTAGAACGCGGGCATATTCGGCCAGCGTTTGGTCGATCTGCGTGAAGATCGTGACGGATTCGGCGATGACGACGTCGAAGGTGCCGTCGTCGAACGGAAGCCGCTGCACGTCCCCCGGCACCCACTCAATGCCCGCGATCCCTTCTTTCTCCGCGCGCTTCCTGGCTTTTTCAAGCATGAGCGGATGACGGTCGACGGCGGTGACCCGATAGCCGTTCGCCGCGAGATAACAAGCCGTTTTGCCGGTCCCGCAGCCGACCTCCAGGATATGCAATTCGGCCGGCGGGCCTACGCGTTCCAGAAGCTTCCTGGTGGCGGCAAAGCCGCCGGGATGCGCGGAACCGACGCCCAGCCTCGATAGCAGGTCCATGTAATCCATTTGTGCCTCTTCTCCCTCCCGTTTGCTTCTTTAGGTATATGTCCGCAGGAGGGCTGCCGTGTTTGCATTCGCCCATACGAGACGGTCATTGGGCTCGAAACGGCAGCAAGCCGGCAGTCGCTTGGACTGCCGGCTTCGGCCCATACCGATGGAAGGTTTGTTTCGTTTACGAAGACGGGCCGGTGTCCGGCGCACGGTTTGTTCTAACGATCCTCTCCAGGAGAGACACCGCCGCCCCGACGGCTAGCGCCGCTAGGATCGCAAGGATGGCAGATCCGCCGGCATGTACGATCAGAACGGGAGCCAACAACAACCCGAGCGACCGATGCACGGCCCTCATCCACCTGTTGCGAACCCGGCGGATCAGGTGACCGTATCCGGCGAGCGTCACCAGCACGATAAAGCCTGCAAGGCCGGTGTAAACTTTGTCGTCGCCGAACTTGGCGATCCCGAGGTATGCCCCGTGAATCGCGATCAGTGAAACGGTGACCCACCCCAGCGGCTTGTGCCACGCATAAAGCAGCTTTCCCGCACGCCGCACCAAGCCGGACGGCGATTTGAGCCGTTTCCTGAACCAAAACCAGCTGAAACCGGCTGCGCCGGCGAATAACGCTATCGTCCCTAAAGTGGTGGCATATTCTCCGAGGCCTTCGTTGCGAGGTCCCGGAGGATGTGGTATTTTCCCGTCAGGACGTTCGTGCGTCCATCCGGCATACAAGGAAACGGCGATCAGCAACACGGCGATTATAGCGGCAGCGACAGCCGGGATCCAAACTTTCTTGTCGGGTTTCATGACACGCTCCTAGGTTGTGAATTTTCCCCTGTCCGATCCCAGTATAGCTGCCGATTCTTACGAAATTGTTAAAAAGAAGCGGCCCTCCCCCGTACAGGGGAAGGGCCGTCGTACAAATCGAAACGGATTAGACGTGTACGGCATGCTGCATGGCGTACAATCGCGCGTACATGCCGCCTCGGGCGAGAAGCGCCTCGTGCGTCCCCTCCTCGGCGATTCCGTCCTCCGTCAGGACCAGGATCCGCTGCGCGTGTCGAATCGTCGACAGCCGGTGGGCGATGACGATCGTTGTGCGTCCTTGGGCCAGCGCTTCGAGCGACGCTTGGACGATGCGCTCGCTTTCGTTGTCGAGGGCGCTCGTGGCTTCGTCGAAGAGAAGCACCGGCGGATTTTTCAAAAAGACGCGCGCGATACTGATCCGCTGCTTCTGCCCGCCCGACAGCTTCAGCCCGCGTTGTCCGATTTCGGAGCGATAGCCGTCCGGCAGCTTCAGGATAAAATCGTGCGCGTGGGCGCGCTTGGCGGCGGCAACGACCTCCTCGTCGGTCGCATCCGGACGGCCGTACCGAATGTTGTCCAGGATCGTTCCCGCGAACAGGAAGACGTCTTGCTGTACGACTCCGACGTGTCGGCGCAGCGACTGCAGCTCCAGATCCTTGACATCGATCCCGTCTAGGAGCACGTGCCCCTCCGAGGCCTCGTAAAACCGCGGAATCAGCGAACAGAGCGTCGTCTTGCCGGCGCCGGACGGACCGACGAGCGCCACGTATTCTCCGGGCCGGACCTGCAGCGACAGATGGTTCAGCACCGGGTCCGGGCGGTCTTCGTAGCGGAAGGAAACATCGCGAAACGAGATCTCGCCCCTTACGCCGCGCAAGACCGCAGCGCCCTGCTTGCTCGTTATCGTCGGCTTCAGATTCATGATCTCCATGAAGCGCTGGAAGCCGGTGACGCCTTCCTGCAGCTGCGTGCTCATATGCGTCAGCCGCTGAATGGGCTCGATCATATAGCCGATGTACAGCAGAAACGTGATCAGATCCGCGATCTCCATGGAATGTCCGATCATCCGCGCGCTGCCGTAAACGATGGCCGTCATGGTGATGAGCTGGATCATCGTTTCGATGCCGTTGAAATAATAAGCTTCCGCTCTGTACGTCGCCTTCCGGCTGTCCAGGAACCGGCGGTTTTCCCGGTCGAATTTCTCGATCTCCAACCGCTCGTTGGCAAACGACTGGACGGCGCGAATGCCCGACAGGCTGTCCTCCACCTGCGCGTTCACGTCGCCGATCCGCGCCTTGTTCCGCGTCAGCGCGCGATTCAACTTCTTGTTGAAGTACAAGGAATAGGCGGCCATAAACGGGAAAAAGCAAAAAACGGCAAGCGTCAACCGGGCGTCGATCGTACATAAAATCGCAAATGCGCCTACGAATCGAACGATATATTTGACGTAATCTTCGGGCCCATGGTGATACAGTTCGGAAAGCAGCAGCAAATCGTTCGTAATGCGGGACATGAGGCGTCCGGTGCGCTGCCCGTCGTGAAAATCGAAGGACAGCGTCTGCATATGCGCGAACAGTTCGCCGCGCAAGTCGCTCTCCATGCGGGCGCCCACTTCGTGCCCCTTGTAATCCACGATATAGTTCCCGATCGCCTGAATCGCGATCAGCGCCAGCATCCATCCGCTTATGGCGTACACTTTTCCGAGCGCCTCGGACAAGTCGCCCTGGAGCACCACCTTGGTCAGATGCTGCACGAGCAGCGGAAAGACGAGCGCCGCCGCCGAGACCAGGAAGGCGCAGCCCAATACGGTCAGGTACAGGCGTTTGTAGGGTTGGTAATAGGAAAAAAATCGGCGAATCGGAAATCGCATGAATGTGCCCCTTTTCGTGTTCTTGTGCAAACACCTAAAAGGGGGCAGCCCGAACAGGGTCGATCAGTAATGCGCTGCACCCTTATAGGTCCGTCCTCTGCGCATCGTATCGTTTCTCATGGAAATAGCCTCCTTCATTCTGGTTGCTTTCATTGTATCGGAACATCCGACGTCGGCAAACCGTCTTTTTTGGCTATAATCGTTTCTTCCTGTTGCCAAAATAAACCGGAGCGGAAAAGAGGTCTTTTCCGCCCCGGGTTCAAGGTCTCGGCGTTTTCGTTTCGTATATGGACGATCCGCTAGTTGTTGATCGTCAGTTTAAAGCCGTTTTGCAAGTAATACAGTCCCGGGTACGCGACGTTGCTCGTCTTCAAGCCGTTGAACGTGGCCGCGCCGTTGCTCGTGTAGGCGAATACCGCCGCGCCCAGATGCGGGCCCGAAAATCTCGACGTAGTCACGCCGTCCAGCCCCGTGCCGTTGATCGTCATATTGTTGAACACGACATTCTCGAAGCCGCCGCCGTAGCCGAACTGGATCGCGTCGCGCTGCGAATTGAGAATATCGATGTTCGTGAACGTCACGTTGCGAATGGCGTCGCTCGACGCCTCGAGGTCGATCGCGCCGCGTTCGCCGTTGTACAGATCCTTGCTGGTGCCGCAGTTCACGATCGTATTGTCGGAGAAAACGATGCCCGTGTTGTTCTGGAAGTGGTAGCCCGGAAAGACCGTGTTCATCCGGATGCCGGACCCGCCGACGCAGTCGACGATGTAGTTGTGGTCGGCCTTGTGACCGCTGCCGCCGAAGAAGGCGATGCCGCCGGCGCGCCAGTTGTTCTCGATCGTGTTGTACGAGAACGTATTGTTGACGCCGGCCGGCGCCCCGTTCGTGTTGCTGGTCCACACGGCCAGCGCGTCGTCGCCGTTGTTCCGGAGGTTGCTGTTCCGGACGGTCGAGTTGCTCGTGCCCTGGGCGAAGTTGACGCCGTCGGCCAGATTGTTGCGGATGCGGCTGTTCTCGATCGTCAGCCCGTTCGCGTAGATGGCTGGCGTATGGGCATAATCCCCGACCCAGAAGCCGCATTCAAAGTGCTCTACCCAAACGTCGTGGATGACGGAATTCGTGCCGAAATTGTCCATGAAGCCTTTGTAGACGGCGTTTTGGCCGTACCGCGATCGCAGGTTCGAGTTCAGATACACGTTGCCGAAATCCAATTTGCCGGAGATCCGCAGCGAGATGCCGCCTCCCGACGCGTTGGGGTTCGTAAACTGGACGTTCGTGTACCAGAAGCCGGCGCCCGTAACGGTCAGATTGTTGATCATGTTGTTCGCGGAGCCGATCTCCCACATGCCGCTCAGATGGAACGTCCCTTCCGGGATGTAGAGCGTTTTGCCGGAGGCGACCGCGGCGTTGACGGCGGCCTTGAAGGCGGCCAGATCGTCCTGCCCGTCGTTTGCCACGGCGCCGTAATCGGTCACCGAGACGGAATTGGTTGGACGCGGAACGGCAGTAGGCACAGGCTCTATCTCGAGGAAGTCGACGCCGTATTCCAGGCTATCCCCGTTGTTTTTCTGAATGCGGATCGAATCGCCGGGCTTCAGCGGCGTATCCAGCTTCCAGTGGACTTCGTCGAAGCGGAACAGCGGCCGGCCCGCGCTAGGCGCGTCGCCGGGCATGTCGCCCGAGAAGTACTGCCAGCTGTAGTAGGACGTCAAAGACACCGTCTTGGCCTTGGCGCCGTTGACGAATACGTCCAGCGATCCGTTCAGTCCCATCCCGTCCTGCGAGTCGGGCATCGTAAAGCGCATCGTAACGCCCGCGCCCCCCTGCCCTTGCCGCACCGTCCACGTCGCGCTCGCGCCGTTCGCAGGCAGCGCGGCATACTTTTGGCCGGACGCTTCCGATGCCGTCAGCGACTGGTCGAACGTAGGCGCGGTCCGCAGCACGGCGCCTCCGCCCAAGTCGGCGTCCTCCGTGTCATAGCGGCTGTAGGGTACGGTTGCGCCGCGCTGGCCGTAGACGACCAGATTGGTCGTGCCGACGTTGTTCGCCTGCTTGCTCTCCAGCTCGCTCGCGTCCGCCACCGCGGTCGTCGTCACCGTGTAGCTGCCGCTCGCGGCCGTCCATGTGCCGGGCAGGACGATATTCGCGGACGCGCCCGGGGCCAAGACGCCGTTGTACGCGCCGCTGAACGTCTGAACCGTCGTTCCGGCGGCGTTCTTCAAGACGACCGTGACGTCATGCGCCCCACCGGCCGTCGCGATAGTGCCTTGGTTTTTCAGATTGACGGAGAAGCTCACCGCGTTGCCCGCGACGGGCGCGTTCGGCGACCAGGAGACGGCGCCGACGAGATCCGAGCTCGCCACCGGCGTCACGGTCATCGCGTTCGGATTCGTGTAGCTATTGTTGTCCTTATTCAGCTCGATGATCGCGTTGCTTTCGTCGACTTTGGCGCCGACGCTATAGGTGCCCGCGTTTTTCGCGCCGGCATTGACCGACACGGTCGTCTGCGCCCCCGCCGCGAGCGCGCCGACGGCGGCGGTGCCCGCCGGCTCGTTGTTCAGATAGAAGTTGACGGTCGTCGCGGGCGCGTTGTCGGTCCCGATGTTTTTCACAGTCGCGTTCAGCGTAATCGCGTTGTTCTCGACCGGAGACACCGGCGACCAGGACATGCCGGCAATCGTCAAGTCGGGATTCGGAGCGGGCGCGCCGAACACCTGGAATTCGGCCATTTGGCCTGCGGGCGCGCCCGAATTCGAAGCGATGTTCAGTTGCAGCCGCTTGACCGTCGCCGTGACGGGAATGGTCACCGTATTGCCGGTAGCCGGGTTAAACGTATACGCCTGCGAGGAGACGAGGTTGGCAAACGTGGTCGTGTCCTGATTGTGCCCGAGCACCTGGATCGTTTGCGTTCGCGTAGCCCAAACCGCGGCCGGATTCAGCTTAAGCACGACCGAAGTCATGTTGTAGTTGGCGCCCAGGTCGAGCGTCAGCGTGCTCGGGTTGCCCGCTCCTTCCCAATACGTACTCGTATCGTTGTCGTTGGCGTTGGTCGCCACATAGGTATACGTGTTGGACGAGGCAGTAATCGGCTTGCCGATCGCGATATTGCTTCCCGGCGACGGTGTCGGTGTCGGTGTTGGCGTTGGCGTCGGTGTCGGCGTTGGTGTTGGCGTTGGTGTTGGCGTTGGCGTCGGTGTTGGCGTCGGCGTGGAGGTTGCCGCCTCGATCGTGATCTGGTCGACGTTGACGTTGGCCGAATCGCCAGGATCGTATTTGTAAGCGATCGTATTGGTGCCGGCGTTCAAATTGAGCGACTCCGTCTTGGTGCCCCACGTATCCCAATTGGCCAAGTTCGGCAGCGACGTCGTTCTCGCTTTCGCGCCGTTCACGTAGATGCTGAGCGTACTTGCCGCGCTATTCGCGTTGCCGTATCTCAGCGTGACGTTACGGTTGCCGGCGCTCGGCACGTTGACGGTAAATGTCGTCGTCGCCCCTTGGTTCCAGTAGCCGTCGACGAACCCCGTGCCGGCGTAGCCCGCATGGTCCGTGTTCACCTTCGCCCCGCCGGTCAGCGCGGCAGATTCGGCTTGATACGTATCGGTGCCCGGCGTCGGGGACGGCGTCGGCGTCGCGCCGTCCGCTCCGTAAATTTCAAGCTCCGAGAGCTGCGCGGCAGGCCAGCCGGTATTGGCCGTGAAATTCAATTTGACGTATCGCGCGCTCGCTGCGGCGAAGTTGATCGTAACCGCATTGCCGCTGGCCGGATTAAACGTGTAACCGGCCGAAGCGACGAGATCCGCGAACGTCGTCCCATTCGCGCTGCCTTGGACCGCCAGCGTCTGCGTCCTTGCTTCCCAGCCGGCGGGCAGTTTCAACACGAGCTGGTCGATGCTGACGCTGGACCCTAGATCGACTTGAATCCACTGCGGAAAGGCGTTGTTCGTGCTTTCCCAATACGTGCCGGCGTCGCCGTCTTTGACATGGCTCGGCGCATAGTTCTGGGATTGGCCGTTTGCGGTGATCGTCTTGCCCGGCGTCAGATTCGTTCCGCCGGCGGCGGATGCCGGCGAGAACGGACCGATTGCCAGGATCAGGCCGGTAAACAGCATGCTCACGATTAACGACCAGGCGATATACTTATGGCGCATTACAGTCCTCCTCTTGTCGATGGGTTGCACGGCGAGAAAAGCAAAAGGAACTTCGAAGTGCCATGACAGCGGTTCCAATTCTAATCGCTTTCAACGCTTGCCAAAAAGCCCGTTTTTCCTAATCCCCTCCTCTTCTCCGATCGCGCGAGGCGAACGCAGGACCAGGCCGCCTCGTTTGCCTTCGCGCCTTTTCATTATAGAGACTGGACCGGCCGGCCGATGAGGAGCAATCTTACGCGAATGATAGGCGATTCCATGCACCTTGCGTTTCATCCGATCATCGGCAGCATCGCCAGCTTCCGCATAGCGCAGCCGATTGCTGGGAAACACATAAAGGGATTCGAGAACAACCCAGAGGGGATCAGGTGAGCGCGGATGGCAACTCGAGGGTGGGAACAACTGCTGGTGGAGAAGTTTCAGGGAAACGCCGACTTTGCCATCAAGCAAGCCGTCATCGCAGGCCGGGCCGTCGCCGTCTATATGTTCGAATCGATCGTCGATCTCCCGGCGACGCTGGAACGGATGGATCAAAGCCTCGTCGGCCTTCGCCCGGACATTCGCGCACTGGAGCAGCTAGCCGATCTCTACCGGCTCCGCGCGGATCCTACGTTAACGGAACTGGCGCATCTCCTGCTGCAAGGCAAGCTGGTCATCCGCCATCCGGAGTCGGGCGAGCCCATGGTGTTCAAGGCGGAACCTCCCGCCATCACGCGGCCGGTCTCGTCCGCGGAAAACGAGAATCGGATCCAGGGCGCCAACGACGCCTTTACGGAAGAACTTCAGATCAACATCGGCCTCCTTCGCAAAAATCTGAAACGGCAGGATTTGATGATCGTCAAGTATTCGCTCGGGAGCACGTCTTGCCGGGAAGTCGCGCTGGTCTATCTTCGGAGCGAGACCAACCCCGAGATCGTCCGCGCGGTGGACGACCGCTTGAAGCAAAACAAGCGCCGGGACATCCGGCAAGTCGACGATTTGCTCGGCCTATTGGGGCATCCCAGATTTGCGCTGGTGGCCACGTACGTTTCGACGGAGCTGCCGGAGGAAGCCGCTCAAAATTTGCTGGACGGCAAAGCAGTGCTGCTCTTGGATCAGTTCCCGAACGCTTTGGCGGTTCCGGCGATCGTCCGGGATGTTTGGTCCATCAAGACGGACCACAACTATCCGCAAACTTATTTGGCTTTTTTCCGGTTTATCCGGTTGATCGGCATCGTCTTCGCGATCGTCATGCCGGGTCTCTACGTCGTGCTCAACTCCGTCAATCCGGAATTGCTGCGGATTCAGCTTGCCCTCTCGGTCGCCAAAAGCCGCGAAGGCGTCCCTTATCCCGCGTTTATCGAAGTGCTGCTCATGCTGCTCGTCCTGGAAATGGTCATCGAAGCGACTACCCGCTTGCCCAAGAGCATCGGTCCGACGATCACGATGATCGGAGGCATTATTCTCGGACAAGCCATCGTGCAGGCGAAGCTGGTCAGCAACCTGCTCATCATCATCCTGGCGGCTTCGACGATCGCGAATTTTACGGTCGCCGGATATTTGAATACGATCGGCATCCGCATTTTCAAATACGTCGTGCTGTTCGTCAGCGCCGCTTTCGGCATTTTGGGGCTCGAAGTCGCCGTCATTTGGATGTTCCTTTACTTTGCCGGCTTAAAAACGTTAACGGTGCCTTATCTCAGTCTCAGCGTGAAGGGATCGAAAGCGGATGAGTAAGCGTTTGTTGGGCGCATTATTCGTGCAGATCCATTTGGCCGCCATCCTGTCTTTCTATGCGACGAAGGTGATCGAGACAACCTCGAGCGGGCATTGGGAAGCCATCGCGATCGGGTGCTTGCTCGAGCTGCTGCTGGCTTGGTTGTATTTGAAGGGGCTTTCCGCTTTCCCCGGGCGGCACATCGGCGAGATCATTCGGGAGACGGTAGGCGCCTGGGCGGCAAGGGCGCTTCTCCTGCCGTTCGTGGCGTTTTTGTTTTTTTATGTCATTCTGCAGAGCCGCTATCAGCTCGTCAAGATCAACATCGTTATGCTGCCCTCTACGCCGCTATGGGCCGTGCTGATGTTGTATATGGCGCTGCCGATTTACGCCGCGGTCAAAGGCATTCAGACGATCGCCCGTTTGGGCGCCGCGCTGTTTCTCTCCTTCATGCCCTTCGTGGTGTTCTCGATGTTCATCAGTTATTCCAATTTTGAATGGCGCAACATTTTCCCCGTCTGGCGGTCCGATCCCGCGTTCCTCGCGCAGCCTTCGTTTTATACGAGCCTGTTCGCCTTCTCCGGCTTTTTGTTTTTGGGCATGGTCTCTTCGCGCAAGCCGGTCAAGCTGCGCAAGCTCTGGCCGGCGATGGCGCTCGTGACCGTCTTCCAATTCGCGAGTGTCTACGTGCCGCTGCTCATTTTCGGCCAGGAAACGGCGGCACGGTTTCAATACCCGGTGACGATGGCGTCGGACACGGTCGATCTCGAGTGGGTCATCTTCGATTGGCTGCCCACGTTCTCGGTCGTCTCCTCCAGCGCCCTGGGCATCGTCGAATCGTCCGTTCGGATCTGGATGATCCTGACGCTGCTTCGCAAGCTTTACTTGCCCATGGGCGACAAATGGTTGGCGGGATTGGTCGGCATTGCGATGTTTTTCCTCAGCCTGCGCATCCACGGCATGCAGATGCTGGACCGTTTCTTCGCGTTGAGCGCGACGCTGTGCCTTTACAGCATGATCGTTCTCCCGCTCGTCTTGGCCTTGTTGGGACGGTACAAAAGGAGGTCTTCCGGATGACAAGGATGACGCGGGTGCTGGCTGCCCTCCTCCCGCTCGTCCTCCTGTGCGGCTGTTGGGACGTGCGCGACATCAACAAACGCTACTTGCCCGTCGTTATGGGCATTACGAAGGGCAAGCACGCGGACTACTCCATCACGCTCCAAATTCCCTCCGTCATCGGGAAGACGCAAATCCTGCAACAGGAGGCCGACTCGATCAGCAAAGCGCTGGACCTCATCCGCACCAAAGCGGAAAAGCATGTAGACCTGCTGCATTTGCGGCTGTTCCTGATTAGCGAGGAGATGGCAAAGAGCGGCTTGGAGGATGTCATGGATTTCGCGATTCGGGCCAACGACATCTCCATCAAGGGCATGGTGGCCATCGTCACGGGCGACTTCGACAAAACGCTGCACCACCAGATCAGCCCGACCCCGGAAATATCGTCCTACGATTATTTCAGCGAGGAGAGCGGCTGGACGCCGAATGTTTCCATTGTACGAATATGGGAAGCGTTCAAGGGCAGCCAATCCTACACCGAGGATCTGGCCTATCCGATTGTGCATATGGGGACGGACACATTGTACGACTTCAGGGGCTCCGCGATCATGAAGAAGAACAAGATGGTCGGCTCCATGACGCCGGAGCAGACGTTGATCTACAATATCTTCCTGGAAAAGTATACGGGAGGAACGATCGAGGCGGCCAAAGACACGACCGTCATTATCAAAAAAGCCAAGATGCGCCACCACAAATCTTGGACGGCGTCTGGCCCGCAGCTCAAAAGCGACGTCTATCTGGACGTCGCCGTGACGGAAAACAAAAGAAACCTATCCAATCGGCAGATCGCAGAGGAGATTCGGCTGCTTATCGACGAGAAAGGCGACGAGATCGTCGCCAAAATGCGCGGACTCGACTCCGACTTCCTCGGCGTCGGCCAGATCTTCCGCCCGACGATGAACGAGAGACAAATCAAGGAATGGAAAACGAAGTGGTTCCCGCAACTGAAGTTCGAACTATCGGTCAAAGTCAACATTCGCGACAACATTTACTTCAAGGAGGGCAGGCAGCGCTAACGTCGGCGCTCCTAGCGACAAACAGATCCCGCGGGGTTCTCCTCGGGATCTGTTCATGCGTTTCGTTCGAATTCGTCATGCTTCGGTCAAAGTCCCAGCTTTTGACCTTTCTCCAACCGCTGGATTTGCTGTTCGCCGGTATCGGCGAGCTCGCGGAACTGATTGATGGTCTCCCGCATTTTAGGCAGCGCCTCCTGTTTGTAGGTGCTGATCGAATCAAGCGCAGACAGCACGTCCGCGAACGCTTGTTTCAGCGTATCGACCGAGATGCTCGTTTCGAGCGACTGCTTGTGGATCGCGGCTCCCTGCTCTTTGAGCATCCGGGATGTCCCGGCGATCAGATCGTTGGTGGTTTGGTTCAGCAGCTCGATCTTTTTCAGCACAATCTTCTGATTGTACAGCGCGCTGGCGACGGTAACCGAGATTTTGAGCGCGGAGATGGTGACGTTCTTCGCGCGGTCGACGCCGCGAATGAGTTCCTTGTTGTTGCGGATGACGACTTCGATGGCCATGATGCCTTGCTGGTTGACGACGAGCATCTGCTGCAGATCCATGACCCGCTGGCGCAGCGGGAACAGCACTTCTTCGGTGATGAACCGGATCTTGTCCGGGTCCTCCTCCCGTTGCTTGGCCGCTTCGAGCTGCGCTTCGATGGACTGATCCATCATCATGCCCAGCTGGATTTCCTTTTGCAGCTTTTTGGTCAGGTCGCGCAGCGTCTGCTGTTCGATCTCAAGCGTCGTATTGTCGTTTTTCAGCGTGACCCGCCCTTTGTCCAGGGAGACGACGATGTCCGCGATGACGGAGTCCGCCTTCTGGTATTTCAGAAAATACGCGCGAAGCGGATTGAACAGCTTGCCGAGGAAGCCGGTCTTGGCGAAGTCGATGACGCTCGGGTCCAGATCCTTCAGCTGCATATGCAGATCGGTCAGTCCTTTGGCCACCATGCCGCCTTCGTCGCCGGTTTTGGACAGGTTGCCGACCTGCACTTGCAGCAGCTGGTTTTTGCCCGAGGAAGATTTCATCGTGTTCAGGCCGAACGTCTCGATCGACTGCAGAATTTCTTTGCGTTTGTCGAGGGAATCGAGATCGATCGTCATGATCGTGGAGACGTTGTCGTCCGCGATCTGCTGAAGCTTGGCGACGTCCTCGGGGACCGGCTTCACCTCCTGCTCGATGACCGCTTTGATTTCTTCGGGGCTGGCGACTTCCATCGTGAATGACATGCGTTTTCCTCCTTAGTGGGAACCTCGTATCGCCTTACATTTGGACGTTGAACAGGTTGCCGATTTTGTACACGACGTCGTCGGTATCCGCGTTGATGCTGGCCGCTTCGTTGATGCTCGAAATGCTTTGCAGCGCTTTGATGTTGGCGTTGTAGCCGATCGTGTAGATCGGAACCTGGTACGTCTCGACCAGCGCCTTGATGTCGTTCAGCGACAAGCCCTCGTTCGTCTCCCCGTCGCTCAGGACGAAGATGATCGGCTTTTCGCCCGGATTGGCCGCGAGATGGTCCTCGAGCATCTTCAAGGCGACGATGATGCCGTCGAACGTCGCCGTGCCGCCGCCGGCCTGCAGGCTGTTCACGGCGCCGACGAACATCGACTGCTGCAGCGTATCGTACTTGGCGATCGGCAGGTTGACCGTGACGCTGCTCGAATACGAGACGAGTCCGATCGCGTTGTCTTTGCCCAGGTACTTCTGCCCCTTCATCAGCGACTCCTTGAGCCGGTTCAGCGGCTCGCCGTCCATGCTGCCGGACACGTCGGTGACGAAGACGGCCGCAAGCGGCTTGCTTCCGTTTTTCTTTTCCTTCCACAGCTTTTGCGCGGAGGACAGCAGACCGCCGTCGACCGGCGCGAGCTCCGACTTGTAGTCTTTCAATTGGTTGAAGCCGTTTTTCTCGGCGGCCTTCTGGTAGCTGTCCTGGGTGACGAAATCGGAGAATGCTTTGAGGATGTCGAGCTTCGCCTTCGGCAAGTCGCCCAGCGCGTACAGCGGGCTGTCGTGCCGCACGCCGAACGGCGTGAACACGTAGCCGCTTTTCAGATCGGCCGCGTTGAAGTACGTCTGGTATTCGAGGACGAAGCCGTCCAGCATGCCGGACTTGGCCGCGTCGCGCATCTGAATGGTCGTCGACGCGATGAACGGCACGTTGGCTTGGAACTTCTCGAACCCTTGAACGGCTTTGTCGCTGAGCAGATTGGCGCTATCGAACGTGCTGAGCGCCGTCACCAGAAAGTTCAGCCCCGTCGAACTGGCGAACGGATCGGTGTAGCCCATCGAAAACTCGTTGTTCGCGATGGCGTCGGTGACGGTCTTGACGTTAACCGAACCGTACTTGTCGACAAGCGCGTCGTACTTCGCCTTGGCGATCACGATTCCGGGGACGTTCCCGACGAGCCGCTCCGACACGAGCGTCGTTTTGACGCCGCTCGCCTTGACCATTTCGCCCCACAGCTCGTTCGAAGGCGTGAAGGCGTCCGGAACGTATTTTCCCGATTTGATGTAGTCCGTGGCGGTGCCGGAGGCGATGTTGCGAATCTTTACGGACACCTGCTGCCCGTTCACGGTCGGCTTGGATTGGTTAAAGGCCGTCGCCACCTCGGTCAGCCAGCCGTCCACGCCGGTCCCCGACTTCTCCGTGGAGGAGAAGATTTCGACGAATGTCCCGGTCGTGGGCTCGACGGTAACCGGGAACTTGGAAATGTCCGGGAGCGACGACGCGACGTCGATCGGATCGAGGTCGATCTGACCCTTGATCGGTTCGGCCGTGCCGACGCGAATGTCCTTGTACAGCTTGCTCAGCCGTTTGCCCGCGTCCTCTGCGGACACCTGGGACTTCGATTTGCCCAGATTGGAAGTCAGGTTGACGCCGTAGTAGACGAGGCCGAAGACGACGGCCAAGATCACAAGGGATAAGAGCAGAAATTTACCGGCTTTGGGCATGTTCGGCACCTCTTACTGTCTGTAGAATTTGGTTTGCTTGATGAGCGCGTCGATCTCTTGCATCCCCGGCATCCCTTCGATGTCCCCCGGTTCGATGCCGTCGAGGCGCGAAATCTCGACCAGCAGCTTATCCAGCTTGAGCAGCATTTCCTCGTTCGTGGCGAGCGATTGCTTGACGAAGATCAGATGGGCCTGATAGAGCGCGGCCTTCTCTTCGAGGAGCTGCGGCGGCAGCCGGGACGATCCGCCCGCGGTGATGCTGCGGTACTCGGCTTCGTCAAAGACGTTCAGCCGGTTCAGGACGCTGCGGATATTCAGGTAGAACAGCTTCTCCACCTCTTCGATGACAGAGGCGAACTTGCCGTAGCTCAGCTCCCCCGGCGCGAAGCGCTGACCCAGCGCCGAACGCAGCGTCTCCTGCTTTTTGTCCATGCGTTCGATCTGCGACAGCGCGAGCGCGATATCGCCTTCCAGCGGCTTGACGCGGCGAAAGCGCGACAGCGCCTGCTCGAAATCATCGCGCGACTGGATCTCGCGAACCTTTACGGCGGCCGGCTGGCGGAACAGCATGGCGTAGCTGGCGTAGAGCAGGAGCAGGGCGCTCGCGACGAGCAGCGTGATTCCCGCCGCGGTCTGCATCGCGCTCTCGCCGATCCGCAAGCCGACCATTCCCGGCGAGAGAACGATAATATCGACGGCTGCGATCCCGATGACGAGAACGAGCAATTTGATGAATTTGGCACCCATGTTCGCTTGCTCCTTCTTGGTTCTATTCTGTAGGGCGTCGGACCGGCGACCGCTTCGCTTTCCTTAAGGTGGATTACGGGGGATCGGGACGGAATGTTTCATTTTCCTTCCAAAAGGCGCTTCGTTCTATAGTCTATTGGCCTCAAAAAGGAAATACGCATGATTCCGGGGTAGGGTCCGGCGTTGGAAAGCCCGGCACCATTTTCATATTCGACATGATCCTGCCATATCCTTGCCGTCCGGCAAAAAGAATTGGCGAATGTTGGGGAAGCGGGTCGGTCCATCCCTTTGATCCGGCCGGAGACAGAAAAAAGCCCGCCGGCTCGGCGGGCTACTCTCGCTTCAAAGCTCCATCGTCATAAACACGCTGTTCGGATCCGGCTCGTAGTCGGCGAACGGATCGCATTCGCGGAAGCCGACCCTCCCGTACAGCCGACGGGCGGGCTCGAAGTACGCCATCGATCCCGTCTCCAGGCTGATCCGCCGATAGCCGCGCCGCCTGGCCTCGCCGATAATATGCGTCAGCACCCCCAGGGCGACGCCTTTGCGCAAATGCCTCGCCGACGTACGCATGGATTTGAGCTCTCCATGCGACTCGTCCAACTCCTTCAGCGCTCCGCAGCCAAGCAGCGATCCGTCCTCCCATGCGGTCCAGAACGTCACCTCCGGCTTTTTGAGGCCCGATAGGTCAAGGGCGTGGACGCTATCCGGCGGAGAATGCTCGTACATGCTGCGCATATGTTCTTCCAGCAGCTCGATGATTTCGCTGCCGTCCAAGTCGTCAACCTTGATCTGCATCCCGCTCACTCCCGATACTCTTTATGTCATCATTCCTGACATCAATTATAGTATCCATTCGACAATGGCGCCAGATGATCGATGAAAAAACGGGGCCGTCCCCCATCATCAGAGATGACTGGGGACAGCCCCTTCCGGGGGAGCGCACCTAGCCGCATCAGCGAATCCTGCGGCGTCACGGTTCCCGCGTGCGATCGCGCTTGGTGCCGCGCGGGGCGACGCACAGCTCGAGAAAGTCGGAGGCCGCGACGATGTCGGGGAAGACGTCCCGGACTTCGTCGAGCAACTGCGCGACGGCGGCATCGTCGTACCGGCCGCTGATATGCGTCACGGCGAGCCGCCCAACCCCGGCGTCGGCTGCAGCCTGTGCAGCCTGCAGCATGGTCGAGTGCCCGTAGGCGGCCGCCTTTTCCTCCAGACCCGCGCCGAAGGTCGCTTCGTGGACGAGCAGATCCGCGTCCCGGGCCAGATTTCCTACGGCTTCGCACGGCGTCGTATCGCCCAGGATCGTCACGATCCGCCCGGGCGCGGGCGGACCGACGGCTTCGGCGGCGCGCAGCGTCTCGCCGTTCGGCAACGTGACGTCTTCCCCGCGCTTGAGCTTGCCGAAAAGCGGACCCGGCCGGAGGCCGAGCGCGGCCAGCAGCTCCAGGTTCAGCGGCCCGGGACGCGGACGCTCCGCGACCCGGTAGCCGAAGCTGCGAACCCGATGAACGAGCTCGTCCGCGACCACGTCGAAGTCGTCGTCCCCGATCGCGATCGGGCCCGGCGCGATCTCGACGATCTCCAGCTCGTAGTTCAGATGGGCGCCGCTTTGCAGGAACACGCACGCCAGATAGGCGCGCAAGCCCGGCGGGCCGTAAACGGATAGCTTGCCCGCGCCTTCGTAATAGGTGCGCGAGCTGAGCAAGCCCGGGAGCCCGTAGAGATGATCGCCGTGGAGATGCGTAATGAAGATCCGCTCCAGCTTGTTCAGCTTCAGCTTGGCGCGCAGCATCTGATGCTGCGTGCCCTCTCCCGCGTCGAACAGCCAATAGCGGTGCTGGTGCTCGGGGAACAGCAGCGCGATCGAGGTGACGTTCCGCTCCGTCGTCGGACGCCCGGCGCTCGTGCCCAGGAACATGAGGTTCATATGGACGCCTCCATGGTGCCGTTCTTCCAGCGATCGGCAAGAATAGAACTATTATACCCCAACGGCAATCGCTTCGATCTCGATCAAAAAGCGCTCGTCCACGAGCCTGCTCGCTTCGACGGCCGAGCTGGCGGGCGGCTTGGCGGTTTGGACGTATTCGTCCCGAATCTCCCGGACCGTCCGAATCTGCGCGATGTCGGTCAAAAAGAAAGTCAGCTTGACGACGTCATGGAAGTCGGCACGAGCCGCTTCGAGCGCCGCGCGAATGTTCTCGAACACCTGCCGGGTCTGGGCTGCGAGATCTCCCGGTCCGACGAGCTCGCCGGCCGCATTGAGCGCGACCTGGCCGGAGATGTATATCGTGCGTCCCTGCCTTGCTTCGACGACATGCGAATATCCGTTCGCAGGCGGCATCGTCGCCGGACTGTTATAATGGATAAGGTTGTCATGGACCATTTCGCTCTCTCCCTCGATATGCGATGCCGGAGGCCAAGCCGCCGGACCGTTCATAAAGTGCCTCCAACTCGGAAAAGCTTGATTTCATAGACGGCGTCCCGCTTATTTGTGACTCATTTGGACAATATCGCCGTATATAAACACATAGAGAAGCCCCTTTGGCCTCGGTCAGAAAGGATGATGGTTATTCGTATGCCTAGCAGTCGGTTGTGGTCGGAACGTTTGCGGGACATGATGGTGAACCACCGCGTGATCTCTTTTTTGCTGGTCCTATTGCTCCTCGGCGTCAACATCATGGTGCTGAACAAGATCTCGTTTATCTTTCATCCGATCGCGGTTCTGATCAAGACCGTCGCCTTGCCGATCGTCCTAACCGTCGTCGCCTATTACCTGCTCAATCCGATCGTCGAATACTTGGAAAAGCGAGGCGTGAAGCGCGTCTACTCGATCCTCGCGCTCTACCTGCTCATCGTCGGCATTGTGACGCTGATCGTGGTCGCCGTCGTACCTCTCTTGCGGAACCAGATCCAAAGCCTGATCGAGCATTTCCCCGAGTACAGCGTCCTGGTACAGCTGCGCATCGAAGAATGGCTCGGCAGCGACTTCTTCAACCAGCTCCAGCAGTCGCTCGGCTTCGATACGACCCACCTGACGAACGAAGTATCCGCGCGTTTCACCTCTGTCCTGAACAACGCCTGGACCAGTCTGGGCGGCGTCGTCGGCGCGATCACGGAAACCGTCGTTTCGATCATTACCGTGCCGTTTATCCTGTTCTACCTGCTGAAGGATCGCCGCAAGCTGGCGCCGTTCGTCCTGGACTTTCTGCCGCCGGCTCTGCGCCCGCGCTCCTTCCGGGTCATGCTCGAGATCAACGACCAGATCAGCTCCTACATCCGCGGACAGATCATCGTGAGCTTTTGCATCGGCTTCCTGCTGTATATCGGCTATCTGGTCATCGGCTTGGATTATGCGATGGTCCTGGCGCTCACTGCCGCTTGCACGAGCATCGTTCCCTACCTGGGGCCGGCGATCGCGATCACGCCCGCGCTGATCGTCGCCGCCGTCACTTCTCCGATCATGCTGCTGAAGATGATCGTCATCTGGACGATCGTCCAGCTCGTCGAGGGCAAGTTCATTTCCCCGCAAATCATGGGCAAGACGATGCGCATTCATCCGATTACCATCATCTTCGTCATCCTGACGGCCGGTCACCTGTTCGGCATTATCGGCATCATCCTTGCCGTCCCCGGCTATGCCGTGCTCAAGGTGTTCGCCACCCATCTGTTCCGCTGGTTCAAGCGACGGTCCGGCATTTATCCCGAGTCGTCCGAAGAGATCGTTCCTTGAGCGATCGCTCACGGCCGCAACGCTGCCGCTCCGACTAAAAAAAAGCACCCAAGCGGGTGCTTTTTTCGAGCTTCCCGGAGCCATCCGAGCAAATGGGCGAAAAACGAACTTAATACGGATAAGTCCAGAATCGCTCCGCGCCGAACCGCGCCAGGAGCTCCACGTTTTCGAGCGCTTTGCTGCCCAGCAGTTCCGGCGCTTGAAATTGCGATTTGTGAGCTTGAATGGACGCCATCTTCTGCGCCAAGTAATCCGATACGTCCTCTACGACGTCCGGCTGACCGATATGCGCCTCGTGATCCCGAGAAAACGCCAAGCAATAAACGATCGGCCTCCGCTCGGCCGGCATCCGCCCGATCGTCCGGACGACCGCCGCTCCGCAGGCGTCGTGATCGGGATGAACGCTGTATCCGGGATAAAAGGTGACGACCAGCGTCGGCTGAACCTCCTGGATGAGCGCATCGATCTGGGCGTCGAGCTTGTCCTGGTCTTCGAATTCGATCGTCTTGTCATGGAAGCCGAGGAGACGCAAGTCCTGAATGCCGATCGCCTTGCAGGACGCCTCCAGCTCGCCTTTGCGGATCGCGGGCAGCGTAACCCGGTTCGCGAAAGGCGGAACGCCCATATTGCGCCCCATCTCTCCCAGCGTCAGGCAAGCGTATGTCACTTGCGCGCCTTGGCTAATATACTTGGCAAGGGTGCCGGACAATCCGAACGCTTCGTCGTCCGGATGCGGCAGGATAACGAGAATGCGAGCATGCATCGCAAATGCCTCCTTTCGGTTAGAACGGCTCCCGGCCGAGCTGCAGGGCGACGACCAACTTACCTTGGGCGTCGTGGCCGGCCAGAATCAGCCGGTCCGGGTCTTCCTCGGCGTAATGCGTCAGCCCTTCGGAGTAGACCCAGCCTTCCGGCATCTTGAGTCCGACCCGGAAAGGTCCGCTGCCGGAAATCGAGCCTTGGGCATAGCGAACGCGAGCGTTGGTGATGAAGGTCGCGGCCGGATGCTTCGTCTCGTCGAAGTGCGCGGCATAGGCGCCGGTCGTCATTTCCAGATGAAGATAAAGTTCCTGGTGCGCCAAGCTTTCAAGCCTTTGCTGCACGGCATCTTTCTGAATGGGCTTCATACGTCATACCTCCCGGCACAGTCTTCCATGGGCTAGCTCGTGCTGCGCATAGGACTAGTTTAACACACTTCCTCCCTCCTTCGATATAAACAGTGCGAGGATTTGCCACTCTTTATTCCCGCCGGCTCGCTCGGTTCTGCTCAGAACGAGGACGAGGCCATGCAAAAACCCTGCCGGGCGCGCCCGGCAGGGTTGGGATCGAATCCGAGAATTTCGGCTTACAGGATGGAAGCGAGGTACGCTTCGAGCTGCTCGAACGTGCCGCCGAACCCTTGCTTCATGCTGTCGTGCATGCCGCGGAAGGCTTCGTTCCCCTCCGGCGTTTCGCGAAGAGGACGTCCCCGCAGCGTCAAGATCGTCCGGTCTCCCTGTTCCTCGAACGTCCAAACGTTCCAAATCTCCTCCGGCCAGTTATGAATCTGAAACGGATTTGGCGCCAGTTCGCCGTTTTCGTCGGCAAACGAGTTGACGAAGACGACCTTTTCCGGGGTCACAATTTCTTGGTAAACGAACCGGCCCCACATTTTCGGTCCCGACTCGGGCTGCATGCTGTAGAGCATGATCCCGCCTGGCCGAAGGTCGAACTTTTCTACGGTCAGGGATGTGCCTTTCGGTCCCCACCAATACTTCAGATGCTCCGCCTCCGTAAACGCCTTGAACACCAGCTCTCGAGGCGCATCGAAGGTTCTCGTCAGAACCAATTCCGTTTCGGTTGCGTTAGCTGCACTACGGTCGTTCATTTTCATTACCTCCATTCGAAATAAGGTAGGGATACCTATCTCCGATCGTCCCGAGGGGGAGAACCGACGCCGATGCGGAGCGAGGCTGGAACGGCGTCGTTATCCGTCCGGCGGCCGCAGCCGCTCCAGGTAATCGTCCAGCCGGTCGAGCTGATCGACCCACGTCCGGCTGAAGGACGACAGCCACGCATCCAGCTCCTGCAGCGGCTCGGGACGGAGCCGGTAGATGCGGCGGTTGGCCGACGGCAGCGCCGTGACAAGTCCCGCTTCCCCCAGGACGCGCAAGTGCTTGGAGGCTTGAGGCTGATGCAGTCCGAGGCGCTCGGCGATCTCCCCTACGGCGAGCGGTCCGGCGCGCAACAGTTCCACGATGCGCAAGCGGTTCGGATCGGCGAGCGCACTCAGCGTAGCCGCGTTCAGGCGCGGTTTGCCGTGGGGTGGGTCCATCCGTCTCGCCCCCTTTCCTTAACCAATATACCACAAAAAGAATATACGTTCAACGGAATATTCAAATAAAAAAAACGGACCGCGTCGACTTGCGCGGGCCGATGGCTTGATCAAACGAAAATGGCGCTACGCTCCCCCGAACGCGGATGCTTCTCCGAGCGCCGGCATCAACCGCCTCGGGGGAACGGACTTCGGCCGGTTTACTCGCTCTGGAGAATGGATGCTTCCCGGTTGCGGATATCGCGCCGCAAACTGTTTGCCACTTCCCGACTGATTTCGTTGCGGTCGTAGAGACATTGCACCTCGTCCCGCTCCGCCTGGATGGCGATCCATTGCAGATCCCGCTTGACCTTCTCGTCGCCTCGCGAAGTCGGGTATGGAGACGACAGGTTCTCCCGGACAAAGCGGTAATGGCGGATGACGTCGGCCGCCGCTTTCGGCGTCGAATCCGCATCTTCCTTTTCGAACGCATCGATAACCGCTTCGCAAGTACGGAGCTTGATTCCTTTCATCGCACGGCGGTCGACGACGGACAAGTCCCTTTCTTTTTTGAACGCATGTTTGATCATGCGATATAGCCGTTTGAAGAACACGCTCCCGATGCGAACCCTTCCGGCGACGATCCTCTCGATTTCATCCGCGTTTTGCAGGCATATTTGCGCAAGACGCTCCGAAATCGCCCCTTCCGCGGCCATTCGGCGGACGGTCTCTTTTTCGATGCCGAGCGCCTGCAGACGCAGGGCGATCTGCTCGTCGCTGCGCTGCCGTCCTTTGCGGAGCTGGAACTGGCGAATCCAGCGATCGTATTCGGCGATGACGATCGCGGCCTCGTCCTTGTTCTCCTCCGTCGTGGCGTGACGGACCGCCTGGATGGCGGCGCGCATGAGCGCCACGTATCCCGCCTGCTCCTTTTTGGCGTTGTCGTCCTCGCGTTCGTCGATCTTGTTTTTCGCGAGCATCGGCAGGAAGATGCTCGCTGCGATCAGCGAGAACAAGATCACGAACGCCGCAAGAAAGATCACGAGGCTGCGCTCCGGAAACGGCGCGCCGTTATCGAGCACAAGCGGAATCGTGAAGGCGCCGGCCAGCGTGACCGCTCCACGCACGCCGGATAAGGACGTCATCGCCAGCATTTTGAAGGAAAACTTCGTTTTTTTGCCGGGATGCAGACGGGAATACGCGTACACCCACAAAAACCGCATCCCGATCAGCAAGATGTAAATGACCAGCGCGAAGCCAATGGCTTGGACATTGTTATGGGCGGAGTCCGCGAACACTTCGCGGAAGACGTCCGGCAGCTGGACGCCTAGGATGACGAAGACGAGACCGTTCAGCAAATAAACGATGATGGTCCACGTATTGTCCGACAATTCATGCGAACGGGATTTGATCTTCTGCGCCTGATCGCGTTCGACCGCATGAACGACGCCGCCGGCGACCGCCGCCAGGATCCCGGACAACCCCAGCTCCTCGGCGATCAGAAAGAGCGCGAAGGGCGTCAGAATATGAATGAGCATGTGCATCGTCTCGTTCTCCAGCCCCGCCCGCCGCAGCATTGTGCGCAAGCCGGTGATGAGTCCGGCCAGCACGGCACCGACGGCGAGGCCCCCGAGGAAGATGACGAGGAAGCTGACGCTCGCTTTGGAAAGCGAGAAGACGCCCGTCACCGCCGCGGCGATGGCGAATTTGAAGGCGACGAGGCCGGAGGCGTCGTTCATCAGCGCTTCGCCTTCGAGCAGATGCATGAGCCGCTTGGGCAGATGAATCCGCCCGGCCAGGGCGCCGACGGCCACCGCGTCGGTCGGAGACAGGATCGCGGCCAGACCGAACGCGACGGGCAGCGGAATGGATGGGATCATCCAGTTGATAAAGTAACCGCCGACGAACACCGTCGCGAAGACGAGGCCGACCGCGAGCAGCAGGATCGGCACCCGCAGCCGCCACAGCTCGCTGCGCGGCGTATGTTTGCCGTCGTTGTAAAGGAGCGGCGCAATGAATAGCACGAAAAACAGCTCCGGCTCCAGATGCAGGCGGAAGTCGCTCGCCAGGAGTGGAATCGCGCTGCCGAGCGCGATTTGAATGAGCGGTACGGGGACGAAAGGAATCTTATGGTTGATGACGTTGGACGCCCCGATCAGCGCGAGCAGGATCAGGATCGTGTTGAACAGCTCCATGCGGTTGTGCTCCTTTGAAAAATATAGCAAAGTAAGCGTATTGTTCCCTTCGTCCGGCGAAAGATAACCATGCATGCACGCCCGCCCAGCGACAAGCGGCAAGCATCAAGTGTGGCGGCCGAGGCCGATCGGGCTTGCAGTTGGAGCCTTTTGCTCCAACTGGCGACGGCCGGGGCCATAGGGTTGAAGCGACCATGAGAAAATCATATAATTAGGTAGGTAACCTATCTACTTGAGTGTATCTTGTTTCGTTTTTCTTTTCAAGTTTCCGATAGAGGTGAATGGCATGACGCCGGATCGGCTAGATCCCGTGCACGAACTGATGGGTCACTTTTCCAGGTTGGCCAAGCTGGACTGGCATAAGCTGACGAGCTGGCGGCTCAAGGCAAGCGAGGTCCGCGTCCTCGTCGCCATAAGGGAGGCCGCGGAAGACGGACAGCCGATCACGGTCACGGCGCTCAGCAAACGGCTCCGGGTGACCTCCCCCACCGTCACCCAGATGATCAACAGCCTGATCCGCGAGCGACACGTCGTCCGGACAGCTCATCCGTCGGACGGACGGATCGCCGAAATTCGACTGACGGACACGGGAGAATCGATCGCCCGGGAAGCGAGCGAAGTGCTGGTCGGCTTGTTTCAGGGGCTAATCGATTACTTGGGAGAGGAGCAGAGCCGAGAGTTGATCCAATTGCTTGGCCGTTCCATCGACTATTTCAAGCAGATCAGCGAAGCCGAGCGTTAACGGAGCGTCGTTTCCGGCGCCCATCACCCACTTGCGAAGATCAAAAGAAGCCTGATCGCTCAGGCTTCTTTTGATTCCTTTTCGGCGTCGGGATGGACGAAAATATCGAACGCGTAATCGCCCGAGAGCAGCTCGACGGCCAAGCCGCGCGGCCCGGGGAGGGCGCGGACAATCCCGGGGACGCCGGCCGCGTATCCCTCCTCGGACCAGATCGTTCGAGCGCCTTCCAGGAGTCGCAGCCATTCCGGCGCGCCGCCCGTAGATGGCCCCAACACGAGCACGGCGCGCATACCCGTCGGGAGGCGCAGCGCCAGCCGGACGCCTCTCCCCTCCTTCTTCCGTTCCCACCGAACCGCCACTTCACCGCGCACCGTCGGAACGGCCGCTTCCGCGAATGACAAGTCCGGCGGCAGATACGGTTCGATCGTCGCCGAAGCGAACCCGGGGCTCGCAGGACGGATGCCGACGATATATTCCTGCAGCAGCCGGACCGGATAGCCGTTCCAGGCATGGCAGTGCGACTCGATGTCGTCCCAGCCCTCCCACATCGTAGTCGCTCCCTGCCGGATCATATAACCCCAGCCTGGATATTCCTCCCGGCTTAGGATGCGATACGCCGCCTCTTGCCGGCCGCCCTTGAACAGTGCGCGCAGCAGCGGAAGCGATAGGACGGTTTTCGCCTCCCATGGCGTCCCGGCGACAAAATCGATCGCCGCATCCCGATCATCCGCCGGCACGAGGCCCGTGTGCAGGGCGAGCGCATTCACCCCTTGATGATGCCGAGAGGAGCCGTAGCCGTCGCGAAATCGCCGACGCTCCTCGTCGTATAGATGGGCGACAATGCTCCTTTTCAATGTCTCGGCCCTCGTCCGGTAATGCACCGAATCGGCGATTCGGCCGCCGATCCCCGCCAGCTCGGCCACGATGCGCGCCGCCCCGTAGAGCTTGATCTGCTGCGTGGTCAGAAATTCGCTCTCGTGGTCGACCGTCGGATACGGCCAGTCGCTGATATGCCAGCCTTTGTCCAACGGGACGAGCCCCGTCTCCGCCGATGCGATGCCGAGGAAATAGTCGACCATCCGCCTTGCCGGCTCGTAGTAGCGGACCAGCACACGTTCGTCGCCATAGAATTCGTAATGTTTCCATAGGAGCGTACAGAAGTGCAGGTCCCACTCCGGAATCTGAAGGCTGAATTCCGGATGATCGGGATTCGACGGAAAGACGAAGGGAAAAGTGCCGTCTTCGCGCTGCGCGTCGGCAAAGTCCGCGAGAACCTTCTCCAGCAGATGGCGGGCGTCGAAGTTGTATAAAAGCGACTCCGCCTGCAGGTCGGAGTCCGCCAAGTATTGCGCCTGTTCGCGATGCGGACAATCCACGAGCTGACCCAGCATGTTGTTTTTCTGCGTCTGATAACACGCCAGAGCCATGTCGTTCAATAGACGGCTGGACGTCGCCAAGCGCCCTTGAAGCGGAGCGTCGGTGTGCGCGGACACGATCCGCAGCTGTTCGCCCGGGACGATCGCCGCCGGGTACCCCGTTACCTCTATGTACCGGAAAGCCTTGTAGGACAGATCCGGCGCCCACGTTTCGTTCGCATCCCCGCGCATCGTATATTGATCGTAGTAGTGCGCCGACCGCTCGTTGCAGACCTGGTGCTTAACCCGTCCTAGTTCGTTCAGCTCTTCTGCGTACCGCAGTCGGATCGTGACATCCCTAACCCCTGGCAGCGAAATCCGCGGCCAGCCGGAAACGATTTTCCCGGCATCGAACACCTGCCAACTCGCAGCTCTGCCAGGCGGTTCGCCTGGGCCCGCCACCCTCGCTTCCTCTCGCGACGAAACGGCGATCGGCACGATCTCCTCTTCGATCGCGCCCTCCGGGATCGTCTGCCACCGCATCGGCCACGCATCTGTCTCGGCCGGCGCCGCCACCGCCCGCCTTCTGCCCGGAGCCCGAAAGCCCGCTTCCAGCCAGGCCGGATCGCGCTCTCGCGCATCATAATCCTCGATGGCCGATATTCGCCGGTTTTGTTGGTAGGAAGTCCCGCACCGATGCGGAATCGAGGAGAGCGACTCCCAGGTAGCGTCCGTCCCGAAGCTTGTCCGCTCGCCGTCCGCATAAACGATTTCGAGCTGGAGGCGAAAACCCGGAACGCCGTCTACATAATTTTGTCCGCTCCCGCCGAGGTAGTGCGCAATGGCGGCAATCGCATGGACGCCTGGCTGCAGCCGCTCCGTCACGTCGTATGCGAGGTAATATTTCCGTTTCCAAGGATGCGTGGGCGCCGGCGATCCATAACCTCCGATACGCACCCCGTCCAGGTATACTTGGGCGACGTGATGCGCCGATACGAACAGCTTGGCGTACGCGACCTCGGGGCCGATCTCGATCTCCTTGCGCAAATAGGCGAAATCGTTCTGTCGGATGCGGCCGGGCTTCCAGATCCATCGGGCGCGCCAATCCTCCGCGCGCAGACCGGTGTCCCAAAAGGCTGCCTGCGATACGGCCTCTCGTCCCTCGACATCGTATACGGCGACTCTCCACCAATACCTCGCGCCGCCGGCGAGCGGCGGCCCGCCATAGTCGGCTTGCTGCGTGTCGCCGGCGATCGGGCCGCTGTCCCACACGTCCGCATGCCCAATGCCGAGGCGGGATTCCTCGGTCGCCACCCAGACGCGGGCGGCGGCGGGAACATAGCCGCGGATCGGGCTTTCCATCTGCCAGGAGAATCGAATGTGTTGATCGTCCAGTCCGAGCGGCGACGCGAGGCCATTTACCCGCAAGCTGCGCACGGCGATCGGCGGCATCCCGCCTGCATGGCCGGCGAACCCCGCGGCCGTCATGACGCCCTTCCGCCCGACTTCAACGCTTCGATGATCATCCGGAAAATGGCCAGGTCCTGCTTGAAATCTTCGGGGGTCGTCTTCGGCGGCAGATCATGTAGGATGGCGTTGTGCAGCTCGATCATTTCCAACGTGTAAGGATCGGTCCAGGTCGGCCTAGCGACCGTCTCCTGGTAACGCTCGCCGGCGGTCTCGCGCACGATCAGCTTCGTCGGCAGATGGCGGATGTAGGGCGTGTCGTATTGAACGGTTACCGACTTGTGCGTCCCGTACACTTCTACGTGAGCGTCGAATCTTCCCTGCCGGTCGATGCCGGTCTCGAATACGACGGAGAACGCGTCATAATCGAACAGAACCGAGAGGAACGGACAGCCGTCCGTATTCGTATACTTCGCGCCGATAACGCCGACAGGCATGCCGATCGCCTCCCGCATCGCGGACAAATCGTGGCTGGACAAGCCGCATAAGAGACGGTACAAGTCGAAATAAGGAGACTCCGGCTCCAGTCCTGTCGCCTCCCGGCCCAGCTTCAAGGCGCGGCTGCGGCGGTCCGCCTTCGCCTCCTCCGGGATATCGTCGAACGCGACGACCCGGCTGGTCGGCCGGATAAAGGACGCATTCGGCCCGATAATATCCCGGACTCTCGCATAATGAATGCGGTCCAGTCCGCCGATCTCCCGCACCGCCTCCACGAACGAAGCCGCGTACCGTCGCATGTATCCGACCATGATCTGCACGCCGTGGCGCGACTGCGCCTCCAGGATGCGATCCGCTTCGGCCGACGTGAGGCACATCGGCTTTTCGATCAACACGTGCTTGCCGCGATTCGCCGCCGCAACGGCGCAGTCCGCGTGGTATTCGTCGCTGTTCAAGACGAAGACGACGTCCAGGTCGGCTTGGGCGGCCAGTTCCTCGGCGTCGGCGTAGAGACGATCGATCCGATGCTTCTCCCCCATATAGGCCAGCAGCCCCGGCGACACGTCACACAAGGCGGCGATGCGGTATCGATCTGGCAGCGCTTCCAAAACGGGCAAATGAACGACTTGGGCGACTTCGCCCAAGCCGACGAGACCTACGTTCAAAATCCGATTCGCCATCACCATCACGCCTCCAAGAATTGAAATTCGACTCCCCTGTCAGGGGAAACAATCGCCCTTCCCTTCACTTGCGAGACTGCACGTGTGTCAGGCGGGAGGCAGCCGCGCCTGCTTGGCGAAGGCCTCCTCTTCAAGAATGGCGAAGGCTCAGGGCCGCTCCTCTCCGAACAGCGCCTCCGCGATCCGCTGGCCGGTCGGCGTGGCCGCCAGACCGCCTTTGCCCGTCTCGCGCAGCGTCTCCGGCATCGCGGCGCCGATATCGCGCATCGCGCCGACGACTTCGTCGGCGGGAATCGCGCTGCGCACGCCTGCGAGCGCCAGATCGGCCGCCGCCAGCGCGTTGACTGCGCCCATGCCGTTGCGCACGATGCACGGCACCTCGACGAGTCCGGCGACGGGATCGCAGACGAGTCCAAGCGTATTTTTGAGCGCGAGTCCGACGGCATGCGCGCACTGCATCGGCGTGCCCCCGCGAAGCTCGACGAGGGCGCCCGCGGCCATCGCGATCGCCGAGCCGACCTCGGCCTGGCAGCCGCCTTCCGCGCCGGAGATGAACGCGTTGTTCGCGATGACGTAGCCGAGCGCGCCGGCGCAGAACAAGCCGTCGACCATGCGATCGTCCGGCCAGCCGTACCTTTCCTGGCTGCTGACGAGCACGCCTGGCAAAATACCGCACGACCCGGCGGTCGGCGTGGCGACGATACGCCCCATCGACGCGTTCACCTCCGAGACGGCGAGCGCATATGCCATCGCCCGCGTCGCGTGGCTGCCGGCACTCGTATCGCCGCCGCTGCCGTCGAGCATCGCCATGACGCGGCGCGCGTCGCCGCCGGTCAAGCCGCTGCGGGAGGTCGTATCCGTCGTAATCCCCCGCCGGACAGCTTCTTTCATGATGTCATAGTAGGCGGCCATCTGCTGCCGCTCTTGCGCGGGAGATCGGCCGGACTCCAGGGACTGCTGCGCCAGCATATAGGCGGAGATCGTTTGGCCCGCCTCTTCGCAGCGGGCAGCCAGCTCCGCAATGGTAGCGAAATTCACGCGCGCCCCTCCTTCGGTGTTTCCCCGGCGAGATATACGATGCGGATATCCAGCACGGCCGGCCATTCGCGAAGCCGGGCCAGCACGTCCTCGCCGGCAGGCTGGTCCGTCTCCAGGACGGACATGGCTTCGCCGTTGCGGCCTTTGCGGTCGACGGTCATCGTCGCGATGTTGATGCCCCCGTGCTCCAGCGCCGTCGCGATCGCCGCAATCGTGCCCGGGCGATCCGTATGTTGAATGACCAAGGTAGGAGAGACGCCGGAGAAGCTAACGCTGAATCCGTTCACGGCCGCCACCGCCACATTGCCTCCTCCGATCGAGCAGCCTGTCATTTCCATCGTGCCGCCTGTCCCGCTCAGGCGGATGGTCACGGTGTTGGGATGGATCGCCGCCATGCTGCCCCTGCCGATCGCGATTTCCAGGCCCTCGTCTTTCGCGTGCGCGAACGCGTCGGTAATCCGATCGTCGTCCGTATCGTAGCCGAGCAACCCGCCGACGACGGCGAGGTCGGTCCCGTGACCCCGGTACGTATCGGCGAACGAGCCGTAGAAGGTAATGTCGGCCCGGACCGGCGGTTCCGCCAGCAGCTGTCTGGCAATGCGGCCAAGACGCGCCGCACCTGCCGTATGCGAGCTGGACGGACCGATCATCGCCGGACCGATGATGGAGAATACATCCTTAAACCTCATGTTGGGGCCTCCTGTTTGCGCTGCTTACCGCTCTTGCTTCCCTAAGTCTACCGCTTTGGCCGCTTCGCGTAAATCCATGCGCGTTGTTTCGCCTAAGCGCCGCCAGACCGCCTCCGCCTATCGGGGGAGCGGTCTGGCGTGAAGCAGAAACAACTCGTCCAAGCCAACGCTCCGGTCATCCGACGACGTCACGCGAAATCAATCTGCATGCGGAGCCGTTTCCTCAATCCATCGGCGCACGAGATCGGCGATAGACGCTTGTTTCGCCTCCAGATCCGCGCTTCCGGTCACTTTCAGAATGGCCCGGTCGTTCGACGCCCACTCCAGCAATCCGGCCGGGTCGTCGACGATAGGGGCGATTGGGGCGGGCTTTCGGACTTTGGCGCCGCAGTGGAAGATGAGGCGAAAAAAGCCCTTCCCCTGCAAATTCATCGTGATCCGGTCGTCTCCGCCGACGCAGAAGCTCGGCGCATTCCATTTGATCCGCTCCGAGATCCCTTCGCGCGATTGGAGAATCAACGCACGGAGGTTCTCGATCTCGGCCTTGAACGGGTGCTCCAGCGTCTCGAGGAACGCTTCGACCTGCCGGGTCCCTGTCGCGTCGTTCGATTCGGCTGCAGGAAGTTGGCGGGTCTTCTTCGATGGATCATCGGTCATCGTCGTTTCATCCTTTCGCGTCCATGGCTGGGATAGCGCCGCCTCCCCGCCTGGACGAACCCTTATCTGCAAGGGCGGGAAGATACGCGCACCTTTATCGTAGGGGCATTGGCGGAAAATGTAAATGCTCGTCCTATTCCCGCCTTTCCGGCGATCTTTCCGCCCGCTTTTCGCGCTAGCGGTGCGCGCACCGAGCGGGACGCGTCGCTGTTCGACCACGCGTCGAACGCGGCGGGCTTTTGCAGCTGACTCGCCGCTGCCGCGGGCGGCGTCGGACCTATGTCATGCGATGGACGTGCCGTTCGGAAGTGGCGCATCCGGGCGAAGCAGCACGACGTCCCCCTGCTCCGGCACGCCGCCCAGGACGAGCACTTCCGACTCGAATCCCGCGATTCGCCGCGGCGGAAAGTTCACCACCGCCACCACCTGACTGCCGACGAGCGATTCCGGCGCGTAACGGCGCGTAATCTGGGCGCTCGTACGCTTGATTCCGAGAGGCCCGAAATCGATTTTCATCTTGATCGCCGGAATGCGGGCTTCCGGGAACGGCTCCGCTTCCAGTACGGTGCCCACGCGCAGGTCCAGTTTGTGAAAGTCTTCGATCGTCGCCATGTCCAACCCTCTTTCCGTTTTCTCGCTTCTAGTAGATTGACCCAAAAATAACGCAACTCTATTCCGGTTGTTGCTTTTCCGTTAAAGGTTGCAAAATGGACACCAAAGTCATCATAAAAAACCGCATAACAGCGCGGTCGTGGAGTCATCTCGTCCGTTCAAGCTGGTGGATTTCCGGCTCGACCTGAATTCGGTGCTCAACCAACGGGTTAGCCTCGAACGAGTGATCGGTTTGGAACATTGCTATTCTAGCGGTTGTCATAGCGCTTAATCCGCCCCAAAAACGGAGGTTTCTTTTCTAACGGTTGTATGCGCGCTTATTTGGACGAAACAGCCCCTATGCCTACGAAAAAACGGGAAATAGGCTCGCTGGCAACCGTTACACTTTGAAAACCCCATTTATGCCCAAATAGCGTCGCTCATAACCGTTAGAATTTTCGCCCGCTTTTACGCACCCCCATCTACTCCTCTGGTCGAGCACCGATTTCGGTTTTGAGCCGGAATTCCCGTTAAACCCCGGGATGGGGCATAAGCACGTTACTTCAGGATCTTCCTACTAGTGTACCCGGTTGCACCATGACTGCCAAGCCGGAGCCGGCCGGCCAAACGCGAAAAAGCTTCGCCATCCCGACCGGATGGGCGAAGCCTGACGCCATTCCGCAAGCGCGAAGCGCAAGCGGCTCCCTCAATCTCCAAACAAGCTGACGGTTAGCGATGCCACGGTGATCTCGCCGTATCCGCCCGTCAATCGAACGGTATTGGATGCCCCGGGCGCAAGCGGCACCGTAATCGACGCCTTGCCGGTCAGCGACGCCGGATGGCCGGTCGACAAGGCGTTGATCAGCGACCAATCCGCTCCGTTAACCGTCAGTCGAAGCTTGGCGAGCCGCTCCGGGGTCGCGTAACGGACCGCGAGCGAAGCTCGCCCTCCGCAGCCTCCGTCGATGCCGCCGAATTCGCAGTAGGCCCCCTCCGCCTGCAAGCCTGTCGCGACGTCGAAGCCGTCGTGTCGCGCGAGGGCGGCGCCTCCGCCCACCGAACCCGCTGAAACGTCATAGGTGCGCGCGTCCGAGTCGGCGGCAGGCGGGCCCCCTGCCGGCGGGACGCCCTCCTTCGTCTGAACGACCGTACGAATGGTGCCGTCATCGTTGAAATGCAAGGAATCGATGCATACGCTGCGAAGATTGCCTTGGCCGGAAATGGCCTGATTATGGTAGAACAAGTACCACCGGCCTTTAAACGCCGCCACCGATCCGTGCGTCGTCGAGCAGCCCGTCGGCTCCAGGAAGACACCCCGATGGGTCCACGGCCCAAGCGGATGCTCGCTCGTCGCGTAATGCATCCGATTATTCTCGTGCAAGTTGTCCGCATAGGTCAAATAGTACAAGCCTTCGCGCTTGAATACCCAAGCGGCTTCGTGAAAATCCTCGAGACCGGACATCTCCCGCATCCCGCCCTTGATCGACATCATGTCGTCGCCGAGCTCGCCGCCTTCGCAGCGGCCTCCGCCTCCGTAAAACAAGTAAGTCCGTCCGTCGCCGTCCGCGAAGACGCACGGATCGATCATCGCAAATCCGCCAAGACCCTCGATATAGCCGCGGTCGACGAAGCCGCTGGCGGGCTTGTCGCTTGTCGCGACGCCGATCTTCCACGTCCCGTTCCAGTCCGAACCGCTCGGGTGCGGATAGTAGAAGTAGTAGGTGCCGTTCTTGAATGCGCAATCGGGCGCCCACATGAAGCCGCCTTCCGGCCGCCCCCAGGATACGTCGTCGGAGCGCAAAATCTCGCCTTCGTCGGTCCAATGGACCATGTCGGCCGAGGAAAAAACGTGGTAGCGATCCATCAGATCGCAGCCCCTGGCAGGATCCATGTCATGCGAGGCGTAAATGTACACTTTGCCGTCGTCCCACACGCGGGCGGAAGGATCGGCCGTATAAAGGGTCGTCAGGATCGGATTGCCGGAAGTCGTCTTGCGCGCGCCGGCGCGCGAGGTGGATGCGGTCATGCGGAGTCCTCCTCTGGACATCGATTCGGCGCCGGCCTGGCCGGACGCCGGATATGTATCAGCATAACGCGATGCAGCCGGGCGCCGCCATGAGGAGATCGCAAAGAAAACCGGAAGATCGCAAACAAAAACGCCCGTCCGCAAGAGGACGGGCGGGGCGGCGGAAGGCGCGTCGGCAGCGTCGCGGCCGAACTAGCCCTCCGTCTTTTGTATTTTGGCGGGATTGTTGATTTTGTAAGGGACCGGATGCTTGGTGAGCTTTTTCGCTACGATCTTGGCTTCGAAGGAGATCGTGTCCCCGATGGCGAGCTCGAGTTTTTTGAGCGTGGCGCTGTGGCTCGACCACGCGGTGCCGAGGTCGGTCTCCGGCTCGGCGATGGTCACCGCTTCGTAGATGACGACTTCGTCGTCATTGTCGGCAAAGTGGTTCGGAATCGTCGCGAACGCTTGGACGGTCGCAACCATCTTCACCTTCTCCTCCGGGAGCGCGATTTTTTTGACGCGGGTTTTGGCGGAAGCGGCTTTCGCTGGTTCGGAAGCCGGAGAAGGCTCGACTTCTTCGGGCGACGCGTCAAACGGCTTGGAGGCAGGCGCATGAATCGCCGGCGGCTCTGCGCCCGCGTCCGAAAGACGTTCGGCCTCCCGTTCCTCTACCGGCGCGAGATCGGATTCGTTCCCCTCATCCCGCCCGGAAGCTTCCGCATCCGCCGTTTCATCCGCATCCGTCTTGGCGCCGTACCGCTGGCCGAAGCTCGCGGCCTGCATCTCCTTCAGAAAGGCGGGATGGATGCAATGCTTCTGCTCGTTGCCGAACGCGATGACGGCTGTCATTTTGTCCACGTAGCCGACGATTCGGCAGGTCTCGTTGGCGCCGTTGCCTTTATAGTAAAACGTCTTCGACTTGACCGCCTTCTCGGACAACAGCCCCCACTCTTTGCATTGATCCAGCTGCTCCTCTTCGTCGGCGAACGCCACGTAAAGCCCCGGCTCGATCGCGAATGCATAAGTCATCGGCCAACCGCCCCTTTCCGCATTTTATTTAACCTCATAAAAAATTTGGTTTTTCGCTTGCTTGATGGCTTTGGGAAAGCGCCCCGCGCGCCAGCAGCTCGCTCACGGTCACCAGCTCGAAGCCATCGGCCGAAAGCTCCCGAACGAGTGTCCGGACAGCCTCGATCGTCTGCGATCGGTCCCCGAAGCCGTCGTGGAACAGCAGGATCGCCCCTTCATTCGCAAACGGCCGCGTTAACGCCAAAATATGCTCGACGCCCGGCTGCTCCCAGTCCCGCGTCCCCAAGTTCGTGGCGCCGATCAGCGGGAAGCCGAGCGACCGCGCCAGCTCGTCCGTCGCATCGTTCGCGGCGAGGTACGGCGGACGGAGCAGCGCGGGCTTGCGGCCGCTGACGCGCTCGATCAGCTCGGAGGCACGCTCCACGTCGCGGCGGGCTTCCGCCGGGTCGATCTCCGTCAGATTCGGATGGGCGTACGAGTGATTCCCGATTTCGTGACCGTCCGCCAAGACGGCGCGGACCGTGTCCGGATGGGCGGTCATCGGCTCTCCCAGCATGAAGAAAGTCGCCTTGCCTCCGGCTTGCCGGAAAATGTCCAGCAGCTCCGGCGTATAAACCGGATGCGGCCCGTCGTCGAAGGTAAAGGCGATCGAACGGCCGGCTCCGGGAACGGCATGAATCATTCCCGCCATCTCTCGCACCCCCCTTTTGTTTAATGCCCTAAAATAAAAACGCCATCAACGAAGCGGGGATTCGGTTTGTTCTTCCGCCCGCTTCAGCTTCTCGTCCAGTGCGCGAAACGCTTCTTCGATCTTCGCGGGAGGCACGCCCGCATACCGATCGCCGATGCTGACTTCGAATGCGCTCGTCGAATCGCTCGTCGCATTCGTATAAGGGCTGAGGGCGACGCCCGTCTCTTCGCACACCGCGATCAGCGCCTGATCCAACCGCTCTTTCGGCAGGCGCACATGCACGTGAAACATATTCGATACCGGCACGGCCGGACGCGTCGAGACGGCGCGGCACCCGTTGTAGTGCGCCGCAAGTTCCTTCGCCTGCGCATAATAAGCGCTCATTTTGGATGCGCGCAGGTCGAAATAATATTCGGCGCTGAGGATGTACGGGTACAAACTGATCAGGTCGCCGCCGTGCCGCCTTTTCCATACCTTCGACTGCGCCGCGAAATCTTCGCTCCCGGCGAGGATGGCCCCGACGACGCCGCCGATGCCTTTGTAGAAAGAGACGTAGACGCTGTCGAATAGCGCGCAGATTTCGGAGGCGCTCTTTTCGTAGTGCGGAAGAATTTCCCAGAGTCTTGCGCCGTCCAGATGCAGCTTGATCCCCCGCTCGCGGCAGTGGGCGGAGATTGCGGCGAGTTCCTCGAAAGGAGGCAGCTCGCCGCCGATTTCCCGCTGCGGCAGCTCCAGCAAGAGACAAGCCACGTCCTCCATTTCCTGCACGTCGGCTAACGTGATCAAGCGCTCCTTGTCGGCAAGCAGCACAGTCTCGATCCGGTGCAGCTTTTTCAAGCCGTCTTCTTCGTGGATCTCCAAATGGCTAAGCGGGTGGTAGGCAACTTTGGCCATTTCCGCCTCGTCGCACCAAATGCGTAGCGCGATCTGCTGCGCCATCGTTCCGCTGGGAAAGAAGACGGCCGACGGCTTGCCGAGCTCGCGCGCCATTCGGGCTTCGAACGCTTCGATGACCGCTCCTTTGCCGTACATATCGCTGTCCAGGTTCCCGTCCACGCCCTCCAGCGCGTCCTTCAGCACCTGTACGTTCCGCCTGCCGTGTCCGCCGAGCGGATAGACCGCCTGCTGATAAGCTTGAGCCAGCGTCGTCGGTTGTTTCATGATAATCGATTGCCCCTTCCCGCTAAGACGGCTTTGCAAGATGTCTTGTTCATTATAAGGGGAAAACGCGTCCTGCCGCCAGTTCGAAGCGCCGACGGTTAGCGGACGGCAGCCGCAGGGAACAAATAGGCGCGCACCTGCTTCCAGTCCATGCCCTCTTCATTCGCGGTCGGCCTCGGCAATTCCTTTTTCTGCCGACATTATACGATCTTCATCCCGAACACCCCGCCCGAAGCCAGGGTGATCTTCAGCATCTGCTGCGCGATCTCCTCTTCGGACTGGCGCAGACCTCCCTGCAGCCAAAACTTGTACACCCCGATCGCGCCACCGATGATCCAGTCGATGAACAGATCGATCGACACGTCCGCGCTCGGGCTTCCCCAACGGCGCAGCGACTCGTGCAGGGAGAGGCTCATCTGGTCGTGCAGGCGGTTGGAAAAGTTCGGTACGCCGTTGCCGAGCAGCATAATCCGATAAAATTCCGCGTGTTTTCGAATATGGCCGACGGACAGGCGGATCGTCTTCAACAGGTCCGACGAGGGAAGCTGCGCGAGCGGACGCCTCGGCATGCCCACGATAATGTCCCCGTATTCCCCCAGCACTTCGTCGAGCAACTCCGCGAGCAGCTCTTCTTTCGATGCGAAATGATCGTAGTACGTCACCCGGTTCACCTGCGCGCGTTCCGCGATTTCCTTGATGCGAATCTCGCTGAAGCTCTTTTCGTTCAGCAGCGAGAGCAGCGCCCGCTTCAACTGCCCGCGCGTGCGTGCGACCCGGGCGTCCGGGTGCGATTGATCCTTGACCATTCGGCTCCTCCCGTCTACTCCGGCTCACATAGCCGAAGATTTTGTGGGATAGGCTACATAATCGGAGAAAGTGTAAGCCGCGTCCCTGGCAGCCTTGTTACAATTATAGACGACGCGATGTCGTCAAACCAAACGATTCATCCAATCCGAGGGAGGTCGATGCAAAATGAAACTGCAAGGGAAATCGGCTGTAATCACCGGCGCGGCATCGGGCATGGGGAAAGCGATGGCGCTGCTCTTCGCCAAAGAAGGCGCGAGCGTCGTCGTCGCCGACTTGAACCAAACGGCCGTCGACGCGGTCGTCCAAGAAATCGCCGAGGCCGGCGGACAAGCCCGGGGTGTCGCCGCCAACGTGACCAAGGAAGAGGACGTCGCGAGCATGATCGACGTCGCCGTCCGACAATTCGGCAAGCTCGATATTCTGGTGAACAACGCGGGGATTATGGACGCGATGACGAGCGCGGAATCGGTAACCGACGACCTTTGGAACCGCGTCTTCGACGTCAACGTGACGGGGCCGATGCGCGCCATCCGCAAAGCGCTCCCGCTGATGAAAGCGCAAGGCAGCGGCGTCATCATCAACACGGCCTCGGTCGGCGGCCTTTACGGCTCCCGCGCCGGACTCGCCTATACCGCATCGAAGCACGCCGTCGTTGGCATGACCAAAAACGTCGGCTTCCAATACGGCAAGCTCGGCATCCGCTGCAACGCCATCGCGCCCGGCGCCGTCGCCACGAACATCGGCTTGGGCGGCGCCCAGCCCGATCCGTTCGGCCTCGAACAAGCGATGGCCGGCATGGGTCTGCAGCGCTCCGAGCCCGGCAACCCGGGCGATATCGCGAGCGTGGCGCTATTCCTCGCTTCGGACGACGCCAAGTTCGTCAACGGGACGGTCGTCACGGCCGACGGCGGCTGGACCGCCTATTAAGCGAACGGATGATTGGACCGCAAGAAACATCAGGTGCGAAATGACGAGAAAAAGAGGGAGTCTCAAATGTAAGTCTGTTCACGCGACAGACAGCTCTCCTCTATCCCTAAATGTGTGAAAACAAAGAAATGGCGGTGTTGGGGAGATGAACCCTGCACCGCCATTTCTCGCTTTCGATTCACTGCTTCCTTCTTCAACAAATGATGGGAAAGCGAAAGCCATCCGACCTCCAAGCTTCCTTCGGCAAGACGCGAAGCAGAAAACGCCGCAATCCGTTCTCCGTATTTCCTATCCCGCATCCAATGATTAAGATGCAAATATACATCTAATTTTGCTATATTCCTTCTTAACGGTCATTTAGCTGCAAAAATACAACTATATCGTCCGTTTTCTGCGTATAGGACGGATCTACGCTAAATTAGACGTACTTTTGCAAGTAAATCGCTCCATCCCCCCGAAAGAGCCTCAATTAGATGTATGTATGCAATTAATTTACTGAGCGACCCGAAACGAGCGCAAACAAGGCCAATTGGCATACACCAGCGGCGAAGCGCTTGTAATCCTCATTAGGGATTTGAAAGATTACACCATGAGCGTAGCACGCCATTCGGCCTCGGGCAATGGTTGTGGAGAATAGGACGGGCTGTCTGCAGACGCATACGAAATGTATGCATACGAAATATACCGCCGTATGCCCGAAGGAGATAGCAGCGGATTGTTGTCCGCCCGTAGGTGATCATACAATCCGTCCCTCGTACCACACATATGTTGACAAGGTGACGATACCGTCGCGCTCCGAACCGGAGTTTCCTCCTTACGCCCGCCGCGATAGCCGACGCGGCGGGCATCGGGAGATAGCCGAATGCCCGTCCAATCGAATTCCTCAACCCCCTATGTGGGCGGCTGGGGATTGGATTGGACGCGTGCGGATTCTGCGCAAAATGTGCGAACGTACTGACCTTATCCCGTGACATACATACATTGGCAAGGTGACCCTCCCTCACAATCTTATTCACGGTGGTGATTCAAGTGGGTGCTGTAGGAGCTTCGTGCGCCGGTTACGGTTCCAGTGCGGCGTTTGTGCTGGTGCTCTTCATTTTGCTGGTCATTATCTTGCGCTTCTAAGTCCGATCGACCGGCGAATCGCATGCCTGGATTGAGGGGTTCATGAAAGGCGGTGAGAACATGGGATATGGCGTTGGCGGTGTAGGCGCTAGCTGCGCAGGCTACGGCAGCAGCGCAGCATTCGTTCTGGTGCTCTTCATTTTGCTCGTAATCATCCTGAGAGCCGTTTGGTACTAATCCGGTCCTGAACGGATCCTCCGGCAGCCGCATGCGGCTGGCCGGAGGATCTTCTTCGCGACATGGGACGAGCCGGGCAAACCGCCGATTGCAAGCGTCCAAGTAAAACCGACTCCGCCGTCTTCAAGGAAGATGGCGGCACGTTTTTATCGGAGGTCACACAGAAATGGATAGGACTAAAACTTATACATTCTGTATGACTAAAGAAAGGGATGGGGATACGGATTGACCGCCGCTTCATCGAGCGGGTCCGCCGAATACCCGAGCGAACTCGGCACGCTCCGCAATCGCGGCAGATCCGCGAGGCGGCGCATCGAATGGCCGAACGTCATCGGCAGCAAGCCCGGTACGATCATCTTTACGCAGTGCAACCCGTTCCGCCGCACCTCCTCCGTCGACTGGCGGACGGCAATCGCTTCGAGACCGCATGCCGCGAGCCTTTGGAGGACCGCTCGCAGCTCCTCCGTAAGGTCCAATGAGACGTTGCGCGGCGGATACGCCTCCGCGAAGCTCCGGAGCGGCGCCTGTTTTTCCAGCAGGAAGCCGAGACGCTCTTCCGTCCCCCGTACGGTGTACAGCAAGGCATGATCCTCCATTTGCACGACGAGTTCCGGATCTTGGGCCAGTTCGGCGTGATCTTCCGGATAGACATCCGCCATGTCGTCCAAGTAGCGCGCATGACCGGCCAGCTCCATGATCGCGCTTTTGGCTGCGCGAACCGGGTCCAGATGCGCCCCTGCAGCGCAGATCACATTGCCGCCGGTCGGCTTGCGGTTGAGCCCGATCGCGCAAACGGCGGGAATGCCGGTATCGAGCGTGACGTCGAACAAGCGCACGTCGTAACCGGCGATCGTGCGCAGCCGGCGCAGCATGAAGGCGAGCTCTTTGTCGTTCGTCGACGCCGGGTCCAGCTCGGGGACGGGCAGCCGGGCATACCAGGCGAGGAGAAAGGAGTCCCGTTCCACGAGCTCGAGCAAGCCGTATAAGACGGCTTCTTCCTCCGTCCCGCCCAGCGCGCAGCCGTTGGAGCCCTCGGCCGCGAGGCCGCCCCCGTAGCCGGAGCTGTAGGACGCGAGCTGTTCGGGAACGAGCACCGGCTGCTCCCGATGAAGCGAGTAACCCCAGATCCACGTTAGCTCCGCTTGAGGGTCGAACGGCCGGTAAGGAAAGTCCGGCAGCGCATACTGCTCCGGCGAATACAAGCCGACGCGCCGAGGGTCGAGCGCCCTGTCCGCCACCGTCTCGAACGGCGCACGCACCCTCGCTCGTTCGCGAGGCGCCGCCCCGCAATATCGTTCCAGCGCCTCCATGAGCGCGACCAACCCGCTTTGGCGATAATCGTGCGCGCGCCCCGCGGCCACCTCGTTGCCGGCAGGCGTCGGCACCTGCACGAGCACATCGCAGAACGGAGTTGTCGGATTCGCGCCGCGAGCGTTCGTCAACCCGGTTCGTTCGTCCGCGTAGTCGCGCAGCAGCGCATCGGCCAGATCATCCAGCGGGCGCGTCCGGTACGAAGACGGATCGGATCGGTAACTCGGACGAAGCTGGATGACGGCATCCTCCCGTTGCTCGTCAGACCGCTCCCCGCACAACGGACAAGCCGGATCGGGCAAGTATCGGTGCGGCGCGACGGCAAGCGTCTTTAGATCGATCAGCTGCAGTCGGCCCTCCAGACGACCCGGCAGACTCCGAAGACAGCGTTTCGCTTCGGCCGCCGCCAGTTCCCCCATCATACCCAGCCCCCACCGGGATACGCGCGGATCCCTTCGGACGGCACCGTATCGGTTGCGCTCCATCCAGCGTACCACGTTCTCCTCCCTGCCTTGGCTCGCCGTTTCGAGCCGTTTGGAGGCGCATCTGGCACAACCTGCGACACCGGGCCGCACGAGCGGACCGACGATGCCTTCGTCCCCGACGACGTAGGCGCCTAGCCAGGGCACCGACGCCCCGCGGAAGGCTTCCTCGCGGCGCGCACGCTCCTCGGGACGATCTTCGTCGTCCAGGGCGAGGACGAGACCGACATCCTTGGGCAAACGAACGGGAACGCTTCTGCGCCGGACGATCGGGTACGAACGGAGCAGCGCCTCATTCGCCGTCTCAGCCAGCAGGCCGTCTCCGACAAGCAAGATCGTCTGTCGCCGACGACTCTCCTGGGTTTCGTCATCCATGCTGCGCCCCTCCTTTGTTTAGCGCTTCGGCCCTGCTTGCCGACGCCGACGGTGCGGTCCGCCCGTATAGATTGACCCCGACAAGGTGGAGATACGGGGGCTGAAGCGCCGGTTCTCCCCCATACTCGGAAACTTCTAAGCGGACGCCTGCACCCTGCAATCGCTCCGCTGCTTCCGCCAGCAATTGCCGGGCTTCCTGCTCCGCCTCCAGCGGCGGAAACAAAGCCTGCGTCGGCGGATTCGCATCCGACGCCTCCAGATCGACTGTCCAGCGCCCCTCGAAGCTCCCCGCCTTGTCGCTGCCGCATTGCCGATCCAGCAGCGCCGCCAGGAGCGCTTGGCGAAGCGCCAGCGTCGGATGGAGACCGACGGCGCCGTACCATGTTCCCTCCGCCCTTACCCAAAGGACGGGGAATCCGAAATACGCTTCTCCCCGCCCCAGCGCCGTCTCTCCGCATGCGATGTCCAGCGCCTGGCGATAGAAGTCGCAGCGTTCGTCCGCAAGCTTCGCGTGCGCCAGCCTCCGGACGACGGGAGGGTCGCCGCCAGCCCGCCGCCAACCTGCATCCAGCGCCGCCTGCAGCGCACGGCAGACGGCTTCGCTGCGGCTTGCGCCGACCCCGACGCCATGGAGGCTCCAGTCCTCGAGCAGCCGAGCGGCATACGCTTCGAGGCCGGCCAGCCCGGCCTCGCGGCGCGCTTCCTCGTGCGTCAGGCCGCCGCAAACGCAAGGAGGCAGCAGCACGGCCGGGCCGGCGCCGATCGGATCGGCCGCCCGCGCGCGGCACAGGGAGACCGGCAGCTGCTTCAGCTCCCCTTCGTCCCATTCGTGCAACAAGCCGGTGACGGGTGAGGTTATCCGTTCGAGATGCGTGAAAAAGTCGGCCGGAGCCGTCCGCCCATCCTCGGCGTCCAAAAGCGCGAGATCCAGCGGAATCGACGCCATCGCGGAAGCCGACTCAAGCGGATGCGGCGCATAGCGGTGCCAAGCCCCGGTCATCGAGCCCCTATGGAGCAGGTAGAAGTCAGCGTGTCCTTCCCATTCCGCCCCGCTGCTCGGCACCCTGGCGAACATCGCATGCGCGATCGCGTTCGCCGTCACGGCCTCCACCTCTTCCGCCTCTCCCGCCTCTCCCTCGCCCCCTGGCGCCGACGGCGCCTGGGCAAAGATCGCGTCGGCATGCAGGCGGCGCCAAGCGGATGGCCACCCGTCCTGCGCCAAATACGCGTCCAACGGTCCGATCATAACCGCATGCGCCGTGTACAGAACCGGCAGCAGCGGTTTGCCTTCCATCCGGCACGCCTCCCGCAGCCGGAGCAGCTCCGCGACCCGATCGGGCTCGCCGATATAGACAACCGCCTCCCAACGGCGGATCTCCGCCTGCCATTCCAATGGTTCGAAAGCGGCTTCGCCAGCCGAAAGCTCCGTCTCCGGATACCGGATTCGGGCCTCGTCCAGCCAAGCGGAAAATCGGCCGTCCGCCGCCGTCTCCCGGGACGGCAGCAATCGCAGCGCCGGCAATCCCGAAGCGAGCAGCAGCGACGCGAGCGGCACAAGGAACGGAACGGAGCCGGCGATTAACAGCCGCCCGTACGGAGGATCCGATTGCCGGGCGGCCGCGGCCAGCGGACGGGCATCCACCTGATTCTGTCTTCGGTGATTGGCAAGGGTCATGTCCATGCTCCTTTGCGAATAGCGCCCCGCTTGGCACGCTGCGCGGGTGCGCCCGCACGATCTTGGGTTTCCCTCCTATGGATATGAAAGTCTTTTTGTCCCCTATGCGCTTCAGGACGGCATCCGTATCCTCCCCGTAGAAAAGAGCCCTTCTCCCGCATCGATACGGTTCGAAGAGCTGCAGCCGCCGTTTCTGCCGAACTCGCAGTCGTTACCGGCGATCTTCCACTTCCACGCCCAGCCAGTCGCGCAGACACCGGATGCCCTTTTCGGTCACCCGGACCGCCCGCGTTCCCCCTTGGCGCTCAATCCAGCCGCTCGCGACGAACCGCTCGAGCAGCGCGTGGCCGAGCGCGCCGCCGAGATGCGGATACCGTTCGCTCCAGTCGAGACATTTGTGCAGGAACGAACGCCGCTGCCGGCGAACCGCCGCCAAATCGATGCCCAGCTCGGCGAAATGCCGTTCTCCCGCCTCGCCCAGGACGAATCGATCTTCCCGATCCGCGAGGATGTGCCGCTCGAGCAGCGCATTCGTTACCAGCACGCCGACGCGCCCCGCCAGATGGTCGTAGCAGGTGCGGGCGTGCCGGATCGCCCGATCCTCGTCCGACTGGCGTAGCGAGCGGATTTCGGCCGGCTTCGCCATCGTCAGGAGCGACTCCATCACGCCGGCGACTTCCGGATTCCGGATGCCGTAATAGCGATGCCTGCCCTGCCGGTGGACCGCGACGAGCGCGGCGTCGACCATTTTGGTCAGATGAAAGCTGGCCGTCTGCGGCTTGATCCGCGCCATGGAAGCGAGCTCCCCGGCCGTATGGCTTCGCCCGTCGAGCAAGATCGTCAGCATGGCTGCCCGGGAAGGCTCGGCGATCAGGGCCGCGATGGTCGCGACATGGGGATTCACGCTCATCTTGCTCCCTCCTTAATTGCATTCCATATTTCGATCATAGTCGAATGGAGGAATTGATACAATGGGCTCGACCATCGAAAGGAGCCAAACGAATGAACGAATCCGCAGAAGTGCCGAACACGCTTGTCATTACGCCCTCCATCCTGTACTACGGAACGCCCGTCCTGCTCTTGACCACGAGGAACGAAGACGGGACGGTCAACATCACGCCGCTCTCCTCTTCCTGGGCGCTCGGCGACCGCGTCGTTCTAGGTCTGGGAACGAGCGGCCAAGGTTTCGAAAATGTGCAACGGGAACGGGAAGTAGTCCTGAATATCCCGGATGCCTCGCTGTGGCGGCATGTCGAACGCCTCGCCCCTTATACCGGCAAAACGCCCGTCCCCGAAGCCAAGCGCCGGATCGGCTTCCAGTACGAGCCCGATAAATTCGGACAGGCCGATCTTTGTCCGGTTCCCTCGTCGCTCGTAAAGCCGGACCGAATCGCCGAATGTCCGCTTCAGATCGAAGCGGCCGTCCGGCACATCCGGATTCCGGACGACGCCCCGCACTTCGCCATCGTCGAGACGGAGGCGCTGCGGGTGCACGCGCACGCGGATCTGCTAATAGGCGATCGTCACATCGACCCGACCCAGTGGCAGCCGCTCATTTACAATTTCCGGCATTACTACGGCTTGGGCGAAGCGCTGGGGAAGACGTTCCGGGCCGAGCGTTAGACGCCGGCGATCGGAGTCGCATTTGCGTCAGGCCGCTTTTTTGCCGCGGAGCAAGGAGACGGCCATATACAGCAAGGGCAGAAAGACCATAAAGATCGAGGAGAACGGGAGCCAGTAGGACGAAAGAAACGATTGGATGTAAAACACGTTCGGGTAGCACATCAACGATAGGACGACGAGACCGATCGCGAGCGGCCACAGAAAAACCCGCAGATCCGGGATCCGCAGCGATTCCGAGAAAGCGAGCAGGGACGCGTGAAAGGTCAGCGTTATCTTGATGAAAATCGAGCAGATCCAGATAAAGATCATGATGCCTTCGATCCGTTCCAGGAACCGGCCGATCTTGATGTTCTTCGCGAGCGTGTAGACCGGGTACAAATGGTTGGCGGTGAGCTCGCTCGCCAAGACGCCCACGCTGCCGAGCGTCGTGGCCACGAGCACAAGTCCTCCGAGCGCCGTTCCGTTCAGAAAACCTTTTCCCCTTCCCTTGCCCGCCTTGACATAGGGATAAATCATGAGCAGCACGCCGAGCTCCTGAAAGGCGAAAAAAGGAACGCCGCCCATCAGGATCGGAAGCGGTCCGTATTCCATAATCGGCTGCAGCCGCCCCCCATCAAAATCCGGCAGGAGCGGAATAACGAACAAGACGAGCAGCAGCACGATCCACGGAAAAAACACCTCGGCCGCGAGCGCATAGCCCTTCAGGCCTTGACGGATCGTGATGGCAATTGCGCATACGAACATGACCTCCAGCGCTTCGATAGGCGTATCGACCAGGATTTGCGAAGTGAGAAAGTAGCCCATATCCCCCACCATCAGCGCGGCCAGCAGGTAGCAGAACATGCCGAACAGACCGCCGAACAGGCGGCCGAACCAGCTTCCCAGCACCTTCTCCCCGATGCCGACGAACGTTTGGCCGTTGTGCCGTTCGGCAAGCCAAACGTAGATGGAGACGAATCCGAGATTGAGGACGATGCCGACGATGGCGGCGATCCAAGCGTCTTGCTTGGCGGTCTGGGTTAAGCCGGCTGGCGCGATCAGGATGGGAGTTCCGATCATGAAGAAGAATGTCAAAATGGTAAACGCGCGTTTCGTCACTTCTTTGGAGCGTTCCATGCGTCCCCTCCTCCCCCGGATGGCGTGAGCGGCTACAAACCCAACATGCGAAGCGCCATTTCGATGCCGTACAGCGGATTCGCCAGCGGGACTTTCAGCGACTGGGCCATAAACGCGCCAGTCGCGGCAGTGAGCAGCGTCGCGAAGCAAACGATATGCCACGCCCGCTTCCGTCCTCGGGCGGAGGCGGATATGCCGCGAATTTCGACGAAACCAATGGCGGCCGCAAAGGCCGCCATGCTGATCGCTCCCCACACCGAACGCTCACTCCTTGATTTGCTGTTGCACCGATTTGTCGATCGTTCCGATTTTCCGCACGTAAAATTTCGGGTGGATTTTCACGCGCATCGTCCGAAACGTATCGTTCCAATCCTTTACCTGATGCCAATAATCCGGCTGCTGCCGATGAAGCTCGAGTCCGAAGACGAACACATCGGCCCCAAGAGACTGGGCTTCCGCCACTCCATCCTCCAGAATCGCAGTGATGGTGTCCCGGCCGTTCTTCTGCAACGAGGCAAGCGCATCGGGTCGATTCAATTCCGAGCCGCACTCCATATCGGATACATTCGCTTCGACCCGGAGGTCGACATGGGCGACGGGTTCCCCGCCGGCCATCTCCATCCGAATATGCGCATTGGAGCTCGTCACGGCAAGCGATGCATTCCCATCTTTTCCGCACTTTTGGACGCCCACCGTCTGGTGAAGGGAGTTTTGCAAATAATTGAGCGCCTTCGTCCCTTTTTCGTCGATCCAACCGACCATCTTGTCCCGGCGGAAGGCCGCCATGCCGCGATAGACCATGAGCGCTTGCGGTTGGATGCCCTGCTGGCTCACGACTTTTTTCCCTTCGATTTTATCGCCCATGATTTCGAGCCCCGTCAGGGCCGGACTTTTGCCGCCGGAGGACAGATCCATCATCAGCCGGTCCAGCGTAATCTGGCCCGTCGCCGCCCAGAGATTGTCCGACGTCGCCAGCTTCGTAAACAGGTTGTTCGCCGGAATCGGGTCCATGGCGCCGTAAGTCGTCAATATTTCCTCCGGCGTCGCGCCGCGGGAGACGACGAGAAAAAAATCGTTACGCATTTCGGATTCGCGAGACAGGAAGTCCAGCGGCTTGGCGATACCGGCGCGGGCAAGGCGCTCTCCGAAGATGACCATCCGCAAGTGGGAAAAGTACAACCGCTTCGACGACTCGACCGTCATCCTCCGAAGCGCTTCGGGCACCGTCTTCCCGTTCTCGGTGAAGGTGACGACGGGCGCAAGCAAGTGGTTCGTGCCGTTGCGCGTGGACACCTGGCTCGGATTGACGATTTGCGCGGAAACCCGGTAACCGCCTTCGGCGCTGTCGATTCCGAGACCGACGACGATCGCGAGTTCATTCAATTCATGCCGGCTCCAACAACCGCTAAGCACGGTGCCGAGCAGGATTATCGCCGCGATTGGCCCGATGCGGCGCAAAGCGCGCCCGCTCATCGGGTCGGCCGGCTGCGCCGCTGCCGCACCCGGTTGCCTCCCTTCGCCGTTGAAGGCCTCAGCTTCATCCAGGAAAGCGGTACCCGCAGGAGCACATCCTTCTGGTCGCTGATCCGAAGCGGACCGAGCGGCGCCATGTAGGGCACCCCGAACGATTGCAGATTACACAGCCGGACGACGATCAGGATGACGCCCAGGAAAACGCCGAACAGGCCGAACGACGCGCCCAGCGCCATCAGGGAAAAACGCTGGATCCGCGCGGCGATGCCCATATTGAATGCCGGCATGACGAAATTCGAAATGGCGGTAATCGAGACGACGATGACCATGCCGGCGGTGACGAGCCCTGCTTCGACCGCCGCCTGTCCGATGACGAGCGTGCCGACGATCGATATGGACTGACCGATCGTCTTGGGCATCCGCACGCTCGCTTCGCGCAAAATTTCGAACGTGATTTCCATCAGCAGGCATTCCATAAAAGCCGGAAAAGGCACGCCTTCCCGCTGGCTGGCGAGATTGTAAAGCAGCGTCGTCGGGATGAGCTCCTGGTGGAAGGTCGTGACGGCGATATAGATCGAGGGCGTCAGCGTCGCCAGCATAAAGGCGACAAAGCGAAGCATCCGGATCAAGGTGGAGAAGTCCGCCCGTTGATAATAATCTTCGCTCGATTGGAAAAATTGGACGAACAAGGCCGGCACGACCAAGACGAACGGCGTCCCGTCGACGAGAATCGCCACCTTGCCTTCGAGCAGCTGCGCCGCCACGACGTCGGGGCGCTCGGTATTGAAGACGGTCGGAAACATCGTGAATTGCTTGTCCTGGATTTGCTCTTCGATATAATTGCTTTCCAGCACCGCATCGATATCGATGCGGTCGAGACGACTGCGGACTTCGTTCAGCACGGTTTCCGTGACGATTCCGTTCATATACGCGACGACGACGCGCGTATGGCTTTCCCGGCCGATCGTCCGCGTCTCCATCCACAGATTGGGGCTTTTCAGCCGACGCCGCAGCATCGACGTATTCCAGTCCAGCACCTCCGTAAATCCTTCACGCGGTCCGCGGACGACGGATTGCACGTTCGGCTCTTCGACCGGACGCGCCTGCAGCTTTACCGTATCGATCGCCAGGGCGGTGTGGACGCCATCCAGCAGCACGATAGCGTGCCCGGACAGGAGGTAGCCGAAAAGCTGGTCGAAACCGTCGATCTCGACGACGTGCCCGTCCGTCAGCACGCTCTCTTTGAGCGCGGTCAGATAGCTTTGAGGCTGCGAGTCTGGGATACGTAACGTCGGGGGGACGGTCAGAAGCGCCCCCATCGCCCACTGGATCGCAGACAAGCCTTCGGCGTACAGCACGGCGCATTCCATATCGCTCTGCTCCGCAAACATCAGCTTAAACGTCCGATACTTGATGTCCGAGCTCCCCCCTACCATGGACAAGACGCGAGTTACATTGTCCCGCATGGAGGCTGACAGTCGGTCGTTCATGGAGTTGGATTTGCCGGATGCGGTCATATGGGGGTCACTCTTTCTGTCGTTGCTGATAGTCAGCTTCGCCGAAGACCCGAAGGTTTATACGAACCGTTGGAAGCGCCGGGGTTCGAGGTTGGATCGGCATACCCGCGCTAGCAAATGCAAAAAAGAGACCGCCGACCTGGATCGGCAATCTCTTTCCTTTCACGCGATTCGGTTACCAGACGATTCCGGTGACTTCCGAAATGAATTTCTCCAATACGGCGACGTTCGTGATGTTCTTGTTGCAAACTTCGCTGTCCGCACACAGATAGTTGCCGATCGCTTTGTAGTAATCCGGAGAAGCGCCGGCGGGCTTCGTCTTCGTAATCGCCGTAAACAGCGCCACCTCTTCCTGCCGGTTGCAAAGGAAGCAGGTGCTTTTTTTGCCGGCGGGCGTAAATCGCCCTTCGATGCCGACAAGCCGTCCGCGAGCTTCGTACACGAGATACATCTTATTCGAGGCGATATCGGTCCAGCCCAGGTAGGTGACGTGGCGCAGATCGATTTCGTCCCGATTCGGCCCTTTCAGCTTCTTCGCTTTCGGGAAGAGCTTTTGCAGCTGCTTGTCCGTAAGGGACGAAAAGGCCGTCCGGCCCGGCTCCAGATCTTGCAAATACTGTGCGAATTCGGGCGCAGTCTGAAGCGACGAGATCCGTTCCAGCGCGTGACGCTGCTCATCGGTCGCCTCGGGGAACATATCCGTAATTTGCTGCAGCGCGCCGTATCGGACCGACTCGACGACTTTGGGATCGGCTGCCGTACCGCAAGCTTGGCGCAGCAGGCCGGTTTGTTTTTGTATTAGGTTGAATTGATGGTTTCTAATGAATGGGTGTTGCATGCTTCTCAGCCCCTTATTTGGTATAAAAAAACGATCCAATAAGGTGCAAAGCCCACAATTAGAAACGATATCGGTTCATACAGGCGAAAGAATGATGCCGATTCCGCCCCATGCAAAGTATCGCCCCTAAATTAGGCTTTGCATGAGTCGCCGCTCATTCTGGCAAAGTGATTTGCCATCCCTACCGACCCCCTTCTATCGTTTATTATAGGCTCTATTCCCGGCGCCGGGCAACTTTTCTTGTTTCCAGCTTCCGTCACGTCCGCTGTCGATCCTTCGGGACAATGGCCACGGTGCAGCGCGAAACGCAAATCAGCCGCTCCTGCTCGTCGACGATCCGGATGTCCCAGACCATCGTCGTGCGGCCTTTGTGCAGCGGCGTGCCGATGGCCGTCACGATCCCGTCCCGCTTGCCGCGCACGTGGTTGGCGTTGATCTCGAGACCGACCGCTACATGCGTTTCTCTATCGATCTGCGCATAGGTCGCGACGCTGGCGACGGTCTCGGCCAGTGCGACCGACGCGCCTCCGTGCAGCACGCCGAAATATTGCCGCGTGGCGTCGCAAACGGGCATCGTCGCCGTCACCCGGTCCGGCGTCAGCTCCGTGATTCGCATGCCGAGGACGCCGAACATCGTCTTTTGGTATTGCTCCTGGTCTTCCAGCATCAGTCGTTCGTGGTTGTGTTCCATCGTTTGCTCCTTCTGGTCCGTCGGGCCTCAGCGGCGACGTTCTCTTGAACTCTCTCTATCTATAGTGACGAAAGAGCCGTCCGACCGCAAGCGCGTCAGAGGACGAGCACCATCAGGATATCGTCATGGTAGGCGCCATCGATCTTCATCGCGCCCGGATTCGTCCCGTATCGGCGAAACCCGAGCGAGTCATATAGCCGCTTAGCCGAAATATTGCCCGAAGTGACGCTTAGATAGAGTTGCTCGATCCCGGACGTCGTCCTTGCCCGGGCGATGGCTTCCCGAAGGAGCTGTCTGGCGACGCCAAGCCTGCGGGACTCCGGCCGCACGTACATGGCGACGATGTTCGCCCGGTGCTGCAGCTTAACTCTCGTCTCCATCGACAGCGTGACGACGCCGACGAGCTGCTCCTGATCGAATGCGCCGAAAGTGACCGCATGCGACGAGGCCAATAACCGCTCGAAATGCTCGCTGGAAAATCCCACTTCCTCTTCGTAGCTGGAACTATAAGCGGCGGGATGCTGCTGCAGTGCCTCCAGTCGGATTTTGCGGTAACGAGCCGCGTGATGGGGTTCAAGCTCTCGGATCTCCATGTTCGGTGAGCCTCCTGCGCATCGGTTTGCGTCTTTCCGGCCGAAGTCGGCCGTCAATCCCGGTGGGCCAAAATATTGACCAACTTGCCGAACGGGTCCCGCACGTAAAAACGGCGCACGCCCCACGACTCGTCCGCCGGGCCGTATTCGATCGGGAAGCCCGCGCTCCGCATGCGCGCGAGCGCCTCGTCGACGTCGTCCACTTCGATGGAGAGCTCCGGCACGGGGGTGCCGGAGCCTCCCTCCGAAGCGAAGCTGATCTGAACGACGCTCGTCCCGCCAGACCCGTAGGTCGCAATCCACCCCTGATCCATCAAGCATTCCAACCCGAGCGCCTCCTCGTAGAAGGCCCGCGCTTCGGAAAGACGACGGGTTTCGATATTGGCCACGATTCGTTTGACCTTCATCGGTTTCCTCCTTGTCCTAGTGAAACCTAACCCGGCATCCCGCCGGCGACGGCCAGGCACTTTTTGATCGCGTCGGCCACGATCGCGCTCTGCAGCGGTTTGCTGACGTAATCGTTCATGCCCGCCTCCATATACCTTTCCCGGTCCCCGACGAGCGCGTTGGCCGTGACGGCGACGATATACGGCCGTTCTTCGGGCGGCAGCGACTGATGGATGCGGCGGGTCGCTTCGAGACCGTTCAACACGGGCATCTGAACATCCATAAACACCAAATCGAAGCGCGACCGATTCACTGCTTCCAGCGCTTCGATGCCGTTGCGAACCGCGATCGGCCGATAGCCCAGCTTTTCGACCATGCCGATGAGCACCCGCAGATTCACTTCGTTGTCTTCGGCGATGAGAATGCGCAAATCCCCAAATTGGGGCGTCTTCGTGATGGCAGTCGACGGAGGCGAGGGCAGCTCCACCGGTCCGTCAATCCGGAGACGGAGGTCGAAAAGAAAGGACGAACCGCCGCCGGGATTTGACTCGTATCGTATATCGCCGCCCATGAGCTGCACCAGCTTCTTGGTGATGGCGAGTCCGAGTCCCGTCCCCTCAGTCTTCCGCACCATGAAGTGATCGACTTGATAGAACGGCTCGAACAAATGCAGCACCTTCTCCTCGGGAATGCCGATCCCCGTGTCGCGAACCGCGAAGTGGAGACGGGTTTCTTCCCCTTCCGACTCGATCCGGTCGATCGAGATGGAGATGGCCCCTGCCGGCGTGAACTTGATCGCGTTGCTGGTCAGGTTCATGAGGACTTGCTTCAGCTTCAGCTCGTCGCCGATGACCGACTTGGGCACACCCGGACTCATCGACACATTGATGTCGAGATTTTTTTCGAGCGCTTTCGGCATCAGGGTGTCGAGCGTTTCGGCGATGGCGATATTAAGATTGAACGGCTCTTCCAGCAGCTCGGCATTTCCCGACTCGACCTTGGAGAAGTCCAAAATGTCGTTGATGATGGCGAGCAGCGTCTCTCCGCTTTTCTGAATGATCGAGACGTATTCCCGCTGCTCCGCGTTCAGCTCCGTGTCGAGCAGGAGATCGGTCATCCCGATCACTCCGTTCATCGGCGTCCGGATCTCGTGACTCATCATCGCCAGAAATTCGCTCTTGGCTTCGTTGGTCCGCTCGGCTGCTTCCTTCTCGATGAGCAGCTTCTTCTGGTCGGTGATGTCCTTCACCAACAAATAAAAGCCGATGTTCCGACGATTGACGATGATCGGCGCGATCGTCACGAGAACGTCGGCCGTATGTCCGTCGACATGCGTAATATGCGTGATCGCTCCTTCGATTTCCGCATACTGATCGTTGTCGGACAAGATCCGCTCTACCGCCTTATCCCCGATAAACCGGGAAATGCTGGAATCGATCATATCCGATACCTTTACTCCCGTTAGCTGCTCGGCCATTACATTGGCGTTCATGATGAGTCCTTGGAGATCGAAAGAAATGATGGCGTCGTGGTTGTATTTTTTCAGCGACGTATAGCGCTCGACGGACTCCTGCAGCTTTTGTTCCGCCAGCTTGTTCGGCGTGATGTCGATGAGCTGCATGACGAAATACGATCGGCCTTCGGCAGACGTTTCCCGGAACAACGACATATGGGAAGACGTCCAAATGATCGAGCCGTCTTTATGTAAATATCGCCTCTCGTTGACGTGCGTTTCGCGCTCCCCTGCGATTAAGCTGCCGAAGGCGGCATCCAGGCTCCCGAGATCATCGGCAAAGGTGATCTCCCCGACCGTCATGTCCAGCAGTTCCTCCCGGTCGTAGCCCAAAATGCGCAAGGCCTCCGAATTCATGTCGATCCATCGGCGTTCCATCGAAACGAGCGCGATGCCGACCGGCGTATGATGGAATAGGTGCTCATACAAAGCGTTCGGGCCGAACTTCGTATCCCCCATGCGGTGCGATTCTCCCTTCTACCATATAAAGACATTATACATGACGCAAGTAGACGAACATAGACATACCCACGCCATGCGAATTTGAAACGGAAGTTCGACAAAAAAAGTCCATTGCGAACGCATTCGCAATGGACTTTTTGCCGCCGTCCGTCCTCAATCGTCCAGTTCGACGTTGTGATAGACTTGCTGCACGTCTTCCAAATCTTCGAGCAGATCGATCATCTTCTCGAATTGAGCCGCGGCATCCCCTTCAAGATGGACGTAGGATTGCGGGATCATCGTCAGCTCGGCCACGGAGAACTCGGATACGCCCGCGTTCTTGAACGCCTCTTGAATGGCGTAGAACTGCTCCGGGTCGGCGTAGACGATCACGGTGTCGTCCTCTTCGACGACGTCGCGCACGTCGACGTCGGCTTCGATCAAGATCTCGATCGCCTCGTCCACCGTCTTGCCCGTCAGGCCGATGACCGCCGACGCGTCGAACATGTAGGCGACCGATCCGGTCACGCCCATGTTGCCTCCGTTTTTGTTGAAGACGGCGCGCACGTCCGCCGCCGTGCGGTTCACGTTGTTCGTTAGCGCGTCCACGATAACCATGGAACCGCTCGGACCGAAGCCTTCGTAACGCAGCTCCGAATACGTCTCCTCCGAAGAGCCCTTTGCTTTTTCAAGGGCGCGGTCGATGATCGCTTTGGGCACGTTGTACGTCTTCGCCCGCTCCAGCACAACCTTCAGCGCGCGATTCGCTTCGGGATCGGGCTCGCCCTTCTTGGCTGCCACGTAAATCTCGACGCCGAATTTCGCATAGATGCGGCTAGTATTGGCGTCTTTCGACGCTTTCTTCTCTTTGATATTGTTCCATTTGCGTCCCACCTTAGATCCTGCCTTCTGTATGTAGTTTATCGTTCATTCCGGATACTCGTCCTCTCTTATTTTAGCAAATGATGCGCCGGAATGCTATTTGTCTGTCGCGACTTTGGCGGAATGGCGGGAGAAGGGATACGAATCGCCTCCCTCGCGCACGCTATCTTCGGCAGCGTTCGCCAACAGGAGGTGCAAACATGTCGGACCTGAGGAAGACCGAGCTTGAAGAGCAAACGGCATATATGATCGCCGGGATCCCTACGCCGCCGGATCAGCAGGATCGGTCGGCGACGGATATGGTGGATGGCGTCGTCGCCGAGTGGACGAGCGAGATCCAGCATGCATTGGACTTGGACGACGAAGAGGCGCGGGATTAGCGCCTCTTTTTCGTTGATCGGGGCGCGGATCTTTCCAAAGGCAAGATAGGGAAGATGAGCGTCAGAGCGCGTCCGCGATGTCGCCCGCGATCAGCGAAGCGGCGTCAAGCCGGCCGGCCGCCGCCCGGTCGCCGGCAGCGCCGTGAAGCCAAACGCCGAGCGAGGCAGCCCGGTCCGGCGGCAGGCCCTGGGCCAGCAGGCTTCCGATCAGGCCCGCGAGCACGTCTCCGGAGCCGCCTGTTGCCATGCCGGCGTTGCCCGTCCCGTTCACGTAGACGGCGCCGTCGGGCGCGGCGACGACGGTGCGGGCACCCTTCAATGCGAGCACGACGCTATGACGCAGGGCAAACGCGCGTGCGGCTTCGATCCGGTCCCCCTGAATGACGGGGATCGTCTTGCCGGCGAGTCGCGCCATCTCGCCCGGATGCGGCGTCAGCACCGCCGCCCTGCCGCGCAGCTCGGATATGGCCGCCGGCGCGTCGGCCGCGATATTGAGCGCATCGGCGTCGAGGACGAGGGGCAGCCGCGGATCGAGCGCCGCGAGCAGTGCATGAAGCCATTCGCCGTCTCCCGCCCAACGGCCGATGCCCGGTCCGAGCACTAGCGCGTCCTTGCCCGCGGCCAGCGCGGCGACGGCCGCGGGCGAGACGCGGCTCCAGTCCCCGCCCCCCTCGTCCGGCAATCCCGCGATCATCGCCTCGGGCAGACGTCCGGCAAGCGGCTCGACGAGCCGATCCGGCACGGCCCAGGTGACGAGACCGCACCCGCCGCGCAGCGCGGCGCGCGCGCAGAGCAGGCCGGCGCCGCTCATTGGCCGGCTGCCGGCGACGACGAGAACGTGCCCGTACGTCCCTTTGTGCGAATCGGCTTCCCGCCGGCGGGCCGGATCGACGCCCAACTTCTCCCGCATCACGCGCTCGGCCAACGCGTAGGTGCGGACGCCCTGCTCCTCCGCGAGTCTCGCCGGGATGCCGATCGGACGCACGACGACTTCGCCGGCTGCGCCCGCCCCCGGGTATTGCATCAGTCCCCGCTTGGCGAAGGCGAGCGCGACGGTCCGTGTCGCACGGATGCAAGGATCGTGCAGGGCGCCGGTATCCGCGTCGAGACCGCTGGGGATGTCGATCGCAACGATCGGCAGGCCGCTCGCGTTCGCTTCGCGGATCAAATCGGCGCAGCGTCCGGCGGGCGCGCCCCGGCTGCCGGTGCCGAGCAGCGCGTCGACGATGCCGTCGTACCGCGTCCAGCGGATCCGCTCGCCCTCGGAATCGTCGTAGAACGAAGCGATAAATCCGAGTCTGGCCGCGATGTCGCGCTGAACGGCCGCTTCGCCCCGAAAGCCGACCGGATCGGCGGCATAGACGATGTCGGCGTCGATCCCCGCTTCCCGAAGATGCCTGGCCGCGACGAGCCCGTCGGCGCCGTTGTTGCCTTTGCCCGCCAGCACCAGCCAGCGCGTGGCGGCACCCGTCGGGCTTCCGGTCAGTCGCGTGACTTCCTCGGCAACGGCTCTCCCTGCGTTTTCCATCAGGACAAGCGCGGGAATGCCGATCGTCTCGATCGTCGTCCGGTCCAGCTTTCGCATTTCCTCGGCCGTTACGATATGCATCCGATCCCCTCCTTTTTTTGAATGATCGTGCGCATCGTCTTTTCCGCTTATTGCCTTACCGTCGGAAATTGTCTAACGAGGTTCCGGCCGTTTATCCGATCGCCAGCAGCCTGCGATAGCATTTGATAATGCCGATATGCATGCCTTCGTGATAGAGGCTGAAGCTGAGAAACTCCTCCGGCGTCGCGAGGCTTTTGCCCGAGCCGGTGACGTACGGCGGTTCGATCCGCTCCGCCAGCCGCTCGCCGAGTACCGCCCGGATGCGGACGATCTGATCGCTCAGCCGCTCCGCGAGCTCGGGCAGCGTCGGCAGCTTCGCGTCGGGATTCGCGTCCAGCGGCGATGTGCCGGTCTCGAATGCTTCCCGGTAGCCTTCGGGGTACTGCTCGGGCAGCTTCAGATGGCGAAATGCGAACCGTTCGAGCACGACGTAGACGTGGCCGAAATGCCAGCGCGGCGAATTGCGGAAGCCCTCCGGTACGCGGTCGGCGTCCGTTTCGGAAATGCCGTCTATCAATTTCAAGGTCTGACCTCTGACAAATTGCACTTGGTCCCATAATTGATGATCCATGCGTGAACGTCCTCCATCCATTGGGAATTTGATCTAGTATATCAACCGTCCGGGACGCACATAGCCGGTTCCTTAACGGCAGTTCGAATGGTGAGCGCCCGTTCGCCGCGCGGACTAACGACCCGGTCGCAGCAGCACGGCCGCCTTATTCCCGAACGTCCGAATGTCTTGCAAGTAATCGTAGCCGGGCGGGTTCTCGAGCTGGTTGTACATGCGGACGACCACGGCATCGTAGGCCGGGATCACTAAGCAAGCGCAGCCCGTGATCCCCAGCGTCTGATAGGAGCCCGGGGGAACCGCATCGCCGATTTCGTTTCGCGGCACGTCGGCTTGCAGCCACCAGATCAGGCCGTGGCGCGGCCAGTTTGCCGGGAGCGACGAAGGCGTCTGCAGGGCGGTTGCGCGATCGAAGGCGGCCGCCGGCAGCGCTTGGCGTCCCCCAACGACGCCTTTGCGCAGATGGAGAAGCCCCCACCCGGCCAAATCCCTCGCGGTTGCGAACAGATTGCTCTGATCCCCGGCAGCGCTGTCGTTCGGTCCCGCCCTAGGATCCGGCCGATCGTAATCGTTATAGATGAGAGCAGGCGTTTTGGCCGTTCGCCAGCCCGTTTCGCGCAATTCGGCGGGACCGAGGATCTCGCATTGGACGAATTCGCTGAGCGTGGAGTCCGTCAGCCGCCCGACGAGCTCGAACAGCAACGCAATGCCCGCATTTCCGTACGCCCATCGGGTTCCCGGCTCGAAGACGGGATGATAGCGGCCGTCGGAGAGGGATAGACCGTGTGTGTGGGTCAAAAGATGCCGCAGCGTCCTGCTCCCTGCCGCGGAATTTCCGTATTCGGGCAAATAGGCGGCGATTGGATCGTCCAGGCGTCGAATCCGCTTCTGCTCGATCAGGAGGCTGACGGCAAGCGCCAGATAGGTCTTGCGGACGGAGCCAACGTTAAATTGCGAACGAGCGTCCACGGGGCGCGAGTCCGGATTTTCGTCGTGCGTCCCTTCGTACCATTCGTAAACCGGCCTGCCGTGCTGCACGAGGCATATGGCGGCCGCAGTCGCGCCGATCTCCTTCCGCATACCGCTCGCATAATCCTCCAGCAGGCATGCGCTCTCCTTTAGTCCCGCCCCGTTAAATATCGGAAAAGGTTGATCCCCCATCCGCCGCGCTCCCCCTCCATGGCTCGGTTGTTTTTCGCACAGCCGCAAAGGGATCTACGAGCCGTCGGCCCGCGGTCCCTGCCGGCGAAGCAATCACATACCCGGCTTCAGATCGAACCGCCAGGCGTTGCAGCGCATCCAACTGCCCTTCGGATATTCGAATTTGGTTTCGCCGAGCGGCTCGAAGCCAAGCTTGCGGCAAACGGCATTGGACGCGGGGTTGTCCGTCGACGGAAAAGCGTGCAAATACCGGTGCCTCCCCGTTTCCCGGACACGGTCGATGACGGCGCGCACGGCGGCCGTCGCGAATCCTCTGCCTTGGTATGACGGAAAGATGCCCCAACCTGTCTCGCAGATCGTCTCGCCCTGCCAGACGTTCTCCCAATACCCGGTCGTGCCGACCGCCTCTCCTCCCGGCTGCAGGACGATGCTGTACATTTGCCCATCGTCCCTTTCGTTTAAAGCGAGATATCTGCGATGACGGCTTTGCAGCTGCTCCTCCGTCTCCGGCCCGCCGAGATGTTCCACCATTTCCGGGGCGTTGCTAAGGCGCAGCAGCTCCAAATCGTTCTCGGTCCATGGGACGGTGTCGATGCGATTCGATTCTTCTTTACCAGTCACGTTTAACCCTCTCCTTTTTATCTCTTGACCCAATAGCGGCTGCCGTCCGGTTCCCGGTCCATGAAGCCGTACTGGATCAAATATCTGCGCAGCGTTACAAAGTCGTCGAACCGCGCCTTGAGCACCGCATTGACTTCTTTCTCCGTGTACGAGCGATTTTCCTGGAACTGGCGGGCCAGCTCCCGCAAGACAACGATCTTGCGTTTCTCCCTGCGGGGAAACTCGGAAAGCGGGCCGTTCGGTCCCTGCTTGAAGTACAGCTTCAAAATCTCCTCTTTTTCCTTCTCCGTGGTCGCATAGCGCTCGTCCACCATCGTCGCGGTCCGATGGGCGGTAACCAGCCGTTGCGGCCGGCTCGTGCGCTCGTTTGCGAGCTCCATGACGGCGAGAAATACTTTTGCCTGCTTCATCCGCTCCCGCAGCGTGAAGCGGTGGTTGCGGATCGTCGACGTGCTGCCGCCTTCCAGCTCCGCGACGATCTCGTTGTCGGACAACCCTTCGTAAAACCATTGGAGCAACCGTTTCTGCAAATCCGTCAAGCCGGTTACTTTTTTGTCCAGTCCTAGAAGGTAGGCGAACATCGAGCCGTGCGCCTGCGCCAGATGGACCTTCGCGAACTTCTCCGCCTCGTAAAAGACGCCGTCGAGCGGGTATACGACGCCTTTGGCGAAACGTTCCCCGCATGCGAGGCAAATGTAAGCTTCTTCCTCTTCCCGATAGGTAAAGCCTTGCTTCAGATCGTCAACAGGCACTTCCCAGAATAACTCCGACACCTGCATGGGGACGTATCGACTCCTTGCTTCGCTTGTTAACGACAGTGTAGGGGCGGCAGGCGGCAAAGTCAATGATTGACCTAGACAGAATCACATTTTGTCTACCGTTGATGCCGCGGCGTTATTTTCGCTGTCTTCGCAGGAATCGTGCGGGGCATGATCGGCGCCTCGCTCCGCCACTCCAGCGACTTGCCGTCGCCGAGATCGGCGGGAACGAAGCCGGCCAACGCCCATACTCCGCCCCGCGCGTCCGCCTTGCCCGCGAACGACGATCGTCTTGCAAATTCTATTCGATATTTCGCATACAAACGGCCTCTTTTCCGCCAATAGGCAGGTTTGTATTCGATTTTTCGCATACAATCGGCCTCTTCCCCTTCAATAATCAGGAATGTATTCGATTTTTCGCATACAACGGCCTCGGCGCGAAAAGGTCCGACCACTTCCTTCCCCTGACTTGCGTTTTGGCGAGTACAGTTCCAATCGAAATCGCTCCTATCCGTGACCTCCCTCTCCAAGACCTTCCTCTCCCAGACCTTCCTCTCATTGAGGTTTGCGCTTCATGGATCGGCTCGCATCGAACCTTCCGTTCAAAGGACGGTTGTTCATCGCAATTAACTTCTCTTCTGCCAGTCAAGCTTGGGGTATCAAACACATCAAAAGGCGAGACCGTCCGGCCTCGCCTCCTCTTCTTTTTCCCTTTAAGCGAATCATTTAACGCCATTAATTTCCTCTCGCTCCCAAGGAGATGATTAGTTGCTTCACGGCATTAACAAACGCGTCGCTTCAACTCATTTCAGCCCCGCAGCTTGACCCGCTGCAGACGCAGCGCGTTCAGCACGACGGACACCGAGCTCAACGCCATGGCGGCTCCGGCCACCCAAGGAGCCAACAAGCCAACGGCTGCGATCGGGATGCCCAGCGTGTTGTAACCGAGCGCCCAGAACAAATTTTGCTTGATGTTGCCCATCGTCTTGCGGCTCATGTAAATCGCGTCGGGGATGCTCGACAGATCGCCCCGCATAAGCGTAACGTCCGCAGCCTCCATCGCGACGTCCGTCCCCGTCCCGATCGCCATGCCGATGTCCGCGGTGGCGAGCGCCGGGGCGTCGTTGATGCCGTCTCCGACCATCGCAACGACTTTGCCTTCGGCTTGCAGCTTTTTCACTTCTTCGGCCTTTCCCTCGGGAAGCACCTCTGCGCGCACTTCGTCGATGCCGACTTGGGCGGCGATGGCGCGGGCCGTGCGTTCATTGTCGCCGGTGATCATGATGACCCGGATGCCCATGTCCTTCAGCCGGCGTACGGCTGCCGCGGACGTATCCTTCACCGTGTCGGCTACGGCGACCAGCCCGGCGTACTTACCGTCGACCGCGACCAGCATCGCCGTCTTGCCCGCTTCCTCCAGGCGGGACATCGGCTCGTAGGCGCGGCTCGCGTCGACGCCATATTTGTCCATGAGTCGCCGCGTGCCCACCAGCAGCCGATGTCCGTCCACCGTCGCTTCGATGCCGAAACCGGGCACTGCTTCGAACGCCTCCGCCTGCGGGATTTCGATCCCTTTAGCCTGAACGCCGGCGACAATCGCTTCTGCAAGCGGATGCTCCGAGCTTCGTTCCGCCGCACCGACCCACCGGAGCAGCTCCGCCTCGTCCTTCTCGGCCAGCACGTCCGTCAGCTCGGGTTTGCCTTTGGTCACCGTGCCGGTCTTGTCGAGGATGACGGCGTCGATCTTGTGCGTACGCTCGAGATGCTCGCCGCCCTTGAAGAGAATTCCTAGCTCGGCCGCCCGGCCGGAGCCGGCCATGATCGAAGTCGGCGTCGCCAGTCCCAACGCGCAGGGGCAAGCGATGACCAGTATCGCGATCGCCTTCTCGAGCGCTTCGGCGACGTCGCCGGGCGCGACCGCAAAGTACCAGACGAGGAAAGCGACCACGGCGATCCCGACGACGATCGGGACGAAAATGCCCGAGATGACGTCCGCAATCCGCTGAATCGGCGCCTTGGAGCCTTGGGCTTCTTCGACGACCCGAATGATCTGAGCCAGCGCGGTCTCGCGGCCGACTTTGGTGGCTTGAACGCGCAGCATGCCGTTTTTGTTGATCGTCGCGCCGATGACGGTGTCCCCCGCCCGTTTCTCGACCGGCAGACTTTCCCCGGTGAGCATGGACTCGTCGACCGAGGAAGCGCCCTCCAGGACGATGCCGTCTACCGGCACCTTGTCGCCCGGACGGACGAGCACGACGTCGCCGGTCAGCACTTGATCGACGGGGATCGTCAGCTCTCGACCGTCGCGCACGACGAGCGCGGATTTCGCCTGAAGCCCCATCAGCGACTTGATCGCTTCGGACGTGCGTCCTTTGGCTCGGGCTTCGAACAATTTGCCGAGGATGACCAGCGTAATCAGAATCGCGCTCGTCTCATAATACAGCGAAGGCGCGTGATGGACGCTCGCTCCATGGGCATACCAGTCCAGCGTTAGATACAGACTATAGAAATAGGCGGCTGAAGTGCCCAGCGACACGAGCACGTCCATATTGGCGCTGCCGTTGCGAAGCGCTTTGTAGGCGCCGACGTAGAATTGTCTGCCGACATAAAACTGGACGGGCGTCGCCAAGATCAGCTGAAACCAGGGGTTCATGAGAATTTCGGGCGCGTAGATCCAGGAGGTAAACGAAAAATGCGCCACCATGCTCCACAACAGCGGAAGCGAGAGAATCGCCGAGACGATCAACTTTCGCGCTTGGCCGCGCGCTTCCTTCGCCCGGTGATCCGATTCGCCGGCCGTTTCCTGGGATGAAGTTGCTTTGTAACCGAGCTGCTTCACTTTGTTCTGCATGTCCGCGATCGACACCTCAGCCGGCAAATACTCGACGCGGGCCGTTTCCATTGCAAAGTTGACGTTGGCGCTCGCGACGCCGGGAAGTTTGCTTAGCCCTTTTTCGATCCGGTTCGCGCAAGCGGCGCAAGTCATGCCTTCCAGCTTGAAGTTCGCGACTTCCTTGGCGGTATCGTAACCCAACTTGCGAATCGTTTGCTCCAATCCGTCCATGGTTACTTTGGCGGGATCGTAGGTAACGCTGGCTTTCTCCAACGCGAAATTGACGTTGGCGCTCGCGACACCCTCCATTTTACTTAAGCCTTTTTCGATCCGGTTTGCGCAGGCTGCGCAAGTCATTCCGGTGATTTGCAGATTCGATTGCTTTTGATTGGCATTAGGGGTTGTATTCATGTCCGTCACTCCTCTTGAAGAAAGTATACCCCTCCACCCTATATTTCGTCAACTCCATTTTACAGTACCCCTGTAGGCTATATTATAAGTTATTCCGAAACGCTGATGCATTCGGACCCTTTAATCCCTAGCATGCTTCTGCGCCGTTCATTTCAGACCCGCGTTTTCATTCCGGTTCGCAAGGAAAGTTTCCGCCAAAAAAAAAGAGAAAATGCGCTGAACGCATTTTCCCAAAGCTCTGTGATATATGACAAGCAAATGATATCACGACTTAACGACCTATAAGAAAATCCCGAGGCGTTTGCCGATGACAACTGCGGCCACCCGTCTTTGCATGTACTCTGGCGACGCGATAGTCGCTTTTATCGACGATCTCCCGGCCCTTCATGCATTCTAGCTACGCGACAGAGCCGTCCGTTGCACTCAACCATTAAGCTCGCCTTTCATCCCGCCCGAACCGTCCTCGACCAACCGCTCCGCTTCCTCCGCAAGTTTACCCTCGCTCCGCCGCTGGATGACCTCCCGTACGGCCAGCCGGATTTCCTCGTAGCTCGTGCAGCGGCAGATGTTGGACTGCAGCCAGTCCCGGATCGTATCTTCGTCCGGCGGCGGTTGGAGCCGGCTAAGCGCCTCGGCGTTCATAATGAAGCCCGGCGTGCAGTAGCCGCACTGAAAAGCGAACTGCTCGACGAACGCCCGCTGCATCTCTCCGCCCTTCAGACCTTCGATCGTCGTAACCTCGAGCCCCGGACATTCGGCCGCCAACAGAAGGCAGGACTTCATCGGCTGGCCGTCGACCCACACCGTGCATGCGCCGCAGTCGCCGTTGCGGCAGCCGGGCTTGGCACCTGTAAGACCGAACGAGTCGCGCAGCACGTCCAGCAGCAGATCCGTCGGATAGGCGTTCGCCAAACGCGTATCTCCGTTGATGCGCAGCTCCAGTTGACATCGCGCTTCCTTCATCGTCCGATCGACGCCCCTTTCTCCAGCGCTTCCATCGCTTCCGTCATGGCGACCGACCAAACGTGCTTGCGGTAGAGCGCCGATCCCTTGATGTCGTTTAAGATCGGTCCGGGCAAGGCTGCAGACGCCAGCTGGATCCGCTGCGCGATCGGCAGCTCGCGGTTGTTCAGGATGTCTTCCATCTCGAGAGAACGGAACGGAAACGCGCAGAGGCCGCTAAAGGCGAAGCGCATCCCCTCCTGCGTCCGGATGGCGGCGATCGTGACGAGCGGGTAATCGATCGCGGAGCTTTTGCGTCTTTTGATCGTCACGTAAGGGAGTTCCGCATATCCCGTCGCGGTCATCGCCTGCACAAGCAGATCTCCTCCGCCAAGCCGAAGCGTCTGGTCGAACAGCTGTCCGATCGGCGCCACTCGGTCCCCCGTCGGTCCGACGATCCGCACGAGGCTGTCGGTGACGAGGAGCGGCAACACGGCCTCCTTGTAGATAAATTGGCTGCAAATGTTGCCGCCCAGCGTGATTTTGTTCCGGGATGTCCGATCCGCGACGCCCGCCCCCGTCTTCCCGAGCAGCGGGAACAAGCCTGCATCGTGTACCTCGGACAGCGTCAGCGAAGCGCCCCAGACAAACATCCCCGCATGCCGTCCGAGCATGCGGCACTCGGGGATTCGCTTCACGTCGATAACCGCCTCGGTGTGCACCTCGCGCATCCGCCCGAGGGTGAGGATCTCGGTGCCCCCGTTGTAATAAAGCGGCCGCTTGCCGCCGGCGTCCAGCTCGCCGAACAGCGCCACCGCTTCCTGCAGCGTCGCCGGCCGATAGTAATCAAAGGGAAACGGAATCATCGGCATACCCCATTCTCGCCCGCCAAATGCGCTCCGGAAACAACGGCAGCCGATTGAGCCGGACGCCGGACGCGCGGGACAACGCGCTCGCCAGCGCCGCCGGCATGCCGATGAGGCCGTGCTCCCCGAGGGCGCGCGCGCCGTACGGACCGTCCAGGCAAGGGCGTTCTACGAATTCCACGACGTATTCGGGGTTTTCGCCATACCGGAATATGCTGTAATCTCGCAGCGTCGGATTCTGCACGCGAGCTTCGTTGTCGAACAAGAAGGTCTCCCGGTTCGCAAAGCTGAGGCCCATGGACATCGCTCCCTTGATCTGGCCCAAGGCTCCCATCCTATTCATAACGCGCCCTGCATCGTTTACGGAGATTGCTTTGACGATGCGGTACGTGCAATCCCGCGTATCCAGCTCGACTTCCACCGAGTGGGCCCCCACATTCCATTCCGGACCCGGCGTGCCTTCTCCCGTGAACGGGTTCATCGGATTCATCCGCCGCTGGGTATAGGCGCCGCGCCCGATGATTTGCCCGCCGATCGTATTTCCGTTCGGAAACATATATCCGTAGCAGATCTTTTTTACCTCGATCCGGACGTGGGGATCGCCCCGGACAAAAACCTCTTCGTCGCCCAGCTCCAGATCTTCCGGGTCCGCCCTCAGCACGCATGCCGCGATCGCCTTGAGCTGGCGGATCGCGTCGTCCGCCGCGTGCAGCACCGCGCGCCCGGCCATAAATACGCCGCGGCTCGCCACCGTCTTCCAATGTTCGGGAGAAATGGCCGTATCGACGACAGACCGCACATGAATGCGCTCCGTGCGCATGCGCATGCGCTCGGCGAGAATTTGCGCCAGCACGGTCCGCGTCCCCGTCCCGAGCTCCACGACGCCGGTGTCGAGGTTCATGCTGCCGTCGACATTAAAGGAGACGATGGCGCCGGAGCTGGCGTTCGGATCGATCGACGAGTTTTTCCAAAAGCAGCTGATGCCCTTCGCACGGATCCGGAAATCGTCGACCTGCCGGACCTTCCAGTCATCCCATCCGGCCAGTGCCTTCATGCGCTCCATGCAGGCGGGCAGATCGCCGAGATTGCTCTCGTTCAACAGGTCTCGGGTCGGCGCCAGATCGCCCGGCCGGGCGATATTGATCATCCGGAGCGTCCATGGATCGATCTGAAGCTCCTCCGCCAGCGCGTCGATCGCCCGCTCGATTGCGAAGGTCAGCTCCGCATGACCGTATCCGCGGAAGGCGGACGCGTAAGGATGGTTCGTGTATACGGTCAGACACTCGCAGTGAAGATGTTCGAACGCGTAAGGGCCGGTGCAGTCCCCCGCAGCCGCCCGGGCAACGTCGCTAGACTTGTCGTCATAAGCGCCCCCGTCGAACCGGTACGTCAAATGCGCGGCGACGATCTTGCCTTCCTTGGTGCTGCCGAGCCGCACGATCGCTTCGAGGCCGATATGGCAGGGCGCGGTAATCATGTCCTGTAGCCGCGTATACATCGCCTTGACCGGTCTGCCGCCCGCCGCGCGGGACGCCAAATAGGCGATCAGTTCGAGCTGGATCGCCGCTTTGCCGCCGTAGGCGCCGCCCACCAGCGGCGCCTCAACCTCGACCTGACCGGCTTCCGTACCGAAGTACTTGGCCATATACATCTTGACCGCGAACGGCGCCTGCGTCGAAGAGACGACGTGAATGCGTCCGTCCGGCAATATTTCCGCGATCGCGCTCCTAGTTTCCATCGCGGCATGATCGGACGGTTTAAACGAGATGGCGTTTTCAACGATTGTTTCGCTTAGCGCCCAGCCCTGGGTCATATCGCCGAGACGAACGTAGATAATGCTTGCTATATTCGTGCCGGGCACGGGAACGACGCCTGGCCCTTTTTCGTATTCTCCGAGCCGCTCGTGCAGGATCGGCGCCCCCGGCCGCATCGCTTCGGTCGGCGATTGGACGACCGGCAGCGGCTCGTACCGCACTTCGATGAGGTCGACCGCTTGTCGGGCCTGCGTCTCCGTATCCGCGACTACCACCGCCACGACCTCGCCGTGGTAGCGGACCCGATCCCGCGCAACGATCGGCCGGTCACGGATTTCTTCTCCCGTCAGCACGTCGCAGTCCGCTCCGGTCACGATCGCCCGAACGCCCGGCAGCGCCCGGGCTCTGGCAACGTCGATCCCGAGGATGCGGGCGTGCGCATGCGGACTGATCTTCAAACTTGCGTGGAGGTATCTCGCCTCCGTCCTGTCGCCCGTGTACCTTGCGGTTCCAGTCACTTTGTAGAACGATTCCTTCTTGGGCACGCTTCTTCCGATCTCCGCCAGCGCCGATCCCCCGCTTTCGCCCGGCGCCACGTCCGCCGCCGCGCCTTGCTGTATCGCTCCTTCATTATACGAGCGCGGCAGCCGGCGTATGCCGAATGCCAACCTTGCAGGGGAATATTCGGATGAGACAACGCTTGACGGAACGGAGCGGCGGCCGATGCTAGATTCGTTTCAAACGCTCCAGCAGCTCTCGCGTGTCCAACGTCAAAGCCGTCAAATAAACGGGCGTCTCTTCTCGCCTATGCAAGCTCGCCTCCGGCTCGAGCGGCGGCGCTCCGACGAGCGACCGCCCCCAGCAGCCGCCGAGCTTGCGGAACTGCGACGCCCACGCGGCCTTCTCGGACTCGTCCATCGGAATCTGCGCCTCGGCATGCTGAAGACGCCATTGCGCATGCTCCAAATAGGCGATTCCGAGGCGCAGCTTTTCCAGCGCATACGCATTCTCCCGTTGTCTCCTGTCGCTCTTGCGCCGGTAAGGATGAAGCCGCAGGCTGTCGTCCGCCAGCTTCATCGACTGGGCCGCCTTCTGCCAATCCTGCCGCAGCGTCCCCACCTCGGTCGACAGCGCAAAGGCGTCCGCCGGCGGGCAGCCGCCTCCCGTCCAGACGGACAGCCGTCCGAACGCGCGGCCGACCCGGTCCGCGAGTCCGTCTAACGCGCGTTCGGCCGCCCGCGTCTCGTTCGGCGGAAACACAAAAGCGATCACGAGCAAGGCGACGGCGATGCCGATCGCCGTCTCCCGCACCCTGTCGATCGCGTAATGGCCGGAGACGCGCTGCAGCTCGAAGACGAGCACGACGCTAAGCGCGGTCTCCCGCATCCACAATTCGCTGCGCTCGATGATGAGCGAGATGCCCAAGACAAGCAGCAGGGCGAGCGCCACCGTCCAACCGTTCAGCGGCAGCGCCTTGACGGCAAGCCACGTCAAGCCGACGCCAAGCACGGTACCGCCCATCCGGCGGTAGGAGAACTGGATCGAATGCCAGATCGTCGTCTGCATGCAGAGAATGACCGCCACGGGCGCGAGAAACGGATGCTTCGACCCCGCCGCTTGCGCCAGCGCCCACGCCGCCCCCGATGCGGCGCTAAGTGTGCCGGCGCGGGCCGCCCATTTGCGGATCGCGTCCTTGCGCGCCGCCGATCTTTCCTTCATGCCGTCTGCCCCTTTACCTCGATCCTACTGCCATTATCCGGCCGGTCGCGGCGAAACTATACGTAGCCGGCGGCAAAGGATCCCGCGCTCCCCCCGCATTCCTCTGCAGCGACGACAGCGGATGCTATCCTTTGACCGCGCCGGAAGCGAGCCCTTCGATAAAGTACCGCTGCAGGAAGAGATACACGACGATCATCGGCAGCGCGGCGAGCAGCGAGCCGGCCGCGACCCAACCGATGTTGCTGGAGAATTGCGTGAAAAAGGCGGACAGCGCGACGGTGATCGTCCGGGTGTCGACATGCTGGAGGAAAAATACCGAGAACGTGTAGTCGTTCCAAACCGCGACGCCGCTCAGGATGATGACGGTGGCCGTGATCGGCTTCAGCAGCGGAAGCAGGATACGATAAAAGAGGCTTAGCCTGCCGGCCCCGTCGATCATTGCCGCTTCGTCCAACTCCCGCGGGATCGTGCTGATAAAGCCGGTGTACAGAAAGATCGTCGTCGGCAAGTTAAATGTCACATGGAGCAAGACGATGCCCCAATACCGATTCATCCCGCCGATGTCGACCATGAATTTATAAAGCGGAACGAGGATCGTAAGCGCCGGAACGATCAGCGCGGAAACGAACAGGGCGTAGATGAACTTGTTCCACCGCGTCTGGCGGCGGGAGAGCGGATATGCCGCGATTGACCCGACGACGACGATGAGGAACACCGCGCAGACGGTCACGATCAGATTGCTCTTGAAGGCGGACGCCAAATTCGCCTCCCGCCAGGCGTCCGCGAAGTTGTCCAGGTAGAGATAACCCGGGAAATTCCACTTGGAGCTCAGGTCGTCGTCCGCCTTGAATGACGTCGTGAGGAGAATGTAAAACGGCAGGATGTGAATGAGACAGATGACGAGCGACAGCGCGTTCATCCAGCTCCGGCGCGTCCGGGACATGGGTATGCTCATGTCTGCACCTCCCTTCTGCGCAGCCAAACCAACGCCACGAGGCTGACGATCGAGATCAGGACGAACATGAGAATACCGACCGTCGCGGCATAGCCTGCGTCTTCGCGGCCGAAGTACAGCAGGTACATAAAGGAAGACATCGAGGCGGAGGCATATCCGGGCCCGCTGTTCGTCATGGCGACGATAACTTCGAACAGCTTGAGGCCGCCGGTCAGATTCAACACCATGCTCACCGTGAAAGCCGGCGCGAGCAGCGGCCAAGTAACCCGGGCGAATCTCGTCCAAACGCCGGCGCCATCGATCGTCGCCGCCTCGTAGTAGTCCCTGGGGATGGACTGCAATCCCGCCAGAAACAGCACCATCGCGATGCCCAAATACTGATACGTGTTGACGAAGGTGATGATCCAGACGTTCGCGTTGGGATTGCCCAGCAGGTTGGCAGGTTCGTTCGCGAACAGCAGGAGGATGTCGTTGATCGCCCCGCCGTCGTATTGGAAAAAGAAGTACCAAATGTAGCCCATGATCAACCCGCTGATGATGACCGGCAAATAAATAACCGTGCGGACGAGCCCGCGCGTACGGATCGACTGGCTGAGGAAAAGCGCGTAGAGCAGTCCGATCAAATTTTGCAGCACGGCGCTGCCGATGCCGTAGACGGCCGTATTGCGGACGATTTTGCCCATGTCGGGATCTCGGAAGATCCGGCTATAGTTCTCGAGCCCGATCCAATTGTAGTGCTGGTTGTATCCGTCCCAGTTCGTGAACGAGATCTGAATGCCGCGCAGAAACGGATAAAAGATGAAAACGAGAAACAGCAGCAGCGCCGGCACGTACATGAGGTTCACCCAAGCATCTCGCCTGGCCGCCCGCCGGCCGGCTGCGGCACGGGTTCGGCGGATGGATGGCTTGGTTTCGGACATGACAGGCTCCCTCCTCTTCGGCTGACGTACGACGGGCCGGGGAGAACGGCGGCCCTCCCCGGCCTACTCAGGCTTGTTGCTTGCGCAGCCGCTCGTATTCCTGCTTCATCTTGTCGGCGAACTGAGCGGGGGTCGTCTGTCCCGAAACGAGCGAAGTGCCCGTCTTGCACATGACGTCCCACATGCCGTTCGGCAAGTAGACGCGGTCGAAGTAAGGGAACACTCGAATGTCCTTGAACTGCTCGTAATAGGAAGCGAACTCGTGCTGCGACGGGATATCCTTCAATCCCGGCGGCAGCTTCGTCGCATTGGCGATCGTCGTCATGTTTTCGGGCTTGGCAAAGAAGGCGATCAGCTTTTTGGCTTCCGCCAGATGCTTGCCGTCCTTCCATGCGCCCATCGTATACCGCTCCCCTCCGGAGAAGGTCGGCGCGTCGCCTTCTACCATCGTGGTGAGCGGCATGATGCCGATCTTCGCGTCCGGATTCGTTTTATATACTTCGTCGGCGAACGACGGCGCGCCGAATACGAAGGCGACCTTGCCCTGGGCGAAACGCTTGGGCAAGTCGGTATATTTAGCCGTCAAGGCGTCTTTGTTGATATAGCCTTTCTTTTGCATATCCAGCAGCTTCGACGCCAACGGCGTCCAGTTGTTCCAATCGAACGTGCCGTCCAGCAGTTTGCTCGCTTGATTTTGCTGCGGGCTGATATACATCGAAGTGGAGTAAAGATCGAGGAAGCCGCCGATCATGCCGTTGTCGATGCCGGACATGAAGAAGGGCGTCACTTGGCCTTTGCTCTCCGTCTTGATCTTGTCCGCCGCAGCCATGAGCTCGTCGAACGTCGTCGGCGGCTGGATGCCGTATCGCTCGAGGATTTCGGCGTTGTAGGAGATGCCGTCCTTGGCTTCGCTAAGCACGAGCGCCTCTACTTTGCCTTCTTTGTCGGTCACGACCGGCTTGATTGTATCCGTCAGGTTGGGCGCCCAAGCTTCGTCCCGCAGATCGGCGAGATAGTTGCCGTACCGAATGACCGCCCAGCCGTGCGTGTCGAACACGTCCGGCAAATCGTTCGCCGCCATTTTGACCTTCAGGATATTCTCATACTCCGCCCCCGGGAACTGGAACTCCACGGAAATATTCGGATTTTCCTTCGTGAAGGCGTCTCCGATCGATTTCATCATCTCTTGGTTCTTCAACTCGCCGATCGTGCTGTAGACCGTAAGCTTGATCTTCTCCCCGCTGCCTGCATCCGGCTTGCTCGGCGAAGGGCTGTCCGTCTGCGACGGAGCGGCGGATGCGGACGGCGTCGCGGAACTTTCGCTCGGCTGGGCTTGGCCGCCGGTTCCCGATCGCTGCGAGCAGCCCATGAGCACGAGTGCCGTCAGCAGCAGCATGGTCAGCACCTTGAGCCCCTGATTGCGCATACGTATCTCCTCCTTAGACTTGCGTATCGAGCGAGCATCTTCGTTAAGCGCTTTCGCTCGTATCCCAATCTATGCGCGAATTCGATAAACTTGACCCTTGCGCGCCGAACCAAACCTTTCTGACCCGAAAACAAAAAAAGATCGCTGCAGCACGCTCAAACTCGCCGAGCGCCGCTGCAACGACCGAAAGTCGTCGTTGCTGTTCTTATCTATTTCGAAACGCTGCAAGGTTTTTTACGCGCCGCTAGGCCGTCGCCGGAATCGGGACCCACTCGTACGGCGTCTCGAGCGCGCGCAGGCCGGTTTCGATGACGGAGGCGATCGCGATCGTCTCCTCCGGCGCGACCGGCGGGGCGGCCGTTTCGAAGAACTTCACCATGCGCCGGACAAATGCCGCGAAGAAGTCCGACTCCACCTTCAGCGTATGCGCATGCCCGTCCTTATCGTTCAGCGTCATCGCGAACGGGCACTCCCAGCCGAAGTGGTGGATCGCCGCCTGACGTCCGTCCGCGAACCCGATCAACATCGCCGGCGCCTCCGGCGTGCCGATCGCCATGACCCGGTCGGGCGTGCCGCGCATGAGCGCGATCACCGGCTCGATCTGGTGGATCGAATAGTTGTCGAACCGGCCCGGCCCCACGCTGTGGATCGTCGCGATGTCCAGCGAAGCCGCTCCGTCGTATTCGGTCGCGTACCGAAGCGCCGAAGTGGAGAAGATCGGCGTCCCGTTCGCGGCCGCCAGCTCGAACAGTCGAATCGCCGTCTCCCGGTCGGGCGCGAACGTCTTATCGACGTAAGTCGGTTTGCCGGAGCGCAGCGGGATTTGGCACAGCGCCTCGTGCTGCTCAGGGTGGTCCGGCGAAAGCACGACCAGGCAGTCGCTCCGCTCGACGACCGCTTCGATCGAATCCAGCAGCTCCACGCCGTGCGCCTCGCACCATGCCGCGTTGGTCCGCCCGTTCGGGGCGTCGATGAGTCCGTAAGCATAGGCGACCTGCAGTTCGCCGCCCGATGCTTCCTTGATCCAGTCCGGATACTTCTCCGCATGCCATTCGTCCAGGAAGTAATCGATAAAGCCGATTTTCTTCAAGCGCTTCTCCCCCTTTTGGCTCCTCGGAGCATTCGGTCAGCCCAGCGCGATCTCGGCTCCGCGGTCGGAGGAGTCGTAGATCGCCTGCAAAATTTGCGACGTCAGGATGACGGTGTCGATGTGGGACGGCAGCTTTTCGCCGGTACGGATGCCCTTGAGGAAGCCGTCGATCTCCTGTTGGAAGTGGTTGTCGTTTTTGAACTTGTGCATCGTCTCCGTGAGCGAGCCGTCCTTCGAGCCGTACACCTTGAAGTCGGAGCCGTACTGGAGGCGAATGCCCGCCTTGTCGCCGAGGAAGTCGATGTACATCTCGCTCTCCCCGATGTTTTGCGCCCAGGCGCCGTTCACGGTGATGCCGGGACCTTCGGTCCGGATGAGCGCGGTGACGAAGTCGTCGACGTCGTACGTCCCTTTATAGTCCGGCGGACCGGCCCACATGTCGATGTACGCGTACTTCTCCATCTCGACCCCCAGCTTGCTGTAAGCTTGGCCGGATACCGTCTTCGGACGCGGATCGCCGGAGCAGTACATGACGATATCGAGGAAATGGACGCCCCAGTCGATGAGCGCGCCGCCGCCCGCGATCGCCTTGGTCGTAAATGCGCCGCCGAGTCCGGGAATGGAGCGGTGGGCCCGGAAGCTGACATATACGTGATAGAGCTCGCCAAGTTCGCCGTCCTCGATCAGCTTTTTAATTTTGTTGACCCCCGTGTTGAACCGGTTGACGACCCCGATGTTCAGCACCTTGCCCGTCTCGTTCTGGACCTTCTGCATCTCCAGCGCTTCGGCATAGGTCCGGGCGGCAGGCTTTTCGCACAGGACGTGCTTGCCCGCCCGCAGGCAGTCGATGGAAATGGAAGCGTGCACATGATTCGGTGTGCAGACGGAGACGGCTTCGACCTCCGGGTCTTCCAGAATCGTCCGGTAATCCGCGACCGCCTGGCCGACGCCGTATTTTTGAACGGCCTGTTCCGCGCGGGTCAGGTCGATATCGCAAAAGTATTTGATCTCCGCATCCGGATTCGCCATGTAAGCCGGGATGTGCGCGGAATTGGCGATGGTGCCGCAACCGATTACAGCGACTTTGATTTTTTCCATGAGAAACGCCTCCAATCGAATAGTTGGTTTTTCCAGCGGCCGCACCGGACGGCGGTGGTCCGGACGCCATAACTCAGCAAAAGGATGAAAGCCGGCATCATATCGAGCCTATAGCGCGTCTGGATCTCGATGACGAGGTGGATGACCGCGTAGCCGAGGAGGAGCATCGCCAGCAGCATCTCTCCCTGTTCGTCCTCCTCGCGCCGGCGCCACAGCGCCAGCATGCCGACGACGCCGAATGCGGCCATCGCCGCGTAGAGCACGCGTTCGGCCCGGATGTAAGGCGCCTGCAGATCGGCTTGCGGCGTCTGAAACAGGCTCCAGTAAGCCGAAGCATCCTCGCCGCCCCAGAGCAGCTTGGCTTTGGCCCAGAGCAACGCGGGCACGTCGACCGTACGGAGCCGCTCCAGGAGGAGGGTGCGCTCCGCCGCGTCGCGCTCAGACCCAAGACGGTACGACAGCGCGTAATCCGTGTCCTCCTGCGACCAGCCGCCCGTCGTTTGAACGTTCATTCCGACCATGAACTTCCAGTATGGCTCCTGCGCCGCAAGCGGGTACCGGGCGAAGCCCGCGCCGATCAACGCTTGGCTGACGAGCTGCATTCCGATCAGATAGACGGCGGCGAGTCCGGCCAGTCGGAGCAGGATCGCGCGCCGCGAAATCGGGCCCGGCCGACGCAGCAGCACGACCAATCCGTAGACGACGGCGCCCGCCGCGTAGAACCCCCCGAGCGGACGGATGATCTGACCGGCAACGAAGAGCAGACCGATCCACAGCCAGCCGTAACGCGTTCGGAGCCGTCCGAATACGAGCAGCCAGCAGCCGAGCGCAAACAGCAGCGTCGACAAATGCTGGTTGGTCAGGACGGAGCACATGAGCACGTTCGGAATATAAAACGCGTAGAGCACCGCGGCGATCCGGCCGGTCGTCTCGCCGAAGACCGAGCGGCCGATCCGGTACACGACGAGAGCGGTGGCCGCGCTGAACGCGGCATTCAGCAGTTTCAGCACGAGGACCGACGGGCCGACCAGCTTCACGACGACCGTCTCGTACAGGGTGAAGCCCATGAGGTACGCCCATCTGCCGAAATATTCGTTGCCCGCGAACGAAAAATCCCCGGCGGCGCCCCGGATCGCCGCGTCGAGCATGTCCTTGAAGTCCGACACCGGCGGCGTGTCGATCCAGAGCACCCAGGCGATGCGGACGCCGAGTCCGGCCGCGGCGATCGCGACGAGAAAGGTCCGCGTACCGAGTCGGCGTACGGCCGCCGCCGCGGCCAACACGGCGAAGATCGCGAGGACGATCCAGAGCACGGCTTCCCAGTAGCCGCCGCCGAAGCGGGCGGCCGCCGTGGGCAGCGATTGAATCAGCACCCACGCATAGAACAGTGCGCCGACGATCGCCAGAACAGCCCTCAAGGCGGGCTCGCCGCCCGTCCAGGGAGGCCGTCTGCCGAACGGCTCCCCTTTCCTCGCCCGTCGACCTGTGCCACGCGCGTCTCCGCGGCGGACGGTCGGCACATGCGGTGCTCTGAAAGCCTCATCGGCTCATCCCCTCTCGACTTGTCGATGATCGCGCGCGAGCGCGATCTCGTCCACGAACTTGCGGGTCATCACGTGCGGCCGCGTCAGCGCCGTGCCGACGACGACGGTCTGCGCCCCGCTCTCCAGGGCGCGCCGCGCCTGCTCCGGCGTGTGGAACCTGCCTTCGGCGAACACCGGCACTCGGACGCTGCGGCTCAGCGCTTGGATTAACGCGAAGTCCGGGTCGCTCGTCTGCGGGCTGTACGGCGTATATCCGGACAGCGTCGTCGAGACGATATCGAAGCCGAGCCGTTCCGCCTGGACGCCTTCCTCCAGCGTCGAGACGTCCGCCATCAGGAGCGCGTCCGTCTCCCGTCTCAGCGCGGCCACGATGTCCGCAAGCCGCTCCCCTCCGGGACGACGGCGTTTCGTGGCGTCCATCGCCACGATATCCGCGCCGGCGGCGACGACCGCCTTGGCGTCGGACAACGTGGCGGTAATATAAACGTCCGAGTCCGGGTAGACGCGTTTCCATAGGCCGATCAACGGTACCTGGACCGCCCGGCGGATCGCGGCGATATCGGGAGGCGAATTCGCCCGGATGGCGGTCGCCCCGCCCGCAAGCGCCGCAAGCGCGAATCGGACCATCATCTCGCTCCCGTACGTCGCGTCGCCGGGATAGGCCTGGCAGGAGACGACCATGCCTCCCTTGAAGCTTTCCAGATCGATTGGTTTGCTCATATGCACTCACCGGTTTCTGTTGAAGGATGTTGGATGGACGGCGGCAAGGACGCGTTCCCTTACCCTTTGATGCCCGTGAGCGCGATGCCTTCGATGAATTGCTTCTGCGCCAGGAAAAACAAAACGATGATCGGTACCGTAAACATGGCGGAAGCGGCCATCAACTGCTCCCATTCGACGTAATGCGTCTGCATGAACGCATACAGCCCCAGCGACAACGTGTAGGTGCTTTCGTCGTTCAGGTAGAGCAGCGGCCCGAGAAAGTCCGACCATGTGCTGAGAAACACGAGCACGCCGACCGTCGCGATGACGGGCTTGCAAAGCGGCAGCATGATCTGCGCGTAGATGCGGAATTCCGAGGCGCCGTCGATGCGCGCCGCCTGAACGAGCGAATTCGGAATCGTCATGAAAAACTGGCGCATGAGAAACACGTAGTAGCCCGCTCCCGCGCTCAGAAACGCGGGAAGCACCAGCGGCACGTACGTGCCGATCGCGCCCAGCTTGGACCAGACGATGTAGAGCGGCACCATCGTCACCTGATACGGCAGCAGCAGCGTCGCGAGCACGACGGCGAACAGCGGTTTTTTCCCCCGCCATTCGATATGGGAGGTCGCGTAGGCGACGAGCGGCGCCGAGATCAGGAGACCGGCGACGGTGAGCAGCGTGACGAGCAGCGTATTGGCCGACAGCCGCACGAAGTCGATCGTCTGAAAGACGTCCGCGTAATTTTGCCAGCGCGGCGCCGACGGAAAATACAGCGGCTTGGTCACGAACAGCTGGTCTTTGGACTTGAGCGACGTGGACAGCAGCCATAGCAGCGGCGCGGCAAAGACGAGGCTCAGCAGCACGAGCAGCGTATACGGAACAATTTTACGAGTCACCATCGTCATCTTAATCGCCTCCGTAGGTCACCCAGCGCCTGGACGATCGGAAGACCAGCCAGGTCACGAGGGCGGTGATGAGGAACAGGACCCACGCCATGGCGCTGGCGTGACCCATCCGGAAGTCGACGAAAGCTTCCCGATAGAGCAGGATGGCGTAGAACAGCAGCGACTTCTCCGGACCGGCCATCGTCTGGTCGGCGCCCGAGTTCGTCAGCGACGCGAGCATGAACGCCTGGGCGAAGTACTGAAAGTAGACGATCAAGTTCATGACGAGCTGAAACAGGATGATCGGCGAAATGCTCGGCAGCGTGATCGAAAAAAACTTGCGAACCGCGCCCGCGCCGTCGATCTCCGCGGATTCGTACAAGCTGCGCGGCACGTCCTGCAGCGCCGCAAGGAAAATGATCATAACCCCGCCCGAGCCCCAAGCGGTCATGAGGATGAGCGAAGGCTTCGTCCACGCGGCGTCGAGCAGCCAGTTCGGCCCTCTCAGCCCGACCAGGTCGAGCAGCGAGTTGATGAGGCCGCTCTTCGGATTCAGCACCCACATCCACACGAGAGACGAGGCGATGACCGGCACGATGGACGGAATGTAGAAAAACGTCCGAAAGATCGATTGTCCCCTGACCTTCAGGTTAAGCAACTGAGCGGTGAGGAGTCCCGCGATCAAACTGACCGGCGTCGCCAGCACCACCATGTACAGCGTGTTGAGAATACTCTTGGCCACTTCCTTCTCCTGAAAGATCCACTTGTAGTTGTCCAGGCCAACCCACGTGAGCGGCTTGAACAAGTTGAAGTCGGAGAAGCTGTACACGAGAGACGCGCCCGTCGGATATAGCGTGAATACCAGCAATCCCAAGATGAACGGAGCGGAAAACAACAGCCCCGTCAGATTCGCTTTCCTGCGCATTTTCCCGTCCTCCATCCGATGGACCGTGCCCGCGCCGGGCGGCATGAGCACGATCCGGTGTATTCGCCGTGATGTCGATTACTTGTCGAGCAGCTCCTGCGCCCGCTTCTGCATGGCCGCGATGCCCTCTTCCGGCGTTTTCTTCAGGTTGAAGACGGCTTCGCCTTCCTCCTTGACGACTTTGTTCAGGAGATCGGGGAGCTGCGCGATGTTCGGAAGCGATTTGACGTTGGCGTTTTGCGCGAATTCCATGAACTTGTCGGCGTCCGCGATCGTCTGGAACACCGGATCCTTCATCGACGTCGTGCGCGCCGGGATGTTGCCCATGCCGCCCGTGACTTTCGCAAGCTCTGGCGCCGAGTACATGAACTTCAGGAATTCCCAGGCGCCGTCCACGTTCTTCGAGTTTTTGGCGATGTAGAAGATCGAGCTCTGCGCCTCGTTGCTGCCGGCGAGATCTTCGTGGCCGTCCAAATAAGGCAGCGGCGCGAGGCCGTAATCGAGCTTGATGTTGTTGTTGGCCATAAACGTCGAGAGCCATGGACCGTCAAAGCGAATCGCCTGCTTGCCCGCCATGAACGGATCCGTCGGGTCGAGCCATTTGCCGGTGGCCTGCACCTGCTTGATGTTATCCACGCCGAATTGCTTGTTGTAATCGTAGATGGCCTTCAGCGCCTCCAACGCGCCCGGCTGGTCGAAGGTCGCCTTTTTGCCGTCGGGGCTCAGATAGGTGCCGCCGAACCCGTAGGTGAGCGCTTGGAACGGGAAGCCCGGATAAGACGGAAAGCCCAAAATCTCGATCTCGCCTTTGCCGTTCGTCTTCGTCAACTTCGCCGCCATCTCGATCAGTTCTTTGCTCGTCTTGGGCGGTTCGGAATAACCGGCATCGGCGAGCAGCTTCTTGTTGTAGAACATCGCGTTCATGTTGATGTTGAGCGGCAGCGCGAACAGCTTGCCGTCGTACTTGCCTTGCTCGAGCGTCGCGGGCACGAAGTCGGACATGTCGTATTTGTCTCTGGCGATCAGATCCTCCAGCGGAAGGGCGATGCCTTCCTTGGCGTACTGCGCGACGTTGCTGGCAAAGGAGTCCGTCAGGTCGGGACCTTTGCCGCCGGCGATGGCGACCTTGATCTTTTGCTCATCCGGCACGGACAGCCCTTCGACCGTGTATTGATCCTGACTTTCGTTGAACCGTTTGATGGCGCCTTCGATGACTTCCCCTTCCTTGCCCCCCCATAAATACCAGACCGTAACCTTCGACTTTTTGCCGTTCGACTTCCCTCCGCTTGCGCCGTCGGGCGAAGCGCCCCCGTCGCCGCTGCCTCCGCATCCCGAAAGAACTGCGCCTGCGGTCAGCAGCAGGGCGATGCCGGATAGCGCGGTTTTGCCAATCTTGTTCTTGTTCATACGCGAACCTCTCCTTGTGGGTAAAATGCGGATAAAATAGATTCTCTAGCAAAGCTTGCCTGACGATCGAACCGCCTGATCAAATCGGAAGCACTTACATTACCGATTATACGAGGCGCCTGTTCGAATGTAAATATATTCTCCATATATTTAATCTTAAAAAGAATTTTCCTCCTTTTTCGCGTGGAAACCTGCCAATGTCGCGCCACCTCTCCTTAGGAAGTGTCGATAATGCGACCTTATTTCGGAGCTCGGCTCCAATTTTTGACCATTCGTGATTGTCGGTCGGCTTCCGGCGGATGAAGAAGCGGCTGAATAAATTGCCTCTCAGGCGCAGATGAGCAGGCGCGTTCGATGTTCACCGCCACCTTGTAATCGATTCTGCCCGCCGAATGCGAAAGAGGGAGTCCACGACTCCCTCTTTCGTCATTTCTGCCCGTCAAATGAACGGCCATCCGGTCCATCGCGGATTTGGTGCCCACAATCACGCCGATTTCGCGGACGGTATTCCCCAGCGCCATGGTGACCATGGTCCAATCGCAATGCTGCCGGTTTCTTCGTTCAAGAATCGCAGCAGCGCACCTGCATGACATGTCGAGCATTCCGTTATGATTGCAAGGGTTCGTCTGTCGGTTGGACCGCTTCGCTCAGATGGCGCTCCAGCTCCTCCGAGTATGTGCGCTTCTGATCCTCATCGCAGCCGAGCTCTTCCGCCATCAGGCGGACGACCTCGTACTTCCACGTTCGGACGAGCGCGATGTCGAAGTAGAGCGCGCCGGTCCGGCGGACGAGAAAGTCGACGGGGCGGACCGCCATCTCTTTGCGGATCGCGTACCGCAGTTGGGCCGTCAGCTCCGGAGGCATGGCTCCGCCCTCGCCGGCGGGCGGCAGCAGCGCCAGAACCGCCTCGCAATTGGAGCCGTAGCGAGCGGCGAGACGCGCGGCTGCCGCTTCGTTCAGTCCTCGCCGGACACCCTCGGCGCGCCAGCGCTCGACGAAGGCCGGGAAACCTTCCGAACCCCCGACGTCTCCGCCGGACAGCCGCAGCTCCTTCGTTTCGCAAGGACGGAACGGTCCCCTCCCTTCGGCCACCAGTTCGCGGGAAATCCGATTCACGACCGTCTCGGCCATCTTGCGGTAGCCCGTCAGCTTGCCGCCCGCTATCGTAATCAACCCGGAGGGCGACCTGAAAATCTCGTCCTTCCGGGATACTTCGGAAGGCGACTTGCCCTCTTGATAAATAAGCGGTCGCAACCCGGCCCAGCTGGACTCGACGTCGCCGGGCGTCAACTTCAACTCCGGGAACATTCCGTTGGCGGCGCCCAATACGTAATCGCGGTCCGCCGCCGTCATCGTCGGTCGCGCCGGGTCGCCTTCGTAATCCGTATCCGTCGTGCCTACGTAGGTTTTGCCGTCGCGCGGAATCGCGAACAGCATCCGCCCGTCCGGCGTATCGAAATAGACGGCTTGCCGGAGCGGGAACCGGTTTCCGTCGAAGACGAGATGAATGCCCTTGGTCAGCCGCAGCGTCTTGCCGTGCTTGGAGCGGTCCATCTCTCGAAGCGTGTCGACCCACGGCCCCGTCGCGTTGACGATTTTCCGCGCCCGGATGATATGGACGCCGCCCCCGATCCGATCCGCCGCGCGAATACCCGTGAGCCGTCCTTCTTCGTAAAGCAGTTCCTCCGCCTTAACGTAGTTGACCGCCGTCGCCCCGAGCTCGACCGCTTTCTTCATCACTTCCAGCGTCAGCCGCGCATCGTCGGTGCGATACTCGACGTAGTAGCCCCCGCCTTTCAGTCCTTCGGTTCGAAGCAGCGGTTCGCGGGACAGCGCATCTTCCCGGGAGAGCATCGTCCGGCGTTCCCCGCGCTTCACCCCCGCGAGGAAGTCGTACAGCGCCAGCCCGATCGAGGTCGAACGCTTTCCGAAGGTGCCGCCGCGATAGATCGGCAGCAGCATCCATTCGGGCGTCGTGACGTGAGGCCCGTTCTCGTAGACGACGGCGCGCTCCTTGCCGACCTCCGCGACCATCTTGATCTCGAACTGCTTGAGATAACGCAACCCACCATGAACGAGCTTCGTCGACCTGCTTGACGTGCCGGTGGCGAAGTCCTGCATTTCGACGAGCGCGGTCCGCATTCCCCGCGCCTGCGCGTCCAACGCGATGCCCGCGCCGGTGATGCCTCCTCCGATCACCAATACGTCCCATACGTCCCGCTCCATTTCGGCCAACCGGTCGGTCCGGTGGACGGCTGACATGCCCCCTGCCATGATGGATAACGCCTCCTCTGCGGTGTGCAAACGACAAAAAACCGCAACATCAGCGGCTGCGCCCAAAGCGCAGCCGTGCGTCGCGGTGTCTCCCGTTCTCCAACCTTCTATTAACTTAGGTCCCATCTTACCATATCCGGCGATCGTTGGAAAGGCGTCTTTGGCAAATGCGGCGAACGCCCGGTTTGATGCTAGACGCTACGGCGTCTCCGCAAAATGCCGCCAAAGCTCGACACGGGACGTCGTGACGGCGGAGGCGCCCGCCTCGATCGCCCGCTCCACGTCCGACACCGCCCGGATCAGTCCGCCGGCGAACACCGGGATGCCCGTTCGCTCCAATACCTCCTCGATCATATGCGGCATAACGCCGGGGAGTACTTCGACGAAGTCGGGCTTGGTCCGTTCGAGCAGCGCGTAGCTCTTCTCCAGCGCATGCGAATCCAGCAGAAACAGCCGTTGGATCGCGAGCAGACCGTTCAACTTCGTCTTCGCGATAACGCTCGCGCGAGTCGAAATGAGCCCTGCCGGCTTCATGACCTGACACAGAAACTCGGCGGCGTATTCGTCGTTTTTCAGTCCTTCGATCAGATCGGCATGCACGAGCACCCGCTTGCCGTGCGCGTTCGCCAAATCCAGGATCGGCTTGATCTGGCTGATGTGACTGTCCAGCAGAACGACGTAGTCGAACGGCATCCGCATCAGCTTCTCCAAATCTCGCATCTTGCGCACGGCGGGCAAAATCCGCTGTCCGTGAAACGCCATGCCCCTTCCCCCTCGGCTCTCTCGTTTCGCTGATAAGTGTATTATAGCCGAGAAGACGTCGGCAGGTCGCGCGCAAGTCAGCACATCTCAGACCATCCAACCCGACGCTAGCTTCTTCGCTCAGTAGAGAAAGCGCCACAGGTAAAACGTCGCGTACGACTCCCATCCCTGCCATCCCGCCGCCAGTTGCCGAATCTCGGCGGGCGTCGGCTTGCGCGCCATGCCGGTCAAATGCTGAATGGCCAGCTGCAGGCCGACATCGTCGACGGGAAACGCGGCAGGCATCCGCAGGCATCGCATCAGCACATAGTGGGCGGTCCAAGGGCCGATGCCGCGAATGCCGACGAGCGCTTTCTCCGCCTGCTTCAGGTCTCCGAGCGCCAGGAGCGACTCCCGGCTGAGCCGGCCCTCGGACAGCAGACGCGCCACGCCGATCAGATACTCGACCTTCCTCGCCGTCATGCGCAGCGGGGCCAGGTCTTCCGGAGTCAATTCCGCGACGGTGTTCGCGGTCGGAAACGTCCAATACGTCATTTCTCCGCAAGTCACGCTGCGTCCGAATCGTTCGACCAGCCGCCGCTTCAGCGTGTAGGCGAACGAGAGATTGATCTGCTGCCCGATAATCCCCCAGGCGAGCGCTTCGAACAGATCCGGGATCCCCATGTTGCGAAGGCCCGGAAAGGCCGAAACCGCCCGGCCAAGCAGCTCGTCCCGCTCCGCCAGACGGTAGAACGGCGACAGGTCCCGGTCGAGATCGAACCAGTCCCGAATGTAGCGGTCGACCCCGATCATCGCCGATTCGGACGGCGGCGACCGGTCCAGAAACCGAACCTCGAGCGCGCGACCGTCCGCCGACTCACGGATCCGGACGACCGGTGCCTCCTCGCCGATCGGAATTGCCTTGTAAATGCCGTCCTCCCGAATCGCGTACAGGCATTCTTGGGTGGCGCCGGCCAAATAGCGGCAGTTCTCTCTGAAGGAGAACGGCTCGGGTACTGGGATCGATAAATCCGCGACTTCTTCGTTCGGGCGCGCGGCAGCCGCTTCGCTTCCGACTTTCATATGCTCCCCGCCTCCTCTATGCGGCGATTGCCGCCTTTACCCGTTATACCACGGTTTGGAGGTGCGGGGGTTTCGGAATCTTGCTATTCCATCCAACCGGCTTGGTCGGCGCGCTAGCGCCTGGTCGGTTCGAGGGTGCGGCTGAGAAAAATGTTCATGAGCAGCGGCAGCGAAATGAGAATGGGCGGGTCGTCCGCCTTGGGCTCGTACAACATCGGCTGCTGATAAGGGACGGGAATGCCCGGCTGCACGTGGATCGGCGTCCGCGTCCGGGTGCGCAGCGTCGTATGCGGGAGCAGGATGTCCATCGCGTTCATGCTCCAGGACACCGACGTTGCCATCAAATAATAGGTGCCGGGGCGCACGCCTGTAAAGCGGAAATAGCCGGGGGAGGCGATCAGTGTGCCGTACGGCGGCAGGCCCTCGGGGATGGGCTTCGCGAACAGGCCGATCAGCACGAAGCCTTCGAACGGAACGGAGGCGCGGATCGTCCCTTCGACGCAGCCGTATTCGCCGAATATCGGGTCCTCCGACCGCCAATCGGAAAGCTGCTGCAGGGAGCGGACATGTGTCTCCGCCAGCCTAGCCGAATGCCGGAACTCCGACGGCGAAACGCCGACCCGCTCCGTAAACCGGGTCGTGAAAGTGCCAAGGCTCTGCTGTCCGATCTCGAGGCCGACGTCCCGGATGCTGAGATTCGTGCGCAGCAGCAGATCCTTGGCCTTCTGAAGGCGCAAGGCGGCAACATAATAGAGCGGAGGCAAGCCGGTCCGATCCTTGAAGATGCGGGTGAAGTGATAGGGACTGTAGGCCACGTGGCCGGCCAACCGGGATAGCGGAAGCGGCTCGTCGAGGTGCGCGCGGATATACGCGATCGCCTCGTCCACTTCGGTATACCGTTCCATGCCGTCGTCTCTCCTTCCCTCGGGAAACGCCATGCGAATATATGTTCTTATCCATTCTATCCAATTTCATGGGAAAGATCAACCTGAACCGCGATGCCGTCTTCTGGAAACGAAGTCAGGCGGACAAGGATCGCTCCGCTCGCCGGCGGAGATGGACGCTCGTCAAAATGCCGACGGATGCCAGCACTAGCGCCGCCGGGATATAGAAGATCGTAGGCGTCACGCCTTGGATGGCGAGCGGCAGGAAATAGCCGATCAGCGAGGCGGTCTGGGAAATGAACACGTACAAGCTCGCTCCGAAGCCGGTCCGACGCAGGAACATCCGCTGAACGTACCCCATCCCGACGCCGTACAGCACGGAGACGAAAAACGAATAGACCGGCTGCATGAGAAAAAAGACCGGCAAGGCGTCGACCGTCGCGTAAACGAGATAAGTGGCGAATGCCAGCGCGCCGCCGAGCAGAATGACCGTCCGGCTTCCGTAGCGGGCCGCCCAATAGCCGGCCAGCGTCATGAAGACGAGCTCGAAGACGGCCTGCGCGCTCCAGATGTAGGACATGAGACGCGGATCGCCGAACCGCGCGTTGACGACGAGCGGCAGATAGAGTCCGCGGATCGCATCCGCGCAGGATAGCAGCAGAAGCGCAACGAGCATGAGGAGCGAGAACGGCTCTCCTCCTCTCGGCGCGGGCGCGCCGGCATCGGCCAGCACTTCGCGGTAGACGAACAGCAGCAGGAACAGCATCGCGTAGCCGAACAGGTTGCCCCACAAGACCCCGCGGAAGGAAGCGATCAAAAACAGATTCGCGCCGAGCAGCAGCCCGGTAAAGAAGCCGACGCTGTACGTCGTGCGAAGCCACAGCTGCGCCATCTCGACGATCGACGGACGGATGCGGGCGAAATGATTTCTCGCCATGGCGAACAGCTGGCCCATGATCATGCCCGACGGCGCGATCGCGACGGACATGCCGACAAGCGCGGTGACGAAGCCGTCCGCCCTCATATAGAGGAAGAGGCCGGCGATGCACGCCGCCGCCGCGGCCAGCGGGATGCCTTTCTTGCGGCGAAGGCGGTCGCTGAAAAAGCCAACGGTGATCGTGAGCGCCATATTCAGGAGCAGCGAGACCGAAAAGACGACGGCGATCTGACTTTTGGTCAAACCGACGTCGTTCTGCAAATAGATCGCATTCATCGGCGCCAGGATGCCGGTGCCGATGCCGTACAGAAACATGGCGGCAATGAGCACCCATGCCGAACGGATGCGGATGAAAGTGCGAAAATCGGAGGAAAGGCTCATCTGCGCGCTCCTTTTTCCTGCAAGTTGGCCGCTCAAGGAAGCTGAGGCGGTTGGACCCTCCCATTATACACCATATAATGGAGAAACATATCGCGCTGGTTCCTGACCATAACTGAAAATAACGGTTTCCGGGTACCGAAAGCAAAAGAGAGCGACGCAGCCGCGTTCGTTCTCTTTACCTTCCTCCGGCTTCCCGTCAAGTGGCGGACGTCCCGCTCTCCGATCCACGCGGTATGTTTAGTCAGATAATGGTAAAGCTAAGGCCGAACCACAAACCAGCGGATACCAGGAGGACGAACGACTATCATGAACAAACGGATCGCCGCCCTTTGCATGAGCGCGGTTGCGCTATGGTGGACCGGAAGCGCGATCTTGGCGCCCACGGCCGATGCGCGCTCGGAAACGTCTCCCGTCGTGAAGGTCAAAATTATAAACGCCAAAGGCGAAGAAGTCGGACAAGCGCAAATCGCGCAGGTGCAAGGCGCCGTCCGCATCCATCTCGAAGCCAAGCATCTGCCTCCCGGCGCGCACGGCATCCATATTCACGAGACGGGACGCTGCGATCCGCCCGACTTCAAGTCGGCGGGCGAGCATCTCAATCCGGAGAAAAAGCAGCACGGCTTCCACAATCCGAAGGGCTTCCACGCCGGGGACCTGCCGAATATCCAAGTCGCGGCGGACGGCACCGTGAGTGCCGATCTGGAGAGCAAAAATCTCACCTTGGCCAAAGGCGCGCCCCATTCGCTCCTGAAGCCGGGCGGCACGGCGATCGTGATTCACGAGAAGGCCGACGACTATGTGACCGACCCCTCGGGGAACTCCGGCAACCGCATCGCGTGCGGCCGCATTTCCTAACGGGACGAAAAGACGCAACCCCGAAGCGTACCGCTTCGGGGTTGCTCGCGTCGGACGGCGGAACATTTGTCCGCTTTCGCACTGCCTCTACCGGATGCTGCCGTCCGCGATCAAGCGATACGTCTCGCGGTCCAAATACCGCAGCACCTCCGGCATCGCCTCGGTCAATTGCCGCAAGTGCCGTTCCACGCGTCCGTCCTCGAAGTCGGCTAGCGGCGCCGGCAGTTCCTCTTCGTCCAAGATCAGAAAAGAGCCGTCGGGCCGGGCCAGCACGTCGACGATCAAATCGTGAAACGTCACGGTATCGGTGGAAATCACGGTTTGTTCGGCCAGATTGAAATACGTGCCGAGGTACACGCCCCGGGGATCGAGCCAATAGTAAGCGTTGAAAGGCTTATCCTCCCAATAGAAGGCAACGGTATACGCGCCTGCCGGAATGCACAGCTCCTCGCCGCCGGCCCTCATGCAGAACGGCTCGCGCACTTGGTGCAGCAGGACGAGCTCTTCGTCCGTATGACGCAGACGGACGCAGGGATACGACGTCAAGCTGCCGTCGTATTTGACGGCATATTCGATGAAAGTTTCTTCGTTCTCCATGTTCTCCCCCTTTCTGCCTTCTCTTTTCTATACCCGCAAGGCCGGCTGCGTCCCACAGCAGAATCTCAGCCGGCCATGTTGTTGACGGCGTCCTGCGGGGAGAATACGGAAATATGGTCTACTTTTCCCGTTTTCTTCGGAATGACGAACTTCAACTGGAATTGCTTGTTGGCCTGATACACGTAAATGGCGTCGTCCCCGTTTTTCGCCGTGGACGTCGGTTTGCCGAGCGAATGCTCGATCTCCTTGAGCGTCAGTGCCTGGAGCTGCGGATCGCTCGACCGGACGTCGAAAATTTGGCTGCCCTTGTTGAAGCCGAACGCGGCGCGGTGTTTGCCGTAGGTCGCGTAAATACCTTTGCCGGCCGTCTCGGTGGCATCCGCTTTGCCCCAGTCCCGCTCGACGTCGTCGATCAATCCGCTGTGCGCCGCGTAGTCGATCCCGGGTACCCGGCCTTCTTTGGCAAGCTTCATCAGCTCCTTCAGCTCGCGGTCGACTGCGCCGCTCGGGGACGATGCACTACCGGTTGGGGAGGCGGAAGGAACGGGCGGAGCCGGAGGCGTCGGGCTGCCGTCCGGAGTGCCGGACGGGGCGGTCGAAGGTTCGGGGGTCGCGGTTCCGACCGCGGATGCGGGCGGCGAAGCCGCGCCGTCGCCGCCGGCGGAGCAAGCGCTAAGGACGAGGACGCCGGAGACCGCGAGGGACACGGCGATCGTCTTCAAATTGAGGTTGGCCTTCATGGATGAATCTCTCCTTTGCGGTTCTGGTTGCGTGTTATGCAAATTTAGACGTCCGCAAGCGCGCAAATGTTACGGCTCATCTCCTTTCGGGAATCTGCGCTCCTTTCGAAAGACGAAGAAACCTCCGGCTCTTCGCCGGAGGTTTCAGCTTCATGCGTTGCGGTTCGATTCGAGACGTCGCCGCAGTTGGCGGGATTAGCGGATGCCCTCGGACTCGCGGATTAACGAGAAGTAATTGTCCGCCAGCACGATCTCGTATTCCGGGCCGAGCGATTCCGCGATCGCCAGAACGTCCGTCGGCGTCATGCTCCAGGCCAGCAATCCGAGCGAGACGAACAGCGGCGACTTGCCGTCCCAGCCGGCTTTGGCTTCGGACAGGATGCGCTTGCCGTCTCCGGCGGTGCTGATGCCTTGGATCGTCGAGATGGGAAGGCGGCCCGCGCCGATCTCGACGCCGTAGTGCCCTTCCCAGCTGAGGAAGAGGCCCGGAGCGTGATATTCGCGCGCATAGGCGGTTGCTATCGCGTCGCTGAGCGGAATATTGTTCCCATCCACCCGGTTCAGCACGTAAGGCACCGTCATCCCCGTCTTTTTCAGATAGCTGTAGCTCGACTTCAGGAAGTCGGCGAAGGAAGCTTCGGGCCACGCCTCCGGGTAGAAATATCCGGCGCCGGACGGTCCGGCGATCAGCTGATCGTTCGCCGTCGCCGTTTGGCGATAGTAACCGAGAATAGCGGGAGCGCCGTCATACAACAGCGGACTGGAGGTCCAGTTGATCGGGACTTTCCCCCGGTTCGGATCGTCCCACAGGTTCCGCATCCGATGCTGGTTGTATTGGAAATTGTCGCCTTCGCTGAACGTGAACGAGACGTAAATCTTGTTGTCCAGCTTTGGCTTCGGAGCGGGCTTCGCGGCCACGGGACCGGCTTTGGTCCCCGAGAACACCGTCAGGTTGCTGAACCAATCCGCAGCCAGCACGTAGACGCCGTGGTTCGAAGTGATCTCGACCGAACTGAATTCGCCTTCGACGTCGTTGCTGAACCAGCCGAGATAAGGCGTGCCCGGCTTGACGTCCGAGAGGATTTTCTCGAAGAGCGCCTTCTGCGCCGGCACGTTCGCGTCCAGCCAGAAGACCATCGCCCGGTTCGCCACCGCATAGTCCCGGAGGTAGCCGTACGGCTCCTTTTGCTCCGAGGAGGGAGGAGCGACGTTGCCTGCCGACACTTTGAACTGGTTCCACATGTTGACCGCGGCGGTCAGCTGCTTGGTGCCGGCAGGCGGCACGAACCGGTATACGAAGTAGCGCCCGTTGTCCGCGAACCGATGGCCGCCTTGACCGCTGGATAATTGAGAGCTCTGCCGGTCGTAAAGGAACGGTTCTTCTTCGGGCGTGCCGGGAATGAAATGGGCGATCGTCTCTCCGTCCGCCTGCACCGTCACCTCGTGTACAGCCGGTCCCCAGCCGTCTTGCGGGAAGGCGTCGTCAAAGCGCAAGTAGACCGCTTCCCCGCCGAGGAAGTCCGTCAAATCCAGGTCGTACGTCTTCTTGTTGGCGGCGTCGCGCTCCTGGGTTTTCTCCTCCGCGATCGTCCGAAACGACTCGGGCAGTCCCGGCGGCAGCTTGACCGACGTGTCGGGACTCAGCCCGACCAGCATGCGATGGGTCGTCTGTGACCAGAGGTGCTCGTACTGCCACGTGTAGGCGTCGAGTCGGTCCTTGAATTTCCCTTGCAGATCGTCCAGCACCTGCAAGCCGTAAGGCGCCGCCTTCAGTTGCTCCGCCATTGCGGGACTTGCCACGACCGCGTCCTTCAGTCCCGCGAGCGTCGTTGCGACATTGATGGAATCCGGTACTTTGGGATCGTAGACGATAACGCCCTTCACTTCCCCTTTGTAGGCGCGAACAAGATCCCAAGCGTCTTCATGCAGCTGGTAGGGGACGTCGAGATTTTTCAGCCACGTCGTTTTGCCTTCTTCTTCGCTTTCCAGCAAGTAGATGCGGGGCTCCGCCCGATTGACGATGCCTTGGAGCGTGGCAAGCAGCAGCTTCAAGTCGCCGGGGGCGTTCACGATGTCCGCGACGTCCAAACGCTTAACGGATTTGAAGCTTGGAAGCGCTTGCGATTGCGGCCAGACGACCGCGTCTTTCGGCGGCTTCGCCGCCTGCGCGTCCTCGGCTGCCGAAGCGCCGGAAGCGAACGTCCAAGCGCAGACCAGCGCCATGCCGATGGCCATACCTTTTCGAATCATGCGATACACTCCTCGTCACGGGATTGAGTTGCAGCGATCGTGCAAAGCTTTTCGATGGGCCTCGCGCTATTTTCCCGAACTCCCTCCTTCCGCCTTCGTATATATATTTAATATATTTATCTAGTGTTTTCAATCCTTTCGACAAAACTTCTTACGATCGGACAAGGAATGCTCCTTTGTTCCCTGCCGGGTAGGTCCAATCGAATGGACCAGGTCCAATGGTTTTGCGTTCTTACGCTTCCATTGAAACGGGACTATAATCGCACCATAGCCTTCAAGAGGGAGTACATCGAAAAGCGAAGGAGAGATCCCCCATGACCCACAACGACTCTTTGTTATTTGAACCTTACCGTCTGCCGAACGGTCTCCGCCTCGACAACCGGATCGTCATGGCGCCCATGACGCATCTGTCCTCGCGGACGGACGGCGTCGCCTCCGATGACGAACTCGCCTACTATGCCCGCCGCGCGGACGGGCCAGGCATGGTCATCACCGCCGCCACCTGGGTGCTGCCTGACGGCGGTCTTCCCGGCGGACCCGGCGCGGATACCGACGACAAAATCCCGGGCCTCGCGCGCGTCGCCGAGACGATCCGGCAGCGCGGTGCCAAGGCGATCCTCCAGCTATTCCATTCCGGCCGCCAGAGCACGCGGACCGGCGATTTGGTCGCCCCCAGCGCCGTCCCGGAATCCCGACCGGATGCCGGCGTTCCTCGCGCGCTGGACGAAGGAGAAATCGCGGCCATCGTTCGCGCCTTCGGCGCCGCGGCCCGCCGGGCCGTTGCGGCCGGCTTCGACGGCGTCGAGATTCACGGCGCGAACGGCAATCTGACGCACCAATTTTTCTCCCCGCACGCCAACCGCCGGGAAGACCGGTACGGCGGCAGCCTGGAGCGGCGCATGACCTTCGGACTTGAAGTCGTGGACGAAGTGCTGCGTGTGGTCCGGGAAACGGCGGACCGGCCTTTCGCCGTCGGCTTTCGCCTCTCGCCGGAGGAGCGCGAGTCGCCCGGCATCGTGATGGAAGATGCGCTCGCCTTTGCGGAAACGCTCGCCGGCCGCGGACTCGACTACTTGCATTTGTCGCTTACCGACTTTCGGAACCCTCCCCGCAACGGAGAGTGGGGTGGGCGTTCGCGTCTCGTGCTTTTCCAAGAACGCCTCGGCAACCGGATCCCGATCATCGGCGTAGGCGCCATCGCGACGGCTGAAGACGCGGCGCAAGCGAGGAAGACCGGCGCTCCGCTCGTGGCGCTCGGACGCGAACTGCTCCTCGAGCCGGACTGGACGCGCAAAGTCCGCGAAGGCCGGTACGCGGATATCCGAACGACGCTGACCGCTAACGACCGGGAACGTCTCGTCATTCCCGAGCCGATGTGGGGCCTCCTCCGCGGCACCCCTGGCTGGCTGCCATTCGTCGAGTCCTGAACCGCGGCGCAAAAAAACGCCCCTCCCCCGCGAATCCGGAGAGAGGGGCGTTCCCGCGTTTGGGCCGTACACGTTGATCTGCGCCTTCGCGGCCGGCCCTAAAGCTTCTTGCCCCATCCAAACAGGAGCAGAGGCAGCCGCACCCGAACCGTCCGCACTCGTTTGCGCGGCAGGCTTCCGCCGCGCATCCAAGCCATCCTAGCCGCCGCCTCGATCTCCCGCAAGCGCTCCCTCGCTTCCGTTTCCAGCATGTAATGATGATAGAACACCGTCATCTCGAATCTCCTTTCACGAGAACGTATGATCCCATCATAAACGAAAAAGTATGACAGCTGGCTGTCATACTTTTTCGAATCGCTTGCGCAACTTTTCGATTTTATCCCGAATCTCTTCCCGCAGCCACGCCGGTTCCTCGACATCGGCGTCCCCACCGAAGCTGAGCACCATGGACACCAGCCATTCCACCTCCGTCGGATTCACGATGCGGATTCTCAGCGTACCCGTCTCATCGAACATCCGCTCCTCCGCGTAGAAGCAATCCAGCGCGTCTGCCGCGGCGCCGGCGGAGATGCGGATCACCGCGCCCGTCATCTCGCGCTTCCGGCGCAGCCCCTCGCCTACGTTCATGACCGGCGGCGACTCGCGTCGGACGAACGTCTCCTCGGTCCGGCTCAGATCCGTGATCCGCGAAAGCTTGAATACGCGATAATCCCGTCGAGCCCGGCAATAGCCTTGCAAATACCAGGCGTAATACTTGAACTGAAGGTGCACCGGCTCGACGGCGCGATCCTTGATTTCGTTGTTTCCGTTGACGTAGCGGAAATGAACGACGCTCGAAGACGCAATGGCCTCTCTGAGGATATGCAAGAGCTCGTTATTCATCCGCCAGCTGCCCAAATCCAGACTCAGGCGCTGCTGCCACCCGTGGGGCAGCACGCTGCACAGCCGCTGCAGCGTCTCTTCCGAGCGTCTGTCCTTGAAGACGGTCGCCGCGCTGCGCAGAAAGGTGACGAGACTGCCCAGATCGTCCGACCCGAGCAAGCTGCGGTCCAGCTTGTATTCCTTCATGATTCCGAATCCGCCCTTCACGCCTTGATACGAGACGACGGGGATGCCTGCCGCGCCGATCGCCTCGATATCCCGGTAGATCGTGCGCGGCGACACGCCGTACTTCTCTGCCAGCTCCGCGGCGGAAACGACTTCCTGGTTCAGCAGCGCGTATGTAATGGAGAGGAGCCGCTCCAGTTTCACTTCGATCACCTCAGGGGAACATATGATCTCTTCATTATACGGTTCGGCTCCCCTTTTGACGAGCCCCCTGAAGTCCGCTTTTTTGCCGGCTGACGAGCGCCGCAGGCGGCCATTCCGCCACAACGGCGAATTCGCGTTCATAGCCCCAAACGCTTAGCCGTCCACGATCAGCACGACTTTTCCGCGCCCGTGGCCCGTTTCGACCTCCCGATGGGCGTCGGCGGCACGGCTGAGCGGGTAGCTCGAACGGATGTGCGCGAGCAGTTTGCCCTCCGCATAAAGCCTCGCCAGCTCCGCGAGACGCTGGGCGGACCGCCGGCTGCGAAGTCCGCTCGCGCCCAGCGATTGCGCCGCCTCGAAGGCGACAATCGTGACGACACGGTCCAGCTCCGGGACGAGCCTTGCGGAGACGCGGAGCCCGTCTTCGCCCGCCGCGTCGAGCGCCGCTTCGATGCCTCCCGGCGCCAGCGCGCGCAGCCGTTCCTCCAGACCCTCTCCGTATGCGACCGGAATCGCGCCCAGCGACCGCAAATAGTCGTGATTCCCCGGGCTCGCCGCTCCGATCACGGTCGCTCCGCGCAAACGGGCGAGCTGAACCGCCATCGTGCCCACGCCGCCCGCCGCCCCGTTGATGAACAGCGTATCGCCCGGTCCGATCCGCAGCGTCTCGATCGCCGTATGCGCGGTCTGCCCGGAGGCCGAGAGGCTGCCCGCGACCTCCCAGGACATGACGGGCGGCTTGGCCACAATCTGATCTGCGGGCGCGACGACATATTCGGCATAAGCCTGCTGCATGCGGAAGCCGAGCACTTCGTCTCCCGCCGCCCAGTCCGCAACGCCTTCGCCCACCTGATCGACGACGCCTGCAAACTCGTTGCCCGTCACGTGCGGCAGCGACACCGTCATTCCGGGCAGCGTCCACCCTCTCCGCACGGCGCAGTCGGCCGGCTGCACGCCCGCGGACTTCACCCGTACGCGGACCTCGCCCGGTCCCGCCTGCGGCGTCTCCACTTCGATCATTTTCAACACTTCGGGCGAACCATACGTCTCGAATCCGACTGCTTTCATGACGATCTCCCCCTTTAGCTCGCTGTGGGTTTATTGTATAATGCAGAAACGATAATGAAAAATACATCTTATTTAATGATTCTCATTCCTTCAAGGTTATGAATCGAGGTGGCAGAATGGAATTGCTGCAGCTTCAGTACTTTCGCGCCGTCGCCAGGCTCGAACATATGACCCGGGCCGCCGAGGCGCTCCGCGTAGCCCAGCCGGCGCTCAGCAAGACGATCGCCAGGCTCGAGGAAGATCTAGGCGTTCCGCTGTTCGACCGGCAAGGCCGGCAGATTCGGCTGAACGCCTTCGGCAGGGCTTTCCTCGTGCGGACGGAGACGGCGCTCTCCGCGCTCGAGGAAGGACGTCGGGAGCTGGCCGATCTGGCCGGGGACGAGCGCGGAAGCCTGCATATCGCGACGCCGACGCTGAACAGGTTGTCCCGTCCGCTCGCCCTCTATCGCGAATCCCACCCGGAAGTGCGCCTTCGCGTCACCCAGGTTGCCAACGACGAAATGGCGCGGATGATCGTGAACGGCGAAGCGGACTTCGGCTTCAGCTCCGAGCCGATTGGTCGAACCGGCATCCGCGAATGGCCGGTGCTGAGCGAAGAGATCTGCCTCGCGGTTCCGCCGGAACATCGCTGGGCGGGTCGGGATTGGGTTGACCTGCACGAGACGGCCGGCGAGTCCTTCATCGGCTATACGCTCGGCCATTCGTTCCGGCGGCGGGACGACGCGCTGTTCGAGCAAGCGGGGATAACCCCGACCTATGCCTGCGAAGTGAGCGAGCCTGCGGCCAAGACGAGCCTGATCCGCGCGGGTTTTGGCATCGGCTTCGCAGGCGCGTGCAACCGGAGCGAGCCCTCCCGCCTCGACCCGCTCGTGCTACTCCGGATTCGCCGGCCCGTCTGCCAAGGAACCTTTCAGCTCTCCTGGTCGGAAGGGCACTACTTGTCCCGGGCGGCCGACGCCTTTCGCGACTTTCTGATCGCCTACTATTCGTCGCCGAATGAAAAGACCGTCAGCCGCGAAGGCTGACGGTCTTTGGCGCGAGCGCGAGCCGGACGCGAGCCCAGGTGCGAGCCCGGAGAGGCGCCCTCTGTCGATTACGTTGGTAGGAGACGGCGCAGGACGACAAACGAAACGTAATAAAAAAACGCGTGGACCATGCCGCACAGACCGAGAAAAAGGCCCACCTCATCGGGCCAGATGCCATAAGGCGCAAATCCCGCAGCCAAATGAAGCAGCAAACGCAAGATGGCTGCCCAGGCCCGCTTCGAGCGGATCGAGTAAAATAGGAGCGCCGAAACCGGCGCCCCGTAGACAACCGTCCCGACAAAACCGTACGCGGCAACGATAAACAGATAACCCGGATCGTCGAACAGAAACGACGCAATCAGGCTTGCGCTGATCAGCACCGATAGGAAAACGGAGACCGCCCCCGCGAGAACCGTTTGGAAGATCGTCATCGTAATGCTCCTCTGTCAGTTGATGACTTTACCTTACCTTCGATCTCTCCGGGACGGCAGTTCTATTTTTCATGGGAGTCCGGCATCCGACCGTCAAAGGAGTTGCTCGGTTGCAGGCTCATCGCGCATGGCGCGTTTAATCATTCTGGTGCTTGTTCTTGCGCTTCTCCTCCTCCCGCTCTTTCTGCCGTTTCTTCTCCTCTTTCTCCCGCTTCTTCTCTTCCTTCTCCAGCTCTTTCTGGCGTTTGCGTTCTTCCTTGGAGAGCGCTTTGTCCGGTTTATCGTCCGTTTTTCCGGTGTGACCCGGTCCGCCCGGCGATGTGCCGGAATCCGGCTTGCGGAAGGCGGTCGTCGGAACATCCGCCAGCGCCAAATTCATCATCTCCCGGAACACCATCGCGGGATACTGCCCGCCCGAGGTCGTGAGATAATGCCCGGCGTCCGTCTCGTCATACCCCATCCAGACGGCGCCTGCCAGCTCCGGCGTATATCCCGCAAACCAGGCGTCTTTGGCGCCGCCGGACACGCCCCGGAAAGCCGCCGTGTCCGGCAGTTGGGTCGTTCCCGTCTTGCCCGCCGTCGGACGGTCCATCGCCGCTTTGGTCCCCGTCCCTTCCTGGACGACGTCCATAAGCAGTTGGGTCATGGTATAGGCATGTTCGGGCGACATGACGTCGATCGCTTCTTGCTCGGCTTCGGCCAGCGTCCGACCGTCCGCATCGGTAATCTTCACGATCAAATGTGCGGGTCGAAGCGTTCCGAGATTCGGAAATACGCTGTACGCCTGAGCCATTTGCAGCGGCGATACGCCCCGGGAGAGTCCGCCAAGGGCGAGCCCCAGATTGTCGTCCCCTTCGTGCAAGGGAACGCCGAGGCGCTGCACGAACGACTTGCCGGTTCCCAGACCGATCTCGTTCAGCAGCCACACGGCCGGAATGTTCCACGAACGGACGACCGCTTCGCGGAGCGACACCTGTCCGCGCGTCGCGTGGTCCCAATCCTGCGGCCGGTAGCCGCCGATGTCGAGCGGCCCGTCGTAGAGCGTCGACGAAGGCGTATATCCCTTTTCCAGCGCTGGCGCGTACACCATGAGCGGCTTGAAGATCGAGCCGGGCTGCCGCTCCAGCTGCGTTGCGTGATTGAAGCCTCGATACACATGCTCGCCGCGCTGCCCGACGAGCCCTCGCACGCCGCCCGTCGCCGGATCGACCAAGACGGCGCCGCTTTGCACAATTCGGCCGCCTTGGCTCTGCGGGAACAGCGCGTCGTTCGCGTACGTCTTCTCGATCGCCTGCTGGACGACCGGATCGAGCTCCGTGTAGATTTTCAGGTCGCCCGCCAGCAGCTGCCGTTCGGTAAAACCGTACTTCTGGATCGCTTCGTCGATGACCGCGTCAACGTAAGAAGCGTAACGACCGAGCAGACCGTCGCCCTCGGGCTTCTGCGCCAGAACCCGGATCGGCTCCGCCGCCGCCGAGGAATACTGCTGTGCCGTGATGTAATCATCGTCCTTCATGAGCTTCAAGACGAGATTGCGACGCTCGAGCGCCAGCTCTTTGTCCCGGTACGGCGAGTATCGGCTCGGGGCTTTGGGGAGCGCCGCGAGGAGCGCGCATTCGGCGAGCGTGAGATCGATCGGCTCTTTGCCGAAATAGCGCTGGGCCGCCCGTCGGATGCCCCACTGTCCTTCCCCGAAGTAGATTTGGTTCAAGTACATTTCCAAAATCTGATCTTTGTCGTAGGACGCTTCGATCTTGAGCGCATAGCTGGCTTCCGTCAGCTTGCGGGACAACGTCTTCTCTCCCGAGAGAAAAACGTTCTTCGCGAGCTGCTGCGTGATCGTGCTTCCCCCTTCGGCGCTGCCGCCTTCTTTGGCGTTGCGGAAAGCGGCTCTGAAGATGCCGAGCGCGTCTACGCCGGTATGCTTGTAAAAGCGCTTGTCCTCGACGGCGACGATCGCCTGTCGCATCGCGGCGGGCACCTGCTCCAGCGGGACCGGATCCGTCTTGACCGAGGTGATCCGCGAAGCCGTCTCGCTATGGATATCCATCATGAGCGTCGGCGACTTGACCGGTGTCGCCAGCTTGCCGATATCGAGCGAGCGAATCCAGACGTACGCCGCGACGATCCCGACGACGATCACGACAAACAGCCCGAGCGCCGTCCATCCGGCCCATCTGAGAATGCGCCGGCGCCTCTTTGGTGCCCGGGTCCGTTCTCTGCCGGCGGTTTGCGGGATCGATTCCCGATTCGATACGTTCATACTTTCTCCTCCTGCTGCATCTCTCGTTGAATCATCTATTGTAATATAAACGGGATTCGAATGCATGCAACAGCGCGACCGGTTCGCCCCGAAACAGGCAAAAGGACCCGCGGATCGCGGGCGATCCGGGCGGGTCCTCTTTCGTAATCGGCCGTTAGGCCGGCGCGCTTCAGCCGAACCTGGCGAGACGCTTTATAGCGTTAACGATCTCATCGGCCTGCCAGCCGACGACGGCGTCGGCGTTTTGCCGGACGATCATCGACGTCATGGAAGGCTCGAAGCGTTCGATGGCGATGAGCGGCTTGTTCACTTCTTCTTTGCAGGCGATGATCTCTTTGTTGATCCAATTGCTGTACGCGGGATAGACACCCGCGAGGAGAAGAACCGCGTGGCAATGCTTCATCCTTCGCCGGATCGCCTCGTAGAGCTCGCGCTCGCGCCCCGTCGCAGACAGAGATTCGTCTGCAGAGGGCGGCGTTCCCGCGAACCGGAACCCTTCCCGGCCGCCGAGGAGCGTCCGCAGCTCCCGGTACGCTTCCTCATGACTCCACGTTCGGCTGAAATACAGCTGATACAGCGGGGATCGATCCCTGTTCAAGCTCACGATGGACGACGCTCCTAGGTGTGGACTTTGGCTTGTCGGCGGCGTCCCAGCTTCAGTTTGTCCTGCAGCCTGCCCAGCAGCAGATCCGCCAGAATGGCGAGCAGCGCGGCCGGGATCGCACCCGCGTAGATTTTCAAATTGTTGCGCATGTTCAGCCCGGCGTAGATTTCCCGGCCGAGCCCTTCCCCGCCGATAAGCGGAGCGAGCGTCGCCACGCCGATGGCGATGACGGCGGCGAGCCGCAAGCCCGCCATGAGGAACGGCAGCGACAGCGGGAGCTGTACCCTGAGCAGCAGCTGCCACATGTTCATGCCGACGCCGATGCCGGCCTCGTTCACGCCTTGGTCGACCTGCTTCAGGCCGACGTACGTATTGCGGATGATCGGCAGCAGCGAATAGAGGAACAGGCTGAACACGATCGTCTTGAAGCCCAGCCCGAGCACGATCATGACCAGCGCCAGCAGGGCCAGGCTGGGCAGCACCTGGATGACGTTGGCGGCCGTCAGAATCCAGGGCGCGAGCTTCTCTTTGCGCGCGCAGAGGACGCCCAGCGGGACGCCGACGACAAGCGCCAGACCGAGACCGCTAAACACCATGACGAGGTGCCCCCAGGTCAAGCTGAGCAAGTAGCCGGCATGATCCTGCATGTAGCGCAGCCAATCCATGACGCCTTGCGATTCGTTTGTCATCGTACTCACATCCCCGGATTTATTTCAGCAGGCCGTTCTGCTTCAAATATTCGACCGCCACTTCGCGCGGCTCGCGCTTGTTGACGTCGACCTCGTAGTTCAAGGTCGTCATCGTTCCCGCGTCGATCTTGCCGACCAGGAGCGAAACGGCGTCTCCGATCTCCGGCATCTTCTCCAGCGTATCGTTGCGGATGACCGCCGACGCGTCGTACGGCGGGAAGAACTGCTTGTCGTCTTCCAGCGTCTGCAGGTTGTACTGCTTGATGCCGGGGTCCGTCGTGTAGGCGAGGACGACGTCCACCTTCTTGTCGGCGACGGCTTGATAGACGAGGGAGATCTCCATCGGGAACGTGTCGCCGAACTTGAAGCCGTAAAACTTGGAAAAGGCGCGATAGCCGTCGTTGTCCCGTTCGAGCCAGGACGTGTCTACGCCCAGCTTCAGATCCTTCGCGTGCGCCGCCAGATCCGACACCGTCTTCAGGTTGTATTGGTCGGCCAGCTCCTTGCGGACGGTAAAGGCGTACGTATTCTCAAACCCGAACGGGTCGAACCAGTGGAAGCCGAAGTTTTTGTCAAAGCCTTCCTGCGCCTGGCGGAGCACCTCCGCGCGGTCCTTCGTATCCTCGATTTTGAAGTGGCCGTTGAAAATTTCGCCGGTATACAGCGTCGCCATCTGAATCTCGTTGCTTTTCATCGACTTGATGACGATCGGGCTCGCGGCCAAATCCGGCAGGATCTTGACGGAAATGTCCGTCCGGTCCTCGATCAGCGCCTTGTACATCTCCGCGAGAATCTTCGGTTCGGTATACGTCTGCGTTCCGATCGTCAGCGACGTCGAGGAACCGCCTCCGCTTCCCCCTTTTCCTCCGCAGGCAGACAGAGCGAGCGACAACGACAGAACGGCAGTAAGAGCGACAAATTTACGATTACGCATAAATTCCTCCTTGGACAAGCTTGAATGTCGAAGATGAGATAAGATCATTTCGTTGATTTAAACGTAGGACGTTTCTCGGGTGACGGTTCTCGCTTTGCGCGTAAACCGTTTTTCCAAAGCGCCGAGCAGTCTGTCGGCTACCAAGGCGAGGACGATCGCCGCCAGCGCGCCCGTGACGATCAGCTCCTCCTTGTTCACGCCCATTCCCGAGACGATGAGCTGTCCGAGACCGCCCGCTCCGATCAGCGAGGCGAGCGTCGTCCAGCTGATGATATACACGGTGGTCATGCGGATGCCCGACATGATATACGGAAACGCGAGCGGGAACTGGATGGCCAGCAGCCGCTGAACGGTACCGTATCCCATGCCTTTCGCCGATTCGACAAGCGCGGGATCGACCGAGCTGAATCCGGCGTACGTGTTGCGCAGAATGGGCAGGATCGCGTAGAGGAAAAGCGCGAAGATCGCGGGTTTCACGCCGATGCCGAGGAGCGGGATGAGGATCGCCAGCAGGGCGAGGCTCGGCACCGTTTGAAAGATATTGGCGATCGTGAACACGAGCGTGTGCAGCCATCGGATGCGGTTGCTCGCGAGCAGCATCCCGAGCGGGATGGCGACCAACGAGCCCAGGGCGATCGCCGTCGCGGAGATCGTCAAATGCTCCAGCGCCGCCGTGCCGATGTCCGCGTAGCGGTCCCGCCAGAAGTCGGCGTAGTTGGCCAACCAATCAGACCGCAACATGATTCGATTCTCCCGTTCGATCCGACGCGTACATTCCCGCCATATGGCTGACGACGGTCCCCCTCGTGATAAGGCCGACGAATTGCCCGTCTTCCCGCACGACCGCCAGGTTCGACAGCTGATGCTCGCTCATGAGCTGCAGCGCCACCGATAGCGATGTTCCCGTCTGCACGACGTGTTCCACGGGCTTCATCACGTCGGCGACCGTCTTGCTCTCTTCGCCGAACTGATCAAGCACGCGGTAAATGGACACGGTCCCCTGTAGCCGGTTGTTCTTGTCGACGATCAGCAGCGAGTCGACGCGCCGCTTTTCCATCATCTTCACGGCCTCGGCCAGGCCGCGCGTCGGCGACGCCGTCGCGGGATGCTCGACCATCACCTCGTCGACGGTCGGCAGCTCCTCCGCCGTCTGTTCGCCGGCCATCCGTTTTTTGCCGATGAAGCTTTTGACGAAGTCGTTGGCGGGATGGCGCAGGATCTGCTCGGGCTTGCCGGTCTGGACGATCGCCCCGTCGCGCATGAGCACGATCGTATCGCCCAGCTTGATCGCTTCGTCCATGTCGTGCGTGACGAACACGATCGTCTTGCGCAGCTCCTGCTGCAGCCGGATCAGCTCGTTCTGCAGCTGCTCCCGGCTGATCGGGTCGAGCGCGCTGAACGGTTCGTCCATCAGGATGATGTCCGGGTCGGCCGCGAGCGCACGGATGACTCCGATCCGCTGCTGCTGGCCGCCGCTCAGCTCTGCCGGGTACCGGTTGCGGTAGATGGCGGGGTCGAGCCCGACGAGCGCGAGCAGCTCATCCACTCTCCGGTCGGTTGCCTGCCGGTCCCATTTGAGCAGCCGGGGAACGACCGCGACGTTCCGCGCGATCGTCATGTGCGGAAAGAGGCCGATATTCTGGATGACGTAGCCGATCTTTCGGCGCAGCCGCACCGGATCGGACTTGGCGATGTCCTCGCCGTCGATCCGGATTTGCCCGGCCGTAGGGGAGATGAGCCGGTTGATCAGCTTCATGGTCGTCGTCTTTCCGCAACCGCTCGGGCCGATCAAGACCGTGATCTCCCCCGCTTGAATCTCCAGATTGATGTTCTTCAGCACTTCGCGACCGTCGTCGTACGTCTTCTTCACCTCTGTGAATTGAATCAAGAGAACCACCCCTTCTTGGTACGTTTTTCCCTGCGCTCGGAACTTGCGACCCCCAAGTTATTAGTTACTATAACAAAGGGAGAGCGAACTGACAACCTTTATGTTAACGATGAGTTGTATGTATGAATATGGTATTTAACGCAATAAAAGAACAAAAAGAGGCCGCTTTCGCAAGCAGCCTCGTGAGAATTTTTTTAGATTAAAGGTGGTTCTACAGGCGGTGCCGGACGCTGGATAAACGCCTCCGTGCGGGCTTGAACCTGGCCGTCTCCGACGACGACGAGCACATCGTTCTCCAGCAGGATGACATGCGGCCCCGGCGAGATGGACACCTGCGTTCCCCGCCGCAATGCGACGATCGTGGCACCCGTATTTTGCCAAAACTGAAGGTTCGCGATCGTCATGCCGACGACGTGCGAACGCTCGGTCACTTTGACCTCGACCGGATGGTACGGCTTCAGATTTTGCAGCCGGTCCGACGCGTCGATGATGTTGGAGAGGAGCGCTTCGAACTTTCGGTCGATCTCCTTTTTTTGGACAAGCAGCAGTTGAAGATCCTGCTTGAGCGAGTAGGCGGACTTCAAATAATTATGTTTCGTAATGTAGTCGTACGCGTTCTGATCCGAGATAATGATAATCTCTTTGCCCTGGGACACGGAGACGATGTTCTCGTCCTTCAGCAATCCGATCGCCTTGCGGATCGTCTCGGGGGAGACGCGGTACTGGCCGGCTAGCAGCGACCGGCCTGATATTTTGCTTCTTACGGGAAATTCGCCGCTGACGATGCGCTGGGCGATGTCGAGCGCGATGGATTTGTAGCCGGCATTCTCCATCTCTGGCATGTGGTTTGACGACCCCTCATTCACGGGTGGTAGGATGATTGGAAAACAAGTCCCAATGTTCCTCAGCATACTCGATTTCCATCGCGAAGTAAACGGGGCCGGGACGGGCGTATTTTGCGCGTTTTGTTGACCGTTTTCGAGCGTTGGCCCGCGCTTCTCGCACCCCCTCTCCCTTTCGTTCAGAGGATCAGTGGCGGCCGGCGCGTATCGCCGTCGGGCAAGCGAGCATGCAGCTTCGCTCAGAGCGTCTGTCCCGCGTAGTGCGGGACGCGGAGATCGACCTGACGATGGGGCTGCTGAGCCGATCTTCGGACATCCCGCCCCTCCCTTCCGCCGCCAAGCTGTACGCGCACTTGAAGCAATCGCTCGGGACCCCGGAGGTCGGAGCAGCGGCAGCGCGGATTCGCCCGCCCGCAGCTTCGTCCATTTGATCCCTGTCGGATATGTGCGAATCGGATGGTGCGAGTGGCTAACGGATGCAGATGACGTTATTTTGCACCAAAGACCCGTTTGATGACACTGCGGGGAGTTATGCGGAAAAACCGAATAACTCGCAGAAATGTGGCGTGGGACGGGCGAGTTGTGCGGAAAAACCGAATAACTCGCAGAAATGAAGCGCGGGACGGGGGAGTTGTTCGGAAAAACCGAATAACTCAAGCCCAAAGTACCGAAGACTCAGTGAGTTATGCGGAAAAACCGAATAACTCGCAGAAATGAGGCGTGGGACGGGGGGAGTTGTGCGGAAAAACCGAATTACTCAAGCCCAAAGTACCGACACTGCGCCGTTTGGCGTAACCGGATCCACACGCTCTTATTTAGGACCATATTGGAGTTATCCGGGCATCTGGAATGAATGCGTCTCCTCGATCCGTTACAAGCCAAGTGGAATGTCGAATAAAAAAAGGATGGCCGCTCTGCGAGCAAGCCATCCTGCAACCCATCCTGCAAGCCATCCTTTTTCCTCGTTCCGCTTGGAGCCCTTAGGCTGCCAGCCGCATGACCGGCTGCGTTCCGCCGCGAGTCGCCGTCGGCGTACCGCGACGTTTCGCGGTCGGCTTCTCCCGGCTTTGCATCCGCTGCCGGACGATGCCGATCGCGACTGCGGGCGCCACGACATCCTGCTGCGCCAGCGAGACGAGCGCCGCCACGTCGCCGGAGCGGAACGCCGCCGCCATCGCGCGCAAGAGAGCTTTCAGCCCTTCGTCCGCGGGCAGCGGAAGCTCATCCTCGGCGAGCTCTTCCCGCATTGATTCCAGCGCGCGCCGCGCGCGATGGAGGGCGGCTTTGACCGCCCCCTCCGTCATGTTCAGCAGATCCGCCGTCTCCAGAATCGTATAGTCGAACACTTCCCGCAGCAGCAACACCGTCCGCTGCAGCGGCGACAGCCGCGCCGTCATCGCATGGAGCGCGTGTTCGAGCGCCAGCCCGTTTTCGTCGAGATGAGCGATCTCTCCGCGCCCTTCGCCGTCCAGAATGCGGGCGAGCGTCGCTTTTCGGCGGGCATGATCGATCCATGTATGTCGGGCGATTCGGAGCAAGAGCGCCTCCGGCCGGGGGTGGTGCCGCAGCTGGCGCGTCCCGAGCGCCTTCAGCCAAGTTTCCTGGGCGAGATCCTCGCCATCCCAGGAGGAGCCCGTCAGCGACAAGCAGTATCGCCGGACGACGGCTTGCAGCGCTTCCAGATCGTCCGGGCCCGGGGCGGCTTTCGACAATTCAATCGGCAAGTGATCGGCTGCCAACGATTTGCTCATGTCCGCATTCTCCTTTCAAGGTTATGTCTATAGCGGTCCTTATGAGGGAAACGAACGAACGGCCCGAAAAGATACGGGTTTCCTACAACTTCTTATTCACGTATCTTACGCCGAGCTTCGTTCGTTTACAAGGGGAAAGCCACCACACCCCGATGGGAGGAAACGAACATGAGCGGATACGTCCCTTACGTCGTCGAACAAACGCGCCTCGGCGAGCGCTCTTACGACATCTATTCCCGATTGCTCAAGGATCGCATCGTCTTTTTGGGCTCGGCGATCGATACGCAGGTCGCCAACAGCATCATCGCCCAGCTGCTGTTTTTGGCGGCGGAAGACCCCGAGAAGGAAATCTCGATGTACATCAACAGCCCGGGCGGGGAAACGAGCGCCGGTTTCGCGATTTACGACACGATGCATTTCGTAAAACCGCCGGTCTCCACCATCTGCACCGGCATGGCCGCCTCGTTCGCCGCGATCCTGCTGCTGGCGGGCGAGCCGGGCAAGCGATTCGCCCTGCCGAACAGCGAAATCATGATCCACCAGCCGCACGGCGGCGCCCAAGGCCAGGCGAGCGACATCGCGATCAGCGCCAAGCGCATCCTCGACATCCGGTCGCGGCTCAACCGCATTACCGCCGAACGCACGGGCCAGCCTCTCGAGCGCGTGGAGCGGGACATGGACCGCGACTACTTCATGTCCGGGTTAGAAGCCGTCGAATACGGCATCGTCGACAAGGTCATCACGTCTCTCTGACCGCAGCCGTCCCCCTCATTGCAAACGGCGGACCCGCGCGCTTCTACAGCGCAGCGGTTCCGCCGTTTGTCTTTCGGAACCGCGGCATGCCGACCGGTCACGCGCGGTCGTGGCGCAGCTGCCGGTATGCGCCCGGCGGCATGCCGGCCAGCCTGCGGAACAGCCGAATGAAGTAATTGACGTTCGGCTGTCCGACCTGTTCGCCGATGAGCTGCAGCGGCAGATCCGAATGCCGGAGCAGCGTCTTGGCCCGGTCGATCTGGAGGCGGTGAAGGTACTGCACCGGACTGAGACCCGTATGGAGCTTCAAGCAGCGCGCCAGGTAATCGAACTGAAAAAGCAGCGACTGCTCCATCGCTTCCGCGCGGAACGGTTCTTCCATATGCGCATGGAGGTAAGCGACCACCCGCTCGCTGATCTCGAAGGTGCGCGTTTGGGCCGCCCCGCGGACGACTTCCTGCAGCTTCGCGTACATCTCCCCGGCGACGACTTGGAGCTGGAGCGCATTTCCGAGCGTCAGCGAGCGATGAAGCCGGATCATCTCGTCCATCACCGGCACGAGCCGGTGCGGCTCGACGATCGCCCGCTTCGGCAAATACATGTACTGCTCTCCCGGCGTAAGATCGGCGTCGCTGCTCCGCTCGAGCAGCCCGGACCAGGAGATCTGTCCGTCTTCCACGAGTCGGGGCGGATGCGGATGGATGAAGTGGCACCAATAAATTTCCGACGCGCGCTCGACCGGCCGGTGTCCGAAGTGGACGAGCCCCGGCTGCAGCAGGAGCAGCTCGTGCTCGCCGAGCTCGTAGACGGTATCCCCTTCGGTCATGTTGAACTCCCCGCTGCGAACGTAAATGAGGTCGTAGACGTCGAAGCAGCGCAGGAAGTGCTGCGTCCCCGGGGTCCAACTGCCGCTTCCGACCGTGATCAGCTGGGGTAGCGGTGGGATAGCCAGCTCCAGACTTTGCATAGGCAGTTCCTCCCGCGGTCGATTTCGTACGATGTCCCCTCAATAGTTCGCCGCTTCGTTTGCGTTTCCTGCTATGACGAGGTCGATAATGTGCTATATCTAGTCGAGAATGTGCCTAGCTGTCCGCCGCGACTTCCCTTACAGTAGGAATCGAATCCTAATCCCGCTCAAGGAGGCGCATCCATGCGGTTTCGCCAAGTCCATCTCGACTTCCATACTTCGGAACGCATTCCCGGCATCGGCAGTCGCTTCAGCAAGGCGCAATTCCAAGACATGCTGCGCGTAGGCCACGTCGACTCGATCACCGTGTTCTCCAAATGCCACCACGGCTGGGCGTACCATCCGTCCGAGGCGAACGAAATCCATCCGGAGCTCGACTTCGACTTGCTCGGCGCACAGATCGAAGCCGCGCACGAGATCGGCGTCAAGACGCCGGTTTATTTGTCCGCGGGACTCGACGAAAAGCTTGCCCGGACTCACCCCGAGTGGCTGCTCCGCCGTCCGGACGAATCGACGACCTGGGCGGCGGACTTCCTGTCGCCCGGCTATCACCGTTTCTGCATGAACACGCCGTATCTCGACATCCTGTGCGCTCAGATCGAAGAGGTCGTCTCCCGCTACGACGCGGACGGCATCTTCCTCGATATCGTCGGCGTCGCGGATTGCTACTGCCACGCCTGCATCGCCTCGATCCGGGACGCGGGAGGCGATCCCCGAGACCCGGCGGCGGTCCGCGCGCTCGCCGAACGGACGTACGCGACGTATGCCGCGCGGACGAACGAATCCGTCCATCGGATCAAGCCCGGACTGCCCGTCTTCCACAACGGCGGCCATATCCGGCGCGGCCGGCGGGATCTGGCGGGCTTCAACACGCACCTGGAGCTCGAATCGTTGCCCACCGGCGGCTGGGGCTACGATCACTTCCCGCTGTCGGCGCGGTACGTCCAGACGCTGGGCATGGATTTCCTCGGCATGACCGGCAAATTCCACACGTCCTGGGGCGAGTTCGGCGGATACAAGCATCCGAACGCGCTGCGTTACGAGACGGCGCTCAGCTTGGCGAACGGCGCGCGCATCTCGGTCGGCGACCAGCTTCATCCCGAAGGCCGGATGGACGAAGCGACCTACGCGCTGATCGGCGCCGCCTTCGCCGAAGTCGAAGCCAAGGAGCCTTGGTGCGTCGGCGTCGAAGCCGTAGCGGACGTCGCGCTGCTCAGCGTGGAAGCTTATAGCGGCGGCAGCCCGGATTCGCGCGGAGAGCCGACCGGCGATCCCGACGCCGGCGCGGTGCGGATGCTGCTCGAAGGCAAGCTGCTGTTCGATGTCATCGACCTGGAGGCAGACTTCGGCAAGTACAAGGTGCTCATTCTGCCGGATCGCTACGCGATCGACGAACGGCTCGGCGCCAAGCTGCGGGATTTCCTGTCCGGCGGCGGCCGAGTCCTCGCGACCGGCTCCTCCGGCTTGCGGGCGGACGGCGAAGATTTCGCCTTGAACCTGGGCGCGCGCAGCGTCGGGAAGGCACCATACCGTCCGGATTACTTCCGGCCGGATTTCCCGATCGCCGGCCTGCCTTCCGCGTCGTATGTCATGTACTCGGAAGGCCGGGAGATCGCGGCGGTCGAAGGCGGCGTCGTGCTAGGCGAGCGGGAGCACCCGTATTTCAACCGGGACGCTTTCTCCTTCTGTTCCCACCAGCATACCCCCGGCTCGCAGCTTCCGTCGGGTCCGGCCATGACCGAAGGGGCGGACGGCATCTACATCGCTTGGCAGGTGTTCTCCGAGTACGCGGAAATGGGTAGCCTCGTCCTGCGCGAAACCGTTCTCTACGCCCTGAATCGCCTGCTGCCGGACAAGACGCTGGAGACGAACTTGCCCGCGCAAGGCATCGTGACGGTGCAAAAGCAGCCGGCGGAGAGGCGCTGGGTGAACCATCTGCTCTACGCGTCGCCCGTTCGGCGCGGGAACGGGATCGAGGTCATCGAGGACCTGGTGCCGATCCGGGACGTCACGGTATCGCTGCGCGTCCCGTCCGCGGTTTCCTCCGTGACGCTGGAGCCCGGCGGTCGTCCGCTGGCCTACGACCAAGCGGACGGCACGGTTCGGTATACGGTGCCGGAGGTACTCTGCCACCAGATGGTTGTGCTCGCCTTCGCTTAAACCCCTCCCGATCGTTCGGCCTTCCCCGGTGGCATGCTGGTCAATGCGCGCGCGAAGCCGTATAATAGGAGGAACATCCGTTGCCGGCCGATCGCGGCGGCGGGACCCATGCCGCAAAGGAGAGGGTGCGAAGTGAGCTTGCCGAACGAACAGACGCCCGATGAACAGCAGCCGCCGATCTGCGACGTGCTGACGATCCTTGGATCCAAATGGTCGTTTCTTGTCATCGCCGAATTGATAAAAGGTCCGCAGCGCTTCAACCAGTTGCAGCGCAACGCCGCCGTCATCAAGACGCAGTCGCTGACGGACACGCTCCGTCATCTGGAAAAGACCGGCGTCGTGCAGCGGGAAGTATTCCCCACCGTGCCGGTGACGGTCGAATATTCGCTGACCGAGAAGGGCCGCGACTTCGGCCGGGTGCTGAAGGAGCTGGAAGACTGGGCGCAGCGGTGGGCGAAGCCGGCGTACGGTCTCGAGGCGTAGCGTCTTTGCCGTCATAGAAGTCATTAAAGGCCATTCCCGAGTCGTTGAACACGACCTGAGAATGGCCTTTAATTTCGGGGGGCAATACTGCCGCTATGCACCTCCATCCTCCGGCATCGCCCCTCGTTTTACCCATACGTCCTTGTAGCGCACTTTGCCCCATGCGTTGAGCGAGATGCCGCGCAGCGCCTCTTTCCCTTCCGGCACCTGGACGATCTGAAGACTGTGGTACAGGAAAATCAGGCTGTCGTCCTCCCGAAGCCGCCGCTCCGTCTCCGCAAGCAGCCGCATCCGATCTGCGGGATGTTCTTCTCGGATCAGCGCTTCCACCTGCCCGTCGATGTCGGCCCGCTCCGAGTCGGACAGCAGTCTCCGAACATAGCTCTCCTCCGACGTGTACAGCTCGAGCAGCGTCAGATCGGGCTGCTCGCTCAGCACTTCCCCCGCCAGCACGAGATCCGCCAGGCCCGCCAATTTCGGATCCGACAGCCGCTGGATGGGCACGACGACGACTTCGACGTCGATGCCGATCGCACCGTACGCGTTTCGGATCCATGCGGCGTTTTGTTCGTTGCTCGGCATTTCGTAGGTGTACAAGACGAGTTTCTCCCCGCGGTAGCCGGAGTCGCGAACCATCGCTTCGGCCTTCGTCGGATCGCAGGCGTCGCCGTATTCCGGCTCATAACGCTCCGGCTGGAAGCTCGAAGCGGGCCGCTCGCGGATGCCGCCCAGCTCCGCGACGAGGCGTTGGCGGTCCAGCCCGAGTCGCAGCGCCGAGCGGAAGCGCGCATCCGCCAAAGGGCCCTTTTTGCGGCGATTGACGAGCAAATAAGTGCTGCCTTGCTCCGTCTGGCGGATCGCAGCGAGCCTTTCGCCTCCTTCCCGAACCCGGGCCGCTTCGGAATAGAGCAGCTGAGTGTCCCCCGCATTCATCGGACGGTCCTCGATTCCTTCGTAGTTCGGCCATACCCACATCTCGATCCGGTCCAGCTGGGGGCGGCCCCGGTAATAGCGCTCGTTCGCTTCCGCGACGAGCATCGAGTCGTCGTTGCGGACGATGCGGAACGGACCGGTCCCGATCGGCAGTCTCGCAAACGACACATCCCCGGTTCCTTCATCCAGATCTCCGGGCACGATCGCGTATCGCTCGGTGCAGAGCGTAAGCAGGAACAGCGCGTTCGGACGACCGAATCGGACCAAGACGCTGTAAGGTCCGGTGATGCGAACCTCCTTCAGCATCCGGAGCTGCCAATCCGCGGGCGCCTTCGCCGCCAAACGCCGAAACGTGAACGCCACGTCTTCCGCGTTCAGTTCCCTGTCGTGGTGAAACCGCACGCCCTTGCGCAAATGAAGGTGCCAAACCCTCCGGTCCGCGTTGCTCTCCCAGTCGAGAGCGAGCCGGGGCACGATTAGGCCGTCCTCCGCTTCGTACTCGACCAGCGTATCGAAGAATTGCCGAATCCAGTGCGCCTCGGTCCGGCGATTGACGCGTGCCGGGTCCAGTTCGGGAACCGGGCGGTAGAAGGGAAACCGCAGCACGTCGACCGCATCGGCTTCCCGGCGAAGGCCGAGCTGTTCCGTCGTCCAATCGCCAAAGGAGCGAGTCAGCCGCCCGTCCCTAAACGACGCGACGAACGTCCGGGCTTCGCTCAGCTTTCCCTGCCCTACGAGCGACTGCGCCTTCCGCAACGCCATCGGACCGACGGCGCGGACAAAGGTCAGCCGGGACGGGTGTCCCCTTCCCCGCCCCGGCGTCCAGTCGATATACCCGCCTTCCGCCAGCTTGCGCACGATCAGCTGCGCGTTGCGCCGCGTGCATCCGAACGTCTCCGTCAACGCGTCCATCGACACCGAAAACGCCGCTCCCTCGGTCACGGAGGGAAAGCGACGACGCAAATCATAATAGTAGGTTTCCGCATCCATCCGATGCGCCACCCCTTTCCGTCGGGACGAGAAAAGGCGAAAAAGAGTCGACCTCTTTTCGCCCTATCTTCTCCTTTTTCGCAAGTATACCGGATCCCTGGCATGGCGTCAAAAGGCGCGGCGCCGTCCGGCTTCCTTTTACTTGGACAGAACTCTTTGCGCAGCTTCGTTGTAGATCTTCAGCACCTTTTCGATGTCGCCCGTTTTTTGGACCTTGTCGATAAACTTGGACCAATCGTCGAAGCTTTTCTTGCCGGAAACGAATTTGGCCTGCTCTTCGGTCACGAACGTTTTGACCGGGTTCAAAATCTCCGAAATTTGCTGGCTTTCGTCCGGCGTAAATTGGATCGCCGGCTCCTCGAACCAAGTTGGAATGTAATCGTTGCGGGGCATGGGCAAGCTCCGGATAAACGGCGACTTCTCGATGGGCACCTCTTCGTATTTGCCGTCGAACACGGTGTAGTCGTTCGGGGCAAAGTCTACGAACGCCCTGGAATCGATCGACATCTGCAGGCCGGGATTATGCTTTTTGCTGGCCCGCATCCCGTAATTGTCCCCTTCCACCCACGGATCCTTCGCGTTTTTGATCGAATCCACGAAGGTCGGGTTGCCGTCCGTGCCGATCTGGTAAGTCGTTCCTTCGATGCCCCAAGACGTCAGTCGGGTGATGTCGTCCGCATATTGCGCGTCGATGAACCGGATGAGCTCTTCCGGATGTTTCGCTTTGGCGCTAATGCAGAACGTGGCCCAGCCCAAGTCCGGCGTGTTGACGTTCGCCACCTCCTGCCATGCCGTCCCGTATTTCGGATTGCTCGGATACAGCGAAATGGCGAAAATTTTGCCGTCGTCGGCGGTTCTCGTATAATCGCCCGGAAGCGTGAACCAATCGGCCATCCACATGAAGTTGTCGCCGTTTAACGCTTTTTTCTTGAGCGTGTCGTCCGTATCGATCGTATATTCGGGATCCAGCAGCTTCTCCGAGTAGAGCTTGTTCGCGAATTGCAGCGCGTCTTTGTAGCCGTCGCCAAGCACGCCGTACACGTACTTGCTTCCGTCCCAGAAAATATCGGCCCGGATATGACTCGCCGAGAATAAGGAACGCAGATCGTTCCATCTCGTGTTGACGGGATACTTGTTCGGGTACAGCTGCTTCAGCTTTTTGGCCGCCTCGTAAAATTGGTCGAGCGTTTGCGGAATGTCCATGTTGTTGGCTTTGAACAGATCGTAGCGGTACGAGGACGTATTCTGGACCAGCATTCCGCTGTCGGCGGGAAACCGGGGTCTCGACGTTTCTTTGAAATAATACATCTTGCCGTCGGCGTTCGTGACGCGCGCCAATCCGTTTTTCACCTGACTCAAATAGTTCATGTAGTTCGGCATGTCTTTCTCGTACTGGCTCAGTTCCAGAATCTGGCCCTGCTTGGCCATGTCGGTCGTATCGTAAAACAAGGGAGTGACGAAGAGGTCGGTCAAATCGTCGCTCGCGATCATCAGCTTTACCTTTTCGTCGTACTCGGAGGAAGGAATGTAATTGTATTTGATGTCGATCTTCTTGCCCATCTTGGCTTCCATTTGTTTCAGCCATTCTTTGCCGACCATGCTGTTCACGTCGTCTACGCCGCCGGATGGCAGCGTGACCGAAAAGCTGATCGTCCCTCCGCTTTCGCCTGCCGGAGATGCGCTGCCGTCGGCGTCTTGATCCGACGATTGGCAGCCTGACACGGCCAAGGCCAGCAACGAGGCGGCGGCGAGGCTCGCGATCTTCGCTTTGTTCTTCATGGATTTTCCCTCCCGGATATCATCGGTCGATTCGTTCGTCCAAACCCGATCCGTCAGCCTTTAATGGCTCCTACGAATACGCCTTTCGTAAAGTGCTTTTGGAAAAAAGGATAGATCGCCATAATCGGAAACATCGTGATGATGATGACGCTCATTCGGATGGCCTTCGGATCCAGCGCCGTTCCCGGGCCGTTGATCGCCACGTTTCCCGCTCCGACCCTGCCTTGAATCGCCTTCGTGTCCATGGCGAACAAATAGTTTCGGAGAATCATCTGCAGCGGGTACTTATCCTGGTCTCTCAAGTAGATCAAGGCTTCGAACCAACTGTTCCAGCTCCCGACCAGACCGAACAAAGCGAAGGTCGCGAGCAGCGCTTTCGATAAGGGCAAAATGATTTTGAACAGCACCACGACGTCGTTAGCTCCGTCGATGAGCGCGGATTCTTTCAGCTCGGCCGGAATGTTGGAGAAGAAGGTTCGGAACAGGAACACGTTATAAGCTCCGACCGCGCCTGGAAGGATCATCACCCAGACCGTATCCAGCAGGTGCAAGCTGCGCATCAGCAAATAAGTCGGGATGAGCCCGCCGCCGAAAAACATCGTAATCATGAGAAACACCGTAAAAAACTTTTTGCCGATAAACCCCGGCATGGTCAGCGGATACGCCATCAAGGACGTAAAGATCAGCATGATGCCGGTGGAGCCGACGGCATACAGAATGGAATTCAAGTACCCTTTGTAAATAAACGGATCTTGAAAGACGTCCCGATAAGCTTGCAAGGTAAAGCCCTGCGGCCAAACGGTGACGCTCCCCGAGGAGATGAAGCGGGAACCGCTCATGGACGTGGCGATGATGTTCAAGATCGGGTATAGTACCACGACGAGAATGACGATCATGACGAAGATGTTGATCGCGTCGAATAGGCGGGAGCCCGCGCTTTCTCTTCCCTTCCAGCTCAATCTCTTCGCCCCCCTAGAACAAGCTCGTTTCGGAAACCTTGCGGCTGAACCAGTTGGAAATATAAAGAATGGTGAACGAGATGACCGACATGAACAGGCCGATCGCCGTCGTGTATTCGTATTTCGCGCCCAATATTCCCTGCCGGTACACATAGGAACCGATGACGTCCGCGACGCCATACGTTTCCGGCGAATAGAGCAAAATGATTTTTTGGAAATCCGTGCCGAGGATGCCGCCCAAGGAGAAGATGAGTAGGATGACGGTCGTCGGTCGGATCGACGGCCAGGTGATGTGCAGCATCTTTTTCCAACGGCTAGCCCCGTCCACTTCCGCGACGTCGTACAGAGTCGGATCGATCCCGCTTAGCGCGGCAAGGTAGATGATCGAGCCGAATCCAACCCCTTGCCAGATGCCCGAAGAGATGAAGATCGTCCGGAAATAATCCGGCTCGAGGAGGAACATGATCGGACTGCCGCCGAAATGCTCCACGATGCGATTGACCATCCCGTCTCTGGCCAAGAAATCCTTCAACAGCCCCGCCACGATGACGACCGAGATAAAGTGCGGAAAATAAGACACTGTCTGGACGATCTTTTTAAAACGCTTGTTCCTTAACTCGTTCAGCAATAGAGCCAGTATGATGGGGGCCGGAAAGGACCAGATCAACGTATACACGCCCAGCAGCAACGTGTTTTTCAACACCCGGAACGCCATGGGATCGTGGAAAAACGTCGTGAAGTATTTGAATCCGATCCACGGGCTCCCGATGATTCCCTTGGAAGCGTTGAAGTCTTTGAAGGCGATCGTGATTCCGTACATTGGAAAGTAGTTAAAGATCAGTACGGTCAGAAAACCCGGCAGCACCATGAGATAAAGATATCGCTGCTTCCAAAGTCTCGGTAACAGTCTTTTTCTGTACGTTGTCTCCAAAAATAACACCCTTTCCATTGCGCTGCAGCCAAATGCCGCCTTTCCGCCGCGGGCGCGCGGCGGAAAGACTTGCGGCAAGGCGCGTTACGGATTCGCCGCCGCAGGCGCCGGCGGCAGCCCCAGCTTCGGATCAGCCAAGTCGAGTTTGTACATCAGCTGATTGTAGTTGTACCGAGGCGTTGGAACATGGCTCGTAAACGTGTTCGTATACGTCCCTTCGAAATAAAGGACGCGGCCGCCGTCCTTATCGAAGAAGGGGTGGTGGGCGACATTGTAGAACGTGTAATTGTCGTGCGTAACGATCTTCTTGGCGGTCGTCCACGGGCCTTGCGGCGCCGGCGCTTCCGCGTACCAGATCTCGCCGAGCCCCGAGCTTTGGCCGCCCACCTGCTGCCCGATCATCACGAATCGTTGTCGGTACGCGTTCCATTCGACGGAGCTGGAGGCGATCTGAACCTCCGCTCCGGTGTCCGCATCCTTCAACTGGAAGTAATGCGGGTCGCCGGGCTTGATCAGCCCGAGACCGATTAACTCTTTTTCCTGGTCCTGCCGAAGGGGAGGCGTGTTGCGTTTCCAGCCCCACACCAGGTTGCCCTGGGCATCGCGTTCGAGCGATGTGTTCGCCCCGTCGTAGGTCGTTCCCGGTGTCAAGCATGTGAAGGCTTCGTACTGCGTATAGTCCCGGATGGCTTCGAAGGCGGACGGCACCCGCAAATTCGGCATCCGATGTTCGGTGAATACCCAGTAGCCTTTTCCGTTCTCTTCGTAATAGCTCGCCTGGCCGCCGGGATGGCGCCAATCGTCCTTGGACGGGAACTGGACGAGCGGTTCGAATTCGTTCTTCTCATCGTTGAAGACGAGAACGCCGAAGGCAGTCAGCTCCGGATTGTGCGTGCTGTAGCCGGCCAGCAGACGCGCTTTCCCGGCGGCGTCCTTGGCCGTCATCAGGCCGAACACCCAAGCGATCCCCGCTCCGTCGGGCAGCGGCGGCACCAGGCTCTTGACGAACCCTTCGTCATTCGTAAAATACGTCAGGTCGACGCCGACATCGGGATCGAGACCGCCTTTCCCGGGCAGCTTCGACGTGGCGCCCGTCACCCGGAAATTGCCGAGCGGATAACTCGGACGATCCGTGTCTCCCCAGAACCAATACAGACGATTGCGGTATTCGATCGCTTGCACCGAATCCTGTCCCATGACCTGCCCGTTCAGCAGCGGTTCTGCGATCGGCGGCTTCCAGCCGAGAAGAACGCTGTCCCGGTAGATGCCTTGCCCTGTAATTCGGTACAGCCGCTGGGCGATGTTGATTCGGTTCATCTTCAGCGTCACGGTTCCGCCGGGCGTCACTTCGACCGCCTGGCCGCGGTTGCCGAAGAAGTCCGCCGGAACGTCGTAACCGTCGCTCGAAAGATGGAAAAAGACCTTCTGATTCATCAAGCCCGGCTCGTCAAAGGCTGCGTAGCCCGCGCTATCCGTGTAGAGCAACATGCTGTTCGTCGTCTTCAGCTCGACGGCCGGAATGCCTCGTCCCGTTTCGGCATCCACGACTCGGATCGAAAAAGGTCCTTGCTTCTTGTGGGGCGCCGCGCTTCCCGGTTTCGCCGCTTCTTCGCCATCGGCCGCAGCCGCCAGCGACGCGCCCAGTGCCATCGCGATCATCAGCAACGCGCAAGTCCAGACGCCTGCCTTCTTCCAAGTTTTCCGATTCACCAAAATCCCTCCCCTGATCGAATGCTTGCTTCGCCTACTTGCTGAAACGGACGAGAAGTTATCATACTAACTAGTCGAATAAAACATACTAGGTCCGGTTTCATCATAATACGTGTAGAATGGTTTTGCAAACCCTTTCATGTTCATTTTAGGTACGAATTTGCGACGCAAAACTCCAAATCGGAGACATTTCAATCCCGATCGTGTGGATGAAGCACGTCAGTCCGGTCCTTAATCCCATGTCGACTCCCAACAACTTCGTATACGAACACAATGCAATTCGTTATAATGAAAAATAAAACGACTCGCTTGAGGTGAACGAAGTGGACAAGAAACCGACGGCTTCGCCCAAATACCAATTGGTGAAGGATTACGTGCTGTCGCAAATCGAAAAAAACGAAATCTCGCAGGACGATCGAATCCCGAGCGAGTCGGAATTCGCGAAAATGCTGGACGTCAGTTCGATTACCGTGCGGAAGGCGCTGACGGATCTCGTCAACGAAGGCGTGATTTATCGCGTCAGGGGGAAAGGCAGTTTCGTGGCTAACCAGCATCCGACAGCAGTCAAAACGACGTCCAACCTGGTCGCCTTCATCATCTCCGGTCTGGATCTGCACGACAGCTCCTATATGCGAATCATGAAAGGCGTTCAATCGTTCCTCAGCCAAAACGATTGCAAGCTGATGATCGAATTCGTGGAGAACAACTTCGAGCAGGAGCGCGAACTCGTGCTGCAGCTCATTCAATCGGAAATCCGGGGACTGCTTGTCTATTCCTCCGATCCCGAAGCGGCCAGAAGCTATCTGGACGACATCCGCAAAACATCGATTCCGTTCGTCATGCTCGACCGATTCCCTTCCGGCTATCCCGTAAGCTGCGTCGCCTGCAACAACCACGACGGCGCGTACGAAGCCGTCGAATACATGATCGGGCAAGGGCATCGCCGCATCGGATTCGCGGCGTACGATTTTCATTTCAGCTCCGAGAGCGACCGCTACCAAGGCTACCGAAGCGCGATGTCCCATGCCTCGGCCGCCGTCGACAACGAATGGCTCTATCTGGGACGGGATCTGGATTACCCGAAGCTTGCCGGCCAAATCCGCCGCGGTGAAATCACCGCGATGTTCTGCGCGAACGACAAACGGGCGATCGAAGCGCTGGAAAAGCTGACGGCCGAGGGCATCCGGATTCCCGGACAATTTTCGCTGATGGGCTTTGACGATTTCGAAGGCGTAAAATTCGCCAAAGTTCCGCTTAGCACCGTCAAGCAGCATTTCGACATGCTCGGCTACGAAGCGGCCAAGCTGCTGTTCGAGATGCGCGACGCCACGTCGCACGGCTACAAGAAAGTGCTGCTGCCGACCGATCTGGTCATTCGCGATACGGTCTCGCCGCCTTCCGAATGAGAGCGGGTGCCTCCTCCTCCTCCGTTGCGTCTCACGCTCCGCGCGAAAAGGGCCGGCGCCGCCGTTGGCGAAGCCCAGGCGACGAACCGGCCCTTCTGGAAGCTCGCCGCTAACCCTGCATGCGCCGCCAGTCGAAATCGATCGTATTCAAGAACGCGCGGGCCAGCATCGTATGGCCGATTTTTCGATCGCTGTCCGTAATGGAATCGCCGATCAACACGAGACGCTGTCCGTCGTTCAGCTTCATTCTCCTCGTTCCTCCCTCTCGTTCCGTTTTACGATCGCTTCGCCAAGAAGGCGTCGACCTGCTTTTGAAGCTCGTTCTGGATCTTCTTGAGCGGGGCTTCCCCTTCGGCTTTGAACTTGGCGAAATAGTCTTCCAGGTCAAGCGCGCCGTTGAAGAGGCCGTTATAATATTTCGCCTGAATGGCGGAGAACTGGGCCACTTCGTTCTTTACCGGCGTCGGGTCGAACGTAAAGCCGGTCATGACGTCCTTCGTGAAGTTGTCCGCCTGCGCAATGAAACGGTTGTATTTCAGCGTTTCCTCGTCGGTGCCGACCCAGTTCCGCTCCAGACTCGGATTCAGCATGAGCTGGAACGAGACGATTCCGCCGTCATTGTTTAACGTTTCGTACCGATCATCGCCGACGGCCTTCCAGTTCTTCCCTTCGATGCCGTGCTCCAATAGATCGTAATGGTCTTTTTGGTTCGCCCAATCAAGGAACATCATCGCGCGGTCTTTATGCTTGCTCGCCTTGACGATGCAAATGAAATTGTCCATCTTGTAATTGGACAAGTTGCTGCCGGGCGTCAGATCGAACAGGCGGACGGCTTCCAGCTCTCCGTCGGGAACGACCTGCTTGAGCCGGTCGTTAAACGATTGGGGAATGCCGAACGCCATTTGGGGCGTGGCAGCGACTTTATTTTGCACCTGCATGTCCGACTGGGAGCTTTTGTTCGTCATGACGTCTTGCGACATGATCTTGTCCGTAAACAGCTTGCGGGCATTTTCGAGATAAGACCAAATCTTCGGCTCTTGGGTGTCGAACAGATTGTAGACCTTGCCGTCGATGCCTTTGTAGTACAGCATCAAGCTCGCGCCGATGGCATTGGTCGGACGGACGCCCAGACCGGAATCGTCCCTAACCAGCCAATTGACCCAACTGTACGTGACGTCGTCCGCTCCCGCGATCAGCGGTACGATGCCCGGCTCGCGGTCGCGCACGGCATACAGATAGGCTTGGAGGTCTTCGTATGTTCGAACGGGCGGCAAGCCCAGCTTCTCCCGCAGGTCCTTGCGGATGAATACCGCTCTAGGCTGCGTGTAGGCGCTCCCCAAAGGGACGCCGAAGATGTTGCCGTCGATTTTGTTGGCGTCCCACATCTGCTGCGGACGCGTCTCCTTCACATGGGAACCGTACTGGTCCAACAGACCGGTTAACTCCTCGTAGAAGCCTTGAGAGGCCATCGAGTCCAGATGCAGCCAGGGAGCGTCGAAGATCAAGTCCACGTTTTCCCCCGAAGCCAGCATCACGTTCGTTTTCTGATTCAGATCGGCAAAGTCGATGAACGTAAAGTCTACCTGGGTGTTCAAATCCGCTTTGAGCCGTTTGTTGACCTCGCTCATCACCTCGTCGAAATGGGCCCCTTTGCCTCCGGGAACGACCACCTTCAGCGTAACCGGCGCCAACGAGGCATTGCCCTTCGCGTTGGCACCTGCGGCCCCGGCGTCGTTTCCGTCGCTGCCGCCGCAGCCCGCGAGCATCAAACTCGCGAGCACGAAAATAGCCGCGGCCGTCGTCAGGCTTTTGAACTTGACCATGCTGAAACCCCCTTCTCATCGGATAAAGCTGGCATTTCCGGATCATGCAAGCCGAACATCAGCCTTTTACCGAGCCCAGCGTCAATCCCTTGACGAAATATTTCTGGACCAGAGGATACGCGAAAATGATCGGTCCGATCGTCAGGCACACCGTTGCCAGTTTGACCCCTTCAGCCGGCGGCAGCGTCAGCACGTTGCCGCCATGATTCAGCGACGACAGCTGCATCTGGGACATGAGCTGCCGAAGCAGCAGCTGGAGCGGATACAGATCGCTGTGGTCGATGAACAACAGCGACAGCCACCAGTCGTTCCAATACTGAAGCGCGTAGAACAATCCGATCGTCGCGATGACCGGCGTCGAGACCGGCCGGATGATCTTGAAGAAGATGACCCACTCGTTCGCGCCGTCGACGGTCGCCGATTCGTTCAGCTCGTAAGGCAGCGAGCGGTAAAACGAAACGAAAATGAAAGCGAAGAACGGATTCATCAGATAAGGAAGCACGAGCGCCCACCAGGTATCTTTCAAATGCAGCCACCGGACGACGAGAAGATAGAAGCCGACCAGTCCCGATCCGAAAATCATCGGCGCGTACGTCATGAACGAGAGAAACCCGCGATACCTGTTCTTCGGATTCGCCAGGACGTAGGCGAAAAGCGCGGTAATCGCGACGCCTGCGGCGGTTCCGGCCGCCGTCGCCGAGGCGGTGACGCCATAACTGGTAAAGATCTGTTTGCCCTGCAGCAGAAATCGGTACGATTCCAGCGTGAAGCTGCTCGGCCACGCGGCATATCCGTCGATCGCCAAGCTCTTGTCGGCGGCGAACGAATTGACGACCATCAGCCAAAAGGGAAACAGGCAGATCAGTGAAAACGCAATCAAAAACGAGCAGATGAGCATCACCAACATCTTCTCGGACATTCCCGCGCGCCAGCGAAGCCGGCCGGACGCGCTTGACGCGATCGGACGGTCCAATCCGCCCACCTCCCCGCTCAGAACAATCTGGAATCCGGATCGATTCTCCGCACGATTCCGTTAAATGCAACGACGGCAATCAAGCCCATGACGGACTGATAGAGCACGATGGCCGATGACATGCTGAAGTCTCCCAATTGACGGAGCGCTCGATAGGAATACGTATCGATCACGTCGGTCGTCGGGAACAAAATGCCGTTGTCGCCGACGATGCCGTAGATCATGCCGAAATCGCCATAGAAGATGCGCCCGACGCCGAGCAAAACCAAAATGATGATTTGCGGTTTCAGCAGCGGCAAGGTGATGTGCCTCATCTGCTGAAGTCGGGACGCGCCGTCCAGTCGGGCGCTCTCGTAATAATCGGTCGATAATCCGGCAATGGCGGCGAGCAAAATGATCGAGAGGTACCCGGCGCTTTTCCAAATGCGGACCAGGGTCAGGATGATCGGCCAGACCCACGGCGTCTGATACCAGTCGACGGCGCGCAGCCCGACTCGCAGCAGCGCGTGGTTGAGAAGACCGTCGGAATTGTTGAAGAGGATAAACGTCATATAGCCGACGACGATCCAAGAGATGAAATAAGGCAGGAACACGACGGATTGGATCGTCCGTTTGAACCATCTCAGGCGAATTTCATTCAGGAAGATCGCAATGAGAAGCGCAAACGCCATTTCGAAAACGATAAACATCGCGTTTAAATAGAGCGTGTTTAACGTAACCGGCATCCAATCCCGGCTTGAAAAGAAAAAACGGAAGTTGTTCAGTCCCGCCCATTCGCTGCCCCATATGCCTCGGCCAATCTGAAAGTTCTTGAACGCGAGAATGTGTCCGGCCAAAGGAATATAGGAGAAGACAACGAGAAATACGATTCCCGGCACCGCCATGGCGTACAGATGTCGATTGCGGGCGAAATCCTTGGCCAAACGTTTCATCAACTTTGATTCCCTCCATCCCCTCCGATGCGATTCATATGCCGGCGATGTCCATTATGCACGGATCCGAACCGGCGGCATAGTCCTCAAAGTGCCGATTCGAGTACCGAGTCCGTGGTTTCAAAGCCGAATGCGGCGGGACGGAAGTCTCCGTTCCGATACTGTCAAAACGAAGACTCCGTGAAGCGGAGGCCTTGCAGTCCGGCATATGGTATACTAATTTCGACTTTGGGCGCGAGGTGTTCGTATACGATGTTGAACCTTTTTTACAACAAAACCTATATTCGCACCTTCCTTTTCGTTACCGGCATCCTCATCTGCGCGCTCATTCCGTTCGTCTACTTTCTATCTTCGGAGTTCGCAAAATACGCGATGATGGAAGTCCAGGGCAACTCGCAGCGCGAAGTCGACAATCTGGCCTCCAAGGCAGATACCGTGCTCCGCAATCTGAAAGCTTACGGTCTCAGCATGTACGCCGACCAGAATATCCAGAATTGGTTCTTCAGCACCGGCCAAGACCCGATGATCGACCATGCGGCGTTGGTCGCCCAATCCAATTTCTTGTCCACCGAGCCGCTGATCCAGCGCGCGTACCTGATCAATTTGCGGAACGGGCTGGCCGTAGATTCGAAGGCGGGCATCGTGCCGCTGGGCGCGTTCGCCGACCAGGCCATGTTAAAGCGGGTGAGCACGTTCCGCCTTCAGTACATGCACTTCTTCAACCATGCGATGGACCGCGAGGACAACCTGGCGCTCGTTCTGCCGGCTACGCCCGAGAAGTCGTCAGACTTCTATCTGGTGCTGCTGATCGACAAGCCGCTGCTGTCCGATCTCCTGTTTGGCCCCTCTCTCTCCTCCGAGCAGGATGTCCGAATTCTGGACGAGGAAGGAGATCTGATCTTGGGACAGCCGAACCCCGATCTGAGCAAACAAGTGTACCTCGCCGCGCATCGGGAACCGGGACACAGCCTGCAGGTCAAGCTTCCTCGGGAACGGTGGTTCGTCCATACGGCCGACATGCCGATCGACGATTGGACCCTGTATTATTCGAACGAATACCGCATTTTGACACGACACATCTCTGCCTACCAGCAAAAATTGATAGCGTATACATTGCTGCTGCTGGGCATCGTCTCGCTGCTGTTTTTCTGGAGCTCGCGCAGGGCCTTGCGTTCGCTTACCTCCCTGTCGGAGAAGCTGCAGCGGAAGGTCGCGTTTCCGGCCGCGGTCGCCGCGCCGAAGCCGGACATCCAATGGATCGACGACGGCATCGAGGCGCTGCTCGACAAGATGGAACAGCTTCATGCTTCAGTAAGGGACCAATCCGAGCTGGTTCGTGCGGAAACCCTCGGCCAATGGGTGCTGCACGGAACGCCGGGCATGAAAAATATCGAGTACATTCGGCGTCGGACCAAGTTGAAGTCTTCCGCTTCTCTAAGCCTGGCCGTCCTTCGGATCGAAGCTTTTTCCGTCTTCTGCGAACGCTATGATTTCCCTTCGCGCAAATCGATCAAATACGCCATTCGGAATATCGCCGAGGAAGTCGTCGATGCCGGGCCTTGCGTCGCCGAAGGCTTGGACATGGGCGGCGATCATCTCCTCCTGCTGATCGGGGGCGAACCGGATGCCCCGGGGCTGCGAGAGCGGCTGAAGGACGCGCGCGAACAGGTTGCCCGCATTCTGAACGTCGACGTCACCATTGCCGTCAGTCGCGCCTACGAGATCAGCGCGAACATCCGAACCGTTTACGACCATATTTACGAGCTCACGATGCTTCGGTTTTTGAACGGAGACAACCGGATTTACGAGGAGAGCGACTTCGAAGCGTTCATGGAGGGGTATCCGACCGCATCGGAAGCGCCGGATGCGACCGAGGTCATTCGAACGATCCGCGGCGGACGCAAAGCGCAGGCGATCGTTCTTCTGCGTCAAAAGATGAGGCTCATTCAAGAAATGCCTTATCGGGAGTCCAAGCTTTATTTAACGTATTTCACCTACGACCTGCTGAAGAGCTTCAGCAAATCCAACGTCGTTCACGGGATCGGCAGCATCGATCGGCTGCTCGACCGCTACCGCACGATCGGAGAGCTCCAAGCCTGGCTGGAAAGCATGATCGAGATGCTGGCGGCCGAAATCGAAGCTCCGAACCCCCCAAGCCGAAAGGAGGAGCTCGTCAACGAAATCCGGGAGTACGTGAACAATCACCTTCAGGACGATCAGCTGTCGGTCGAACAAATCGCCGACAACTTCTCCTACTCCGTCAGCTATGTCCGTCAGTTGTTCAAAGAAACGATGAACGTCTCCTTGTCCGATTACGTGCTCCAGGAACGAATCGAGCGGGTGAAGGAGAAGCTCGTCTCCACTCGCCTCCCGATTTTGGAAATTGCCGGTCAATGCGGCTTCCTGTCCAAAGGGCATTTCTATTCGTCGTTCAAAAAACATACGGACCTTACCCCGAAGCAATATCGGGAACGATACGACGGAAAAGGCGAACGCGCCATGTAGGTTCTCCCAAAACGCGCTTGTCACCGAAACGGCCGGAGGCGCGCCGCCGGCCGTTGCCCTGCGCCGGCAAAAAAGCTCGAGCGTCCGTCGCGAACGGACGCTCGAGCTTTTTCCGGTTACAAGGCTTCGCCGAACACGCGGTCGTAGCACGCTTGCGAATGGCGCGCGAGTTCGTCCGGCGTTCCCTGCGGCGGTTCCCGCGTCAGTATTTCCTGCGCGACCGGACCGTCGTAGCCGATCTTGCGCAGCGCTTGCAGGAAGCCCTTCAAGTCGATGACGCCTTCGCCCGGATACAGCCGGCCGTTGTCCAGCGCCTCTTCGATCGGAACATCCGGCGCGTCGTTCAAGTGGACGTGCACGATCTGGTCGGGACGAAGCGCCTCGATATCGGCCGGCTTCAGCCCGTTCGTGTGCCAGTGGTAGGCGTCCAGCAACAATCCGACGTTCGGCTCGCCGATCGCGTCGATCCAGTCCAGCGTTTGCTCCATCGACCAGATGAACGGGTTCGCCCAGGCCGTCCGCAGGTGGTGCGGTCCGACGAACTCCAGCCCGAGCCGGATGCCGTATACGCCGAGCAACTGCGCGCAGGCGCGCAGCCGTCGCGTCGCCAGCGCCATGAAATGCGCGGCCGGGTCATCCGTCGACGGCAGGATGTACGTGCAGCAGCGCGTGCATCCGAGCGCGCGGGCGGCGTCCGCATGTGCCGCGAGCACCTTCATCCCTTCCAGGAACGCTTCCTCCGACGACCGCCATTCCACCGGCAGGCCGATGCTGCCGACCTCGACGCCGTGCTCCGCCAGCAGCGCCTTCGCGCCTTCGACGCCGTATCGGCTCACCAGCCATTCGGCGTTGATGTCGACCGTGCCGAAACCGTACTTCCCGGCCAGTTCGATCAGTTGAACTTCGTCTTCCAGTTTGCCGAGCCCCGCAACGCTTAATCCTCTCCGCATGTTGGACCTCCATTCGCTCCGATTCTCAATTTGGATATATGGTTTAGACTGGCATCGTTTTTATCCTATTACAGACGGGCGTTTTTTACATGTCCGAATATGCGACATCGCGGGCGGCAAAGTCCGACACGGCTTCAATTCAGCCAAAAAACGAGCGCGCGCCGGTCCCGCTCCGCTCCGAGCCGGAGCAGCGCCTCGCCCGCTTCCGTCTCGGTGACGGGCGCGCCGTCCCACTGCTCGACGCTGAGCTTGGACAGCTTCTGCCGCCGCAGGATCGATTGGAAGGCCGCCTGGAGCTGCGCCGCCTGACGCGCTTCGGCCGCGCCTTCGCCGGCCTCCGGCATGCGGAAGACGCGTTTGCCGTTATTTTCGATCCAATACGTCCAACGGTCTCCGTCCATCAACAGGAAGTTGCCGGGCTTGCGGGCGAACGAAGCGCCTGACACCCCTTCGGGCCAGTCGACCATGAGTCCGAACGGATTGGCCGGGTCCGCCGACGACAGCACCGTCCAGCCTCCCGCCGCCGGAAGCGGCTGCCGGACGGCTTCGCTGATTTCCCGCGTCGTGAACTGCAGCGTCGACATCCCCCGGATAAACGTTCCGCGCGTCACGACGCCCCATTCTTCCAGCCGCTTCAGCAGCGGATAGAGATCGTCCCAGGCGAACGGCGACATCCGCGCCACGAGCTCGCGGTTCACCATCCCGTACACGCGGAGAAGGTGATGCGTCCATACGAGCGGGGGCGACTCCTCCCCTTCCGCCGGCGGTCCGCCGGCCGTCGGCAGGCTGGTCGGCGGCGTGCGGCCGCGGCCACCGCCGTCGCTCCGCGTCTCCGCATCCGCATCCTCATCCTTCAAAGCGGAGACCGCGTACCAGCGCCCGAGCCCCGAGCCGGCTTTGTGCCGCTGCGCGGTGCGGGATGTTTTCGATTGGGCGTGCAGCCGGAGAGGCGCGAACTGGTCGTTGGAGACGCGGCCTTCCCAGACGAGGTCGAGCAAGTCGGGCAGCAGCTCGGAAGGCGCGGCGTCCATCTCCCGGCTGAGCCGCGTCAGGAAGCTGGCGCCCCCATGCTCCAGCAGTTCCAACAGCCGCGGGTGCTTGGTCGGTTCTCCGCTCCGCGCTTCGGCGAACGGCGCGTACAGCGCCTTCGACTCCGCGAGAAAGAAGGCCAGCTTGCCCTCCTTGTCCCCTTCGCCTTTGCGGCCGATCCAGAGCACCTCTCCTGAGGCGCACAGCAGGTCGAGGTCGTCCTTGCGGTAATTCGCGACCCGGCTCGGGAAGATGATCGTCTCCCAGTGCGAGAGCGGCAAGAACAACCCCTGCAGCCGTTCGATCGCCTCGCGCAGTCCTTCGCTGCCTTGCACCTGCGTGCCCGGCATGACGTGCTGCAGCATGGCGATCTGCCCGCACCACCGGGCGGGATCGACCGGCTCCGCCTTGCTGCGGGCGTGGCGGATCGACAACCGTACCATGCGGGAAGCGACTTTGGCGCTCGTGTAGAGCCGCTCGTCTCGGCTGGCGGCGTGCGGCGCTTGCGTGATGGTGCCGTCCTCGAGCCACTTCTCAACCGTGCGCCTCGCTTCCTCCAGCTCCAGCGACGGATAGCGATCGCAGAGCTCCGTCTCCGTAAAGGAGAGCCGATGATCGATATATCGGCCGAGCACGAAGGCGACGGAAGCGGGTGAATGCGGGAAGTCCGCGTACACCTCTCGCTCGTCGGCCGGGATCCAGCGAAACTCCCCGTCGCCCGCCAGGTCGAGCGGCAACGCCGCGCCTCGGCTTCGGAGCGTCTCCAGCCAATCCAGCGCCCGTTCCTCTCCGGCCAGCTTGACGATCTCTTGTGCAGTCAGGTCTCCCCGCTGCTTCAGCAAGACGGCGAGCGCCTCCGGATCGCCCGGCTTGCGCGCCGGTTCCTCGAGACGCCGGCTTTCCTCGGCGAGCGCCTCCTCGCTGATCGCTCGCCCCATCGCTTCCTCGCCGAACAGTTGCGCGGTCAGCTCCTTGCTCACGTTCATCAGTTGGAGCCGCGTCGTCTCGTCCAGTCCGTCGCCCTCGTACAGCTTCATGTTCGCGTAGTCGGCCACGAATTGCGAAGCGAAGGGCGACGGAAACGGCGTCTCCCGGACGACCAGCTCGACCTCCCCGGCCGCCACCGCTTCCAGCAGCTGCCGCAGCGGCGCGTAGCCCAAATATTCGTGCAGACATTCGGACATCGCTTCCCGCAAGTAGGGGAACTGCTCCGCGTACGGCAGCGCGCTGCGGAGCAGCTCCTCGCTGCGCAGCCGCTTTTGCCACATCGGCGTCCGCGTGAAGCTGCGAGACAGCAGGAGCGACGTTTCCGCGATTTTGCGAAAGGCGATCGCCAGCTGCGGCGAACCGGTGATCGCTTCGGTAAGCAGCCGCTCCAGATTGCCCGGCGACACCTGGTACAGCACCTGCAGCCAGGAGGCATCCCATTCGGGCAGCACGAACTCGATACCGTCGTCCTTGGCGTTCCCGTAAAGCCGGTACGGCAGAAGCTGCTCGAACTGCCGCTCGATCGCCAGCAGCCAGGCGCGGTTCACCGCCCGGCCGCCGGGATGGTGCACGACGACGTGCGTCTGGTTCATGACGTCGCGATAATGCTCGATCACGATCCGCCGGTCCGTCGGCAGGCCGCACGCGCGGTGCTGCGCCCGCACGAACGACGCGAGCGACTCCGCGGACAGCCGGTCCATCCCGGACGTCTCGGCGAGCCAGGCGCAGAACGCCTCGTCGACCTCCCGCTCGGCCGCCAACGCGTCCGGTCCTACAGGCGCCAGGCGTCCCTCTTCGGTCAAGCCGAGCCGATCTTCGGCATCGCGCAAAAAGGCGCCGATCCGTCGGCCGAGCTCCGGAGATCGGCCGCCCGCCTCGTTGCGCCAAAACGGCACTTCGCTGAACCGGTTGCCCGATTCGGAGACATATACGCGGTCGCTGCGAATCGCCCGGATCATCCAGGAGCTCGTTCCGAGCAGGAACACGTCGCCCACCCGGCTCTCCTGAATGAACTCTTCGTCGACCTCGCCTAGATTCGCCCGACTCTCCAGATGATGGACCGGGTAGCCGCCGCTCTGTGGGATCGTCCCCGCCCCCGTCACCGCCGCCATACGGCTGTTGTTCCGGCGGCGGAGCGTGTCGGCCTCCCGGTCCCAATCCAGCAGCGGCCTCGCGAACGGATAAAACCCCGCCAGCACCCGGAGCATGTCCCGCAAACGATCAAGCGGATAGTTGCGATAGCTGTCGCTGCGGCGGATCAGCCGGTGCAGGTCGCCGACGGGCCAATCGTCCATCGCCGCCATCGCGACCGCCTGCTGGGACAGGACGTCCATCGGCCCCTCGGGAATGCGAATCTCCTCGATCTCGCGCCTTGCGATCTGATGGCTCAGCACCGCAATCTCGGGGAGCTGCGCCTTCTGCCTCGCGATGACGACGCCCAGGCTGTCTTCGCCGACGGCGTGTCCCGCCCGTCCGATTCGCTGAATGCCCCTCGCGGCTTCCTGAGGGGAGTCGATCTGGATGACGAGGTCGATGTGGCCGATGTCAATGCCGAGCTCCAGCGAGGAGGTCGCGACGAGGCAGCGCAGGCTGCCGTCCTTCAGCATTTGCTCGACCTCGAGCCGGCGGTCCCGCGACACGCTGCCGTGGTGCGCGCGCGCCATCTCGTAGCCGACGTGGTCGTTCAGCCGCAGGCATAGGCGCTCACACAGGCGCCGGCTGTTCACGAACAGCAGCACGGAGCGGCAGCCCGTCATCGCGGCCATGAGTCGGTCGAGCAGCGGCTTCCAGACCGCTTCCCGGTCGGCGGACGCGACGCTCGGGTCCGGCATCGTCACCTCGACGCGCATCCGCTTGCGGATCGCGCTCTCGACGATCGCCACCGGGCGCGGCAGGCGCTCGCCTTCCGGCTGCGGATCCTCCCAACCGCCGAGAAACCGCGCCACCCGCTCCAGCGGCTTCTGCGTGGCGGAGACGCCGATCCGCTGGAGCGGCGCGCCCAACCGCCAGGATAACCGTTCTAGCGACAGCGACAGATGGGCGCCGCGCTTGTCCGCCGCCAAATCGTGAATCTCGTCCACGATCACCGTCTCGGCGGTGGACAGCATGTCGCGCCCTTTGTCCGAGGTGAGGAGGAGATAGAGCGACTCGGGCGTCGTGACCAGCAGCTCCGGCGGCCGGCGGAGCATCGCCGCGCGGCGTGCCGGCGTCGTGTCGCCGGTCCGAACCTCGCAGCGGATGTCCGGCGGCGCCATGCCAAGCTCCTCCGCGAGCGCCTTCAGCTCGTCCACGAAGCGAACCGCGTGGTGGGTGATGTCGTTGTTCAACGCCTTGAGCGGCGTGATATAGATGATGCGGACCCCGGGCTTGCGCGGTTCGCCCGAATCGCGTACCAGCCGGTCCAGGCAGGGCAGCAGCGCGGCCAGCGTCTTGCCGGAGCCGGTAGGCGCGGCGATGAGCGTATGCTCGCCTCGGCCGATCGCAGCCCACGCTTGGACCTGAACGTCCGTCGGATCGCCGAACGATCGGGCGAACCATTGACCGACCAACGGGTGAAACGGCAGCTTTTCGTACGCGTTCATGCCTGTTCCCTCCTTCGCGGGAAATCGAATCATGGCGCCGCCCGCTCATTCCGGCGCGACCCCATATGGATGACGTGCGCCGTTTGGCTGCGCGCCTCGTAGAACAGCTTGCGCTCGCGGTTGAACAGACAACGCAGCAGATGCAGAGCGAAGGCCGCGTCCGCCAGGAAGACGATCATCGCGAGCAGCAATCCGACGGCCGGGCTCGACATATGTCGTGCGGCCGACACGAACAGTACGTGCATTCCGCCGAGGACCAGGTAGAGCAGCCCATACCGGACCGCGAGCGACCGAAGCGTCAGCCGGTCGGCTTCCCCGCGCAGCCGAATGCGCAGCAGCCATTTGCCGAACGTCCAGCCGTTTGTCCAATAAGGGATCGCGATGAAGTAGACGGCGATCAGCCAAACATAAGAGAGCGGAACGCGCAGGACGGCAAAAATCGCCGCGAACGGCAGCAGCAGCATCCAATCGAACAGGAACGCCAGCGCCCGCCTCGTATAGGTGACGCGCTTGCGCGACAGATCCACCTTTTCGTCCAGCCGGTCGATGCGCGGCAAACGCTGCGAGAGCCAGGCGGACAAGACGTAACCGAGCATGCCGCCCGCCGTGTTGAGCATCAGATCGTCGACGTCGAACAGACGGTACGGGTAGTCAAAGATGCCGTAGATGCCCGTCACCTGCGTGATTTCGAAGAAGAGCGTCAGTCCGAACGAAGCGATCAGGCACGCCCGCCAGGAGGCGCGGAAGTAGTAGCGTAAAAAGATGCCGAACGGCACGGTCAGCAGGACGTTAAATACCGCCTGCAAAAACGCCCGCTCTTCGAACAGGCGCAGATAGGTCGAGGGTTCGTCGGGTACCACGCGGGTTTCGCGGGCGATGTCCGACAGAAATTGAAACGGAATCCACTGCGCGTACGATTCCACGGCCGGCGGCGCGTTATGAACCGAGCTCGGCATCGGCAGCAGGATGAGATAAACCGCGTTCATCAAATAGAGCAGAAACAGATAGAGAAGCAGCGCGCGGTATTTGTGAATATATCCGTGCCTATGATATTGCACGACGAGGAACGGCAGCGTAAACGCGGCCGCCGCGATCGGAAACGTCGCGAACGCGTAGGACACAGGATAGAGATAAAACTGCAGCACGAAGATTTCCCCCGCTCTGGTCGGTGAATAGGGCGCGGCAATGCGGGCCGCCTCCGCGCCGCGAGGTCGCGGCGCGCTGCGTTACGACGGCACCGTCGAATGTCGATCGACAATCCGCGCGAGGGTGTCGGCGGCGTCTTCCGGACGGTCGGCCCGAATGACGGCCGCTGCTTCAGGCACATAGGATTCGCTGGAGAAGGCGTAGCGCGGATCGTAATAATGCGTCAGCATCCGTTCGACCGCCTGATCGTACCGCCCCTCGTCCAGGTGCGACTCGATTTCGGCCGCCACGGGCGTATGCAGACGGGACTTGATGAGGCGAAACGCTTCGCGGCACGCCTGCCGGTTCTCCTCCGGACGGTAATCGTCCAGAATCGTCTTCACGCGGGCTTCGATCGGCAGCTCCATCCACACATGCAGCCCCTCTTCTTTTTTCCGCTGCAGCATTCCGGGCATCGTCACCTTGCCGATCCGCTTGCTTTCGGCTTCCATAAGGACGTAGGGAGCATCCTCGTAGCGCTTCAGCTCGTCGAACAGCAGCGCGTCGAACGTCTTTTGGTTGCGGCTATGCAGGCCGATATGGCCGAACACCGATCCCCGGTGGCCGGCCAACCCTTCCAGATCGAGCACCGGATAGCCGCGCGCCTTCAAGTCTCTCAAAATCGCCGTCTTGCCCGAGCCCGTGTTACCGTGCAAGACGATCGCCCGGGGAGCGAACGCCATTTCCTCGAGCGCTTGGACGACCGCTCTCCGGTAGGCGCGATAGCCGCCCGTCAACCGGAACGCCTGAATGCCCATGAGGGAAAGAACGGTCGCGGTCGTGCGGCTGCGCATGCCGCCCCGCCAGCAGAAGACGGCCGTCTTGCCCGGAAGCTCGGCGAATTGCCTTACGAAGGCCGGCAGCTTGACCGATACGATCTCGAGGCCGCGCTGTTTGGCCGCTTCCACGCTCACTTGCTTGTAAATGGTACCGATTTCGGCTCGCTCCGCGTCGTCGAACAACGGAATGTTCAAGCTGCCGGGAATGGTGGCGTCCCGGTATTCGCCCGGCGAGCGGACGTCAACAACAAGCAGCTCGCCGTTCCGCCTTTTTTCCATGAATGTGTCCAGCGCGATGTCTTGCAGCATACGATCTCCTTCTCTTCTTCCGCGGATCGTTTTCCTCAGTCTGCGACCGTGATCCGGCCCGGTTCGTTCTCGGTGGCCTCTCCGATTTCATGCGCGTCCACGCCGGCTTCCCGCAGGTCGCGCAGCAGCGCATCCGCCTGCGCGGGGTCTACCGCGATCAGCAATCCGCCGGACGTCACCGCGTCGCACAGGATCAGCCGATCGGTCTCGTCCAGCAAAGGCGCAAAGTCGACGTCCGCCCGAACGTGGTTGTAGTTGTTCTTCGTGCCTCCGGGGACAAATCCCCGTTCGGCCAGCTCCCGGACCCGGGGCAGGATAGGCACGTCCTCGCGGCGAAGCCGGATGCCGACGCCGCTGCCCTTCGCCATCTCCAGCGCATGGCCGATAAGCCCGAAGCCCGTCACGTCCGTGCAGGCGTGCACGTCGTACGGCGCCATCGTCTCGGCTGCCCGCTTGTTCAGCGTGGCCATCACTTCCGTCGCCCGGCGGACTTCCTCCGGCGACAGCTCGTCCTTTTTGATGGATGTCGTCAGGATGCCGATCCCGATCGGCTTGGTCAAGATGAGCCGGTCGCCCGGCTTCGCGCCGGCGTTCGTGCGGATCCGGTTCGGGTGGACGACGCCGGTGACGGCAAGGCCGAACTTTGGCTCCTTGTCGTCGATCGAGTGGCCGCCCACAAGCGTGACGCCCGCTTCCGCGACCTTGTCCGCCGCCCCCCGCAAGATATCGGCGAGGATCGACTTGTCGAGCGTAGAGATCGGGAACGCCACGATGTTCAGCACCGTCAGCGGCCTGCCGCCCATGGCGTAGATGTCGCTGATTGCGTTGGCGGCGGCGATCTGACCGAACGCGTACGGATCGTCGACGATCGGAGTGAAGAAGTCGACCGTCTGCACCATCGCGATCTCGTCGGTCAGCCGGTAGACGCCCGCGTCGTCGCTTGTCTCCAGACCGACGAGCAGATCCGGATTCGGCGTGCCCGGCGGCAAGCTCCGGATCACCTGGGCCAAATCGGCCGGTCCGATTTTGCAGCCGCAGCCGCCTTTGCTCGAGAGAGACGTTAATTTGACAGTTGGAGCAGTATCCATCGCTTTTTCTTCCTCCCTGGTATGAACCTTATACTTGAATCGTACACGATTCCGCAAACGCAAAGCAAACGCCGGCCCCGGGACGCAGCGAGGGAGCAGGCCGGTCTGCCGGCTGCTCCCTCGCTCTGATTCCTGCTGTCGCCTGCTTTCGCCCGCTAGGCGACGTTAAAGTCGAAATAGTGTTTTGGATACGGCTCCTTGGCAAGCGTATAATGCCACCATTCCTTGCTGTACGCCGTAAAGCCCCGCTTCTCCATCGCTTTCTTCAAGAGCTGGCGGTTCGCCGCCTGCGCCTTGGTCAGCCCCTTGGCGCCGTGGCCGGACTCAGGCCCCAGAAAGTCCACGATGCCGCCCATATCGAGCTCCTCGCCGGTCTTGACAGAAACGAGTGTCAAATCGACAGTGCTTCCGCGGGAATGTCCCGACTTGGAAGCCAGGTAGCCTTGCTTGAACAAATCCTTTTTGTTTACGTTCGGGTAATAGCGTTCCTTCATCTTCGTATCCTGAGGGTCCTTGGCCCAACGAATGAAATCGTCGACTGCTTTTTGCGGTCGGTAGGCATCGTAAATTTTGAGGGCGTAGCCTTGGCGGGCCAGGTCCTCGTTCACCCGTTTCAGCGCCTGGGCAGCCTCCGCCGTCAAGATCGCCACCGGGGCTTCGTAGCCGTCGATGCTTCTCCCGACGAAATTGGTGTCGCTGTAATAGCCAATATGAATGCGAATGTCCGGCGCGACTTCGTCCACGTAGACGAAACCTTTCGGAAGCTTGTGCGCTTTGGCGACCTCCGGAACGGCATCGGCTGCCTCCTGCTTCGGAGGCGTCGGGTTCGCTTTGGAAGCAGCGGCCCTATCGGCGAATGCGCCCGAATGCCCTTCCCCCAGCAAGGCGATCAACAGGAGTGCGATCAGAAGTCTCATAAACAGGTTCTCCTCCGGCGTTACGGGGTTCGACGCGAATCTCGCTATCTCTTTGCATCATCGCATAGATTCGCCGATCCGCGCAACACCGCCGGGCTCCGTCTTCGTCCACTTACACCCTTTCCTTCCGCTCCGTTCGCTTTTCAACCTTCCTCCTGCTCAGGTCTCCGTTCGCTTTCTTTCACTTCCGCTCAGGTCAGCATACCAGCTAGATTTTTCGATGGTCGCTGGCCATGATGTTTTTCACTTTTGTCGCCCATGTACCGCTGGCCGGACAATATTTTTTCGCGACCTTTTCGATCGTCGTGTAACCTTTGCCCACGTAGTTTTTAGCGAGAAGCTGTCCGAATTTGCGGATGCTGTCCTCCTTGGAGGAGAAGCTGAACGCTTTGACGTTTTCGCTGCCCGTCACGGCGTTGAGTCCGAACAGGTTGTTTTTCGTCTTGGCCAGCTTGCTTTTCCCGTTTCCGCTCTCCAGCTTCATGACAGCAATCGTAAAATAGGCGTTGATGCCGTACTCCTCTTCGATTTCCAGGATGGCGTCCTCCAGGCCGATATTCGCGAGCGCGGTGCCCTTCAGAATCGTGGCGATATGTTCGGCGGTCAGCCCGGAATCGGACTTGACGGCGGACGTCGGCTTGTTCGGCTGACCCAACGGCTGGGGTTTCGGCGCCGGTTTGCCGGGAACGGTCTTCGTCCCCCCGGTCTTCGCGGACGCGTCCGCGCCACCGGTTCCGACCTTGAGCTTGGGCTGCGGAGGCTCGTCGGACTTCGGATCCTTGTCTGTGGACTTCGGATCATTGACCGTGGCTTTCGGTTCATTGACCGCGGCTTTTGAATCTTTCGCCGTCGCCGGAGAGCTTGCATCAGCCGCCGAAACGAGTTTGGCGTACCCGCCGTGAACGTAACCTTCTCCGCGCAGTCGAAGCCAGCCTTCATCGGATTTGCCGACGACCTCGAGGAGCGTGCCACGGGAAACGACGTCGAGAATTTTGGACTTGGCGTATGGATTCGCGCGCACGTTCAAAAAGTACGCGGTCACTTCGTACGTATCGTATGTAGGGAGAATAGCCGGACTCGGCGCGGGCGAGGGTACGGGCGAGGATGTGGTACCGTCCAGATCATCGGAGGCATGCGCGCCTTCCGTGCCGGGCGCGGGCTGCTGCGGCGCGGGAAGGGTGTCGGCCGGCGCCGAATCGTTCGGGGACGATACGGAAGCGTCGGGGAAAGCGGCAGGCTCGGTCGGCTCGGTCGCGTCGGACGGCGACGCGGCCCAGTTCGGCGCCGGAGCGGAGGGCGTTTGCCCGTTGGCAGCTGCAAGCGTCGGGACTGCCACTACGGGAACGGCGGATACGGCTTCGGCCGCGAAGGTCCGTTCGGTAACGATATTAGAAGGTTGAACATTCATGCCCAAAGTCAGGAGCAGGGTCGCGCACAGCATGCACACGAACCAATAATGTTTCACGAATCTACGCATGACTACACCTCTTTCTGTTGATGGGGGGTGGAGGATGCTCGATTGATAATGGTTAGATTGTACATATGCGTCTCTGAAAAGCATGTCAAACGATATGCGAAAATCGCATGTTTTATTGTCGTATCGGCCTAGATGAGAAAATGTTCATGGACCTAAAAAAACCGCTTTCAACGCAGTTCTTCAAATGGCCTCCCCGAATGACAATCGGCTGTCGTCTTCTGGGGATTGGCGTGCCGTCCGTCGGCTAGCCCGATTGCGATCTCCGGCCATCACACATTCTCCTCCCATCCGATCGAAAACAACTCATTTCGCCTACGTTTGAACGATATCCCTCTCGTTCAGGATGCCATCGGAATAAGCACGATTTTTACTCGTGTCCTCCGCTTTAACAGGGCAATGGAATCATCAGAAGTAGGGGCATCGTCACACCCACTTTTGCAGTACTCGCACGTTATCCCCTTCGCTCAGTTTGAATTCCCCCCATACCAGCACTCGCACGTTATCCCCTTCGCTCAGGATGAAACTCTCCAATAAAAGCCCTCGCACGTTATCCCCTTCGCTCAGGATGAACTCTCCCAATAAAGGCCCTCACACGTTATCCCCTTCGCTCAGGTTGAACTCCTCCAATACCGGCACTCGCACGACATCCCTTTCGCTCAGGATGAACTCTCCAATAAATGCCCTCGCACGATATCCCCTTCGCTCAGGTTGAATTCCCCCCATACCAGCACTCGCACGATATCCCCTTCGCTCAGGTTGAACTCCTCCAATACCTGCACTCGCACGACATCCCTTTCGCTCAGGGGAAATTCATCCGAGAGAGAACTGCGCTAAACTTGGGAAGCAACATTTTCGAAACATTCAATAATGCCTCTGCACTTTGAACAATGGGATAAAGAGCAAAGATCTCCAGTTCGATACGCGAAAAACCGTTATGGATTGTTTCTGAGCGAAGGGGATATCGTCGTAAAGGCGTGGAAATAGCTTTTTGGCTAGTAACGACGGCGGCGCAAATTATGAGGCAGGATACATGAGCGAAGGGGATATCGTCGCAAAGGCGGAAACGGGACATCTCGGGTGGATTACATTCTTGCGGGTAGCTACCTGTGTGAAGGGGATATCGTCGTAAAGCAGCTGATATGGCAAGGTGGCGTGCACCGTACCCCTTGTCAGGCTCAACCTGAGCGAACGGGATAACGTCATAATGGTGTGGAAAAGACATATTGGCGGGTAACGTCGGCGGTGCAGACTATGAGGCTTGATTCCTGAGCGAACGGGATAACGTCGTAAAGGCGTGGAAATGACATATCGGCGGGAAACGTCGGGTGGCGCAGACTATAAGGCAGGATACCTGAGTGAAGGGGATATCGTCAGAAAGGAGATGTGGACAGCGCGAGCTTGATCGATTCCGCAAAAAGAGGACCTTGTCGCAGGGAACGACAGAATCCTCTTTTCGCAGATAGAAAAGGTGCTATGAGGGTAATGCGGCCGTTTACCGGTCTAACCAAGCCCGCATCATGGCCAGCAACTGCGCGCTGTTTACCGGCTTTGTGATGTAGTCGGACGCCCCGGCTTCGAGGCAAAGCTCGCGATCGCCGCTCATCGCCTTGGCGGTGAGTGCGATGATCGGCAGATCCTTGTACTCCGGACGTTCCCGAATGGCGCGAGTCGTCTCGTAGCCGTCCATGACCGGCATCATGATGTCCATCAGCACGATGTCCACGTCTGGCGTGTCTTGGAGGAGCGCGATCGCGTCCTCGCCGTTTTCCGCCGGAATGACCTTCATGTGATGCCGCTCCAATATCGTCGTCAGCGCGAAAATGTTGCGGATGTCATCGTCGACAACGAGCACCTTCTTGTAAGCGATCATCTCGTCGGACAAATGCGCCTTCACGAGCGTCTCTCTGGCGTCCTTGGGCAGACTGTCCGTCTTTAAGTGGAGGAACAGAGCGGTTTCGTCCATGATTTGGACGGATGTCTTCGCTTCCTTGATGACAGCCGAACGCATGAGCTCGTCGAAGTCGGCTTCCTCTTCGGGCGCGAGCTTTTTGCTGCGATGGATGACGATCGGCAAATATTTGTTTTTCGCATTTTTCATGACTTCACGGACGAACTTGGCGCCGTTCATGTCCGGCAGATCGTTGTCCAACAGTACGCAGTCGTAGGTCTTGGCGTTCAGCTGATTGAGCGCCTTGCGCCCTGTATCGACGGCGACGATGTTCAGATCCTTGCTCTCGAGCAAGGAAACGAACGCCTTCCGCCGCCCCTCGTCCCGGGCGACGACGAGCAGCTGCGGCTCCGTTCGGTCGGCGAAGCGATTCAGTTTCTCCAGCGCGTTCTCCAGCTCTTCGTACGTCACGGGTTTGCTGAAGTAGTCGTACGCCCCTTTCTGCAGGAGCCGCATGTCATTTTCTTCAACCGTGATGACGCATACCGGAATGTGGCGGACGTTGATATCGTTCTTCAGGTGCTCGAGCACGAGCCAGCCGTCGGCGTCCCGCAGATGGAGATCGAGCGTGATGGCGGCCGGCTTGTACTTTTGCGCCAGCTCGAGCGCGTTCAGTCCGCGCGTCGTGACGACCGCCTTGATCCCTTTGCGCCGCAAGACATCGAGCATGATCTCGTTGAATTTCATGTCGTCCTCGATAAGAAGGAAGACGCGGTCGCCGGGCTGGATATCGTCACGATCGTCGCGAAGTTCCGTCTCCTCGCTCACCGGGAAGCCGCGCACCCGCTTCGGCGGCGTCACGTCGATCACTTCGGGCTGATGCCGCGGCTTCGGTTCGGAATCGAACAGCTCCGCTTCCGCCGGCAAATACAGGTTGAACACGCTGCCGCTGCCAGCCTCGCTGTACAGGGTGATCTCGCCGCCCAGCATCTCTGCGATCTCCCGGGAAATCGCGAGCCCGAGGCCGGTTCCGCCGTATTCGCGGTTCGTGCTGCCGTCGGCCTGCTGGAACGCCTCGAAGATGATCTGCTGCTTGTCCGCCGGGATGCCGATGCCGGTATCGCTCACCGAGAAGCACAGCACGACCTGCGCTTCATTCAGCGTCTCCTTGTCCTCGCTCCAGCCATTACTCGCCCTGCGGATCAGCAGCATGATCTGTCCGCGTTCGGTGAACTTGAAGGCGTTGGAAAGCAGATTTTTCAGGATCTGCTGAAGCCGCTTCGGATCCGTCACGATGACGCCGGGCACGTCCGGCTCCACTTTGATCCGATACTCCAGCTTGCTGTCGTCGACCATATGCCGGAACGAACGGTCCAGCGCGTCCGCCAGCTCCGGCACGGACACCTCGCTGTACTCCGGAGAGATCGTCCCCGACTCGATCTTGGACAGATCGAGAATATCGTTGATCAGGTTCAACAGCTCGTACCCGGAATCCTGGATCGTCATGGCGAACTTCACCTGCGCATCCGTCAGATTGGCCTCCGGATTTTCCGCGAGCTGCTCGGCGAGCAACAGCAGCGAGTTCAGCGGCGTTCGCAGCTCGTGGGACATGTTGGCCAAAAATTCGGATTTATAGCGGGACGTTTGCGCGAGCTGCTCCGCCTTCTCTTCGAGGAAGCGTTTGGCGATTTCAACCTCGTTGTTTTTGCTTTCGACTTCGGCTTTCTGCAGCACGAGAAGCTTCGCTTTTTCCTCCAGCTCGTCGTTCGTATTTTGCAGCTCGAGCTGTTGCTTCTGCAGCTCTTCCGTCAGCGACTGCGACTGGATGAGCAGTTCCTCCGTCCGCTGGTTCGCCTGCATCGTATTGATGACGATCCCGATCGACTCGGTGAGTTGATCCAAGAAAGCGATATCGATCTCGCTGAACGCGCGGAAAGAGGCGAGCTCCATAATCGCCAGCACCTGATCTTCGAAGATGATCGGCAAGAGGACGATATTAAACGGCGTCGATTCGCCGAGCGCCGACGAAATGACGACGTAGTCGCCCGGCACGTTGGTGAGCAGAATGCGCTGCTTCTCGATGAGGCACTGCCCGACGAGGCCTTGACCCGCCCGGAACTCGTTCGACAGATGCTTGCGGTTCTGGTAGGCGTAGCTTGCGAACAGCTTCAGCACGTGCTCTCCATTGATCGGCTCGTTGATGTAGAAAACGCCGTGCTGCATGGAGACGAGCGGCGCCAGCTCCGAGAGGATCATGCGGCAGACCGCGTACAGGTCCCTCTGGCCCTGGAGCAGCCGGGAGAACTTGGCGAGGTTCGTCTTCAGCCAGTCCTGTTCCGTATTGATCCGCGTCGTCTCCTTCAAATTCCGGATCATTTCATTAATATTGTCTTTGAGCGAAGCGACCTCTCCCGCCGCGGCCACGTCGATCGTCCGCGAGAGGTCTCCATTCGTCACGGCGGTCGCGACGTTGGTGATTGCGCGAACCTGGGTCGTGAGCGTGCTCGCCATGTAATTGACATTGTCGGTCAGGTCGCGCCATGTGCCCGCAGCGCCTGGAACGTTCGCCTGTCCGCCAAGCTTCCCTTCGGCGCCGACTTCCCGGGCAACCGTTGTAACTTGATCGGCAAACGTCGCGAGCGTTTCGATCATGTTGTTGATCGTGTCCGTCAGCTCGGCAATTTCGCCCTTGGCGTCGACCGTCAGCTTTTGCTTCAGGTTCCCGTTCGCGACCGCCGTCACGACCTTCGCGATGCCGCGCACCTGGTCGGTCAGGTTGGTCGCCATAATATTGACGTTGTCCGTGAGATCCTTCCAGATACCGCCGACTCCCCGCACCTGGGCTTGTCCGCCAAGCTTGCCGTCCGTGCCGACCTCCCGCGCCACGCGCGTGACCTCGGAGGCGAACGAGTTCAACTGATCGACCATCGTATTGATCGTATTTTTCAGCTCGAACAGCTCGCCCTTCACGTCGACGGTGATTTTTTTGGACAGGTCGCCGTTCGCGACCGCCGTCGTCACGCCGGCGATATTGCGCATCTGGATGGTCAGGTTGCTCGCCATGTAGTTGACCGTATCCGTCAGATCCTTCCAGGTGCCGGAAACGTCCTTCACTTCGGCCTGGGCGCCGAGCTTGCCCTCGGTGCCGACCTCCCGCGCCACGCGCGTCACCTCGGCCGCAAAGTTGCCAAGCTGGTCCACCATCGTGTTCATCGTGTTTTTCAGCTCGAGCATCTCGCCCTTGACGTCGACCGTGATCTTCTTGGACAGGTCGCCCTTCGCCACCGCCGTCGTCACGTCCGCGATGTTGCGTACCTGGTCGGTCAAATTGCGGGCCATGTTGTTGACGCTCTCGGTCAAATCCTTCCACGTACCGCCGACGCCTTTGACCTGCGCCTGGCCGCCGAGCTTGCCGTCCGTGCCGACCTCCCGCGCGACGCGCGTCACCTCCGAAGAGAACATCGACAGCTGATCGACCATCGTATTGATCGTATTCTTCAGCTCCAGAATTTCACCTTGGACGTCCGCGGTAATCTTCTTCGACAGGTCGCCGTTCGCGACCGCCGTCGTAACAACCGCGATGTTGCGCACCTGATTGGTCAAGTTGCTCGCCATGTAGTTGACGCTTTCGGTCAAATCGCGCCACGTGCCTGCGACCCCTTTGACCTGCGCCTGGCCGCCCAGGATGCCCTCGGTGCCGACCTCGCGCGCGACGCGGGTCACCTCGGACGCGAAGGTGGACAGCTGCTCCACCATCGTGTTGATCGTGTTTTTCAGCTCGAGAATTTCACCCGTCGCGTTGACGGTGATCTGCTTGGACAAATCCCCTTTTGCGACGGCGGTCGTCACTTCGGCGATGTTGCGCACCTGATCGGTAAGCGTGCCGGCCATGAAATTGACGCTGTCGGTCAAGTCCTTCCACGTGCCGGACACGTCCTTGACGTCCGCTTGGCCCCCGAGGATGCCTTCCGTGGACACTTCGCGCGCGACGCGCGTCACCTCGGAGGCGAAGTTGCCGAGCTGGTCGACCATCGTATTGATCGTGCTCTTCAGCTCCAAAATTTCGCCCTTGGCGTCGACCGCGATCTTCTTGGAAAGATCCCCCTTCGCCACCGCCGTCGTCACTTCCGCGATGTTGCGCACCTGGTTGGTCAGGTTGCTCGCCATGTAGTTGACGCTTTCGGTCAAATCGCGCCACGTGCCGGCGACGCCGCTGACCTCGGCCTGACCGCCGAGGATGCCTTCCGTGCCCACCTCGCGCGCCATCCGCGTCACTTCGGACGCGAACATGGAGAGCTGATCCACCATCGTGTTAATCGTGATTTTCAGCTCGAGGATCTCGCCTTGCACATCGGCGGTAATTTTCTTCGACAGGTCGCCGTTGGCGACCGCGGTCGTTACGACGGCGATGTTGCGCACCTGGTTGGTCAAGTTGCCCGCCATATAGTTGACGCTTTCGGTCAAATCGCGCCACGTACCGGAGACCCCCTTGACGTCCGCTTGCCCGCCCAGCTTGCCTTCGGTGCCGACTTCGCGCGCGACGCGCGTCACTTCCGCCGAGAACATCGACAGCTGATCCACCATCGTGTTGATCGTGTTTTTCAGCTCCAGAATCTCGCCTTTGGCGTTGACGGTGATTTGTTTGGACAAGTCGCCGTTGGCGACCGCCGTCGTGACGGCCGCGATGTTGCGTACCTGATCGGTCAGGTTGTTCGCCATGTTGTTAACGCTGTCGGTCAAGTCCTTCCACGTGCCGGACACGCCGCGCACGTCCGCCTGTCCGCCGAGGATGCCCTCCGTACCGACCTCGCGGGCGACGCGCGTCACCTCGGACGAGAACATCGACAACTGGTCGACCATCATATTGATGTTGCTGGCCGTGCGCTGGAACTCGCCTGTCAGCGGCCGCCCTTCGAACTCGAGGTCGACCTTTTGGGACAAGTCGCCTTTGGCGACCGCGTTGATGACCCTAACCATCTCGCTCGTCGGCTGGATCAGGTCGACGACCAGGCCGTTCAGCGATTCGACGACCGTCTCCCAGTCGCCGCCGCTGTTCTTGTGGACAAATCGGCGGGTATGCTTGCCCTCCTTCCCGACGACTCTGGCGACGGCCTGCGCCTCCTGCAGCAAGCTCTCCTGCATCTCGAGCACTTCGTTAAACGTATCGGCGACCTTGCCGGCCAGCCCCGTCAGGTGGTACGGCATCCTGTAGGAGAAGTCGCCTTTTTTGAACGCCATCAAGGCGTTCAGAATGTCCCCCGCTTCCAAGAGATCATCCCGGTGCGGTTCTTCGCGATTGCGCTCAGTCATGGTCTCATCCCTTATCCTTTATTTTGGCCTTGTTCTCTCTTTCGCGAGGCTGTCTCTTGGATGAGATGCGTCAGTTGCGCCAAGCGGATCGGCTTGGCCAGCACGGAACGCATGCCCGCGGCGGCGAACCTGCGCTTGTCCCGGTCGGACGCGTCCACGGTCATTGCAACGACGAACGGCGGGCCGGAGCCGGACGCGCGATCCATCACGTCGTCGACCGTCTCCCGGAGCAACGCGTCCGGCGGATCCGAGTCCAGCGCCAGGAGGACCATATCGTAGGGATCGCCATGCGACATTTCTCGAACGGCGGCTTCGCTCGTCGCCCAATCGGCATCGCAGCCAAGCATGTCCAGCATCCGCTTCAGCAGCAAGCGGTCGACCGGATCCTCTTCCCCGACGAGGATGCGCAGCGGCACTTCCAGCAGCTCCGCCGACAGGCGTTCGAACTTGAGCGGGCAGGTCTGCTCGAGGAACATTCCCTCGTGCAGCGGCTCCGGCAATGCATGCGGCCGGACCTTCGCCGTAAAGACGAAGGTCGCCCCGCTCTCCCCATGCGCCGGAGGCGGCGCGATCCCGATCTCGCCTCCCATCAACTCCACCAACGACTTGCAGATCGACAGCCCGAGCCCCGTCCCTCCGAACATCCGGTTCGTCGAGGCGTCTAATTGGGAAAACGGCTGAAAGAGCTGCCCGATTTTGTCCGGCGGAATGCCGATTCCGGTATCTTTGATAATGAATTCGAGCGTGATCTCATCCTCCTTTTCCGCGCGTTTGCGTACGGCAATATAGACACCCCCTTCCAACGTGAACTTCACCGCGTTGCCGACAAGATTGATCAGCACCTGCCGGAGACGGTTCATATCCCCGCGAACGTACAGCGGGATGTCGGGGTCGACGGCTACGATCATCTCGAGATTCCGCTCCCGCGACTGGGCGGTGAACAGGTCGATCGTCTCCTCGAGGCAGTACTTCAGGACGAACGGCTCGTCCGCCAGGTTTACCTTCCCGGATTCGATATGGGAGTAGTCGAGAATATGATTGATGACCGAAAGAAGCGCATTGCCGCTCGTATGGATGATTTCGGCCATCTTGGCGTACTCTTCCGGAATTTCGGACGATAGGAGCAGCTCGGACATGCCGATGATGCCGTTCAGCGGCGTTCGGATCTCATGGCTCATCATCGCGAGGAATTCCGACTTGACGCCGGACGCGATTTCGGCACGTTCCTTGGCCAGCACGAGTTCCTGATTCGTCTTCTCGAGCTGCTTGGTTTGCTCCTGAAGCAGTTCGCTCTGCACCTGCAGCGACTTGTTCGCCTCGTACATGCCGACGTAGCCCTGAATTTTCGCTTTGAAAATTTGGGGCTGGAACGGCTTGGTCATATAATCGATGGCGCCTGCCGAATATCCCGCGAAAAAATGCTCCATCTTGTAATGAGAAGCGGACATGAAGATAATCGGCACGTACTTGGATTTCTCGCGGGTACGGATGATGCTCGCCGTCTCGTAGCCGTCCATGCCGGGCATCTGTACGTCCATGACGATCACCGCGAAATCCTCTTCCAGCAGCGAGCGCAGCGCCTCGATGCCGGAATAGGCGCGAACGAGTCGGTATGGCTCGCCCGCCAGCACCGCTTCGATGGCAACCAGGTTCTCGGGGTGATCGTCGACGAGCAGGATGTTGACGGGATCCTCCATGACGCCCTCCTTGGCCTTGCTCTATCTCTAAAACCGTCCGAAAAAGATCGGTACGTTCGATTGATTCGCAAGATTCAGGGTTATATACCCAAACTTCGGACAACCGAATCAGCGTCGCCCGTCGTCTCGACAATATTCTCCGAATATCGGGGCGTTCCGAGGAGGCGGAAGGAAGCCGGAACGGTTCACAGCTATCGGCGGAATGGAAGGGAGGTTCGATGGTGCAGCCGCGGAGGGCGGGAAAACCGCAATCGAGAAGAAACCTTTCGTCCGGGATGGAGCTAGAATGGACAAGTATCCGACGAAAACGAGAAAAGGAGAGTGCGAAATGAGCCATTTGAGACCGTATCTGCTGTCGAAGGATGCCAGAGCCCAAGCGGATTTTTACGTCCGGGCCCTCGGGGGCGAGATCGTATCCGTTCTTACGCATGCGCAGGCGATGGGCACGAACAACGAATACAACGACAAAGTGATGCACATGTGTCTGACGTTGACCGGCGGAGATTCCCTCTTTCTGGCGGATGCCATCGAGCCGCTTGCGCACGGCAACGCGGTCATGCTGACAATCGCCTACCCGACGGAGTCGGAGGCCCGCGATGCGTTCGCCAAGCTGTCCGAGGGCGGCCGGGTGAAGACGCCGTTCGCTTTCCAGCCTTTCGGCATTTACTACGGCGACCTGACCGACCCGTTCGGCGTCGAGTGGAGCGTCACCATCGAGCCGAAGGCGTAATCCGGAAACGCCCGTCCCCACATCAACCTGAAAAGGGTTGTCCCTCGTCGGCAGGCCGACGAACGGGACAACCCTTTTCGACGCAAAACGCCGATTCGTTGCGTCTTTACGTCCGCTTCAGCGTTACGCCGTTTGGCAGCAACGCTTCGATCTTCGCGCGCAACCGCTCGTCGCGATCCGGTTCCTCGCCGAGGAGCAGGATCTCCCCCCGGTCGTCCCGGCTGCGGATCAATCGCCCCATCCCCTGCTTTAGCCGCAAAAGCATATAGGGAAGATCGACGTCCGCATAGGGGTCGGCAGCCGCTTGGCGCTTGGCTTCGTAGACCGGGTCCCGCGGGGGAAACGGCAGCGACCACACGATGACGTTCGAGAGCGACGGTCCGGGGACGTCCAATCCTTCCCACAGGCTGACGGCGCAGAGCACGCTCGTCTCGTCCCGCTGGAAGTCGGCGATTAGATCGCTGATCTCTCGATCGCCTTCGAAGAGCAGCCGAAGCGAGGCCAGCTCGGCGACCGAAGGAGCAGCGTTTTTGAACCGCCGCAGCTCGGCTTTGTCCGCGAACAGGAGAAGCGTCCGCCCGCCGGAGCGGACGAGCGACCTCACCGCCGCGTCCAGCTTCTCCGGGAAGCCTGCGCCATTCGGCCAAGCCGGCGCCAGCACCTCCATCCGCCCTTCGTATTCGTAGGGGGAGCTCACGCTGAACGATAGGTGGCGATCGATGCCGAGGCTCTCGGCCAAATAGGCGAAAGACCCGTCCACCGACATCGTCGCCGAAGAGAAGACGATCGGCATTTTCCGATCGAACACCCGCTCCCGCAGCACTTCCTTGACCGTTCTCGGCATGACGACCAGCGTCATGCCGTCGGGGCCGTCCTGCGCCCAGCAGATGACGCGGTCCGTCCCGCGGAACAGGCTGAGCGCCTTTTGAAGCATGTCCAAATGCTCTTCGACGATCCGAAGATGATAGCCGTTCAGCGTATACAGCTCGCTTTCGAACACGAGCTCCTCCTCGATCTCGCCGACGACGTCCTGGAACAGCGTCACTTCTTTCCGAAGCCGTTCGTTCAGAACGACGTCCATCCGGTCCGAACCGGGCACGGGTCTCGCCTGCTGCGCCAGCACATCGAAGAGCAGCGCGCTTCGGTCGATCGCCTCTTCGATCCGGACGGCGAGCGACTCGCGGATCTCCCCTTCCAAGAGACGGGTGATGAGCGCTTCGAAAACCGCATGCTTGAGTCGGTAGGTAAGCGCCTTTTGCGCGGCCGCCTCGAGCAGGTGGCCTTCGTCGAAGACGACGGAGCTATGCTCGGGCAGCAGCGGCAGCTGGCCTTCCCGCTTGCGCGATTCGTAGGTCCACACGTGCTCCATGTAGAAATCGTGCGAGCAGACGATCAAATCCGGCGACTGCCGATAGCGTTCGCGGGACAGCGTCTGGCCGCAGCGGTGCCGCAGCTCGCAGGAAAAGCAGTCTTGGAACGCGTCCCAGCCGATCCGGCCCCACTGGTCGTCGTTCAGGTGCGGATACTGCTTGCGATCGCCGTACGCGTAAAAGGATTGCATCGCTTCGTTCCCGTAGACGAAGCTGGGCAACTCCTCGTGCAGCGTTTGATAAAGATCGGCGTCTTCTCCGCTCAAGCGGGCGCGGTCCAGCTTGACGAGACAGAGATATTTGTCGGGCGACTTGCCCAGGCGGGCGTCGACGGAGAGGTCGAGATGCCGGGCCAGCTTGGCCAGATCGCCTTCGGGCTTCACCAGCTGTTCGATCAGCGATTCGTCGGCGCAGGCGATGACGGCGGGTTGGCCGACATGCCGCGCGTACAAGACGGCGTACAGCAAATAGACGAGCGTCTTGCCGGTGCCGACTCCGGCCTCGGCGAAGATCGGCGACTTCTCGGCGTAGGCGCGCTCGAGCTGGTACGCCATGTAAATCTGCTCGTCTCGGACCTCGAAGCCCGCTTCGGGCAGCCGGTCGTAAAACGCGTCGGCCACCCACTCCCCCGCTTGTTGAAGGAACGGCCTGCCCGATTCATAAAGGAACGGATAACGATTCAAGAAAGAAAGCCCCCATGCCTAGCATTCCTCACTCGCGGTCTGTCGAACGGAGCCGCAAGTGGCATATCGAGACATTATCACACGATCGCGTGGAAAATGCAAAGCCTACGTGAATCCATTCTCGCATAAAAAAACCGAGGCTTCCCTGCGCCAGAATGGCAGTGGGGCAGCCTCGGTCGGACGATGGATGCGATTCCCCGCTTGCGCGAGAAGACGACGCAAAAGGGATCGCGCTACATACGGGGCGCCGGACGGACGGCGCCGGTGCGCTTGGCCCACGCGAGGCGGGCGAAGTTGCCGACGACAACGAGCAGTACCGCCGCCTGGGGAATGACGACCTCCCAGCAGCCGTAAACGCCGAGCGACGGCCATTCGGGCAGTGTGTCTGACACATGCGCCGGCAGCTTGCCGGCCACCTGCAGGGCGTGAATGCTCTTGCCTACGAACTTGAACGCCATGTAGTACAGCAGCACGCCGGCCAACAGGAAGAACGGACGGACCGGAATCCGCGCGCTGAGCTTCAGGATGGCGAAAGCGATCGCGGCCAACGCGATCGCCGCGCCCCCGATGCCGAGCAGCAGATCGCCTAAGCGGATCGAGGCCGCCATGCCGACGTAGAAGATGATCGTCTCCGCGCCTTCGCGGAGCACGGAGAGAAACGCGGTGAGCGCCAGCGACCAGACCGCTCCCTTGGCGAGCGAGGTGCCGATCGCCCGTTCGACGTAGCGATTCCAGTTGGCCAGATTGGACTTGCCGTGGAGCCATGCGCCGACCGTAATCATGAAGACGACGGCGACGAGCCCGGTCACCCCTTCCAGCATCTCGCGGGAGCTGCCGGCCGACAGGTTGGACATCAACGCCGTGAGCACGAACGCGAGCGCCGCGGAGAGGACGAGGCCCGCTCCCGCGCCCGTCCAGATCCACTTGCGCTTGGCGGCTTGGCCGGCCCGGCTCAGCATGGCGAGCAGCGCCGCAAGGATCAGAATCGCTTCGAGCCCTTCCCGGAAAAGAATGACGGCCGCGTCCCAGGCCGTATACCCGGACGCGTTCGCGTAGGGCTCGAGCTGTCCGGCGAGCAGATCTGCGAGACGCTCCGCCTTGCCGTAGTCCGGCGGGGTCGACAGCAGCGCGCTGGAGAGCGAGATCATCGCGCTCTCGATGGCCGCATACGCCTGGGTCGAACGCGTGCTGACCTCCCCTTCGACATTCGGCCATGTGGAGACGAATTCATCCATCTTCGCCGCGGCGTCCGCCGCTTGCGAAGCCCGAATGTCGCCTTGAACCCGGCCAAGCAGCGCCAGCAGATCGGCGATCGAGCCGATCTCGCCGCCGGAAGCCGCCGTGCCGTCCGCGGTTGCCCGTCCCGATGCATAATCGTCCAGGAGCGCGATCAGCTCCTGCAGCTTCGCAGCCGAGCCCTCGGCGCTGGGCGGCTCGGTGTTGATCGCGATGCGCGCGCCGCTGATCTTCACTTCGATCTGGCCGTACAGCTTCGCGTCCCGCTTGCGAATCGCGCTCTCGGCCTGGCCCCAGTCGGCGACGAAGCCCGCGTAGGCTTGCTTGGCGGCACCGAAATCGTTCGCCTTCGCGGCATCCAGGCTCCGCTGCAAATTCGGCAGCAGCGCCCGCACCTGCTGATGAACGTCCGATTGCCCGCCGTCCTCGTTGTCCGCGGAAACGAAGGCATCGGCGGCCTTCGCCAACGCGGATACCGCTTGGGCGGCGGCATCCGGCTCATCCGCGGCCCGCCCCGCTGCACGGTCAGCGGTCGCGATGGCCGCGGTCAGTGCCGCCGCTTCGGCCGCATCGCCCCGTGACGCGGCGTCCCAGACACCTTTCAGGCTCGCGATCGCCTCGCGGACGGTCGCCCATTCGCGGTCCCCGGCCCCGATCAAGGCGTCGCTCGCATAGTAAATCAGCTGCTTATGCAGCTCGGCCGCTTGATCGGCGGCAGTGTCCTCCGCGGCGCGGGCCGGTCCGGATGGCAGCAGCAAGCCCGCGATCAGCAGCGCCGCCGCCGTGTACAAGATCAGGAAGCGTCTCATGTCAGCACCTCCCTTTACCATAAAGAATCACCGAGAGATCCGCCCTCGCGCACGCCCGGCAGCACCGCGTAAATACCGCTCCCGACATGCTGGATATATTCGTTCAGCCGGTCCGATGCCGCCAGCTTTTCCTGCATCGGGATAAACTGCTTGCGGGGATCGCGATTGTAGCAAATGAACAACAGGCCGGCATCGAGCTGGCCCGTGCGCAGGTCGATGCCGTTCGTGTACGAGTAGCCGCGGCGGTGAATCTTCACCTTGCCGCCCATGCTGGCGAGCGCCATGTGCGAATCCCCCGGGATCAGCGGCTTGCCGCCCTTGCCCGCCTTCGCGTAATCGGCCGTGTCGAACTCGCCGGCCTGCCCGAGCGGCGCGCCGGTATCGCGGTGCCGGCCGAAGGTCGCCTCCTGCTCGCCGAGCGTCGTCCGGTCCCATACTTCGATCCGCATCCGGATGCGCCGCACGACCATGTAGCTGCCGCCGTCCATCCAAGGGGCGCCGTCCGCTCCCTTGGCCCAGACGATGTCGTCCGCGACGTCGGCGTCGCCTACGTTCGGATTGTTCGTGCCGTCTTTGAAGCCGAGCAGATTGCGCGGCGTCCCGGCTTTCGGATCGGCGAGCCCGGAACGCTGGTAGCCCTGCTGCATCCACCGCAGAACCGCTTTGCCCCGCGCGATCCGGGCAAGATTGCGGATGGCATGGAAAGCGACCTGGGGGTCGTTGGCGCACACCTGCACGATGACGTCTCCATGCGACCACTCGGAGACGAGCTCGTCGCGCTTAAACGCCGGGATGTCGGCCAGCGCCTCCGGCCGCTTGGACGCCAGGCCGTATCGGCCGTCGAAAAACGAAGCGCCTAGGCCGAATGTAAGCGTCGCGCGAGCCGGCAGCAGCCCGATCGTCTCCCCCGTATCGGCCGGAGGCACGAGGGCGCTGCCGCTCTCGTCGCCGACGCCTTCGCCGGACGCGAAACGCGCGGACGCCTCGGTCCACATCTTGAACAGCTTGCGCACGGCGTCGACGCTCCCCGTCGTCAAATCAAACGCACCCATGCAGACGTAATCCTGCATGGGTGTCACGACGCCGGCTTGATGCGCGCCATAGAACGGTATGGTGCCCGCTTCGGGCGACGGCTTCGCGGATGCGGTCTCGGGCCCATCCAGCAGCCCGAGGCCTTTGATGCCGGTCACGCCGATGAGGAGGCCCAGCCCCCCGACGGCGCCCATTTTCAAGACGTCGCGGCGGGAGACGAGCTTCGGCTCCCGGCCCTCCGACCGGGGCGTTTCCGTTTCTTCCCTTTTCATGTTACGCCTCCACGACCGATCCGACTTGCGAGAGCGGTTCGGCCAGGGCGTCGATCGCCTGGCTCAGCTTTTTGACTTCGTCTTCCTTCAGCGCCGTGTAGAGCACGTAGCCGCCGTCCTTGCGATACGGCTCGAGTGTCTTGTCGAGCTCGGCAAAGCGCTCCTCGATCTCGGCCGCCAGCTCCGGTTTTTTCTTCTTGACGTCGGACTGCAGCACGAGATAAATTTCCTTGGCGCCTTCGACGTTCGCCGCGAAGTCGTACAAGTCGGTATGGGAATAACGCTCTTCTTCGCCGGTGACCTTGCTGGACGACACTTCGTTCAACAGCTCCACGGCGCCGGTGACGAGCATCGGGGTGTCGATCTCCACGCTTTCCATCTTGACGCGCAGCTGCTTGACGTCCTGCAGCAGCTGGTCGGCGGCCGCCGTCTGTCCGTCGAGCTTGCCGTCTACCCACAGCGCTTTTTCAAGCTTGTGATAGCCGCGCCATTCGGCGTCCGGCACGTCTCCCTCGCGAGCGTCGATCCAGGGATCGAAGTCGCCGAGCGACTCGGCGATCGGCTCGATCCGCTCGTAGAACATGCGGGAAGGCGCGTAAAGCGACTTCGCCTTGTCGACGTCGCCGCCACGGATCGCCTGGACGAATGCATCCGTCGATTTGACGAATTGGTCGGTCTGGTCGATCACGTACTGGCGATAGGCATCGACGGCGGATTGAAACGCTTCGGAGCCCGAGGCGGACGAAGCCGGGGCGCTCGGGCTCGTGGAAGGCGGCGCCGAGGCATTCGAAGCGTTGGATGTATTCGATTGGCCGCAAGCCGACGCGAGCAGGACGGCGGCGAGCGAAGCGGCGATGAGAGCGGGACGGGACTTGTTTCGCAAAGCGGTGCAACTCCTTCAATGTTCAAATGAGATCTATTCTCAATCATTGTAAATGATAACCGTTATCAATTAGCATCGTCAATGCTTTTTTTTTAATAAAAGCATTCGATCAAATGGTGCTCTTTGTAAATACTCCGGTCATACTGGACACTCATTCGGCAATTTCTCTTCCCAGGAATCACCGGAAGGGCCTGTTGTTCATCCAAAAGAGCACGAATCGCATTCGTATCATATTCTAGTTCCTAGTTTATGGACTTCTTAATCATGTGAAATAGGCCTACGCAGGCAAAGACAAACGCATATACATCTTGTCTACAAAGGGAATATGATGGAGGGAGAATTCGAGGCGGGGGATTGATTTTAATGAGAATTGATTTGGGTTGCGGGAAAAATAAATTTCGAGATTGCATCGGAATCGATCGGATAGCCTACCATAATACCGATATTGTACATGACTTAAACCAGCCACTCCCTCTTGAAGATAACTCGGTTGATTTTGTAATGGCCTCCCGTAGTTTGGAGTACGTTGACGATCTTCATGCCGTTATGGAAGATATTTACCGGGTTTGCCGCCATAAAGCTGTTGTTTGCATTGTGGCCCCATATGCTCATGTGTCTTCTCATATGGTCAATCCGCAATATAAGCATTTGTTTAATGAACATTCTCCGAGGTACTGGACGAAACATACCGGGATGGCGCTGGACAGCAATGAATTTCTATTCTCGCCAAAAGATACTTGGTCGTTGCGGGACGAAGAAAGCAGCATAAATACCGATTACAGGGTTCTTCGGATGGAATTTTTTTATTTTCCACAATATAGATTAGGTTATGAGCCGTTTGAATTGTCCCTTCTTCGGCAATCCCAATTTAATGTTGCCTTTCAGATTATGTATCAATTGCTTGTCGTAAAAGAACCCATAGATGATGAAGAGGTCCTTATGCTGAATGAAACGGTGTGGTTCGAGGAACCAGACGATGTAAAAGCTATGAGATCTGCAGGTTCCTGGGAAGAGAAAGACAAACGACCGTTTTACTTGGATCATTTGTCGCCTATCCTTCAAGATCAAGTCCCTCAAGATCAAAACGTAGACATTGAATTCTATGCGAAAAAGAAAATTCGGAAACAAAGCGTAAAAAACCATTCCAATTTCAAACATCGGGTGAAAACCATTCACAAGAAAAGACATAAGTATACCAGATCCCCAAAATCATCCTATTAAATGGTTTTGTCAGGTGCGTATGAAGCAGACCTCAACCTCCAAACGGAGGGCCGAGGTCTGTTTGCCGTCCGGAACGGTGGCCGAATTCGGTACGCCCTTCGTGTAACTGGGTATTCACCTATTCCAAACAGGTCGTACGCGAATACATTGTAAACGAAAGCCTTGAAAAATCATAAGGAGGTTATCCATGTCAGAGATTGAGACGCAGCGTCGTACCGTTCTCGAAAACTACGGAAATCTACCTCTGACTTTTGTGGAAAATGCCGGTCAGGCTCGTTCGGATATACGCTATCTAATGAACAGGCCAGGGTATGGAGTCAGCTTTACTCCGAAAGAGGCAATGTATGTGTTCACTGGAAATGCACACGATGAGCAAACAGGACTGGCGCTTTCCTTGCAGTTTCTCCACGCGAACGCCTCGGTAGACATCGAGGGCCGCCAGCAACAATTAGAGAAAGTCAATTACTTGATCGGGAATGATCCGGAGAAGTGGCATACCGGCCTTTCCACTTACCTGGAGGTCGCCTATCGGGAGCTATGGCCGGGTGTCGATCTGATCTTCCATGGCGATGGCGGAAAACTCAAATACGATGTTCTTGCTCAGCCGGGCGCCAGGCTGGACGTCATTCAATTCGCCTATCGCGGCGCGGACCGGTTGTCCTTGGATGAGAAAGGGAATCTCCTCATCCATACTCCCTTCGGCGTCTTGACTGAGGAGCACCCCGTAAGCTATCAAGTAAGGGAAGGCAAAAGAATAGCGGTGGAAAGCCGCTTCGTGTTAAAACAAAGCGAGCAAGAAACGTGCGTCTACGGATTCGGAGTCGGAGACGATTATGATGCCGACTACCCGCTGGTCATTGATCCGTCCCTTCTGTATTCCACTTACCTTGGCGGCACCGGGACGGAAACCGGTTTTGCCATCGCGGTCGACGGGGCGGGCAATGCCTTCGTGACGGGGCAAACCGCCTCTCTTAATTTCCCGATCACGCCCGGGGCGTTTCAGCCCGCGCTTGCCGGATCCGTATCTTCGGACGCATTGGTGACCAAATTGAATGCCGAAGGTACCGCGCTTGTGTTTTCCACCTACCTTGGCGGCACCAGTCTTGATCTCGGCATGGGCATCGCGGTCGACGGGGCAGGCCTCGCCTATGTAACGGGGCAAACTATTTCCTCTGATTTCCCAGTTACTCCTGGTGCGTTTCAGACCACGATTGGCGGAAATCGTGATGGTTTCGTAACCAAATTGAATTTCGACGGCACCGCGCTAGTCTATTCCACTTACCTTGGCGGCAGTTCCGTGGACAACGGCAATGCCATCACGGTTGACGGGGCGGGCAACGCCTACGTGACAGGGTCAACCAGTTCCTCCAATTTTCCCGTTACGTCCGGGGTGTTTCAGAGCACGCTTGCCGGATCTTCGGACGTTTTCGTGACTAAATTGAACGCCGCCGGCTCCGGGCTCTTATATTCCACCTACCTTGGCGGCAGCAGTATTGATGAAGGTCTTGGAATCGCGATCGACGTCTCCGGCAACGCCTTCGTGACGGGGGATACCTTGTCCGCTAATTTCCCGACCACTCCCGGGGCGTTTCAGATCACGCTTGCCGGATCTTTTGACGCTTTCGTGACCAAATTGAATGAAGGTGGCACTGCTCTTGTCTATTCCACCTACCTTGGGGGAAGCGGGAGCGATGCCGGTAATGGCATCGCCATCGACGGGTCAGGCAACGCCTATGTGGCGGGGGCTACCTCTTCGACTGATTTTCCGGTCACTCCGGGCGCGTTTCAGCCTGCGTTCGGCGGAGTTTCGGACGCTTTTGTGACCAAATTGGATGCCAACGGTACCCAGCTTGTGTATTCTACCTTCCTTGGCGGAAGCGGGAGTGATAACGGTACAGGAATCGCGGTCCACGACGGTATCGCTTATGTGACGGGGGCACCAATTCCGACAATTTTCCGGTCACGCCCGACGCCATTCAGCCTACATTAGCCGGGGGGGTGGACGCTTACCTGACCCAGTTGGACGCTACCGGCTCCGCGCTTGTCTTTTCCACCTTCCTTGGCGGCAGTTCGAGCGACACCGCTTTTGGCATCGCGGTCGACGGTTCCGGCAGCGCCTATCTGACGGGGCAAACCGCTTCCGCTAATTTTCCGGTCACCCCCGGGGCGTTCCAGCCCGCTTTGGCTGGAGGCGGCGATGTCTTCGTGACGAAGATCGGAGCCATTGCAGAGGTATCCTTGCTAAAGTTCTCGGACCGGTTTGAAGTACGTCCAGGGGAAACGGTGACCTTCTTTATCGAAGTGTCCAACCCAAGCACCGTGACGCTCACGAATGTAAGAATTGAAGATCCGCTGCTGGGCTTTTTCACGGTGATCCCTGAGCTGCCTGCATTTGCGGTCCAAATTTTTGAGGTTCTCTTCACCGTTCCTCCCGGAACGCCGCCGGGATTCATTACGAATGTCGTGACCGTAACTTCCGATCAAATTCCTGAGCCGCAAATCGCGAAGTCGGATATCTTCGTGACGGAAACGCCAATGCTGCTGGCCTTCAAGACCGTAAACCCGCCTGCCGCGGCGCCGGGAGAGACCGTCGTGTTCACGATCACGCTCGTAAACGAGGGCAATGTCGACTTGATCAACGTCCAGATTACCGATCCGCTGATCGGGCTGGATGAAAGAGTCGGCAACATCCCCGTCGGAGCAAGCGTCACGATCGATTGGCCGTTTGTCATTCCGCCTGACGCGCTGGCTGGGGTGACGATTGCGAATACGGTGATCATTACCGCTAACAACCTGCCCGAGCCCGAGACCGTTGGAACGGTTGTTGATGTGCTCGCCGCTCCGCGACTCACTCTGACCAAAACCGCAGACCGTACCGTCGTGCCCCCGGGAGAAACGGTCACGTTCACACTTACGCTCTCCAATAGCGGAAATACAGCGTTAACGAACATTGCCGTCACAGACGACCTGACCGGATTCAGCACCATCATTCCGCTGCTTGCAGTCGGGCAGACGGAATTGCTGCATATCCCGTTCCTCGTGCCGCTGGAGACGCCGCCGCAGACGTTCCTCAATACGGTAACGGCGGCCAGCAATGAGACAGCGCCTGAATCCGCCAGTGCTGAATTCACGGTGTCCGCCCGACCGCTGCTCGGGGTGAGCAAGACGCCTTCATCGACGACGGTCACGCCGGGGCAGACCTTCACCTACACGGTCACGCTCTCTAATATCGGCAACGTGCCGCTAACCAATATCCACGTTACCGACCCGCTGCTTGGGCTGAAGCAGACGATTGCAGCGCTTGCGGTCGGGGAGACCGTCGAGCTGGTGATCCCTTTCACTGTACCGCAGGAAACACCGATCGGGTCCGATATCGTCAACCTGCTAACCGTTACTTCGGCGGAGGCCGGCACGCAAGAGATTGAATCAACCGTAACCGTAACGGGCGAAGGGCTCGCACTGAGCAAGCAGCCCAGCCGGACGTTCGCCGCGCCGGGCGAGACGGTTACGTTTACGCTGACGGTGACGAACCTGCTTGCCGCCGCCCAGACGAATATCGTGCTGAGCGATCCGCTGCTCGGCATCAGCGAGACGGTGCCGCTCCTCCCCGCGAACGGGACGATTACCCGGACGGGATCGTTCACGGTACCGGCGGGAGCGGCGAACGGCAGCATCATTACGAACACGTTCACCGCCTCGTCCGACCAAACGCCGCTGCAGGAGGCAACGGCAGAAATCGTCGTGCGGTCGGTGCCAGGCGCGGAGACGACGCTGGCAGCGCAGAAGCTTCCGGACCGCAATGAAGCAGCGCCAGGCGAGACCGTACATTATACGGTCCAAGTGACGAACACCGGCAGCAATCCGGCGACGAATGTGGTCGTTCGGGATTCGCTCACCGGCACGGTGGAGACGATAACGGTGATCGCCCCGGGCGAGACGGTAGTGGTGACATTTTCGTTCACCATCCCCGCTGCGGCCGTGAACGGAACCGTCATCGCGAACCGCGTGATCGTCACGTGGCCGGAACAGCCTCCGGGCTCCTTGCCGGTGCAAAGCGAAGCGCGCATCACGGTCGCCGAACCCATAGGCTTGCCGGAATTAACAGTTCAGGCGACTCCATCAACAGCGAATCCGGGAGAAACGGTCACCAAGACGATCACCATTACGAATGTCACCAACCGGACGATCACGAACGTCCGCGTTACCGATTCGCTCGTCGGTTTCCGGACCGTGATCCCGTCGCTTGCGCCCAGGAAACAGCGCGTGTTTACGCTGCCGTTTACGATTCCGGCGGGGACGATCGGTGAGACGGTATTCCTGAACACCGTCACCATCTTTTCTGACCAGACACCGCAGCAGCAGGAGACTGTCTCCATCCGAACGGCATCGCTACCGGATGCCGAACTTACCGAAACCGTAAACCGGCCCCAAGGACGGCCAGGAGAAACGGTCTTCTTCACGATCCAAGTGCGAAATACGGGCAACGTCGCACTCATTAACGCGCAACTAACTGCCCCATTGCTGGGCATCCAGTTGCGCATCGCCCGCTTCGAAGTCGGTGCAAGCGAAATCATTCGAGTGCCTTTCGTCCTCCCGAACGTGCAGCAAACCACCGTCATCACCAGTCCGGTGACGTTCTCCTCGGATAATGGACCAACCAGACGAGCAAGTGCGTCTGTGCTTGTGATCGCGGAAGAGGAAGAGTGAAGTTGGATAATCATGTTGTGCCGGAGTTGTAGTCCAGGCAGATCCGGTACAAAACACGAGGATAAATTAGGCACCGATTAAGCTTGTTGCCATCCAATGAAATGAAATATCGGTAGACATGAGGAAAATTAACCATGTCTACCGATATTTTAATTTCTTAAAAGATCGCCAATCGTTTCGAATTCTCTCTTCATAAAGCTCCATCGACCCACCCAGCGTTGGAATGATCTCGTTGGTCTTTTTAACTAGCTTTAATGTTATATTGCTTGTCAGTCAGAACTCAAAAAGATCCGTCGGATAAAACCAACAGACTTTGGTGATAGCAACACTTCATGTCTTGATTAACTATTATTACAGGAAATTAAAGCATATATACAAGCCACGTTCAACCAAGTGAAGAGATTGAGACCAAATTAATGGCCTTAGTCAGGGATGACTAAAGATATCCTTTGATTACATATAAAACACAATGCTGCCATTCCGTTTTGTGTTTTTCTTGAACAAAAGAGAATGAAGGTAGACTAATTAACATTAGGCAAGGTTTCGTAAACAGGGCGGTACCATTCGAATACGCGTTAATGACGCTGCTTTCGGAGGTACCGCCGCTGTTTTAGTTCACCCCGCTACCAATGTCGTAATTGTTAAGAATAGTTAGAAAAGCCAATAATCTCTGCGCGGTGTTTCCTCTGAATATAGCGGAGGCAAATACCGTTACATTGGCGGGCGTATCCGTAAATATACCTCCGCCGTCCCCACCCGCGGTATTATATATTATTTCAGCGTCGGCAATCGAAACGAGCGATCCTTTGGCGATGATGGCGCCGCCGTCCTTGAATGCGATGTTACTAGTAATTGTGCCGCCGGTTATCGTTAAGGTAGGTGTGAATCCTGGAACTTCGCCCATGGAGATGGCACCGCCAAAATTCGCTGAATTTCCTTCAATCGTTCCACCCTCAATAGTAACGGTAGAGATGGGGGTGAATTGCGGAAAAGTCCAAATACCGCCGCCAAAGCTTAAGGCTGTGTTACCGCTGATGGTCGCATTCTCTCTTACCGTAAGGTTCGACGCAAAAAGCGCAACCCCTCCGCCGCCACGGGAAGCATTTTGGGGATCCCCGTTGCTGTTTGCGTGGTTATTGATAACTCTTGCGTTTCCTTCGATGGTAACGGAAGAGCCGGAAAATGCATCAATGCCGCCACCTTCAAGGCCCGCCTGGTTTCCGCTTACCTCAGCGATACCTGTAAGGACAAGGATAGAGCCATCATTTACAAAAATCCCGCCGCCCCCTGCTCCCGCCGTGTTTCCGGTCACCTGGCCGTCGCTCAGGGTAAGACTTGAACCACTGGAGAAGTAAATGCCACCGCCTTGATTTGAGCCGGCTATAGTACTGACTGCTGAATTTCCAGTTATCAGGCTGTTTGTGATTACAAATTCGCCTAGAACACCCAGTACCCTAATACCTCCGCCGAAATTTCTTATAACGTTGCCACTTATTGTGCTGTTCATGATAATAAGCGCATTTGCATTGCTGCCCAGAACTTGAGGCATTGAAAAGATGCCGCCACCATTGCCATCGGCCGTATTGTTGCTTATTTCACTGTTTTGAATGGTAACGATGGTGTCAAACGCGTTAATACCGCCTGCGTCACCGAAAGCCAGCACGGTAGAATTAGCGCTGATTTTCCCTCCGTTAATGGTAAGGGTGGAACCGAGCCTGGTCCCTCCCGCTATTGTGGTAATACCGCCGCCACTGTTGTTCGCATGGTTGCCTGTTATTTCCCCACCGTTCATCTCGATGTCACAGCCAGCGCCAAAGACTCCGGCACCACTACCGGCAAAACAGTTTTCTATGAGTGCGGCGTTCATGATCAGACTGCTTCTACTGATATTGCCCTGAACCAGGAGGCCGCCACCGTTGCCACTGCTCCGGCAATTGGTAATTGTGCTGCCGTCAAGCGTTAGGGAACAACCGGAGCCGAAAATTAAAATGCCGCCGCCCGTTCCTCCGCCATCAAGGATGATACCAACACCTACGGTCATCAACACCCCGGTTAAACTGCCGTTTGTTAACGTTGAAAAGTGACGGAAGCTTCCTCCATTTGTAATCGCTAGTGTAACATTACTATTGCCGCTGCTATTTATCAGGTTAATTGTGATATTTCTTGGTATCGTAACAACACTGCTGAAATCGATGTCGTTTTGTATAAAAAAATTGAATACATCTCCGTCTACTGCGCTCGGTAATGCAGTTGTAATATCATTAAAGTTGAAAACATTAACATTTACAATCATTTTTATATGTCACCCCTTTGCAGAAAATTAATGTAGAATGTGAACCGATCCATTTTGGACTGGACATAACAAAGCATCCTTAAAATAACCTTATTAAAATTATATGCCAGGCTAGCGCAAGTGAAGCGATAGAGACTCATGAGAATGCATGGGGGCCTACAAGATGAAAACTTGGAAGCTTTTCACCCCCACGTTAAGAATATGGCTGAGTCCCAGTTCTTCCATTGTAATCGAGGATAGCAATAAGTTAATCGTGTCCCTCACGTAGCAATGTTATCGTAGGCGTATAGGCATATTTGCTTGTGACAAGAACATATCTTCCAATCCTAAACTTCTTTATAAGGTCAACTCTTTGAAGATAGATTATTATATGCAGGTGTCTCACCAGAGGTCTAAGTTATAAACCATTTGTTATGAAAATTGGGCTACATACAAAGTCGTCTCTCATATCCCGTAGGGCAATGCGTGTACAGAGGCGCTTACTGCCTACCGACATTTCACTAGTATTGCCCGGCGCTCAGCATAAACTGGAAACCCTAGCCGGTAAGAATGGTCAAAAAGCTCGAGCTGACCGATATTTTCCGCTCCAACGGAATTGCAATGATAGAACTTTGGGACGAGAGCGAGAAGATAGAAACAATCAAACTGCAGAGGGAGCTCTGCTCATTGATATTATTAAATATCTTCCATTGACTGCGAGGAGTATTTGCTGAAGGAACATGTGGAGAACGTCATCACAGAATTGCTAGATTCCATGATGACCGTATGTCAGCGTGAACAAGCCATCTTTCCAGAACGACGGATGTATTTATCGAGTTGGGGGACCGGACAGTGGTTCCGGCGGCTTCGGGTATTGAATTTAAGAGTTTCGCATACTCAGGTTTGGGCTGTCGCGGATGCGCTTGGAGCTTCGATAGAAATGGAATTAAGGGCAAAAGTCGGTCGATATTTCGATGAAATAATTCGGGGAATTGGTATGAAACTCAAGTAAGCCAGACCATAATGGATTCCAACGTCAAAAGAGCCTTGAATGTACGCACTAATTTATTATAGCGAGTCGCAAGACGACGGTAATTTTTCACCTTGTAAAAAAATTTTTTTCGGAATGCCCCTCCCCGCGCACACGGCCAAAAAGGCCGTCCGGCTTTCGCCGTCGGCCCTCGCGCAATATGCATCTACCGATTATTTGTACATCCGTTCCACGCGAGTCGCGAGCGCGGTCGAGATTTCTTGCGGCACGCTCCCGATCCGATCCGCCAGCTCGGCGCACGTAATGCAGTCGCCGGCCTCCTCGCCGATCAAAGTCACGGTCGTCCCGGCCGGACAGTCGCGCGGCAGCCGGACCATCAGCTGGTCCATGCCGATGCGGCCGACGATCGGGCACCGGTTGCCTTCGATCAGCACGTCCGCGCCTTGCAGCCCCTGGCCCCAGCCGTCCGCATATCCGATCGGCACCGTGCCGATCCATCCCGATTCGTCCATCGCGTAGCCGTTGTCGTAGCCGATGCGCTCGCCTTTCGCTACGTACTTCGCCTGTACGAGCCGGCTCGTCAGTCGGAGCGCCGGCCGCAGCCCCCCGGGCGGCATCCAGCGCGGGTCGCAAAAGCCGTACATCGCCGCGCCGAAGCGGACCATATCCATCGCCAGCTCCGGAAACCGCAGCGCCGCTGCGCTGCCGGCGCAGTGGTAGCGGCGCGGCCGGATGCCCGACGCTTCGATCCAGCCCGTCATCTCGCGGAACCGGCGGATTTGCGTTTCCACATACGCCGTATCCTTGCCGCCCGCCGTCGCCAGATGCGTGTACGCCCCCTCTACCGAGACGTCCCGCGCCGCGAGCAAGGGAACGAGCGCCTCCCACTCGCCGCGCTCGCGAAGGCCGAGCCGTCCGAGGCCGGTGTCCAGTTTTACGTGCACCTTGATCTTCGCGGGAGAGTAGGGATTTTTGAACGACCGCGCTTCCGCCATCCATGCAGCCGAAGCGACGGTCAACATCACATCCCATTCCGCCGCGATCGGCGCTTCCCCCGGGGGGATCGGCGTCAGGACGAGGATCGGCGCGCGGATGCCGCCGCGTCTCAGCTGCAGCGCCTCGCTCAGGAAGGCGACCGCCAGACTGTCCGCGCCGCCGGCCAGCCCCGCTTCGGCTGCGGCGATCGCGCCGTGCCCATAGCCGTCCGCCTTGACGACGGCCATGAACGCGGCGGAAGCCGGGATCGCGGCGCGGATCGTCCGCACGTTGCTTCGGATCGCCTCCCGATCGACCTCCGCCCGCGTATCGCGGCGAGGTTCCGCCCGCTGCAGCGCCGGCGTCCTCATGGCTGCGGCCGCCCTTCCGCCAGCGCGTCCACGACTTCCTCGAGCTTCATCTCGCGCGAAGCTTTCACGAGGACGACCGCGTCCGGCCGCAGGATGGGGACGAGACGGTCGATCAGCCGCGTCTTGTCCGTTTCGTGCAGCACATGTTCGGCGGGCATCGACACCCCCGCGGCCTCGGCCATATGCGCGGAGAGCGGTCCGTAGGCGAGAAGATAATCCGCCCGCTCCGCCGCGTACGCCCCGATCTCCCGGTGGAGGGCGGCCGCTTCCTCCCCCAAATCCTGCATGTCGCCGAGAACGGCGATTTTCGGCCGGTCGCCGGCGATCGCCGCGAGGGTGTCGAGGGATGCCTTGGCGCTCGAGGGATTGGACTTGTACGTGTCGTTCAGGACGAGCATCGAGCCGATTCGCGTCAATTCGTTGCGCATGCCCGTCAAGGTCACGCGTTCGAATCCGGCTTTGATGCGGCCGAGGTCCATCGTCCCGACGCGCACGGCCGCCGCCACCGCCGCCATCGCGTTTTCGAGCTGATGGCGGCCGACAGCCGGAATCGAGAGCGTCGTCAGATCGTCGCCGTCGTCCAGCGCGAACGTCGTGCCGCTCGCGTAGAGGGCGTAGGACAGCGGATAGTAGTCGTTGCGCCGCGTCAGCCCGAACGTGACTTTTTCGAACGGCCCTTCGCGGCGGTCCAGCGCGGCGGACAGCAGCGGGTCGTCACCGTTGTAGAGGAGCAAGCCTCCTTCCCGCAGCCCCTGCACGATTTCCAGCTTGGCTTGCAATATCCGCTCTTTGCTGCCCAGATCGCCGAGATGCGCGTCGCCGATGTTCGTGACGATCGCCGCGTCCGGCATGGCGATCGCGGACAAGAGACCGATCTCGCCGAGTCCGGACATGCCCATCTCCACGACCGCCATTTCCGTCTCTTCCGCGAGTGACAGCAGCGTCAGCGGTACGCCCAGGTGGTTGTTCAGATTGCCGATCGTCTTCTGCGTCGCGTAGCGCTCGCCGAGCACCCCCGCCAGCATGTCCTTGGTCGACGTCTTGCCGTTGCTGCCCGTGACGGCGATCACCTTTGCGCGCAGCTCCGCCCGATAGGACATCGCCAGCAGTTGAATGGCGGAGAGCGTGTCGTCGACCTGCAGCACCGGTATCCGGTCGGTCGGCGGGTTCGGCGTCTCCCGATTCCATAGGACAGCCGCGGCTCCGCGAGCGATCGCGTCATCCGCGAACGCGTGGCCGTCGAACCGATCGCCTACGATCGGGATGTAGAGCTGTCCCGGCTGGAGCGTGCGGGTATCGATGGATACCCCTTGAATCCCGCACTCCATCGCTTCCCCATTGAGCGGCTCCTGCAGCTTCAGCATGGCAGCGATTTGGCTTAAGGTGCGTCGGATCATCGGACGGCCTCCTTGTCATAGTGAATAGACTGCTTGTCCGCATGACGGGTAAAGGCGTAATCGATCAGCAGCTCGATGAGCGCAGCGTATCGGGTGCCGTCCGTGCGCTCCCACATGATCGGATACATGCTGAAAGCCGTGAAACCGGGAAGCGTATTGATTTCGTTCAAGTAGAGGCGGCCCGTCTGGTCTAGGAAGAAGTCGACGCGGGCGAGGCCTGCGCAGCCAAGCGCCTCGTACGCCCGGATCGCCTGCTCCCGGACGGCTGCGGCCGTCTCCTCAGGCAGCTCTGCCGGGATGGACATGACCAGGCGCCCGGCCTCGTACTTCTCGTGATAATCGAAAAACGCCTGCTCGTGGATAAACTCGCCGGGAACGGACGCCTGCGCCCGCTCGTTGCCCCGGACGGCGACTTGGATCTCCCGTCCCGCGATCTCGCGCTCCACGACGATTTTGCGGTCGTACCGGTACGCCTCCGAGATGGCCGCTTTGAGCCGGGCCCGATCTTCGCAGCGGCTGATCCCGATGCTCGAGCCCAGCGAGGCGGGCTTGACGTAGCACGGATAGCCCAGCGTCTCCTCGATGCGGCGGATCGCTTCCTCGCCCGCCTCCAGCCAATCCGTTTGCCGTAGCGCCAGGTACTCCGCCTGGGGAATGCCGGCATGGGCGATCACCGCTTTGGCCGCGGCCTTGTCCAACGCCAGGGCGGAGGACAGTACACCGTTGCCGACGTAAGGGACGTCGAGCAGCTCCAATAGCCCCTGCACCGTGCCGTCCTCTCCGTTCGAGCCGTGCAGCAGCGGCAGCGCCACCTGCTTGCCCCCGGCGCCGAACAGCTTGGCCGAGAGCGTTCCGAGCGAGCGCGCCGGGTTGGCCAGATCGGGATCGACCGGGAGGATCAAGTCGGGGATGCCGCGAACATGCTCGACGAGCCTGCCGCGATGGCACCAGATTCCTTCCCTCGTGATGTAAATCGGATAAACGTCGAATCGGTCGCGATCGATCGACTGGAGAACGGTCAGCGCCGTCTTGAGCGAAATGTCGTGTTCGACGGACTTGCCGCCGTAGAGGACGAACAGCTTTGTTTTCATCGGCATCGAAAAGGCCTCCTTGTACGTTCGGCTATCTGTTCCCAGATTAACCTTGAGTACTAAAGAGGCCTGTAAGAATTGTTTAATTAAAGCTTAAGAAAAGATGACCTTTCCATAAAACGGGAACTCCCCACCGCGGAAAAACTGCCGCGACGCCCCCCGCTACGTCTGATGCGCCGGAGCGCCGCCCAGGTGCTGGACGTTGAACAGCCGTGCGTAAGCGCCGTCCCGGCGCATGAGCGCCTCGTGGGTGCCCTGCTCGACGATCCGCCCGTCTTCGATCATGACGATCTGATCCGCATGCGTGATCGTGGAGAGCCGGTGGGCGACGATGAGCGTCGTCCGGTCTTTGGCCAGCTGCTCCAGCGATTCCTGGATCAGGTGCTCGGACTCCAGATCCAGCGCCGAGGTTGCTTCGTCCAGGATCAGAATGCGGGGATTTTTGAGAAATACCCGCGCGATCGCGATCCGCTGCTTTTGCCCGCCGGACAGCTTGACGCCGCGCTCCCCGATTTCCGTCGCATACCCGCCGGGCAAACGTTCGATGAAGTCGTGAGCGTTCGCCGCCTTAGCCGCGCGCTCGATCTCCTCGTCCGATGCGGAAGGATTGCCGAACAGGATATTGTCCCTGACGCTGCCGCTGAACAAGATGTTGTCCTGCAGTACCATGCCGATCTGACTGCGCAGACTGTGCAGCGTGAGCGAACGGATGTCGCGGCCGTCGAGCCGGATAGCGCCTTCCTGCACGTCGTAAAAGCGCGGGATCAGGCTGATGAGGGACGACTTGCCTCCCCCGCTCATGCCGACCAGGGCGATCGTCTGCCCCGGCCGGATGGTCAGGCTCAAATCGTTCAGCACCCAGCGGTCGGACGTATCGTAGCGGAAGTGGACCCGATCGAACTCGATCCCGCCGAGCACGTCGCCCCGGACCGGCATGGCGCCCGGCGCGTCCTGGATGTCGTACGGCTCCCGCATCAGCTCGACGACGCGTTCGAGCGAAGCGCTCGCCTGCGTCAGCTCCGTCGAAGAATTGACGATGCGCCGCAGCGGGGTGAACAGCCGGTCCAGATAGGCGAAGAACGCCATGAACGCGCCCATCGTCAGTCGGCCGTGAATGACCTGATAGCCGCCGTACAGAAGAACGAGGAGCGGCGACAGGTCCGTCAGCGTGTTGATGATCGCGTTCGTGAGCGCGTTCCATCGCGTCAGCGACAGCGCGCGCTGGAGGAAGTTCCGGTTGCGGCGGTCGAAGTTGTCCATCTCCGTCCGCTCGAGCGTGAAGCTTTTGATGACCGGCATGCCGTTCACCCGCTCGAACACGAAGCCCTGCATCTCCGCCAGCGCCTGGGACCGCGACTTGGCGAACGCTTTGAGCTTCCGGTACATCCGCTTCACCGACAGCGCGTAGAACGGCAGCACGGCGATGGCGACCAGCGTCAGTTCCACGTCCATATAGAACATGAACCCCATCGCGATCGTCAGCGTGAACAAGTCGAGCCAGACGTTCATCATTCCCGTCTCCACGATGCTCTTGGTCGCTTCGGCGTCGTTGATCATCCGGGAGATGACTTCGCCCGTTTTATGATTATGATAGTATCGCAGGCTGAGTTTCTGAATATGTGCGTACAGCTTGTTGCGCATGTCATACAGAATGCGGCTGGTCGTCAGCTGCGCGAAATATTGGCGGTAATACTCGACCGGCGCCCGCACGACGGTGAACAGCGCGAACGCGGCAAGCATTGCGTAGACGAGCCGTTCCGTCTTGACCGCCGCCGGCAGCGGGGCGAGCAGCAGATCGTCGACCACGTACTTCATCAGCACCGGCATCGTCAGGGGGATGCCGAACTTGATCATTCCGATGACGACGGTGACGAGCACAAGCTTCCAGTACGGCCTGACGAAGGTAAGAAAGACGCGAAAGCTGGACATCACAAGCCTCCTTCGGAAATCAAAGGCGACCGAACCGGATCCGGGACGGCCGCCGACATCGTTTCGCTTACGGCCCAGGCCAGCGCCTACTCGAGCGCGAGACGCAGGCGCACCATATCCCGCAGCCGCATGCCGTTTTCGTAAATCGGTTCTTCGTAATGGCGAACGAAAAAGTCCGGATCGACGCCAACGACCCGGAAGCCGCATTTCTGATACAACATCAGCTGCAGCCACCCGGTGCTCCCCGTCCCGATCTCCACGGCGGCCGCCTTGCGCCTTCCCGCCTCCGCGATCGCGGCGAGGACAAGCGCCTTGCCGATGCCCCGGCCCTGGTGCGCTTCGGCGACCGCGAGGCTCACGATCTCGAGCGTGCGGGGGTGCGTGGGGATCAGGACGAATTGACCTACAATCTCGTCTCCGAGCCGGGCGACGTGGCACCAGCCTCTAGGCAGGTAGTCGTCGATCATCGGCCGCGAAGGATCCGCCAGGAGCAGCAGCTCGTACGGATAGGATTCCTCCGGGGACAATGGCGTAATGCGAAGTTCCAATGCTTTCTCTCCTTCCCTTGGCGGGATTAGTCCGAACCGGGCGGTTCGTCCGTGCCCGTCGGGCCGAGCCCGCTCGGCTCGAGGTGCAGCCGGAAGATCAGCGCCGCTTCATCGAGACCGTCGTACAACGACAAATCGAACCCGTCCAGCGCGAAGCCGCGGGACATATAGAAGTTGACGGCGGGACCGTTCGTATGCTGGGTCTCCGCTCCGATCGCCCGGAAGCCGCCTGCCCGGGCAAGCCGGACGGCTTCGGCGAGCAAACCTCCGCCGATGCCCCGCTGCCGGTACGAGTCGGCCACTTGGAAATCCATGATCTGCAGCGTCCGGTTCCACGCCTGCGGCTCCGCGACGAGCATGCCCACGAGACGATCGGCGTCGTAAGCCCCAACGCTGTAGCCCAGCGCAAGCCGCCGGTTCATTTCTTCCGCTTCTTCGTCTTCATACGTTTTTTGGAAAGGCGTTTCGAGCCGCTCCCGGTCCAGTCGGAACCGGATCGCGCCGTCGCTCGCCTCACGCCGTATCCGCCATGCTTCGTGCGAAATATAGCCGTAGCATCCGAGCGAACGCCTTTCCTCCGCGGTCAGCGACCTAAGCCGGTCGTAATGCAGGCTCGTCATCCCGGCGGGTTCGCCTCCTTCTCGTACAAGCTGGCGCCCCAGTCGTCCCACCGCTTGACGCGGACGTACCGGTAGGCCTGATCTTCGTAGTATCGATTGAGCCTCGGGTTATCCGCCATGCAGTCCAGCCGGACCAGTCGTTTGCCCTCCGCGGCGATCCGCTCCTCGGCCCATCGAAACAAACGCGCGCCGATGCCATGGCCGGCCAGCGTGCGATTCACGGCCAAAGCTTCCATCTAGATGTATCCTCCCCTTGGAACCGGCTTCTCCCCCGTTTACGGTACCGTTCCGTATGTAATCTTCATCGTCGGCGCATAGACGAAGCTTCGGCCGTTAGCGAACCCGTCGAACGACGAGGCGTAAGCCGCCTCCGCCTCGTATTGCGCCTCCGCTTCCTCCGTCGTCAGCCCCCGCGCCGTCAACCCCGCGATCAGCTCGCTGCGATCCCCGGGGGCTCCGCCGATCCCTTCTTCGCGAAGCGCGTCCGTTAGCGCCTCGTCTGGGGACTGGGGCAGGACGAAATTGACTTTGTCGCTCACCCGGCAATCTACGCCGACCAGCCCCAGCTCGGCCAAATAAGCGGGCGCCTTCAACCCGACATTGCCGTCCCGGCCCGTCCGTTCCGCGTCGCGTTCGAACAGCTTCTGAAGTATGCCGAGCGGGACGACATCCGGCATCGAGGTCCCCTCCAGCCACTGGTTTGCCATGCTCGAAATCCAGTGCGGTTCGAAGACGAGGACTTTGCCCCCCGGCTTCACGCGCTCGATCATGGACCGCAAGGTCGCCTTCGGATCTTCCAGGTGCAGCAGCACCGCATGGCAGAGCGCCACGTCGTAAACGGACTCCGCCTTCCAAGTCCGGATATCCGCGCAAACGAACCGTGTCTCGTAAGGCAGCTCGGCGTAGATCCGCTTCGCCTCCTCGATCAGCCGCTCGCCTCTGTCGACGCCCGTATAGGTGGACCCGGTCGGAAGAAGCTCGAGCAGCTTCAGTCCCATGTAGCCGTATCCGCAGCCGTAATCGATCAGGTTTACGGGCCGATCCAGCAGCCATACACGCTCGACCAGAAATTGCAAATAGTCGTCATTGTAGTAGAGCCCTCGCGTCCGCCGCAGATAGTCGATCCGCTCGTCCCACGCCCATGTCGTCATCTGCGCGTTCCTCCTCCCGTATTCTTCCTGACTTTCCCAGCGTAACCGTTATCACGGCAGGGCGCAATGCTTTCACACGCTTTGCGCGCCGCAAACAAGACCGCCCCGTCCGCCTGACCGGCGAATAGAGCGGTCTTGTCCGCGTGCTGCTGGGAATCTTCGACGCGTCAACGGTCGGATTGCCCCGCTTGACGTTCCTCCCGCCATTTCCGCCGGTTGTCGGCGTGACGTTCCCGGAGCCCTCTCTTGAACGCATAGCCGTTGCGGGCCATGTAAGCCTCGAACGCCGTCTCGTCCGCCGAATCCCCCTGCCGTTCGACCAGGTCGAGATAGCGCACGGACTCGGCGAGCCGCAGCCGGATGTCGGCCGGATCGTCCGTAGGCGTGCCATGGCTCGGCAAAAGCAGCAGCCCTTCGCGGCCTTCGACAACTCGTTCGAAAGAAGCCAGCGTGGACCGGTAGTTCGCGAACGAGTCGTAGACGAACGGAAATTCCACATCGGACAAGAAGTCGCCCGGGATAAGCAAGCCGAGAGGCTCAACGATGCACATCAGGCCGTCGGGATGGTGCCCGGGCGCGCGGTAAAACGTCAGCGTCGTGCGGCCGGCGCCGATCGCTTCCCCTTCCTTGCGCACGATATAGTCCGCTTTGGGGTACGCGTGCGCGTAAGGCCTTTCGATATAGAACGCGTCGTCGTGCCGTTCGATCTCCTCGACCGCAGCACGCGGATCTGTCGTCTCCGCGAAAGCTTGGCTCGCGACGGTCACCTCGTCCGCAAAGGCGCCATAACCGGCGATATGGTCGTAGTCCGAGTGGGTGTAGAACGCGAACACCGGCCGGTGTTCCTTCACTTGGTCCACATACTCGCGGACCGCCTGGACTTCCGAAGGCAAATAGCCCGGATCCACCACGAGCACGAGATCCTCCGTGCACACGACGATCGCGTTCGTCTGGTAAATCTCGCTCCGAAAGACGGCGACGGCGCCGTCCTTGTAGGTTCGCATGGTGCCTCGTCCTTTCGTGGGCGCTGGCCGGACGGGGCGCTCCCCGTCCGGTCTCGCTATTAAGCGTAGCCGTTCGCCGGTCCGAGTTCAAGCTTTTCGGCACAACCGTACGCGTGCGCGATTTTCATTCGCGGCTCCCGACCTTCGAACCGTCCTTCTTTTGCTCGCCCAAAAAGCCCCGCGCGCGGAGGGCGGCGGGGCTGAAGATTAATCCGAAGTTTGATCCACCAGACGAAGATGGGACGCCGGCTCTCCCTCACGGGCGATCTCGAGCCTGCGAATCCGGTTGCGGTCCTTTTCCCGAACCGTGAACACCAAGCCATCGTACGTCCAGGATGCGCCTCGCGGCAGCTCGGGCTGCTGGCTGTACAGCCACCCCCCGATCGTGCTCACGTCTTCGCCGGGAAGCGTCACGCCGAACAGTTCGCCGACGTCGTCCAAAAGCGATTTGCCGTCGATCAGGTACCGGTCTTCGCCGATGCGCTCGATCGGCTTGACTTCGTCGCCGTCGAATTCGTCGCGGATCTCGCCGACGATCTCCTCGAGGATGTCTTCGATCGTGACAAGCCCCGCCGTTCCGCCGTATTCGTCCAGAAGCAGGGCGATATGCTTGCGTTCCCGCTGCATCCGCAGAAGCAGGTCTTTGACCGGCATGACGTCCGGCACCGACAGCACCGGCTGCAGCAGCGAGCGGAAGTCGAAATTCGGATTGTTGTCGTAGTTCAGGAAAAACTGCTTCGTGTTCACGAAGCCGATAATATCGTCTTTGCTCTCTTTGGCGACCATAAAACGGGTATATTGTTCCTTTTTGATGACCGCCATATTCTCCTCGAGGGAGCGACCCGCGTACAGACACACCATGTCGGTGCGGGGAATCATGATCTCGCGGGCGAGCAGCTGGTCGAACTGGAAAATCCGGTTCACGTAGCCGTATTCCGTCCGGTTGATCTTGCCGCTCTCGTAGCTCTCGGAGAGAATGATGCGGATCTCCTCTTCGGAGTGGGCCTCCTCATGCTCGCCGGCCGGCTTCATGCCGAACAAGCGGACGAGTTGGTTGGCCGATCCGTTAAGCAGCCAAATGAACGGATACATGATCTTGTAGAATCCGACGATGAGGGGAGCCGTGAGCAGCGAGATCTGCTCCGCCTTGCGGATTGCCAGCGTCTTCGGCGCCAGTTCGCCGAGCACCACGTGCAAATACGTGATCAGGGCGAATGCGATGAGAAAGGAGAGAAGATGTCCGACGCTCTCCGAGATGCCCAAGTCGTGAAACAACGGATTCAATATCTTCTCGACCGTCGGCTCGCCGAGCCACCCCAGTCCGAGGGCGGTGATCGTGATCCCCAACTGGCAGGCCGACAGATAACCGTCGAGATTGGCCGTGACGCGCTGAACGGCGACGGCGTTTTTCCGTTTCTCCAACACGAGCTGATCGACCCGGCTGGACCGGATGCGGATAATGGCGAACTCCGTAGCGACGAAAAAAGCGGTCAACAGGATGAGCAAGAAGACGAGCACGAGATTCATCGCGATCATGCGCGCACCCCCCTCTCGACGATTCTCGAGAACGACGACGGGCGCATGCCGATCAAGGTGTTGCTAACGTTCATTTGACTTGCGGTAGGTTCGGGTTCCGGGTCCACTGTACGAATTGTCCCTCCATGAATAAATAGAATGAAAATCAGATGCTTAGTAGGATATACGCAGATGGGCGATTAACGTTTCAATGAAGGGGATGTACCCGGTTTTCGGATTCTTGAAACTTGATTCTTCCGGGCGGCGAAACGAAAATCCGGTGCCTCCCACACGGATGTTCCCATTCGGTTCGTCGGCGCTTGCGCGCGTCGCAGCTTTGCATTGACAGCGGTCCGAAGCGGTGCTAATATCGGATTACCTTCAATTCATACATATCAAGTAGGAATTTATGGATTACATGTCAAAAGGAGTTTTGTCCATGACCTTCCCTATCCCCGTTTCCCGAAAATGGCTGCTCGCCGGCCTGTTGTCCGTCACCGTAGCCGCTTCCGGAACAACCGCTTGGTCTACCCCCGCCGCTGCTGCCGTTGCGGCCACACATGCGGTGACCGCTTCCGAGTACGAGGCGTTTCTGAAGGAAAAGCTGAATCTAGCGCTCCCCGCTTCGGTCGCCAAAGGCGATTTCCTGGCAGCCCTCGCCGAAGCGCTCGGCGCTAAGACCGAAGGCGAACCGGTCGTCTTCAAGGATCTGCCCGCGACCAGTCCTTACTATGCCCCGGCGCAGGCGCTCTATCGCCTCGGCGTCCTAACCTCCGACACAGTCCGCGCCTCGGACCGGTTGTCCGCGATCAACGCCGTGCAGATCGCCTTGAAAGCGGCGGATCTCAAGGAGCTGGCCTATACGTACCCCGCATCCAAAGTGAAGCAAGCGCTGGCCAAGGTTAAGCTGAACCCTGCGACGCTCGGCACCCAAGCCGCCCAGGAGCTCGCCGCTGCAATCGACACCGGCTTGCTGCCGCCGGCGTATTATGCGGACCTCAAGCCGAACGCGGCCGCCTCCCGCCACCTATCCGCCGTCCTGATCGGGCAGACGCTCGCCGTCAAAGGTCTGTACAAGCACTATCTCGGCTATGCGTCCGACAGCGATATCTACGCCAAGCTGAACGATGCCTATCAACAATCGGACATCATCCAGGCGCCCGAGCTTCGCAAGATCGTCGATGCGGCGCTCGAAGAGTCGCTCGTCACCGGCTACAACCTGAAGGACGCGCGATACGACGCCAACTTCGTCGATTCGCTGTCGCTCGTTTACGGCCATTCCGACTTGACGCACGCGCTGCAACTGATCGGCCTGCTCCGCAGCGAAGGCATCGACGCCAAAGTCCAGTTCGAGCCGAAAACGTCCGCGTTCGTATACTTGAAGGAATGGGGCGAACCCGGCGTCTCCGACCAATATGAAGTGCGCCAGATTGCGAACGGCAATTATATCGAATACGCCAAGGAATACGACATCGCGTTCGAGTTCGACAACTTGACGGACAAAAAGCGCTTCGACGATGTCGTCCACGCTTACGCCAAGAAAAACAAGGAAGACCAGACCGGCCTCATCGCCGGCTCCTGGTGGCAGCCGCTCTACTACTCGTTCACCGAGCTTCCTTCGTACCGGTTGATCACCAACAACAAGATCGACGGAGGCCGCTACTACGCGCAGTCGTTCTCCTTGAAGGAGAAGTCCGCCGAAGTGGTCGAAGGCTTCCGCCGCCTCGATCCGGCCGCCGTCATCACGCACAAAGACTTTTGGGTGGACGTGCCGTTCTTCAACTACTTGAACGGTGAGTCCCTGTAAGACCGGCAGCCGCTGTCGCAAAGCGGCCGGAGATGGGACTGTCTCTTAAGCCCACGCAAAACCGATTTTCTTCGAAAAAGGACCTCAACCACAACTAGTGGAACTTGAGGTCCTTTTGTTTGCGTTTATTGTCATGCATCTCGAACAAGTCGTCGCGCATAGGGGTGGGTGAGGGGAAAACTCCCTATCCGACTACAACGAGGTGTGCCATGCCCAAAGCTGTCAAGTCCGCCCTGGCTGGTTTGCTGGTCCTCGCTGCAATCGTCCTCGGCGCCCTCTACCTTTCCCAGGGCGACGCCCAAGCTACTTCGATCACCCGTGCCGTCGAAGACGGCATCACCGTCGAAATCCGGTCGCCCGACGGACCGATCGAGGTGCTGCGAGAAAACCGGTTCACCGTCGTCCTGAAGGACGCTTCGGGCCAGCCGATCCGGAATGCGAAGTTGCAGATGGTCATGTTCATGCCGAAGATGTACTGCGGCGACTTTTACGCTCAAATCACGGAGACGGCGCCCGGCGTCTACGAGGCGGTTGGCGTGCTGCCGATGCGGGGCAAATGGAAAGCGGAGCTGAAGATCGATCAAGGCGGTCGAACGGCGACGGTCTCGCATCTGTTCAAGACGGAATGAATGGAAAGAGCGGCCCTCCGGATTCGGCTTTACCAGAGCCAGGGATGAACCGGCGGAACAAATCCGTTGGCGCTGAGCCCCTTCATGACGGAGAGGATTCCCATGACGAGGGCCAGCGCCGTGCCGGCCGTGCGGAGCCGGCGCCGCCATGCCTTGCGCATTTTGGCCGCGACCAGGCCGGTGACGACCATGGCGGGCAGCGTGCAGACGCCGAAGACGAGCAGAAGGAGAAAGCCGCCCAGCACCGTCCCGCTGGCAGCCGCGTTGATTTGCATCGCGTATGTCAGGCCGCACGGCAAAAATCCGAGCAGCAGGCCGGTGACGAAAACGCCCGCCAGCTCGTGCCCGCTGCGGAGCGCCGTCATCCGATCGGCGACGAAGCGGATGCGCAGCGGACTGTAGCGATGCGTGGGCAGCGTGAATCGGGTCGCCGTCCAAAGAAGGATGAGCAAGCCGCCGAGCAAGCTCGCGATCCCCTGCAGCCCGACGAGCGACCCGGCATAATTCAGGAAGGAGCCGGCGCCGCCCATGAACGCCCCGATGAGCGCGTAGGTAACGACACGCCCGGCGTTGTAGACGAGCACCGGCTTCATCGGGGTGGACTGGGCGTTCATGGCGAACGATGTAACGATGCCCCCGCACATAATGATGCAATGCGGTGCGCCGGCGATGCCCGACAGCGCGGCGAGCAGCAGCGAGTCAGGCGATACGGCCATCGCGGCCCCTCCGTCCCGGGCGCAGCCGCTGAAGGCGCAGCGCATTGCATACGACCAGCACCGAGCTGAGGGCCATCATCAGGCAAGCCGTTCGCGGATCGAGCCATCCGGCGGCGGCGAACGGGATCGCAAGCGCATTGTAGCCGAGCGAAAATCCGAGGTTTTGCCGGATGTTGCGCATCGTCCGCCGGCTAATATCGATCGCGTCGGCGACGCGCGTCAACTCGCCCCGCAAGAGGACGACATGCCCGGCTTCCATCGCCGCCTCCGTCCCCGAATCCATGGCGAAGCCGACGTCCGCCGCGGCAAGTGCCGCGGCGTCGTTGATGCCGTCGCCGATCATGGCGACGCGGTGCCCTTGATCCTGGAGGCGGCGGACGAGCCCGAGCTTGTCTTCGGGCAGCATTTGCGCGAATACGTGTTCGATCTCCGCTTCCTTGGCGATCTTGTCGGCGGCGGCTTGCCCGTCGCCCGTCACCATGAGCACCTCAGCGTAGCGCTTCAGTTGGGTCACGGAAGCGGCGGACGCCGGCCGCAGCCGGTCCGTCAGCACGAACGTCCCGGTCCACTGTCCATCGATCGCCAGGTACAGCACGGATTCTCCTTCCCCATGGGGGAGGCGCAGCTCCTCCTGCGGCAGACGTGTCCCCAGCGCACGATGCCACCCCACGCTTCCGAGAAGCGCCTCCTTGCCTTCGATCGTGCCGGCGATTCCCTTGCCCGCTTCCTCCCGCACCATCCGCGCTTCGGGCACGAGGAGACGCCTGCGCGCCGCCGCCTCGCGGATCGCATGGGCGAGCGGATGCTTCGAGTGCGCTTCAAGCGAAGCGGCGGCGCGAAGCGCGACCGCTTCGGGAACGCCGCGGCCGCCCGGCGCCCGGATCGTCAGCAGCGTCGGCTTGCCCTCCGTCAGCGTCCCCGTCTTGTCCAGCAGGATGCGGTCGACATGCGGCAATCCTTCCATGACGCTGCCTTCCTTGAACAAAATGCCCCGCCGCGCCGACAGGCTGGTCGAGACGAGGATCGAAATGGGTGCGGCGAGCCCGAGCGCGCACGGGCAGGACACGAGCAGCACGGCGAGCGCGTTGTGCAGCGCCGCGCCCGGCGCCCCGGCCGGTGCGAACCATTGCCAAGCTGCGAAGGTCGCCGCCGCGCAGACGATCATAAGCGGCACGAACACGGCCGCCACGCGGTCGACCCTTCGCTGGATGACCGGCTTGGCGCTCTGCGCCTGCTCGATCAGCCGGATCATGCGCGAAAGCCGCGTCTCCTGCGGAACCGAGGTCGTCTTGATGCGAATCGTGCCGGCCAGGTTGCGCGACCCGCTATAGACGCGGTCGCCCACCGCCTTGGCGATCAAGCGGCTCTCCCCCGTCAAGAACGACTCGTCGACTTCGCCGCGCCCGGACACGATTTGGCCGTCCGTCGCGATCCACTCGCCGGCGTGCACGACGGCGATATCGCCTACGCGAAGCTCGGCGATCGGCAGCCATTCTTCCTCTTGCCTTCGCACGACGCGAATCAACTGCGCCTGCATGCGCTGCAAACTGCCGATGCCGCGCAGCGCCTGCCCCTTGGCGATCGCTTCGAGAAGCTTGCCCAGCAGCACCGCCGTCAGGATCATTGCGCTCGTATCGAAGTAGTTATGGCCGTGCATCCCCGCATGCGCGGGCGCGCGAAACACGAGGTAATGGCTGTATAGATACGCGATCGAAGTGCTGAGCGCGACCAGGACGTCCATGTTGGCGGAACGGGCGCGAACGGCATGATAGGCGCCCGCGTAAAACGGATAAGCCACATACAGCTGCATCGCGGTGGCGACGCCCAGTTGGAACCAGGCATTCAAAAAGAGCGCGGGTACCCACAGCCCCTCCGTCCACGGCAGATGCCCCAGCATCGCCCATAGCAGCGGAAACGACAGCAGCGCGGACAGCACGAACCGGTTGAGATAAGCGCGAATTTCCCGGCTGCTGGCCGCGCGCGCGTCGTCGCGTTCTTCCTTTGCGTCGTATCCGATCTGCCGGATGCGGCCGATCATCCGCGCGGGATCGGTCAGCCGCGGGTCGTACGTGACGGACGCTTGCCCAAGCGGCAAATTCACTTCGATCCGCTCCACGCCGTCCATGCGGCCCACGGTCCGTTCGATGCGGGCCGAGCATGCCGCGCAGGTCATGCCCGTAATTTGCAGGTCGACTCCCTTCAACTCCGCCCCTCCCTTCCGAACCACGATTCGGTTCAAATATATGCAGGGGAACGGACAACATGTTTGCAAGTCCGAAAAGCCGGACGGAATCGCTGATCGCAAAAGCAGAAAAGTCCCGAAGTCATGTACCGATGACTTTCGGGACTTTTCTTTCGCCGCGTACGGCGGCATATCTTCCGGAGTCCGGACGCGCGGCTACTCGCTCTTCGCCTCCGGATGCATCCCGTCTTCCGCCGCTTCGTACGGTTCGATGTGGATAAGGACGTTGGCAATCCGATGGACGTCGAGAAGCCGCCGTTCGACCTGCTCCGTGATGGCGTGGCTGTCGCTTACCGACAACTCCGGGTCGACGCCGATCGTGACGTCCACGAACACGCTGTTGCCGTGCGTTCGCGCGCGGATGTCGATCGTCCGGCCGACGCCCGGCGTCTCCCGGATCGTCTGGCGAATGCGCTGCAGACGCTCGTCGTCGAAGCCGTCGGTCAGCGCGTGCGTCGTCTCCGCGAAGATGTCCCATGCCGTCTTGACGATGACGACGGCGACGACGAGCGCCGCGGCCGGGTCCAGCCACGGGAGGCCGAACTGGGCGCCCACGATGCCGACGAATGCGCCTACGCTCACGAGCGCGTCGGAGCGGTTGTCCTGGGCGACGGCGCGAACGGCGCTGCTGCCGATTTGCCGGGCGAGTCTGGCGTTGTACCGGTAAACGCCGTACATAACGGCCGCGCCGACTAGCGCGATCCAGGCCGCGAGCAGCTCGGGTGAAGCCAGGGACGGCGAACGGAACTTGGCGATCGACTGGAAGAAGACTTGCACGCCGACGCCGAAGATGATGAGCGAGGCGATGAGCGCCGCGACCGTCTCCGCGCGAGAGTGGCCGTAGCGGTGGTCGCGGTCCGGCGGCTTCTGCGAGATGCGCAGCCCGATAAGCACCGCGATCGAAGCGACGATGTCCGTCGCGTTGTTGAAGCCGTCGGCGGACAGCGCTTCGGAGCCCGTCGCGTAGCCGATGGTCAGCTTGAGGGCGGTGAGCAGGAGATAGGCGATCAGGCTGAGCCGGATGCCCTTCTCCCCTTGCTTCAGTTGTCGATTGGCGGCTTCCATGCGTGACCTCCGGATGACGTTCGTTCGTGTACAAACCATCATACGGGACGCAAGTCGTGTGGGTCTAGAGAAACAGTGTTGGCGCTATCCTGCAATCTATGAACCGATCAACAAAGTTGTCAGGCGCCAACTTTCGGGGAGCCGCCTCCCCTTCGTCGTCGACCGGGAAGCTATGGAACGAGATGCTTTTCGTATTTGCTGTAGCTGCCGTTCGCGATTTCTCCCAATCCCGCGTAACGATAACCGAGCCTCCGATAGAAGTCGTTCAACACCGGATTGCCGGCCAGACAATCGAGCCGGATGCGGTTCTTGCCCGGGAAACGGACTTCGGACTCGACCCAGCGCATGATCCGCTCGCCCAGCCCTTCGCCCGCATAAGCCCGCTCGACGGCCAGCCGGTGCAAATAGATCGTGCCTTCGTGTCCTTCCTCACCCCACAGGCTTCGGTCCCAACTACTCGGCTCGCGGAGCAGCATGACGATCCCGGCGATGTCCGCCGCGTCTCCCTTCCGGTAGACGTACACGTCGCCTCGCGCGATCGCCTCGACCGTCCGATGGGAATCTTCGCCGTACAGCAGCCCTTGCCACTGCGTCGAGCCTCTGCCGCGGAACCACTCCGCGGTGCGCTGGAGCAGTTGCATGATCTCCTCCGCGTCCTCCTGCTCCGCGATGATGGCGCGGAAGCCGGCGCCTGCATCGCCGGTATTTCCCGCGTGAGTCCTTTCCCTTTCCCTTTCGTCCGTCTTTCGAAGTTCTCCCATGATTGAGCCCCCGTTCTAGGATGGCATGACAAACCTACCATTCTATGATGCCACGACCGGCCTTTCGGCGCAAAAGCAAAAGCATCGCGGCCCGTTCGCCGCGATGCTTGTCCGTCTGCCGTTCATTCCCCCGCCGGAGCGCGCCAAGTTTGCACGTCGTTGTCTTCGATGATGCCGAGCGTGACGTCCGCGATATCCGGATCGCTGAGAAGCCGGTCGCGGATCGCGAACTTGATGTCATCGGCCTCGGCCAGCGTCAGCCCTTTCTTCAGCTCGATCATTGCCTCCACATGGACGTAGCGTCCCTCTTGGACGATGCGCATTTGGTTGATGTCGACGACCGAAGCGTCCGACAGGATCATCGTGGCGACCTTGTCCTCGACCTCCTTCGGCGCGGAGACGCCGATGAGGCCGACCATGTTGTCGTAGCCGACGCGGAAAGCGACGAAGATCATAAGCAAGCCGATCAGGACGGTCGCCAGTCCGTCAATCGCGTGAAACGAGCTGAACGACGTCACGAGAACCGCGATCAGCGCGAGCAGCGCGCCGCTCGTCGCTACGAGGTCCTCGTAAAAGACGAGCCTCGTCGGGGGCGCCGCGCGCTTGACGTGACGGAACGCGCCGAGGTAGATCGACCCGCCTTTGACGTCTACACGCGCTTCCTTGATGATCTCTTTCATCGCTTTGACGAGTACGAAGCCGTCGACGGCAAGGGAGAGCACCAGCACGCCCAGATTAATCCAGACGCCCTTTGCCGCGGCCGGATGCCGAATCAGATGAAGCCCCTCCTTGATCGTCTCGTACGCCATGATCGTCACGACGATGACCGCGATCATGCAAAAGAGGTTCACTACCCGGCCAAAGCCGGTCGGAAAGCGTTTCGTGGCCTGCTTTTCCGCCAGCACGCTGCCCGTAAAGACAAAGCCCTGATTGACGGCGTCGGCGACCGAGTGCATCGTCGACGCGAACATCGCGCCGCTGCCGGTCATAAACGCGGCGATGCCTTTGACGATCGCCAGGCCGGCGTTACCCAGGGCGGCCGTTCCGGAGGAAGTGTTGCCTTTTTTGATCAGCGCAAAAAAAGAAGGGGACGACGGACGGACGGCGTTCAAGCTTATCGCTCCTTTGGTTGGAAAAAATGGACTGCGATTCCTAGATGGTATTGCCTGCGGCCACGCGAACGATACCGGATCCGCTCGCGCCGCTTCCACGTGAACCGCCGGACCCTAAGCGAAATCCCGCCACTGGTAGTCGGCCGACAGAACGCCTGCCGCCGGCTCCGTGGAGGACCAGGATGGTCCGGTCGCAGCGTCGGGCTGCTTGAAGCAGACCAAATTGTCATGCAGGCCGAAAGCGCGGCAAATGTCGGGACGGGCCGGGTGAATTCCGCATTTGTCTTCGTCCTGATCGAAGAAGATGCAAGTGCCGAAAAAACGCAGCTGATCCTTGAGTTTGTCGCGATCCCCGCTCGGCATCGCGCGAACGTACCTGCGAATGCGCTTCAAATCCGACCCGGTGACCGGTACCGGTCCGCAGCACATGCCCCTGCAGCCTCGACAAGGCAGTTGCGGCATCATCAACCTCCATTCCCTCTTGACTTTCAAGAGTAAATATGGTATGATTTTATGTCGATAATATAAATAATCTTACCATGCTTTTCCTTCCTTTTCAACCTGATCGATTGCAACTTTCGAAGCAGCCGCCATCCGCGCCGCGGATTCAGGCTGTTTTTTTGATGCCCGCATCCCCGTGTTCCCTTGGCGCCATGCAGGCATTAGCGCCCGATCCAAAAGGCATAACGCACCGCCATGCGACAGTTGCTTCCATTCCCCTTCGGGCTGATTTGTTCCCTATTACGAACAACATAAACTTCTTTGCCTCGAAATGGCCGTATTGTTCGATTTTTCGAATACAAAAGACCTCTTTCGCCGAATACACCGGATCCTGTTCGTTTTTTCGAATACAAAAGACCTCTAACGACGAATACACGGGATTATATTCGTTTTTTCGAATACAAAAAGACTTCTTTCGCCGAATACACGGGATCCTGTTCGATTTTTCGAATACAAAAGACCTCTTTCGCCGCATTCACGGAATACTGTTCGTTTTTCCATACTTATTCTTCCAATTTCGTGAATGTAGAATCGTTCCTGCTTGAAATGATGGATCAGCGGCGGTTTTTTCCGAAAAAAAACCGCGCAGAGCGCGGCGGGACCGGACAACGCCGTCTGGGCGTGTCCGCGTCGTTCATTTGTGCTTCAGATGCTCGTACGTCACGTGAAAGATTTCCGAGATATGGGCATCGTCCAACGAATAATACACCGTCTTGCCGACCTTGCGCCGCTTCACCATGCGCACGTTGCGCAAATAGCGCAGCTGGTGAGAAACGGCGGACTGCCCCATATCGAGCAGCACGGACAGGTCGTGGACGCACAGCTCCTGCTGAAGCAGCGCTCCGATCAGCTTGACTCTTGTCGGATCGCCCAGCGCGCGGAACCATTCCGCCATCTCCGAGATGGACGACTCGTCCAGCATTTGCGAGCGGATCGCCTTGAGGTCGGCCTCGGTGCCGCCGCACGTTTCCTCGCACTCCTCCAACGACGGTTGTTCGACTGGTTGCTCCAGTTTTTCCATTTCGGCTTCACTTCCTTCTTCTGCGGTATAGAGACACCACGATCGCCGCGACGATCAGGAGGCCGATGACGAACGTCACGGTCGCCGCCGGCGAAAATTCGGACTCGCCCATGGTTGCGAACAACTTCCTTTCGAGACTTGAAATAGTTCCATTATAACGGGAAAACGATGCTTCGCGCACGTCCCGAATGTGATCATAAAAAATGGGGCATCGTGAATCGGATTGGAAATTGACAATGGCTGCCGTTTTGTCATATCATATGAACATATATTCATATGTTATTTGGAAACGGAGGGTTTCCTATGCGGGAATATCGCGTAACCGGACTCTCCTGCGCCAACTGCGCGGAAGAACTGGAACAAGAAATCAAGCGGCTCAGCCACGGGGAAACGGCGACGCTCAGCTACCGGTCCGGCAAGCTGCGCATCGACGAGCGCATGGCGCTCGATCAGGTCGAGCGAATCCTGCGGTCGGACGGCGCGGCGCTGGCGCGTCCTGCTTCGCTGGAGGAACGCAATGGTCATTCGACGCGTCAGGCGCATGGAGGAAGCGATCATGGACACGGTGAAAGCAATCCTGCCCATGGCGATCACAGTCACGCACATGGCGGTCCTGATCACGCGCACAGCGATCACGATCATGCGCACGACGATCACGATCACGCACATAGCGATCATGATCACGCGCATGGCGCGTCCAACCGGCGGATCGTCGTTTTGCTAGCCGTCTCCGCCCTTCTCTACGGCGCGGCGCTTCTCGCCGAGCATCTGGGCATCGGCAAGGCCGTCATTGCGATCTATGCGGCCGCGGCACTGCTGAGCGGGTATACGACGTTTCTGCGCGGCTTGAAAAACCTGACGAAGCTGAAATTCAACATCGACACGCTGATGACCGTGGCGCTCGTCGGAGCCGCGGCGATCGGAGATTGGAAGGAAGCGACCCTCGTCGCCATCCTGTTCGGCCTTAACGAATGGCTGGAAGGGCTCGGCATGGACAAAGCCCGCCAATCGATGGCGTCGCTGCTCGGCGCCGCGCCGAAAGAAGCGACGAAGGTGACGGACGGCGCCGAGCTTGTGGTGCCGATCGCTTCGCTGCGGGCCGGCGATCTCGTCTTGGTGAAGCCGGGCGAAAAGATCCCGTCGGACGGCGCGATCGAAAGCGGCCGCAGCTCCGTGAACGAGGCCGCGATCACCGGCGAATCGATCCCGGTGGACAAGGCGCCCGGCGACGGCGTCTTCGGCGGCAGCATCAACAACGAAGGCGCGCTGCGCATCCGCATCGCCAAAGCGTATGAAGACTCCTCGCTCGCCCGCATCCTGCACCTTGTAGAGGAGGCGCAGGAGACGAAGACGCCGACGGAGCTGTTTATCAACCGGTTCGCCAAGTACTATACGCCGCTCGTGATGATCGTCGCCGCCCTCGTCTTTCTCGTCCCGCCGCTTCTGCTCGACGGCAGTTGGACGAAGTGGCTGTATCAGGGGCTCGCCGTCCTCATCGTCGGCTGTCCTTGTGCGCTGATCCTGTCCTCGCCGATCGCGATCGTATCCGGCATCGCCCGCAACGCCCGCAACGGCGTCCTCGTCAAAGGCGGCGTCCATCTCGAGCAGCTGGGGCGGCTCGACACGCTCGCGTTCGATAAGACCGGCACGCTCACCGAAGGCCAGCCTTACGTCGTCGAGACGATCGTCTACGACGAAGCGCGCTTCTACGCCGTGGCGGGCGCGATCGAACGAGGCTCCGCCCACCCGCTCGCCCGCGCGGTGATGCGGGAGCTCGATCGGCTGGGCGTCGCCCCCGCGGATGCCGAAGAGATCGTCGCCATTCCCGGCCAAGGCGTGCGGGCCGTCGTAGCCGGCGAGACGTTCCGCCTCGGCAACGAAGAGAGCGCCGCCGCGCTTTCGCTCGGGGAGGAAACGCGATCGGCGATCCTGGGGCTCAAGGAACGGGGACTGACGCTGGTGCTCCTCTCGGACGATCGGCGCTTGCTCGGCGCGTTCGGCATCGCGGACCGGATCCGCGAGGAGAGCCGCTCGGTCGTTCGCGAGCTGCGCCGGGGCGGCATCCGGCGCACCGTCATGCTGACCGGCGACCACGCCAAGACGGCGGCCCAAGTCGCCGAAGCGACCGGCGTCGACGAATATTTCGCGGGGCTGCTCCCCGAGGACAAGGTTCGAAAGGTCAAGGAGCTCGCCGCGGGCGGCACCGTCGGCATGATCGGCGACGGCATCAACGACGCGCCCGCGCTCGCCTCGGCGGATCTCGGGATCGCGATGGGCAAAGGCACGGACAGCGCCATCGAGACGGCGGACGTCGTGCTCATGCAGGACCACCTCGGCAAGCTTCCCGAGGCGATCCGCATCAGCCGGCGCGTGAACGGCATCATCCGTTTCAACATCGCCGTAGCGATGGGTCTCAAGCTGATCGCCCTGCTGCTCACCATCCCCGGCTGGCTGACGCTGTGGATCGCCATTCTCTCCGACATGGGCGCGACCGTCTTCGTCACCCTGGTCAGCCTGTCCCTGCTCATTCGGCGCCCCGGCCGCGAGCCCACGCGCAGCTGACGAGCCGTCCGCCGTCGCGGTCCCAACGAGCAAGCGCCCCTTCCCGGATGCGGGGAGGGGCGCTTGGCCTTTTCATCGATCAGCTCGATCCGTCGGGGGTGCAGGTCCGTCAAGCGTTCAGGACTCGAGGCCGTGCTCCTCGCGGATGCGGTACAGTCCCTGGATCAGCAAATCGGCCGGGTCGCGGTTCAGCAGGAAATGCGCCATCAAAATATGGAGCGGCATGGCGCAAACGTTGTTCCCTTCGCGGATGGCCGGGAAGCCGGCCTCCAGCACCGGTCCGTGCTCCTCGTGCAAGTCGAGGTCGACGTGGACGGGTTCGGGGGCGAACTCCTCGCGCACGGCCTGGGCGCAATGCGGCACAATCTGCTTATCGATGAGCGCTTTGGCTTCGTCTTCGGATTGCGGGGGCCGCGGCAGCAGTACGCTCTCCGGCGATTTCATCAAGTCTACGAAGAAAGACGAGATCCAAAGCGACGGATCCTGCTTCGTCTGGAACGTGGCGAGCATCTCGCGCAGGAAAAAGCCGGTGACGTAGGCTTGTCCTTCGGGGGATTTGACCTGGTAGCTGAAAATCGGTCCGTAGACGTCATGCTTCAGCACCTGTCCCTCCACTTCGTGATCGTCGAACCGGACTTTGAGAGCTTGCAGACCGTTCCAATAAAGAGCGGCTACCAGCTCGTTCGCTTTGTCCTGATCCGTTGCGGCGCCTTGCGCGTCCGGCTGTTGGTTATCGGTTGTCATGTTATCATCACCCTGCCTCCCATCATAGCATCCCATGGCGCGAAGCGAAAGCGCTCTTTGTCAAAACGTGCGGTATACATACGGATCCTTGGGCGGCTCGATCCGTTCCCAGGACGTGACGCGGAGCACGGGAATCGTCTGCTTGAACGGCTGATACAGCTCGGAATCCAGCCTCCCTCGAACGCGGACCCAGTCGTCGTTGCGAAGGACCGTTCCCTTCGGGAAATCGACCAGCATGCCGAAGACGCCCGAATCCGCGACGCAGTGGATAAAGCCGAACCGGAAGACGAAATATTGCTCTCCGCTGACGCCCTCCCCTTTGTAGGCAAAGCCGTCGAACGACAGCGTTTTGCCGATGAAGTCGTTCGCGAAATTGTAGACGACTTCCATCCCTTTCAAGTAATTGGCGTCGTTGAGCGCGATGTCGCCCATCTTCGCGAATTCGGCCAGCTCTTTGCTTTTGACCTTGTCGTAGCCTTCCTTGCCGTAGAACACACTCGTGTCCGGCCGGAGGAACTGGTGGTAGCCGGGGTCCTTCTGACGCTCCTCCATCGCGGGGAAGGAGAAGCCCTTGGCCGTGACGAAGCTGGAGTCGAGCGTCGCGACCGGCAGGAAAATGCCCGTCAGGATCGGAACCGCCAGCACCGCGTACGTGAAGGCGCGCCCCAGCTTCGACCGGGGCTCGTGCGAATGGCCGAAAGCGTCATGAGCGTGACCATGGAGCTCATGATCGTGGCCGTGGTGATCATGGTCGTGACCGTCATGCTCGCGGTCGTGACCGGAATGATTGTGGCCGTGACCATGGTGCCGATGGTCGTGAACGTTCGTCTCGCTAGCCGGCGCGGCATCCGCCGCCTCGCACGCCCGCTTAGCCGCTTCCGTCCGTTTTTCCTCGCGATAAACGAGTATGAATTGATACAGTCCGAGAAAGCCGAGCAGGACGATCGCGCTGATCGACAGATAGGCGTATTTCATGTTGATGTATTTGTCGATATCCCCGGTGCGGTGGAGCAGCAAAAAGAGAAACGCGAAACCGAACAAAATGGCGAAGCGGATCATCCGAACAACCTCCCTACGAGCAGCGATCCGGCGAGCGTAAAGACGACGACGAGTCCGATCAGCACCGCGACGAACCGCGCCCGGAAGGTCGCGAGCAGCATCAGCGTGTTTTTGATGTCGATCATCGGGCCGAACACCAGAAACGCCGACAGCGATCCGACCGTGAAGCTGCTGCGGAACGAAGAAGCGATAAAGGCGTCCGCCTCGGAGCAGAGCGACATGACGAAGGCGAGCGCGATCATGACGAGCGAGGAGCGCAGCGGATCGCTTCCCAGGTGCAGCAGCGTGGAGGTCGGCACGAACGTCTGCATCGATGCCGCGAGGAAGGCGCCGATCACGAGATATTTGCCGACGGAGAAAAATTCCTCGATCGCGTGAGAGACGACCTCGCCGAGCTTGGCCCCGAGCGTCCGCGCGTCCAAGGGCGGCGGGATCTCCACGCCCGGCTCCAGCGAAGCGGCGACCGGCGCTTCGTTCCGCATGGGCAGCTTCGGATAAAGGAACGACAGAATGAAGGCAACGAAAAACGCGACGGCGACGGCTAATCCCGCGCGGATGCCGACCATGCGCCAGTCGTTGCCGAAGGCGATGTAGGTGGCGAACAGCACGACCGGATTGATGATCGGACCGGTCAGCATGAAGGCGATGCCCGCGTGCAGCGGCACGCCTTTGAGGAGCAGCCGGCGGGTGATCGGAACGATGCCGCATTCGCAAGCCGGAAACAGGACGCCCACGCCGCAGCCGAGCATCGTCGACAGGAGCCGGTTTTTCGGCATGACTCGCGCGATCCAGCGCTCGGTAAGAAACATCTGAATGAGGCCCGAAACGAGGACCCCGACCAGCACGAACGGGATGGCTTCCATCACCATGCTGATAAAGATCGTATTCAGCTGCAAAAAGGTATTCATGACGGCCTCCCTGCCGTTTTTCCGTTTGGGAATGTATGCCTCCATTATGAAAGATTCGCCCGAAATCGCAACCGCAGCGCAGCCTCCTGATTTCACCATTGCTTTTTCGGACGGCGGGCAGTAAGATATTGGAGCTTGATTTCGAACGATACGGAAGGAACATGACTTTGCAAGCTACGAATCCCAAACCGCCGATCGCCCCCATGATCCCGCTGATCGTCGGCATGATCGCCATCTCGTTCGCGCCCATCCTCGTCCGGTATTCGCATGCGCCGGTATCCGTCCAGGGCATGTGGCGCATGCTGTTCACGATCGCGGTCATGCTGCCGTTCGGCCGCAAGCAGCTCGGCTCCTTGCGCGACGTTTCCCGCAAAGACTGGCTGCTGCTCTTCGTCGCCGGCTTTTTTCTGGCGCTGCACTTTTTGCTCTGGATGGCTTCGCTCGATTACACGTCGATCGCGAGCTCGACGATCATCCTCTCGCTGGAGCCCGTCTTCGTCATGATCGGCGCCTATTTCGTCTTCAGGGACCGGACGAACAAATGGGCGATGCTGGGCATGACGATCGCGCTCGCGGGCGCGGTCTGCGTCGGCTCGGGCGACTCCGGCGTGTCCGCGGACGCGATCCGGGGAGATCTGCTCTCGCTGGCCGGCACGCTCGCCGTCGCCGTCAACATGCTCGTCGCCAAGCGCATCCTGACACGGGTTCCGTCCTACCTGTACAGCTTGGTAGCGTTCGCTGTAACCGGCTTCTGCTTCGCCGTCTACAACGTCTCGCTGGACTACGAGATGTTCGCCTATTCCGGCCGCGAATGGCTCGTCTTCGCGCTGCTCGCCGTCGTGCCGACCGTGTTCGGCCACATGATCTTCAACTGGCTGCTGTCCTACGTCAAAGCCGCCACCATCTCGATGTCCGTCCTAGCCGAGCCGGTCGGCGCCAGCATCCTCGGCATGCTGCTCTTCCGGGAAATGATCACCGGCTTCCAGCTTGCGGGCGGCGCCTGCGTCATCCTCGGCCTCATCCTGTATATGCGCTTTGAGAAGTCCTCGCCCGAAGCGGAAACGGCGCCGTCGCTGACGGCGGAGCATCCCGCCGGCTAAACGGGACGCATCCGGTCTCGATCCTCGGTCCGGCACGCCTTCGCGTGTCGGTTTTTTTTGGTCTAAAAAGGGAATGCGCCCTTCCCATTCTGCGCGATCCGGCCTATAATGATCTCGAGTGAGTGATTACTCGCTTTTTTATTACACCCAATAGGAGCGTGCATACGATGAACGACCCCCTCTCCCCTTCGCCGGTCGTCGAGCTGGACGGGATTTCCCGGGCTTTCGGCGGTCGAGCGGTGTTGGACGGCATTACGCTGCAGGTCGGCCGAGGCGAGCTGTTCGGCTTGCTCGGACCGTCCGGTTCCGGCAAAACGACGCTGATCAAGCTCATTACCGGCATCGACCGTGCCGATCGGGGCGTCGTTCGGCTTCTGGGCGAGCGGATGCCCCGGCTGTCGATGCTTCAGCGCTTCGGATATATGGCCCAATCCGACGCGCTGTATGCCGAGCTGACCGCGAAGGAGAACCTGATGTTTTTCGGGGCGCTGTACGGACTCGGCGGCGTGCGGCGGGAAGAGCGGATCCGCTCCGCGATGGCGGTCGTCGATTTGCTGGAGCACTTGAACAAGCCGGTGTCCGCCTACTCCGGCGGCATGAAGCGCAGGCTGTCGCTTGCGATCGCGCTGCTGCACGAACCGGAGCTGCTCATCCTCGACGAGCCGACGGTCGGCATCGATCCCGTGCTGCGCCAGTCGATCTGGCGGGAACTGCTTGCCCTGCGCGACCGCGGCACGACCCTCATCCTCACGACGCACGTCATGGACGAAGCCGACCGCTGCGACCGCGTCGGCCTCATCCGGGACGGCCGCCTGACCGCGGTCGGGAGTCCGGCCGACCTCAAGGCGCGAACGGGCACCGCCACGATCGAAGACGCGTTCATCGCGATCGGGGGAGGTGCGCGCGTTTGAGAATTCGCGCTTTGACAATTCGGATCATCCGCCAATTCGTCCGGGACAAACGGACGCTTGCCCTGCTCTTTCTCGCGCCCCTTCTCGTCCTAACGCTGATGTACTTTGTCTTCAACGGCCGGGAGATCAAGCCGGACCTCGGCATCGCGGGCGTACCTCCCGCCATGGAAGAACGCATCGCGCAGTCGGGCGCCCGCGTCGTCCGCTATGACGACGCAGACCAGGCGAATCGGGCGCTCGAAGGCGGCGATCTCGACGCGACGCTGACGCTCGACAACGGGCGGCCCGCGCTGCGGCTCGAGGGGAGCGACCCCTCCATGAGCAAAGCCGTTCTGCTCCTCCTTCGTCAGGCGATGCAGCAGGACGCTCCCGGCGTGCAGCTGCAAATTTCTTACCTGTACGGGAAGGCCGATCTGACTTCGTTCGATTCGTTCGGTCCGGTCCTCATCGGCTTCTTCTCGTTTTTCTTCGTCTTTCTGCTCGCCGGCGTCGCCTTCCTCCGGGAGCGGACGACCGGCACGCTCGAACGGCTGCTCGCCACGCCGATCCGTCGGAGCGAAGTCGTGGCCGGCTATTTGACCGGCTTCGGACTCTTCACGCTGTTCCAGGCCGCTTTGATCGCGGGATACGCGATCGGCGTGCTCGGGATGTACATGGATGGATCCGTATGGCTCGTGCTACTGCTGAATCTGCTGCTCACGCTGACCGCCTTGACGCTCGGAACGCTGCTCTCCTCCTTCGCGGGCAGCGAATTCCAAATCATTCAGTTCATCCCGCTCGTCATCGTGCCCCAGGTGTTCTTCTCCGGCCTGTTCAACCTGGAGGCGATGAATCCCTGGCTGCAGAAGCTCAGCTACCTCATGCCGCTCTACTACGGCGCCGACGCGATGCGCGCCGTCATGATCCGGGGCGAAGGGCTCTCGGCCATCCAACTGGACGTCTACGTGCTGCTGGCGTTCTCCGTCGCCTTTGCGCTTCTGAACGTCCTGGCCTTGAAAAAGCAGCGCCCGATTTAGCGCTTCGCCGCCCTTCGTGCTATGATCGAGGGAAAGGCTGCCGCGCGCGGCCCGCATTCATGATAGGAGAGAATAAAGCTTGGAACGAGACGAAGATAAGCTGGAGCCCTGGATGCAGGAGCTTCTCGCAGCCGATCAGGACGGCAAGCGCATGACGGAAAAGCAGTCCCGCATCGTGGCCGCCGCCGTCGAGCTGTTTGCCGAAAAGGGGTACTCCGCCTCTTCGACGAGCGAGATCGCCCAGCGGGCGGGCGTCGCGGAAGGCACCATCTTCCGCCATTACAAGACGAAAAAGGACCTGCTCTTCTCGATCGTCACCCCGGCGATGGTACGGATCATGGCGCCGTTCGTGCTGCGCGAATTCGGCGATGTTCTGAAGACCGAATACGCGTCCTACGACCAATTTTTGCGGGCGATGATCGATAATCGCATCGCGTTCCTGAACAAGAACAAGCGGCTCCTCAAAATCATCGTGCAGGAGTTTCCGTTCCACCCGGATTTGCAGGAACAGGTCAAGCAGCAAGTGTTTTCCCGCATCTACGAACGGTATGCCGCGCTCGTCGAGAAGTTCCAGGCCGGCGGCAGCTTGATCGACCTGCCGCCCCGGACGATTATTCGTCTCAGCGTGTCGGCGATGGTGGGCTATGTGCTGACGCGATCCTTTTACCCGAATCCGGACGATTGGGAGGACGAAGCGGAACGCGAGGCGACGATCGCCTTCATTATGAAAGGCTTGGCTCCGTAAACCGGATTGCGGCGGTCAAGTTGTCCCGAAATGAGGGTAACTTTATAATGAAGGGGATGCACGTCAACCCAACCATTTTCGCAGGAGAGGAAGGAATCTGGCGCATGAACATTCGATATTTAGGCCATGCCTGCGTGGAGCTGAGCGACGGAAATCATACGCTGATCATCGACCCGTTCCTGTCCGGCAATCCGAAGGCGTCCGCGCGCGCGGACGAGATCCGCGTCGACCACGTCCTGCTGACCCATGGTCACAGCGACCATGTCGGCGATACGGTGCAGATCGCCAAGGCGTCGGGCGCCACCGTCGTCTCGACGCCGGAAATCGCCGCCTATATGGGCTGGCAAGGGGTGAAGGCGGTCGGAATGAACATCGGCGGCACGTTCGATCTCGGCTACGCGAAGGTGAAGATGATTCAAGCGTTCCACAGCTCCGGTTACGTCTTGGAGGATGATCAGCGCATCGTTTATATGGGCTTGCCTACCGGCCTCATCGTCGAATGGGGCGGTCTTTCGATCCTGCATGCCGGCGACACGGGGCTGTTCGGGGATATGCGCCTGATCGGGGAGCGCAACCGGCTCGATCTCGCCTTCCTGCCGATCGGCGGCCATTTCACGATGGGACCGGAGGACGCCCTGCTCGCGGCCGAATGGTTCGGCGCGCCGCATGTCGTTCCGCTCCACTACGATACGTTCCCGCTCATCGCGCAGGACGGGGAAGCATTCGTCCGGGCGCTGGGCGACAAGGGCATCCGCGGCACCGCGATGAAGCCGGGCGACCGGATCGCGCTCTGAACCCGACCGACCGTCTCGCAAGGCCGCCTTCCGCGCAGCGCGCGAAGGCGGCCTTGCTTCTTTCCGATCTCCCCTCCCGCCTCCGATTTGCCAATATTTGAAGCTGGGGCGCGGCGCGACTTTTCGATAGGATAGAAATAGTGACTCTATGAATCTATTCCATCGAATCGAGTTGAACCGCATCATGTTGAATACACCAAAGCTGCGGCGCGGATGGGCGGCCGCCGTCCTCGCCCTCGCCATCGGCGTAGCCCCGATGCCGACAGGCGCCGCGCAAGCGCTGCCCTACGACGATATCGCGGGCAGCTACGCCCAAGCGGCGATCGTCAGCCTCACGGAGCAGGGCGTTCTCCGCGGCCAGACCGAACGGCTTTTCGCGCCGGCCGCCCCCGTCACCCGGGCCGAATTCGTGGCGATGTTGGAACGGCTGCTGCGGCTGAGTCCGGTGAACGCGGCCATCCCGTCCTATGCGGATGCGCCCAAGAGCGCCTGGTATTACGCCGAGCTTCAAGCCGCCGTGCAGCTTGGCATCGCCCAAGGAACGTCCGACACCTCCTTCGAGCCGAATCGCCCCGTCTCCCGCCAGGAAGCCGCCGTCCTCCTTGCCCGGACGATGAAGCTATCGCTGCCCGCAACCGCCGGATCGGCTACATACGGCTATGCAGACGCCTCCTCCATCGCCGAATGGGCGGGTCCCGCCGTGCTCCAGCTCGGACGTCTCGGCCTGATGCAAGGCGATGGAGGACGGTTCCGTCCGACGGATCCGATCACCCGCCAGGAGGCCGCCGTCCTGCTCGACCGCGTGCGCACGCGGGACGACTGGGCTTTGCAGATCGACGGCACCCCTGCGGAACGGATTCAGATCGGCTGGCAGTACGGCCAGACAACCGCCGAGTACGAGCGCGAGATTGCCTCGTCCGACGTCAACCGTCTGTCGCCGCGCTGGTTTTTCCTGGACAAGACGGGCATGACCGCGAGCGTGGACGCTTCGCTGATCGATTGGGCGCATGCCCGGGGCAAGCGGGTATGGGCGTTGGTCGGCAACCGGTCGGATCAAACGTTGACGCACCAGCTGCTGGCCGACGCGGCAAACCGCGCCGCCGCGATCCGATCGCTCGCGTCTTGGGCGATCAGCTACGGCATCGACGGCCTGAACCTCGACTTCGAGAACGTCGCCCCGGAAGACCGGGACGACATGACCCGGTTCGTCGGCGAGCTCGCCGCGGCGCTGCACGCGGCGAATCGAACGCTCTCCGTCAACGTCTCGCCGGATCTCGGCACCGACTGGACCGAAGCGTTCGACTTCGCCGCCATCGGGCGCCAGGCCGACTACGTCGTGCTGATGGCGTACGACGAGCATTGGGAAGGCGGTCCCGCCGGTTCGGTGTCCTCGCTGCCGTGGCTGCGCGGCGGTCTCGACAGGCTGCTCGCCCAGGTGCCCGCCGCCAAGACGATTCTCGCCCTGCCGTTCTACAATCGCGATTGGACGACTGTCGGCGGGTCGACCGGGTCGACGCCCTGGAGCCTCGTCCAGCAGAATGCAGCCATTACCGCGCGCGGGCTAAAGCCGGTCTGGAACGCCGCGCTCGGCCAATACACGGCGACTTTCCTCCAATCGGGCGTTCGGCACAACCTCTGGCTCGAAGACGGACGATCGCTGACGCTGAAGCTGCAGGCTGGAGAGCAGCGCGGCATCGCCGGATACGCGTACTGGTACATGGGCGGCGAGAGCCCCGACGTCTGGGCGAGCCTCGGCAACGCCCTGCGGTTCGGCTCGTACCGCTTTGGCTGAAGGCCATGAAACGTCCGCCTGATCGGTGGCTCCGCCCCCGCGCCGCCCAAAGTCAAAAGGCTGTCTCCCCGGACACCGGATCCGGGGGGACAGCCTTTTGGCGCCGCGGGCGGGCAAGATCCCGCTTCAGGCGTAAAACAGATAAAAAAGCGCGGTGCTGATGCCGATGCCCCACAGCGCGCCGACGAACACCTCGATGGGCCGATGCCCGAGCAGCTCCTTCAGCTCCTTCACCGGATGGACTTCTCCGTGAAGGTCCGGCATCTTTTTGAGAAACCGGTTGATGATCGAGGCGTGCATCCCCGCATGCCTGCGAATGCCGGCCGCGTCGAACATGATGATGGAGCCGACGATGGCGGCGATGGCGAAGGCCGTCGATTGGACGCCTTCCTCGATGCCGATCGCCGCGGCGAGGCCGGCCATCGCTGCCGAATGCGAGCTGGGCATCCCGCCCGTACTGAAGGCCATGCCGGTCTGCCAGGACCGGCCGCCGAAATACCGGATCGGCACTTTGACCGCCTGCGCGGATAAGATCGAAACGATGGCGGCGATGAGCGGAAAGTTGTGCAGGATGGGCAAAGCGACACCTCCGTTCCGTTGGTCGTTTCCCCATTATACCCGATTTTGGCCGGACGCGGGACCGTTTGTTCCCCTTTACCCCGTTCCCCTAGCGGCGATACACCGTTCGGGCTTACTTGGTCCGCGCTTTCGCTTTTTTTTGCAGCGCCGGCAAATGCTTCATCGTGCGCAGCATCGGTCCTTTGCACATGGGGCACAGCTGATCCGCTACGGCGAACTCTTCGCGCACCCACGCTTTGCAGCTTTCGTTCTTGCATTTCCAGATTTTCGTCAGTTGGAGCTTCGGTTTCGCTTCTTCGTTGGTGTTCAAAATTCCCGTGCATCCTTTCGAACGATCGTTAGAGACAACCGGAATAATATAGTCCCTAAGACCCCGCCGCGTCAAGTCGAAGCCGCGTTCTTGAACTGGCTGCGGAACATCCGGCCGTAGATGCCGTCCTGCTCGAGCAGTTCCCGGTGCGTGCCGCGTTCGGCGATACCGCCCCGGTCCACGACGAGAATCTCGTCCGCATCGCGGATCGTGTTCAGCCGGTGCGCGATGACGAAGCTCGTACGCCCTTTCATCACCTGCAAAAGCGCATCCTGAATATGCAGCTCCGTCCGGGTATCGATGCTGCTCGTCGCCTCGTCGAGAATGAGGATCGACGGCTTCGCCAACATGACCCGGGCGATGGCGATCAGCTGCCGCTGGCCCTGGCTCAGATTGCCGCCGTTTTCGGTCAGCATCGTCTCATACTGCTGCGGTAGCCGCCGGATGAAGCCGTCGGCGTTGGCCATCGCGGCCGCCGCCCGCATCTCCGCCTCCGTGGCTTCGGGGCTGCCGTACAGGATGTTCTCCCGGATCGTGCCGGAGAACAGGTACGTGTCCTGCAGCACGACCCCGAAGCAGCGGCGCAGGCTGTCTCTCGTGTACGACCGGATGTCCCTGCCGTCGATCAGGATCCGGCCGCCCGTCACGTCGTAGAACCGGGTGAGCAGCTGGACGATCGTCGTCTTGCCCGCGCCGGTCGGCCCGACGAGCGCGACGCTGCTGCCGGCTTCCGCGACAAAGCTGACGTCACGCAAAATCGGCACGTCGGGCCGATAGCCGAAGCTGACGTGTTCGAAGACAACCCGTCCCACGGGCTGCTCTAGCGGGATTGCGTCGGGCGGATCCGCCGGCTCCTCTCCCTCGTCCAGCACCTCGAACACGCGCTCCGCCCCGGCGACGCCGGATTGCAGCACGTTGTAGACGTTCGCAAGGTCGTTCAGCGGGCGTACGAATTGGCGGGAATAACTCAGGAAGCTGGCGATGACGCCGACCGAGATCGAGCCCTTGACCGCCATGACGCCGCCCGCGACCGCGACCGTCGTGAAGCCGATGTTGTTGATGACGCCGAGCAGCGGCATGAGAAAGCCCGACCAGATCTGCGCTTGCGTCCCGATGTCGCGCAGCTTCCCGTTCACTTCCTCGAAGGCGTCCACGGCATGCCGCTCGCGGTTGAACGCCTTGACGACGAGCAGGCCGGAGATCGTCTCCTCGATCTGCCCGTTCAGCTTGCCCAATTCTTCCTGCTGGCGCTTGAACAGCTTGCCGGTCCGCCGGGTGACCGTTCGCGCAAGCAGGTACACGAGCGGGACGGTGATGAGGCTCGCGAGCGTCAGCAGCGGGCTCAGCACGATCATCATGACGAGCGAGCCGACGATCGCGATGACGCCCGACATGAGCTGCGTCGTCGTCTGCGAGATGCTCGTGCTGACGTTGTCGATGTCGTTGGACAGGCGGCTCATGAGCTCGCCGTGCTTGCGCGTGTCGAAAAAGGAAAGCGGCAGCTTCTGCAGCTTGGCGAACAGCGCTCCCCGCATCCGCCGGACGACTTGCTGCGAAACGCCGGCCATGATCCAGCCTTGGGCGAACGACAGGCCCGCGTCCAGCAAATAAGAGGCGGCGAGGCCGAACAGCACGGCATACAACATTCCGAACTTCACGGCGCCCTTCCCGCCGTCCATGCCGTCGATCGCCGTGCCGATCAGGTACGGACCGACCAGGCCGAGTCCGGCGCTGACCAGGATGAAGAGAAAGACGACGATCAGCGGGCGCCGCTCGCGGACGAGGTCACGCCAGAGGCGGCGCAGCGTGCCTCCAAACTGCTTGGGCTTCTGGACGGGCCCGCGGCCTCTCGGCCCGAAGCCCCCGCCAGGCCCGCGCCCGAGGCCCGCTTGGGGTGCCGGCGGCGCAGTTGGACGCTCACGGTCCTGTGACATGCGTCATCGCCTCCTGACCCATTTGCGAACGGAAGATTTCCTGGTACACGCGGCACTCCCGCAGCAGGGACGCGTGCGTCCCGATGCCCGCGACTTGCCCGTCGTCCATGACGACGATCTGGTCCGCATCGATGACGGACGAGATGCGCTGCGCGATCAGCAGGCAGGTGAGCCGGCCTTCGTAAGCCTTGAGCGCTTCCTTGACCGCGGCTTCGGTGACCGCGTCGAGCGCGCTCGTGCAGTCGTCAAGGATGAGAATGTCGGGCCGGCGGACGAGCGCCCGGGCGATCGACAGCCGCTGCTTTTGCCCGCCGGACAGGTTGATCCCGCCCTGTCCGAGCTTCGCTTCGTAGCCTTCCGGCAGCGCGCTGACGAAGCCGTGCGCCGAAGCAGCGCGGGCTGCCGCCTCGATCTCCTCCCGGGTCGCCCGCTCGTTTCCCCAGCGGATATTGTCCAGAATCGTCCCTGAGAACAGCACCGTCGCCTGCGGCACGATCGCGACCCGCTCGCGGACCGCTTCCGGCGACAGGGCCGTCAAGTCGACGCCGTCGATGCGCACCGTCCCTCGCGTCGCGTCGTACAAACGCGGCACGAGATTCACAAGCGTGCTTTTGCCGGCGCCGGTCGAGCCGATGATGCCAATCGTCTCGCCCGCCCGGCAGGCGAAGCTGACGCCCTTCAACACCGGTTCGCCGTCCGGCCCGTCGTAAGAGAAGGCGACGTCTTCGAACGACACGCGCGGCGCTTCGGTTTCGCTGGGTACGACCGTCTCCCGCGCCGGAGCCTGCTGCGTCACGGCGGTTGCGCCTTCCCCTTCGGCGAGCACTTCGACGATCCGGCCCGTCGAGGCCTTCGCCCGCACGAACATGTTGAACACCATCGAAATCGTCATGAGGGAGAATAGAATCTGCGTCATGTAGTTGACGAAAGCGATGATATGTCCGACCTCCATGCTCCCGGCATGGACACGGATGCCGCCCAGCCAGACGACGCCGGCGATGCCGAGGTTGACGGCGAGCGTAATCGCCGGGCTGAACGGCGCCATCGCCCGCATCGTCGCGATCGACTGGCGCCGGTACGATTCATTGACGCCTTCGAACTTGTCGGTCTCGTAGGCGAAGCGGTTGAACGCCTTGACGACCCGCACGCCGGACAGATACTCCCGCATGATGCCGTTTAGCCGGTCCAGCGAGCGCTGCACCCTCATGAACAGCGGGAAGCCGATCTTCATATTCAGCGCGATGAGCGCGGCCACGACGGGCACGACGATCGCGAGCACGACCGACAGCTGCGGATTGAGACGGACGGCGAAGATCAACGCGCCGATGCCGAGCAGCGGCGCTTTGGCGAAAATGCGCATCATGCCGTTGACGAAGTTCTGCACCTGGGTGATGTCGTTCGTCAGCCGGGTGACAAGCGAGGCGCGGTCGAACCGGTTCACGTTCGCGAACGGCAGCGACTGGATGCGGCGGAACAAGTCGCCCCGCAGCTCCGCTCCGAACCGCTGGGACACATGGCTGGAAACGATGTTGCGCCCCGTCGCCGACAGCGCCCCGAAGGCGGTGATGAGCAGCATCCAACCGCCGTAGCGCAGCACGACGTCCATTTCCCCGAGGCGCACGCCGCGGTCGATCAGATGCGCCATCAGGGTCGGCAGCAGCAGATCGCACGCCGCCTCTCCGGACACGAGAAGGAAAGCGGCGACGAAGGAAACGCCGTATTTCCGAATGTATTTGGACATGTATCGCAAGCCGGGATCCCCTCTCTCGAATGACTTGCTCCCCCTTGCACGTGATCTTGCGGCGAGGCTAGACGTTCCGGTTGAAAATGACGAGCTTCGGCTCGGTTAGCTCCTCGATGGCATACTGGACGCCTTCCCGGCCGACGCCGCTTTCCTTGATGCCGCCGTACGGCATATGGTCGACGCGGAACGTCGGGATGTCGTTGACGAGGACGCCGCCCGCGCGCAGCGCGTCGGCGGCTCGCAGCGCCGTGTCCAGCCGATTCGTGTAAATGCCGGCCTGCAGGCCAAATGCCGAGTCGTTCACCCGAGCAATGGCCTCCTCGATCGTGTCGACGCGGTTGACGAGCACGACGGGCGCGAACGCCTCCTCGCAGGAAATGCGGGCGTCGTGCGGCACGTCGAGCAGGATGGTCGGCGCGAGGACGCCGTCGTTCGTCAGGGTGCCGCCGGCGGCCAGCGAAGCGCCGCGATCCAGCGCCTCCGCGATCCAGGCGAGCGCGCGCTCGGATTCCCGCGGCGAGATCATCGCGGAGACGTCGGTTTCCGGGTCCAGCGGGTCGCCCAAGCGTAGACGGCCGACCTCCTCCTTCAGCTTGCGGACGAAGGCGTCCCGGACGTCCGAAACGACGTAGATCCGCTGCAGGGAAATACAGACCTGACCTTGGTACGAAAAGGCGCCGGCGGCGCAGCGCGCGGCGACCGCATCCAGATCCGCGTCGCGATCGACGATGACGGCGCTGTTCGAGCCCAGCTCCAGCGTGACCCGCTTGAGCCCCGCCTGGGCGCGGATCCGGGCGCCGACCCCGACGCTCCCCGTGAACGAGATCGCGTCCACCCGCGGATCCCGCGTGATCTTCTCCCCGAGCAGCTTGCCGTCGCCGGTCAATACGTTCAACGCGCCGGCCGGCAGCCCCGCCTCCGCGAGCAGCTCGGCGACGAGCAGCGCCGTGAGCGGCGTTTGGGGCGCAGGCTTCAGCACGACCGTGTTGCCGGAGGCGAGCGCGGGCCCCACCTTGTGCGCGACTAGGTTCATCGGGAAGTTGAACGGCGTGATCGCGCCGACGACACCAACCGGCTCCCGCAGCGTGTACGCGAGCCGTCCTTCGCCACCGGGCGCCGCGTCGAGCGGAATCGTTTCCCCGTGGATGCGCTTGGCTTCCTCTGCGGAAAACTTGTAGGTCTGCACGGTCCGGTCGACCTCCGCATAGGCAGCCTTCAGCGGCTTGCCGGCTTCGAGGGCGATAAGGCGCGCGGCTTCCTCCCGCCGCTTCTCCAACCCCGCTGCCAGCCGCTCGAGGATCGTTGCCCGCGCATGCGCGGGCATCGTCCGCATGACCGCCTTCGCGTCGACGGCCGCCGCGATGGCCTGGTCCGCCTCGGCTTCGCCGGCCGAGGCCACTTCCGCGATCGGCGCCCCGCCGTAGGGCGCGCGGAGCGTCTCGAACGACTCCGTTTCCACCTTTTTCCCGCCGATCCATAGCGATGTGCGGTGCATGAATCCTCTCTCCTTTCCCATTGCTGAGCGCTAAACCTCTTGAATATAAACAGAATAGCACTTGCGGGCGGATCGTACAAAAAAAAGCGTTGACTTCGGCCCTCTTCGCTCCTATATTCAAGATTGGAATCGAATTATTTTTGTCATCGAAATAATTACGAAAGCGGAGGCGCGATCATGAATATCTCGCTCGGCGGCTATTCCTTCAACAATCTGTTCCTGGACGGCCGAATGGATGTGTTCGGCTATTTGGAGACCGCGAAATACCGGTACCGGCTCGATGCCGTCGATCTGTGGAACGCGCAGATCGCGGAGCGGACCAAGCCCATCTTGACGCTGTTCGACGAATCCCGTCTGCGCAAGGTGCGCGAAGCGCTGGACGAGCGCGAGCTGCGCCTCGTCAACATCGCCGTGGACACGGCTCACCTGTGGGATCCGGATCCGGACGTCCGCGAAGCGCTGCGGCGCAACGCCGAAGACCATCTCCAAGCGGCCGTCCTGCTCGGCGCGGAGACGATCCGCATCGACACCGGCGGCCGCGGCGATCAGGTCTTCTCGGACGAGGCGTTCGACTGGATCGTGCGTCAATACCAGACGTACTGCCGGTTTGCGCGCGATCACGGAATGAAGATCGGTCCGGAAAACCACATGGGCCCGTCCCTTGTTCCCGCCGAGATGGTCCGTCTGGCTGAAGCCGTCAACGATCCCGCCTTCGGCATTCTCCTCCATATCGGACGCTGGAACGAGGACCGCGCTACTGGGGACAACCTGGTGGCGCCGTGGGTCGTGCATACGCACTTCGACGCCAAGACGGCCGCCGCCGCGGATACGCCAAGCATTATCCGCACCCTTCGCGACGCCGGCTACCGCGGCTATTGGAGCGTCGAGTACAACGCGCCCGCCCGCAACGCCTATGCCGAGCTGGAGCATCTGCTTGCCCAAGTGAAGCTTCGGCTGGCCGAAGCCCTATCCGCGGACGAATCCGCCACGAGAGGAGCCTGATCGATGCGCAACATTAAAATCGGCCTGATCGGCGCCGGACAGATCGGCAAGCTGCATCTCGAACGCTACGCCGCCATTCCTGGCGTAGAGATTGCTGCCGTCTGCGACGTGAACGCCGAGGAGGCAGCCCGCGTCTCCAGGCAATACGGCATTCCGCGCGTCTACACTCACTTTCGCGAACTGCTCGCCGAGCCGGATCTCGAAGCCGTGGACGTCTGCCTTCACAACAACTTCCACGAGCCCGTCACGACGGCGGCGCTCCTGGCCGGCAAGCACGTCTACTGCGAAAAGCCGATCGCCGGCGCCTACGCCGACGGCCTGAAAATGGTCCAGACGGCTGTCGCGGCCGGCCGCATGCTGCACATCCAGCTTGCGCAGTTGTACAGCAAAGAAACGAAGACGGCCAAGCAGCTCATCGATGCCGGCAAGCTCGGCAAGCCGTACCACGCCCGCTCGACCGGCTTCCGCCGGCGCAACCGTCCCTTCGTCGACGGTTACGGCACGCCCGCCTTTACCCGCAAGGAAACCGCTGGCGGCGGCGCCTTGTTCGATATGGGCGTCTACCATATCTCGCGAATGCTCTACCTTCTTGGCAATCCGCAGCCGCTTCGCATCTCCGGCCAAGTTTATCAGGAGATCGCCATGGACGAGGAGAGACGCGCGCACAGCGGCTTCGACGTCGAGGAATTCGCCGCCGGCTTCGTCAAGCTGCAGGACGGAATCACGCTCGACATCGCCGAGTCGTGGGCAATCAGCCTAGGCGGCTTCGAAGGAAGCGTCATCGTCGGCTCCGAGGGCGGCATTCGCTTCCCCGGCGCCACCTCGCACGGCGAGAAGCACGACTTCACGTTCCACACGACGACCGCCGACCTCGACGTCGACGGCAAGATCGACCTGGACGTCGCCGATCTGCGGCGCAAGCGCCTCAGCCCCCATCCGGACGCTTATGAGTCGTCGCAGCATCACTGGATCGCCGCGCTGCGGGGCGAGGTGCCGCTGCTCGAAACGGCGAAGATCGCGCTGAATACGATGCTGATCAGCGAAGGCCTGTACCTCTCGCACGAGCTCGGACGCGAAGTGTCCGCGGACGAAGTGCGGGAGCGCTCCGTCTCCCGCTCCGTCCGGCTCTGACGCAGCAGCCCAACCTCCCGGAAAGGAACGACAAAACGAAATGGGCGATCTGACTCTCCCGCCGCAAACCGTTCGCATTCTGAAGACGTTCAACTTCGTCATGTACGGGGCGTTGGCGGTGTACGGCACATTTTTCGCGATTTATTTGCGCAGCCTCGGCTGGTCCAACGTCGAGATCGGCGCGCTGCTGGCCGGCGGTCCCGTCGTCGCGCTCGTCGCCAACCCCTTTTGGGGCTATTGGGCCGATCGGCTGCGGGACAACCGCCGGATCCTCCTTCTCGCGCTGATCGGCAACTTCGCCGTCATGCAGGTCGTGTTCTCGTTTAGGCAAGAGACGCTGATCTATGGCGGCATGCTCGTCTTTTTCCTGTTCCAGAGCCCGCTGTTCACGCAGAGCAGCAGCCTGGTGCTGAACGCCATCGACGGAACCCGGCACAAATTCGGTTCGTTTCGGCTCTGGGGCTCGCTCGGCTGGGCGATCACCGCAGCGGCGGCTGGCCCCCTGATCGGCCGGCTCGGCATCTCGCGCCTATGGATCGTTTTCGACGCCATGATCCTTCTCGCGATCCTTTGCGCCTTCTTTCTGCCGCGCGGCGGGGCCAAAAGCGCGACGGCGGCCAAGCCTTCCGCCTTTCAGGGCGCCAAGCTGTCCGGCGTGCTCATGAACCGACCGTTTCTTCTGCTGCTCGGGTTCGGCGTCCTGGTATCCGTGCCGAACTCGTTTAACCAGACGTTCATCGGCATCTATATCCAGGACCTTGGCGGCTCTCCCTCCGCCATCGGCTGGTCGACGTTCGCCACCGCCATCCTGGAGGCGCCCGTCTACCTTCTGCTCGACCGCTACATGCCGAGCCGGATGCGCCATATGGTTCTCTGCCTGGCAGCCGTCAGCGCGCTGTATTCGCTCCGCTGGCTGCTCATGGGCACGGCGGATTCCGCCTGGAGCATCATCTGGATCCAGCTGCTGCATTGCGTCACGTTCGGCGGGTACTACTATATCGGAACGCAGCTCACGGTGCGGCTCGTCCCCGCCGCCTTCCGCTCGACCGGACAGGCCGTCTACGCCCTGAGCTGGGGCGGCGTATCGGGCATTATCGCGGGCGTGGCCGGCGGCTGGATGTTCGAGCATCTCGGCCCCCACGTGCTGTATCGGATCAGCGCCTGCGTGACACTGCTCGGCGCCTTCGGCTTCCTGCTGATGACGAGAAGCGTGCCCGCGCGTGAACAGGAGAATGCATCATGACCATACCCGGCACCGCCAAACCCGGCAGCAAGCAAATGCTGCGCCAGATCAACAAGTCGCTGCTTCTCCATTTGATCGACCGGCACGGTCCGATCTCGCGGGTCGAGCTGTCGCGGCTGACCAAGCTCAGCCCTTCGACCGTCTCGAGCTTGATCGAAGAATCGCTCGGCGAAGGCTATATTCACGAGACCGGCACGGCGGGCGCCGGCGTCGGACGCCGCATGACGCTGCTCGACATCAAAGCGGACGGAGGGTACGTGCTCGGCATCGACCTTGCCCATTCGCGATGCGTTCTTCTCGACCTGCGAGGCGAGGTGCGGGCCAAACGCGACCTTCCTCGGCTCGTCGGAAGGCCGGACATCGAGGAAAGGCTGCCGATGCTCGTGAACGGCTTTCTGGACGAGCAACGGGTGCACCCTCCGCTTCTGCGACGCATCGGCGTATCGGTGCCCGGCCGCATCGACGACACCCAGCGCCGCATCGTCGGCGCCATTCCGCTGCAGCTCGAGGAGATGCCGCTCGGAGATCAGCTCGAGCAACTCTACGGCGTGCCCGTCCGGCTGGTCAACGATCTCGAGGCGGCGGGCTTCGCCGAGCGCTACAACGGCGTCGCGCAAGGGTACCGGACGATCCTGTACGTCCAGATCGATCGTACGGTCGGCGCCGGCATCGTCATCGACAACCAAATCTATCGCGGGACGGCAGGTCAGGCGGGCCGGACGGGCGCCCTGTATCGCTACGGGGCCTTCGACCTGGCTTCGCGCCTGAAGGCAGCGTATCCCGATACGTTCCCGGCCGACGTTCCGCCCGAAGAGACGGCGCGGCGCTTCGCCGAGCTCGCGGCCGACGAAGCGAGTCCGCTCCACGGCGAGCTGACGGACGTTCTCGAGGGTGTCGCTAGCAACTGCGGGGCGATGCTGCAGCTGCTAGCGCCCGAGCAGATGATCTTGAACGGTTGGCTGACGCACCATCCGGACGTTTTCGCCCGGCTGTGCCGGCTAATCGCGCACTACGAGCGAGCAATCAAGGAGCCTACGCCCGTCCGGGCCGCCCAATGGGCGCAGCAAGGCGCTGCCATCGGCGCCGCAACGCTTGGCCTGCACGAGATTTTGCGGCCTGTCGCCATCGACTGATATCGGCATGCTCCATCCGCTAAATCGAAAAGGCCATCGCGGCCTTTTTTTGATTCTTCATCCAATCTTCATGATCGCTAACGATCTTTTTGCTACAATAAATTTAGAACTTAGATTAAGTCTAAATTTAATTTAGGGAGGATTTCCAAATGTCCGAACGCAATCAAACGTTGAACCGTCAAATCGCCAACTGGACCGTCCTGTATACGAAGCTCCACCATTACCACTGGAACGTCAAAGGCCCTCAGTTCTATACGCTGCACGCCCAGTTCGAAACGCTGTACAGCGAAGCGGCCGAACGCCTCGACGTGCTCGCGGAGCGGCTGCTAGCGTTAGGCGGATGTCCCGTGTCCACACTGAAGGATAGCCTCGCGCTGGCGACCGTCCAGGAAGCGAGCGGCGGAGAAAGTGCCGACCAAATGGTTTCCGCCATCGCAAAGGATTTCACCCAGCTCATCGTGGAGCTGAACGAAGGCATCGCAGTCGCAGAGGCCGAGCACGACGAGCCGACCGCCGACTTGTTCATCGGACAAATCGCCGAGCTCCAAAAACACGTCTGGATGCTGAACGCTTACCTCGGTTAAGTCGCTCCAGCGTGCGACTCGTCTTTTACCGCCATCCACTTTCGATTGTCATCCGCAATCGCCCATTGACTTCCTTTTGGAGACAGATTACTCTGAATTACAGAGTAATCTGTTTTTTGTTCGACCGATTCTGAAGGGAGAGATCGAATCCGTGGAAGCGAATACGTTAACGAACGCAATTTCGCTAAGCCAAGTCCGCAAGCGTTACGGCGCGGTCGACGCGGTCCGGGAGATGACATTCGACGTGAGGCGCGGCGAGATATTCGGCATCGTCGGACCGAATGGGGCGGGAAAGACGACGACAATCGAGATGATCGAGGGCTTGCGCACGCCGGACGGCGGCCGGATCGAGGTGCTCGGATTGGATGCGACCCGGCATCGGGAGGCGTTGAAGCATCGTTACGGCGTCCTCCTCCAGTCCACCTCGATCCCCGGACGCGCCAAGGTTGGGGAGCTGCTGCGGTTGTTCTCTTCGTTTTACCGGCGGACAGCCGACGCCGGGCAGCTCGCCCGCTCGTTGCATCTCGAGGATAAGCTGCAGTCGTCATACAAGTCGCTGTCCGGCGGCTGGAAACAACGCGTCTCGCTCGCGCTTGCGTTGATCAACGATCCGGAGATCGTCTTTCTGGACGAGCCGAGCATGGGTCTTGATCCGAATGCCCGGAACGAAATGTGGGAGATGATCCTGCGGATGCGCGGAGAAGGCCGGACGATCGTCGTGACGACGCATTATATGGAAGAGGCGCAAGCCCTCTGCGACCGGGTTGCCGTCATCGACAAAGGCGCGCTCGTCGCGCTGGACACGCCGCGAAAGCTTATCGCCCGGCTCGGCGGCGCCCGCCGCATCGCCTTCCGCAATCCCGGGAAGGTCTCCCGCGATCGGCTGTCCGCCCTCCCGCACGTCATTCAAACCGAATGGGGCGACGAAGAGATCGCCCTTCATTCGGACCAGCTCGACCTGACGCTGAAATATCTGTTCCGCATGGCGGATGCGGAAGATTGGATCGTCAGCGAGCTGCGGCTCGGAGAAGCGACGATGAACGACGTCTTCAGCGAATTGACTCTTCAGGAGAGGAGGCTGGCGCAATGAACACCTTCTTGAGGCTTGCCGCTTTCGACTTTCGGCTCTATCTGCGAGACGGATTAACGTTGTTCTGGGTATTGATCTATCCGATCGTCATGCTGCTAATCTTCGGGCAAATTTTCGGCAACCAACCTGGCGTCATCGAAGGCACGCGCTATATCGATTCGTACGTCCCCGCCCTCTGCGTCATGAGCGTGTTGTCCGTATCGGTCTTTACCCTGCAGATTAACATGGTGACATACCGGGAGAGCGGAATCCTGCGCCGGTTCCGCGTGACGCCCGTCAAGCGATGGAACGTGCTGGCTTCCCACGCGCTGCAAGGCCTTTGCCTCGTGTTGGCCGGGGCGGCCGAAATCCTGATCGTCGCCAAGCTCGTTTGGAACCTCGACATGTCCGCCGCCGGCATCTTGCAGCTTCTCGTCGCGATGGTTTTCGGCTGCATCGGCTTTTTCGGCTTGGGCTTCGCCTTGTCGGGCCTGTCCGCCTCTCCAGGCGCGGCGAGCGGCTTGGCGATGATCTTCTTCTTTCCGATGCTGTTCCTGTCCGGCATCGCCATGCCGCTCGACATATTCCCGACGTTCCTGCAGCATATCGCCCAGTGGATCCCGATGACGCATTTCGTCGCTTTGGCCCAAGGGGTATGGCACGGCGAGTCGCTTCTTCATTTTGGCCTCGAATGGTCCGTTCTGGCGGGTTTTGCAGTCCTGGGACTCGCGCTTGCGTTTTGGCTGTTTCGCTGGGAGTCCCGTTCCTAAACCAATCTGAGAAAATTCATCATGGAGTGATGCTAGATGACCGAATCTAAACACAGCCGCGCTTCCGGAGACGCAACTCCCCCCGCTTCGACGCCGCAGGCGCAGCAAGCGCTGCGCGATATCGATTTTATTAAGCAGCTCGTCGCGCGCCATCGCCGCAAGCTGCCAAGCGCCGCCCCTTACCTGCTGCTTTGGGGTGCTTATCTCATGATCGGCTTTATCGGGATGCAGTTCGACGAGGCGACGTGGCCGATCTGGTATTGGGGTTGCGGCGCGCTTGCCGCCGGCGTTTTGTCGGCCTGGATCGGCGTCCGCCAGCACCGAGATTCGCCCGGCAACCCCCAGCAAGGTCAAGAAGGGGCGTCCGGCTGGGCATTCGGACTTCCCTTTCTCGTTCTGATGCTGGCCGGCGGCTTTATGATGGCGTCTGGCATCGTCGAGATGGCGTACGCGGCGCCGTTCTGGTGCCTGATGATCGGGACGGCGTACGTCTTCTTGGGCGCGCTGATCGGACGCGGTTCCGTTCTGCTTGGCCTCTGGTTCGTCCTGTTGGCCATTTTGACCCGACTCTTTCTGATGGACTGGCAGTACCTTGTCTTGGGGCTGCTGGGCGGCGGAAGCATTTTCGTTACGGGATGGGTGCTGCTGGGGCGGAGTCAGCGTCATGGGTGACAATCTGTTCGACGCGATCGACGACAAGATTCACGCCAAGGCGAGGCTTGGCATCATGAGCCTGCTTGCCATACATGGCGAGTGCGACTTCGGGACGTTGAAGCAGGAGCTTCATTTGACCGAGGGCAACTTGGGCAACCATCTGAAAGTGCTGGAGGAAGCCGGGTATATCCGGATCACGAAGACGTTCACGGGAAAGCGTCCCAAGACGCTTTGCAGCGCGACGGAGCAAGGCGTCCGAGCCTTTCGCGACTACATCGAACAGTTGGAAAAAATCATTCGCATGACGCAATTCCCCCATTCCTGAAAGGCGAAAGACCCGGATCTTCGGATCCGGGTCTTTCGCTACTGTTATTTGGAAGAATCTTTTGCGGGTTGCAAGTTGTCGGCAACCAATCCCGCATATGCCTGGGACCCCGTCTTGCCGAGATGGACGCCGTCTTTGCCGAAGTATTCATCATGATCGGCGCTGAACGTATACCAATCCACCAGCGTCACGTTCGCGTAATCCTTCGAGACGTCCGCCAGCATTTCGTTGACGTTGTCCTGCCATTTGCGGGGCACGCGGGTATTCATCAGCACCACTTGCTGCTTATCCTTCAAGGAGTCGAGCACCTTTACCAGCTGCTTTTTGGTAAAGGAGCCGTTCGTGCCGAGCTCGATGATGACCCGGTCGCCAAGCTTGCCGTCCGCTTTCAGCTGGTCCAGCACTTCGAGCGCTTTTGACATTTGGCGGCCGATCTTGCCGTCGATCACGATGCCGGGCAGCAGCTTCTCGAGATAGGGCTCGACATCGAGCATAACCGAGTCGCCGATCGCGGTGACGCCTTTGCCGGACGCCGCCGCAGCTCCCACGCCGTCTTTCGCCGGGGGCTTCGTTGCGCCTTTGTCCCCCTGGCCTTCTTTACCGGTTTCCTTTTGACCGTCTTTGCCCGCTTGCGGCTTGCCGGAAGGCGTATTGTCTTTTCCGGGCGTCGCTGTCGGCTTCGGCGTAGTTGCCGGCTTTACAGCCGCTTCCCTCCCGCCCTCCGGTGACGGAGATGGGAGCACGGCATGTTCGATGCCTGTCTCCTGCTTGCTTCCAACCTGCGTTGCGGCATTCGATGCATTGGCGCTAGCCTGATGCTTATCCGCATCGCCGGTGCACGAAACGCAGAATGTAATCAGCGCCACGACGGAGAAGATCGCCGCCAGTCTGGCTCGCGCGCGCCCGGACCAAGGACGACGCAGCCCGCTTTGATTGCCCTGCCAGAGCTTGCGAAGCCCGCCGCGGCGAATCGGATCCTCCACATATTTGTAGGAGAGCGTAGCCAGACCGATGCTCAGTCCCACTTGCAGCAGCGAACGCCATACATTCGGACCGCTTGTGTCAACCGACGGATTCGTCAGAACGATGACCGGGTAGTGCCACAGATAGATGCCGTATGAGCGGACGCCCAGCCAGCGCAGCGGCTTCCAGCCAAGCCACCCGCCAATGCGGCCGCCCGGGTGAACGAGCGCCGCCACGACGAGCGCCGTCGCGATCGACAACAGCACCATGCCGCCCGGATAAAGGAACGCGTCATATTCGTCGATGCGAACCATCATGATCAGCACGGCTGCCAGACCCGCGAGCCCGATCAAGTCGACGAGCCTCTTTCCGCTGCGCGTCAGATTGTCCTGCAGCTTGCCGCTCGGCCAGATCAGCGCCAGCGCGGCGCCGATGAGCAATCCGAAGGCGCGCGTATCCGTCCCGTAGTAGACCCGGCTAGGATCTGAGCCCGGCTCGTAAATCAACGCCATCGCGATCGCGGACACCGCGGCAGCGCCGAGAATGGCGAGCGCAAGGCGACCGCGGCGCGGTGCGAACTTCAAGCCCAAAATCATCGCGAGCGGCCACAACAGATAAAACTGCTCCTCCACCGCAAGCGACCATAGATGTCCGAAAGGAGACGGGGGTCCGAAACTTTCGAAGTAAGAAACTTGATGGAAGATTAAGTACCAATTGCTTGTATAAGTGACGGCCGACCACACATCGCCTTGAAGGGCGGGCAGCCGGGACCGATCGATTACCGCCAGTACGATCAATACTGCGACCATCACGAGAAGCATAGCCGGCAGCAATCTGCGCGCGCGTCTCAACCAAAATTGGCGCAGATCGATCCTTTTTTCCCGCTGCCATTCGGCAACGAGCAAATCCGTAATCAGATATCCGGACAGCACAAAGAACACCCCTACACCCAGGAGGCCTCCCGAAGCCCATCCGAAGCCCAGATGATACGCGATGACCGCCATGACGGCCACCGTTCTGAGCCCATCCAATCCCGGCATGTAGCGAAGATGACGCTGATTATTCTTAGGCATCCCAGCGGTCTCCTTTGCAGCACTTGACACTTTCTTCCGAACCACGATTTTGCAGCGTTACTTCTCTCGATGACTTGATTCCTTCGCCCGACTTCAGCGGGCGTGCTTGTGCCCGTAAATCCATTTTCCTTCTGCCCTTTCTTGTTTTTCTTTTCCATACAAGTGTCAAGAACTTTCGCTGCGTATGAACCGCTACTTATCTACGCCTAATGCGGACATCCCCCCTTGTTTTTCGTTATGATAGACAGGCGTTCGAGCATTTTCGACTCACATCCAATTAGACGTGGCACCCCGAAAATATGTTCACGTTCCGCGCAAAAAAACAGCCCTTTTCTCCAACTTTTTTTGAAGCTGGACAATAGGGCCGATTCGCTTGAAGCTCGGTGGAGACTCTTCTCACTTACAGACTCCCTTTTCGCTCCTTTAGGACGTTATCCCATTCGCTCAGGACGACAGCTGTAATCATTCACACAATACATCGGCAGTATTCGATCGTCCCGTTTTTCAAACATGCTTTACGAGGCTGCTCCGATCTCCAAAGACCTCAGCATATCGAAAGAAATCGTCGTGCCCAAGCTAATAAAGCTATAGCTCACGCCTTTACGACGTTATCCCCATCACTCAGGAAAGGGATGCTATAGTCAATATCTTCCGCATCCGAGCATAGGTACATTTAACGCATGAAATGTCGAAATTCCTTTCACCAAAGAGCAGGGCATCACTAGCGAGACTTCCGGCGATATCCCCTTCGCTCAGAGATGAGGGTAAGTACACATTGCCATGAGTTTCTTATGCGACCGCCTGACGTTGCGCGAAGCGCTCCGGTACTGCGCTGCGATGGAACAGACCTCTTGGATGCGTAAAGGGGGGACGAAGAATCAGCGATCGATAGGTGATCGTGGCAGTGCCCGCGCACTGAACCATTAATCGCGTAAACAGGGATTGATCCGAAGCGGCGGCATTGAAACGATAGCAGAACTCATCCAAGTACGCCTGGAGATGCTTGGGGCCAATTCCGCGAAAAGTATAACCTAGCCAGCGAAGCGCTTGGTAAAAAGTTCGATAGAGAGAAACGCAGTGCCGCCCCTTGGATGGACGTGGCGTTACAAATACCTCTTCGGCATCCGAATCCACATGCTGCACCGCGAACAATGCCCCCGCAGCGAGATCGGGATACCGCCGTTTGCACAATGAGCGATCCACCTGTCGCATTATAAGTTGTATGGGCTCGTGGGCTTCATTCAACGAAGCGCCTGCCAGAATCGGTTGATCCTTAGGGTGGGAGACCGAACTGCTCCAATATGGAGAACCGGTATAAATGCCATCTTGAATATGGACCAGGCCGGACAGCAGCAGCTCTCCGTTGGCTTGCATCATGGCATGCCTCAACTTGTGGTTGATCAGCCAAGCCGTCTTATAGGTAACCCCGATTCGTTCCATGAGGTCCGTCGCGGAAATGCCAACCGATACCCATCTCATAGCCGCAAACCATTTGCGAAGAGGCGTACGGGTCCCTTCCAATATCGTACCTGCGATCAGCGAAGTTTGCCGCCTGCAAAGACGGCATTCGAACAAAGGATGCCGGCGCGTCCGTATGAGATAATAATCCGCAGACGTACAAGACGGGCAGCGAAATCCCTCCGGCCATCTAGCCTTGAAAAGCGCATACTGGCAGTCCTCTTCCGTGTGGATATCAGCGAAACATTGCTCCACCGCCATCGCATTCACCCCACAAATAGGAACATTTGTTCTCATTTCATTATAGCAAACATTTGTTCCTATTTCCATCCTTTTTCACTGCTGACCAAAGTTTTTTTTCATTATTTGGGTTTTCCTGATAGAGCAATTACCTTCTTGAAATCCCCTCCCTTGAACCATGACGATTTCGAGATGTAGGCCAGGCTTTGGGTTTACTGCAACTTCTTCCTGAGTGAACGGGATATCGTCGTAAAGGCACTGTATTAAACCATCACCTGATCGAAGGGGATACCGTCATAAAGGCAGCTGGATTAAGCCATCCCTGAGCGAATGGGATAACGTCGAAAAGACATATCGAATAACCTGTGTCCTGAGCAAAGGGGATATTGCCGTAAAGACATCTCGTTCAAAGTCGCGTCCTGAACGAAGGGGATTTCGTCGTAAAGCCGAAAAAATGCCCCCTCCCTACGTATTAGAATCATGACCCGGGGGAAGTCTTCAGCATTTCTATCCCACAAAAAAAAGACTCCCCGAGGCAGGGGAGCCGAGTGTCGTTCTATCAGGTTGAGAGAGTGAAAAGCACTTCGTGTACGCTTAGCTTCGAGCCCAGCATGACGCTCGCAGGCTGACCGCCTTGAGGGGCGGTTCCGCCGGAATGGGCGCCGTGGCCACCGGGTGAGGCAGAACTGGCGGCGTGCTCGCCGCCGGTTGCATAATGACCGCCGGTTGCGGAGGATCCGGCCGAGTGCTGGCCGCCGGACGCGGCGGACGGACGAGCGTGCGCTTGCTTGAAAGCGTCGCTGTTCACCCAGGCGTCGAACGCCTCGCGGGACTCCCAGGTCGTGCACACTTTAAGCTCATCGTACCCTTCTTCCTCGGACTTCAGCAGCTCCATTCGGACGAAGCCGGGGGCTTGATGAACGCCTTTCGGATTTTTGAACCGCTCCGCCACCGCATCCGCGTGACCCGATTGAATTTTTATCGTGTTCGTCGCTACAATCATGCCCTTCGCCTCCTTGATTGTCTTCTCTTACTGATTAAACAATTTCTCCTGAAAGTTCGCAAGGCTCTCGTATTCATCTTCCATCTTGCGGGCGATGCGAACGAAAATGGGAAGCAGCTCGCGATAAACGGCGGCGGCTTCGGGCTCGGGCGCATGTTCGTGCGTCGTTCCCACCATGCGGGACACCGCGGAGAGGGAATCGGCTTTGCCGAAAGCGTAAAGGCCAAGAACGGCCGCGCCAAGACAGGAGCTTTCAATGCTCTCCGGGACGACCACGTTCTGATTGAAAATATCGGCCATCATTTGCCGCCAGAGAGGGGAGCGGGCAAAGCCGCCCGTCGCCTTGATCGTTTTGGGGATGCCGATCGTCTCCTGCATGGCAAGCAGCACCGTGTATAAATTGTAGATGACGCCTTCAAGAACCGAGCGAATCATGTGTTCCTTACGATGATGGAGGGTGAGCCCGAAAAAGGAGCCTCTCGCATCGGGATTCCAAAGCGGCGCTCGTTCGCCCGTCAGATAGGGATGAAACAGCAGCCCTTCCGAACCGGGACGCACTCGCTCCGCAATCCTCGTCAGCACGTCATAGGCGCTGATTCCGAGCCGCTTGGCGGTCTCCACCTCGGGCGCTGCGAACTCGTCCCTCACCCAGCGGAAAATGACGCCGCCATTGTTCACCGGCCCTCCAATCACCCAGTGGCGCTCCGTCAGCGCGTAGCAGAAATAACGACCTTTGGGATCGGTGACCGGCTTATCGATGACGGTCCGGATCGCCCCGCTTGTGCCGATTGTGACGGCCACGATGCCGGGATCGATGGCGTCGACGCCCAGGTTCGACAGGACGCCATCGCTCGCGCCGACGACGAATGGCGTGGAAGGTGCAAGTCCCATTTCCTCGGCGTAGGCCGCGTTTAACCCGGTTAGCTTGTGCGTCGTCGGGACGAGCTCGGATAACTTATCCGGCGTAAGACCCGCCAGGCCCAGCGCTTCCTCGTCCCACTGGAGCGTATTCAGATTCAACAATCCGGTGCAGGAAGCGATCGAATGATCGACGACAAACTTCCCGAACAGCTTGGCGAGCACGTACTCTTTGATGGAAACGAACTTGGCCGCCTTGCGACATATTTCCGGCTCTTCATCCTTCAGCCACATGAGCTTGGTCAGTGGAGACATCGGATGAATCGGCGTGCCCGTACGCGAGTAAACGGATTGGCCAACGGTTCCTTTGCGTAGCCGTTTGGCGATGTCGGCGCTTCGGTTGTCCGCCCAGGTGAGGCTGTGCATGAGCGGCCGCCCGTCCGCATCCACGGGAATGACGCTATGCATCGCCGAGCTGCAGGAGACGAACAGAATGCGCTGCGCAGGCACCTCGCGCTCACGGACCACTTGCTTCACCGCCGAGCCGACCGCCGCGAATATCTCCTCGGGATCCTGCTCGGCGATAGACGGCGTGGGCGTGTATAGCGGATACTCTACGTTGGCGACGGCCGCGACGGCGCCGGACTCCTCGAAAAGAACGGCCTTCGTGCTGGTCGTGCCGATATCGATGGCAACCATGTAGTCCATGGCCTGCGACACCTGCCTTTCTTTTAGACGAACATGCTTGCAATCAAGATAAAGACGAGACCGATGACGGACAACAGCGTTTCCATGACCGTCCAGGTCTTCAGCGTCTGCGGGACGGTCATGTTGAAAAACTCTTTGACCATCCAGAAGCCGGCGTCGTTGACATGAGACAGCACGAGCGATCCTGCGCCCGTCGCAAGCACGACGAGTTCCACGTTGGCGCCCGCCGTCTGCGCGAGCACCGGAGCGACGATGCCTGCGGACGTCGTCATCGCGACGGTCGCCGAACCGGTGGCTACCCGGATGAGCGCTGCGACGAACCAGGCGAAGAGAATGATGTTCACATGGGCGCTGGTCGCGACGTCGGCGATCGCATGCCCGACGCCGCTGTCGATGAGCACTTGCTTGAACGCGCCACCGCCACCGATAATGAGCACGATGGTCGCGATCGGGGCGAGACATTCGGTCGTGAACCGGCTCAGCTCATCTTTCGTGAAGCCTCTGGCGTAGCCGAGCGAGAACAGCGCAAAGACGACGGAGATGAGCAGCGCGATAATCTCATGGCCGATAAACTCGGCGAAATGTGTGAATCCGCTGGTCGCCTTCGGATCCGCGATCGTCGCGATCGAACCGATCAACATCAGGATAACAGGCAGCAGGATCGTAAACAACGTGATGCCGAAGCCCGGCAGCTTGCGCGACTCCTTCGCCGCGAATTGCTCCACCAATTCGGCGGACGGTTCGACCGCGATGCGTTTGCCGATCCACTTGCCGAACAGCGGCCCCCCGATGATCGCGGTCGGCAGCCCGATCACGAGCGACCAGAGGATCGTCTTGCCGAGATTGGCCTGGTAAGCATCGATGGCGATCATCGGCGCCGGATGCGGCGGTACGAGGCCGTGCACGGTCGACAGACCGGCCAGGATCGGAATGCCGATTTGCAGCAGCGGCATCTTCGTCTTGCGCGCCACGATAAAGACGATCGGGATGAGCAGGATGACGCCGACTTCGAAAAAGACCGGAATGCCGACCAAAAAGCCGACGACCATCATCGCCCAATGCACGCGTTTCTCGCCGAACCGGTCGATCAACGTCGTGGCGATCCGCTCGGCGCCGCCGGATTCGGCCATCATTTTGCCCAGCATCGTCCCGAGCCCGATGACGATCGCGATCGTACCAAGCGTCCCCCCGAGCCCTTTGGTTATGGAAGTTACCGTATCCGCCGGCTCCATGCCGGCCAGCAGCCCGAGCAGGATGCTTGCCAAAAGCAGCGTTACGAACGGATTCCATTTGAATTTCGAAATCATGACGATCAGAAAAGCGATCGCGATGACCGTCCACACCAACAGGGTAGCCGTATGGCTTAATCCAAAAATCGTGCTCATGATGTTCCTCCTGTTGGAAAACCTTCTCAACTGCGGCAGCCATAGTGTGGCCAACCGCTGTCGATGTTAACATTGTATACTTGTCGACAAGTTAAAACCGAAACAAGAGACGGAAGTCCCGAATGTCCCGCTTGTCCTGCTCGCCCGGGCAGTCCGGCATCGGCTACCCCCGTTCCCCCTCGGGCAAGCTGTTGCGCAGCGTCACGTACGAATCCGCGAAATATTCGCGGACGCCTTCGCGAATTTTCGCGGGATCGTTCGATTTCAGAACGGTCGCGATCGCCCGATGCTTGTCGACGACGGCGGCCACTTTGGCTTCGCCTTGGGCAAACACCTCGCCCGTCGTCAGGAGCATGACGGTCATGACGAGCTGGCGGATATGCCGCCAAAGCTGCATCACGCGATCGTGGCCGGCCGCGGCGATGATCGCTTCATGAAACGAAAAGTCTTCGAAAGAGAAGGCAACGATGTCCCGGTGCTTGCCGGCCAGCTCCATCCGATCGATCGTCTGCTCCAGCACCCGGATGAGCGCACCGGTCTCCTTGCCGGCCATCCGTTCCTGCACGAAGCTCTCGATCATAAACCGTACGTCGTACAGCTCTTGAATTTCGGCCTCGCCGAGGCCGACGACGACCGCGCCCATCCGTTCCAGACGGAGCAGCCCTTCGCCCGACAGCGTTTTCAAAGCTTCTCTGACCGGAGACCGGCTCGTTCCGAAATCGGCTGCGATCCGATTTTCCGACAGCTTGTCCCCGTGCTGAAGCCGGCCGTCCACAATGGCTAGCCTCAACTCGCACGCAATCGTCTCTCCAAGACTCTCGCCCTTGAGCCATTCGGCAGGGAAATGTGTCATCGTCACCGCTTTCGCCTCTTTCGCTTCTCATTCGGTATACTTGTCGACAACCTTCTCGTACTATACACCTGCGAGCGCATTCTGTCTACCGCGACAAGAAGCGGTCCGGCCCGCCGGGCCACTAGATCAGCCCGTCGTTCCGAACCGCTGCCGGTAACCGCACTTTTTGCACAGCTCCTCGACGACCTCCCGGCGGGAAAATCCGTCGTACATCCGCTTCGCCCGCTCCCCTTCGATGATTTCGGAGAACGGCTGCTTGTGGATATTGCCCAGATTGATGACGCCTTCGCCGTCCAGGCAACAAGGGATGACCGTACCGTCCGAGAGCACGCCGGCCTGATTGCGCAGCCCGTGGCAAAAGCCTTTCGACAAGTCCTCGTCCGCCTTCAGATCCGGCCACTTGAATTCGTGATCATGGTTCAAGTAGATACGGTCGGCCAGCTTCAATCCACTGCCGCGCGCGAACGTGTCCTCGATCCGCTGCTCCAGGCCGAATTCCGCTTCCAGCAGGACCAAAATGTCGCGGTTGCGGTTCCGCTCCAGATTCGTCGAATTATCCTCGTCCAGGTTCCACAGACGCAGGGAGATGATGACGTCGCTCTGGCGGACGGCTTCGCGCGCGAAGTCGAGGACGCTGCGGACATAGCCTTCCTTGTCCTTGGAGCCTGAATGCCCGTCGAAGCTGTGCAACGAGAAATTGATCTGTCGCAGCGCAGGCTTGCCGAGCAGCTTCGGTCCCGCCTTGTGAAGCAGCGTCCCGTTGGTCGTCAGATGGACCTTGAAGCCCATCTCCGCGCTCACATCCAGCAGCTGATCGAGCTTCGGATGCAGCAAGGGCTCCCCTTTGACATGAAGATAGATATGGTCGGTAAAGGGCTTCACCTGTTCCAGCGTATGGCGAAAGTCTTCCAGCTTGATAAACGTGGCCTTCCGCTCCGTCGGCGGACAGAAGCTGCAGGCCAGGTTGCACACGCTCGTAATTTCCACGTAAAACTTTTTGAACCTTTTCAACGGTAACGCTCCATTTCTTCTTCGCTTCCGGCCGAAGGCCGTGCGGGAATCAGAGACTAGATCCGGGTGTCCGGTTCTGGCGCCGCCTGCGCTGCTGCTCGATCATGAACAAAATGACCACCGCCAGGCAGAAGGCGACGTAGCTGCCGACAAACATGCGGATATCGGTATTCGGGAGGACGATCGAGGAACTGATGATACCGAACAGCCAAATATGCGACAGATTGCCGACCAGCGAAGAGACGACATAAGCGGAAGACTTGATCGACGAAATGGAAGCCATAAACGTGATGACATTGTTCGGCATGATCGGGATCGTGCGCAGAAAAATGATCGACCAAACCCCGTAATTCATAAAATACTTCTGCCACTTCTCGTAGCGCGCCGCGTTCTTCGACATTTTGCGATTGAACCAGTCGGCGAACAGATACCGGCAGCAATAGTAAACGACAATCGACGCGATGATGCCGATCAGCCAGCTTGTAATGAGGCCGTTCACGAGACCGAGGGCGGACACCTGCAGCAGAATCAGCGTCGAAAACGGAAAAAAGCCGAAAAAGCCCTGAATGATCGCAAGCGGAATCGTGAGCAGCAGCAAATAAAACCCTTCGAGCTTTGTCGTCTCGAGCAACCAGTCGATCGCGTGATTAATCCAGTTCCCCACGGGGCGTTCACTCCATCCCGAGCCAACCGTACGATGGTAATCGTCGATCCATGTGAACTTACCTTACCACGAAGAGGTCCTCCGTTGCAAAGAGAAAGCGCTGTTAGGATTTACTGTCAAAAAAGACATGCCGTGCGCGTATCCCTTCGGGACCTAGCGCGAGAACGCCGAACGAGTAGCGGGCTTGCCTGCGTTTGTCGGTCGGAGAGCCGGGATTGAACAGCAGGATGCCCCCCACCTTCTTCAGCAACGGAATATGCGAATGGCCGAACACGACGACGTCTACCTTCGTCCCTCGAAACGCTTCGACCGCTCTCGTCTCCGTGCGGCCTCGGCCGCCGTCGCCGTGACCGTGCACGAGGCCGATGGCGATGCCGCCGTAACGCACCACCTTTCGATGGCCGAATCGCCGCGCGATCGCCGGTCCGTCATTGTTGCCGGCGACGCCTTCGACGGGCGCGAACGCCGACAGTTCGTCGGCGACGGCGGGATCGGTCCAATCGCCCGCGTGCAAGATGCCGTCCGCCGTACGAAGCGCTTCGACGAGACGCGGCGGCAGCGCCTTCGCCATTTTGGGCATATGCGTATCCGAAATGACGACGAGCTTCATCTCCCGCCTCCGTTACTTGAATTTGCGCCAGTCCATGGCGCTGTTGTCGAGCAGATGTTCGAAGTCGTTTTCCAAACGCTTCTGTTCGGCTTTGCGTGCCGCTTCTTCGCGCGTCCGGCGCGCTTCGGCTTCCTGATGCGCGGTTTCTTTGAGCGCTTCGGCGTGCGCTTTGAGCTTGCTTAGCGTGTCGCCGTCGAGCAGATCCTTGAGCGTCGCCGGCTTGTCTTCCTTGGGTGCGGCGGCCGGCGCGCGGGAGATCGTCTTTTTCTTCGCCATGATGTTTCACCTCGACCCCATTATAGCCGAACGTAGGCATATCCGACCAATTGACGAGAAAGAGATTGTGCAAGATCCCGGTCCGGCATATAATGGTCAAACAAACGTTCGCATCGCATCGGAGGACCGCATCATGAAAGGATCGACCCATCTGGCGATCGGCGCCGTCATCGGCGCCGCTGCCGCCTGCTATTATCCGTTCGAATGGAAGCATGCCGCTTATTACGTCACCGTCGCTGGATTTTCGGCGCTCAGTCCGGACCTCGACGGCACCAATCTGCTCAGCGCCAAGCTGGGTAAGCTGTCCCGGCTGCTGCGGCATTCGGCGCTCGGCTTGAGCGCGCTTGCCATGGCCGTCTCCGCCTACCTGCTCTTCGCGGGCAAACAGCTGAATCCGACGCTCATCCTGACGGCCGTCCCCGTCTTTCTCCTCATGCTCGTCGCGAGCAACGGCGCGATTCGCAACGCGCTCGTCAGCCTGTGCGGCGCCGGGCTGTTGTACGCCGGCATCCGGTACCAGCACGACTGGCTCGTCGGCTTCGGCGTCTATGTCGCCTGGGCGCCTTGGCTGGCGCATCGAGGCTTGACGCATACGATCTGGGCCGCCGCAGCTTGGGCGTGGATCGGCTATGGGCTGGAGCAGTACCTGAACATCCCGGGCATCGCCCTGACGGCAATCGCCGGCTACCTGTCCCACCTCGTCGCAGACACGCTTACGCCGAGCGGCGTCAAGTGGCTGTACCCGCTGTACGGCAGATCGATCAAGCTGCGCGTCTTTTGATCCGTCAGGGCAGCCACCAGTTCCATCGGCCGAACAGCTTCATCAAGGCAGGCACGAGCAGCATTCGGACGATCGTTGCGTCGATCGACACCGCAGCTGCGATGCCGATGCCGAGCTGCCGCACCCCCGTCACGTCGCCGAACGCAAACGGCAGCGTTACGGCTAGCAGAATCGCCGCGGCGGCCGTGATGACAGGCCCCGTCTGGGCCAGCCCCTCCCGCACCGCCCGTTCGTTGTCTCCCGTTTGCACGTAACGCTCGCGGATCCGGGCGAACAGAAAGACGCCGTAGTCCATGCTGATGCCGAACGTGAGACCGAAAACGAACACCGGGATCATGACGGCGATCGCCGAATCGCCCGAGCCCAGGCGGTCCGCATCGAACAGCCAAGCCGTCGCGCCGTAAGCGGCGGCGATGCTGGCGAAATTCATCAGGACCGCCTTGAGCGGCACGAGGAGCGACCGGAAACGCCAAACGAGGACGGCCAAATTGGCGATCCCGATAAACGGCAGCGCCTTGCGCAGTCCTCTCCCGGTCTCCTCCAGCACCTCGCGTTCGTACGGTGCCTCGCCGCCCGCGTAGAGCCGCAAGCCGCCGACTTCGGCGGCCAGCGAGCGCACGCCTTCCCGCGCTTCCCTCGAACCCGGTTCCCCTTCGATCAAAACTGAGATCATTAATAGATTACCTCTTTCAGCCCATCCCTCCGTCGTCGGCGAACCGGGCGATGCTTTGCCGAGAGGCTGCTTGATATCCCACTCCGTCAGACGTCCAGCCGATAACGGAACGCCGCGCAGCTCCGCGTCCACGCGAAGAACACGAGGATTGGCCGCAAGCAGGCGAACGGCTTGTTCCGCATCCGCCCAGTCCGCCGGACCGAACGCCGCTCCGCGGCTTTCCGCCAACATCCAAACCGGCGTCGCGTTCGGCATCCCGAACTCGGCGGCCATCTCCTCGGCCGCCTGCCGGGAGGGCGTCCCTGCCGGCAAAGAAGCTGCGTCCGGAATCGCCAGCTTCATTCCGAACGCCGGGACGATGCACGCGGCGAGCAGCGCGGAAGCCGTCAGCGCGACGGCGATCGGCCGTCGCATGATGCGGTCGACGAAGCGTTGCCAGCCGCCTTGAGCCGCGTCCTTAATGGCGGGCGGTCGATAGCGGTCGCCTAGGAGTCCCAGCAGCGCAGGGACGAGCGTTAACGCTGCCAGCACCGCCAAAGCGACGGCGACTGCCGCTCCTAACGCGACGGAGCGGAAAATCGGCATGCGGATGCTCAGGATGCCGATCAGGCCGAAGAGCATGCAGAGCCCGGAAACGACAATCGCCGATCCCGCCGATGCGATCGTCCGCTCCAGCGCGGCCGCGATCGGGCGGCCGTGCCGTTCGTGGCGGTATCGGCTGGCAAGCAGCAGGCCGAAGTCGATGCTGAGGGCGAGACCGACCATCGGCAACACGTCGATGACGAAGACGGACAGCGTCATCGCCCGTCCGGCGAGCGCCATGATTCCCATCGCGCCGACAACCGACGCCAACCCCGCGGCGATCGGGATCATCGCCGGCACCAAACCTCCCAGCGCGAGCCAAAGGACCAGCAGCGCAATCGGCAGGCCGATCCGCTCCGCCTGGCGCAAATCCGATCGGCTGGCCGCATTCACGTCGGCCTGGATCGCGTCCGTGCCGGTTGCGCGAACCGAGAGCCCCTCGGTCTCGGCGTCGGAGAGCAGCGCTTGCAGCTGCCGAATGTCCGACGTCCGGTCCGCGTTCGGATCCTCGAACGCCAGCGTCGCATAAGCGTATCGGTCCCGCTGCATTTCGGGCCGGCCGATCGGCGAAGCGATCGCCCCGAATCCTCCCGCTTGCTCCACCTGGCGGAGCACCTCGCGGATGAAGGCGTCGAACCGGTCGCGCGACACGTGCTCGTCCCGTTCGAACAAGAGCGCAACGGGCCGCTCCGGGACGCCGAAGCGCTCCGCCAGCACCCGCATTACCGCCTCGTGATCGCCGGGCGGCGTAAGGCCGGGCTCGCGGGCTTCGCCGGGCAGCCGAACGGCGAAGCCGCCGCAGACGGCGACGAAGACGAGCCAGCCGGCGATGACCAGCCGGGCGTGGCGCAGCGCCAGGCGCGCCAGCAGCCGGCTCATCGAGGCGGCGGCGCTTCGCCGACTCGCGTCGCGTGGAACAGCTGCGCCGCGATACCGGGGGCGAGGGCGCCCGCGCGGAGCAGAGCGGCGGCTAGGCGCGGCTGCAAGAGCGCCGCCTGAAGCAGTCCGCCCCGGCGCGCGGGCGCGCGGAACTCCCGGCGCAGCGCCCGCGCGTACGCATCGCGCCAGCCGTCCAGGGAGACGGCGCCGCGCAGGTACGCGTCCGCGAGCGGCGCACACAGACGCACCGAGCGCAGCGCCATCGCCATGCCGTCCCCGCACAGCGGCGGCACGACGATCGCCGCATCGCCGATATGCGGGACGGCGCCCCAGGCGACGGGATCGCGCGACGGCCGTATCGGCGCGGCGCTGCTGTCGGAGCCGGTTACCGGACGGCCGCCCGCGAGTCGGTCGGCCAGGGGCGGATGGCGCGCGGCGACCGCCTCCAGCCACTCACTCCCGCGCAGCGCCCCGGACCGCCCGAGACGCGCGTCCAGAACGGCCGCGACGTTCGTCCGGCCGCCCTCGACCGGTGCGACGCCGGCATAGCCGCCGTCGAACAGATACAGCTCTACCGCATCCGTGAGAGGGACGCCTTCGAGCTGCGTTTTGCGCCCGATCCGTCCGGGTGCGCGGCCGCGGACCGAGACGCTCCCTTCTCTGCCGTCCTGGCGGAGAGACGCCGGCCTTCCCGGCGCTCTCTGCCTTCCCCATGCGCCGAACGCAGCGCGCGCAAGAAGCGACGCCGGGCCGTCTTCGCCGTCCGTTTCAACCGCCCAGCCGCCTTCCGGCAGCGGCCTGATCTCCCGGACAGTCACGCCCGCCCGGATGTCCGCGCCTTTCGCGGCGGCGTCTTCGCGAAGCGCTTCGTCCAGCGCGAAACGGCTGATGCCTTGCGCCGGCGAACGCAGCGAGAACGACAGCTCCGCGCCGCCGGACGCGAGGAGGCGCACCCGGGTGATCGGAACCGCGCCGAGCCGCTCGGCCAGCCCCTCGCATCCCAGCCAAGCGAGGCTGTCCGCGGACTCGGGCGAGAGGAATTCGCCGCAGGCTTTGTGCTGCGGCAGCCGCCCCCGATCCAGCAGCAGCGTCCGCCAGCCCTGTCCGGCCAACGCCGCCGCCATGCCGCTCCCGGCAATCCCGGCGCCGACGACGATCGCGTCGTAGTCCTTCGCACGGTCCGTCATGCGCTTCCTCTCCGTTCGTCGACTTGGCGACTTTCCCCGATGCTGCCAATACTTTCGTCCCGACTCTCGCTCCGGCGGATCGTCACCGCGTACCGGAATAGCGGACGCCAGGCATAGCGGAGCTGCCACTCCGCGCCGGTCGGCAGCGCGCCGAGCGCCTGCCACTCCGCGCCGCGAAAGCCTTTGGCGACGGACAGCGGGCCGTCGTGCCGGATATAGCGGTTGCGCGAAATCAACCGCGTCGCGAGCCACACCGCCAACCAGGCGATCCAATGGCGGTGGATGTCGTTCACGACGACGCCGACGCGCGCCGCGCGCAGCATCGCCTCGATCGCCCGAGCGGTATCTCCTCCGTCGAAATGGTGCAGCACCTGCGTCGCAGTCACGACGTCGGCCGTGCCCGCCGGCAGGGCGAACAAGTCGCCCCGCCGCACTTCGACGCTCGGCTCCCGCGCAAAGTAGCGCCTGGCCTCCTCGCAAGCCTCCGCCGTTTCGTCGAGCAGCACGATCCTCAGCTCCACCCCGCGCCGCCGCGCCCAGCGCAGCAGCCGCCGGTTCACGTCGCCCGAGCCCGCCCCGACGTCCAGCAGCGTCCAACGCGCGGGCTTTCCAGCCTCCCGCCACAGTCGTTCCATGCCGTAGAGGGTCGGACCTGACGCACCGAATAGCCGGTTGAGCCGCCGGAGATGCCGCAGCGCCTCCCGAAGTTCAGGTCCGCCGGCCGCGCGGTCGTCCATCAGCTCGGGCGCCGTCTCCCGCTCGCGCAGGCGGTCAAGCATGCGCGCTCGGCGCGGCCAGGACGCCGTCCTCCAGGCGGGCGGTTCGAGGCACATACGCGATCGGCATCAGCTCGGCGCAGACGCCGGGACCGAAGGCGACCGCCATTCCTTCCCGGCGGCCCGCCCCATCCGCGTCCAGCCGGTGACGAAGCTCCTGCAGGACAAACATGATCGTCGCCGACGACAGGTTGCCGTACCGGCGCAGCACTTCGCGGCTCGCCCGCGTCTGCTCGTCCGTCAAGCCGCATGCCTGCTGCAGCGCGTCCACGATCCCGCGGCCGCCCGGGTGGATGGCCCATAGCGCGCCATCCCGCATCGCGTCGCCGTAGTTTTCGCGAAGGATCGGGGGAACCGCTTGCCCGATCAAGGCGGGGATTCGCGGGGACAAAATCAGGTCGAAACCGCGGTCTCCGACCGTCCACACCATTTCGCCATGGCTGTCGGGCAGCAGCACAGCGTTCCCCTCCCCGAGCGCGAACAGCGCCCGCGTCCCCTCGCCCGCACGGCCGACGACGCAAGCCGAGGCGCCGTCGCCGAAGAAGGCGGTCGCATACAACGCTTCCCGCTCGGCGGAATGCTGGATATGCAGCGTGCACAGCTCGACGCTGACGACCAGGAGCACGGCGCTTGGATCGCCCTGCGACAGTTCGCGCGCCAGCCGGATGCCGCTCAGCCCGGCGGCGCAGCCGAGAAACGTCAGCGGGACGCGCTTCACGTCGCTGCGCAAGCCGAGCTGCTGCGCGAGCGCGACGTCGAGGCCGGGCAAAAACATCCCGGTGCAGCTGACCGCAATCAGATGCGTCACTTCCGCCGGCGCGACGTCCGCGTCCTGGAGCGCCTCGGCGGCCGCCTTCCACGCGAGCGGCACCGATTCCGCCCGGTAGTGCGCCATCCGCTCCGAGGTCGCCGGCGCTTCTTCTCCTCCGCCCCCGACATAGCGGCACAAACCGGCCGCTTCCAGCAGATTCGGCTCGCATGTATAACGCGTCTCCACGCCGGACTGCTTGAAAATCCGGCGCGCCCATCGAGCCGCGTCAGGACGGTCTGCCAGAGCATCGCCCAGGCGCCGGACGACGTCCTCCTGCTCCAGTCGATGTGGGGGCAGTGCCGTGCCGATGCCCCGGATCGCCACTTCCGCATCCGCTAATTTCATATTCGGCTCTCCTTTCGCTCTCTTCAGCGGCCTTCGCGCGCGAAGGCCTTCTATCCAAGCTATGTGGCTTGGCCACCGCATATGAGGGCGGATTGCGCAGAACGGCTGATCGTCTGAGCGAATGGGATATTGTTACATGCGCCTACAGCAACAGCCTTACCTGAGCAGGCGGGATAACGCAACATGCACCTACCACACCATCTCCCTGAACGAAAGGATAGCGTTACGCACACCTACAACTCCAACTTCTACCTGAGCGAAAGGGATATCGCCCGAGCTTCTCCCAGCACCACTCCCACCTGAGCGAAAGGGATAACGTCCGAGCTTCTCCCGACACCACTCCCTCCTGAGCGAAAGGGATAACGTCCGAGCATCGCCCAGAACCACCCCCGCCTGAGCCAAAGGGATAACGACCGAGCTAACCCCAACACCACCCCCTCCTGAGCGAAAGGGATGTCGTCCGAGCTTCTCCCAACACCACCACCTGAGCGAAAGGGATATCGTCCGAGCTTCTCGCGACACCATCCCACGCAACGCCAAAAAGCCCGGCCCCGCAAGGAAACTCCTCGCGAAGCCGGGCTTTATCCCCGAACCTAGTCGCTAACGCCGCGGCAAAAGGCGGACATACCGATCCGATAACGTCATCAGCTGCATGATATAGTCGTAGTCCTGTTTGTACGGCGTCAGATCGGCGACTGGCTGGTGCGTCTTGAGCGACACGGCGGTGCCGTCCTCAAACCCTTTGCCCGGCACGAACAGCACGTCGTCGTTGAAGAACGAACCGGTCGGCAAATAGTAGCGGCTGCCGACGACATTGCGGTCGATATTGAGCAGGTCGTGCCCGAATGCCGTAAACGCGGGCTCGCCGTCCTGCAGCGGCACCCCGATCAGATTGGCGAGCGTCGGCATCATGTCGACCTGGCCGCCGGTCTGTTCGATGCGCTTGCCCTTCTCCAAACCCGGCACATGTACGAGGAACGGGATGTTGAACCGCGTAATCCGCGGGTCGTAGTCGATGTTGAGCGTTTCTTTGATGACGGCCGGATCGATCGCATCCGGCTGGAGGCCGTAATGGTCTCCGTAGACGACGATTACCGTGTCGTCCCAAATCCCGTCCGCCTTGAGCCGGTCGATCAGCGTGCCGATCGCGTAATCGGTGTAGTTGATCGCGGTCAAGTAGTCGCCGAACTGCGTATCGCGAATGGACGCGGGCACCTCCATGCGCTTGCGGTCCTCGGGCACCTTGAACGGAAAGTGGCTCGAGGCGGTGACGAACTGCGCATAAAACGGAGTCTTCGCGGCGGCGAGCTCGGACAGCTTCTCCGCGCCGACGCGGTACAGCTCTTCGTCCGAGGCGCCGAAATCGTTGAAATGGTCGTTTTCGAACGCAAGCTTGTCGTAATAGCGGTCGAAACCGATCGCCGGATACAGCTGGCTCCGGTCCCAGAACGTCACGTCGTTGACGTGAAAGGTAACCGCCTGATAGCCCTGCGCTTCGAGCAGCCGCGGCAGGCTTGGCAGCGCGCGGTCGCCGTAGCCGGTCGACATGGCGATCTTGCCGGTCGGATAGATCGAGGTGTTCGACATGAACTCCGCGTCGGAGGTGTTGCCTTGGCCGATCTGCTGGTAGACGTTCGGAAAATAAAAGCCGTCGTCGGCGAGCTTGTTCAAGTTAGGCGTAAGCGCCTGCCCGTCCAGCGTCAGATGCAGGGGAAAATTCTGAAACGCCTCCAGCTGCAGCACGATGACGTTTTTGCCGGCCGCCATTCCGAAATAGGCAGGCTTATCGCTTTTGGCTGCTTGGGAGCGATAAGGGTAGGCCGCCATGAGCGTCGCTGCTTCTTGCTCCGCGTCCGCCAGGGTGCCGCCTTTGGTCGCATTCTGGCGAGCTTTGAGAGCGGACACGACTTGATAGTTCAAAAAGCCTTCCTGCTCGGCGGCGACGAGCTCGTTGTCGATTGGCATGCCGTGGCGGATGTAGCCGGCCGATATCCCGAGACCGAGTACGACGACGAGTGCCGCGACCGATCGGCGGACGGGCGGGCGCGCCGGACGATCGACGGGGTTGACGAGAAACGCGCGGCGCAGGCGAAGGACGACGGCCGCCGCCGCTATCGCCGCCAGGTCGAAGAAGTATGCGTAATAGCGCCAGTCTAAGGTCGACTGCACGCTCGACTTGATCTTCGGCACCTGATTGAGCTCGAGCAGCGCCGTATACGTCGGCACCGAGCTGAAGTGCGCGAAGTAGAGCGTCGACGAGAACAGGATCAGCGAGACGATCAGGTTCAGCGTCCAATAGACGGCCGGGCGCCACCGGAGCGGCGCGGCAAGCTCGACGAGGCAGAGCAGGACAAGCACGGCCGCAGCATCTGCGACGAGCCGGGTCCACGCGATCTCCTGGAAAAAGAAGTGGCGGAGCAGCATCATCTTCAGCAGAAGCAGCGCCGCATACCCGTACAGGTACGGCACCCTGCGATGCAGCGCTGGTTTATAGAAAAGCGGACCTCCGCCGGTGCGTATCGGTTCGATGTCGATCCCCACTTTCGTAAAACGTCTGTAAAGTCTGTTAAATACATGTTGTCCAGTATACACGATCCTTGAAACAAGTTCACCCCGCCGCCGTCCGGGTCACGGGATGGCGTCCGCGCCGAAAAGGGCTTCCGCAGCGGCGCCGAGACGCCAACAGCGAAAGCCCTGATGCGGGTATAGCTAGGAAACCGGTTCAGCCGGACGTCGATACCCGCGCGGCCTAGTCGAACGAAAAGACGGTCTCGCAGGGCTGTGTCTTGGGGTCAGGCGAGCTCCCGTTCGTCCAGTACATAGGCCAGCAGCAGCGCCGCCGTGCCCAGCACCGCGTCGGCATGAGTCCGTTCCATGCCGTGGGAGGCGTGAACGCCGGGACCGACGAGGGCGGCCCGGATGTTGCTGCCGCCGCGCAGCGCCGCGGAGGCGTCCGACCCGTAGAACGGATAAATGTCGACCGCGTGCGGGATCTCCTCGCGCTTCGCCAGCTCGATCAGCCGGGTCGTCATGGCGTAATCATAAGGCCCGGAAGAGTCCTTGGCACAGATCGAGACATCCCGCTCCGTCGCGGACAGATCGTCGCCCAGCGCCCCCATGTCGACTGCGATGAGTTCGGTGATGTCCGGCGGGATATAGGAGGCGCCGTGACCGACTTCTTCGTAGGTCGAGATGACCAGCTTCACGTTGCGTTTCGGGGTGCGTCCCTCCCGTTTCAGCCATTCGAGCAGGCCGAACAGCGCCGCTACGCTGGCCTTGTCGTCCAGGTGGCGGGACTTGATCCAGCCGTTTGGCAACAGGCGCGTACGCGGATCCCACGAGATAAAGTCTCCTACTGCGATGCCGAGCGCTTCGGCATCCGCCTTCGAGCGGACGTCCTCGTCCAAACGGATCTCCATGTTCTCTTCATCGCGCTTCCATTCACGGGCGTCCGGATAGACGTGAACGGATGGCTTGGTCGACAGCACCGTCCCTTCGTACGTGCGGCCGTCGCGCGTGTGAACGAGGCAGTATTCCCCTTCGACGGTCTGCATCGCATAGCCGCCGATCGGCGTCATCCGGATCGTGCCGGACGACTTGATCGCACGGACCATCGCGCCCAGCGTGTCGACGTGCGCCGACAAGCCCAGCGTCCCGCCGTCCGGGGAAACGCCCGGAAGGGTGACGATGACGTTGCCTTTGGGCGTCGTCTCGCATGCGTACCCCAGTCGGGCGGCTTCTTCGCGCACGAGCTCCGACGCCTTCATGCAAAAGCCGCTCGGGCTCGGCGTGCCGAGCAACCGTTCCAGGAAGCGGAGAATGTAGTCTCGGTTCAGTTGGGGCCGTATCGGTTCGTTCATCTTGGCCAGATGCTCCTTCGTTGAAAAATGTCGGATCGTTCAGGACCCGCGGAACGACTTGCGGTGAAACGCGCCGATGTGGCGGAACAGCGCCTCTCCGTCCCGCGGCAAGTTCGGCGCCTGGCCGATTGGCAGGTACATCGCCCGGTAAGGTTCGGGCACCCATATATACTGATGCACGTAGGAGGTGGCGATGAAGCCGCAGCGTTCCCAAAATCGGATGCGGCGCTCGTTGGCGGGTGATGCTTCGCTTTCCGCTTCGAGGATGAGCCCCTCCAGGCCCGTCGACTCCGCCCAGTCCCGGATCGCGTCGACAAACGCGGTGCCGATCCCCCGACCTCGCATTTCCGGCAAAACCGCCAAATAATCGATCAACAGGGCATTCGCTTGCCGGATGACGCCGGTGATCGCCATCGCCGCGACCCGGCCGTCGACCTCGCCGATCTGGAGCAGGCTGAGCCCGCGGGCGAACATCCCCTCGACGATCCCGTCCGGCTTTCCGTCGGGAAACGCCTGGCGATAGAGCCGCCGGGCCGCCGGCCAAACGCGCTCGTCCAACCGATCGTACGTTTCGAACCGCATGCCGCTTCCTCCCGCCAGCCCCGCGAAAAACAAAAACGAAGCTTTAACAGCTCCGCGGGGCGCTTCTCCCCTCATCGTAGCTCACCGGCATCCAAAAGTCTACTTGCATCCCCGCCAAGCAAAGACGGCGGCGGATGAGCGGGCCGATTTGAAATGTGCGAAATTTATGCACAGATATGCCCTATCGTCGAAGAACCTGCCGTTTTCTCGTCCGCAGGCGGCCTAAGCCGATTTGAGCGGTCACGCTTCCTTTGCTATTGTAGGTAAGAATAGATACCGATGTCCCGCGAAGAGGTGATCTCATGAGACTTAGCCTATTGGACCAATCCCAGATCGCCGAAGGCCGCACCGCCGCGGACGCGCTCAGCGAGACGACGCGTCTCGCGCAAGCCGCCGACCGGTTGGGCTATCATCGCTTCTGGGTGGCGGAGCACCATGCTTCGATGGCACTCGCGTCCTCCAGCCCCGAAGTGCTGATCGCGCATCTGGCCGCGAATACGCAGCGCATCCGAGTCGGCTCCGGCGGCATTATGCTCCCGCACTACAGCGCGTACAAGGTCGCCGAGAACTTTCGCGTGCTCGAAGCGCTGAACCCCGGCCGGATCGACGTCGGCCTCGGTCGCGCGCCCGGCGGCATGCCGATCTCGACGCGCGCCCTCCAGGAGGGCAAGATTTCGCATATCGACAACTATCCCCAGCAGGTGGCCGATCTGATCGGCTATCTGAACGACGCGCTACCGTCCGGCCACCGCTTTGCCGGGCTGACGGCCTCGCCGGTCATCCCGACCGTGCCCGAGTTGTGGCTGCTCGGCTCCAGCTTCGGCAGCGCCGTCATCGCCGCCGAGATCGGCGCTTCATACGCCTATGCGCAGTTTTTCGGCGTGCCCGACAGCGAAGTGTCCGTCCGTCACTACAAGGAGCGCTTCCAGCCTTCCGCGCTGAACGACGCGCCCAACCTGCTGGCGGCCGTCTACGTCGTTTGCGCCGAGACTGAGGCCGAGGCCAAGCGGCTTGCGTCAAGCACCGAGCTGTTTTTCCTATCGCTCGAAAACGGGCGTCTGCTCGATCGCTTCCCTTCGGTCGAGACGGCGGAATCCTACCCCTACACCGACTACGACTTGGCGCGCCTGCAAGCCGGCAGCCATCGCCGCATCGTCGGAACGCCCGAGCAGGTGAAGGCCAAGCTCGGCGAAATGGCCGAGCGCCTCGGCATCGACGAATTCATGATCGTTACCGTGACGCATGACTTCGAGGCGCGGCTTCGCTCTTACGAGCTGATCGCCGAAGCTTTCGGACTGAAGGGATAAGCCCCCAAGTCCTCCCAACTTTTCGCGCCCATTCGCAACGCAAAACGCCGCCCGGCTACAAACGTAGCTGGGCGGCGTTTTTTTGCGGTGTAGAACGGTCATTATTGCTTGTTGAACGCGTCCGTCAACACCGGCACGATTTGCGACTTGCGGGAGACGACGCCTTTGAGGACGGCTTTGTTGCCTTCCAGCTTCACGCCGTATGCTTGCTCGACGATCGCAGCGGACTTGCCGAGGGCGACGCCGACGGAGTCGTTGTTCAGAATGTCCGTCACGACGAACAGGAACAGGTCGAGCCCTTTGCTCGCGATGATGCCGTTCAGCTTGTCTTCGAGCTCCGCCTGGCGGGAGAGCACGTCGTTCACGTCGACGGCGTTCACTTGGGCGATTTCGACTTTGGCGCTGCCCATCGAAAATTCCTTCGCGTCCAGCGAGACGAGCTCGTCGATTGACTTGTCGATCAGGTTCGCGCCGGCTTTCAGCATGTCCAGGCCGTACGTATCGGCATTAACGCCCGCGATTTCGGCCAGCTCGCGCGCGGCTGCGACGTCTTCCGGCGTGCAGGTCGGCGACTTGAACAGCAGGGAATCGGAGATGATGGCGGACAGCATTAGGCCGGCGATGTCCTTGCCGATCTCGACGCCGTTTTCTTTGTACAATTTCTTCAGAATCGTCGCCGTGCAGCCGACCGGCTCTGCGCGGTAATACAGCGGGCCGCTCGTCTCGAAGTTCGCGATCCGATGGTGGTCGATGACTTCGACAACGCGGACTTGATCGATGTCGCTCGCGCTTTGCTGACGCTCGTTATGGTCGACGAGAATGACTTCCTTTACTTCGTTCGTGACCGTCTCCACGAGGCGGGGAGCGGCGGTCTTGAACGTATCGAGCGCGAATTGGGTTTCGGCGCTTACGTTGCCGAGGCGGACGGCTTCGACGTCTTGGCCGAGCTTCGTCTTCAGGTCGGCGTAGGCGATGGCGGAACAGATCGTGTCGGTGTCGGGATTTTTATGCCCGAAGATCAATACTTTTCCCATCTTCATACTCCTTATTAGATATTGGCGTACAAATTATACCTTACCTTGAATCGGACAAGCAAGACAAATGCCGCGTCGCGTCGTATTTCCGAAGTTCCCTATTCTCGATTCGATGCCCGTTGTCGGTTAACGGATGCTTGGTTCCTTCGCAAACCATTGCGTATGGTAGACGCCCGGCTTGTCGGTGCGCTCGTATGTGTGCGCGCCGAAGTAATCCCGCTGCGCCTGCAGCAGATTGGCCGGCAGCCGCTCCGAGCGGTAGCTGTCGTAGTAGGCGATTGCCGCGGAGAAGGCCGGGGCTGGGACGCCTTGGGAGACGGCGGCCGCTACGACTTGGCGCAGCGACGCTTGGTAGCGGTCCAGCACGTCTTTAAAATAGGGGTCGAGCAGCAGATTGTCCAGAGCGCTGTCGCGATCGTACGCGTCCTTGATGTTCTGCAGGAAGCGCGCCCGAATGATGCAGCCCCCGCGGAAAATCATGGCGATGCCCCCGTAGTTCAAATTCCAGTCGTACGCGTCGGACGCGGCCTTCATCTGCGCGAAGCCCTGCGCGTACGAGATGATCTTGCTCGCGTACAGCGCCTGGCGGATCGCTTCGGCGAACGCCGCGCGATCGCCGGCGAACGGCGTTCGGGCCGGGCCCGGCAGCACGCGGCTCGCGCGCGTCCGCTCGTCCTTCATGGCGGACAGGAAACGGGCGAACACGGACTCGGTGATGACCGACAGCGGCATGCCGAGGTCGAGGGCGTTTTGGCTCGTCCACTTGCCCGTTCCTTTCTGCCCGGCCTTGTCGAGGATGACATCCACGAGCGGCAACCCCGTATCCGGATCGGCCTTTGTAAAGATGTCGGCCGTAATCTCCATGAGATAGCTGTCGAGCTCGCCGCGGTTCCACTCGGCGAACGTCTCGTGCAGCTCCGCGGCGTCCATCCCGAGCACCTGCTTCAGCAAATCGTACGCTTCGCCGATCAACTGCATATCGCCGTACTCGATCCCGTTGTGGACCATCTTCACGTAGTGACCGGCCCCCTGCGGACCGATATAGGTGCAGCAGGAATCCTCTCCTACCTTCGCCGAGATGGCTTCCAGGACGGGCCGGACGAGCGCATAGGCTTCCGGCTGGCCGCCCGGCATGATCGCCGGTCCGTTCAGCGCGCCTTCTTCGCCGCCGGAGACGCCCGCGCCGATAAACAGAATACCGTCCGCCTCGAGCGACGCGCTGCGGCGCGCCGTATCCTCGAAATAGGCGTTGCCGCCGTCGATGATCAGATCGCCAGGCGTAAGAAGCGGACGCAGCTGCTCGATCGTCGCGTCCGTCGCCTTCCCCGCCTGAACCATGATCAGGATTCGGCGAGGCGTCTCCAGCGCGTCTACGAATTCCTGCAAGCTGTAAGCGCCGCGGATCCGCCTACCTTCCGTTTCCTTCAGCATCGTTTCCGTTTTTTCGGGCGACCGGTTGTAGACCGCGACGTCATACCCCCGACTTTCGATGTTGAGCGCCAAGTTTTTCCCCATGACCGCCAGTCCGATCACGCCGATTTGCGATCGCTTCATCCGATTGCAACTTCCTTTCGCGTCTTTTCTGTTCCTTGCTCCCCTGCAACTGCCGGTTCTAAAGCGCGGCCATGATCATTCTCGACCCAGGCAAAGCCCTGTTCCGCCAGCAAACGATCGGCCGCCGGCGGCCCGAGCGAACCGGCCGGATAGTCGTGAAGCGGTACGAGACCTTCCTCAATCGCGTCCAGGATCGGCTGCATCCATTTCCACGACAGCTCGATTTCGTCCCAATGGGCGAAGAACGTCGCGTCTCCGCGCAGCGCGTCGTAGAGCAGCAGCTCGTAAGCTTCCGGCACCTCCGCGGCGTCGCTCGCAAAGTGCAGCTGCACCGGTTGGATCTCCCCGTTAAGGCCATGCAAATTCAACTGAAAGTCCACGCTCTGATCCGGCTGGATGTGGACGATCAAATAGTTGCGCGCCGGCTGATCGGACGTATGGCGCTCCATCGGGTCCTTAAAGACGACAACGATGCGGGTCGACTTTTCGCTCAGCCGTTTGCCCGTCCGGATGTAGAACGGCACGCCGCGCCAGATCGGATCGTCGAGCGTCAGACGCGCGGCCGCATACGTTTCCGTGACCGATTGCGGATCGACGCCCGGCTCCTCCCGATACCCGGCCATCTCCCGGCCATCCAGCCGACCGGAGACATATTGGCCCAGCACGACGTGATGCGCCGCTTCCTCTTTGGCGACCGGGTACGCGGAGTCGATGATTTTGCGCTTGTCGTACACCTCCGAATGCCGCGCCGTCATCATCAGCAATTGGAGCATATGATTTTGGAACATGTCGCGCAGCGCGCCCGCTTTGTCATAATAGCCGGCCCGCTCCTCGACGCCGACCGTCTCGCTGGCGGTGATTTGGACGTTGGCGACGTAATGGTTGTTCAGCACGGCTTTCAAGACGGGGTTCGACGCGATGAGCGCCTGCAAATTCTGCACCATCGGCTTGCCGAGGTAATGGTCGATGTAGAAAATGTCCTCGGGCGGGAATGCTTGGCTGAGCGCTTCGTTTAAGCTGCGTGCGGAAGCAAGGTCGCGGCCGAACGGCTTTTCGATGATGAGCCGCGCCCCTCCCGCCGCATCGCCGAGGCCGCTCTCCCGGATGTGCAGCGCGATCGGCCCGAAATGCTCCGGCGCGACGGAGAGATAGAACAGCCTGTTGCCCGGCAATCCGAGTTCCGCCTCTCTCCGCTCTACCGCTATCTTCAATCGGAGATAGCTCTTCGGATCGTACGCGTCCATCGTCAAATATTGGATGCTGGCCGTAAAATCGGCGATTGCGGATGCATTTTGTCCGCCTTTCCTCGAAAAGCGGCCAAGCGACTCGGCGATGTGCAAACGGAACAGGTCGTCGTTAAACGGCTTGCGCCCGAGCGCAAACACCGCGAATCGATCGGGCAGCTTGCCCTCGAGATAGAGATTGTACAAAGCCGGGAAGATCTTGCGCTTCGCCAGATCGCCCGTGGCGCCAAACAGTACGAATGCGGATGCCTGCATGATGACTCCTCCGTTCCGCCGATTCTGGATTCTCGATAGCTACTAACTGTAATCAAAACAATAACACTTTTGGCGAAAGCTTTCATGAAGGTTCGATGAAGAACGCGTGAAGATCACATGAAAAGCGATTCCTCCGCCAACGCGGAGATCCGAACCGCGGACGTCTTGAAGTCCGGCATCTTGCAGTCCGGATCGAGCGAAGGATTGGTCGTTTTGTTTACATTTTGCACGCCGGACCAGTGCTTCGGTCACAAAGACGGTATCTTCTCGGATGTTCGGCGTGACGCGGCACCGAACGATCGCGCTGCCCCGCCGGGACGTCAGGCGCACCTGTTCGCCGTCCTCGACGCGATGTCGCCGGGCGGTCTCGGGATGGATTTCCATGACGTTCTCCACCTCCCGCGCGAGCAGCGACGGACTGCGACGGGTCTGTACGCCGGTCAAATAGTGCGAGAGCATCCGGCCGTTTGTCATCGTCAGCGGCAGCGACTCCCGCTCGGCAGCGTCGAACAAGCGCTCGCGCACAGCCGTCATGCCCGTTCGTTCCAGCCAACGCCACAATGGCTCAGTAAGTTCGCTGAGCGACCTGTACGTCGTGGCGCTGCTGCTCGGGTTCGCAGGCTCCTCCTTCGCCGCGGCGCTCCCGCTCGCCAGCCGATGGTATCCTCCTCAATTCCAGGGACTGGCGATGGGCATCGCGGGCGCAGGCAATAGCGGCACCGTATTCGCGACCTTGTTCGCCAACCGGTTGGCGCAGCATTACGGGAGCTGGGAGATGGTCTTCGGGCTCGCGCTCATCCCAATCGCAGTCGTTTACTGGTTTTCAGCTTCATCGCCAAGGAGAGCCCGAGTCAGCCTGCTTCCAAGAAACTTATCGCCTATGCCCACGTACTGAAAAACCGCGACGCCTGGCTGTTTTGCCTCCTTTACAGCGTTACCTTCGGCGGTTTCGTCGGATTAACCAACTACCTGACGATATTTTTCAACGCCCAGAACGGATTAGCCGCCGTCCGCGCCGCCGATTTCACGACGGTGTGCGTCATCGCGGGCAGCTTATTTCGCCCGGTCGGCGGATATTTGTCCGACAAAATCGGCGGCATCCGCATGCTGATGATCCTCTACGCAGGCGCCGGACTGATGCTTGCCTCGATTTCCATGCTGCCCCCGTTGACCGACGTCATCGCTCTTCTTTTCGTCGGCATGATGTGTCTTGGCGCAGGCAACGGCGCCGTCTTTCAACTCGTCCCCCAACGGTTCGGCGACGAGATCGGCCTCATGACCGGCATCGTCGGCGCCGCAGGCGGATTGGGAGGTTATTTGCTGCCTATCGTGCTCGGCAGCTTGTATGATGCAACCGGCTCGTATACGCCCGGCTTGCGGCGTTGCACTCGCTTGCCTTCTCGTATTGTCGATCGTCCAGGGCGCTTGGAAACGGACTTGGCTCGGCCAAGACGGTAAGGCGCGCGTGGAGCCGGCAGCTTAGAGCTGCGGTTCCCGACCCCCAATTCTTGCTCCCAACCGGCTTTGCTACGATATCCCTTTCGCTCAGAAACACTCTACGCTTACCATGGCATCTTACCAGCATGACCGGCAGCTTAGCGATGCGGTTTCCGCCCCTGACTGTTCCCTACCGGCTTTTCTACGATATCCCTTTCGCTCAGAAACACTCTACGCTTACCATGGCATCTGACCAGCATGACCGGCAGCTTGATCGCAGCCAGGACCGTTCAATTCGCGAATTCATTTCGAGGGATTATTGCAAAGGTAAATGAAGACGGGAAACGCTCCTGAGCGAAGGGGATAACGTGCGAGGGACGCGAAAACCTCTTCTCCTGAGCGAACGGGATAACGTGCGAGGGGCGCGAAACATTCACCACCTGAGCGAACGGGATAACGTGCGAGGGACGCGAAAACCTCTTCTCCTGAGCGAAGGGGATAACGTCCCGAGGGACGCGAAGCAACCTCCCTTGAGCGAAGGGGATGTCGCGCAAAAGGGTAACGATAATGGTTGACCCGCGGCAAAAAAAGGATGAGACCCGATTCGTATCGGGTTTCATCCTTTTGCGATTAGGGCTGATAATACTTTTGGAGCGCTTGGCCAACGCCGAGGGTGTTGGTCAGCAGATGCCGCGCGCTGAAGAACAAATCGCCCTGGACGCGGCCGTTTTGGGCATTGTAACGCAGCTGATTGATAATCTCGTCCGACGACTGCCATCCCGTCTCGGTCGTGCCGAGCTTGTAGGGGGCGTGGCCGACGTAGAGCTTCACCGAAGTTCCGGCCACTTCGTTCGACCACCAGTCGACCAACTTGTCATAGCGGGCCGTGGAGAACGAGAGGCTCCAATAAATTTGCGGCGCGACGTAATCCACCCAGCCCTGTCGAATCCAGGTGCGGACGTCGGCATACATGTTGTCGTAGGCGGTCACGCCGGCTTTGGTGTCAGAGCCTGTCGGATCCTTCGCGACGTTCCGCCAAACGCCGAAGGGGCTGATGCCGAACGAGACTTTCGGCTTGGCCTTGTGAATGGCGGCGCCGAGCTTCTGCACGAAGGTATTGATGTTGTCCCGCCGCCAATCCGCTTTGAGCAGAATCGACTTGGGGTTGTACAGCGCGAAGGTCGCGTCGTCGCTGAAGACGCCGCCCGACGGGTAAAAGTAGTCGTCCAGATGCACGCCGTCGATGTCGTATTGGCTGACGACCTCCATCACGACGTCGATGATGTGCTGTCTCGCTTCCGGAATGCCCGGGTTGATGTACAGCTGCGTACCCGAAGCAACGATCCAATCGGGGTGCTGCACCGCCACGTGATTGGACGCGAGCTTGTCCGTTTTGGCGTCGACGTTGGCGCGGAACGGATTGAACCAGGCGTGGAACTCCATGCCGCGCTTGTGCGCCTCCTCGATCAGGACGGCTAGCGGGTCGTAGCCCGGATCCACGCCCTGCATGCCCGTCAACACCTTGGACCAAGGAACCAGATTTGACTTGTAGAGCGCATCCCCCGCGGGCCGGACCTGCAGAAAGACGGCGTTCATGCCCATGCCTTTCAGTCGGTCGAGCATGGAGGCGAACTCGTTCTGCTGCAGCGACCGATCACCGTAGGAGGCGGTAGAAGGCCAATCGAGATTGTACACGCTGGAAATCCACGCGCCGCGCAATCCCGTGACGCCACCGCCCGCGTTGCCCCCATTGCTGCCGCCTGAGCCGCTGCCGGGGTTCGATGGGACGCCGCCCGTGCCGTTGTCTCCGCCCGCACCGGAGCCGCTGCTCGGATCGCCGCCGGCGCCGTTATCCGACCCGCCGCCCGCGTTCCCGCCGGAGCCGGCGTCGGGGTCGGCGCTGCCGCTGCCGGACACCAGCGTAATGGTGCGTGCGGTCCCGTCCCAATTCACGGTCAGGCCGAGGCTTTCGCCGACGAAACGGAGCGGTACCGTAACGCGGCCGGATTTGGTCTCTACCGAAGCGTCGAGAGAGACGCGGCTTCCGTTGACGGTTGCGTACTTTTGCCCGCTCGTCATTTGAATTTTCGAGCCGGCCTGCGTGATCGTAGCCGTCTTCGTCTTGGCCGACCAGTCGACGCTGGCGCCCAGGCCTTCGCTCACGACGCGAATGGGCACCATCGTGATGTCGACCTTCGGGAGAATGTAGGGCGCGACATCGGACTGAATTGGTCTCCCGTCGAGGTAAATCGTGATGGCCTTGACGGCCGCGGCTTGCGCGAGCGAACCGAACGACAGAAAGATAAGGGCAAGCACCAACGGTAACGCGAACCACTTCCGAACTTTCATCAACCGAAATCCTCCAAGCCTATTAATCGTTATGTGCATCTATTAGACGCAATTGGAGGAAGATGGTTGCTGGAAAACGCAAAAACGGTCGAATGAGAATCTCCTCATTCGACCGTAAGACTTACTCGCGCATTTCTCGGGTTGCCGCCGCTTCGGATTCGGGCTCCGCCGACGGCGCCGGATCGGACGAGTTGCCGTACGACTCCACCGCCTCCCAGGCGCCCGCGTCGTCGAAACGGCCTGCGGCTCGCTGGCGGTTTTCCCCGGCCCCTTTCGGAGGCGGCGTCATGACTTGCTCCTCGACAGGCCGAGCGGGCGGACGATCCGCTTCAGGTGCATGCGCGATGCAGTAGGCGGTGTACGGTACCGCTTCCAGCCGCTCGTACGGGATCCACTCTCCGCAAGTTTCGCACCTGCCGTACGTGCCTTTCTCCATGCGGGCAAGCGCGCGATTCACGTCCAACAGCAGCTGCGCGCGCGCGGCGTCTATCGCCGCGTCCCGCCCCCGTTCGTACGTTTCCGTAGCAATGTCGGCCGGGTGATTGTCGTAGGCGGAAAGTTCGCCCGACGATTCGGTCAAAGAAGCCCCTTCCATCTCATTCTCGAGCTCAAAATGCCTCTTCAGCTCCCGCTTTTGTTCGAGCAACGCTTCTTTCAGCTTGGCCATCCGGGCATCATTTAGATCTTTCATCCAAAATCCCTCCCGCCGGACGGGCATGCAAGCCGCGGTCCGATTCATGGACGAGCTTGGCGAACGCACTCGCCGCAGCCTCGGCAGACTGCGCATTCTGGCCGGTGACCAGACTGCCGTCCACTTCGATATGTTCCTGGCCGTTCGGCTTCGCGACGAAGCGCGCTTCTAGTTCGCGCAGCTTCGTCTCGAGAAGAAACGGCATTTCGTCGACAAGTCCGACCTCCGCCTCCTCCGCGTTGGTAAACCCGGTGACGGCGCGACCTTCCACGAGCCAGTTGCCCTTGTCCAGCTTGGCGCCGACCAAGCCGGCTACGCCGTGGCATACGGCGCCGATCGGCTTCGCCGAAGTGGTGAAGTCCGTCAGCAGATTTTGCAGATGCACGTTCTGCGGAAAATCGAACATGGCGCCGTGGCCGCCGCACAGGAATATGCCGTCGTAGTCTTGCGCCTTGGCTTGGGAGAGGGCGAGCGTATGGGCAAGCAGCTGCCTCGTCTCATCCGAATGCACCTGCCGCTCCTCCGAGAGACTGGCAGGATCGATATGACAAGCCCCGCCGCGAGGACTGGCTACCGTCACTTCCAAGCCTTGGGAGATGAATTCCGACAAGGGCTCCTCCAGCTCGGAGAACCAGACGCCCGCCACTCGGCCGTTATCCATCCGATGTCCGTTCGAGACGACCACCAGCACTTTTTTCGCGTTCATGAGGCTTCACTCCTTTGGGGGTAAGATATTTCTTTTTACCCCTTTGCAGAAGAGAAGAATCTGCCAGGCGATGAACCCCTCAGCCGCCTAAGCGTTCAATCAGCCGATGCGAATCGAGCACGCGGTCCGCTTTGACGAGGCACCGTTCCGGTTCCGCGAGCGACGCGAGAAAATGGTCGACCGCCCCTGCGAACCCGCGCCGAAAGGCGATAGGCTCCCAGCCGCCGAACGCGCTGCGCGTCTCTCCCCGAACTTTGTCGCGCCAGACGGCCGTCTCCAGATTGACGATCTCGGCCGAACGGCCGCCGCCGTGCAGCTCCAAGCGCTCCAAATCTGCACCCGCGCGCCGGTTCATGCCGAATACCGCTTCGCGACGGCCGAAGCGAAGAACGCCGGAGGCGTGCAGCAAGCGGCCGTCATCGCTCGTCTCCTGCAGCCAGGACGCGACTTCGGCAGGCTCCGCGCCGAGCCAGAGCAGCAGATCGAGCATATGAATGAGATCATCGTATAGCGTAAGCTTGGCCGACACCCCCTGCTGCCGCGTCCGATGCTTTTGCGCGATGACGAAGTCGAAGCCGCCCGCCTCCTCGATCCAAGCCTTCGCCTCCGCGTAGAGCGGGGCGAAGCGCCGGTTGAACCCTACGGCCAGCAGCAACCCTCGCTTCGCCGCCAATTCGGCCATCCGTTCGGAAGCCCCGATATCATAGGAGAGCGGCTTGTCCACATAGACATGGAGCCCTCGCTCCAGGCAAGCCGTCACGACCTCTTCGTGCGTCCCGGTAGGACTATGTACGAAGACGGCATCCATCTCCGTACGCAGAAACGCCTCCCGCTCCGTAAACGCGTTCGCGATGCGGTAACGCCCGGCGATCCGGTCGACCGTTTCCGCGGACCGGCTCTGAACTGCGACGAGCTCCGCATCCGCATGCGCACCCAGAACGGGCAAATAAGCTTTGTGGGCGATATCGCCCAGCCCGATCATTCCGACCCGGATCGTCATCTCAATTCCCTCCCGCCCGTTTGTCGGGCTTCTTCACTTGCGTCACACGTCGGAGCGGTCGTCACTCGGTCGGGACGTCTGTCCCGGACAAAGGCGGCGTCAGCGGCGCGCAGCCGACCGCGCCCAGCCGGCGCTTGGCCTCGGCATACACGTCCGCCGGCAGCTTGCCTTTTGCAGCGAAGCGCACGTTTTCGCGGAGGTGCTCCGGATTTTTAGTGCCGACGATTGTCGTAGAGAGATTCGGATGCGTCAGCGTGAACCGCAGCATAAAGCCCGTGCGGCTCTCGCCTTCCTCGAGCAGCTCGTCCAGTTTGGCCGCCTCCCAATGCGCCCACCGGTCCGCAAGACCGCGACCCGCGCCAGGCTCGCCTTGGCCGACACCGCCCCGGATGATCGTTCCTGCCCCTGTCGCCGCCGCTTCGTCGATCAGATGCTCGTGCGCGCGCTCGAGGGCGGAATACGGCACCTGATACGTATCGAAGGCGCCTGTAGCGATATAATCGGACAAGTGCGGCAAATAGCTGGAGATTCCGATCCAGCGGACTTTGCCCGAAGCCTGAATTTCCTTCAGGACGTCGATCAGCTGACCTTCCTCGGCTTGCTGAACGGTCGGTCCGTGCAGTTGCAGCAGGTCGACGTAATCCGTCTTCAAACGACGCAGGCTGGTCTCGATGTTGTGCAGCAGATTGTCCCTCGTCCATACATGGGGCGTCTCGTCGTGATCGCCGCGGTCGACGAGCGTGCAGCCGCACTTGGTCGCGAGGTAAAACGACTCCCGCCGGTGGCTTAGGAACTTTCCGATCAGCTCCTCGCTTCGGCCGTAATCGTAGGAAGTGTCGATAAAGTTGATGCCCGCGTCCAACACCTCGTTCAGAATGCGCTCCGCCTCTTCGTCCGCGACGGGACGGCCGCTCCATACCCGTGGGCCGCGAATTTCCATCGCGCCATAGCTCAGCTTCGTCACTTGCAGGCCGGTCCGGCCCAACACCGTCTTCTCCATCGAATCTCCTCCCCTGCGCTCTTTCGCGCCAGATAGCTCTATTGTAGCGCAAAAACGCGCGTTTACGAAACCGTAAGCGAGACGTTTATGCTATTGCGCAGCCCTTGCCGTGCTCGATCGTAAAGCTCCGAATGCGTATCGTCGTTTTCTACAGCCGTATTCTGCAGGGGGCATCCGCCAAGAAATGGCGGATTGTCGACCACATCTTCATAAACGCGAAAAAAAGCAATCAGCCGACCTGACGCAGACCGCTCTTGACCGACCGCCTCGGAACCGCTGATTTCATAATAATGTGTTCTCTTGTCCGGTCTCCGTTTTTCACGGGTTCCTCCGAATGACCTTATTCTCATTTTGCATGATATCAAAATATTCGACTGAAGCCTTGTCAATCCCTCCATGCATGATACAATAAAGATACCGATCGGTCTCTTTTTTTCTTGCGACAAAACCTATTAGGAAATCGCGTCCGGAGCGGGATAAATAAAAATAGCAGGAGGACTGTGTCATGAGCGTAAAAGTAGGCATTAACGGCTTTGGACGGATCGGAAGACTCGCTTTTCGTCGAATTCAAGAGGTGAAGGATGTCGAGGTTGTGGCCATTAACGACCTTACCGATGCAAAAATGTTGGATCATCTGCTCAAATATGATACGACGCAAGGCATTTTTCACGGGGACATCGAAGTGCATGACGGAGCCTTCGCCGTGAATGGTAAAGAAGTGAAGGTATTGGCTCACCGCAACCCTGAAGAAATCCCTTGGGGCGAGCTTGGCGTAGACATTGTGCTGGAATGTACAGGTTTCTTCGCCACCAAAGAAAAGGCGGAGCTTCACCTAAAAGGTGGGGCGAAGAAAGTTGTCATTTCCGCTCCTGCTACAGGCGACATGAAAACAATCGTATACAACGTAAATCACGAAACGCTGGACGGAACGGAAACCGTTATTTCCGGCGCTTCCTGTACGACGAACTGTCTGGCTCCCATGGCGAAAGCTCTGCACGACAAGTTTGGCATTCGATCCGGATTAATGACGACCATTCATGCCTATACAGGCAACCAGAACACGCTTGACGCTCCGAATCCAAAAGGAGACTTTCGAGCAGCACGCGCCGCTGCAGAGAACATTGTCCCCTATTCCACCGGTGCCGCAAAAGCCATAGGCCTCGTTCTTCCCGAATTGAAGGGTAAACTTGATGGCGCTTCTCAACGTGTACCTGTAGCGACAGGTTCCGTAACCGAGCTCGTTGCCGTATTGAACACTACGGTTACGGCCGAGGAAATTAACGCCGCCATGAAAGAAGCGTCCGATCCGGAAACTTACGGATACACGGAAGACGAGATTGTATCTTCCGATGTTAAGGGGATGACATTCGGTTCGCTTTTTGATGCCACCCAAACAAAAGTGCTGACGGTCGGGGACCAGCAACTGGTAAAAACCGCAGCCTGGTACGATAATGAAATGTCTTACACGGCTCAATTGGTTCGCACGCTGGAACACTTCGCAAAGATCGCAAGGTAAGTAACTTCCCAAACCCAATCCACAATACGATGACCGAGAAAAACGAAGCGCTCATCGGTTGGGGCGATGCTCAGCAACCATTTCTGGGTGCTGCTTGCGGCCCGCATTGTTCAAGCTGTCGGTGCCGGCGCAGCGTTCTCCCTGTCCATCGTGCTGCTCACCCGTTATGTACCGCTGGCACGTCGGGGAAAATCGATGACGTTCATCATGTCCTCCGTATCCCTGGGGTTTGGGCTCGGTCCTGTGATTGGCGGCTTGGTGGTGCAATATGTAGGTTGGAGATATCTCTGTGCCATTACGTCCGGCCAGTTGTTTTCAAACCATAAGGCTTCATCGATGAACAAATCTATGCTCCCCGCTCGATTTTGTGTCTTGCGCATAAAAAAGAGCGCGATCGCCGCGCTCTCACGCTTCTTTTTATGCTCTAGTTACCCGGTTCGGCCTTATTCGGATTCGCCGTTGCGTCCAAGGAGCCATTCGCCGGAAATGCCCGGCGTCGTCATTTGAACGGGATCGAGGATGACGTCCATTTCTTCCTTCGTGATCAGGTTCCGCTCCAGGATGAGATCCTGAACGGTCATGCCTGTCCTCAGCGCTTCCTTGACCAGGCCCGCCGCCACCTCGTAGCCCAAGTGCGGATTGAGCGCCGTTACGATGCCGAAGCTGTTGCGAACATACGTCTGGCAACGCTCGCGGTTCGCCTCCAACCCTTCCAGCGCGTATCGGATAAAGACGTCGACGGCATTGCGCAAGATTTTGAGCGATTGAAGCAGGTTAAAGGCGATGACAGGACCCATGACGTTCAGTTCGAATTGGCCGGCCTCCGAGGCCAGGCAGATCGTGTGATCGTTGCCCATGACCTGGAAGGCGGTCTGGTTCACGACCTCGGCCATGACCGGATTCACTTTGCCCGGCATGATCGAGGAGCCCGGCTGCCGCGCGGGGAGCAGCAGCTCGCCGAGGCCGGTCCGCGGCCCGGAAGCCATGAGCCGGATGTCGTTGCAGATTTTGGACAGGTTCACGGCGCACACCTTCAGCGAGGCGGAAAGCTCGGTGTAGGCGTCCGTATTCTGCGTTGCATCCACCAGATCGCCCGCCGATTCGAGCGGAATGCCGAGCTCTTCGGCCAGCAGCCGGACAACTTCGCGTATGTATTCGGGCTTCGCGTTCAACCCCGTCCCGACGGCCGTCGCCCCCATGTTGACCGGCAGCAGATGGCTCGTCGCGCTCGAAATGCGCTTGATGTCGCGGCCGATGACCGCCGCATAGGCGCCGAACTCTTGTCCCATTCGGATCGGCACCGCATCCTGCAAGTGGGTTCGGCCCATCTTGAGGACGTCGTCGAACTCCGCCTGCTTGGCGGCGAAGGCTTGCTGCAGTTCGTCGAGCGTCTCGAGCAGCCGATGCGAGAGCTGATGGGCGGCGATCTTGAGCGCCGTCGGGATGGCGTCGTTGGTCGATTGGGACATATTGACGTGGTTGTTCGGGCTGCAATGGAAATAGTCGCCCTTGGCGCGGCCCAGGATCTCCAGCGCGCGATTGGCGAGCACTTCGTTCATATTCATATTGATGGACGTGCCGGCGCCGCCCTGGATCGAATCCACGATGAACTGATCCGCCAACTGGCCTTCGGCTACCTCGTCCGCCGCTTGGACAATCGCTTCCATGATTGGCGCGTGCAGCATATGCGTCGCGGCATTCGCTTTGGCGGCCGCTTTCTTCACGTGCGCCAGTGCGGCAATCAATTCAAAATGCACCGGCACGCCGGTGATCGGGAAGTTCTCAACCGCCCGCAGCGTCTGAATGCCGTAATACGCTTCGGCTGGCACTTGCTTCTCGCCCAGAAAGTCTCTCTCGATCCGGTAAGACATCCGTACGCCCCCTTCGGTCGGCCGCTTGCAATATCTACCTTTTGCAGCCTCACCCCATTGTAGCATATCGGTCGTCCGCCTTACGAGCCATCTGCCGGTCAACAAGCGGGACAATTCCGGACGCAATACGAAAAAAGACGAGTCCGGAGGCGACTCCGTTCTCGTCCTTTGATTCCTGCAGCGACGGCTATTCCGCCAGCTGCTCGATTTTGATCAGATTGGTTGCGCCGGCTTTGCCGATCGGCGTGCCGGCGGAGATGACGACGTGGTCGCCAGCGGCGAGCAAGCCGGTCTTGCGGCCGTTGCGCACGGCGGAGGCGAACACGTCGTCCGTCGATTCCGCTTTCTCGCCCTTCACCGGGACGACGCCCCACAGCAGACACAGCCGCTGCAGCACGTTGGCGTCGGACGCGATGGCGACGACCGGCGCCTTCGGCCGATACTTCGAGACCATCCGCGCGGTGAACCCGCTCTCGGTCGGCGTCAGGATCGCGGCGGCGCCGAGCTCGAGCGAAGCGCTGACGACCGATTGGCTAATTACCTCGGTGACGGTAGACGGCTGCAGCTGGCTCCGCTTGCGGAATAACTCGCCATAGTCGAGCATCGACTCGGCTTTGACGGCGATGCTCGCCATCGTCTCGATCGATTCGACCGGGTATTTGCCGGCCGCCGTCTCGCCAGACAGCATGATCGCGTCCGTGCCCTGCAGCACCGCATTCGCGACGTCGCTCACCTCGGCGCGCGTCGGACGCGGATTTACCTGCATGGAGTCGAGCATGTGCGTCGCAACGATGACCGGCTTGCCGGCGAGGTTGCACTTCTCGATCATCTCGCGCTGGATCATCGGCACCTCTTCGACCGGAATCTCGACCCCTAGGTCGCCGCGCGCGACCATGATGCCGTCGGACGCCTCGATGATGGCGTCCAGATTGTCGACGCCCTCCTCGTTCTCGATCTTGGAAATGATCTGGATGTGCCCCGCGCCGAGTTCCTCCAGCATGGCCCGTATTTGCCAAATGTCTTCCGCGCGGCGAACGAAGGATGGCGCGATAATGTCGACCTTTTCCCGCACGCCGAACCGGATGTGCATGATGTCCCGCTCCGTGACGCCCGGAAGCGTCGTGCGGATGCCCGGGAGGTTCACGCCTTTGTTCGACTTGATCGTACCGCCGTTGACGACTTGGCAGACGATGTCCGTCGCACCGACGGACTCGACGGTCAGCTCGATCAGGCCGTCGTCGATCAGGATCCGATTGCCGGGCTTCACGACGAGCGGCAACTCCGCGTAGTTGACGGAGATGCGCTCAACGTTGCCGACGATCGTCTCGGTCGTCAGCGTCAGCCGATCCCCGGCTTTCAACTCGCCCGGTTCGGCCAGCTTGCCGATGCGGACCTCCGGTCCTTTGATATCCATCAGAATCGGGACGAACGCGTTCGTCTCCTGCGCCGCCTGCCGGATGCGCGCCATGCGTCCGCTGTGATCCTCCAGTTCGCCGTGCGCCATGTTGAGGCGGGCAACGTTCATCCCCGCGCCGATCATCCGCTTCAGCACCTCGACCGACTCGCAAGCCGGGCCCATCGTACATACGATCTTCGTTTTCCGCATGCTTCTCTCCCTTTCCTCTGCCGTTGTCCAACCTCTCGCCCTCTATTGTAGATCGAATTTTGTCGGATGAATATGAATTATAGTATGATAAACAGATCATAGTACGATCATTGGAGGGGTAGCATGATTCGGATCGAGAACGTCAGGCAAGACCGGGGCACGGACTGGTTCGAGCAAACGAAAGTAGCGGACGCCCCTCCAAACGATTGGGACGAACGCGGTGACGAGAATCCGGTAGAACGGCTGGAAAACCCGTTAGACGAAAGGGCGGATAAGTGCCCGGCAGCGCTGGCGACTCTCGTAGCCGTCACTTACGGACGCCTCGTCTACTGGATCGGAGAACGGAAGATCATTCTCGAGAAAGGCGACTTCCTCTATCTCCCGCCGCATACGGCCTACTATGCCAAAAGCATCCCTTCCGTGTTCCACGAAAAATACGTCGTCACGTTCGCGCTTTCGGAGGATGCCCGCCGCATTCCGCTGTTCGGCGACGCGGAACCGGCGCATGCCAGGCAGGGGATGTACGAGTGGATGATCGAGCGTCTCCGCACGATGCAGGAGGAATGGTCCGAGCAGACGCCGTTCGCCGCGCTGCGGGCGGAAGCGATCCTCTGCGAGCTGGCGGTGCTGTGGAGCCGCGACCGGCTTCGGGAGCCTGCGGCGCCTTCGTCGACCCGAATGGCCGAGCGGATGAAGGACTATGTCGCCAGCCACTACCGGGAGCGGGTGACCAAGGACGAGCTCGGCGCCTGCATCGGGCGGACGCCCAACCATGCGGCCGCGCTTTTCAAGCGCGTGACCGGCCAGACGATCAGCGCCTACGTCCACGCGGCGCGGATCAAGACCGCCGTCTATCTGTTGTCCGATTCCCTGCTCACGGTGGCGGAGATCGCCGAATACTTGGGTTACCGGGACGTCTCCTACTTTCAACGGATCTTCAAACGGACGACCGGGCGAACGCCAACCGATTACATGAGCCGCAAGCCTTGATGATATGTCATTGAATCTAGCATCTTTATTGACCACCTCGTCATCATCATGTTACATTTTTACCAATTTCTTGTCCCGTTCTGGCAGGAGGCCGCCGATGTTCCGTTCTCTCTGGCAAATCCGCAAATCTTGGTCCGGCTATTTCTTCGTCGTCTTCAGCCTCCACTTGGCCGGCATGTTCGGCCTGCTGACCGCCGCCCGGCAAGACGCCGCGTTCTGGAGCGTCGGCCTGCTCGCTTACACGCTCGGCCTTCGCCACGCCTTCGATGCGGATCATATCGCCGCGATCGACAACACGGTCCGCAAGCTGGTCGAACAACAAAGAAGCCCGCTTGGCGTGGGCTTCTACTTTTCGCTCGGACATTCGTCCGTCGTCTTTATCATGGTGCTTGCCATCGCGTTCTCGATGCATTGGGTCCAGGACCGGTTACCCGAGATGGGCGAGATCGGCGGCGTCATCGGCGCGTCCGTCTCCGGCCTTTTCCTTGTCGTGATCGGCGTTCTGAATCTGATCGTGCTGCTGCAGCTGCTCCCGCTGTTCCGCCGGCTGCGCGAAGGCCGCCTGCAGGAGGACCAGCTCGAGGCGCTGCTGAACGCGCGCGGTCTGTTCTCCCGCCTCCTGAAGCCGCTCTACCGCTTCGTCAGCCGAAGCTGGCACGTGTACCCGCTCGGCTTCCTGTTCGGTCTCGGCTTCGATACGGCGACAGAGATCGGACTGCTGGCCATCTCCGCCACCGCCGCCCAAGGGACGATGCCGATCTTCGGCATCCTCTCGCTGCCGCTGCTCTTCGCCGCAGGGATGAGCCTCATGGACACGGCGGACGGCATGTTCATGACGAGCGCCTATCGCTGGGCGTTCGCCACGCCGAAGCGCAAGCTGGTCTACAACGCGATCGTCACCTCGGTGTCCGTCGCCGCCGCGCTCGTCATCGGGATCGTCGAGCTCATTCAAGTGCTTAGCGAGCAAGCCGATGGCAAGGGGCCGCTGCTCGCCTGGATCGCCGGCATCGAATTCGAGCGGGTCGGCTATGCGCTCGTCGCCGTCTTCGTCCTCGCCTGGCTCGTGTCGAGGATCGTCTGGCGACGCCGGCAGCAGCCGGATGCCGTAGCGGCTGACGCTCAACGCCGTGCGGCTTCGCGCAGCCGGAGCACGTAGCTTTTGATATGCGTGACGCCGTTGAACATGTCTTTGTCGACCGCCCGCTCGAAGCCGAGCCGCTCGTATAATTTGATCGCGGCGGCCATGAGATCGGACGTATGCAGGTACATCGTGAGAGCGCCCAGTTCGCGAGAGCGGCGGGCGCTCTCTTCTATGAGGGCGGCCGCGATGCCCCTTCCCCTCGCCTCCCGCGCCACCGCGAGCAGCCGGATGACCGGCGTGTCGATTGCGAGGCTCGGCATGCCGTAGGCGCTGTCCCCCGAATCGAACAGCAATATGCTTCCTACAATTCGGCCGTCCGACTCGGCCACGATCCGGGCAAGCGGTCCTTCGCGCGTGACGGATTCGATCAGTTCGTCGCGGTACGGCGCCCAGCGCCCCTCCGGAAACTGCGTCTCGTACTGCCCGTACGCTTCGAGCAAGAGGTCTCGAATGGCCGTCGCGTCCGCCGGAACGGCGTCGCGGATGCGAATGTCCGGTAAAGTCTCCAACCTCGAGTCCCCCTTTTCACCGTCATCTTGATCCGATATGTTGACTATTTTAATCGGATTAACATTTAGTCTCAATGTACCACCGCGCGCGAATCGGCGTCAATGCGCCGGGCGATAGAGATCTTCGATCGATTCCTTCAAGCTATCGAATCCGCCATGCGTGGCGTCTTCCACTGAGCCGAAAAAAACGTTTATACTGGAACGATAAAGAACCAACGCGAAAGACGATATTCCAAGAATCGAGGAACGCCCATGAATATGCACGCCGACTCGCAGCAGTCGATCCGTGCGGCGGCGGACGGCGACGGCGTCGTCCTGACCGTCCCGCAGCCGTTTTCCTACATCGAGACGCTCCACTATTTGAAGCGCTCCAACGAAGAAGTCCTCCATCGCGTGACGGAGGACGGCCGGATTTTGAAGCTGCTTCGCGTTCGGGACCGGCCGCTTCTGATGGAGGTGTCGAACGACGAATCCAGAGGCGAGCTGCGCATCCGCTCGCTGAGCGGCGGCCGGGAGCCCGAACGCCTGCTCGAGGCGGCCGCCTACGTTTGGGAGTGGTTCGGACTCGACGCCGATCTGAACGCCTTCTACCGGATGGCGTCCGGGGATCCGGTCCTCGGGCCTTTGGTCGCGCGGCACGACGGCCTGCGCATTATCGGCGTCCCGGACCTGTTCGAGGCGCTCTGCTGGTCCATCATCGGACAGCAGATCACGCTCAGCTTCGCCTATCAATTAAAAAAGCGGTTCGTCCAAACGTACGGCGAAGCCGTGGACTACGAAGGCGAGCGCTATTGGACGTTTCCCGATCCGGCGGCCATCGCGCGACTGACGCCGGACGATCTGCGGCCGCTGCAGTTTTCGCGGAGCAAATCCGCGTTCCTTGTCGGCGTCGCTCGCGAAGCCGAGAGCGGCGCGCTGGACAGGACATCGACTGCGCTCCGCAGCGGCTTCGACGCCGCCGTAGCCCGGCTCACGTCGCTGCACGGCATCGGGCCTTGGTCCGCCAACTACGCGCTCATGCGGTGCCTCCGCTATCCCGAAGCGTTTCCGATCCAGGACGCGGGCATTCATCAAGCGGTTCGAAAGCTGCTCGGATTGGAAGCCAAGCCGTCGCTTGCGGAGCTTCGCGCGCTATATGCGCCATGGGCAGGATGGGAAGCCTTCGCGACGTTTTACTTGTGGCGCAGCCTATCGGATCAATGAGACCTCTCCAGCCCCCCGTTCGGGAGGCGGCGGCGCTTGGCCAGCTCGTGGATGACGGCCGCGCCCGCGACTTGGAGGAGCGTCTTGACGAGCACCTGGCCGCCGATCGCCGGCCCCACGAGCGCCCAGGGCAGCACGCCAGCGCCGAGCGGGGACAATCCGATGACGACGAAGATGGCGCTGTCGATGACGCCTCCGGCGAGACCGCTATAGAGTACACGCTGCGCGAGCGGCAAGCGGAGGCGGGTGTAGACCTCCGTATCCGCCGATTCGGAGAACAGGAACGTCGCCGCCGAAGCGACCGTGATCCAGATCGAATCCCCGAGCGCGAGGGAGCTGACCGCGGAGAGAATCATTGCGGCGGCGATCGCGAGGTACGAATGCCGTCGCCCGATCGCTTGCTGGACAAGGTCGCGCAGGATGAACGTCGCCCCGATCAAGAACGAACCAGCCGGGATCAGTAGCGAACCTGCGGCAATCGGGGCAAGGCTGGCCGTTAGAACGTTAGCCAGGATGATGGCAGTGAGATATGACAGTACGAGCACGGAGGAAATCGATGCGGATCGGGGAAGTTTCATATCGCGCCTCCTACCGATTGTCGATTTTCTCGGGATACAGGTCGTGGTTCAGGAGCCGATGCTCCGCCATGCGCTCGTACTTCGTCCCGGGCCTGCCCCAGTTGCAGTACGGATCGATCGAAATGCCGCCGCGCGGCGTGAATTTGCCCCACACCTCGATGTACTTGGGCGCCATGAGCGCGATCAGGTCGTTCATGATGACGTTCATGCAGTCTTCGTGAAAGTCGCCGTGATTCCGGAAGCTGAATAGATACAGCTTGAGCGACTTGCTCTCCACCATGCGTACGTCCGGCATGTACGAGATGTAAATCGTCGCGAAATCGGGTTGACCCGTCATCGGACAAAGGCTCGTGAATTCGGGGCAATTGAACTTGACGAAATAATCGCGGTTCTGATGCTTGTTTTCGAACGACTCCAGCACCTCCGGCGCATACCGATCCGGATAACGGGCGCCTCGGTGACCGAGCAGCGTAACGCCTTGCAGCTCCTCGCCGTTTCTTCCTGTGGACGACAAAAAAATCTCCTCCCTTTTCTGTTGGGTCCGGCCGCTTCTGCGGCTGGCCCGGATGCGAAAAGAAGAAAGAGATTCGAATAACGCGCCGTATAAACCACTAAGACGCCCCGACGCCCCGGCATTTCGCGGACGGCGAAACGATTCGGAGCTTGCGGCGGGACGGACATGCAGACCTGTCCGCTGCGGCGGACGGAGCGGATGCCCCGCCGGACGGGGGGGAAGGTCGGGCCTTAGTTTTTTATAGAGGGAGTTTGCGAACCTCTCCCGGCCGCGATCCGCGCGCCGGATTTTCTTCCTTTGGACGTATGTACTATAGCACATCCCCGCCGAAGATGCACCAGCACGTACGCATATGGAACCGTTGGACCAGACATTCCCTTCCGACAGCAGACGCCAAACCGGAGGCGGAACGGCGCCCGAAAACGCCTCCGAGCGCCGGCGATTCGAGGGATTTCGGCGTTTGGCTTCGGCGGACGGACGAAAAATGGCAAAAAATGTTGCTTCACGTGAAACATCCTCCGCCCGTTCTCGCTCCTTCGCGGGGCTTGTCTTCATTCGGCGAATCCGAGAAACTCCGGCTTGCGCAATCGGCCGTCCGGCAACCGGCCGAGGAACCGGACGCGCGCCTCGATCGCCGGCCGAACATAGACGTATTCCCGGTCTTCGCCCGTTTCGATCGTCCGGCTGACTCCGCCGAACGCTTGCTTGTACGGCGCCGGCACTCCGCTCTCGAGCACCCCCGCAGCTTGCCGATCCACCTCCAGCAGCCAGCCGAAAGAATGCTTGCGATAGCCTACGATCGCGGCATTCGCATACCGGTATCGCAAAATCTTTCGCCAATCCGCGGCTCTGCCTTCGACATACCGACTCGATTTCCGTTTGGCCGCCATTCCTTTGAAAGGCTTTCCCGCCATCGCATCGAAAAAAGCGCGGCCGCAGCCCTCGACCGCCGGCAGCTTGACGTACGCGCCCCTATCCTCGAGCGCCGTGGCGAGCAGCGCTCTGCGCCGCTCAAGCGGCAGTTCGCGCAGGTCCCGGCCTTCGTACCGCAGCAGGTCGAAGGCAAAGAAGCGAACCGGCCGCCGCATGGCCGCTTCGCGGATCTGGAGCGGCTTGCGCATGCGGAACCGCTCGGCCAGCGCCTCCGGCGCAAACATCCCCGTCTCGGTCGCGAAGCAGGCGAGTTCGCCGTCCAGCACCGCGTCCGTCGCGTCGGCGAGCGGAATCCGGTGCAGCTCCGGATATTGCAGCGTCACATCGGTGCCGCCACGGGTGAACAGCCTCACGCGCCCGCGGTCGACGGAAACGAGGAGGCGGCGTCCGTCGATCATCGGCTCGAACAAAAACCCTTCGTCGTCGAAGGGTTCTTCCTGCCGCTCCGGCAGCATGGGCGCGATAAACATGGGGACGGCCGCCTTTCCTCGTGTGATCTATTGATTGTAGCACTATGCAATGCGCACGGGGGAATGTAATTGTATGCATAAGTGGCATTTTCCCGCAGCATAATAAGTGGCAAATGATGGAGGTGATACCAATGGCACGTCGCAGCCAACTCGTCATCCCGCAAGCGCGCGCAGCGCTCGAACAAATGAAGTTCGAGGTCGCGCGCGAACTGGGCATCCAAATCCCGCAGGACGGCAACTACGGCAATATGCTGACACGCGAAACCGGCCAGATCGGCGGCAACATCACCCGCCGCCTGGTGCAAATGGCCGAGCAGCAGCTCGGAGGCGGAACCGGACGCATGATGTAAGGAAGAGCGTTGACGCATGCAAGGTCGTTGACGCAAGCAAGCCCCGGAGGCGGTAGCCTCCGGGGCTTGCTTGTCGTCCGGGCGCGCAGGCGCCTATTCGCGCTTAGCGGACGTCGTATCCTTGATCCTCGATCGCTTCCTTGATCGCGGCCAGCGTCGTCTTCGACTGGTCGTACTGAATCGTGACGGACTTGCTCGCCAGATCCGCCTTGGCTTTGGCTCCGAGCTGCTGTACGGCGCCTTCGACGCTGCTTACGCAATGCGCGCAGGACATGCCGTCTACTTTTAGCGTAACGTTTTGCATATCGTTAGCCTCCCCGTCCTTTTCTCCGTAGATGCGCCCTACCGGCCGCCGCTTTCCTGCGCCGCCGGCTCCGTCGCTCGCTTCTTGCGACCATTCTATCATACCCCTCCGGGGTATGTCGAGCCCAACACAGGCGGTAGCAAGGGCCCTCTGTGCCCACAGTTGGAGCATTTTGCTCCATCTAGCGGCGGCCGTAGGGGCCAGCGACGCCCTCGGCGGGCTGTACCCGAATTTTTCGGGTGACACACGCCGCCTGCGAAGGCCGTGGCCCTCTACGCCCGCAACAACGCAAAAAAACCGCCTTTTGAACCTCAAAAGAACGGTTTCTTGCCGATCCGTTGAACAACGGCCGGACTTAATCTTCTCCGGTCAGCGCCAGCTGCCGGTCCAGCAGCGTGCGGTACACTTCCGACGGCCGCAAGCCGACGAGCTTCTCGGCCGGTTCGCCGTCGCGGAAGACGATGACGGTCGGATTCGACATGACGCCGTAGGCCGATGCCGTCTCCGGCGAATAGTCGCAGTCCACCTTGAGCATCGCCACCCGCTCGCCGTAGTCGTCCGCCAGCGCCTCCAGCTGGGGCAGCAGAACGCGGCAAGGCGGACACCATGTGGTGCTAAAGTCGACCAGCGTCACGCCCTGCGCACGCACATGGTCTTGAAAGGTCGCATCGTTTACCGGTGTCAAATGCATCTGTCATCCCTCCTGGGCATCCTTCGGATTCGCCCCGAAGTATCGGATCCGGTCCTGCAGATTCGTCTTGATCCGGCCGAGCTGCTCGATCTGCTCCTCGATTTCCCGCAGCTTTTGCTCGTAGACCGGAAGCACCTCCCGGCAGAACGTCTCCGGATGCTGCAGCACGCACGTCAGAAAGCCGGAGATCTGCTCCGTAGACAAACCGAGCTGCAAATACAGCTGAATCGTCCGCACCTGCTCTTCGGCGTACGGCGAGTACGTCCGATAGCCGTTCGCCTCGCGAACGGGCGTGAGCAGTCCCTGCTCCTCGTAATAGCGGAGAGAGCGGATGCTCACGCCGGTGCGGGCGGACAGCTCGCCGATCTTCATGGCCGAATCCTCCTTTCCGGGGCTGGCTCCATTGTAGACCCTCCCATTAATGTGAGGGTCAAGCGGTCAGGAGGATTGGGCTTGGCCTTCGCCCGGCTCCCCGGCGGAGAGCGGCTTGCCGGCGATGACCGGCGCCAGCACCGTCATGGACAGCGAGAAGCCGTACGCCCCGCAGCGGCGCTGGAAATCGGTATACGCCTCCAGCGAGTCGGTTCCGATCTTAACCAGATAGTTGTACTCTCCGCTCGTCCGGTATAGCTCCAGCACCTCGGGCTCCTGCTCGCAGAACCGCTCGAACCGAAGGCAGTCGTTCGTCTTGAACTGCACGAACGTGGTCACGCCGCGCCCCAGCTTTTTGGGGGACAAAACGGCGCGATAGCCAAGGATGACGCCCTGCTCCTCGAGCCGGCGGACGCGCTCGGCAACCGCCGGCTGCGTCATGGACACCGTCCTGCCGATTTCGGCGATCGAGACGCGCGCGTTCTCCTCCAGCAAAGCGAGAATTTGCCGGTCGATATGATCCATGTTCATCCACCTTTATCTTTCAAAGTTTTCGGGCCGATTTGGCTTTCATTGTACCAGCGGCGGCGCGAAAACGCTATGAGATCTGTCTGTTCTCAAGCCGCCAAACGCCGTAAAATGAACGCATCACGACTCGGGAGGAATGAACATGAACCCTGCAAGCCCCTTGAACGAACCGCTGACGATCAACCGTCTCCGCCTGCGCAACCGATTGGTATTAGCCCCTATGCAGCAGTACCAGGGAACGCCGGAAGCGTTCGCGACCGATCATCATGTCCGCCATTACGGACGCCGCGCGCGCCATGTCGGCCTCGTCCTCGTCGAATCGGTCGCCGTCTCGGCGGACGGAAGGCTGAATCCGAACGATATCGGCATCTACACCGATCACCACCTCGAGCCGATCCGCCGCATCGTCGCCGCCGTCCACGACGCCGGCGCGCCGGTCTTCATCCAGCTGTCCCACGGCGGGCGCAAGTCCGATCCGCAGACGACCCGCCGCCTCGTCGGGCCGAGCGCGGTCGCCTACGACGCGTTTTACGGCACGCCGCACGCGTTGACGCCGTCCGAGATCGGCGCGATCGTCGAGGAATACCGCCTGGCCGCCAGGCGGAGCCTGCAGGCCGGCTTCGACGGCATCGAAGTCCACGCGGCACACGGCTTCCTCGTGCATGAATTTCTGTCGCCGCTGGCGAACTTCCGCAAGGACGGTTACGGGGGCTCCGCCGAAGGACGCGCCAGACTGCTGCGCGAGATCGTGGCGGCCATCCGGGAGGAGACGGGTCCCGACTACCCCGTGATCGTGCGGGTGTCGGCGACCGACTACGCCCCGGGCGGCCTCGACGCCGCGGAGCTCGGGCGGATGTTGAGGACGATCGACATCGACGCCGTCGACGTCTCGACCGGCGGCCTCCTGCCGGTCGCGCCCGAGCATACGCCCGACGGGTATCAAGTGCCCTACGCCGCGGCAATCAAGCAGTACGTGGACGTTCCGGTTATCGCGGTCGGTCTTATCCACCGGCGCGAGTACGCGAACCGCATCCTGAGCGACGGGCTCGCCGACGCGATCGCGGTAGGCCGGCCGATGCTGGGCGATCCGGATTTCGCAGCCGGTATGCTGGGCGAAACGGCAGCCGCCGATGCCGACGCCGATCGGCCCTGCGGGGCCGCGAATGCCTGAGGCGGGACAGCTTGAGCGGTCGCGACGGTCCGTCAGCCGTCGCTAATCCCGCTCGTAGATGGAGCCGGAGCGGCTCGCGAAAAATTCGGCGTACACCTTTTCCGCGTAAGCGTCGGTCATGCCCGACAGGTAGTCCGCCACGAGCCGCTCCCAGGGCCAGGTGCCCTTTTGCGCTTCGTAGGTTTCGAGCCAGTCCGGCGGGAGGATCAGCCTTCCCGTCTCGTACGTTTTGAAGCTGTCCCACAGTCCGCGGATCATAATTTCGCTTCGCTTGTGCAGACGCTGCACGCGGAAGTCCTTGATCAGCGTAACCCAGGCCAGCTTCTTTAAGATTTCCATCGTCCGCAGCAGCTCGAGGTCTTCGGCTCCCTCCCGGATAAAGGTCACCTTCTTCCACCCCCGCGCCGCGTCGTCCAGGATGCCGACCTGGTTGGCGAACCGGCGCACCCACCGCGCCTTCATTTCCCGCCGCGTGCGCGACGGCTCACCGTCGCATTCCGTATAGATCGTCTCCCATTGCGCGAGATAGTCGCCGAGCACCCGGCGCACCATTTCCGGCAGATCGACCTGCTCCCAATTCATGTCCTTGTTGCCGGGATCGTCCTCGATCTCGCGGATCAGATGGGCGATGATCCGGTCGTCCTCGAACAGTGTGCGGCTCATCGGGATTTTCCCCGCGCGGATGCCGTCCTCCAGATCGTGCGTCGAATAGGCGATGTCGTCGCACAGGTCCATGAGCTGGGCCTCCAGCGTCGCGCACCCTTCCGGCATCCCCCACAGCCGGCGCAAGTATTCGATGCCTTCCCATTCCGTCCGGTAGACGCCTTTGACCCGGCCGGGTTCATCGATGCAATAAGGATATTTGTTGATGCCGAGCAGCACGGCGGCGCTCAAATCCAGGCCGCTGTCGCTGCCGGCCCGCTTCTCCAGAAACATGAGGATGCGAAAGTTTTGCGCGTTGCCTTCGTATTTGAGCCCGTGCTCCGCGGCCAGAACGTCGTTCAGCACTTCTTCGCCCTTGTGCCCGAACGGGGGATGTCCGAGATCGTGCGCCAGCGCCGCGACCTCGACGACCTCGGGATCCAGCATCAAGCCGGGGTGCGCCTTGGCCGCCAGAAACGGATATGGTTTGCCGAGCCGGCGGGCGACTTCCCGTGCGATCTGCGACACCTCTAGCGAATGGGTAAGCCGCGTGCGGTAATAGTCGCCCGACCCGGCTCCGAACACTTGGGATTTCCCCTGCAGCCGGCGAAAGGAAGGCGATTGGATCAGCCTCGCGTAATCTTTCTCGAATTCATCCCGGTCTTCGCCGGAGTGGACGTTCTCGGTATCGTACAACCGCAGCTTGCGTACGTTCATGCACATCGGCTCCTTTGCCGTCTTTCGTCCGACCGATCGTCGGATATTGGCATTTAGTATATGCGGCAAACCGGCGCGAAGCAAGTCCATGTCAGCTAAAATGCCATCCCCGCGTTGTCACAAAAGTGCCTCCTCCAGCGCCTTGATAAAAACGGGCGATTTGCTATATTGAAGAAAATAGCAAAAAAGTGGAGCGTGCCTCATGCGCAAAGACATCCTACGTCATCTGTTAGCCCCCCTCTTCGCTCCCGTCACCGCCTTTCGCGGTGCAGCCGCCAGCTCGATCGGCTTGATCGTTGGCATGCTGCCGCTGTACGGCATCCGCTGGGCCCTTCTGCTCGCCGTCTCCCTGCTGTTCCGCCTTAATCTGGGCGCGCTCCTGCTCGGTCTCGCCGTCACCGCCTTGTTCCCCCTCCTGCATGTATTGTCGTTTGCCGTCGGAGAGCGGCTCGCCGGGTACGAGATTCCCTTTTATTCGCCGAAGTACCTCTCGCTGGCGCATCTGGCCCAATGGACGCCGGGCAGCCGGATGCACCTGATCGGCAGCGGCGTCGCCGGACTCGCGCTCGCGGCCGTCTCTTTTCCCGCGTTCGCCTTGCTGTACCGTCTGCCCCGGCTCGGCAGGACACGCCGCCGGGACTTCGTCTTCCAGGACGAGAGCGGCAGACGACGCACGCTCGTCCTTCGCTTCGGCGCGTTGGGACTCGCGGTCGCGATGCTGGTCGGCGCCGGCTTCGGGGCCAGCCTCGGCAACGATCCGTTCCTGCCCAAGCTCGCGCTGGGCCACGCCCGGTCGGCCTCCCGCATCAGCCCGGTCGCGGAGAAGCTCAGCGAGAACGCCCTGCTTCAGCAACTAAGGGAGGAGGAGCGCCTGCATCCGACGTTCCAGCTGGACTACCGCAAGCACCGCCAATTCAAGGCGGGAAGCGCCGCGGCCGGCGCGCGGGAGGTCTATGCCTTCTACGTCAATTGGGACGAAAACAGCAAGCATTCGCTCCTCCAATACGGCAAGGCGATCAACACGCTGCTCCCCGAGTGGTACCATTTGAAGCCCGATCTCGGCTTGGACGATCAGACCGACCCCGCCGTTCTGCAGATCGCGGGAAGCTTCGGCGAGAAGGTCGAGCCTTTAATCAACAATTATTCGAACGACAAGTGGGACGACGCGGCGCTGCATCGGCTGCTCCAGGACCCCGTCCGGCAGGAGCGGCTGATCGGACAGCTGATCGGGCAGGCGAAGGCGCATGGCGAATCGGGCGTCAATCTCGACTTTGAGGCGCTCCGCGCCGAAGATCAGGACGCCTACACCGCCTTCGTCCAATCGCTCGCGACCGTGTTCCACGAGCACGGCCTGCAGGTGACCGTCGACGTTCCCGCGGACGACGACGCCTTCGACTACGGCGCCTTGGCCAAGTCGGCCGACCGGCTCATCGTCATGATGTACGACGAGCACGATTCCCAGGGCAAGCCGGGTCCTGTCGCGTCGGACAACTGGTTCGAGCAGTCCCTCGACCGGCTGGACATCCCGCAGGACAAATTGATCGTCAGCATGGGCAGCTACGGCTACGACTGGGTCGAAAACGGCGATCAGCCGGCGGATACGCTCACCTTCGGCGACATCATGACGCTGGCCGAGCAATCGAAGCTCGTCATCCACTGGGACGACGAAAGCGGCAACCCGTATATGCGCTACCGGGAAGACGGCGACTCGCATATCGTCTGGTTCCTCGACGCGGCCACCGCCTACGACCAGCTCAAGGTCGTCCGGGATAACGGCTTTCCGGGCGTCGCGCTGTGGCGGCTCGGCTCCGAGGACCCTACGCTCTGGCGCCTGCTCGGGCAGGAGAATCCGAAGCTGGAAGCCCTGACCGCGCTGAGCAGCCCGACTCCCGTGCACGATTCGGGCAAAGGCGAAATTCTGCGCATCCGCGACGCGTCGGCGGACGGGCGGCGGACGTTCGAGACGGACGAAGACGGCTACGTCGCGGACGAGACGTACGCCTCGTATCCGAAGCCGTTCGAGATCGAACGGTACGGCAAGCCCGAGGGCAAACAGGTCGTGCTGACATTCGACGATGGCCCGAGCGGCAGCTATACGCCCCAAATTCTCGACATTTTGCATCGGTATGGCATCCATGCCGCGTTTTTCGTAGTCGGGGAAAACGCCGAGATGCACCCCGAGCTGATCGAGCGGATCTACAAAGAAGGCCATGAGCTGGGAAATCATACCTTTACGCATCCGAACGTCGCTTCGACCTCTCCGCTGCGGACGCGCCTCGAGCTGAACGCGACCCAACGGCTCGTCCAGGAGATTACGGGCCATTCGATGACGTTTTTCCGGCCGCCTTACGTCGCGGACGCGGAGCCATCCGCCCCTTCCGAGCTTCTGCCGATATTGCGGGGCCAAGAGATGGGCTATACGATGGTCGGCGAGCTGATCGATCCCGAGGACTGGGCGCGGCCGTCCGCGCCCGAGATCGTGCGGCGGGTCATGTCCCAGCTCCCGGAAGGCAACGTCATCCTGCTTCACGATGCCGGCGGCAACCGCGACCAAACCGTCCGGGCGCTGCCGGTCCTCATCGAGCGGCTTCAGCACGAGGGATATTCTTTCACGACGCTGAGCGCGCTAATTGGCCAGACGCGGGAGCAAACGATGCCTCGCGTCTCCAGCCAAGACGCGCCTCTGATGGCTTACGACCGCGCGGTATTCGAGGCGCTGCATCGGGCCGGATGGGCCCTGCAGGCGATCTTCTACGCCGCCATCGCGCTCGGCGTCTTCCGCGTCGCCTTCCTGTTCGTCCTGGCCTGGCGGCATAAGCGCGCCTATTCGGCCGTCCGGGCGGACGACGGCTACCGGCCCTTCGTCAGCGTCGTCATCGCCGCCTACAACGAGGAACGCGTCATTTGCAAGACGATCGAGTCGCTCCTGGAAAGCGACTATCCGGCCTTCGAGATCGTCGTCGTGGATGACGGGTCGACCGACGATACGGCGGACGCGGTTCGGTCCGCCTTCGGCGGTCGGGCGGACGTCCGTCTCGTCTCCAAGGCGAACGGCGGCAAAGCGTCCGCCGTCAACGCCGGCTTTCGCGAAGCGCGCGGCGACATCGTCGTCGCTCTCGACGCCGACACGCTGATCGCGCGCGACGCCGTCTCCCTGCTCGTCCGCCGCTTCCGGGACCCGATCGTCGCAGCCGTCTCGGGCAACGTGCGCGTAGGCAACGCCCGCAATCCGCTCACGATCTGGCAGCATATCGAATACGTCACCGGGTTTAACCTGGAGCGCCGGGCGTTCGACCGGTTGAACTGCATTACGGTCGTGCCGGGCGCGATCGGCGCCTGGCGCAAAACGGTCGTCGAGGAAGCGGGCCTGTACAGGGAAGACACGCTCGCGGAGGATGCGGACTTGACGCTCTCCTTGCTGCGGCGCGGCTGGAAAATCGGGTACGAGGAGCGCGCCTACGCATTCACCGAAGCGCCGGAGGAAGTCCGCAGCTTCGTCAAGCAGCGCTACCGGTGGACGTACGGAACGCTGCAATGCCTGTGGAAGCACCGCGGCGCGCTCTTCCGCGCGCGGCCCTGGTCGCTCGGCTTCGTCGGCATGCCGAACATGTGGCTGTTCCAATACGTCTATTCTTGCCTGTCGCCGCTCATCGACCTGCTGTTCGTTTTCTCGCTGATCGCGGGTTCGTCCAAGGTCGCCGTCATCAGCTACGCGGCGTTTTTCGTCCTCGACCTGCTGGTTGCCTGGTTCGCCTTCCGGCTGGAAGGCGCAAGCCCGCGCCCTTTGGTCTGGCTGTTCCTCCAGCGCATCGTCTACCGGCAGCTGATGGCTTACGTCATCTTCAAATCGATGTGGGCGGCGTTAAAAGGAGCGGCCGTAGGCTGGAACAAATTGCAGCGAAGGGGTAATGTGAAAGTAAACCAACCTTCGTAATCAAAGGAGCACTCATGAACGTGTCCGTTTCTTGGTCCGCTTGGCTCGAACGCGGCAAGCGCTATTTGAAATTCGTGCTGCCGCTGCTGATCCTGGCCTTTCTTTACAGCCAGACGCAAGCGTTTCTGCGCGGCATCAAGCCCTCCGTCGCGCTGCACATCATGGGCCGCATCCACCTGTCCGGCCACCTGCAGCTCCTGGCCGTCAGCCTCGCCGCGGTCGCCGTCATGATCGGCTACGACCTGCTTCTCTTGCGGTGGAACGGCGCCCGCTTGCCCCTGCGCGCGGTCGGGAAGATCAGCTGGATCTCCAACTCGCTCAACAATGCGCTGGGCTTCGCCGGCTTCACGGGCGCCGGCCTGCGCCTCATGCTGTACCGCAAGCGGGGCGTCGCCGGCCCCGGCTTGCTCGGCTCGCTCCTCTACCTCAGCCTGTCGGTGCTGACCGGGTTGTCGGTGCTCTGCCTGCTGCTGCTCGGCGGCGCCGTTCGGGATCACGGCCTGCTTCGCGATCATCCGTGGCTGCTCATCGCCGTCGTCGGCGTCGCCGCCTACCTGCCGATTTTCGCGCTGTTGAAGGTGCTCACGCCGCTGCGCCGCTGGCTCGGCGTGGAGGCCGGCAACGGCGGGCGGTTCTCGCCCGCGTTCGCCGCGATCGGCGCGTCGTTCGTCGAATGGGGCGCTGCCGCGCTCACCTTTTGGTTCGTCACGCGGACGCTGCATTTGCATCTCGGCCTTCAAGACGCGATGGGCATCTACGCAATGGCCGCCGTGGCGGGCATCGTCAGCTTCGTGCCCGGCGGCCTCGGCTCGTTCGACGTCGTCGCGCTGCTCGGCCTGTACGGCTTCGGCGTTCCGCCCGAGCGGGCGCTCGCCGTCGTCCTCGTTTTCCGGACATTCTACTACTTCATCCCGCTGTCGATCGGCCTCGCGCTCGCCACGACGGAGTGGCTCCCCGGCAAAGAGGCCCGGAACGCCGCTCCCGGCCAGATGCTGAAGCCCGCGGTCCGGCGCTGGCAGGCGATCTGGAACTGGCCTTCCCAGGTCGCCATTCTCCGCGACTTCGGCGGCTGGGCGCTGGCCGCGCTCGTCTTCCTGAGCGGCGCGCTGCTGCTGATGTCCGCGGCGACGCCGGGGCAGTGGCACCGGATGCATCTGCTCGAGCAATATATTACGCCGCTCACGATGAAGGGCTCCCATCAGCTCACCGTGCTGATCGGACTGCTCATGCTGGTGCTCTCCGAAGGCATCCGCCTCCAGGTGAAGCGCGCGTACTATGCGACGCTCGTCCTGCTGACGGCCGGAGCGGTCTTCTCCATCCTGAAGGGGTTCGATTACGAGGAAGCGCTGTTCCTCGCCTTCGTGTTCATCCTTCTCTGGGTGTCCAAAGACCGGTTCCGCCGCGAGGAGGTCGTCTTCTCCGTCCGGAAGGTCGCCGTCTGGGGCGCCGTCACACTGGTTGTCACGATCCTCTATCTATCCGTAGGCCGACTCGCGAACGAGCCGCCGGAGCGGTGGATTCCGACCAAGGTGTATACGCGCTACATGCTGCGGGACCAAGATTTCCTGCATGAGGCGGCGCTGGCGCTGGCGATGACCTGGCTGCTGCTGTCGGTCCGTTGGCTGCTGCGTCCGCGGCTGCCGGCTTCCCCGCTGCCGGACAGCCGGGCGTTCGCGCGTCTGCAGGAATTTCTGAAGACGCATAACGGCAACTTCCTCACGCATCTGCTGTTTCTCGGGGACAAAAGCTTCCTGTGGACTTCTGACGGAAAAGCGATGCTCGCGTACGGCCGCACACGCCACACGCTCGTCGCGCTCGGCGATCCGATCGGAGAGGCGTCCGCCATCCGCGAAGCAGTCCGCACGTTCCGAGAGTACGCCGACCGGCACGCGTCGACGGCCGTCTTTTACCAAATCAAGGCGGAGCATCTGCCGATGTACCATGAATTCGGCTATCGCTTCTTCAAGCTCGGCGAGGAAGCCGTCGTGCCGCTGGCGAAGTTCGGCCTGACCGGACGGAGCAAAGCCGATCTGCGCGCCGCCTGCAACCGCTTCGAACGGGAAGGGTACCGCTTCGAGATGGTCGAGCCTCCCTTTCCGCCGCTGTTTCTGGTCGAGCTGCGCGAAGTGTCGGACGAATGGCTCGCGGGCCGCGCCGAGAAAGGCTTCTCGCTCGGGGCGTTCCGCGAGTCTTACCTGGAGCTCGCTCCCGTCGCCGTGCTGAAGGACGGGGAGGGCCGAATCGCCGCCTTCGCGAGCCTCATGCCCGTCTACGACGGCGGCCGGTCGGTCTCCGTCGACCTGATGCGCTACCGCAAAGGACTTCACGGCGGCGTGATGGACGTGCTGTTCGTCCACCTGCTCCAATGGGCGAAAGCCGCCGGCTACGAGCGGTTCAATCTCGGCATGGCACCGCTCGCGAGCGTCGGCGAATCCGAATATTCGTACCGCGGAGAGCGTATCGCCCGCCTCATTTTCCTGAAAGGCGACCACTTTTACAGCTTTCAGGGACTTCGGCGGTTCAAAGAAAAGTTCGATCCCGACTGGGAGCCCCGATACCTGGCTTATCCGAAAAACGCGCTGCTGGCCAAAACGATCTACGGGGTGACCCGGATCGTCTCCCGGAACGCGCCGGGCGGCGGTTAAACGAAGAAGAAGCCCAAGCAGGGCCGCAGGCGCGGCCGTCATGCTCGGGCTTCTTTTTCGGTTGGAACGCAAACGCGGCGTCGGGCGCGACGGCCTCACAAATGCTTCATGAGAATGCTCTCCACATGGCGCAAATGCTCGCTCATCCGCGACGAGGCCGCCTCCGGATCGCCGTCCGCCACCGCGTCGACGATCGCGGCATGCTCCGCGTACAGCCGCTCCGCGACGGAGCGGTTCGCGTACAGCTCCGCCCGCCGCACCTCCCGAATCGCCCGCTCCAGCTGGCCCGTGATCGATTCGAACAAGCCGAGCATGATCTGGTTTCCCGTCGCCTTGGCGAGCAGCAGATGGAGCTGCAGATCGGTCCGCTCCCCTTCTTTGTCGTCTCCGATCGCGCTTGCCATCTCCCGCGCGAGCCCGCGGAGCGCCCGGACGTCCGCTTCCGTACGCTTGGCCGCGGCGATGGCCGCGATCGACAGCTCGAGCGTCTTCCGGACCTCCAGCAGCTCCAGGAGCGTCTCGCGGTTCACGCGCAGCGCCTCAAGCTCGGGAATCGCGGGGGCGGCGGGAATGCTCGCGATGACCCGGCAGCCGCCTCCCTGGCGAATTTCGATCAGCCCCATCGCCTTCAGGGCGCTCAGCGCCTCGCGCGTGGTCGAGCGGCCGACGCCGAAGCGCTCGGAGATCTCCTTCGTCGAAGGGAGCTTGTCGCCGACCCGAAGCTTGCCCTCGACGATTTGTCGCTTCAGATGCTCCGTCATTTGTTCGTAATGGTTCCGTTTCGTCAGCCGGGTCGCCTCCATGCCGCGCGAACCTCCTTTTTCCGTGAAATGGCCGCCGCGCGCGGCCGACATCGCCAAGCGGCGCGGTCCGGGATCAACCGACGAGCAGCGCGTAGACGACGCCGGGTCCGTGGACGCCGATCGTCAGGTCGTTCTCGATGTCCGAGGACCGGCTCGGGCCGGAGATGAAGTGGATGCCGGCCGGCAGTTGCTCCCGCCCTGCGCGGTCGAAATTCGCGAGCACTTCGCCGAGCCGCGTCGCGAGCCGCTCGACCGGAACGACGATTAGAAGCACAGTCGGCAGCAGCGAGACCGAGCGTCCCTTGCCTTTGCCGGACAGAACGGTCACCGAGCCGGTGTACGCCGCCGCGTAATCGGCCATAACGACGCCGATGTCGGCTTCCGCAGCGCGCGCCTTCCAATGCTCCGACGGGTCGCTGTTCCAAACCGAGACCCGCGCCTCGGGCAGCGCCGCCTCCAATCCGAGCGCGGCCAGCTCCGGCTGGTTCTGCCGGACGACCAAGCGCGCGCCGAGCTCCCGCCCTTTGTCCGCGATAAAAGCGCGCACCTCGTCCATGTTCGACAGCCTGACGACGTGCCCGCCGACGCTTTTCCAGTTGTCCGAGAAACGGATGACGCGCTCCTCCAAAGACCATTCGAACGTCCGCCAAAAGTCCGGCGCTCCGCGAAACGAGTGCGCGGGCTTTTCTCGTGTCCGAGGATGTCCCAGCCGCGCGGCGATGCCGTTCATGAACTTCTCCTGCTTGGCCCGGGAAGCCGCTTCCATGTCTTTCAGCCACGCGGCATGGGCCGCATCGGTCGTCTTAATGTCCGCCATGTCCGGCGCCTCCTCCCTGCTCCCGCCGCTTCACGGCTTGCTCCATCCGCCGTTTCATTTCCGGATTCAGCTCTTGCAGCCCATGGCGGATCTCCTGGTCCAGCGTCGCCCACCGGTCGCGGAACGAGGCGCGCGGCAGGCTCGGGGTGACGCGGTAGCTGTTCCAGCCCTTGAGCGGTCCGAGCTTCGTTCGGATCTCTCCCTTGCGGACGACAAGCTTTTGCCCGACCTTCCCGAGCGCGAGAATCGCCTTCAGCCGCGAGGCGTTCGCCATGAGCAGGGCGAAGCCCTTCATGCCGGCCGCCTCAAGCTTGTGACCGTGGCCGGCTTCGACCTTGCGGCGGCGCAGGTAAATCAGCATTTCGTGGAGCGGAATCTTGACCGGGCACGCCTCATAGCACGCCCCGCAGAGGCTGGACGCGTTGGCGATGTCGTCCCATTCGGCGACGTTCTCGTTCAGCGCCGGCGTCAGGACGGCGCCGATCGGCCCGCTGTACGTGCTGCCGTACGCGTGTCCGCCGATATGGCGGTAGACCGGGCAGGCGTTCAGGCAGGCGCCGCAGCGGATGCAGTTGAGCAGCTCCTGGAATTCGGGATCGCCGAGCTGCAGGGAGCGGCCGTTGTCGACGATGATGAGGTGCATCTCGTCCGGGCCGTCCGCGTCGTCCGCCCGCCGCGGGCCGGAAATGCCCGACATGTACATCGTCAGCTTTTGCCCGGTCGCCGATCGCGGCAGCAGCGTCGCCATCACCTCGAGATCCTCGAAGGACGGGATGATCCGTTCCATGCCCATGAGCGTGATTTGCGTCTTCGGCAGGGTGGTGACCATACGCGCGTTGCCTTCGTTTTCGAAGAGCACCATCGAGCCGGTCTCGGCGATCGCGAAGTTGCACCCGGTCATCCCGATGTCCGCCTCGAGAAATTTCTCCCGCAGCTTTTTGCGGACGAAGCCGGCCAATACGGTCGTATCCGCCTCCAGACGCTCGCCCGCCACTTCGGAGAGCAGATCGGCGATCTGGTAGCGGTTTTTGTGGATGGCCGGGATGACGATATGCGACGGCATCTCGCCGGCCAGCTGGATGATGTATTCCCCAAGGTCGGTCTCGATCGCTTCGACGCCGATCTTCTCGAGCGCTCGGTTCAGGTGCAGCTCCTCGGATACCATCGACTTGGACTTGACGACGCTTTTCGCGGACTTGCGTTCCGCGATCTCGAGCGAGATGCGGACCGCCTCCTCGCCCGTCTCCGCGAAGTGTACGTGCACGCCGTTGGCGCGCGCGTTGTCCACAAACAGATTCAAGTAGTAGTCCAGGTTCGCAATCGTATGGAGGCGGATCTGGCGTCCGCGCTCCCGCCACTCTTCCCAATTGCCGTGGTCGGCCGATGCGTTTTTCTTCCCGTTGCGCAGCCGCTCGGTCGTGAACTTGACCGCCTTGCGCAAAAATTCGTCGTTCAAGGCGAGCTCCGCCCGCTCCTTGACCGAAACGTGCGCCGTACCCGTCGCGCTCATCCCAGGTTCGCCCCTTCCGCGAGCAGCTCGGCCAGGTGCATGACCCGTACCGGTTCGTTGCGGTAACGCAAGTTTCCCGCGATATTCATCAGGCAAGCCATGTCGAGCCCGACGAGAACTTCGGCTTCGGTCTCCTTAACGTGGTCTGCCTTTTCCGTTACCATGGCGCCGGAGATGTCCGCCATCTTGACCGCAAACGTCCCGCCGAATCCGCAGCAGTCCTCCGCGAACGGCAGCGGAACGAACTCCAGCCCCTTCACGCGTTCCATGAGCGCCATCGGCTCGTCCTTGATGCCGAGCAGACGGGAGCCGTGGCAGGACGGGTGATACGTCACCTTGTGCGGGAACGTCGCGCCGACGTCGGTCACGCCCAGCACGTTCACGAGAAATTGGGTGAATTCGTACGACTTGGCTTGCAGCTTCAGCGCCCGCTCCCGCTGCGCCGGATCGTCCTCGAACAGCTTCGGATAGTGATGGATCATGCCCGTGCACGAGCCGGACGGCGAAATGACGAAGTCGCTGTCCTCGAACGCGTCGAGAATCGTCAGCGCGCTCGTCCGGGCTTCCTTCCAATAGCCGCTGTTGAAGGCCGGTTGGCCGCAGCACGTCTGAACCCGGGGAAAGTCGAGCGCCACGCCGTATTGGGCCAGCACCCGGACCATCGCCTCCCCCACGCGGGGGTAAATCGCGTCTCCGAGACAGGTGATGAACAACGACACCTTCATGAATGGCACCCCTTTGGGATCAATCGATCGATGATTGCTTGCTTCATTTTATCAGTTTGTCAGGTTGTCAGACAAGTTGAATATGGAAAGATGGCGCAGACGCGGCGCGTTCCCGCGCACCGTCGGCTACGTCGCCTCTCCAGGACGACGTAGCCGGGCGGCACTACACCGTCCGGACCGCGATGCCCCGATCGGCGAACTGCCGCTTCGTCTCCGCCGGCAGACGCCGGTCGGTGATGATCGTGCCGACGCCGTCCAGATCCGCCACGTGCGTGAACGCCTGCACGCCGAACTTGCTGGCGTCGGCCAGCACGACGACTAGATCGGCCATGCCGACCATCTTGTGCTTGACGCGCGCCTGCAGCTCGTTCGACTCGCTGATGCCGCGCTCGAGGTGAACGCCTTTGCAGGATAGGAACGCCTTGTCGACGTGATAGGCGTCGAGCGAGCGTTCGGCCAGCGGACCGACGAACGAAAGAGAGCGCTGGGCGAGCGAGCCTCCGGTAGAGATGACTTCGATCTTCTCTTTGCCGGCGAGCTCCATGGCGACCTTGATGGAGTTGGTCAGGACGGTGAGCGGAATGTCGGGCATTTCGCGCGCCATGTACCAGGCCGTCGAGCTCGCGTCCAACAGGATGCGGTCGTGCGGCCGGATGAGCTGGATCGCCTCCTGCGCGATCCGCTTCTTCTCCTCGGCGTGGACGATCTCCCGTTCGAAATACGGAATTTCCGGCTGCTGCTGCTGCTGATCCTTCACGCTGACCGCGCCGCCGTGCGAGCGCCGCAGGCGTCCGGCCTGCTCGAGCCGGTCCAGGTCGCGGCGGATCGTCTCCTCCGTGACCTTGCACAGCTCGCTCAGCTCGGACACCCGTATACTCCCTCGCTCGTTGACCAGCTCCACTATTTTTTCGTAGCGTTCCGCGACCAGCATAAGCAACCTCATCTCCACTGACTTGATCTATTTTCGATTCGGTCCGCGAGCCTTAGGGCCGCGGTAATCCCGTTACGCGCAAAAACCGGCCGTAGGCGTCGTCCCACGCTTCCCGAGCCCTCGGCTCGTATACGGCCACCGGGAACGAATCCCGGATGACGCGGCGCGCTTCCCAGATGTCCGACAGCTCGCCCCGGGCGATCCATTGGACGGCCAGGTTGCCGATCGCGCTGCCTTCGGCGGGCCCCGCCCACACCGGCTTGCCGATCGCGTCGGCCGACCATTGGCAGAGCAGCGCATTCTGGATGCCGCCCCCGACCATGTGCAAGCCGCCGAACGACTGGCCGGACAACATTTCGGTCAGCTCCAGCACGTAACGGTACTTGAGCGCCAGGCTCTCCAGGATGCATCGCGCGACGGCGCCCGGCGCCTCGGGCGGACGCTGCCCCGTGCGAACGCAATAATCGCGGATCGCGCCCGGCATGTCGCCAGGGTGAAGGAACGCCTCGTCGTCCGGCTCGATGAAGACGGCAAGCGGCGGCGCCTCTCCCGCCAGCTTCACCAATTCGGGAAACGCGTACGACTTTCCCGCCCGCTCCCACGCGCGCCGCGTCTCGTTCAAAATCCACAGGCCCATGATGTTTTTCAGCAGCCGAAACGTGCCGTTCACGCCGCCTTCGTTCGTAAAGTTGAGCGCCCTCGCCCGTTCGTCGATGACCGGGCGTTCAACCTCCGTGCCCATGAGCGACCACGTGCCGCAGCTAAGGTAAGCAAACGAGCGATCCAGCGCCGGCACCGCCGCGACGGCCGATCCGGTGTCGTGTTCGGCGACCGCGTAGACGGGCACCGCCCCAACGCCGAGTTCCTCCGTCAGCGAAGGGCGCAGCGCGCCGACAAGCGTGCCTGGCTGCGCGATCGGACCGAACCACGACGCGGGCAGCCCCAGCTTGGCCAGCAGATCCTTGTCCCAGCCGCCGAGCGTCGGATTGTACAGCTGCGTGGTTGTCGCGTTCGTAAATTCGCTCTGCATTTCGCCCGTGAGGAAGTAGCGGAGCAGGTCTGGGATCATCAGGAACCGCTCCGTCTCCCGCAGGACCGGATGGTTGGCCCGCTTGAGCGCATATAGCTGAAAGATCGTATTGAAAGGCAGAAACTGGATGCCCGTCCGGCCGAACACGTCTTCAGGGGGAATCTCGGCGAACAGCCGCTCCATCGCGCCCTCCGTGTGCCGATCGCGATAGTGGTACGGGTTGCCGAGCAGCTCGCCGCCCGCGCCGACGAAGCCGAAGTCCACCGCCCACGAGTCGATGCCGAGGCTATGCACCTCGACGCCCCGGTGCTTGGTCTTCAGCAGCCCTTGCTTCATCTCATGATAGAGCCGCAGGATGTCCCAATGCAAGCGGTCGCCGACCTGAACGGGGTCATTCGGGAACCTATGCAGCTCTTCGGTCTCGATTCCTTGGTCCGTCAGGCGGCCGAGCAGCGCCCGTCCGCTGCCGGCGCCGAGATCGTATGCGAGTATGCTCGCCAAATGCGGCAGCTCCTTTCGTTTGGATGTCGCAGTGAACGCAGCGTTGCGAACGCCTCGCTTCGATCAGCCGCGCTTCAGCAGCGTTTCCCGCTCGTACGCCTTGACCTCGGCCAGCCATTGCTCGCGCACCGGAACGCCCATCTTGGCGCAATAGTAGTCCCAGACGGCGCCGAACGGATACGATTTGAATTCTTCGACGAGCGCGAGGCGCGTCGTATAGTCGCCCGCGAGCTCGGCTTCGCGCAGCGGCTCGACCGGCTCCAGCATGGCGCGCAGCAGCGCCTTGATCGTGTTGCGCGTGCCGATGACCCACGCCGCGACGCGATTGATGCTGGCGTCGAAGAAGTCGAGGCCGATGTGCGTCTTGGCGAGCAGGTCCCCGCGGACGAGCTCTTGGCCGATCGCAAGCAGCTCGTCGTCCAGCACGACGACATGGTCGCTGTCCCAGCGCATCGGCCGGCTCACGTGCAGCAGAATGCCGTCGGCGAACAGCGCGAGCGAGGACAGCTTGTTCGAGATGACTTCCGTCGGATGGAAGTGGCCGGCGTCGAGGCAGATGAGCTTGTTGCGCTGGATGCCGTAGCCCATGTAGAACTCGTGCGAGCCGACGACATACGCTTCCGAGCCGAGGCCGAACAGCTTGCTCTCGACGGCGTCGAGATGGTAGGCCGGATTCAGCTCCTCCGCGAAAATGTCGTCGAGCGATTCCTTCAGCCGCCGTCTCGGCGCCATCCGGTCGACGGGCGTGTCCTTGAAGCCGTCCGGCACCCAAATGTTCGTGACGCAAGTCTGTCCGAGCTGCTCGCCGAAGTAAGCGCCGATGCGGCGCGAAGCTTTGCAGTGGTCGATCCAAAACCGGCGAATGTCCGGATCCGCGTGACTGAGCGTAAACCCGTCTCCCGACTTTTCGTGGGAAAAGCAGGTCGGGTTGAAGTCGAGTCCGAGTCCCTGCTCCTTCGCCCAGGCGACCCAGCGCTCGAAGTGCTTCGGCTCAAGCCGATCGAGCTCGACCTTTTCGTCGGTGTCTGCGTAAATGGCGTGCAAGTTGACCTTGTGCTTGCCCGGGATGAGCGAGAACGCTTTCTCCAGGTCCGCCCGCAATTCGTCCGGCGTGCGCGCGGCCCCCGGGTAGTTGCCGGTTACCGAGATGCCGCCGGTCAAATCCTGGTCGCGGTTGAGAAAGCCCCGCACGTCGTCGCCCTGCCAGCAGTGCATCGATATTTTGATCTGCGCGAGGCGCTCCAGCGCCGCGTCCACGTCGATGCCGTGCGCTTCGTAAAGCGCTTTCGCGTCCTCGTATTGGCGTGTGATGATCTCTTGCATGCGATGATTCCTCCTCGGGGCTTCGGCCCTTCATGGATTAGGATGATGAGCGGATCGGAAAGGCGATGACCGACATGAGGGCGTTTTCCGCTTGGGTCGCGTCCAGCCGGCTGTACTGCACGATGATGCGGATGTCGCTGCGCACCTCGATGGCGTAGGGGACGCCGACCGGAATCGACGCCCCTCCTTTCGTCAGCGAGCTGGTGCGGATATGCTTGGTTCGCCTGGCCGGAACGACGACGAGGATGTCTTCGAGCGGCTCGCGGTCTTCGAAGAAGATCGTAAAGCTGAGCAGCGCGTCCTCCGCCGCCGTATTGATGACGCATACCGATTCGTGACTGACGAGGCCGCCCGCGCTTTTCTCCGGGATGTAGGCGTCCGGGATATACCATAACTTCTCGCCTGTGGCTTGAGGCATTTTGCGTCTCTCCCCTTCCGTTCGGTCGTCTTCCGGCTTAACGCGTGAACGCCGCAGGCACGCCCCCGTCGATCGTCAGCATGCAGCCCGTCGTTTTGGCGGACTTGGAGGAGGCGAAGAAGGCGATGCCTTCCGCGATGTCCCGCGGATAAATGTTCACGAGCAAAGTCGTGCGCTTGCGGTAGTACTCCTCCAACTGATCCGGCTCGATGCCGTAGGCGGCCGCGCGCTCGTTGCGCCAGTTGCTGTTCCAGATCGCGGAGCCCTGAAGGATGGCGTCCGGCAGAATCGTGTTGACGCGGATGCCGTATTCGCCGCCTTCGGCCGCGATGCAGCGGGCGAGATGCGCTTCGAGCGCTTTGGCCGCGCTGTAGGCCGACGCGTTTTTGCCGGCGTAGATGGAATTTTTGGAGCCGATGAATACCATGTTGCCGCCGATGTCCTGTTCCTTCATCCGTTTGAAAGCTTCGCGCGCCACGAGGAAATAGCCGGTGCCGAGCACGCCCATGTTCAGGTTCCATTCCTTCAGCGACGTCTGGTCGAACGGGCTGGAGGTGGCGAGGCCGGCGTTGTTCACGATGATGTCGACGCCGCCGAAGGCGATCGCCGTCTCCGCGTAGGCCGACTGGACCGCCTCTTCGCTCGTGACGTCCATCTTCACCGCGATCGCGCGGTTTTCGCCGTATTTGGCGTTGATCTCGGCCGCGACCTTTTCCGCGCCTTCGAGATTGAGGTCCGCCAGCACGACGTGCGCGCCTTCGGAGACGAGGCGGCGGGCCGTCTCGCTGCCGATGCCGCCGGCGCCGCCTGTAATAAAGGCGATCTTGCGGGTGAATTCGGCTTCCGGCGGGGCCAATGACAATTTATACAGCTCGAGCGGCCAGTATTCCACGTTGTACGATTCGTTCTCGCTCAGGGAGACGAATTCGCCGAGCGCCGTCGCGCCCCGCATGACCGCGATCGCCCGGTGGTAGAGCGCGCCGCTCACTTGGGACATCGCCCAGCTCTTGCCCGTGTTGATCATGCCGACGCCCGGGATCAGAATGACGCGCGGAGCCGCTTCGAACATGACGTCGCCTTCGTTTTTGTTGCGCTCGAAGTACGCTTTGTATTGCGCCTTGTAAGCGGAGATGCTCGACTTGAGAACGGTCTTCAAGCCGTCGACGTCCTCCGCGTCCGGCGTCCAGTCCACGAACAACGGCACGACCTTCGTGTGCACGAGATGGTCCGGGCACGCCGCGCCGACCTGCGACAGCCTCGGCGAAGCTTCGCCGCCTACGAAGGCCAGCACGTCCGCTTCGTCGTCGAACGTCAGAATCATTTGTTTGGGGTCGCTGACCGCACCGCGGATCGTCGGCATGACGGCGGCCGCGATCCGGCGGCGGACGTCGGCCGGCAGCGCCGGATGCTTGACCCCGCCGAACAGCTTGTCTTCGTTCACGCGCGCCTCGATGTACGCTTCGGCCTCGCTGATGATCTTGATCGTCTGCGCGTAACAGGCTTCGGACGTTTCGCCCCAGGTGACGAGGCCGTGTTTTTCCATCAGGACGAGCTCGGCGTTCGGGTTCGCCAGCACGCCTTCGGCGATCATCTTGGATAGCGAGAAGCCGGGGCGGATGTACGGCACCCACACGAAGCGGTCGCCGAAAATCTCCTTCGCCAGCGCTTTGCCGTTGTCCGCGCAGCAAAGGCTGATGATGGCGTCGGGATGCGTATGGTCGACGTGCTTAAACGGGAGGAACGCGTGCAGCAGCGTCTCGATCGAAGCGCGCGGGTGCTTGGCGTCGATCATGCAGTTCGCCAGGTAGGCGACCATGTCTTCGTCGGACATCTCCGCGCGCTCGAACAGCGGACGGATATCATCCATGCGCAAGCCCGTGAAGTTGCCCGCCTTCATCGTCGCCAGGTCGGAGCCGCTGCCTTTGACGTACATGACTTCGACGTCGCGGCCGCGGAAATCCTTCACGACCGTCTTCGCCGAGGTGTTGCCGCCTCCCCAGTTGCAGACGCGGCGGTCCGCGCCGATCAGGTTGGAGCGATAGACGAGTTCGTTCAATCCGCCGGATTGCTGCGAAGCGGCAGCCGAATCCCACAAGCTTTGTACCATGGATGATAACCTCCGAATAAATGTTTGTTTTTATTTGTTTTGATCATATCATATTTGTTTGTCTTTGAATACTTCCTTTTCAAGCCGAAACGGATTTCGAGAGGAGAAGCGATACGATGAGCGGAGTCCAAACGAGAGCGGCGCGGGCGGAAACGAAGCCTTCTATATGAAAAATCATCTTCCTTTCCCCTTTTGTCTCGAAAAATTGGGTAGTAAGCTTAAAAATCGAACAAAATGGGCCCGTGTGCCCCCATTTTGCCTTTATGTATTCGAAAAATCATACAGAACGGCGTTGCCCGGGCCATCGAGAGTTTGCCGCTCCGGCCTACGCTGATCCCTTTTGTCGTTAAACTCCTGCTGTGCCATTTGCGTCGTTCAGCGTCGTTCAGCATCGTTCCGCCATTTGCGTCGTTCAAGTCCGTTTGCACGCCAAAAAAACACCCATGCGTGCATGGGTGTTTCCTCTCACGATTGCGTTTCCGCTCGAATCGGGCGCACGCGGCTTCACGGATCAGCCCGGCACCCGGAGCCCCAGAATCGCCAGATCGCGCTCTACGCCGTCCAGTTCGGCCACCCGGGGCAAATAGCCCCAGCGCTCGAAGCCGAACTTCGTCAGCAAGGCGATGCTGGGCTCGTTGTGGCCGAAGACGAAGCCGACAAGATTGCGTAGGCCGAGCCGCGGACACGCCTCAATCGCTTGGCGCAGCAGGAGCTTCCCGATCCCTCTGCCGCGATGGCTCTCCGCGATATAGATGCTAATCTCCGCCGTCGCATCGTACGCGGGCCTCCCGTAAAAGGACTGGAAGGAAAACCAGGCGACGATCTCCCCTTCCGACTTCAACACCCACAGCGGCCGCCGTACCGGCTCGTGCGCGTCGAACCAACCGATGCGGCTCTCCGCCGTGACGGGCGAGAGATCGGCGGTCACCTGTCTGCCCGCGATCGTGGCGTTGTAAATGTCGACGATGGCGGGCAGGTCGTCCCGGGTCGCGTCGACGATCTCGTAGGCAGTACTCATGATCGCTTCTCTTCCTCCGAATGTTCCGTTTCGTTCGGCACGCCGATCGGCGGGATCGGTCCTTCGTCCAGCCGAATGTTGATGTAATGATCGACCTCGGGAAACGGATCGTAAAAATGGTGCAACAGCGCTTTCCACTCCTGATATTGCGGGGATCCGCGAAACCCGACCGTATGGTCCTTGAGCGTTTCCCATTGGACGAGCAAAATATATTGGTCCTTTTTCTCCACGCACTTGTTCAGCTCGTGGCGGATGTACCCGCGCATCGACGAGATGATTTTGGAGGCTTTGCGAAAGCTGCTCTCGAAATCGCTGGACATGCCGGGTTTGACGTTTAAAATGGCCACTTCGAGAATCATGGGAACACTCCTTCGTGAAAAATCGCGGTCGGGTAGCCGGGCATCGGTCCGCCCCGCCCGCCTGACGCGTCAGATGAAGCCCGTGCGGACGGCGGTCGCGTAGTCCGTCCGCCCGCGCCGCAGCGCGAGCTCGGCCGCCTCCTCCCAGTCGTAGGGCACGAGGCGGTGCTCGATCTGCGGATCGCCGCCCCCCTCGGCGGAGCCTTCGCTCACGATCGCGTATTCGGCGTAAGGCGTGCCGGAGGCCATCCGGTGAGGCAGCGGCTCGTCGTCTTCGTACGCGGGAAGACCGACGCTGCCCGCGTTCAGAACCAGCTTGCCGTCCGGAAGCTTGCGTGCTGCGAACACATGGCTGTGTCCGCAGATGACCAGGCGCGCATGAACGTGCGCCAGTTCCCGCCGCAGCCGCTCAAGCGGCTTGTACGACGCGCCGTTCGGGCCGACCTCCTCCAGCAGGTAAACATAGTTGGCATCCGGCGTCCCATGGCAGAACAGCCAATCCCCGTCCGTCCACACGGCCGGAAAGTCCGACATCCAGCGCGCAATCTCTCCGGTCAGCAAAGGCTTCACGTAGTTATAGGTTGGGCCCGCACCCTCGGGACGAATCAGTACCTCGTCGCAGTTGCCCATCAGATGGACGAGGCGCGGCTCGTCCATGAGCAGCCGAGCCGTTCCGAGCGGATCGATTGGCCCGAACAGGCTGTCTCCGAGGCAAACGATGCGGCGGACGCCGCGTTCGCCGATGTCGCGCAGGACGGCCTCCAGCGCGGGCCGATTGCTGTGGATATCGGATATGACGGCGATCGCTTCACGCCCCTGCAAGTTCGCCATGGCGTTTCCCCTCCTCTTGGACGTCCTGGTCGGAAAGCCGTTTGCGCATGACGTACCAGCCGTCCGTTCCGTCCGGGTAATTGTGTCGCCTCGCGATCGCATAGCCGAGCCGGAGGTAAAACGCGACGTTCTCCGGCAGCGAGGCGCGCACTTCGATTCGCGTTTCCGCGTACCCGCTCCGCCGGGCCAGCCGTTCGATCGCCGCCATGACGTCGCTGCCGATCCCTTGCGTGCGTACACGCCGGAGGATCGACACTCGCCCGATATACAGATACCGGCCGCGAAAAAAGTACTGAGCGGAGCCTACAGGTTCGTCTCCAAGCCACGCGAGCACCGCGCCGCCGCGGCCCGCGAGCTTGCGGCGGATATCCTCCACCTCTTCCCGCAGCGCGGTCGGAGGCGGATGCAGCCTGCCCTCGTACTCGCCGAACGCCTCTCTCATGATCCGATGGACGACCGGCAATTCTTCTTCCCCTGCCGTCCGGATTTCGCACCGCATGCCGTCCCCCCTCCCTCCCTTGGCTCGTCTACTCTTATCGTATGCCGGGTCCGGGCGAACTTGCTTGCCGGGCTGCGAGAGTCTATTCGGCAGCGCCGCTCACAACGCCAAAAAATAAGAGATGAACGTCTCGTCCCGCTCAAAACCGAGTTCCTCGTACAGCCGCTGCGCCTGCGCGTTCGACCGGGCGGTCGACAGCTCGATCCCTTTGACGCGCGTCAGACGGCCGTAGGCGATGACTTCGGTCAAGAGACGCCTCGCGACACCCTGCCGTCGATGGGACGCGCCGACAAACAGATCGTTCAAAATCCAGGCGCGCTTCATCGAGATCGACGAGAAGGCCGGATACAGCTGCGCGAAGCCCAGCGCTTCGCCGGTATCCGCGTCCCGCGCGAGGAAAACGACCGATTCCAGCTGTGAAAAGCGTTCGAATAAATACTGCTCGGTGCCGGACGGATCGGACGGCTGCCCGTAAAATTGACGGTAGGCGTCAAACAGCGGGACCAGGGCGCTCAAATCGGCGACAGAGGCCGGATGGACTTCGATGAAACGGTTCATGATTTTCCCTCTTTCCGGATCATGGGCGATCGTGGTCGGCTAAAAATTGGAGCAGCTCGCGCTGCGCCTTGTCCGGCTCCGATGCGAATACGGTGTGCCCGGCGCGGTCGAAGGCGACGGCGCGAAGGGACGGAAACAGACGGCCGTATGCTTCGACGTCGCTCGGGAGAACCAGGCTGTCCGCCAGCCTGCCATAGAGGAGAAGAGCCGGAATCGGCGGAAACCGCGCGAAGGCGACATCTTCCGATTCGGCCTGAATGCCGCGGACGGCCGCTTCCGCGATCCGGTCGGACCGGCCTTCCGGGCGAAGATAACCGTAGATGTAGTCGTCGTCCCAACCCGTCGGCATCCGCTTGTGCATCGGCGGATAATCCGCCAGCACAAGACTGCGAATCCGACCTTCAGCCGTTTCGGACGCATAACCGAGCGCATAGGAGACGCCCCGCGAGTAAGCGAACAAATGAAACTCGGACAGCGAAAGCCCCCGCAAAATCGCCGCCAGATCGGACACATGCGGTGCCAAACCGTATCCGGCGGCTGGCGCATCGCTGCGGCCCCGGCCGCGAAACGACAGCGCGACGCTCCTGCGAGGGAGCAGCCACGCCATGAAATCGGCGTATTCGTCCGCCGTCTCCGACAACCCGGGGCAAATGACCAGGGGCGTCAGGGCCGGATTCGCCTCCGCCGCCGAATCGAGATAATGGAGACGGACGCCGTCGTTGTCGGCGTACCGGCCTTCCCTCCATGCGTTCATGGGCTCCCCCGTTCGAATTCGGCCGCGTAAAAAGCGATCGCCCGCCGGTAGGCGCGGATGCCGTCATCCGCGCTCGTCTCGGCCAGCTGTCGGAGCAGCATCGCGATCGCTTCCCGCAATCGGCTTTCGATGTCCGTCATGCGTCTCGCTTCCCTTCCCTATTCCTTGCGAAGCGGTCAGTCGGCCGCGTCTTCCAATCGGTCGATCATCAGCTTGCCGCCCGCCACCTTGGCCCGGCAGCCCAGCTTGCGCAGCATCACGAGCACCTGCTCTTCGAAGGCGAACAGTTCCACGCCTTGAAAGTAGGCATCCGACCGCCGGAGGACGATCGGTTCCATTCCCGGCAGCCTGAATTTGTACTCGTCGCCCTGCTGGCTGACGTGCTTGATGAACGCTTTGACTCGGAGGTACGGCTCATGGTCGAGCACGACGAGCGGGTAGCGCGCGTCTAACGCGGGATAAACTTCGAAAACGTCGGTTTCGATCGGGTATTCGGCCGAGCTGCGTACGGCATGGGCCACGGAGCCGTTCGACTCCGACAGCTTGGCCAGGAGACGCTGCGTCCCCTCTGCGAGTTCCACCAGCTTGGACTGCCCCATCAGCAGGAAACCCCCGACGACGCTGAGGAGCATAAAGATGAATTGGTTCGTAACGATTCCCATAAATCCGCCAAAGATGAAAATGATCAGTCCCGCAAAAAAGAGAAAGTTCGCGATCTTCGACACCTCTCATTCGAACCGAATCATTTGCTCCGTCCACGGCGTCTCCCGAAACGCATTCGCGATGCCGAGCGCCGCCACGGCCTCTTTCGGGACGATCTTCGTCCGCAACGCTGCGCCGAACGGAGCCTCGAACAGCGAAGGCGAAACGCGAACGCGCTCCGTGCCCTCCCAAGCGGCGGACAGCTGCCGTCCGTCCAACCGGACGCCGAAGCCCTCCCGGTACCACGGATGCTCGTCGGCTTTGGCGACGCCGGGCTCGTTGAAGCACACGTACAGCGAAATCTGGTCGCACAGCTGCAAAAGATCGAGATGCCGCTGTACCATGCTTTCGTCCGGATGATATAAGTGGGCTCGGAGCCGCTGCTGCCTCGCCCGCTCCGCATCGATGAAGGCCGCCCATTCGGCGGCGTATGCGTCGCCCGGCGAAGAGAACGAAGAGAAATGCAAGCTGCACAGCAGCCCGGCGTAGGCGCTCATTTCCTCCGCTTCGTCTACACCCAGCCGGTAAAAGGTGAGCTTGGGCAGCAGCGGATAATCCATGAACGAGAAGGGCGCGCCTGCCCGGTCGTACCAGACGGGCGTATCGTCGAGCCGGATCCAGCTGCGGTCGTGCTCCGCGACGGCGAGCAGCGCTTCGTCGACATAGGGACCGTCTCCGAACCACGATCGCCGGAGCCCCTTGGCGATCTCCCCGGACAACCGCGCATGATCGTCCTGCGTCGTCATGACGAAAGCGTATTCGTTTTCGCGTACGATCATCGGAGTGGCCTCCTATCGGCTATGATCCTCTAACTATACCATCCCGCCCGCGCCCCGGTCATCTTTAATCGCGCCCGAAGGCGAAAATACGCAAAAACCGGACGCCCGTTCGGGCGGCCGGCTCTGCCGGTGCGCTAACTTAATCCAGCATGGCGTCGTACGTGCATCTGAAGCGCTCGACACCGGGGTAGCGCTCGCCGAGGCTCTCGACGGTGAAGCCGATGCCGCGGTAAAAATTCACGGCCTCTTCGTCGGTCTCCGCGACGATCGCCTTCGGGTTTTGGGCTTCGAGCAGGGTCAGGATCATGCCTCTGCCGTAGCCTTGTCCGCGCTCGTCAGGCGCAACGACGATATGCCGGATCTCGAGGACGCCGTCGTCCTCCATCCGGGAGCCAATGATGCCGATCAGCGTCTCCTCCTCATAAAAGCCGCGGATGTCCAGAGATGGATCCTCGCGGTATTCCCGGAGCACTTCCACGATGCGGTCGGGATCGGGAAACACCGCCATTTCGAGCAACTCGTACACTTGCGGCTTGTCCAGCCGGTCGCGAATATCCTTCAACACCTGCGTTCGCCCCTTCGATCGATAAACAGTCCTGGTCTAATCGTACGCAAATCCCGCCCAAAGATCAATCGGAGGCGCTGACGGACACCCGATCTCGCGGCATCGCCTGCGGAAGCTGTCGCATCCTGCGGCTTCCCGGGAAATGGTCACGCCTCGCCCGCACGGATGACGAGCTTGCCCCGTCCCCGCCGGCTTCAAGGCTCGCATGCGCGAGCGCCGCGTCCTCGCGTTACACCTTGTCGTTAAGAAGCACCATATGGATGTGGTCCTCCCAGCGCCCGTTGATTTTTAAATACTGCCGAGCGAGCCCCTCGTCGTAAAAACCGAGCTTTTGCACCACGCGCAGCGAGCCTTTGTTTTTCGGCATGATGTTGGCTTCGATCCGGTGCAGCCCGAGCGATTCGAACGCATAATCGATGACCGGCTTCAACCCTTCCGTCATGTAGCCGCGCGATTCAAACTCGGCATCGAGCCGGTAGCCCAGGTGACAGGACAGAAATGCTCCTCGCACGATATTGCTGAGCGAGACCGAGCCGATGATCCGTTCGGGGTCGGACAGCGGGTACATCCATACCCTGAACAGCTGGCCCGTGGCCATCGTCATCTGGTCGTGCCGCAGGAGATGGGCTTGATGCTCCAGTGTGTAGTACTCGGACGGCCTGTCCGGCTCCCATTCCTTCAGAAATCCGCGATTTCGCAGCATGTAGTCGAGCAGCGCGCCCGCCTCGGTCTCGTCGATCGTCCGAAGCGCGAGGCGCGCCGTCTTGAATTCGATCGTCATCGTTCTCCCCACCCCTTTTATCCGACCACCATTCGCGTCCGTATGTCGTCGGCGTAGTCTTTGCCGATGCGGATCACATTGCGGTCCCATCCGTTATCCACGGCGAAGTAGCCCGTGGTCGTCTCGAATCCGATGCCGTGCAGCATCCAGCCGGATCCTTCGGCGGGCGTTGCGGCGAATTCCACCAGGTCGACGCCCGCGATGAAGGCGCCGACAAATCCGTTCAGCTCCGGTCGGCCGATTCGCCATTCGCAGCCGGGCACAGGCATCAACTCGACCGCGTTCACCGTCACCGCCAACGCATGCAATCCGGCATGGCACACCTCCAAGTTGAACGCATCCAGCTCGAATACGACCGGCGCCCGGTCGTGCCAACATTCCATGCCGACGTCCCAAAGCGAATAGACGTTGAGCAGCCTGCAGCCCTGCAGCCGCTCCAGCTGCGGGCCTTCGGCCGCCATCAACGCCTCGGTCGTCTCGTGCCAAACGGGATCGTACCCGGGAATTCGGTCTCTCACGGGTCATGACTTCCTTCTCTCGTTGTCGTGGCGCCCGGCGAAGACGCTCCCTCCGCCCGGCGCCCGGCCCGCGTCAGGACCGGGCCGTCCAGGCGGAGCGGATATAGCCGATCTTCATCCCGGCACGCTCCATATTGCGATGGCTCTGCGACAGAAAAACGCACTGTCCGACCATCAACCGGCAGCTGCCGGATATCGCTTCTTCCAATCTACGCTTCAAGAGGAGTCGTTGCAACCCCTTCCCGCGAAACTCCGGCAGCGTAGCGGCGAACGTGCACGAGGCGATCCCGTCCCGCAGGTGCAGGACCCCGGCAGCCGCCGGCCGCCCGTCTACCGCAGCCAACCAAAACGTCCAGCCGGGACGCCCGAGAAGCACGCCGTTGTTCGTCGCGACCGGACGGATCCCGTCTTCGGGGAGTCCGAACGCCCGGCATTGGATCGCCGCGTAAAGGTCGATCTCCTCGTCCAACAGCACGCGGTTTGTGATCTCTCCCCGATCTCCGACCGTCTGAAGAGCCGGCTCCCTCGAGACGAGCGGCTCGGACAAATCACGATAAAGAGTCGTATGATATCCGGCGAGCTCGTAGCCGAGCTCGCCCAGCTTCCGCGTCAACCCGTTGTCCGTCAGTCCCGGCACGATCTCAATCTGCGGACGCCTGCCCCGCTCGCGGTAGAAGGCGTCAATGTCGGCGAGCAGCGATTCGTCGCCCGCCCGAAGCCCCTTGACCGTGTTGAAGGAAGCCCAGGGCATCGTTTCGCTGTAATAGGCCACGGCACCGCCGAATTCCCGAATGTCAACGCCTTCGGGATTGCCCGGCCGTGCGCGGATGGCCGTCATGCGATCGGACATGTAAGCGATCTCGGAACGCTCGATTTCGTCGATCAGGCTGGCGTCGGGAAGAATGTAATCAGCCATGGCGGCTAACCTCCAACCTCTGCCGGATGAGACGAATTTGTCCCCGATGATTGATCTCGTCCTCGAACACGTGATACCACATAAAATGGTAGTTGGCCGGATGGCCTTGCCAGAACGGCTTTTCCGTCGCCAGCCATGCATCGTCGACCTCGCGGAACAAAGCCAGCGTACGGTCGCGGACCGACTGCAGCACGTGCCAATGATGATCCATGTCGCGGCCGCTTAGGCTAGCCCGCCCTTCATCGCCTAGATTCAGCGCCGGCCCCCACTCGGCACGTTCGGATTCGTTTAGGCGCCGTTCTTCGAACGTCTGCACTTGGTAGGCATATTCCACGGCTGCAAAGTGGCGAAGCAGCATCGCGATCGAATTGCGGCTAACGTCGGTGACCGTATCCAGCTCCTCGACGCCGAGCCCTTGAACCGCCCTCCACGTCGTGTAGCGGGCATAGTTCATCATGGATAGCAACCGCCCGACATGCGGCGAATAGCCCGGCATATCCGCCACGAGATACAGCTTGTCCTTGTCAAAAGTGGTTGGACTCATCGGAAACCCCCCTTCGGAAAGGTAGATCGATGCAAACGGCATCTCGCGATGCTCCTGAAGATAACGAACGCGGATTTGGGCGATGCTAGAAAACGGAGGTGTTTCGCATGCCCAAGCCTTTTCCCGTTTCTCTGTTCCTGACGCTCCTCGTCCTTGCGATCGGTTCGTTATGCCCTGCGAGCGCGCACGCGGAAAAAGAGCCGCGCGTATCGGTTTTCGACGTCCGGCAAAGCACGGTCGTCGCCGTTCGGCCGCTTACGAAGACGCTGCAATCCGACATCCTGGCGGCACTCGCCTCGGATCCCCAGGTATATCCCGGCCTTCGTCTGGATCCGGAAGACGGCTGGGTGATGCGGGTCCGTTTCGAACCCGCCGCGACCCCCGGGCATCGCTTCTACGCCTATCCCGTCCGCGAGGCTTATTTGTTTCTGGCACGCGGTCGGCAGCCGTATGCGCTACTCGTTCAGGCCTCCGGCTTCGTCGCAGTCTCGCTTCGCTTCGATCCGGAGCCTTTTCTTCGGTGGATCGACGATGGGCAAGCACCCGTCAGCACGACTCCGCCGATTCCAAGCCCGCATTCCGAAACCGAATGATTGAAAAGTCCGTCAACGTGGAGGCGAGAATGGCGTCACGCAGCGGAAATAGGCTCGGCGTAAAGCGCAGCTCGCAGTCGGCGGCGACGATCCGGTCGAGAAGGCGGTCCACCCGCGCGACGGAGACCGGCTCGACCGGCTCCGTCGTCGTGTAGTAGCCGGCGATCGCATCGGCGCACACGAACCCTTCGGAAGCGAACCGATATTGGTAGAGCGCGCCGTCCCGAATCCGTTCGTACCAAGCCCGCTCCACTGCGATTATCTTCCTGGCGGCGGACATGGAGAAGAAGCGGCTGCGGTCCTCCTCGCTGACCGCGTCCGAATCGGCATAGATCACTCTGGGACAATCCCGGGGAAACAAATAGTGAACCAGATGCGCCTCGTCGATCGCCCACACGACGGGAGCATCTTCCGGCCGCGAAGGAGGCGGTCGAGGTACGAAGCGGACGATGTCCGGCTCCTCGCTCATATGGTAGAGCCGAAGTTGTTCCTCTCCCGTCGGTGTGTCGTTGGTCCCGGCTAATCGCACAGCACTTCTCCAGGAAGATCCCGGAGCTCGAACATCCGCTCGATCTGCGCTTTCGTATTCCGTTGGGCGGACAGCTCCGGCAGCTGGTCCCGCTCGAAAAGTCCGACTTGGAGCGTCTCCATTCCCGCACCCATCCGGCCGCCGATCGACTCGCACAGGATGAATATTTTATAGATATGCCAGGGCGAAGGGGGATGGCCATGAAACTTTTTGTCCAAGATGCCGAGCAGCCGTACCGGCTTCACGTCCAAGCCCGACTCTTCGCGCACTTCCTTGACGGCGACTTCCTTCGGGGACAGCCCGATATCCGCCCAACCGCCGGGCAGCGACCAAGCCCCGTCGAGCCGCTCCTGGACGAGCAGAATCTTGTCTCCCTCGAAGACGACGCCGCGCACGTCGACTTTGGGCGTCGCGTACCCGGTTTCCGAAGCGAACAACTCGCGAATCCGTTCGCTCTCCGCATCGGTATACCGTTTGAGAATGTCGACGCTGAGCGTGCGCAGCATCTCGAACCGCTCCAGGTCGTAGATGTCCTTGGAATAAGCTAATCCGGCCTGACTGATCGCTTGAATCTGCTTGGCCCACTGCAGCCAAAGGGGTTCCATCCCGCAGCGCCTCCTATCGTTTCCATGTTAGACGAGCTAGAACGGCCCCTCGTTGCGGTCTGCCGACGAAGCCGATTGCTTTTCTTTCCGCATCCGATCCGGTCTCAATCCCCCACGATCCACGCCTTTAAAGCCGTCTCGCTAATGCCGCTTTGCATGAAGCGGTACCGCGTTCCCGTCAGCCGCTGCGCCCGATCGATGATCTGTCCGAGATGATAGCCGGTATGCTCGACCAGATGATACAGGTCGTACATATCCACATCCCTGCAGGCGCAGACGGCCTCGTCGAACGCTTGGAACGCCTCTTCAGCCTCCGCGATCAACGCGCGCTTATCGCCGTTCCCTTCCGGAAATTCGTTCTCGATGCCCTGCGCGAAAACGGCGCTCGGGTCCCGGAACCGCTGCGTGTTCCGGCGGATATGTAACAACACATGCCCGACGATACCCCCGATGCTGTTCATGCCCTCCGCTTCCTTCAGTCGCAGCGTCGACTCGTCCAACGATTCGAGACTGGCGGTCAGCTTTGGGAGATAGTGATGGATCATGCGATGCTTGGAAATCGTGATGAATTGCCTCAGCGTCTCGTCCATTCGTAAGACGCACCTCCTGATTCGTGATGCTCTTAGCGTTTGCGCAATTCGTCCAAAATTTGCTCCAGCTGCCCGATTATTTTTTGGTCGTTTTCCAGCTTACGTTTAAGCAATGTGTAGATGCTTCCCGACCCGATCAAGAGGAACGCGACGAGAATAATCAGGATGATCATAAATGGCCTCCACCTGGACACTCGAGGAAATAGGGGATAACTACGCGTGCGGACACCACGCCGGTAGAAAGATGGTCAGACGAGCCAGGCCCGGATCCCCTCTTCGTCCCAAATTTGCGCCTCGATATACCGCTCGGGCCCCTTTTCCCCGTTCGCGTTCCACGATTGGGGCATTCCGTAAGCATCGATGACCTGTACGATCTCGCTTTTCGTATACACCTGCCCGCGATAAGGCTTGCCGTCCTGCACCTTCATCGTCGGAAATAGATCGCCGTACGTAAAGCTGATCGCGTCTTCGGGAAAGACGTCCCAATCCATGCTGAGGCAGTCGGAGTTCTCGTACCAGCTCAACAGCCAGTCGCAGGCTTCCAGCGTCATGTAGTGCGGAAACGCCGTTCGAGGTCGCCCGCCCTTATCTTCGAACAACTTCCTCGCTCGCGCCTCCAGCTCTCTCCGGACAGCCATATAGCCCTCCGGCCGCTTGGCGGCGAAGGCCCGGCCTTCCCGAACGATCTGCCTCGATAGACGCTCCGCATCGGGGATCGGCAAGCCGGACAAATTGCGGAACGGTCCCCGGCTCGCATCAAAGTAGTGGTACAAAAATCTCGTCATCGGCAACGCCTCCGTCGAATCGCATCCGGCCGGCTTAGTCTGCCGCCGCGGTATCCCGATCTTCCCGGCTCCACGTCGCAAGGAGAAGCCACACCGTCGCCGCGAGCAGTGTCAGCACGCCCATCGTGTATAGCACCCTGGCGAAGTCGATCTCGTACGTCACCCGAAACCCGTTGATCGTATATGTGCCTCTCGACAGCTGGAACCGAAAATGATAACTGTACTTATCGACATTCCGCTCGGGTCCCCAAACCTCGTAACAGGGGACGTAAAAGATCCCCGCGATCAAGACGAGAAGACCGTATCCGATCAACACGACGCTTTTCCAACTGTTGCGTTTGTCTAGCAAACAACCTCCGCCTTCCCGTCGTCGTTCTCCATTTCCACACCTTACCATTCTACCTGAAACGGCCCGGCTTCGGAACCTGCTTCCTCGCAAGGCGGCGGACGAAAGAAGGATCGCGGGGCTTCACGGAAAGCCGCGCTTCCGTTAAAGTAAAGGGGCATAGCGAATGACCGCGGACCGGAGGATGGACATATTGAACCCCAATTCGAACTTACAGGGCCGCGCGGCGGGAAGGTCGAAAGCCGATGTCGCACGCACGGCGCCTTTGCCCGCGCAAGCGGTCGGCTTAACCCGGCGTCGCCACTTGATCTTCGCGGCGGCGACGCTGATGTACTGGATGACGATGTATATTTATGTGCCGATTTTGACGCCTTTTCTGGAGGATCGGGGCCTTTCGATGGGGATGATCGGGCTGATCGTGGGGAGCTACGGCTTAACGCAGATGCTGATTCGGTTTCCGCTCGGGATGTTCTCGGATCGCCTGCAGCGGCGCAAGCCGTTCCTGTTCGTCGGAATGCTGGCCGGACTCGGCAGCTGCGTGCTGTTCCTGACGGCGGGCGGATGGGCCGGCCCGCTGGCCGGCCGGCTCGTGGCCGGCATCTGCGCGTCGGTGTGGGTCGCTTTCTCGGTGCTTTACGCGTCTTATTTCGCCCCGGATCAATCGACCAAAGCGATGGGGACGCTGAGCTTCCTTACCGTCATCGGCCAGTTGACCGGCATGACGGCGAGCGGGTATCTCGCGTCGCAGGGCGGATGGAACGCCGCGTTCTGGACGGGAATCGGGGTAGCGGCGGTCGGCGCTGCGCTGACCTTGTTCGTGCATGAACCCCGGGCGATTCCGAACCAATCGGCGGGATCGGCAGATGAGCCCCGGCGGAGCTGGAAGGAGATGCTGCGGCACTCGCCGCTGCTCATCGAGGTGTCCGTGCTGTCGATCATGGCGCACTGCATCCTGTTCATCACGATGTTCGGGTTTACGCCGCTGCAGGCGGTCAAGCTCGGCGCGAGCGAAGGCCAGCTGACCTGGCTTGTGATCGCCTTTATGGTGCCGCACGCGCTCGTTTCGTTGTGGAACGGGCGTTACATCGCGCCCCGCTTCGGGGAGCGTTCCGTGATCGTCGCGGGATTTTTGACGGCCGCCGTCTGCACGGCCGCGATCCCGTTCAGCGGTTCGCTGACGGGTTTGATCGTGACGCAAGCGTTTAACGGCATCGGGCAGGCGCTTTATTTCCCTCTCTTGCTCGGGCTGGCCATCCGGGATATTCCGACCCGGGAACGGGCGACGGCGATGGGTTTTTACCAGTCGATGTATTCGATCGGCATGTTCGCCGGCCCTTACCTGGCCGGCTGGCTGAACGGCCAAGGCGGCCTCCGGGCCGGGTTCGGCTTCGGCGCGGCGATCGGCCTTCTTGGAGCAGCGGTCGCCTGGCTTCGTTCGCGGCGAGACCGCGGCTAATACCAGCCGAGTCGTCCGCCGATCGCCAACGCGGCCGCGATCCCTCCAACGGCCAAAAGCAGCAGCCAGTCCCCGCCCCGCCAGCGGAGCCGCTCGGACATCGTCGGCTGCGGCACCCGCCCGACCCCGCGGCTCTCGAGGGCGAGCGACACTTGGTCGCCCATGCGGAACAAAGCGAGCAGGAACGGGACGGACGTTTCTTTCAGACGCCTGGCGATCGCGCCGGGCGTCTTCGCGTTTTCCTTGCCTCTCGCGATGGCGATGCGCGTAAACCGCCCCCATTCGTCCAACAGTTGCGGGACGAATCGGAGGATGAGCGTTACCGTGAGCACGACCTGCTGGACGCGGCGGCTCGTCCGCCCGCGGAACGTCGACAGCTGGAGCAGCGAACGGCGCAGACGCAGCGGCGGGATCGCCAGCGGCAGTCCAAGTCCGAGCAGCAGCACGAGCCACGTACGGCCGAAGGACAGAAGCGTCGCCCGGGCGGCGTCCGCATGCCACAAGCCGTCTCCCCCGCTCCCGGTCCAGCCGGCGAGCAGCGTGGCCGAAACGGCGAACGAGGCGAAGCCGAGCAGCACGCCTCGCCAGCGGCGAAGCGGAAAACGCCCGAGCCGCACGGCCGCGAAGGTGACGACCGCGCCTGCGGCCAGACTGATCCAGGTTTGGATCGAGAACAGCGCGAGCGACAGTAAAATGTAGCATAGCCAAACCGATCGGGGGTCGAAACGCAGGAGCGGATGAGGCTTCGCCGGGGAAACCGCCTGCAGCGCCGAACGATCCGGCGGCGCATCCGCCCGTGCATGGCGAGCCGTCGGGCTTACGACGGCCGGCTCAGGCGATACAGGCGCGAGCGGCGAAGGGATCTCTCCAGATCCTTCGCCGCCCAGCCGAGCCGCCAGCCTGCGCGGATCGAGAACCTCATCGGCGCTTAGCCCCATGCGCCACCCCGCTCGCGCGATCTCGAACCACGCGGGGATATCCATCCCCGCTTCGCGCCACCATTCCGGGCGAGCCAGCAGCTCCTCCGGCGTGCAGGGACGGATCCGGCCGCCCGGCGCCATCAGCAGGAGCATGTCCGCCAGCGGCAGCGCCCAATCGGCGTCGTGCGAGACGAGCAGCACGCCCCTGCCCCGCTCCCGCTCCGCCAGCAGCCGCGCGGCCAGCATCTCGTGCGCCCGCGCATCCAAGCCCGACGTCGGCTCGTCGAGCAGCAGCCATGGCGCCGGCGCGGCGAACGCGCATGCGAGAGCCGTGCGGCGCCGCTCGCCTCCGCTCATCGCATACGGATCGCGCGCGAGCCAAGTAGGGTCCCACCCGACGGCGCGCAGCGCTTCTTCCACCCGGGCCGCGACCTCCGCTTCGCCGCCGCCGAACGGCGCGAGCACGTAGCGCAGCTCCGCCTCGACCGATCGGGCGAACAACTGCTCCTCCGCTGATTGGCAGGCATAGCTGTAGCGTTTCAATACGTCCGGGCGAAGCTTCAGCCGTCGACGCCCCTTCCGCCACAGCGCTTCTCCGCCGTACGAAACCGCGAGCCCTTCCGGATCGCGCAATCCGGCAGCGATTTCGAGCAGACGCGTCTTGCCGGCGCCGTTCGGACCGAGCAGGACCGTGATCGTCCTGGGCCGAAGCACGAGCGCGCGGTCCTTTTCGGCCGGGGCATCCGCCTGTCGGAGCAAGCGGTCGCCGAATCCGCCGATCCGCAACTCCGCTTCCGCGAAGACGGCGTCGGTCGGCTTCCTCAAGGTTTCTTCACCCATTTCCGCTTGCCATCCTTTCCGAATCCCGACTCGTATCGCCTGTCATCCCGATTCCGATTCCGCTCCCGATCCCGCTCCGCCGCCATTCCTCCGCGGTCGCCGGCAGCGGCGCCGCGAGCTTGCCGAGCCGGTGCAGGCCGTAAGCCAGCTCGGCCAAATAAGGCAGCCGGAGACCGACCTGCTCGCACGCCGCGCCGGATCGGCTGGGACGCAACGGATCCGGTCCGTACAGGAACTGCCTGCCCGTTCCGTCGAAGCGGATCTGCGCGTCCCGCAGCGCGATCACCCGCGCGTCCGGATCCAGCTCGTCGAGCCGCTGGGTCACCCAGACGATCGCCGCCCCGCGGGCGTGCAGCCGCTCCGCGATGCCGCGAACCCGCCGGCGGGCCGACTCGTCCAGCATCGAAGTCGCCTCGTCCAGCACGAGTAGCGGCGCCTCGCAGACTGCAGCGGCCGCGACGACGGCAAGCTGCCGCTGGCCGCCGGACAGCCGGGACCACGGCTCGTCCGCCGCTTCCCGCAGCCCGACGGCCGCGAGCATCTCCGCGGCCGCGGCCGCGATCCGTTCGGGCGGCGCCGCGCGCCATTCGAGCGCGAAGACGAGCTCCTCGCGCGGCGTGCTCCCGAACAGCTGGGCGTCGGGCTGCTGCATGACGTAAGGCGCCGGCTGCAGGCCCGCAAAGCCGCGGCTATAGCCTCCCGCTGCGCCTTCCTGCACGAGCCCGGCCAAGAGCTGCGCCAGCGTGGACTTCCCGCTCCCGTTCGTGCCCACGACGTAGATCCATTCGCCGGGCGCAAGCGCGAGCGTCGCTTCTTCGAGACGCGTCGTCCTCTCTCCCCCGGGCATTCGTCCATATACCGACAGCTTCGTCAACCGAAGCGGTTCCGTGCGATTCGATCCGTTCATGCGATTCCCTCTTCCCAATTGATTCCGCTCGTGATACAATCCGAAATGTTAACCACAACCCAGAAAATAGGTTAACATTTGAGAGGAGATTTGACAATGCCACGTTCTACCCCTGCATCCAACACCGTCGATCAAGCGAATCCGGCCGGCGACGCGGCGACGCTCGATACGCTGGCAAGCGCGAGAGAGACGACCTCCTGGATCCGCTCCACCGTTTATACGGCACTCTTTGCCGCGCTGTTCATCGCATTCGGTTCGATCCAGCTGCCGCTCGGGTTCACAAGCGTCCCGATCACGCTTCAGTCGCTGGCCGTCATGCTCGCCGGCGGTCTGCTCGGCGCGCGATACGGCTTTTGGAGCATCGCGATCGTCGTTCTGCTGGCGACCGCCGGGCTGCCGCTTTTCGGCGGGCACGGCGGATTGTCGACCGTGTTCGGCTTCACGGGCGGCTTTATTTGGATGTTCCCTTTCGAAGCCCTGTTCGTCGGCTGGGTGAGCGACCGCCTGTTCCGGGACGAACGGCGGTTCGGACCGTTGCAGTACGCGCTCCTTTTCGCCGGCATCTGTTTGTTTGGCGTTGCGTTGGCTTACATAGGCGGCGTTCCTTGGTATGCCTACAAGGCCAAGCTTTCTCTGCCCGCCGCCATGGTCGGCGCCTGCTACCCGTTTTTGGGCGGAGATCTTCTCAAGGCGGCGGTCGCCACGTTCGTCATCGGCACGGTGCGCCCGCTCGTCCCCGGCTTTCGGCGTCCGCGCCGGCGCCGCGCGGATTAGGCTGCGGATTTCACGCGCCGCGCCCGGCTCCAAAATGCAAAATGAAGATCAACGAGCAAAACGGGATGAAGCAGACTCCTATTCTGCCTCATCCCGTTTGCGTTTTTGGTCGCTGGCTGCTCGCTTGAGCAGGCTATGAACAAGGCAAAGCCAGCCGACCTCCAGGCTCGCCTTGCGAAAGCCTCGAAGCAGAAAACGCCGGAATCCCCGGCCTTAATTCATAACCGCCCTTTTCCGTGCCGATTTGTACGTTGTAGCCGGGCTTCAATTACCGAAGTAGGGAACAACGCTCCCTCGCCAATCCGCCGAAATAGGTAACAAAATGCTCCTTATTTCCACGCACCCCCACTACTCCGCCGAATTAGGGAACAAATTGTTCCTTATTCTCCCACGCCCCCGTCACTCCGCCGAAATAGGTAACAAAATGTTCCTTAATTCCACGCGCCCCAGCCCCTCCGCCAAAATAGGGAGCAAAATGTTCCTTATTCCCCGCACTCCCCCTATACGGACCGACAACGAGCCCCCGTTCATTGGCACGCGATTCGGAGAGAGGTGCGAAAGGCCGGGCATGATCCACGAACGAATCCCGCTGAAGCGGCGGCGCCGCCGGTTGGAGCAAAATGCGCCAACGGGGGCTTTTGGGACGGCCCCTTTTGGGCGTCCGGAGCCGCCATTCAAAAGGCGGTCATCCCGCCGTAGCGCGCTAGCTCTTCGAGGAGCCGCCGGTGGATCGGGATCCGAAACTCCATCGGACCGGTCCGGTGTACGCCGCCGCGATGATGCACCACGACCTCCTTGGCGTAAATCGCGTAGTACGCGCTCCCCGTCGCGATCGTGCCGAACGACCATTCGCTCCGTTTGCTGGCGGCCACGGCCGGTTTGCCGCTTTTGACGCTCTCGCATGGGACGACGCTGATCATGTGCTCGAACAAAATATAGTAATTCATATGAGGCTTCTGAACGACGAGCTCCCGGGTCGAAAGCGTCAGCCCGAAAGGCCCTTTTTTGTGCGACACCTTCAGTTCCCCGGTCAATCCCTTGATCTGCATGAAGTCCGACAACGGCGCTTCCTCCTCTCTGGTCTGGTCCGGGCCGCACCGCCCGCCAAAATGGCGGGCCGTACGCCCAGGGACGAAGGTACAATCGTCGGGATTGTTGCCAGCATACCCTAATAGGTAGGATTGAGGCAACCCACGCGGAACGAATCAAGGAGCGTGAACCGGCAACATGTCAAGTAGCATCATGGACCTGAACCTCACGTCCGTGAGGGATCAAACCGTCTATCTGACCAAAGGCGTTTTGCAGAACGACGACCAACAACTGACCTCGCTCGCCCCCGGACAAAAAATCGTCCTGCAGCATGGGAGATTGCGGCAGGAGGCCACCATCCAGTTTCGCGCGGCCGGGGAGTGCTTTATCGGCATGTTCGAAATGAATGCGGCGCTCGCCAAGAAGATGCGGCTCCTGGATTACAAGCGCTACCGGCTCGTACACGATCCGAATAACGACGTCGTCCGCATCGATGCCGCTCCCGTCAGCGTGGCGTCAGGCATGCACCGGCACAGTCCAAGGCTCAGGGGCCAGACGATATCGATCGGCTACCAGCTGCAGTCGCAGCTCGGCATTCCCGATATTCGCGGCTACGCCGTTACAGTCAAGAGCGGCGACGCCGTGCGGAAAATGTTCGTTGGCACCCCCAGCAATCTATTCGATCACGAGATGCAGACCGCGCCAGGTACGGGCAAGGCGCTCCGTCTGGCCCCGGGCAAATCCTACGGTTTGCGATACGATCAGCGCACCCGCACCCTCACGATCCTCGGTCCGACCGGCCGTGCCTAAGCGAAAGACGGGCCGCGCCAAAAGGCGCCGCCCGTCTGATGGGTTGATGGATCTCACGCCGGGTGCGGTCAGTCGCACTCCTCGGGTGCTTCAATCGGTTTGGCCGCTTCGACGTCCAGCTTTTCCGCGACCGTATCGCGAATAATGCTGACGATCGATTGCAGCAGATAATTCACGTCTGTCTGACTTTGCTGGAATTGCTGTACGACCGGCATGCCGTCGAGCTCGTCCTGAAGCACGGAAATTTCCTGTTCGATCTTTTCGACCATTTGCGCGTTTTTAAACGTCGTCTGGAAGGCGACGAGCTCTTTTTGTTTTTTCTTGATCTGCGCGATCAAGCCTTGGACCTTCTCGTGGCGCTGAATGAGACGCTCCGCGTTTTGGTACATCTCCACTTCCTCGGCGGTCGTGATCAACTGGGCGAGTTCCTTGGCCCGGGCGAGGATGTCCTCGCGAACGATCAGCTCGCGGTTGTCGTATTCCGGGATGATATAGCCCTCCGGCTGCCCGAGGTCCGGGACTTGGCAGCTATGGTCGTGATCGTGATCATGGTTATGCGCGAATTGCGACATGTTTGAGTTTCCTCCCGATTCGTGAGCGGACGGGCAGCCGGTCAACGGACGCGCCCCGCTTCGATCTTGAACTGCGTATTAAGCACCGTGCGTATAAGCTTCCTGAACGGAAGGGGACAAGCCGACCGCCTCGGCGCGGATGAACCACGTCTGCGGCTGCGTCACGCGTACATGGGCGAACTGTCCGATCCACGACTTCGGTCCTTCGAAGTGGATCAGCTTGTTGGAGCGCGTCCGGCCGGACAGGACGTTCGCGTTGGTTTTGCTCTCGCCTTCGACGAGCACTTCGACGACCTGTCCCGCCAGCTCCAGGTTGCTCGCGAGGCTCATCTCGGCGATCAGCTCGTTCAGCCGTTTAAGCCGCTTTTGCTTGGCCTCATACGGCACGTTGTCTTCCATCGCGGCGGCCGGCGTGCCGTCCCTCGGCGAATAGATGAACGTATATGCCATGGAGATGCCCGCCTCGCGCACGACCTCGAGCGTCTCTTCGAATTGCTCCTCCGTCTCGCCGGGGAAGCCTACGATGATGTCGGTCGTCAGCACGACGTTCGGGATCGCCTTCCGGATGCGGCCGACAAGGTCCAGGAACTGCTCGCGAGAATACTTGCGGCTCATCCGCTTCAGCACCTCGGTGCTGCCGGACTGGAACGGCAGATGGATATGTTCCACGAGGTTGCCGCCCTTCGCGATCACCTCGACGAGATGATCGTCGAAGTCGCGCGGATGGCTCGTCGTGAACCGGACGCGCGGGATGTCGATTTTGCGGATGTCGTCCATCAGGTCACCGAACCGGTATTGGCGGTCCGTGAAGTCTTTGCCGTAGGCGTTAACGTTCTGGCCGAGCAGCGTAATCTCCTTGAAGCCTTGGCGCGCAAGCTCGCGCACCTCCGCGATGACGTCCTCGGGCAGTCGGCTGCGCTCTTTGCCGCGCGTATAGGGGACGATGCAGTACGTGCAGAACTTGTCGCAGCCGTACATGATATTCACCCATGCGCGCAGGCCTTCCCTTTTCTTCGGCAAATTCTCGATGATGTCGCCTTCCTTGGACCACACTTCGACGACCATCTCCTTGCCGAAGTGCGCGTCCTTCAACAGCTGCGGTAGCCGATGAATGTTGTGCGTGCCGAAGATGAGATCGACATGCGGGTGCTTCTCGAGGATCCGATTCACGACGGATACTTCCTGGGACATGCACCCGCATACGCCGAGGATCAGTCCGGGCTTTTCGAGCTTGAGGCGCTTCAGATGGCCGAGCTCTCCGAACACTTTGTCCTCCGCGTTTTCCCGCACCGCGCATGTGTTAATGAGGATGACGTCCGCCTGCTGCTTGTCTTCGGTGGCGGCGTAGCCCATCTCCTCGAACAGCCCGCGCATGATTTCCGTGTCATGCTCGTTCATCTGGCAGCCGTACGTGAAGATGCAGTAGTAGCGGCCGGCGCCGAACGACTTCATTTCTTCCGGAATGCCCGTATCGTAGAGCACCCGGATGTCTTCTTTGCCCCTCTTTTTGCCTTCGCGGAGATCGGGCGGCGACGAGATTTGGACGTGGCGCCCGTTGATGCGATATGTCGTCTTGCCGTCTTCCCGGGCGACGACCTTCGCGTCCGAGAAGTCGAAGTATTTGGCGTAGTCTTTAGCCGGGCCGGCAGCTTGCTTGTCTTGGCCTTCCTTCGTCATGCGAAGCGACTCCTTCCTGTCGTCAGCCCTCAACTGCGTGGGACCATTCAATGTTTCATTATAGCATAGCGACGGAAGGCGCCCAAGTAGATTCCGCGCCGAACCAAGCCGAACCGGAAGGCGAGAATCGGCGGGCAGATCCCCTTGCGTCCAGGAAAAGCCCCGTCAGCGCGTTCGCTGCCGGGGCCGCTCGTTTCCCTATTTTCGCAAGTTGCGCGTGTCGATCATCCGGTTTTGACCGTCCGGATGATCGTTCGTGCCGACTGCTCGTTGTTCCTTGACCGCCTCGAACTGGGTTTTCGCCCTGTTGGCGTGTTCCCGCCACAACTTGCCTTCCTCTTGCACGTCGACGCCTCTCTTGTCGTTTACGCCCTTGCCCGTCATGTCGATCCACCTCCGGTTTCTAAGGATTCCTCCTTATTTACCCTCCCCGGTGAACAGCCAAGCAGGCGATCGGACGCGCGACCGGATCGAGAGAGACGCGAGAGGCGTCCTCCTTAGTCGATCAACTCGGCAAAGTCGCCCGTTGCGGCGCCCGAGGCGTTGCCTTCGTCGGTATCGATGTGCATGTCGAGCGCGAAGGAGGGCGATACGCGGGCGATCACATTTTCGAAAACGAGGCCCCGATCGCCGCCTGCCCGGACACGGAGGAGCTGCTTGTCCGTCACGCCGAGCCGATTCGCGTCGGACGTATGGAAGTGGATATGGCGCGCCGCCACGATGACGCCTTCGTCGATCGTCACTTCGCCGGCCGGACCGACGATGCGGAGGCCGGGCGTGCCTTCGATGTTCCCGGATTCCCGCACCGGGGGATTCAGACCCAGCGCGAACGCGTCCGTACGCGACACCTCCAGCTGTGTCGCCTTGCGGACCGGGCCCAGGATGCGCACCTTGGGAAAGGAGCCCTTCGGCCCGTAAACGGCGACCGTCTCGTTCGCGGCAAACTGTCCCGGCTGGCTCAGCGGCTTCATTTCGGTCAGCGCCGCGCCTTCGCCGAACAAGATATGGACATGCTTTTGGGTCAAATGAATATGGCGCGCGGACACGCCGATCGGAATGCGTTTGGCATCGCTCATGGAAGATTCCACCTTTCCTCCTGCTATACCGTTATTATAACGCACGCAACGGGTGAAACCCAACGGAATAGCCCCGATCCGCCTGCCTCTGGGCGCCTATCGCGCCTTCCGCCACCAGATTGTCGTTTTTAGCGCGGTATTCGAACATCGAACCCGGCTGGCCGTCTCCTGCGGAATAAAGGCCGCGGAAAAGTCAAAAGGGCTGCCGGCTGCAGCCCTCTTCAAACGTCTATGCGGATTACACAAACTCTTTGACCAGCTTGTCGAACGATTCGCGGGACAGCTTCAGGTCCTGCTTGGCCAACGCTTCCGGCTTGAAGCCGACGGCGAGGTCCTCGTAGGACGGGCGCGTCTTGTCCTGGTAGATCAGACCGGTTAGCATGCCGTTCGTCTCCATGATCTTCGTCATGGCGGCGATCCGGTTCGACGGGTCGTACTCGGGGAATTGATCCAGATTCACGATGTTCTCCTTGAACCAATCGTACGTGTTCACCTTGTTGAAAGTAACGCACGGGCTGAAGACGTTGATGAGCGAGAAGCCCTTGTGGCTCAAGCCCGCTTCGATCAGGGACGTCAGCTGCTTCAAATCGCTGGAGAACGACTGAGCGACGAACGTGGCACCGGCCGACAGCGCGATTTCGAGCGGGGACAGCGTCGACTCGATCGAGCCTTCCGGCGTGGACTTCGTCTTGAATCCCTCGGCGCTGCGCGGCGAGGTCTGGCCCTTCGTCAGGCCGTAGATCTGGTTGTCCATGACGATATAGGTGATATCGAGATTGCGGCGGATCGCATGGACCGTATGTCCCATCCCGATCGCAAAGCCGTCGCCGTCGCCGCCGGAGGCGATGACCGTCAGCTCCCGGTTCGCGAGCTTGACGCCTTGGGCGATCGGCAGCGCGCGGCCGTGAATGCCGTGCAGGCCGTAGGCGTTGATGTAGCCCGAGATCCGGCCGGAGCACCCGATCCCGGAGACGACGGCCAGCTGTTCGGGCTCGAGGCCCACGTTTGCCGCCGCCCGTTGAATCGCAGCCTGTACGGAGAAATCGCCGCAGCCTGGGCACCAGTTCGGCTTGACGTTATTGCGAAATTCTTTGAATGTCGCCATCTTAGTTCAACTCCTTGCAGGCTTTGTAGATTTCGGAAGGCAGGAACGGCGTGCCGTCATATTTGAGCAGGTTCACGATTTTGTCGTGATAGCCTACGTTTTGTTTGATCAGGTTGGCAAGCTGGCCGGTCGCGTTGTTTTCGAGGACGACCACCTTTTTCGCGCGTGAGAGATACGGCTCGATCAGCTCGTTCGGGAACGGATGCATCTGCCGGACGGTAATATGGTTCGAGGCGATGCCGTCCTGCGCGAGTCGATCCTGGGCTTCGTTGATCGTACCGCCCGTGGATCCCATCGAGACGACGAGCAGATCGGCCGGTTCGGAAGGACCGTCGAATTTGACGGCGTCCGATATCCGGAGCGACGCCAGCTTGTTCAGACGTTTGTCCATCATCTTTAGCCGGTTGACCGCGCTCTCGGACGGCCGGCCCTCCTGGTCGTGCTCGACGCCCGTCACATGGTGAATGCCGTTCTTGGCGCCCGGCAGCACGCGCGGCGAGACGCCGTCTTGGGCAAACGCATAGCGCGGGAACAACTTGCCCGGCTCGTTCGGCTCCAGCTCCTCGGTGACCAGCTTGCCGCGCTCGATCGAGATGCGGTCGTAGTCGAGCGGCTCGCAAGACTGCTTGCCGAGCGAAAGCTGCAAGTCGGTCGCGACGATGACCGGTACTTGATACACTTCCGCAATATTAAACGCTTCGATCATATCGTAGAAGCACTCTTCGATCGTGCTGGGCGCGATGACGACCTTCGGGATCTCCCCGTGCGTCCCGTAGATGAGCGCGTTGATATCGGACTGTTCCTGCTTCGTCGGCAGCCCCGTCGAGGGACCGCCGCGCTGCGTGTCGATGACGACGAGCGGCGTCTCGGTCATGCCGGACAGGCCGATCGCTTCCATCATGAGCGAGAGGCCGGGGCCGGCCGACGCCGTCATCGTGCGTACGCCGCCATAGTTGGCGCCGATCGCCATCGTGACTGCCGCGATCTCATCCTCCGTCTGGATGACGGTGCCGCCGAACTTCGGCAGCTTTTTGATGAGGTATTCCATGATTTCCGAAGCGGGCGTGATCGGGTAAGCGGACATCAGGCGGCAGCCTGCCGCGATCGAGCCGAGACCGAGCGCTTCGTTGCCGATCATGAACAGCTTCTGTTTGCCGTCCGCTTCCTCCAGCCGGAACGCCTCGAGCGGGCCGCCGGCCTGCTCCAGAACGAAGTCCCCGCCGCGTTTGACGGCTTCGATATTTTTCTCGACGACGGCAGCGCCCTTGCGCCCGAACTCCTCCTCGACCGCCCGGTTGAACACTTCCATCGGCAGACCAAGCAGCGCCCAGGAAGCCCCCGACGCGACCATGTTTTTCATGAGGGAAGTGCCGAGGTCTTCGGCGATCTTCGTAATCGGAACGGCGAACAGCTGCGCTTGCACCCCTTCGGGCACTTTCGGATCAAATTTCGCGTCCGCGACGATAACGCCGCCCGGCCGCAGCTCGCCGGCGTTCAGATCGATGCTTTCCTGGTCGAAGGCGACCAGAATGTCGAGATCGTCCGAGATCGCGCGGATCGGCTTCGTACTGATGCGGATTTTGTTGTTCGTATGTCCGCCCTTGATGCGGGAGGAGAAATGCCGGTAGCCGTACAAATAATACCCGAGCCGGTTCAAGGCAGTGGAAAAAATCCGGTCCGTGCTTTCCACGCCTTCCCCTTGCTGGCCGCCAATTTTCCATGACAGTTGACTGATCACAAATAACATCTCCTCTAATCTCTGGTTCGACCCTTATGACAACGCGCGCTGCGTACTTCTGCTCAGAAGTGCCTATAAATGAGAGAAAATTCACGAACTTGTTTGACCACATAAATTTTATGATTCGCAAGGTTAAATTGCAAGCCTTTCCGCCCAAATGAATGTATAACTCTTTTTGATGAAACCCATATGATTCCGATATAAATGATCCGTATTTCGATCATTCTCGCAGATTCGTCGTCAGAAACCGATGCACGTTGCCGCTCAGCCATCCATCCGCCAGCGCCTCCGGATACCGTCGTAGCAGCGCCTCGGCGAGCGCGGGGTATTCGCCCGGATGGGACAAGCCCTTGACGTGCACTTCAATGCCGTCGAAGTCCGATCCGAACGCGATATGCCGTTCTCCACCCAGCTCGCACACATGCTCCACCTGCCGGATCACGTCTTCGATCGTCGCCGGCCCCGGCACCGTGACGAAGTACGGCACGAAGGTGAGGCCGACGAGGCCGTCCGCCGCAATCAGCGCCCGGATTTGGTCGTCGGTCAAATTGCGGGGGTTGTCGCACAGCCGCCTGCTGTTCGAATGCGACGCAAAAAAGGGACGCCGCGCCGCGTCCGCCACGTCCCAGAAGCCGCGATCCGACAAATGCGAGACGTCGATCAGGATACCGAGCTTCTCGCATTCGGCGACGAGCTGCTTCCCCGCCCGCGTCAAACCCCCGCCGCGTGGCTCTCCGACGCCGTCGCATGCCCAGTTGGCATGATTCCACGTCGGGCCGAGCAAACGTAGACCGAGCCTATGAAGCAGCCGCAGCGCCCACCATTCGCCCTGCAGCGCATCGACGCCTTCGAGCGAAAGCAGGGCCCCCGTCGGCCCGTCCGGGTCGCCACTCAGCACGGCCGAGACGTCGGCCGGCTTGCGGACGAGCCTTATTCCTTCGCAAGTCAATATCTTGGACCAATACAGCTCCGATGTCCGCAGCAGCGTCTCCGGCGTCTTGGCCAGTCCGTCCGGCACCCACATGGCGAACACCTGCAGCCCGACACCGCCCTGGCGAAGCCGTCCGAGCCTGACATCCAGCTTGCCGTCGTTCGGCGGGCCGAGCGTCACTTTGTCGTCCCGCAGCATTTTGCTCAGCACGTCGCAGTGCAAATCGGCGACTTGTCTCATTCTGATGCCTCCCTTGTTCGCAATGCTAGCCCAAAACAAAAAAACCTGTCCCAGCGATGCCGGCGCGGCGAAATACTTCGCCGCGAACGCGCGCATCCATGTCAACAGGTCGACGATTTGAAACGCCCGTTTCTCCCGGTTACCGCGGCTCGACGATCAGCTTGATCGCCGTGCGGTCCTCCCCATCAATCACGATATCCGTAAACGCCGGAATGCAGATCAGGTCCACGCCGCTCGGCGCAACGAAGCCGCGCGCGATCGCGACCGCTTTGATCGCCTGATTCAGCGCGCCTGCGCCGATCGCCTGCAGTTCGGCGCCTCCGCGCTCCCGAAGCACCCCAGCTAATGCGCCTGCGACGGAGTTTGGGTTCGATTTTGCCGAAACCTTTAATACTTCCATGACCATTTCCTCCTCAGGGGTAAAGGATGGGCCCACTAACGGATACTTATTCGGTAGCGTCTCTATTAATTCCTGCAACTTTAGATGGAGTCGGGGAGAAAGGGACGAAAAATTCTGAAAGTTCATGTCGAGAACCGGCATGGCTCCGCGCCATCGCGGGCGACTGCTATGCGTCCGGGTTTTCTCGAAGCTACATATTATAATAGCAGCGAACGAGGCGTGGTCATTCCCCTATGCGCCCGCCGATTTGCGGTCCCCTTCGTGCTTCTTAGTATGAATTTTCGCATACGAATGTCTCTTTACACGCCAAAAAGCTGGATGTAATTCGAATTTTCGCATCCAAAGGTCCTCCCTCCCGCCAAAAGGGCATTTCCCATTCGATTTTTCGAATTCAAATCCCCCATCGCCTTCAAAAGGCAGGTTGAGGTCCAGATTTAACCTTACAGGCAAACAAGCAACACCGTGCATCATTCGAATTTCAACATCATGGTTACACATAGCCATAAAAAAAGCGGCAACCCCCATTTGGGGATTGCCGCCTTGCCGTGCCGCCAGACCTGGTTAGGCCGGGATCCAGCTGTCCTCGTCGACGCGGATCGTCCGGACGCGGTTCGCGCGTCCCGTCGCCTCGTCGATGTCGACGAAGACGCCGTTCAGATGCCACTTCGTTTCGGCCACCTGGAACCGGGTCGGCATGCCCGTAATAAACTTGCGGAGGACGCTCTCCCGGTCCATGCCGAGAACGCCGTCGCGCGGTCCCGTCATGCCGGCATCGGTGACGTAAGCCGTCCCGCCCGGCAGGATGCGATCGTCGTTCGTCTGCACGTGGGTATGCGTGCCGAGCACGAGCGAAGCGCGACCGTCCAGGTGCCAGCCCATCGCGATTTTCTCGCTCGTCGCTTCGGCGTGAAAATCGACGAGGATGCAGCGGTGCTTCTTGCGCAGCTCGTCTACGATGTCGTCCGCCTTGCGGAACGGGCAGTCCGACGGCGGAAGGAACGTGCGCCCGATCAGGTTCACGATGGCGAGCTCCTTGCTCCCCGATTTGACGACGGTATATCCCCTGCCTGGCGTACCCGGCGGCAGATTGGCCGGCCGGATCATGCGGGGCTCGTCGTCGATGAATTCGAAGATCTCCCGGTTATCCCACGTATGGTTGCCCATCGTGATGCCGTGCACGCCCGCTTCGAACAGCTCGCGGGTGATCGCGGCGTTGATTCCTCGCCCGCCTGCGGCATTTTCTCCGTTGGCGATAATGAGATGAGGCTGGTATTGATCCTTCAACCAAGGCAGCAGCCGCTTGACGGTGTCGCGTCCGACGTTGCCGACGATATCTCCAATAAATACGACTTTCATAACGTCTCCTTTCGATCCCGGGCCGGCCGGGGATGGACGGCGGACTCGCGATAGCCGCGAGAAGGTAGCGTCCCGGGCGGACAAGAACGGGAAAAGTGGCTGCGATTGCGCAGCCACTTCTCAGCCTTCCCGTCATTTACTTCGCATACTCGACCGCGCGGGTCTCGCGGATCACGGTGACCTTGATATGGCCCGGATAGTCGAGCTCGTTCTCGATCTTCTTCGTGATGTCGCGCGCCAGGCGGAACGCCTCGGCGTCGTCGATTTTCTCCGGCTGGACCATAACGCGGACTTCGCGTCCGGCCTGGATGGCGTAAGACTTCTCGACGCCGTCGAACGACTCCGAGATGTCTTCCAGCTTTTCGAGCCGGCGAATGTAGGTCTCGAGCGTTTCCCGGCGGGCGCCCGGTCTAGCCGCGCTGAGCGCGTCGGCTGCGCCGACGAGCATCGCGATGACCGAAGTCGCCTCCACATCGCCGTGGTGGGATGCGATACTGTTGATGACGATCGGATGCTCTTTGTATTTCTTTGCCAATTCCACGCCGATCTCGACATGCGAACCTTCCACTTCGTGATCGAGCGCCTTGCCGATATCATGCAGCAGGCCGGCGCGTTTGGCGAGCGATACGTCTTCCCCGAGCTCCGCAGCCATTAAGCCGGTCAGATACGCGACCTCCATCGAATGCTTCAGCACGTTCTGGCCGTAGCTCGTGCGGAACTTCAGGCGGCCGAGAATCTTGATGAGATCCGGGTGGAGACCGTGGACGCCCACTTCGAACGTCGCTTGCTCCCCGTATTCCCGAATTCTCTCGTCCACTTCCTTGCGGGACTTCTCGACCATCTCTTCGATGCGGGCGGGATGGATGCGTCCGTCCGCGACAAGCTTCTCGAGCGAAGTCCGCGCTATCTCGCGTCGTATCGGATCGAAGCCCGACAGGATGACCGCTTCCGGCGTGTCGTCGATGATGAGGTCGATCCCCGTCAACGTCTCCAACGCGCGGATGTTGCGGCCTTCGCGGCCGATGATCCGTCCCTTCATCTCTTCGTTCGGCAGCGATACGACGGATACCGTCGTCTCCGCCACGTGATCGGCGGCGCAGCGCTGGATGGCGAGCGAGATGATGTCGCGGGCGCGCTTGTCCGCTTCTTCTTTGGCTTGCTGTTCGATTTCTTTGATCATTTGAGCCGTCTCGACGCGCACTTCCTGCTCGACGGTCGAGAGGATCAACTGCTTCGCATCTTCCATCGACAGGTTCGAGATGCGCTCCAGCTCGGTCATTTGCTGCTTATGAAGCGTTTCGATCTGTTCTTGGGTCTCTTCGATCCGTTTCTCTTTGTTGGCCACTTGCTCCTCTTTGCGTTCGAGGGACTCCAGCTTGCGGTCCAGCGATTCTTCCTTCTGGACGAGCCGGCGTTCCTGACGCTGTATCTCGTTGCGGCGCTCGCGAATGTCGCGTTCCGCTTCGTTTCGGAGCTTGTGCACCTCGTCTTTGGCTTCCAGTACCGTTTCCTTGCGGATCGCTTCCGCATCTTTCTTGGCACTCTCGACGATTTGACGGGCTGCTTCCTCGGCGCTGGAGATCTTCGCCTCCGCAATGGACTTGCGTACGAAATAACCGATCCCAAAGAAAAGCACGCCAACAACGATTACGATCAAGACCCAGATCCCGGATTGCATGGTCTTCACCTCCTCGTTGCATCACCAAGGCACTTCTTGGGACACCTATTTAATTGGGTGCCGGTTTCAGAACCGTTTCGATTTCGCGCTTGAAAAAAAGTCGAAAAATCATTTTCCGAATCGTTTTTTGGAAGGAAAAAGGTTCGGAATGAGATGATGGAATACTAATTCATTGTATCTTTTGTGAAAATGGATTGTCAAGTTGCATCCCGCGCAACGGTCCGCGTCCGCGAGACGCCGCAAAACGCCGGCGGGACGGCGAAAATTCGCCGTCCCGCCGCGTGCTTTAAGGTTCCAAACCCTCGTCGTCCGGACCGACGTATGCCGGCTCCTCCCAGTCGGGCGCTTCCTCCTCCGGCATCTCGGCGGACGCTTCCCGGACGGCCTCGTAAGCGATGCCGTTCGGAAAGCCGCGTCGCAGAAGCACGGCCATCAGCTTCATCTGCCGCTCCCGCAGCGTCTTGCCCTTCACGCCGGGCCAGCGCTTGCGGGCCAGCGTCAGCGCGGAGCGCCGTTCGGCTCCCTCGTCCAGCTCCTCCAGCGCCTCCTCAACATCCCCTTTGCCGACGCCGCGCTGGAGCAGCTCCTGGCGGATCAGCCGCCGTCCCTTCTTCTGCCCGGAGACGCGCGACTCGGCGAACCGCTTGGCATACGCCGCATCGTCCAGCAGGCCATGCTTCAGCAGCCGCTCGATGCTGCCCGCAATCGCGTCGGGCGAATACCCTTTGCGCTTCAGCCCCTGGCGAAGCTCGTTTTGCGTTCGCGCCTTGAAGTCGAGCATCGCGAGGGCGGAGCGGTAAGCCTCCTCCTTCTGCTCCTCCCTGCGAAGCGCCGCCCATTCCTCGGCGGTCAGGCGCCGCCCCTTAAGCAATCGCCATGCGACCAGCGTATCTTCGTGCACGGTCAGCGTCTCCTGCTCGGCCGAACCCTCTGGCACGACGATCAAACGATACATCGACGGCCGTTTGGAATCGGCCTGCATCGCCGCGACGACCGCGCCTCCTGTTCCCCCTTTGCCTTCTTCGTCAGAGGGGGACGCGGCGGAAACGGCGGCGCCTCGCTCTTTGTCGACGCGGCGCCAATCGCGCTCGTCCGAGATGTCGACCGCCTCCTCCCGCTCCGAAACTCCGCGTCCCCTTCGATTCTCTTCGCTCATCTGCGTGGGCCTCCTTTCCCGTCTTCTCGTTCTGCCAAGTAAAAACGGCTTCGCCGTCTACCCGGACGGCGGCACGTTTTTTTTATCGGAGGTCACACAGAAATGGATAGAGGTAAAACTGATACATTCTGTATGACCAACGGAAAAAAGGGCATCCGCACGAATGCAGACGCCCTTCTCCTATGCCTTACTCGAGTTCGCCGAACTCGGCGTCGTCATCGTCGTCGTCTTCCGTGGCCGCGCTGGTCCGCGCCGCCACCGCGGAAGCGGACAGCGTCGCGTCGCGAATCTGCTGCTCGATCTGGGCGGACAGATCCGGATGATCCTTCAGGAACTGCTTCGCGTTTTCCCGGCCTTGCCCGAGACGTTCGCTATTGTATGAGAACCAGGCGCCGCTCTTCTGTACGATATCGAGCTCCGTGCCGATATCGACGATGCTGCCTTCCTTGGAGATGCCTTCGCCGTACATGATGTCCACTTCCGCTTGCTTAAACGGCGGAGCGACTTTGTTCTTCACGACCTTGATACGCGTGCGGTTGCCGACGATGTCGTTGCCTTGCTTGATCGACTCGATGCGGCGCACGTCCAGCCGTACGCTGGCGTAGAACTTCAGCGCGCGTCCGCCCGGTGTCGTCTCCGGGTTGCCGAACATGACGCCGACTTTCTCGCGAAGCTGGTTGATGAAGATGGCGATGGACTTGGACTTGCTGATGGCGCCGGACAGCTTGCGCATCGCCTGCGACATGAGCCGCGCCTGCAGGCCGACGAACGAATCGCCCATGTCGCCTTCGATCTCGGCCTTCGGGACGAGCGCCGCGACCGAGTCCACGACGATGATGTCGACGGCGCCGCTGCGCACGAGCGCCTCGGCGATCTCGAGCGCCTGCTCGCCGGTGTCCGGCTGGCTCAGCAGCAGCTCGTCGATGTTGACGCCCAGGTTGCGCGCGTAGATCGGATCAAGCGCGTGCTCCGCGTCGATGAAGGCGGCTTGTCCGCCTGCGCGCTGCACTTCGGCGATCGCATGCAGGGCGACGGTCGTCTTACCGGACGATTCCGGACCGTAAACTTCGATGATGCGGCCCCGGGGAAATCCGCCGATCCCGAGGGCGATATCCAAAGCAAGAGCGCCGCTCGAGTAAGTCTCTACCTGAAGCTGGGCTTGCTCGCCCAATTTCATCACGGAACCCTTGCCGAATTGCTTCTCAATCTGGCGCAAAGCCATCTCTAATGCGGCGCGACGATCTGACAACACACCCACATCCTTATCTTTTAATAGTTATATCATACCTTTTTCTGCTGCGTTTGCCAAGCATTTTGCGAACATTTGTTCGAAATTCGACCAAAAAAGAACCGCAGCAAAGTAATCTTCGCTACGGTTCTTCCGCAACTTTCTATCTAAACTTAACATAGCCCGTTCGGTTTGACAACCCTATTTGGCGAATCATGTCGAATTAAAAGGCCGTTTCTGTATCAAGCCTCGCCTTTGCCGGTCAACGTCAGCCAGAGCAGGTACAGCCCGCGCTTGCTGGCGCGAATGCGGATGCCTTCGCGGTCGCCGGACAGCTGCAGCTTCTCCGCGCGGGTCTCCCGGCCGCGCTCGGCCAGTCCGATAAAGACGAGTCCGACGGGCTTGCCCTCGGAAGCTGCGGGACCCGCCACGCCCGTGATCGATACCGCGAGATCGGCACCTGCCGCCCGGAGAGCGCCCTCCGCCATCGCCCGCGCCGTCTCCTCGCTCACCGCGCCCGGCGCGTCTTCCCCTTCCAGGAGCGTCTCGGGCACGCCGAGCAAATCGTGCTTGACGCCGTTGCTGTAGCTGACGACGCCGCCGAGGAACGCGTCCGCGCTGCCGGGGACGGTCGTCAGCAGCGCGGCGACCATCCCGCCCGTGCAGCTCTCCGCAAGCGCGACCGTTCGCCGCTGTTCCGTCAGCAGGCGCACGACTTCGCTCTCGATGCCGACGTCCTGCTCGGCGTACAGGTAACGCTCGCCCCGGCGCCGGATCTCCTGCAGCGTCGGCTCCATGCGGCGCGCCGCTGTTCGGGCGTCGGGCGCCTTGGTCGAAACGCGCAGCGTCACTTCGCCTTCCTTGGCGTAGGTAGCGAGCGTGGGATCCGTCTGCCCGCGGACGAGGTCCATGTACAGCTCCTCAAGCGCCGACTCGCCGATTCCGGCGAACTTCAGCATGACGGAGTGCAGCGTATCCGCGATGCCGAGGATCCCCCTCAGCCAGGCGGAGCCGTCGTTGTCGAACATCGGCTTCATCTCGCGCGGCGGTCCCGGGAGCAGCAGGTAATGCGTGCCGTCCGCCGACAGCGCGTTGCCGACCGCGAGTCCCGTGTCGTTGCGCAGCGGCGTCGCGCCTTCGACGAGCATCGCCTGCCGTCGGTTGCGCTCGATCAGCTCGGCGCTGCGTCCGCCGAACATGGCTTCGATCTTCGCGAGCGTCGGCTCGTGCAGCTCGATGCCCCTCCCGAGATAAGCGGCCAGGGCGTCGCGGGTCACGTCGTCCATCGTCGGGCCAAGGCCGCCGGTGAACACGATCAGGTCCGCACGTCCGCGGGCGATGGCGATGGCCGACTGGAGACGCTCTTCATTGTCTCCGACTACGGTCTGATAATAAACGTCAATGCCCAGCTCTGCCAATCCGCGCGACAGATACTGGGCGTTGGTGTTCACGATCTGGCCGAGCAAGAGTTCCGTGCCTACGGCGACGATCTCCGCTCTCATGCGTTGCGCCGCACCTCCTTGGTGACGGAGCCGCCGCCGGGCGGGTCCGAAAGCGGAATGAGGTTTTTGTTTTTGAGGAAGTAATCCACCCCGGAGTAGACCGTGATGATCGCGGCGGCCCACACGGCGATGATGTCGAGCGGAAAGTGCACGTACGAGAAGGGGAAGTTGTTCAGCAGCAGCACGATGATCATCGCGATCTGGATCGCCGTCTTCCACTTGCCCCATTTGCTCGCTGCGAGCACTTCGCCTTCAAGCAGCGCGACCTGCCGCAATCCCGTGACGGCCCATTCGCGGCTGATGATGACGATCGCGACCCAGGCGTCCAGCTTGCCCATCTCGACGAGCGAGATGAGGACCGCGGCCATGAGCAGCTTATCCGCGAGCGGATCGAGCAGCTTGCCGAGGTTGGTGACGATCTTGTGCTTGCGGGCGATATACCCGTCCAGGCCGTCCGTGCTCGCCGCGATGATGAACAGCAGGAGCGCGAAGATCTGGTTGTACGAGATAGAATAGCTGCCAATCGTAAGCGGACCCACGTTCAACTTGATCAGCAGAAAAAATGTCATGATCGGTACGAGGAAAATTCGCACCAGCGTAATCCGATTGGCCAGATTCACGCGATTCCCTCCCCGGATAGGTCATACTCGTACGCATGCGTGATGCGTACTTTGCGGATCGTCCCGATCTCGGCCCGCACGCCGGTGACGAACACCTCGCCGTCGATTTCCGGCGCGTCGAACTGGCTGCGGCCGACATAGACGTCGCTGCGGCCGTCGTAGCTCTCGACCAGCACGTCGATCGTGCGGCCGACATATTTGGAAGCGTTGTCCTTGGCGACCTCGCGCTGAATTTCCATCAGGGTCGAGGCTCTCCGCTGCTTGACCTCGTCGGGCAGATGGTCCGGCAGCCGGTTAGCGGGCGTATCCTCTTCCTGGGAATAGGCGAACACGCCGAGACGGTCGAACTTCATCTCACGGACGAAGTCGCACAGCCGCTCGAAATCCTCCTCGGTTTCGCCGGGGAAGCCGACGATCATGGAGGTTCGCAGCGCCACGTCCGGGATGCGGGCGCGAATGCGGGCGATGAGCTCGCGCACGTCGCGCTGCCGCCCCGGACGGCGCATCCGCTTCAGGATCGCGTCTTCGCTATGCTGCAGCGGCATGTCGATATAGTTGCAGATCTTCGGATTCGACGCGATTGCCTCGATCAGCTCGTCGGTGAAGAAGCCGGGGTAGGCGTAATGCAGGCGGACCCACTCGACGCCCGGCACCTCGCTCACCCGGTTCAGCAGCTCAGGCAGCTTGAAGCCGTCGTACAGGTCCGTCCCGTAATTGGTGGAATCCTGGGCGATGAGGCTGATCTCCTTCACGCCCTGGGCGGCGAGCTGCTCGGCTTCGGCGACGATCGATTCGATCGACCGGCTGCGGAACTTGCCGCGCATGATCGGGATGCTGCAGAAGGTGCAGGCGTTGTCGCAGCCTTCCGCGATCTTCACGTAAGCGGTGTGGCGAGGGGTGGACAACTTGCGGGGCAGGTTCTCCTCGTACGTGAAGACGGGGTTGCCGACATAGACCGGCTTGCGGCCTCCCAGCGCCTCGTCGATGATGTCGTTGATCCGGTGAAAGTCCCCGGTGCCGACGATGCCGTCGATCTCCGGCATTTCTTCCATTAACTCTTGCTTGTATCTTTGGGTCAGACAGCCGGATACGATCAGCGCTTTGAGGCGCGCCGTCTCCTTCAGCTCGGCGAGGCTCAAGATCGTATTGACCGACTCTTCCTTGGCCGCATCGATAAAGCCGCAGGTGTTGACGATGACGACCGTGGCGTCCTCCGGCTTGTCGACGAGCGAAAAGCCGCGTTGATGGATCAGGCCCGACATAATCTCGGAATCGACCAGGTTTTTCTCGCATCCAAGCGTCACGACGCTGACTTTCTCGATCATCGATGACTTCCCCCAAATGTTCGTCCTTCTAATCCCAACCAGTATAAACGAAGCCCCAATACGTGTCAAAATACCGCAAAGCGCCTCCCGGCGCGGCCTGGACGGCCTCCGTGAAGCGCATCCGGCCGGCATTCGGCGTCGCTTAGCGGTAGTTGGTGAACTGCAGCTCCAGCGGCAAATCCGCTCCCCGCAGCAGACTCATGGCCTCCTGCAGATCGTCTTTGCTTTTGCCCGTCACGCGGAGCTGGTCGCCTTGGATCTGGCTCTTGATCTTCAGCTTGGAATCGCGGATGAGGATGTTGATTTTCTTGGCGTTGTCCTGATCGATTCCCTGCTTCATCTTGACGATTTGGCGGACGGTGCCGCCGGACGCCGGCTCGACCTTGCCGTAGTCCAGGTTGCGGATCGGCACGCCGCGCTTGATCAGCTTCGACTGAAGGATGTCGATGACGCTCTTCAGCCGGTAATCGTCGTCGGACGCAACCGTCAGCGCTTCGCCCTCGAGCTTGATGCTGCTCTTGCTGCCCTTGAAGTCGAACCGCGTCTCGATTTCCTTCATCGCCTGGGTCACGGCATTGTTCACTTCCTGCATATCCACCTTGGATACGATATCGAACGAATATTCCGATGCCATCTGAAGCCTTCCTTCCTTTTCCTTGCATTTTCTACATTATACCACGCCGCCGCCAAGCGCAAAACCCGGCCACCGGACGAAAGCCCAAGTCCAAGAGGGCGGGAAGGATTTGACGACATGCAAAAGGCCCTCGTCGGAGGGCCGTCTGCCTTGCCGTCTCACCGCGCCCGGACGGGCGAGCGGAACATATCGAGTATTCCCAGCACGATCCAGGCCAGTCCGAAGCCTAAAATGCCATAGCCCCATGCGTTTGGCGTCATGAACCAGCCGATCAGGCTGACGACGATGCCGATCGCCACGACAACCCAACTTGTCGCCACTTCGCAGACCTCCATTCCAAAAAAAGTCGGAACGCTTCCTTACGTTCCCCCGGAATGAGATCGCATATGCAGCTTACGGCGTCGGAGTCGGGCTCTCGACCGGCGCTTCGTTGGTCGGCGTAAAGATGAACTTCTTGGAGCCGGGGGTATCGCCGTCGTCCACGACGACGCCGTCGATGGCGATTTGGGCGCCCTTGGCGTTGCCTACGTTCACGTAGAGCGGGCCGTTCATTTTGAAGGTCAGCTCTTCGTCGGCGCTCGGCGTCTTGTTGTACAGCGATTTGCCGGAGGCGTTGTTCTCGTTGACGCCAACCCAGCTCTTGCCGCCCGGAAACGTGATCTTAAGCGTATGTTCGCCGCCCGGCCAGACCTCGTAGTAGTACCGGCTGTTTTTCTTTTCCTTGAAAGTGACCTTGGTCTTCGAAGGCGTTGGCGTCGGCGTCGGCGTGGCCGTAGGCGTCGGCGTGGCCGAAGGCGTGGGCGTGGCCGTCCCTTGCGTAATCTGCGTATCCTTGTCCGATGTTCGCGGGGGCGTCGTGTCTTTGTTATTCACCAGGTACACATAGACGACCACAACGATGAGGATCGGAAACAGCCACATGAGCAGAGTGACGGCCACTTTGCCCCAACGGTCGTTGTGCTGGACGCTTCTGCTCTTCGGCTTGATGATCGTCTCCGACGGCACCGACTCCGCCGCGGGCGGAACGGGCAATTCTCTATGGTAAAGGCGAAGCACTTCCTCGGCATCCAGTCCGACCGTCTCCGCGTAAGTCTTGACGAAGGCGCGGACGTAGAAGGATCCGGGCAACACCTTGTAATCTCCCGATTCGATCGCTTCCAGATATCGTTTGCGGATTTTGGTCAGTTCCTGAATATCGTCGAGGGTATACCCCCGTTGCTCCCTCGCTTTGCGAAGCAGCAATCCCAAATCCGACACTAGCTTCACCTCCGGTATCGTTGTTGTGTGGGGGAACGGGTACGGTTCCGTTAAAAGCCTTCGTCCATGCCCGCCGTCGTGAAATTCTCGTACGTGATTTCTTCGTCCGGCGTATTGCGCAGCTCGATGATGCAGTCGAACACGTCGTAGTCGAAGTCGGACTCGCGCACGAAGATGTCCGGATGCTCGATTACCTTGGTGGACGGCATCGCCATAATGTCCTGCAGCAGGTTGTAGTGCTTTTCGTTCGAGCGGATCGTGCTGACGATCCCGTCGATGATGAACACGTTGTTCGGGTTCATCTCTTCCTCCGACAGCTGGCTGCGCACCGTCTGGCGGAGCAGCGTCGAAGAGACGAATGCCCAGCGCTTGTTCGCGCAGACGCTGCCGGCGATGATCGACTCCGTCTTGCCGACGCGGGGCATGCCGCGCAAGCCAATCGTCTGATTGCCTTCCCGTTTGAAGAGTTCGCCAAGAAAATCGACCAATAGTCCCAGTTCGTCGCGTGTAAACCGAAACGTCTTGCGGTCGTCGGAGTCGCGCTCGATATAACGGCCGTGACGGACGGCGAGAATGTCGGTCAAACGCGGCGGGCGCAGGGTGATGATCGAGATGTTTTCGACTTTCGTAAGCATTTTACCCAAAAGTTCGATTTTTTCATCGTCGTCGGTCTGGAGCAGCATTCCTCGGGTGCGGTCCTCCACCCCGTTGATCGTAAGGATGTTCACTTCGAGCATCCCCAGCAGGGATGCAATGTCTCCGAGCAGGCCGGGACGGTTTTTATGTATCTTGTATTCCATGTACCATTGCTTCGTTTCCATACCCGCACCTCGTTACAGAAATCCTTCTTTCATCCATTCTACAACGCACGTCATTCTCCTGCAAAAGCCAACAGAAGATTCCTACTTTAGTCCTATACAAATTGCCCTTTATGTGCGCAAACGACTCCGCCTGAATCAGGCGGAGCCGCTTCCTCTTGCGATTGACCCGCGACGCGAGCGCCGCCTGGCCCTTCTTCAGCTATGCTGGGCCAGCTTGACCATCAAACGCGCCATCGTTCTGCGTTCCGATTCGTCGCCGACGTCCCAGAGTTCCTTCAGCACGCGTTGCTCTTCGTTTTTCGGATCGACCTTGTCGCCGAGGAATTCGCCGATCTCGAACGCGAGTTTGGCGATTTCGTCCTCTTCTATGCCCAAATTCTTGGCGGCATCCACGCGGTCTCCCAAAAACTTCTTCCACGACTCAAAATTGCTGAGCACCGTCGACATGGCGCATCCTCCTTGGGCGGTTGGGATGATTACAATCGATAAGATGTCCAAGGAGGCCGCCGCTTATGTTCGTTGCCCGCAGGTTATATTCGCCAGCCGCCGGTCAGGCCGATCACCTGCCCGGTGACGTAGCCCGCTTCTTCGGAGACGAGAAATCGCACGAGATCGGCGATCTCCTCCGGACGCGCGAACCGTCCGAGAGGCATTTCCGCCAGCAGCTCCTCCCGCTCCTCGGGAGCCAGCTCCCGAAGCATGTCGGTGTCCACGACGCCGGGGGCGACGGCATTGACCGTCACGCCCACGCCGGCCAGCTCCCGGGCGAGCGCCTTGGTGAAGCTGTTCAGCCCGCCTTTTACGGCTGAATAGGCAACCTCTCCAGCGGACCCGACGACGCCCCAAACGCTGGAGACGTGCACGATTCGCCCGCGGCGGCGCCACGACATGGCAGGTCCGAAATGCTTGGCGAGCCAATAGGCCGCCTTCAGGTGCACTTGGTGCAGGTCGTCCCATTCCGCTTCTTCCAGATCCTCGAGCAGGCCGTAATGCGCCGTGCCCGCACTGTGCACGACAACGTCCGGCACGACGCCCCGCTCCTCTAGCCGCACCTTGAGCTCGGCGACAGAAGCGCCCGAGCGGACGTCCGCCTGTACGGCGAAGGCGGCCGGCGCTCCCAGCGAAAGGCAGTCGGCCGCGACTGCCTCCGCCTCCCCCCGCGCGCGGTGGAAGTGCACGGCGACGATGGCGCCGTCCCGCGCAAGGCGCCGGGCGACGGCCGCCCCGATGCCTCGGGAGGCGCCGGTGACAAGCGCCGTGCCGGGCAGCCTCTCCCGAGCCGCTTCGATCAAGGCGCGTCGCTCCGCACAATCGAGACGGCGAGGCGCGACGGGTCGACGTGCTCGCGCAGCCGCGCGTTTACTTCGTCCAGCGTCAGGCTTTCGTATAGCGCGACCAATTCGAACAGATCTACGCCCTTGTTGCGGTAGCGGGTGAACTCGCCCGCGATCGCTTCGGGACTGTTCAGCATACGCAAATACGCCCCGATTTTCTTGCGACGGGTACGCTCGAACGTGCGGGCGGGAATACCCTGTTCCGCCGCCTGCCGCAGTGCGGTCGTGACGCGCTCGAGGAGGGCGTCCGGGTCGCGGGTGTCTCCCCCGATGACGGAGAAAGCGTAGCCCGGCCCCGTGTTGTATTCGTGGCCGAAGCCGTCGGAAATCAAATTGTCGTCGTAAAGCGCCTCGTACAGCGGAGAACTGGCGCCCAACAGCGCATCTAGCATCACCTTCGTCGTCAGCTCCCGGCGAACCGCTTCTTCGCCCGACGATTCATGCGGCGCTTCCTTGTACCCGAACAGGCATTTGGGGAGCGAGACCGGCAGCTTCGTCTCCTTGCGGGGCTGGCGGACGCCGAGCGGCTCCGGATCGAACAAGCGCTCAATCTCGCCGCCGGGCGGAAACGACTTTTTAGCCTGGTTCGCCTTGATTTGGGCCAACACCGCATCCCCGTCGATGCCTCCGACGATAAAAAACGTCATGTTCGAAGGATGGTAAAAGGTGTTGTAGCAATCGTAGAGCTGCTCCTTCGTAATCGAGCGGACCGAATCGGCCGTGCCCGCGATGTCGATGTGCACCGGATGGTTCTGGTACAGCGCTTCGATGAGGCCGAAGTAAACGCGCCAGTCCGGATTGTCCCGGTACATGTTGATTTCCTGCACGATGATGCCTTTTTCCTTCTCGACGTTCTCCTCGGTGAAGTACGGATGCTGCACGAAATCGAGCAGCGTTTCCACGTTAGCTTCGACGTCTTTTGTCGCCGAGAACAGATACACCGTCCGATCGAAGCTCGTGAAGGCGTTGGCCGAGGCACCTTGGCTGGAGAACTTGGCGAAGATGTCACCCTCCGGCTCCTCGAACATTTTGTGTTCGAGGAAGTGGGCGATGCCGTCCGGCACCCGATGCTCGGTCTGGCCGGCCGGCTTGAAGCGATTGTCGATCGAGCCGTAACGCGTCGCGAACGTCGCGTACGTCTTCGTGAAGCCGGTCTTCGGCAGGATGAACACCTCTAGCCCGTTGTCCAGCTTCTCGTAGATCAGCTTTTCTTGGAGCTGCGGGTAATCGCGCGTCGACATGTCAGCCCTCTCCCTTCTGGTCCCGGAGGAAGTAGATCGTATCCAGAGCGACGCCCTGCGCGGCCGCGACGACCTGGTCCGGCGTGACCGCCTCCACCGCCGCGATCATGTCTTCGGCCGTGCGGTCTTTGCCGGAAAGGACGGTATTGTAGTCGAAGCCGATCCGCTCGAACGCCGAATCCTGTACCTCACGCAGCTGGTTGGCCAACATCGCCTGGGTTCGACTGAGCTCCTCCGCGCCGAACTGGCCTTGTCGCACGGCGTCAAGCTGTTCGCGGATGATCGTCAGCGCCTTCTCGTAGTTCTCGATCTCGATGCCGGACTGGATCGTAAGCAGTCCTTTGTGGCCGTCCAAGCGCGAAGAAGCGTAGTACGCGAGACTGGCTTTTTCGCGCACGTTGATGAACAGCTTCGAATGCGGGAATGCGCCGAGAATGCCGTTGTAAACGAGCAGTGACGGATAATCGTCTTCCCCGTACGTCTGGCTCGTGCGCAGGCCGAGATTCAGCTTGCCCTGGCCAACGTCCAGCCGTTCGACGATCGTCTGCGGCTCAGGCCGCGCCGAGCGCAGCTCGGCCTTGGCGTAGCCTTGCGGCGATCCGTCCGCGAGCCGGAACGCTTCGGCCGCCCATTCCTTGACCTGCTCCAGCGAGGTGTCGCCGGATACGTACAGGTCGAGCGACGCCCGATCGAGCCACTCCCGGTAGCCGTCGTACAGCGTCTGCGCGCTCAGTGACGGCAGTTCTTCCTTGCGTCCGAGAGCCAGCAGCCGATAAGGCTCGCCCTTGCACATTTCCTCCACGCAACGCTCGGCCGCATAGCGGATCTTGTCGTTGATGATCGCTTCGATGCGTTTGGAAACGGTCGTCTTTTCGGCCTCCACGTATTTGGTGCGAAACCGTCCGTCTTCGAGCGCCGGCGCAGTCAGCGCTTCGCCCAAATAGGAGATCGCTTCCTTCAGATGAGACTGCTCCGACGAAACGAAGCGGTCGTTGATGATGTCCAATCGAAACTGCACGACTTGGTAGTCCCCGCGTTTGTACAGATCGAAGCCGAAGCCCGCGCCGTACAGTTCGTCGAGACGTTCGCGAAAGGCGATCGTCTCCGGGTATCGCTCGGTGCCTCTCCGCAGCACAAAAGGGGTAAGCGCAATTTGCGTTACCCGCGATTCGTCAAGGGGGACACCGGCGAACAGTGACAGCGAGAATGTCTTGAAACGTTGGGTCGGCAAGACGTGAATGCGCAAACGGCCGATCGCGCCGCGCTGAAATACTTCCCGTTGCAAGGCGTCAAACCCCTTCCGTCACGATACTGGATTCAGCCCCATTCTACCCGATGGTCCGGTCGGAAGCAAATGTTGGAAGTGCCGAATCGGGAGCGGTCCGTCCGGCCGTCTTACCGGCAGAAAATATGTTTGCCGATCGTCTTGTACTGCGGCCGGCTCCAGATCCATTTGGAGGTCGCCGTTTCCGGGTTGAAGTAATACAGACAGCCATCCGAAGGGTCCCATCCGCTCAGCGCGTCCTTGACCGCTTTGGCCGCTTTTTCGTTCGGCGTCAAGTAGATCTGGCCGTCTGCCACCGCCGTGAAGGCCCCCGGCTGGAAGATGACGCCCGAAACCGTGTTCGGGAATTCCGACGCACGGACGCGGTTTAGAATGACGGCCGCGACGGCGACTTGGCCTTCGTATGGCTCGCCGCGGGATTCTCCATAAACGGCGTTGGCCATCAGCTTCAGATCCTTGTCCGAGATGCCCATATTGTTCGAGGCAGGCAGGTTTGCGTTGTTCGTGCCTGTCGCCGTCTCCTTGGGCTTTGCGTTCTCGGCCACGCCGAGATCGGCTGCGGTCGGCTTCCAGTCCTTCGTCGCCTGCCACAGCTTCAGCTTCGTCTTGCCGCCGACGACGCCGTCGGCCTTCATGCCGAACTTCCATTGGAACCATTTGACCGAGTTGAGCGTAACCGATCCGAATTGTCCGTCCACCTTGCCGCTGTAATAGCCGAGAAATTTCAAGCGGCCCTGCAGCTCGTATACGTCTTTTCCCGTCGCGCCCGACTTGATCGTCGCCGAACTGAACGTCTCCTGGCTGTCTTTCGATTTTTCCAGCGTATACAGCCCGAACAGGCCGAACACGAGACAGACCGTAAGGATAACCAAACGATAGCTCATGAACGTCTCACGCCTTTCCCATCAATTTTGCGAAACTGGTCGTCCTTTGCTCGATGCTTAGTATGAGAAAGGCCCAGCCCTGCTATTCATTATGAGAAAGGGAAAACGGCGAACGTTCGGACAATGGCAAACCAAAAAAGACCGCCGGATCTCCGGCGGCCTTTGACTTAAAACGGGTTCGCGCTGGCCGTCAAGACGAGCGCTGCTGGTATTGTTCGAGCGTGACCAGCACCTCGCGGGGTTTGCTCCCCTCGTAAGGACCGACGATGCTGCGCGCCTCCATCGAGTCGATCAGCCGGGCCGCGCGCGTATATCCGATGCGCATGCGGCGCTGCAGCAGCGAAACGGACGCCTGCTTCGCTTCGAGGACGATGCCGACGGCTTGGTCGAACAGCTCGTCGAGCAGCTCTTCCCCTTCGTCGCTATCCGACTCGTCAACTTCGGGGACGAGTTCCTCGTTGTACTCGGCTTCGGCCTGTCCGCTTGCGTAAGCGACGACGCTCTCGACCTCGTTGTCCGATAGGAACGCCCCCTGGACGCGGATCGGCTTGGACGCGCCCATCGGAAGAAAGAGCATGTCCCCCCGCCCGAGCAGCTTTTCGGCGCCGACCATGTCGAGAATCGTCCGCGAATCCACCTGCGAAGACACCCCGAAGGCGATCCGACTCGGGATATTCGCCTTGATGACGCCGGTGATGACGTCGACCGAAGGCCGCTGCGTCGCGATGATCAGGTGAATGCCGGCCGCGCGCGCCATCTGGGCAAGACGGCAGATCGCGTCTTCGACGTCGCCCGCCGCGACCATCATCAAGTCCGCGAGCTCGTCGACGATAACGACGATATATGGCAGCACCCCGTCCGGATTGTCTCCGCTCAGCATCAAGGCGTTGTAGCCTTCGATATTCCGCGTGCCGGACTTGGAGAACTTCTCGTACCGCTTCTCCATCTCGACGACGATCTTCTTCAGCGCGAGGGAGGCGCGGCGCGGGTCGGTCACGACCGGCGCCAGCAAATGCGGAATGCCGTTGTAAACGTTCAGCTCGACCATCTTCGGGTCGATCATGAGAAACTTCACTTCGTCCGGCTTCGCCTTGTAGAGCAGGCTCGTGATGATGCCGTTGATGCACACGGACTTGCCGGAACCGGTGGCGCCCGCGACGAGCATGTGCGGCATGCGTGCCAGATTGCCGACGATCGGCTGCCCGGAGATATCGCGTCCGAACGCGATCGTCAGCTTGCTCGGCGCCTCCTGGAACGTCGTCGTCTCCAGCACTTCGCGAAGCGTGACAACGCTGACCTCCGCGTTCGGCACCTCGATGCCGATCGCGGATTTGCCCGGGATCGGCGCCTCCATCCGGATGTCCTTGGCGGCCAACGCCAGCGCGATATCGTCCGTCAGACTGACGATGCGGCTGACCTTGACCCCGACGTCCGGCTGCAGCTCATACCGCGTGACCGCGGGGCCCCGCGCCACGTCCAGCACCTTCGCCCGGACGCCGAAGCTTTCGAGCGTCGCCTCCAACTTGCGGGCGACTTCGCGGCCGTCCGCGCCGGAGCCGCCTTTGCCCGCGTTCTGCGGCTTGCTGAGCAAATGGAGCGGCGGCATCTTGTAGACGCGCCGCGGCTTATGTACGGCGGCTGCCGGGCCGGACACCAGCGCGCCGGCGCCGTCTTCCTTCGCGGCTTCGTCCGCCGGAACCGCAGAACCGTCCGCCTTCCCGTCTCTTCCGTCGTCGAACAGCTGTTGCTGCACGAGATCGGCATCGTTGTCCGGCAACGCGTAGGCTTCGGGCTTATCGGCCGCGCCCGGCCCTCCATCCCCAAACGCTTCCTCCGGCTCCCACGGCGTGTCCGCCGCAAAGGTGGACACCTCGGATTCGAAGTCGTGGAAGCGAGGCCCCTCGTCCTGCAGCGCCCCCTGTGTGAAGCCGCTCAGCCCCGGTTCCGCCGGTCCGGCCTCCGCCGCCTTCGCGGCCGCTTTCTCCGTCTTGGCGGCGGATTTCCCTTTGCGGCTGCCGATTTGGACCGCCGGGCCGGCACCGTACAGGATCGGCTCGTCCTCCTCCGGCTCCGGGAACGGCTGATGACCTTCCGGCTTGCCGTGGAACAGCTGGAAAAAGTAAGGCTTGCGCCTCGATTCGGCCGGGGCCGGCTGCTCGTCCTGCGGATCGTCCTCGGGAATGGACGCCATCGCCATCGCCGGCACCGGTTTTTTCGCGCTTTTGACCGGAACGGCCTTTGCCGCGATCAACTTGCGTCCGCTCGTCAGCCGCTGCGCGAGCAGCGGTGCGATCCGGCGGACGAACGTCCGGATGCTGCGCAGCATATCGACGTAAGAACGATTCGTCACCAGCATCAGGGCGATGACGAATTCGATCAGAAGCACGAACTTGGCGCCGTAATAGCCGAACAGCCAAAAGAACACCGAGTATTGCAGCGCTCCGAGCAGTCCGCCGCCGATGTCCTTGGACCACATCCGGATTTCCGGTTCGATCGGTCCGCTCCACAGTTGCTCGTACAGCTGATGGGTCGTCTGTTTGAATATTTCCGAAGGACCCAGCGCCCCGACCGGATCGAGCCGGGCGTCGATGAACGACATCGCGCTGAGCAGCGTCAAGCCGCAGCAGACGAGGACGAAGCCGCTGCGGCGGCTCGTCCACCCGCGCGGCCAGGCGCGCCGGATCATGACATGGAGGCCGAGCCATATCCCCGCCACCGGCAGCAGAAAATAAAACTTCCCAAGCATATATCCGAACAATTTAGAAAGCGAACGGCCGCCCGCCGCTTCCCCGTACATCGCGATGACGGAGAGGGTGATGAGCAGAATGCCGTAGATTTCGTATTTGAGGCTTGCTCCTAGCGAGGCCTTGCGGCGCTTGCGTCGTTTGGCCAATTTTGCCACCTCCCGGATCAACATTATACCATAGTTGTCCGGGCTTTACATGATCGTCGCGCAGGGCTTTACCAATCCGAAACTCGAATGTCCGGCCGCAACTCGAACGCCGTCGAAGGAGCTGAACTGCCGTCGCCGTAGCAGATCAGCTGACCCGGCGCGTACTCCGGGCGCAAGTAATGATCGAGCGGCGCTGCCACGAGCCGCACGATCCGGCCGACGCCTGGCGCGACCGGCGCGAGCAGCAAACGCGCCTCGCCGAGGACGAGCTCCAGCATCGGCGCCGGATTTTCGCTCCAGCCTTCCAGAACGATCTCGAGGGGCACAACGGTGTACAGCGTCATGAGAGGGGCGCCCCCTCCACAACCGAAGCCGCCTTGCGTGCCGCAATGCGGCTGTTCAACTCGCGCAGCGCTTCGCCGATGCCGCCGATCGCGTCGATGAGCCCGTACCGGACGGCGTCCTGGCCGATGACCGTCGTGCCGATATCGCGCGTCAGCTCCCCGGTCTTGAACATCAGGTCCTTAAATACCTGATCTTCTATCCGCGAGTGGCGGGTGACGAACCGGACAACCCGTTCCTGCATTTTTTCCAAATATTCGAACGTCTGCGGCACCCCGATTACAAGCCCGTTCATCCGGATCGGATGGATCGTCATCGTCGCGGTTTCCGCGATAAACGTATAATCGGCCGACACCGCGATCGGCACTCCGATCGAGTGGCCGCCGCCGAGCACGACCGTGACCTTCGGCTTCGACAGCGAAGAGATCATTTCCGCGATGGCGAGTCCGGCCTCCACGTCGCCGCCGACCGTATTCAGGATGATGAGAAGCCCTTCGACCTTCGCGTTCTGCTCCGCCGCGACCAATTGCGGAATGACGTGCTCGTATTTGGTCGTCTTGTTCTGCGGCGGAAGCATGACGTGACCTTCGACTTGGCCGATGATCGTCATGCAAAAAATGTTGGATTCGGCGGGCGGGATCGTGATCTGTCCGAGCTGCACCAGGTTCTCGGCGGGCGACTGCTTGCGCGCCTCGTCCGCGGGAGTCGCGGGCTGCTCCGCTTCGAGCTTGTCATTGTCGTTCATGGGGGGCCTCCTCCGCTTCGATCGTCATGAGCTTGACATAGTATGGGCCCCCGCCTGCCAAATATGCGGCGCAGCGCCGGCGCTCGCCTGTCCGGTCAGCCGTTTCCACGGTTTGCGGCGCGGGTCGTCCGCTGCCGGAGAACGCCAAAAACCGCCCGGACTCGCGAAACGCAAGTCGGGCGGTCTTGATTTGAGTGTGGTGTCGGATGACGCGGGCCGTGCCTTACACTTCCATGATGATCGGAAGGATCATCGGTCTTCTTCTTGTTTGTTCGTAAAGGAATCGGCCCAGCGCGTCCTTGACGTTCGTCTTGAGCGATGCCCATTCGTTGACGTTCTCGTTCATGAGCTTCTGCAGCGTGCCGGTGACGATCCGGTTCGCCTCTTCCAGCAGCCCCTCCGATTCGCGAACGTAAACGAAGCCGCGGGAAATGATGTCGGGGCCGGACAGGATCGTGCCGTCCTGCTTGGACAGGGTAACGACGACGACAAGAATGCCGTCCTGAGACAGAAGCTTGCGGTCGCGCAGCACGATGTTGCCGACGTCGCCGACGCCCAGCCCGTCGATGAGCACGTTGCCGGACGGGATTTTGCCCGCCTTGCGCGCCGTGCCGTTCTGGAATTCTACGACATCGCCGATGTCGCAGAGGAAGATGTTTTCTTTGTCGATGCCGACGGACTCGCCGAGCAGCGCGTGGTGGCGCAGCATGCGGTATTCGCCGTGGATCGGAATGAAGTACTGCGGGCGGATCAGGTTGAGCATGAGTTTCAGCTCTTCCTGGCTGCCGTGACCGGAAACGTGAACGCCGGATACGGAGCCCGGCCCGTAGATGACGTGTGCGCCGAGGCGCATCAATTCGTCGACGGTACGACCCACATACTTCTCGTTGCCCGGGATTGGCGTCGCAGAGATGACGACCGTATCGCCCGGCAAAATATCGACCTTGCGGTGCGTCGAACGAGCCATCCGCGTCAGTGCGGACATCGGCTCGCCCTGGCTGCCCGTCGACAGGATGACGACGCGGTCGGCCGGCAGTTTGTTCACTTCCTCCGGCTCGATCAGCATGCCCTCCGGAATGTTCAGGTAGCCGAGCTCGGAAGCGATCGTGACGATATTCACCATGCTCCGGCCGATGACGGTCATCTTGCGGCGCGTCTCGACGGCGGCATTGATGACCTGCTGGATCCGGTGCACGTTCGAGGCGAACGTCGCGACGACGACGCGCTGCTTGGCACGGCGGAAGATCTCCTCGAACTCGCGGCCGATGTTGCTCTCCGACGGCGTGAAGCCCGGGCGTTCCGCGTTCGTGCTGTCCGAGAGCAGCGCAAGCACGCCGCGGCTGCCGATTTCGGCCATCCGCTGCAGGTCCGCGTACTGGTCGTTCACTGGCGTATGGTCGAACTTGAAGTCCCCCGTATGAACGACGATGCCTTCCGGCGTCTCGAGGCACACCCCGACCGAATCCGGAATGCTGTGGTTCGTACGGAAGAAGCTCGCCTTGATCGAGCCCATTTGCACTTCCGAGTCGGCATTGATCAATATACGCTTCGTATCGCCGAGCAGTCCCGCTTCCTTCAGCTTGTTCTCGATCAGGCCGAGCGTCAGCTTCGTGCCGTAGATCGGGACGTTGAGCTGCTTTAAGACGTAAGGCAGACCGCCGATGTGGTCTTCATGGCCGTGGGTCACGAGGATGCCGCGGACTTTGTCACGATTCTCCGTCAAATGCGTGACGTCCGGGATCACCACGTCGATGCCGAGCATTTCTTCTTCCGGGAACTTAAGACCGGCGTCCACGACGACGATATCGTTCCCGTACTGGATGACGTACATGTTTTTCCCGATCTCTCCGACGCCACCCAGCGCATAGATGAGTAATTTGTCTTGGTTGTTCTTCTTAGACAAGTCTAGTACCTCCTACAATGGTTCGACGATCCCTTTCGATATGGAATTGTCAAGTTGCAAATTTTGGCCGCACCCAATCACTCATCCTCATTATACATGATGCCAATCCATCCATACAAGTCGGTCGGATTGCGACATTCTGTTACGCATAGCGTCCCCACAAACGACAAAACCGATGCCTCTCGGGCATCGGTTGACGGAACCTTCATGTCTTAGGAGTGCCGGCGAAATGACGGTCCATCCAGCAGCTTGCGGACGAATTCGGCTTCCGCTTCGGTCGCTTCTGCGAGCGGTAGGCGAACGCCTCCGACCGGGAAGCCCTGCACCGCGAGCGCCGTCTTTACGGCGACCGGATTCGGCACCGGATGCGGGCAGTTGAAGAGGCCCTTGAATACCGGATACAGCTTGCCGTTCAAGGAAGCGGCTTCGGCCGGCCGCCCGTTCAGATGAGCGTGGATCATATCCTTCATCCGGGCTCCGACGACATGGCTCGCCACGCTGACGATGCCGAAGGCGCCGACGGAGAGAGCGGGCAGCGTCATGGCATCTTCGCCGCTGTAGACATAGAAGCCTTCGGGCGCGCCTGCGACGATCTCGGTCACTTGCTCGACCGAAGCGCACTCCTTCGTCGCGACGACGTTCGGAAGCTGCGCGAGCCGAAGCGTCGTCTCCGACGTCAGGCTGACGACCGTGCGTCCGGGCACGTTGTACAGCATGACCGGGAGCGTCGTGGACTCGGCGATCGCCTTGAAGTGGCGATAAAGACCTTCCTGGTTCGGTTTGTTGTAGTAAGGGACGACGAGCAGGACGCCGTCGGCGCCGGCGCGCTCGGCGGCGGCCGTCAGATGGATCGAGTGGGCCGTGTCGTTGCTGCCGGTGCCGGCGATGATCTTGCAGCGGCCGGCCGCCCGCTCGACGGCGAAGCGGAACAGCGCTTCCTTCTCTTCGTCGTTCAAGGTCGGCGACTCGCCAGTTGTCCCGCAGACGACAAGGCTGTCCGATTTTTGCTCCTCGATCAATTTGTCGATGAGCGTTCCCGTGACGTCCCAGTCGATTTGCAAATCTGCGTTGAACGGGGTCACCATTGCCGTAATCAACCGTCCGAAGCTCATAATCCTTCCTCCTCTAATTTGCGAACGATAAACCGAATCGAACGCGATGACGATGGGACATGGCCGGCGCGCCGGTCAAGGGATGAGATGGAGACCGAACGCTGCGTGCAGCGCGGTGAGGGCCGGAGCCATATCTTCCTCGGATACCAGCACCCAGATGGTCGTGTTGGAGTCCGCGGATTGCAGAATCGGAATGCCGCGGCCGGTGAGCGCCTCGACGATGCGGGCCATGACGCCGGGTTCGCCGTTCATGCCCCCGCCGATGACCGACACTTTGGCGCATCCGCCGGTGATCCGGGGGTGGAAGCCCATCTCGCGCAGCAGCCTGATGGCGAGCGGGGTATCCGCTTCCGTCACCGTGTACAGCACGCCGGCAGGCATCACGTTGATAAAGTCGACGCTGATGCCGTTCGAAGCCATCGCGCGGAATACGCTCAACTGCAAGTCGGACGGGCCGTCCCGCGTCTCGACCGAGATTTGGGTCACGCCGCGGACGTGCGCGAGTCCGGTAACGGTGCGATCCGTCCAGCCGATCTCGCCGCGAGCGATGTCGGCATGCGTCACGAGCGTCCCTTCCCCATCGGAAAACGTCGAACGGACCCGAACGGGGACGCCCGCTTTCATTGCGACCTCTACGGCCCGGGGATGGATGACTTTGGCGCCGTTATGCGCCATGTTGCAAATCTCCTCGTAGCTCACGACCGCGAGCTGGCGCGCTTCCCGGACGAGCCGCGGATCGGCGGTGAGGATGCCGTCGACGTCGGTATAGATATCGACGACATCGGCATGCAGCGCGGCCCCGAGTGCGGTGGCGGACGTATCGCTACCGCCCCGCCCGAGCGTCGTTACCTCGCCCGACTCCGTCATCCCTTGGAACCCCGCGACGACGACGATTCGACCCTCGTTCAGATGGCTCAAGATGCGTTCGGGGTCGACCCGTACGATGCGGGCGGAGCCGTACTTGCCGTCGGTCAGGATGCCAGCTTGGCCGCCGGTCAGCGCAACGCTCGGCAGGTCGGACTCGTTCAGGAGACTGCATAAAGTAGCCGCGGAAATGAGTTCCCCGCAGCTCAGCAGCAGATCTCTCTCCCTGGCCGGGAGCGAATCGCCGTTGTCCTGAATCCAGTCGAGCAGCGTATCCGTCGCATAAGCTTCGCCGCGACGTCCCATGGCGGAGACGACGACAACGAGCTGCCGGCCGGCGTCGCGTTCCCGCCGAATATGACGGAGGACGTGCTGCCGACCGTGTGCGTCCGACAGCGACGTCCCTCCGAATTTTTGCACCGTGATCATCGCGTGTTCCTTCTCCCGTCGTTAAGTTTGGCCGTGGTGTCCGCTGCGGAACGAAAGGAGTGCGTCCGTTGATGCGATAGCTGAAGCGAGATTAGGCTTGGCGCTGGGCGACGTGCTCGGCGATCTGTACCGCATTCCAGGCGGCGCCTTTGAGCAGGTTGTCGGAAACGATCCACAGATTCAACGCGCGCGGATTCGCCAGATCGCGTCTCACGCGGCCGACGAACACATCGTTCTTGCCGGCGGCATCCGTCGCGAGCGGATATTGCTGCTGTTCCGGATCGTCCACGAGAACGATGCCCGGAGAATCCGCGAGCAGCGACTTGACGTCCGCGACGTCGAAGTCCTGTTTCAGTTCGACATAGACCGACTCCGAGTGGCCGTAGACAACCGGGATGCGAACGCAAGTAGCCGTCACTTCGACCGATTCGTCGTTCAAAATTTTCTTGGTCTCGCGGATCATCTTCATCTCTTCAAGCGTGAAGCCGTTGTCTTGGAACTTGTCGATCTGCGGAATCGCGTTAAAAGCGATCTGATGCTTCACCGGCAGCGAGCCGACCGGCAGTAGGTCCGGCTTCGGATCGTTGCCCGCCAGCACTTCGGCGGATTGGCGCAGCATCTCGTCGATCGCGCGGGCGCCCGCGCCGGAGACGGCCTGGTAGGTCGAGACGATGATGCGGGAGATGCCGTAACGGTCATACAGCGGCTTCAACGCTGCCACCATCTGAATGGTAGAGCAGTTCGGATTCGCGATAATCCCCTTGTGTTCGCCGATTTGATCGAGGTTGACTTCCGGAACGACAAGCGGCGTCTCCGGATCCATCCGGTAGGCGTTCGTATTGTCGATGCAGACGGCGCCGTGCCGAACCGCATGCGGGATGAGCGCTTTGCTGACGTCGCCGCCGGCGCTGAACAGCGCAATCTGTACGCCTTCGAAGCTCTCGGGCTTCGCTTCTTCTACGGTATAGGTTTCGCCTTCGAATGCGATCTTCGTCCCGGCGGAACGTGCCGAGGACAGCAGCTTCAGCTTCGCGATCGGGAAGTTTCGTTCTGCGAGTTGTTTCAAAATCTGTTCCCCAACGGCGCCGGTAGCTCCTACGACGGCGACGTTAAACAACGGTTGAGTCGACATGGTGGTTTCTCCCCTCATTGCGGCAAATGGATCTCAAGCGTATTGAAAACGCTCAATGAGCATCGGTTGCAGTTGTTTGCCTTGCAGCGCGGCTTCGCAAGCTTCGAGCGCCAGGTCCATGCGGGCCACCAGCGAATTCGGCTTGGCGGTCGGATTGTCTTGGCCGAACGGCACGAAGTAAATGTTCTTCGCGACAAGCAGCTTGGCGATGTTGGCCGCGTTCAGGCCGAGGCCGTCATTCGTCGAAATCGCGAGCACGAGCGGGCGCCCGTTGCGCATCTGCGCCTTGGCAGCCATCAGCACGGGACCGTCCGTCATCGCGTTGGCCAGCTTGCTGGTCGTGTTTCCCGTGCAGGGCGCAATGATCATGACGTCGAACTTCTTCGAGGGACCGAGCGGCTCCGCGTCGACGATCGTGCTGATGATCTCGTTGCCCGTCATTTCGAGAAGCTGCGACTGCCAGTGGGCCGACGCGCCGAAGCGGGTATCCGTCGTCATGATCGACTGGCTGACGACCGGCACAACGTTCGCGCCGGCTTCGACGAAGCGCTTGATCTGCGGCATGACTTCCGGCAGCGTGCAATGCGAGCCGGAAAGCGCGTAGCCGACCGTGATTCCCTGCCAATTCATGGCGTATTCCCCCGTTTGTGGTCCTCCAGAATCATCTGGGAGACACTATTCGCGATGATTCGACCTGCCGTCTTGGGGGCGACGATTCCCGGCAATCCGGGCGCGAGCAGCGCCTTGATGCCTCGCTTCTCGGCGAAGCGGAAATCCGTGCCTCCCGGCTTCGAAGCCAGGTCGATAATAACCGCGCGCAGCGGGAGTTGGGCGATCACTTGTGCTGTGACTATCATATTCGGAATTGTATTAAAAATCAAGTCGATATTCCCTGCTAAACGCGCGATATCGGCTATATAAAATGGCTCGAATCCCATTTCGTAGGACCGCGCAAACGACTCCTCCCGGCGCACGCCGGCGAGCACTTTGGCGCCCAGTCCCTGGAGCACGCGAGCCATCGTCAGCCCGGTCCGCCCCATGCCGAGCACCATGCAGACCGAACCGTGAATCGTAATATCGGTGTTCTGGATCGCCATCATGAGCGCGCCTTCGGCCGTTGGGATCGAATTGTAGATCGCCACGTCGTCCCGTTCGAACAGCTCGACGAGACCGATGCCGAGCCTATCGCACAGCTGGCGCAAATACGGTTTGGCCATCCCTGTGTAGATCTTGCAGGTCTTGGGCAGCGCGGCGGCGTGCGCCTCCGTGAACTTCAATTCCTGGTCGGTAAAGATCGCGGAGATGGCGCCGTCGTCCTCCGTGCCGACCGCGGGCAGCAGCAGCGCATGCGCGGAACTTAGCGCTTCGGGCGTCCATTCGCCCTTCACCACACCCGAAAACGGCGTATCGAGCCGATCGAATCCCATCAGCGTCACGGCCGCGTCGAGCTCGGTCAGTCGGCGGATGACCTCCAGCTGCCTCGCGTCGCCGCCCGCAAGCACGATCTGCACACCCGTGAGCATGAACGCCTTTCCTCCTTTCGCCTTGCCTGCGGGCATGACCGTCGAACCGCGCCCCGTTGGCCCGGTCCTCCGACGACGCTCACGACAAGATCGGCAAAGCTTACTCCTTGCATATCCTATCGTATGCAGCCGCCTAACGGCGGGTGCGGGGGTGGCGCCAAGTTGTTGGCCGACGCGTTTCTTCTATTATATATAGCGAGCATATATAGCGAGGTTAAATAACGCGGGCGACCGGGGAGCTCGAGGGAAACAAGCGAAGCTTTCCGAGGGGCCAAAGCATCAAAAAACGCCTCCGCGGCGATAGGCCGGGAGGCGCTGCTGTTATTTGCCGGTATGGCCGAACCCGCCTGAGCCGCGAGTGGTATCGGGCAGTTCGTCGGTCTCTTCGATCCGGATCTGCGGGACTTGCTGAAAAACCATTTGCGCGATGCGTTCTCCGCGCTCGATCGTGAACGGCTCCTGTCCCAAATTGATGAGCAGCACTTTCACTTCGCCGCGGTAATCCGCGTCGATCGTGCCCGGCGAATTCAGGCACGTGATGCCGTGCTTGAAGGCCAGACCGCTCCGTGGCCGGATCTGCGCTTCGAGTTCCCGGGGCATCGCCATGGCGAACCCGGTCGGGACGAGCGCGCGCGCGCCCGGCGCGAGCGTCAGGGGCGACTCGACCGCCGCGTGCAGATCGAAGCCGGCCGCCCATTCGGACATTTGCTGCGGCAGCGGGACGTCCTCATTCCCCGGCAGCCGCTTCAGTTGAACTGGAAACAACGAATTCCCTCCCTAATCCGGACAACACTTTCTCGTGCGAACCGACGACGGCCAGCGCGCCGGGCGCGCTCATCATGCGGCTCATCATGTCGTTCACATCGTCCATCGTGACCGCTTCGATCCGTTCGATCATCTGGTCGAGCGTCAGATGGCGCCCCAGCATCAGCTCGTTCTTGCCCAGCCGGTTCATCCGGCTGCTCGTGCTCTCGAGGCTGAGGATCAGATTCCCTTTGAGCTGCTCTTTGCCGCGGGTGACCTCGGCTTCGCTGAGACCTTGGGCCGAAATGTCGTTCAGCAGCTCCATCGTCAAATCGTAGACGTCCTGCGTCTGCTTAGGCGCCGTCCCGGCATAAACCGTAAACAGCCCGCTGTCCGCGTAGGACGTGTGATACGAGTAGACCGAATAGGCGAGCCCGCGCTTCTCGCGGATCTCCTGGAACAGCCGGGAGCTCATGCCGCCTCCGATCGCGTTGTTCAGCAGCGTCATGGCGTACATCTTCGGATCCCCGATCGAGCAGCCCGGGAACGTGAGGCATAGGTGGTTCTGCTCGGTCTTTTTTTGATGAAACAAAGCGTCCGAGCGGAAGGCCGGCACGTCGAGCGTGCCGGCATTGGCGTGCACGTCGAATCGGCCGAAATGCCGCTCGAGCAGCTCGAGCGCCTCTTCGCCTACGTTGCCCGCCAGGCTCACGACGACGTTGTCCACCGTGTACTGCTGCGCCATGTAGCGGCGCAAATCCTGCGGGCCCATCGCGTTCAGGCGTTCGGCGGTCCCCAGGATCGAGTAGGCGAGCGGATGATCGCCGTATGCGGCCTTGGAGGCCAGATCGTGCACCGTGTCGTCCGGCGTATCCTCGTACATCGAGATCTCTTCGAGGATGACGTTTTTCTCCTTGGACAGCTCATCGTCCGCCAGCTGCGACTCGAAAAACATGTCCGACAGAATGTCGACCGCGATCGGCAGGTGCTGGTCGAGCACCTTGGCGTAATAGCACGTATATTCCTTGGAAGTGAACGCGTTGACGTTGCCGCCGATGCCGTCGAAGCGGTCGGCGATCTCCTTCGCCGAGTGGCGGCTCGTTCCTTTGAAGAGCATGTGCTCGATGAAGTGCGAGATCCCGTTGTCGGCCGGCGTCTCGTGGCGGGAACCGGTCTTGACCCAGATGCCGAACGAAACCGATCGGCACGTCGGTATCGTCTCGATCATTACGCGCAATCCGTTCTTCAGCGTATACTTATTCAACCGTTCTCCCCCTAGCGATGAATGATATCACTATACCAAAAATCGACACCCGACTCAACCGATCGGTCCGCTCGCCGCCTCCGCCCGGCCGTCTATCGCGCTCCCGACGGGCCTGGGTCCCGCCTGTTCGGGGACAGCGTCTCGGAAACGGTGCCCGGCTCCAGCCCCTTCGCCCGGATGGCGCGGATCATGCCCTGGAGCGCGGCCTTGGAGGTTGTCGTCGGATGCATCAGGATCAAGTTTCCCGCTTGGATGCGCGCCGAGACCTTGGCCACGACACCGTCCGGCGGCGGCAGCTTCCAATCGATCGTATCGAGCGTCCAAAGCACCGTCGTGAGTCCGAATTCGGAGGCGATCCGCACCGTCCGTCCGTCGAAATCCCCGGATGGCGGCGCGAACAGCCGGTTGCGCACCCCGAGCTTGTCCTTCAGCAGCGCTTCCGTCCGCGCGATCTCCTCCCGTTGCCGGTCATCGCTTAGCGTGCTCATGTTTTTGTGCGTGTAAGCGTGGTTGGACAACTCGTGTCCGCGCCGCAGAATCTCCCGGGCCGTCTCTTCGTTTTTCGACAACCAGCTGCCGTCCAGGAAAAAGGTCGCCTTCGCCCGCTCCCGGTCCAGCGTATCGAGCATCGCGGGCAAGTGTTCGTTCCCCCATGCCACGTTGATCATCAAGCCGACCATCGGCTTGTTCGGATTGCCGCGATAGACCGGAGATGTCTTGAAATCGGAAAGTCCGACCTTCGGCGGCACCTCGCGGTATACCCAGGGAATCTTGTCGGGCGGCGACTGAGCGCTCAGACCCATCGCTTTCGCCCGCGCATACGTTCGTTCTACGTCCGCCTCCCGTCCGTTGTAGCCGGGGATCGCTTTCCAAACGCGGTCGACAACGGCGTCCACCGGCGCGATCCGCTGCTTGTCCGCGGCGCGTGCGATCCATTCGAACAGCGGATCGGACGCTTCCGCACCGCCGCTCTCTCCGAAAGCGATCTGTGCGGAGCCTTCGTGCTTGACCGCCTGTACATAGCTGTAGAGCGGACCGTATCTGCCCGCTACCAGCACGCTGGCGAGCAGGGCGAGCATGACGACGAGCGTCGCGGGCAACGCTTTGTTCATCGCTCCCATCCACTCCTTTCTCCCGGCCGACGGCCTGTGTGCATTTCCGATCGGCGCTGAAAACCGTCCTTGTCCGATCGAATCCTCGCCTCCATCCTATGCCAAATCCGCCCCGATTATGTACGTGCTCGTCCGGTCGCCGCATGTTGCCGTTAGCCGATTTTCGCGCAAAACAAAAAAGAGACTGACGTAATCGGTCTCTTTTGTGGAATAGCTTATGGGGGTTTGGCTTAGTTCGAGGGCACCTGTTCCGCGTTCAGCAGCACCTTGCGGGACAGATTGACACGGCCCATCGCGTCGATCTCGGTGACCTTCACCTGCAGTTGGTCGCCGATCTTCAAGACGTCCTCCACTTTGGCTACGCGCTCGTTCGCCAATTGGGAGATGTGAACGAGGCCGTCTTTGCCGGGCAGGATTTCGACGAAGGCTCCGAATTTCTCGATGCGTTTGACGGTGCCGAGATAGATCTCGCCCACGACGACTTCGCGCACGATGCCTTCGATGATGGAGCGGGCTTTCTCGTTCGCAGCCGCGTCGGCGGAAGCGATATAGACCGTGCCGTCCTGCTCGATGTCGATCTTGACGCCGGTATCCTCGATGATCTTGTTGATGATCTTGCCGCCGGAGCCGATGACGTCGCGGATCTTGTCCGGATTGATGTGCATCGTAATGATTTTCGGCGCGTATTTGCTCAGTTCCTTGCGCGGCTCGGTCATCACTTCGAGCATTTTGCCGAGGATGAACATGCGGCCTTCCTTGGCTTGCTCGAGGGACTGGGTCAGGATGGAGCGGTCGATGCCGTCGATCTTGATGTCCATCTGGATCGCCGTGACGCCCTTCGACGTGCCCGCCACCTTAAAGTCCATGTCGCCGAGATGGTCTTCCATCCCTTGGATGTCGGTCAGGATGGTGAATTGTTCGCCGTCCTTGATGAGCCCCATCGCCACGCCCGCGACCGGCGCCTTGATCGGCACGCCTGCATCCATCATCGCCAGCGTGCTGGCGCAGATGCTCGCCTGGGACGTCGAGCCGTTCGATTCGAGCACTTCGGAAACGAGACGGATCGTATACGGGAACTCGGATTCCGGCGGGATGACCTTCAGCAGCGCGCGTTCGCCGAGCGCTCCGTGGCCGATTTCGCGACGTCCCGGCGCGCGCAGCGGGCGCGCTTCGCCGACGGAGAACGGCGGGAAATTGTAGTGGTGCATGAACCGCTTGGACTCTTCGAGGCCGATGCCGTCGAGGATCTGAACGTCGCCCAGCGGACCGAGCGTACAGACGCTCAGCGCCTGCGTCTGGCCACGGGTGAACAGGCCGGAGCCGTGCGTGCGCGGCAGCAGCGACACTTCGCCGGAGATCGGGCGGATCTCGCTCGGCTTGCGCCCGTCGGGACGGACTTTGTCGTGCGTGATCAGGCGGCGAACTTCGTTCTTGACGATGTCGTACAGCACTTCTTTGACGTCCGCGAGCTTCTCCGGAGTATCTGCGTACTGGGTCGTGAAATGTTCGACGGTCTCGGCGTTGATCGCGTCGATCGCATCCTGGCGCGCATGCTTCTCTTCGATACGGACGGCTTCGACCAAGCGCGCTTGCGCGTAGGCGACCACGTCGCGTTCCACGTCTTCGTCGACGGCGTGCAGCTTCACTTCCATCTTCGGCTGTCCCGCGGACGCCACGAGCTTGTCGATCGTGTCGACGATCTTCTTGATTTCGTCATGGCCGAACATGATCGCTTCGAGCACGTCGGCTTCCGGCACCTCGTCGGCTTCGGCTTCGACCATCATGATCGCGTCGCGCGTACCGGCGACGACCACGTACATATCGCTCTTCTCTTCCTGCTCAACCGTCGGATTTACGATGAACTGACCGTCGATGCGGCCGACGATCACACCGCCGATCGGTCCGTTAAACGGCACGTTCGAGACGGACAGCGCAGCCGAGGTGCCGATCATCGCGGCGATCTCCGGCGAGCAATCCTGGTCGACGCTCATGACCATGTTGACGATTTGAACGTCGTTGCGGAACCCTTCCGGGAACAGCGGACGGATCGGGCGGTCCGTCAGGCGGCTGGCCAGGATGGCTTTCTCGCTCGGACGTCCTTCCCGTTTGATGAATCCGCCCGGGATCTTGCCGACGGCATACAGCTTCTCTTCATAGTTGACCGTCAACGGGAAAAAATCGAGATCTTTCGGTCCCGGCGATGCGGTAACCGTGGACAGCACGACGGTGTCGCCGTAACGGACGACGACGGCGCCGCTGGCTTGCTTCGCCAGCTTGCCGGTCTCGAGCGCGAACGGACGGCCGCCCAATTGCATTTCAACGCGATGTTCCATGGCAAATCCCTCCTCTAAGTCGGACTTATGTACTTTCGACGCTATTCCCATTATTTCCTGCCTGACGGCTGCTTAGGCAGCGGATTCCGTCCGATTCGGCGATTACGGGGGTCGAGGACAGTACGGAAAAAAGCAACCCGGCGCCGGCGGGACCGATTCCCGTGCGGCAAGGCCAGGTTGCTTTCCGGTGGTGCGAATTAACGACGAAGGCCGAGCTTCTCGATCAGCGCGCTGTACCGTTTGACGTCCTTGTTCTTCAGGTATGCCAACAGCTTGCGGCGTTGGCCGACCATCTTGAGCAGGCCGCGACGGGAGTGGTGGTCTTTCTTGTGCGCCCGGAAGTGGTTCGTCAAGTTGTTGATGTTCTCCGTGAGGATAGCGATTTGGACTTCCGGGGATCCGGTGTCCGCTGCGTGGGTCTTGTGCAGCTCGATCAACTCTTGCTTGCGTTCTTGGGTCAATGCCATCCTATTCACCTCCAATAATCGTTAGTCTGACGAATCGCCGTTGGCCGAGCCGGCGCCGGTGAATGCGCGAGGCCAAGCCAAGGTTCATGTCGCCGCGAATCGGCGCGTGCCGTCTTCGCAACGAGATCTAGTATAGCACAGATGGGCGGGCGGTTACAATCCCATCCCCCGTTCACCGGTGGCGTTTACCCGCGTTCATCGGCCAGCACCGACGAGAGTGCGGCGCGGGCTTCGTCGGCGTCCCGTCCGATTTGCGCTTTCAGCTCGTCGAACGAAGCGAACTTCGTCTCCGGTCGGAGAAAGCCGCGGAATCGGACGGTCAGCTCGCGGTCGTACAGATCGCCTTCGTAATCGAACAAATGCGTCTCGAGCTTCGGCAGGCCGCCGGGCGCGTCGAACGTGGGCCGAAGCCCGACGTTAATGACGCCTTTTTGCGGCTCGGACGCTCCGGGGACACCGTGAACCGTCACGGCATAGACGCCGTGGCGCGGCAGCACGTACGGAACGTCCGGCTTCATGTTCGCAGTCGGGAACCCGAGCAGCCGCCCCCGCGCATCGCCATGCACGACGACGCCGGTAATCGCGTACGGCCGGCCCAGCAGCTGCGCCGCTTCGTCGCATTTGCCTTCGGCCAGCATCTCGCGGATGCGCGTGCTGCTCACCTTGGCGCCGTTGCGGAATACCGGTTCGACGACTTCGACGTCGATCGCGCCGCCGCCCGCCGAGCGCAGCAGCTCCGCGTCGCCGCTGCCCCGATGCCCGAACTTGAAGTCGAATCCGACGACCGCGGTCCGGACGCCCAGCGGGAGGAGCAGCTCGCTGACGAAACGCTCCGCGGACACCTCGGCGAACCCGTGGTCGAACGACACGACGTAGGCGACTTCCATCCCGAGCGAAGCGAGCAGCGCAAGCTTGTCCTCGAGCGGCGTCAGTACGGTATGATAGCCGTCCTGGCCAAGAATGGTGCGCGGGTGCGGATCGAACGTCAGCACGGCCGGCTTCAGCCCCCGGCTTTTGGCGAGCGCGACTGCGCGTCCCACGACTTCGGCGTGCCCGAGATGGACCCCGTCGAAAAAGCCGATGGCGAGCGATAGTCCTTCCGGCTTCGCGGCGCCCTGCGCGAGCGCGGTCTGGCCGGATACGATAGCATGCGATAATTCGTAACGTTCCACCTGCTGTAGCCCCCTGCACTTTTCGGACTACCGGTCTTCCCTCTCCCGACCGTCATCCGGATGGAATACTTTGACGGCGCGTAGGACGCCCCGCTCCCGCTCGGCTTCGAACAACCCCAGGAAGACGCCGTCTTCCCGATACAGCCGCCACAGTCCCGGGCGGTCCGGCTGCGGCTCCAGGTCGCGAAACGCGACAGGCTTGCCTTGCAGCGCGTGGAGCGGCGCGGCGCCGGACGCGACCGTTCGCGGCGTTGCGCTAAGCAGCGTGTCGGCTGGAATGAACCGGTCCGCGAGCGATCCTTCGCGCTGCAGCTCCGCGATCGCTTCGAGCGTTAGGCTGTCGGACTCGCCCAGGCCCGCGCTCTCGACGCGGCGAAGCTCGGCCATCGCCGCCGGCACGCCCAGCTTGCGCCCGATATCCGCGCAAAGCGTGCGAATGTACGTGCCTTTGGAGCAGCGAACGACGAATCGAACCTCGGGCTGCGGAAGCGGCGCTTCGATCTCCCGAATCCGGATGTCGTGGATCGTCACCGGGCGCGCTTTTCGTTCGATCGTGACGCCTTCCCTGGCGAGCTCGTACAGCCGCTTGCCGTCGACCTTGACGGCCGACACCATCGGAGGTACCTGCTCGATGTCCCCGACGAAGGAGAGAACGGCCTCCGAGATGGCCGAAGCATCCAGATGGCTCGCGTCCCGCTCTTCGACGACCCGGCCCGTCAGATCCTCCGTATCGGTGGCGACGCCGAGCCTCAGCGTCGCTTCGTACGTCTTGGGCATCTCTTGCAAATATTCGACCATTCGGGTCGCGCGGCCGACGCAGATCGGCAGCACGCCGGTGACGGCTGGATCCAGCGTCCCGGTATGCCCGATCCGCTTCACGCCGATGATGCGGCGCACTTTGGCGACGACGTCGTGGGACGTCCATCCCGCCGGCTTCCAGACGGCGAGCACTCCTTCGGGCGTCGGCCCTTTCGAGCTGTGACTCATACTTGATCCAACGCCTCCCGAATTGCCTCGACCGCCTGCGAGATCGCTTCCGGGAGCGGAGCGGCCACGCGACAGCCGGCGGCGCGAATGTGGCCGCCGCCGCCGAACCGCTGCGCGACGGCGGCGACGTTCACGCGTCCCGCCGAGCGCATGCTGATCTTGACGGCGCCGTCGCCAACCTGCTTGAACAACAGGCCGACCTCGACGCCCTCGATGTTCCGCGGATAATTGACGAGACCTTCGAGGTCTTCGCTTTGCGCGCCTGTCTCCTGCATGTCCTCCGGCGTCACCCACAGCCAGCCGATGCGCTGGTCGGGGCTGAACGTCAGCCGTGCAAGCGCCCGCTGCACCAGCAGCATCTGCGGCATCGTCATCCGCTCCAGCAGCAGCTCCGCCAGCTCCGGCCCGTTCACGCCGAGGGCGACGAGCTTGGAGGCGATCGCGAGCACCAGCGGACTGGTGTTCGAATAGCGGAAGCCGCCGGTATCCGTCAGCATCCCGGTATAGAGGGCGGTCGCCGCGTCTGCGTCCAGTTCGACCGGAGAGGCTTCGAGCAGCTCGTACAAGATTTCGGCGGTGGCCGCCGCGTCGAAGCGGAGCAGGTTCGCCGCGCCGAAGGCGTCGTTCGTCGGATGATGATCGATGTTGAGCAGCTCCGCATCCGGAGCAAACAGGTCTTTAGCTCCGCCTACGCGGGAAAAGTCCGCGCAGTCGACGGCGATGATCGATTGATAAGTGCGGTCGGGCTTGCCCGACGCGAGCGTGCGAATCCGATCGCTCCCCCACAGATAGCCCAATCGGGAAGGCACCGGCCCGTCGTTGTACATCGTATGCGTTTTGCCTAGCCGTTCCAGCAGCCAGCCGATCGCGATCGTCGAGCTGATCGCGTCGCCGTCCGGCTGAACGTGGGACACGACAAGAAAGTCGTCGCGCTCGCGGATGAACCGGAGGGCCGACGCCAACTGCTCCGCCCACGAGGAGAGGGCGGCGTCTCCGCCGCCCGCTGCCTTCGTCAAAGGGACGTTTCCTTTCGGTGCGCTCATGCGTTCGGCGCTCCCCGGTTGATCTCTTGCAGCAGCGCCTCGATATGGCTGCCGTACTCGATCGAGCTGTCGAATCGGAATTCGATCTCCGGCGTATGCCTGAGCCGCATCCGGCGGCCCAGCTCCGAGCGGAGGAAGCCCTTCGCCTTGCCCAGGGCATGGAGGGTCGCTTCCCGCTGCTCTTCGCTGCCGAGGATGCTCAGGTACACCCGAGCCAGCGACAGATCGTTCGTGACATCCACGCCCGTGACCGTGATGAATCCGATGCGGGGATCCTTCAGCTCCGTCTGAATGAGGGAGCTGATCTCCTTCTTGATCTGTTCGCCGACCCGGCCGACGCGGAATTTAGCCATTTCCGTTCACCTCGTTTATGCTGGCCTCGAGAACGGATTAGCGCTCGACCGACTCCATGACGAACGCTTCGATGACGTCGCCTTGCTGAATGTCGTTGTACTTCTCGAGCGTAATGCCGCACTCGTAGCCTTCCGTAACTTCTTTCGCGTCATCCTTGAACCGCTTGAGGGAGTCGATCTTGCCTTCGTAGACGACGACCCCGCCGCGGACGAGACGCACTTCGGCGTTGCGGGTGACTTTGCCGTCCGTGACCATGCAGCCGGCGATCGTGCCGACTTTGCTGACCTTGAACGTCTCGCGCACTTCCGCGTGGCCGATGATCTTTTCCTTGAACACCGGATCCAGCATGCCCTTCATCGCCTGCTCGATCTCTTCGATCACCTTGTAGATGATGCGGTGCAGGCGGACGTCGACCTTCTCCTGTTCGGCCGTCGCAGCCGCGCGAGGCTCCGGACGGACGTTGAAGCCGATGACGATCGCCGCCGAAGCGAGCGCGAGCGAAATGTCCGACTCGGTGATCGCGCCGACGCCGCTGTGGATCGTCTTGACGCGGACGCCTTCGATATCGATCTTCTCGAGCGAGCCCTTGAGCGCTTCGAGCGAGCCCTGCACGTCGGCCTTCAGAATGACGTTCAGGTCCTTGATCTCGCCTTCCTTGATCTTGTTGAACAGATCGTCCAGCGTGACCTTTTGGTTCGACTTCATCGTTTCCTGGCGCGTCTTGATCGCGCGCTTGTCGGCGATTTCGCGCGCCTTGCGCTCGTCTTCGAACACCATGAACGGATCGCCGGCTTGCGGCACTTCGGTGAGACCCGTGATCTCGACCGGCGTGGAAGGTCCGGCTTCCTTGACGCGGCGTCCGCGGTCGTTCGTCATCGCGCGGATCCGGCCGAAGCAGTCGCCCGCAACGAAGGCATCGCCGACCTTAAGCGTGCCGTTTTGGACGAGGATGCGGGCGATCGGGCCTTTGCCCTTGTCGAGCTCGGCTTCGATGACCGTACCGCGCGCCCGTTTGTCCGGGTTCGCCTTGTAGTCGTTCACTTCGGATACGAGCAGGATCATCTCGAGCAGGCCGTCCAGGTTGATGCGCTGCTTGGCCGACAGCTCGACGAAGATCGTATCGCCGCCCCAGGACTCTTGGACGAGACCGTATTCGGTCAGCTCTTGCTTGACCTTGTCCGGGTTCGCGCCCGGCTTGTCGATCTTGTTCACCGCGACGATGATCGGCACGTTCGCGGCTTTGGCATGGTTGATCGCTTCGACCGTTTGCGGCATGACGCCGTCGTCGGCCGCGACGACGAGAATCGTAATATCGGTCACCTGGGCGCCCCGTGCGCGCATCGTCGTGAACGCTTCGTGGCCCGGGGTATCCAGGAACGTGATCTTCTTGCCGTGCACTTCGACTTGGTAGGCGCCGATATGCTGGGTGATGCCGCCGGCTTCGCCGCTCGCGACCTGCGTTTCGCGGATCGCGTCCAGCAGCGTCGTTTTCCCGTGGTCGACGTGACCCATGATCGTCACGACCGGCGGACGGCTGATGAGCGCAGTTTCGTCGTCGTTCTCCTCGATCGTCTCGAAGTTCGTGTCCTCGACGACGATTTTGACTTCGGTCTCGACGTTGAACTCGCCCGCGACGAGCAGGATCGTATCGAGATCGAGGTCCTGGTTGATGGTCGCCATGACGCCCATCATGAACAGCTTCTTAATGACTTCAGCCGCGTCCTTGTGCAGCAGCTTGGCGAGGTCGCCGACCGTCATTTCGCCGCGGACGATGATCTTCTTCGGCGTGTTGTCGATCTTCTCGCGCGGAGGCAGGTTGTTGCGACCCTTGGCGTTTTTGCCGCCTTTGCCTTTGCGCGGGCCGCCCCGGTTATTTTCATCGAACCGTCTGCCGAAGTCGTCCTTGCGCTTCGCGCCGCCGTTGTTGCGGTTGAAATCGCCGCCTTCGCGGGAACCGCCGCGGTTGTCGCCGCGACCCGGACCGCCCGGGCGCGCGCCGCCGCCTTGGCCGCCGCGACCCGTTTGCACCGGCGCCGGCGCGGGAGCGGGACCGCGTCCGCCGCCGAAGCCGCCGCCCTGCGGACGGTTGCCCTGGTATCCGCCGCCGCCTTGGCCTTGCGGACGGTTGCCTTGGTAGCCGCCGCCGC
>NZ_JAJFOW010000010.1 GCF_020731285.1 Cohnella baijiui
CGGTACTTTTTACAGTACATCTGTCTTCCGAGCCCCCCACACACGGTATGTACGGAACTTTTTACAGTACATCTGTCTTCCGAGCCCCACGCACACGGTATGTACGGTACTTTTTACAGTACATCTGTCTTCCGAGCCCCCCACACACGGTATGTACGGTACTTTTTACAGTACATCCGTCATCCGAGCCCCACACACACGGTATGTACGGAACTCTTTACAGTACATTCGCCTAACTCGCTCTTTCCTAGCTGCATGTGCGGTACCGATTACCGCACACTCGTCAACTTAGCCCTCCCTTAGCGCCATGTACGGTACGCTTTGTCCCAATCTCCCCGCCGCCCCCGACCGACACCTTCCCTGCCCTAGTCCCCCAGTGCAAGCAAAAAGCCTCCGGCCCCGACAAAGTCGGGAACCGAAGGCCCTCGCTTCGATGTTCGTTGCCGCGCCGAAATGCGAGCACCTATGCGCTCAACGCGCGCGCGGGTAGTCGCCGATCGTGACGGGCTGGCGCCCCTTTGCCGGCAGCCGCCCGGACAGGACGCCGGCGGCGGCCGACATCATCGTCGGCTTGTTCTCGTACGTGCACAGGTACGCGGGGACCGCCGTCGCCTCCAGCAGATCGTAAGGCGTGCGGGTGGCAACCAGCACAACCGTCTTGCCCTCGAGTTCGCCGAGCGCACGGATGAGCGCGACCTGCTGCGGATAAAAAGCGGCATCGTAGGAGGCGAAGACGATCGTGTCCGCGCCGGCCGCCGCGGCCAGCGTTTCCTCCGTCTCCTCGGGCGCCGGATCGAGGCCGACGCGCCGCTCGACCACGTCGTAGCCTTCGGCGGCGAGCGCGGCGCCGAGCGTCCATACCTGATGGATGACCTCGATGACCTCGGTTCCCCGGCGCGCTTCCGCCCAGACGACGAGCGTGCGCCCATCCTTGCGCAGCGGCAGCCGGTCTCCGCCCTTGACGACGGTCACGGCCCGCTCGCTCAGCAGCCGGGACACTTCTTCGGCGCGCGGGCGATCGGGCGCGACCGGGCGCGCGTCTGCGAACAGCCCTCTCTTCTCCTTCAGCGTCCATACCCGACGCACGGCGTCGTCGATCCGGGACTCCGGAATTTCGCCGGCCAGCACCGCCTCGCAAACCGCTTCGAGCGCCGCGATCTGACGCTCCAGCCGGTGGCTGACGAGAATCAGGTCCGCTCCGCCTTTGACCGCCTCCACCGCGCCGCGCGCCACGCCCAGCGTCTCGGAGATCGCGTTCATCTCGAGACAGTCCGTGACGATGACGCCTTCGTAGCCGAGCTGCTCCCGCAGCAGACCCGTCAGGATTCGGCGCGAAAGCGTGGCCGGCACATGGTCCGGCTCGTAAGCCGGAAACACGACGTGCGCCGTCATGATTGCGTCGACGCCCGCCGCGATAGCCGCGCGGAACGGCACGAGCTCGACGGCGTCCAGCCGATCCCGGCTATGCGGGACGACCGGCAGCTCGAGGTGCGAGTCCGAGGCGGTGTCGCCATGACCCGGAAAATGCTTGGCCACGGCGACGACGCCGCTTTCCTGATAGCCGCGGATTTGCGCTTCGCCCAGCACCGCCACGGACTGCGGCTCCTCGCCGTACGACCGGACGCCGATGACCGGGTTGCGGGGATTGTTGTTCACGTCGAGACAGGGCGCGAAGTTGACGTTCACGCCGATTTCGCGCAGCTCGGCCCCCGCCCGCTTGGCCGCCTCGTAGGCGAGCTCCGGATTCGAGGCCGCGCCGACCGCCATGTTGCCCGGCATGACCGTCACGCCTTCCTCCAACCGGACGACCATGCCGCCTTCCTGGTCGATCGTCGTAAAGAGCGGCACTTCCGCATGGGATTGCAGGGCGGCCGAGAGTGCCGCTACTTGTCCCGCGTCCTTCAGGTTGCGGCGAAAATAGACGATTCCGCCCAAGCCGTAATCCTCGATCAGCTTCACGATGCCTTCGGTCGGCTCAAGACCGTCGAACCCGCACAGGAACAGCTGACCGATCTTTTGCTTCAAATCCAGTTGCCGCCAATCGGTACCTTTGTTCGTCATCCCCGCAGCTCCTTTTCGATCCATTCGGTAAGAATCGGTTGATCCGTATGATTTTGAGCTTGTTCGCGGTATTCGGACGGAAGCAAGCCGGTGTACTTGCTGAATACCCGCGTAAAATACCGCCGTTCCGCGTAGCCGACCATCTGTCCGATGGCCGTGACGCTTTTGTCGCTGATGGCGAGCAGCGATTTGGCCATTTCCATCCGCTGCTTCGTCACGTACTCTACGAACGTCTCGTTGAAATGCTGCTTGAAGAGCAGACTGAAATAGCTGCCGCTGATGCCGAGATAGTCGGCCAACGTATCGATGCAGAGGTCCGACGACAGATTCCGCTCGATGTAGTCCTTGGCGGACAGCATGAGCACGTCGCTCGTCTTTTTCTTCATGACGCTGTCGATGGAGCGGTCGACGAGCCGGTTGATGACCGCCAGCGTTTCCCGGATGCCCGGATTGCGGTCGATTTGACTCCAAAAAGCGGATTCGTCGTCCGGACCGATGACATCCATCGCCCGCATCTCCCGGAGCAGATGGAGGCAAAGATAATGCAGGATCGGCTGCACCCGCTCGTAGGACGCGTCCGGCAGCTGCCGGAAGCTTTCATTCAGCTCGCGCAGGGCGGCTTCCGTCTTGCGCCGGTCGCAGCGCTTCAGCCCCGTCACCATCTCCTCGATGCGGTCCCACAGCCGCTGCGAAGCGTCCGGCTGTCCTTTGACCTTCTCGGGGACGATGATCGTCTCTTCCAGTCCGGCGTTCAGGCTGAGCGAGCGCTGCAAGTTTTTGTAAGTGCGGGCGAGCCGATCGAGCGAGACGGGAGCCGGATGAAGCGCGACGCGAATGCTAAGCTTCAGAAATCGGGAGACCGCGTCCCGTAGCCGGTTGCCCCATCCTTCGCACTCCTCGCGGTCGAACGTCTCCGGCGGGATCCGCTCGACCAGCACGCACCATTCGCCGCTGCGCACCTGGAGCACCGAATACGGAATGCCGAGCTGGCCGAGATTTTCCTGCAGGATGTTGTGGACCGCGAAGTTCCACAGCTTGCGTTCCTTCTCGTCCCAATTGCGCTCCTTTTTGGAGTAGTCCGCGACGTCAACCAGCATCATCGCGAAGGTCAAATCCTCGCCGGACAGCTCGTGCAGCTTGAGGAACGGCCGCGCCGAGCTTCCGCCTACGTCGATTAACAGGTCGTAAAGCACTTTCTCGTATGCCAAATGAAACACTTGCCGCCATTCGCGCTGAATCGTCTGCTGCTCGGTCTTCCGCTCCCGGATGCCGTCGGCAAGCCGGCTGATCGTCTGCCCCAGCTCGTCGTAGTCGATTGGCTTCAGGATGTAGTCCCGCACCTCGTAGCGGATCACGGAACGCACATAGCTGAAGTCCTGGTAGCCCGTCATCATGATGACCTCGGCGTCGGAGTTCAGCTCCCGCAACGCGCTTAAAAAGGCGATGCCGTCCATGACCGGCATGCGGATGTCGCACAGGATCAGCTCCGGCTGGTGCGTGCGCGCCGCCTCGAGCGCTTGCTCGCCGTTGCGCGCCGTCTCGACCACCTCCACGCCGAGCTCGTCCCAGGGGACGACCGCCTGCAAGTTTTTGAGAATGTGGATCTCGTCATCCACCAATAGCGCCTTTAGCTTCATCCGTTTCACTCCCCGCTTGCATCGGTATGACGCATTTGATCACGGTGCCTTGGCCGGGCGAGCTGCACAGGAACAGGCCGTACCCCGCTCCGTAGTGGATCCGCAGCCGGTCGGCCACGTTGCCGACCCCAAGCCCGCGCCGCTCGCCCGTCTCCGGCGATTCCTCGTACATCTGCTCCAGCGTCGTCACCCCGCTCGAGGCGAACTTCGCCAGCTGCTCGTGCGGAATGCCGATGCCGTTGTCCTCCACATAGAAGGCGATGTTGCCGTTCTCCTCTCTCGCGCGCACGGTGATGCGGCCGAAGTAGTCGATGCCCTCGAAGCCGTGCTGGATGCTGTTCTCAACGAGCGGCTGCAGCGTGAGCTTCAGGATCGGATGCGGCAGCAGGTCGGCGGGCACGTCGATCTCGTAGTCGAACAGCTCCTCGAAGCGAAACTTCTGGATTTCCAGATAGCTTCGCAAATGCTCCAGCTCCTGCTCGATGCGGATCTCTTCTTTCTGCTGGATGCTGATGCGGAAAATGTTGCCGAGCCGCTGCACCATCTTGCTTACCTTGCGCCCTTCGTTTTGCACCGCCAGGATGTTGATGGATTCCAGCGCGTTAAACAAAAAGTGCGGCTTGATCTGCGCCTGCAGCAGCATCATCTCGGCTTTGCGCTTGCGCCGCTGTTCCTTCGTCACGTCGTCTAGCAGTTCGGACACCCGCCCAACCAGGCTGTTGAAACCTTTGGCGAGAATGACCGTCTCGTCGTTGCCCTCGACCGGCACGCGGGTCGTCAGGTCGCCCCGCTCCACCCGGCGCATGGCGTTGGCCACGCGGACGAAGAAATGGACGGTCCGGCGGATGAACATCAGGTTGAAAATGAGGGCGCAGGCAATGCACGCCGCCGTGATCAGGACGACCCAGCGGAGCATTACCGCCATGTCGCCGGACAGGTATTTCCAGTTCGTCACAGTGACGAGTGTCCAGTCGCCGGTGCCGAGCCGCTGGATGTCCCCGAGATTGTGAACGGAAACGAGGCTCTTCTGGCCGTCGAACGTCATCGTTTTCGTTTCGAAGTTGCGCTTCAGATCGAGCTTGCCATCCCGGTCCATCTCCTTCTGGAACGGATGGCCCTCCATCGTTTTATGGCTGTCATAGACGACCGTGCCTCCGCGTCCGACGATGAGATAGCGGCGGTCCTCCCGGCCTTCAGTGTTGTAAAATTCGAAGGTGCGGTTCAATTCGTTCATTTGGAACCGGATGACGAGAATGCCCTGAGACTGCAGCGTATTGATATCGAGCACGACGCGGATCTGCGTGAACAGATTGTTGATCCCCGTCAGTTCGCGGTCCTCGTTCGGGCCGATCCAGACGGGGGCGCCGTTTTTCCGGAGCACCTCCTGGTAGATCGGGTTCGTCTGCAGATCGCGGATCGGGATCGGCTGGTCCTGGATAAAGTCCACGCTGACGACCCGCCCGTTGTTGCGATACATGGTAACCGATTTGATGCCCGGGTACGTAAGCAGCACGCGCCGGGTCAGCTTCTGCTTTTCGACCAGATCGTCGTAGGTGTTGTCTCCTCCGGCCGACTTGCCCCGCTCCGGGACGATCGATTGCTTGACGCTCTCGACGCTGTCTTCGGTCGTCACCCAAAAGTCGGAGAAATAGTTGGCTTCCTTGATCATGTTGTTCAGGTTGCGGCCGATGGCGTTCATGGATAGCTCCATCTGTTCGGTATACTTCTTTTCGGTGATATGCTGAAAAGCCAGATAGGAAACCGTCCCGAGCACGAACAGCGGCAGAATGATAAAGACGAAAAAAGCGGTGAACATGCGTTTGCCCAAGCTCATCGGCGCTGCTTCCTTCCTCTCTTCGCGACTGACTGACACCCCCGATTATAACAGGAAGACGGCCCCGCCATAGCTCTATTATAAAAAACCCTCCGCGGACGGATAAGAACTCATTCGCACAGTCAAGGGATAAAAACGTCTAGTCCTCGTCTTGTCTTCTCCTCCTCTTCCTTCGTCCGACAACGCAAAGAGCCCCGGCGAATGCCGGGGCTCTGGATGGTAAATAGAAAAGGGGACCGGTCCGTCAAGCCGTCTGCTCTTGCCCGACGTCGGGGGCCAGCGTCTCGTGGCGGTCGTTTCGCTTCTTGCGCACCAGCAAGCCGAATGGTACGGCCAGCACGCCGATGATCGTCGCCGCCATGAAGACGTCATTGACTCCCATCGTATACGCGAGCAATTGGATCGGCTGCGCCTGCGGACCGGCTGCGGTCAGCTTCGCCGCGTGGTCGGACGCATGCGAGATGAGCAGCGAGGTGAACAGCGCGATCGCGAACGATCCGCCGACGTTGCGCACCCAGTTCGTGACGGAGGACGCATGTCCGGAGAGCGAGGGCGGAATGTCCTCCATTCCGGCCGTGCTTGTCGCGGAGGCGGCGAACGAAACGCCGATATTGCGGACCGTCATCCACAAGATAATATAGGCGTGCGAGGCACCTACGCTTAGGTGCGTCATCTCGTAGCTGCCGACGAGGATGAGGACGAGACCGCCGACCGTCAGCCAGAGCGGCCCCAGGCGCGTGTACATCTTGCCGGCGAGCGGCATCGTGAGCGCCATGACGAGCGAAGCCGGAAGCATGATGATGCCGGTGTCGAGCGGCGTGATGTGCTGCACGTTCTGGAGGAACAGCGGCACGAGCAGCGTCCCGGAATACAGGCTGATCGTGATGATCGTGCCGGACAGCAGCGTGAAGGCGTAGCGGCCGTTCCGCATGACCCGCAAATCGAGCAGAGGTTCCTTGGCGTACAGCTCGCGGACGACGAACAGGACGAGCGCAACGAGCCCGAGCGCCAGCAAGCCGAGCGTGCGCCAGGACGTCCACCCCCACAGCCGGCCCTCGCTCAGCGCGACGAGCAGCGACGCGCTGCTGACGACGACGGCGGCGAGTCCCGATTTGTCCAGCTTCTTGCCGGTGCTGAGCCGATAGTTCGGGATCATCCCGACGATAAAGACGATGGCCACGAGCCCGATCGGCAAGTTCATGTAGAACAGCCACCGCCAGCTGAAGCTCTCGATGAGCCAGCCGCTGATCGTCGGCCCGAACGCAGGCGCCAGCATGGCGGACAGCATCCAGATGCTGACGGCGAATGCCTGCTTTTCCCGGGGAATAATCTGGAAGATGATCGTCATCGTCGCGGGCAGCACGAGTCCGCTGAACGCGCCCTGCAAAATGCGGAAGGCGATTAGCGAAACGTCGTTCCAGGCCAGCGCGCAGAGCAGCGAGGTCAACGTGAAGCCCGCCATCGCGAGCAAATACACCTTTTTGTAGCCGAACCGGTCCCCGAGCCAACCCGTGAGCGGCGCGACGACGCCAAGCGACAGCATAAAGCCCGTCAGTACCCATTGAATCGTGTTCAGGCCGGCATGAAAGTCCTCCATGAGCAGCGGCAGCGCGATGTTGATCGTGCTGATGCCGAGAATGCTGAGGAACGAGCCGAAGAAAATGGCGGCCATGATCGGCCAAAACCGCACTTGGCCGACGTCCTGCTTTTGAGTCATCGTTTTCTCCCCTATCCTTGCAGATCTCTGTATGGTGAACTGATCATACTACACAACCTGAACAATGTAAACTATTTTAACCAATATCAGTATAGTTCGTACATGTCGTTTACCTTCCTGGCGGATTTGTTTATACTGAAGGAAAGTAGAAGGAGTGTGCGACGTGATGAAAAGCGAAGAACAAGCGAGCGCGGGCTGGCGCTACTCCGATCCCGACTGCAAACGCAAGCTCGCCGCCAAGCTGCTCCATCCGATCAAGTCGGTCGGATTCCAGCAGCTGCGGATGGACGACTTCGCCAAGCATATGGACATCTCCAAGGCGACTTTATATAAATACTTCAGCTCCAAGGACGAAATCATCGAAATGCTCGTGCAAATGTTCATCGATGTCGTCATCGAGAAGGACCTAAGCGAGCTTCCGGACGACAGCGTGTCGTATGCCGTCCGGTTCCAGCAGTCGTTCGCCCGGAGCCTGCATATCGCCAACTACGGCAGCGATCCGTTCATGAACGACCTGCGCGACGGCTACCCGGCCTTCTTCGCGGTGCTGAACGCGGCGATCGGCAGCCGCAACGAGCGGCTGCGGGCGTTCTATGAGAAAGGGATGGACGTCGGCGTGTTTCATCGCTTGAACGCGACGCTGGTCATCCTTCAGGACGAGGCGATGTTCCGCGAGCTGATCGATCCGTCCTCGCTAATGAAGCATCATCTGACGCTGTCCGCGGCGCTCTGGGACTACTATCAGATCAAGAAGCTTCAGTTGTTCACGCCCGAGGCGTACGCGCAGGTAGACGACGGATTCATGTCCGAGAAGCTCGCATACTTGGTGCAAAAGATCACGTACGGCGTGGCTTAGGGGGCGAAGGTGACCGGGCCGGGAATGTAGCCCGAGTTTTTCGGGTTTACAGCGAGCGAGGGGCGCCCTGCGTGCAGCTGTAGCCATACAGCCCACGCCAAACCACGCCAAAAAAGAAGAGGGAGTCTCAAATGTAAGTCTGTTCACGGGACAGACAGCTAAACGTATAAAAACGAAGGAATGGCGGTGTTGGGGAGATGATCCCTGCACCGCCATTCCTCGCTTTCGATCCGCTGCCTTCAACAAATGATGGGCAAGCAAAAGCCATCCGACCTCCAAGCTTACCTTCGGCATGACGCGACGCATAAAACATCGGCATCCGTTTTCCGTGTTGCCTATCCGCATCCAACGATTTAGGTGCAAATGTACATCTAATTTTGCTATATTTCCTTCTTCACGGTCATTTAGTTGCAATCGTACAACTAGATCGTCCGTTTTCTACGTATAGGACGGATTTACGATAAATTAGATGCACTTTTACAAGTAAACCGTTCCACCCTCCCGAAGTGACCCTAAATAGATGTACGAATGCAACTATTTTACTGAGCGACACGAACCGAGCGCAAACAAGGCCGAATGGCATACACCAGTGGCGAACCATCGGCCTGAATCCGACGAATATTCACGAAGACCCAACCGATTCGTTCGAAACCAGCCTCGCAGATTGCCACGCGTCAGAGGCAGCCGTCCTGAATGGAAGATCGTCAATTATTTCCAATTAAGCAGCGTTGAAAACAGCGCTGCTGACTCTCGAGCCCAATTACAACCTGATGAGACAGCCCTTCTTTTTTGTTGAATCCTTTGGCGTCACACACGCAGCGCGAGCAGCTCCTCGGCCGCCGCGCGGCCCTGCTCGACGCAGTCGGGCAAGCCGACGCCGCCGAACGCGTGGCCGGTGGCCAGGACGCCGGGCAACCGCTCGGCGAGCCCCGCCCGGAACGCCGCGATCCGCTCGACATGGCCGACCGGATACTGCGGCATCGAGTGGCGCAGCCGCGTGATCTCGACGAAGGCGGGCTCCGCCGTCAATCCCATAAGCTCGTAGAGATCACGCTGCACGGCTGCGGTCATCTCGTCGTCCGGCAGCTCCACGGCCGATTCGTCGCCGGCCCAGCCGACATAGCAGCGGACGAGCCGCTTGCCCGCCGGCGCCGTATGCCGCCATTTGGACGACGTCCAGGTACTGGCCGTGATCGTCCGCCCTTCCGAATGGGGCACGAGGAAGCCGGAGCCGTCCAGCTTGTGGTTGAACCGGCGATCGTCGTCGTAGGCGAACACGACGTTGGCGACCGAGACGTAGCGGATCGCGTCGAGGGCGCTCGCGTCGGCATGAGGCGCGAGCAGCGGCGACGTCGCGAACGCCGGCAGCGCGAACAGCACCGCATCGGCGTCCAGCACGGCGCCGTCCGCGAGACGCAAACGGTAGGCCGGTGCCGCGTCCGCCGTCTCCGGCGCTGCTTTTTCCAGCCCTTTCACGCGGGCGCCCAGCCGTATGTCGGCACTCTCCGCGCGAAGCCGCGCCGCAAGCGTCTCAATGAGGACGGACAACCCGCTGCGGAACGTCAGAAACGCCGTCGGCGGCACGCTGGCGCCGCCAACCGCGGCCGAACGGGCGGCAGCCGCCTTCGCGCCCGCCGTCGGCGCCGACTGACGCGCCTCCATCATGCCGCGGATGACGCTGCCGTAACGGCGCTCCATATCGGCGAACTGCGGGAAGGTCGCCTCCAGGCCAAGCGCATAGAGGTCGCCCGCATGGATGCCCGCCAGCAGCGGCTCCGCGATGCGTTCGACCATCTCCTTGCCGAGCCGGCGCTCGAGGAAGGCGCCGACCGACTCGTCGCCGCCGCCTTCGCGCGGCGGGATGCGGAGCTCGTCCAGCGCCCGCAGCTTGCCGTGGGGCGACACGACGCTGTTGCGCGCGAAGGCGCCCAGCTCGTTCGGGATGCCGAGGTTCATGCCCTTCGGCATCGGAACCAGCCGGCCTCCGTTCGCCAGATACGTTTTCACGGCGGCCGGATTCGTGCCGACCAACTCGTCCAGCAGTCCGAGCTCGCGCGCCAAATGCAGCATCGGCAGCTTGCGCCCGAGGAACGAATCCGGGCCGCGCTCGATGACGAAGCCGTCCTTGCGCAGCGTGTTCACCTTGCCCCCGAGCCGGTCCGACGCCTCGAGCACCGTCACGTCCACGGTGCGTCCCGCCTCCCTGCCGAGCCGCTTCAAGTAAAAAGCGGCGCTGAGGCCGGTGAGCCCGCCGCCGACTATCGCGACACGCAGCTCTTTCCCGCTCATACGCCACCCTCCTTTGCCGCGTCCGAACGCAGCCCTTCGTCGGCCGCGATCACCGTCTCGGCCAATGCTTGCATGTATTGTCCGTCGTCGTTCAGCATGTCGATCCGCTCGAGCCGGACGCCCAGCTCTTCCGCCTGCCGCTTCGCTTCGAGGTCGATGTCGTACAGCACCTCGAGATGATCCGACACGAAGCCGACCGGCGTCACCAGCACCGCGCGCACGCCTTCTTTGGCCAGCGTCTCGAGCGTGTCCAGAATGTCCGGCCCGAGCCAAGGCTGGCCGGTCTGGCCGGCGCTCTGCCACGTGAACTGCCAGCGCTGCACGCCGGCCGCCTCGGCGACCGCGCGGGACGTTTCCAGCAGCTGATCCTGATAGGGATCGTTCGTTTCCAGGATTTTGGCCGGCAGGCTGTGCGCGCTGAACAGCACAAGCGCCTCGGACGCCTCGTTGCCCAGCTTGTCCAGCCCGCCCCGCACGCGCTGCTCAAGCGCCGAGATGAGCGCCGGATGCAGATGGTAGCTCTCGATCGCGGCGAAGCGAATCCCCCGCTTGTCGGCCTCTTCTTTCGCCCGCTTCATGTAGCCGCCCACGCTCATCGCCGAGTACTGCGGCGTCAACACGACGCCGATCGCTTCGGCGATGCCATCCGCGGCCATCGCCGCGATGCCGTCCTCGATAAGCGGAGACGCATGTTTCAGACCTTGGTAGCAGACGTACTTGCCGGCGCCCGCCGTTTCGTCCAGCGTCCGCTGCAGGGCGTCGACCTGACGGTTCGTGTTTTCGCGCAGCGGAAACACCCCGCCCACGATGGCCCGGTACCGCGAGGTCAAATCTTCAAGCTGCTCTGCCGTCGGGGGATGGCCTCTGCGAATGTGCGTATAATACGCCTCCACGCCTTCCAGACTCTCCGGCGTTCCGTAGGACATGACCAGCACGCCGATCGCGCGTCGGGTTTCGCTCATGACGACACCTCCGAGGATGATAGCTTTTGGGCCGAATATGCGTGCACATACTCCGTCAACTCCCGGAGCTTGTCGAGCGACGCTTCGGGATACAATCCGTGGCCCAGGTTAAAAATGAAACCGGGCTCCCGCGTACCCTCGTCGACGAGTCGGCGGGCGTGCGCCTGGATGACGTCCATCGGCGCGGTAAGGACATACGGGTCCAAATTGCCCTGAACCGCGAACCGTCCGCCGGTGCGGCGGCGGCCTTCGGATAGCGGCACGCGCCAGTCGAGGCCGACGACGTCCGCGCGCAGGTCGGTCAGCAGCGGCAGCAGCTCGCCCGAGCTCACGCCCGGGAAATAGATCTTCGGCAGCGACAAGTCCGCGAGTTGAGCGAAGATGCTCTCAACGTGCGGCTGCACGAACGCGGCGAAATCGTGCGGCGCGAGCGATCCGACCCAGCTGTCGAACAGCTGCACCGCCTTCGCGCCCGCGGCGGCATGCGCCCGCAAATAAGCGGCGGCCATGTCGGCGAGTTTGCCCATCAGCTTGTGCCAGGTCTCGGGATCTCCGTACATGAGCGCCTTCGTCCGCATGTATGACTTCGAAGGCTTGCCCTCCACGAGATAGCTGGCAAGCGTGAACGGAGCGCCGGCGAACGAGATGAGAGGCACACCCAGCTCCCGGTCCAGAATGCGGATCGTCTCCAGCACGTGGCCCAGATCGCCTTCCGGGTCAACCGGCTTCAGCCGATCGACGTCCGCGGCCGACCGCACCGGATTGTGGATGACGGGCCCGATGTCTTTGACGATGTCGAAATCGATGCCGATCGACGCGACGGGGTTCATGATGTCGGAATACAGGATGGCCGCGTCGACACCCAGCTTGCGCACGGGCATCATCGTCACCTCGGCCGCGAGCTCCGGCTGCCGGCAGATTTCCAGCAGCGTATATTTTTCCTTGATCTTGCGGTAGTCGGGGTCGTACCGCCCGGCCTGGCGCATGTACCAGACGGGCACCCGATCGACGGGCTCGCGGCGGCAAGCGCGCAAGAAGCGGTCATTCATCGTGGAGCGTCCCCTTTGACGTAATAAAGTAAACGAGTTCCGATACGTTCGTTCTGTACCATTATGCCCTTTTTGGTTGGCACCCACAACCTTCCATGCCCCGGCGAGTATGACAATCCTATGACAAACGGCTCTGACCGGACGGTTGCCGTTTCCGCCCGGGTATTGCGCGTGTGGTATACTGGTACCGTTTGGGCAAATCTGGCATCCGGAGGTCGCGGGAATGCAGCGTTGGAAAATCAACCTCGCCGTGCTGTGGTTCGGCAATTTTCTGGTCATGGCAGGCATGACGATGATTACCCCGTTTCTCTCCCTGTATCTCCAGCAGGACCTCGGCGTTCGGGGCGAACATGAGATCGGCGTCTGGGCGGGCTTCATCTTCGCGGCGAACTTCGTCACCTCGTTCTTCTTTCAGCCCTTGTGGGGAAAGCTCTCGGACCGCTACGGGCGCAAGGTCATGCTGCTTCGTTCGGGCTTCGGCATGTCCGTCGTCATGGTGCTGATGGGCTTCGCCGCCACGCCGCTGCATCTGCTGCTGCTTCGGCTGATGAACGGCGTCATTTCGGGCTTTTCCCCCGCCGCCGTCTCGCTCGTCTCCGCGACGACGCCGAAGGACAAGATGGGCTTCGCGATGGGCACGCTCCAGTCCGGCGGAACCGCCGGCGCCATCCTCGGGCCGCTGATCGGCGGGCTGATGGCGGACACGTTCGGCTACAGGCCGATCTTCTATATTACCGGGACGCTGCTCTTTCTCGCCTCTACGGTCTCTTGGATTCTCGTAAAGGAAAACTTCGACCGCGCCGCCGCCCGTACCGCGCCGAGCGTCAGCCTCGCGCAAGGCTTTCGCCAGCTCGCGGGAATCCCGCAGCTGCCCGCCCTGTTCACCGTAACGTTCCTCATCCAGTTCGCCATGCTGAGTCCGATGACGCTCATTCCGATCTACGTGCACCACCTGCACGGCACGACGGAAAACCTGGCGTTCTGGTCCGGGTTCGTCGGCTCCGTCACGGGCTTCTCCAACATGGTGTGCGCGCCGATCCTCGGCCGCTTCAGCGACCGGTTCGGCGCGCCCAAAATCTTGCTCTTCTCGCTGCTCGGAGCGGGAATCATGTTCATCCCGCAAGCGTTTGTCGCCAACGTCGGACAACTGCTCGTCAGCCGGTTTTTCCTCGGCTGCTTCGTCGGCGGACTCATCCCGACGGTGAACGCCCTGATCCGGCGGCACACGCCGGACAACCAAGTGAGCATGGCGTTCGGCTTCAACAGCAGCTCGCTCGCGCTCGGCAACATGGTCGGCCCCGTCGTCGGCGGCGCGCTGTCGGGCCTGATCGGCATCCAAGGCTTGTTCCTCGTCTCCGCGGCCGCGCTGCTCGCGACCGCCGTGTGGACGTCCCGTACCGTGGCGAAGCGGCCGGCCGGTCTGTCGTCCGGCGGTCGGTGACCCCATCCGGCTTGCCGCCTCACGACCCGCGATCGCCTCGGCCGAGCGCCATTCGCTAACGCACCATGGCGAGCGCCAGACCGTCGTAAGCCGGCAAATGCGCGCTCAGCAGCCGCGGATCGGTCGCGATGACGCGGTTGAATTCGCGTACCGCGAGCACCGCCGGACCCTGCTTGTCGGAATTCAACGTCCGGCCCCGAAGCAGCGTGTTGTCGGCGGCGATGACGGCACCGGGATGGGCCAAGCGAATGGCGCGTTCCAGATAGTTCAAATAGTTTTCCTTGTCGGCGTCGATGAAGATCAAATCGAATCGCCTTCCTTCTTCCTCCAGCCGGGACAAGCTTCCGAGCGCGTCGCCCACGATCGACTCGGCGCGGTCGCCGTAGCCGGCGGCCGCCAGATTCGCGAGCGCCAGCTCCGCATAGTCCGGGCGCAGCTCCAACGACGTGAGCCGCCCGTCCTCGGGAAGCCCTCGAGCGATGCAGATGCCGCTGTAGCCGGCCAGCGCACCGATCTCGAGCGCCCGCTTCGCGCCGCTTGACGCCGTTAGCAGCGTGAGCAGCCGCCCGTAGCCGGGCGCGACGGAAATGTCCGGCATCCCCCGCTTTTGAATTTCTTCCTTCACCTTCGCCAGCATCGGATCCGGCGGAAACAGCCCGTCGAAATAGTCGTCCGGCGTCTTTTCCATACTCGTTCGCCTCTCCTTCCTTTCCCTCCCGCCTCGGAAGGGCGCATGCTCTTATTGTAGCGAATCTCCGGCCTTCGCCCAAGTCCGCCCCCTGCGGCGCCTCCCGGACGATCGGACGAAACGCGCTGCCAAGAAACGCGCTGCCAAGCTGAAGCTTGAAACATGGTTTGAAAAAAACCGCCGATCCGCGATATACTGAAAATTGATTTGTTTTTAACACCGCGTTAACCGTTCTCGAACATTTCTATGATTCCTCCGGGAGCGGTGGAAAGGGGCACGCCATGATTACGCAAATCCAGAGCGCGGCGCGCCGCGGCCTGCGCCTCTCCTTCGCCGGTCTCGGGCTGTGGCCGTATTGGGGGGCTATGCTGCTCATCGCCTCGATGCTCTACAAGCTGGATTGGCTTGACGGGCAGCTGAACGTCGGCGGCATGAATCACTGGAAATGGACGGTCAACGTTGGCGCGTTGGTGCTGATCACCTTCTGGACCGTCTGGCTGGGACGCCGGACGCGAGCCGTCGTTCTTGTCCTGCTCGATCTCGTACTGTCGGTCGCCGTTCTGGCGGATCTCGTCTACTTCCGCTATTTTAAAGACTTCCTCTCCGTTCCCGTCTTGCTGCAGGCCGGCCAGGTCAGCGCGCTGGAAGACAGCATCTGGAACCTCATTCACCAGGGAGACTTGATTCTGTTCGCCGATCTGCCTGTGGCGATCGCGTTCGCCGGGGTCGTCCTGTGGCGAAACCGCGCGTCCCGCACCCGCAACCTGTATACGGGCGTCCCACCTGCAAGTCGTCGGAAGTTCCGTTTCGGTCTGGTGCTGCGGATCGCCCTCGGCGCCGCGCTTCTCGCGAGCGGCATCATGATGATCGCCGTTCCCGTCAACACCCAGAAAAACGGCTGGGCGCGCGGGTTGTTCGACGGCAATTGGTGGAACATTCCGATCTATAACGTGACCGGCCTGTTCGGCTTCCACGGCTACGATACGTACCGCTACGCCAAGGAGCACTGGTTCGGCGGCGGGGTGACCGAGGAGCAGATGCAGGAGGCGCGCGCCTGGTTCGACGGTCGCCTGCAGCTGCAACAGCAGGCCGAGAAGGAGCCGCTGTTCGGCGCCGCCACAGGCAAAAACGTCCTGATGATCCAAGCCGAAGCGTTCCAGACGTTCGTTATCGGACAATCCGTCAACGGCCAGCCGATTACGCCGAATTTGAACGAGCTGATCGGCAAAAGCGCGTATTTCCCGAATTTTTATCACCAGACGAGCCAAGGCCGAACCTCGGACGCCGACTTCCTGTCGAGCTGCTCGCTGCATCCGATGCCGTCGGGCTCGGTGTTCATCCGGTTCGCGGATCACGCGTTCGACTGCCTCCCCTCCATCCTGAACGAGCAGGGCTACGATACGACCGTGCATCATGCATACGACGGCAGCTTTTGGAACCGCAACAATATGTACCACAACATGAATTATGCCAAATTTTACAATATCAAAGATTTCGAGATCGACGAACCGATCGGCTGGTCGCTCGGGGACAAGTCGTTTCTTCAACAGACCGTCGATCAACTGCAGGACCGCGGCCAATCGCCGTTCTACGCCTTCGCGATCACGATTTCCAGCCATCATCCGTTTAATCTGCCTTCTTCGTCCACGCAATTCGATGCGGGCGAGTTCGCGGGGACGACGTTCGGCAACTATTTGCAGGCGGCGCATTACGTGGACGAAGCGATCGGAGAGCTGATCGGCCGGTTGAAGGAAGAAGGCCTGTGGGAAAACACGGTGCTGCTGTTCTACGGCGATCACGACAACTCCATTTACGACATGAAGCTGTACGAGCAGCTGTACGGACGCAGCCTGAGCGAGGTCGAAAAGGACCGGATCGTTCGCCAGGTGCCGTTCTTCATCCACTTCCCGAACGACGAGCATGCCGGGGTGAACGAAAAAGCCGTCGGACAGATGGACACGGCGCCGACGATTCTGCAGCTCCTCGGCATCCCGATCGGCGACCGCAAAATGATGGGCGTCAGCATGCTGTCGTCCGCCGCCAAACCGGTCGTCTTCCGCAACGGCGGGTATACGGACGGCGTCCACTACTACGTTCCGGGGAGCGACGGCGTGCCGGAGCACGGCGCTTGCTACGCGCTTCCGGACGGCGCGTCCGCGTCGTTGTCCGCCTGCCAGGCGGGCATCGACGCGGCGGCACTCGAGCTCGCGGTATCCGACCGCGTCGTCGAGCACGACTTGCTTCCGAATATGCGGGAGCGGCAATAAGGCACGGGAAACTTGCAAAAAAAGATCGCTCATCGAGGCTGTACGCCTTCGACGAGCGATCTTTTTTATTTGCGGGCCTTGATGTAGGGACGAACCTTCTCGACGGCCTCGTCTTCGGTCGGCGCGGTGATGTAACGTCCGTTCACGAAGACGAAGGCGCGTTTCCCGCACGGCCCGCAGTACGATTTGCAGCCGACCCGGATGCTGGCCTCCGGATCGAGCTTCTGCAGCTTGGGCAGCAGCGTCTTCACGCGGACGTGCGAGCACTTGTCGCAGATGCGGATATCGTTCAGCCCGGTAACGGGGGCCAATGGCTGCGATTCAGTGGTCGCCATGATTGCCTTTGCTCGGATTCGTGATGACGAAGCCCTCTTGCGGGAAGTACAGGTAATCGATCTTGACGCCATCCAGCAGCTCTTCGCCTTTGGCCAGCAGCACGTCGATATCTTTATCCGTCGAGACGATCTCGTCGTTCTCCGTCGGCTCCGACAGATCCAGGCCGTAATGGGCATGATCGCCGTGGCTGTGCGTAATGAGGACGCGCAGTTTCAATTCGGCGTTCTCCGGCTTGTCCAGCTCGAGCCGAAGCACCTTCGCGGCGTTGCGGGTAATTTTGCATTGCATGTCGTCTCACTCCAGTCTCGAAATCCGGGCGGCCGAGCGGCCGGCCGAAAGCATTATATCTATTGTATAGCCCGGCGGCCGGCCGCGCAAGACCGCGCCGTCGCCGGCGAGCGGCGTGAGGGCGTCGCGGTTGATTCGGCGCGAGCCGCGTCGTGTCGAGCCGCCTCGCTCGCATGAGAAAACTGACTGAAGTGTGCCCGAATGCCGGCCGCTCGACTCAGGAGGGCAAATCCAGCGCCTCCGTCATGAGCCGCAGCCAATCGTCGTATGTCTCGGCGAACGTCTCGGGCGGCAGCGGGTTGTGCCCCCAGCCCGCTTCGACCGTAAAGCCGGGACGACGATACGTTTGGATGAACCAGTCCTTGAACCCGGCGTCGCTGCCGGTCAGCTCGACGGGACGATAACCGGACGCATGCCCCAGGCGATCGGCCCAATATCGGGACTCGGGCGGCTCGCATCCCCGGTAGTTCCAGTAGATCTCCTCGCCTTGCGTATGCAGCGCCATCACCGCGTGAAAATCCATCCGCTCCGTAAAGGAAGCGACGGCCTGCGCTTCGGGCTCCGACAGCGGCGCTTCGCCGCCGTAATCGCGCGCACCCGGTTCCTGGATCCGGCGCCGCGCCTTCTCCTCTTCCCAAAACGCGGGAAACTGGTCGTTCAGGTCGACGCCGCGCACGTTGGCCTTCCAGCGGCGGAACGATGGCGATCCGCGATTCCAAGCCAGGAGCTCCCGGTAATGGGGGTGGGCGAGCGTGACGCCTTCCTGTACGAGCTCTACGCCGTCCGGATTTAGCATGGGCACCGCCCAAAGCGTGCATTTGCGGAATAGCGAGGCGGCCTCTTTCCCCCCGATCGTCCCTCTGCGCCGGCATGCCCTCCCGTAATCCTCCAGAAAGCGCATGAGCAGCGCGGTTGTGATCCACTCGTTCGCATGGCACGAGGCGTTGACCTGCCACCGGAAGGCGCCTTCGCCAATCCTCGCGGCGTAGATCGGCTTGCCCATGACGCTGCGGCCGATCGTCGTCACCGTGACGAACGGAAAGGCCGTCTTCAGCCGCTGCAGATCCGCCGCTAGCCGTGCGGGACCGTACTCCGCCTCGACCTGGACGATGTGTTCAGAGCGCGGGTCGGGGAGCTCCAGCACCTGATCTTCCTCGGGCTCCCCTTCTAAAAAGGCGTTCAGTTCGCGCACCCGCGAGGCGCTGCAGCCCAGCTTGGCCGACAGGGACTCCAGCGTATCTTCGCGCTGTACGACATAACGGCGCGGCAGCCGAACCGGAATATGGACAAGCTCTCCCTGCACGAGCGGGTCGTGCTCGCCCCGCTGCGGGTTGACCGCGACGATCGCGGCGTACGATACGCCGTGCTGCAAGGCGATCCGCCGCAGCGTATCCCCGCCCCGCGCCATATAAGATACCGTGTTCACCCTTGTCTCCTCCGTTCTCGCGTTGCGTTGCCTTGCCGGGTCCTACTGATGTATGCCCGGCGACCGGCGGATATGCGAACAACGCGCGACGGCCCGTACCGGAGGTACGGGCTCTGAGCGGAGTCGGGACGGGCTTTGCTGTATGCGGACGTGCCAAAGCCGCCCCGACCTCAGGGAGGACGGGGCGCGGGTCAAGCGCCGATATGGGGGGCTTGCCAGATGACGGGCGTAAGCCGGATCTGCTCTCCGAGCCACGTCTGGGCGATCTCCTGGAACTTCCGAGGATCTCCGCTGCAAAAAAACTGATGGACCGGGATCTCGTCGTTGCCGCCCAACTGCCCGTTCCCCTGCAGGATGGTGCTGATCTCGCGAGCGGTTTCGTCGGCGGAGCTGATGAGCTTGACGCCGGGACCCATCGCCTCCGAAATCGTCTCGGCCAAAAACGGATAGTGCGTACAGCCGAGAATGAGGCTGTCGATCGGGCTTCCCCGGAACGATTGGAGGGAATCGAAGACGACTTCTTTGGTCAGGCTGGACCGAAAATTGCCGTCTTCCACCAGCGGCACGAAACGGGGACAAGCCTTGGTGATGACTTGGATATGCGGCGACAGCCGCCGCAGGGCTTGCACGTACGCGCCGCTGCGGATCGTACCTTCGGTGCCGATGACTCCGACGACATTTGTCTTTGTCTTGCCGAGGGCGGCACGGGCGCCGGGGTTGATCACCCCGACGACGGGGATGTCCACCCGGCCGATAATGTCGTCCAGCGCCACAGCTGTAGCCGTATTGCAGGCGATCACGATCATTTTGGGATCGTACTGAGCGAGATAATCGACGATTTCTCGTGTGAATTGGATGACTTGTTCCGCAGACCGCGAGCCGTATGGCGTACGCGCAGTGTCGCCGAAATACAAGATCTTCTCGCGGGGCAACTGACGCATCACTTCTTTGACGACGGTCAGTCCGCCCACGCCGGAGTCGAGGACTGCGATCGCTTGCTGCACGAGAACACCGCTTTCTTGGATAGGAAATGACAGAACACGATACATTATGAGCTTCCGGCTCAAAAGGTACCTACATATTAGCTCATATTCGGACTAGGTTCAAGGCAAGTTAAAACGCCGCCCGGCGGGAGCGGGCGGCGCTTGGGTCTTTCGTATGGCGATCTTCCGGCATCCCCGCCGTACCGGGAAAGAGGTCCGCAGGGGCGGCTTCGACGCTTTAGCGGGCCGCCGTTTCCGATTCGGCGGCTTCTTCGATCGTCGCAGCTTCGTCGATCGGGCGCTTGTTCAGCTTGGCGCGCACGTCCGACGCCCAATTCGTCGTTTTCCGGGCGATCGACTGGGCGGCAGTTCCGGCGGAACGTCCCAGGTCGGCCGTTTTCTCGCCGACGCGCTGTGCCGTATCCGAAATGTCTTTGCGAAGCTCCTTGCCCGATTTCGGCGCGAACAGCAGCGCCGTCACGGCCCCGGCGACGGCGCCCGTCAGCGCGCCGTACACGAACGATTTGACCACTTTTCTGTCAGCCATGATTGATATCTCCTTTCGTCTTCCCCGTTTGATGGGCCGAGGCGTCGGTGGCGAGTTGCGTCCGACGACTCAGCGGCGGTCTTCGCCCGGAACGCTCGTTTCGGACGCGGACGGCTCCTGAGAAGCGGCATCGGAGGCGGCCGAGACGCCGCGTTGCCGCCACGCCTGCCACAGTCCCCAACCGATCGACTGCCAGTCGGGCCCGCGGGCGCCGCCGTCGGCATGCAGCCCCGCATCGGCCTCCCAGCGTCCGACCATGCGTTCGCGCCAGGCATCGGCGACTTCCGCCGCCGTGACCGCGGCTCTGCGGGCGGCTTCTCCGAGCGCCCGCCCCCCTTCCGCGAGCGCTTCGCCGCCGCTCAAGATGCGGCGGCAGGCGCCGATGGCCTCCCGGCCGTCGTCCGCGAGCTGTCGCCATTCCGCCAGCGTCTCCGCCGCTTCCCGATCAAGCCGCTCCGCGGACCGCAGCATCTGCGCCGCCGTCCGCCGGACGGCACCGGCGGCGATCCAGACCGCGGCAGCCACCGCCAGACAGAGCACTGCCACCGCATATGCGGCGATATCCCAAGCCGTCATCCGTTGCCCCTCCCCTCTCGCAGCATCCGCACCCGGTACAATCGCCCAGGCGGTTAATGACAGTATAGGAGCGATGGGCTTGACTTGACACAGCGGACGAGCGGAAAAAAATCGCAGCTTTTCCGGCCGCGTTTTTCGAGCGATCCCCGCGGTCCGGCCGGCATACAAAAAGCTCTCGAACCGGCGAATAAGCCGGCTCGAGAGCCATTCTGGGTCTTGCTCCGTCGTTGAACGCATCAAGGCGCTGGGCGTTCGGCGCCGCTCGCCGAACGCCGGATCGCGTACGTGCAGCGCTTGCCGCCGTCGGCGATGCATTCGGTGCGCTCCACGTCCGCATCGAGCAACTCTTCGAACAAGCGCTGCTCGCAATGGCAGGCCTGTCGGTAACGTCCTGCCACCTGGGCGATGGGGCAGTTATATTCATGGAGCAGGAACGTATCTTCCGATTCCCGCTCCCAATCGGACATATATCCGCCGGCATGCTGGATTGCGGCCAGCTCCGCGATGCGTTCCTCCAGCTCGCCTCGGGCGAGACGCTCCCGATAACGGGCCGCCAGCTTGTCGCGCCGGCCTTCGAACAGCCGGTCGATCACCTGCGCGTCGCCGTGCTGCTCCTCCAGTTCCTCGAGCAAGTCGAGCGCCAGCTGCGGATAGTTTTTGGGGAATAGGTCGTCGGCCCGCTCGGTCAGCGAATACCAGTAGGACGGGCGTCCCATCGCCTGGCGGACCAAGACCGACCGGACGAGGCCATCCCGCTCCAGCGCCTGGACGTGCCGGCGCACCGCCATCTCGGTGATGGCGAGTTCTTTGGACAATTCGCCGATGCTGCTGTTGCCGCGCGTCTTCAGCAGCTGCAGCAGCTGTTCCCGCGTCGAGCCCTCTTCGTGCGGCAGCATAAGCATTCCTCCCGGCTCGGGCGAAGATCGAACGATCGTTCGCTCGCTTATGCTCTTATTGTAGCCGAAGATCAACGCAACGTAAATTTATTTTTGATACCAAAAAGTATACAAAGTCAGCGCTGCGACTCCCAAGGCTCGAGTTCCCGCTTCAAAAACGCGTTCACGTCTTCCTCGAAAGCCCGGAGGAGCGCCGGCAGCTCGGTTGCAAGCCGGTTCGGCTCGCGCCGCGGCCACTGGTCGTAATCCTGGACGAGCGGCTTGCGGAGGGCCACCAGCTCTCGCAGCGTCTCGGCGCGCGCGGGGGGAACGACGCCCTCTCCCGCGATGACGTCGATAATATCCTCGTAGCTGCTGGCGTCCCGCATCATAAAGCCGTCGATCAGGAAATTGCCGACATCGGTCACAATTTCCAGTGCCAGATGCAGGCACCGTTCCTGGGCGAGCCCTTCGAGCAGGGAGCCCGTCCATCCTTCGGCGATCGCGCCCGACGCTTCGGAGAGCTCGGGGATGCACCGAAGACGCCGCGCGATGCCTTCCCGGTTTACGTAATACATGGGATCACCCTTTGCCGTTCTTGCGTTTGTTTTTTCGTTTGAGCCAAGCGATCATAATAAAAGCGCTGATGATGATCACCAGCAGGTAAGTCAGCATTTCGTACAGATCGCCTGCGCCCGAATCCGTCGTATTCACCGCGTTTTCTCCTTAGCTCTCGTAGTCGACGACGGCTTGCGCTTCGCGCGCCGTGGACATATGTTCGATGACTTTCTTATGGACCGGATGGACTTGATAAGCCTGCATCGCCTCAAACGACGCGAACTTGGTGACGAGGGCGATGTCGTACGAGCGTTCCGAATGGACGACGTCGGTGCCGACCTCGATGGACAGCAGCTCTTCGATTTTCCCTTCCATGTCCCGCAGCACCTGCGCGGTTTCGGCCACGCTCTCCGGGCTGCGGTCTTTGAGCTTGAACAGGACGATATGCGTGAGCATGCAAGATTCCCCTTTTCCCTGGACGTATTTCGGCGAGCCCGCCGTTCGAATCGCATGAGCCCCGCTTCCGCCGCGCATACTACCGTTAATCCGGAACGAGCAGCGGGGAGGGAGAACGTCATCATGCGGTATACTTATACTTGGGCGCTAGCGTTGATCGGCCTTGCGCTCGTTTTGTTTAACGCGACCGGCTACGATCCGCACAATCTGTTTTTGTTCATGTTCAGCGTGCCGATCTGGTTCGTCGAGCTGTTCGGCGACATTCACCAGGTCAGCGTGGCCTGGATGTATGTGCTGACGGTGGCCAGCTGGGCGCTGATCGGCTACATCATCGATCGGATTCTCATCGGATCGCGGGCGCGCCGCAGCGCTTGACGCTTGCAAAAAAAGGAGCCGGGGACGGCTCCTTTTTCTTGCGTTGCAGTCGGCACCCAGCCGGCGAAAGAGCGAGGCGGGCGCAACTGGCAAGGTTAATCGACGATGATCTTGGAAGCCATCGTGGCGTGGCCTTGTCCGCACATGATCGAGCACTTCAGCTCGAAGGTTTTGCCTTTGTCGCTCTCGGGGAAAGTATATTCGACCGTCGGGTTGTTCTCGTTCAAGTCGATGTTGGCGCCTTCGATGTGAGCGCCGTGCTTGCCCGATTTGTTGGAAAATTTGATTTTGTAGTTGGTGCCGGCTTTGACGTGGTATTCGGCCTGATCGAACTTAAAGTCCGTCGAGGTCGCCACGATCTTCAGCAGCTCTTGGCCTGCGGCCAGCTCGGACGATTCGTCCTTCGGGCGTTCGGGAAGGCCAGTCGCGAGCAAGTACACGCCAAAAAGACAAGCGACAACAAGCAAGACCGGCATAATCCATTTATACATCGTTGCTCCCCCTGCTTCCTCAAATGTCTAACTCTTATATTACCTAAAATGGGCAATCGAACTCAAGATTTGACCGGATGAAAACGTCAACTTTTTTTCACATTTGACAAATTGATGAACGGCTCGGCCATTTCCGGCGCAAAAAAAGAACGATCCCCTTGGCGATCGTCTCGCGGTCAAGCTCCGGGCTTCCGGGGCTCCTCCTCGTCCGCCCGGTCGCGCAGCAGCCGGACGACCTGACGCAGTCTCGCCGGAATCGGCAGCCCGATCCGCCCGGCATTTTCCAGCACCGACAACAGCTCGTTCGCCAAATAAAAGTATATGGCCCCGCCCATCGCCCATTCCGATCCGAACATGACATCGATCCGGTGGGCAAGCAGGATGACCAGAAGCATGAGCCCCTTTTTCCACAGCCCCCAGAATCCCGTCTGGCTATGGAGTCCCGAGCCGTCGCGTACGGCGGCCGTCACCCCGGTCAAGTAGTCGAGAGCCATGACGACCAGCAGCACCGTCAATGCCTGCGGCCAATGCCCGTATGCAAATATAAGCGCAGCTCCGACGGCGGCGCTGACCGCGCCCGCAGCCCAATGCACGTCGCATCTCCTCCCCCTACAGCTCGTCTCTCGGCTGCCTTACAGCTTATTCGGAACGCGAAACGAGCGAGGCGGCAAATGCGGCCTGTCCGATGCGGATTCGAGCCGTCTCCGTTTTCAGGCAACGTTCAGCCGCCCTTCAGCCTTACCTAAGCTGCGGTTCATTTTTTCTTCATCCGCCCGTTTTAAGATGGGTATAGCCCCATATCCGGCGAAAACGGGTACGGGCGTAAGGAGATCAATCGTCATGGCCAATCCCAAATGGATCAAATGGGCCGTCGGACTGTCCAGCGTCGCGCTGTTCGCCGGCTTCGTCGGCTATATTTCGGACGAGGGCACGTCAGGCGCGGCTTCCTCGGTTCCGTCCGCCGCGTTCTCCGATTCTTCCCGTCCGGATTCCTCGTCTTCGGGCGAATGGACCTCGAACGGCAACGACAACTTCGGCGGCAATTCCTCGGACATGCTGCCGGGCGGCGGCCGCAGCGGCGGCGGCTTCGGCCGCATGCGGACGCGGGGCTCGTGATGGCGGCCGCGGATCAAAACGTCGCCGCCGAAGGCATGCACGTCTTCCGGGCGATGAACACGACCGTCGCGACGGCGGGACTCGGGCCGCGCGACCGGGCGCGAGCCGAGGCGTGGTTCGCCGACGCGGAGCGCCGTCTGAGCCGGTTTCGTCCGGACAGCGAGCTGGCCGATCTGAACAGGACGGCGGGCACCGGCGCCGCCGTGCTGCCGTCTCCGCTGCTCCGGCAGGCGCTGTGGGAGGCACACCGCTGCCATCTCGAGACGGCTGGCGTCTTCAATCCTTTTCTCGGCGGTACGCTCGCCGCTTACGGGTACGACGAAAGCTTCGAGCGGCTGACCGCCCGGGAAGCGGCCACACCCTTTCGGCCCTCGCCGCAGACCGCGAACGGCCGCGAGCGCCCTGTCTTGCAGGCGCTCGCGGCAGTGACGCTCCCGGACGGCCCGCTCACGCTCCCGCCGGACGCCGCCGTCGATCTCGGCGGCATCGCCAAAGGGTGGTGCGCGGCCGAGCTGGCCGCGCGGCTTCGAGGCGAGGGCGTGACGACAGGCGCGGTCGACGTGGGCGGCGATATCGCGCTGTGGGGCGCGCCTCCGGGCGGCTGGGAGATCGGCGTCGCCGATCCGTACGACGAGGAGGCGGACGTGGCGACGATCTGGCTTCGCGGAAGCGCTGGCGTCGCCACGAGCACCGAAACGAAGCGCGCTTGGCGCGATGCCGACGGGCGCGAGCTGCACCACCTGCTCGATCCCGCGACGATGGCCCCGGCCCGGTCGGATCTTGTCCAGGCGACTGTTATCGCCCCGGACGCGACCGCCGCGGAGGTTTATGCCAAGTGCCTGTTGATTTTGGGCGCCGAGACCGGCATTCCCTGGCTGAAGCGGCTGCGTCCGGAATGCGCGTACATCGCCGTCGGCCGGGATAAGCAGCTCTATGTCGATCCGGCGCTTACGGGAGGAGGGGATCGCCATGTCACATTGGCATGAATGGTTCGGCGTCTGGACGACGACGCGGGCTGCGGGACTGACCGCCTATCTGCTGCTGTTCGTTTCCACGGCGAGCGGCATTCTGACGAGCATGCGCTTCGTCCGCCCCGAACGCCGCGCGGCGCTGCTGACGCTGCATCAATTCACTGGCTGGATCGGATTTCTGTTCGGCTTGCTGCACGGGTGCGTGCTGCTCTTCGACCGCTACGTGGGCTATCAACTGTACGAGCTGGCCATTCCGTTCGCCGCCCACGACCATCGGTTTTGGAACGGAATCGGCACGGTCGCCTGCTATTTATCGTTCGTTCTCGTGCTGAGCTCGGATTTGGTCAAGCGCATCGGCCGACGGGCATGGCGCGCGATCCATTTCCTCGCCTTCCCCGCCTATGCGTTGGCGCTCATGCACGGCTTCGCGCTCGGAACGGATACGCGCATCCCGTGGGTGCAGGGCCTCTATGCGGCGACGGGTCTCGCCATCCTCGTCCTTTGCGGCTTTCGCTTCTCCGCGCGCGCCGTCCCGGACAAGAAGGCCGACGTCAGGCTGCCCTCCTCGCGTTCCTGACGCCGGCACGATCATTCGACAAGACAAAGAGCAGCCCTCTCGGGCTGCTCTTTGTCCGATTCGACGCCGCCCGCACGCCCGATGATCCTCAGGCGTTCAAGTCGGGCCTTGTTCCCGTCACGAGATAGACGGTGCTCTCGCCGATGTTGGTGGCATGGTCTGCGATGCGCTCGATATAGCGCCCGACGAAGCTCAGCAGCATCGCCTGGGAGATCGCCTTCGGATCTTCGGCCATGATCGTGAGCAGCTCGCGGATGATCTGGCTGTACAGCGCATCAACCAGGTCGTCGTCTTTGGACATCTTGTAAGCAAGATCGACGTTTTCCAAAATAAAGGACTGCACGGCGTCCCCGATCATCCCCTGCACGATCTCGCCCATTCGCGGCAGGTCGATCAGCGGTTTGATCAGCGTCTGCCCCTCCAGCCGCAGCACCACTTTGGCGATATCGACGGACAGGTCGCCCATCCGCTCCAGGTCCGAGGCGATCCGAAACGCCGCCAGGATACGGCGCAAATCCTTGGCGACCGGCTGCTGCGTCGCGAGCAGCTTGGCCCCGAGGTCCGTCAGGCGCTCCTCGAGCTGGTTTAGCTCGAGATCGGCTTTTACGATCTTGCGCGCCTTAAAGGCGTTTAGACTTTCCAGCGCGTCCATCGCTTCGCCCAGCGCCCGCTCCACCCGGCCGCCCATCTCTGCCAGCAGCGCTTCCATTTCGCCCAGTCCGCGATCGAACGATTTGCGTACGGTCATGGCTCTCTCCTCCCGCTCTCCTCGGTTCGCAGCGGCCCGATCAACCGAACCGGCCGCTGATATAATCTTCTGTGCGCTGGTCCGTCGGATCGGAGAACAGCTTTTCCGTATCCGAGTACTCCACGACTTCCCCGTTCAGAAAGAAAACGGTCTGATGCGACACGCGCGCGGCTTGGTGCATGTTGTGCGTCACCATGACGATCGTGTATTTGTCCTTAAGCTCCTGCGCGAGCTCTTCGATCTTGAGCGTCGAGATCGGGTCGAGCGCCGACGTCGCCTCGTCCATGAGCAGGATGTCGGGACCGACCGCCAGCGCGCGGGCGATGCACATGCGCTGCTGCTGCCCGCCGGAGAGGCTGAGCGCGGACCGCTTGAGGTGATCCTTCACTTCGTCCCAAAGCGCGGCCGACCGCAGGCTCGTCTCGACGATTTCGTCGAGCTCCTGCTTTTTGCGGATGCCGTGAAGGCGCGGCCCGTAGGCGACGTTATCATAGATCGACTTGGGGAACGGATTCGGCTGTTGAAACACCATGCCGACCTTTTTGCGCAGCGTCTCCACATGCACGTCGCCCGAGTAGATGTCGGCGCCGCCAATCTCGATCTTCCCTTCGATCCGCGTGCCCTGGATCATGTCGTTCATCCGGTTCAGCGTGCGCAGCAGCGTCGATTTGCCGCAGCCGGACGGACCGATGAAGGCGGTGATCGCCCGCTGCGGCACCTCCATCGACACATTTTTAAGCGCGTGGAACGCGCCGTAGAACAAATTGAGCTTATCGATCTCGATGATCGCTTGCATGACAGTTCCTCCCGTATCGTATAGATCGCGCTGGGCGCGTGCCGGCTACAGCTTGGTCTTGCGGTTGTTCAGCCAGAGCGGCACCCGGAAAATGACGTTGATGAGCAGGACGACGAAGATGAGGACGGCCGTCGCCTTTTGCGCGATCTCCCTCGCATCCGGCACGATCGCTTCGGACTGGACATACCAGAGATGGACGGCCAGCGTTTCGCCCGGGGAGAACAGATTGAAATCCCACATCGACCCGGACGTCGTTACCCCGGCGGTCAGGATGATGACGGCGCTCTCGCCGAACGCGCGTCCCGCGACGAGGCAGATGCCGGTGATGATGCCGTTCAGCGCGACCGGGATGAGCACGCGGCGGATTGTCTGGAGATGGGTGGAGCCGAGCGCGAACGAGGCATTCTTCATCTCGACCGGCACGGCGCGGATCGATTCCTCCGTTACCCGCGTGAGTACGGGCAAATTCAGAAACGCGAGGCTGACGGCACCGCCTAATATCGTTAGTCCGACCTGGAACATCTCGACGAACAGCGCGATGCCGAACAGGCCGAAGATGATCGAAGGGACGGACGACAGCCCCTCGACACAGATGCGGACGAGGCCGATCCACTTGTTGTCCGGCGCGAACTCCGCCAGATAGATGCCGGCTGCGAGACCAAGCGGAATGGAGATGACGAGAGAAAGGAACAGCACATAGAACGAGTTGAACAGCGCCGGTCCGATCCCGCCCCCTTCCTCGATCTCGCTGGGCAAGCCGTACAGGAAGTCCCATGTCAGCTTCGGCAGCCCTTTTTGCAGCAGCAGGAACAGCAATCCCAAAATAAAAACGATGACGCAGATGCCGACAAACCAGACAAAGCCGGTAAACAAGCGGTTATAAAATGCCGAGGCGCCGCTGCGCTGTGCGAACGGATGCGCCGGGCTTTGGGAGGGTCCGGTCATGCGTGTCCCCCTCCTTTTCGCTGCAGAAAGCGCATGACGACGATCATGAGCAGGGAGATGACGAGGAGCAGGAAGCCCATCATATACAAGGCGTAGTTCCAGGTGGAATCGAACTCGACGCTCGAAATTTGCATGACGATGTTGCTCGTCAGGACGGCCGTCGGCTTGAACAGGCTGTCCGCGATCTGCGCGGTATTGCCGATAACCATGACGACGGCCATCGTCTCGCCGATGGCGCGCGCCATCCCGAGGATGACGGCATACATGATGCCTCGGCCGGCGGCGGGCAGTACGACGCGAACGATCGTCTGCAGACGGTTCGACCCGAGAGCGTAGGAGGCATCTCGGTATTTCTTGGGGACGGCCGTGATCGCATCGTCGCTGATGCGGCTAATTGTCGGCAGCACCATGATCGTGAGCACGATCGAAGCCGCGAGCAGGCCGTCCGCGAGTTCGTGTCCCGTCAGGTCGCGCAGCAGCGGCACGAGCAGCGTCATCCCTAGAAAGCCGTAGACGACGGACGGGATGCCGACGAGCAGGTCGAGGACCGGCCGCAGCAGGTTGCGCAGCCAGGCCGGCGTCATCTCCGCGAGGAAGATCGCGATAATGACGGAGAACGGCACCGAAAAAAGCAGCGTCAGCCCGGTCAGGGCGAATGTGCCGAAGATGAATAGCAGCGCTCCGTAGCGATCGTTCTCCGGATCCCAGTCGGTGGACAAAAAGAATTCCCGGAACGAGACGTCTTGGAACGTCAGGACGCCGGTGCGGAACATGAAGAACAAAATGCTGAGCAGGATGAGGCAGACGAAAGCGGCTGCGGCGATGCAGGCGATTTTGAACGCGGAATTGAATACCCGGAGCCGCGCCTTGCGATCGAACGACGGACCGGATCCGGTTCGGAGGCTTGAGCCGAGCTCCGCGGCTGCCGAAGCCTGGCCGGATGGATGAAGATCTAGCATGGACAAGGTCTCCTTTTCACGAAGAGAAGCCAGCTCGGCGCCGTGACGCTGAAGCCGGCTGGCTCTTCGATGATTCATGGGGAGGCGCGGCGGCCCGCTTTATTTTTTCACGGCCGACAGCGGGATGAATTTCAGCTTCTTGAGCGAGCCTTGCTGGAACTTCTCGCTTTGGATGTACTCGATGAACGCTTTGGTCGCGCCCGTCGGCTGACCCTTCGTCATGAAGTAGCCGATGCCCCATACCTTGTACGTGCCGTTCAGGACGTTCGCTTCGGTCGGCGCGACGTTGTTGATTTTCAGCGCCTTCATCTTGCTAGTGACGTACGGAAGGTCGATATAGCCGATCGCGTTCGGCGTCGATTCGACGGCTGTCTTCATTTCGCCGCTCGAGCCGGTTTCCTTGTAGTTGTCGCCTTTGCTCATGAACTCTTTGCCGTCGAGCGCCTTCATTTGGAAGTTGACGCGCGTGCCGGAACCGAACTTACGGTTGACGACAACGATATTCGCGTCATCGCCGCCGACGTCCTTCCAGTTCGTGATCTTGCCGGAGAAGATGTCTTGCAGCTGCTTCGTCGTCAGGCTGTCGACCTTGACGTCCTTGTGGACGATGGCGGAGAATACGGTCACGGCGACCGGATTGGCCACTTGGCCGTCGAATTTCTTAAAGCCCGGCACGTCGATGGAAGCGTCCCAGTCGACCGCGCCGATGTCGGCTATGCCTTTGCGGACGGATTGGGGACCCGTGATGGAGCCGGCGGCTGAAGCCGAGATCTTCACTTTGGGATTGAGCTTTTGGAATTCGTTCTTCGCTTGCAGCGTCAGCGGCAGCAGCGCGGAAGAACCGTTGATGACGATATTGCCTTTGAGGCTGCTGGCGGCGCCGGCGGCGGACGCGCCAACCGCGGTCAGGGAGACCGCCAACGCGATCGTCGTAAGACTCTTAAACCATTTTTTCATCGGATAGAGACTCCTCTCAGTATCTGTGCTCGAAATGGGAGGCGGGCCGCCTTCTTCGCGGAAGAAGGCGAACCTCGCGTTGGTGCGGATGTACGATTACTTGGTGATAGCCTTCCACTGCTCGCCGATGCGGGCGAATACTTGACCGCCGTTCTCGACCGCGATCTCGGAGCCGTTCGCGATGAAGCCGGAAACGTTGCCCGACAAATCGTACAGCTTCGTCTTGGCACCGGAAGCCGGATCGACTTCGTAGATCGCCGTTGCGCTGTCGCTAAGCTGCGTCAGGACGTACAGCTTGCCGCCCGACAGGACGATCTCCAGCACGTCGCCTTCAGCGAAGATCGCGGAGGCTTGACCGTCCGGGGTCAGGGCGACGACGCTCGAATTGCCGTCGGCTTCAGGAACGCTCACATAGAATGCTTTGCTGCCGTCGACGGATTGCAGGAACAGCTTGTCGTCGGACGCCGTCGTCAGCTTCACGGCCGCCGGCTTTTCAACGGATACGTCCACGAGGAACACTTGGCCGCCCGTGCCTGCAAAGTCGATCGATACTTTGTCTTCGTCGACATTGGTCGCGTCGCTCGTTACTTTGCCGAGCGCGGTAACGACGTAGACGAATTTCTTGCCGTCCGGGGAGACGTGCAGATCCGACTTGTAGTCGACCTTGTCGTCCAGGATCGTCTTGATGGCGCCGCCGGCCGGATCGAGCTGCGCGATGACCGTACCTTTGTCGCCTTGGAGGAAGTACAGCAGGCTGCTGTCCGCGGACCAAACGAGCTCCGCTTTGATGCTCGCGTCTTCGGTTGCTTTGGCGACTTGCTTCGAAGCCAGATCGACGATGTAAACCGCGCCAGTCGAGTCCGTATAGGCCGCTTTCGCGCCGTTCGGAGCGACGATCAGATCGGAACCGTCCTCGACCTTAAGCAGCTCGCTCGATTTGCCGGTCTTGGCGTCCACCAGGTAATCCGTGCGGGATTCGCCCGACGGGACGGAGACGAGAATCAGACCCGGACGTACGAAGCGCGGATTTTCGGCGCCGGCGAGCAGCTTGATCGTGCTGATCGCGATTTGGCCGCCGGAAGTCGACAGCGTGCCGCCCAGACCTTGCACAAGCGGACGGACCGCGATGAACGCCGTTCCGTTCACGCCTTTGACCGGTTGGCTCAGGCTGACCGCGTTGCCGTCCACCTTGATTTGCTTGTCGCCTGCCTTGAGGTCGACCGTATGGCCGTCCAGGGCGATCGTCGTAACGCCGTTTGCGACGGACAGCTTGGCGTTCAGCGCGGTCGCGATATCCCGTACGGCGACCAGCGTTTCGCCACCCAGCTTCACCGTGCGGATGGACGAGGCTTGATAATTGATGGAGAAGGTCGATTGCTGCACCTGAACCGCCGTGGCCTTCGTTGTCGTTGCGGCGGATGCCGCGCTTACGAGCGATGTGCTGACGGCTGCCGCCAAAATCGTTGCTCCGATTGCTTTTTTCATGGACATTGGCACCTAGTCACCCTTCTTTTATCATTCTTTGGTCCCGATTCGGCATTGCGCAGATAGACCCGGTTTTTGCCGAACCGGCTTGCTCATTCAACCATTCGGTTCGAGCGGATGCGTCCGTTCGTCCGTCGCCGTTCCGCCTGCCCAATCCGTTCCGCGAGTCGCGATCCCTCCGAATCTCTCGTTGGTAGATTGTAAAATCGGCTCTTTACAAAGGTAATTATAAGAAGAGATTGTAAACCGGGATGATTGGCTATATTTTCTAGATGTAAATTTTTCCGTCCGTTTGCAATTGAAATCGAGACCGGGGTCGGTTGATCCCGCTTATTCGAGGTACAATGCGCCCGGGCCTATGGTTGCGGGTATAGGGAGTGTCTAGCAATTTTGGGACGAGAACCGAGGAAGGTCCCGGGAGTGGGGGATTTGTAAAAGCCGTTTTTCGCGAGGGTAACCTTTCCATCGGAAACTTTTGACAGCCCATTGCGTTCTTAGGAAAGAGAGAAAAGAAGATGAAGCGAGGTGACACGGATGACGGAAACGGAACTTGCGGCGCGGAAGTTTCCGTCCGTTCGCCTCCAGATCGTTTGCGGGCTGCTGCTAACCGTTATGCTGGGGTGGATGTGGTGGGGGCCCGCGAAGGGGACGCCGCCTCCAATTCGGGATTTGCAAACGCCATTGTCGCTCGCGCAAGTCGAACCGGGCCCGGGATTGCTGCTGGTCGATCACCGCGGCGACGGCATGTGGGGCGTGCAAAGCTCGTATAGCTCCGATCTGGTCGGGGCTTTGGCGGTCGACCCGCTTTCCTATCCGGACCGGGCGCCGCGGCGCGGTGACGTCGTCTATTTCCGCCTGCCGGAGGCGGCACGGCCGAACGACGATTCGCCCGATCCGCCCGCATACGAGTTTGCCCGCGTCGTCGCATTGCCGGGAGAGACCTTACGCGTCCGGGACGGATAAATCGAGATCGACGGGCGCAGGCTGGATGCGTTTTACGGCCGGGTTCGAATAGGGGGGCAGACGGAACGGGAGTTTCTTCAAAACATGAATTTACCCGGATCCGGAGAGTGCGGCAAAGCTTGCATGGAAACCCATCGCTCTTACTTTCACCTGAATCTGGCGCCGACGAAGGTGCCGAACGGTTCTTACTTCGTCCTCGGGGATACGACGATGAGAAGCATCGACAGCCTCACGTTGGGCCCTTTGGCCGCCGACCGTATCATCGGCCGGGTCGTCGGCTCGACCGGGCGGCCGGATCGCGCCGATCAAAGCCGCAACGACCAGCTTGGATTGCACTTCAACCCATGAAAATCGTCAGATTGCTGCTTCCCCATTTTTCGAGTTGCCGCCCCATTCCTGTTCTAAACGCGCGATAAGCCCCTCTTTTTTCTCGCTCTCGTCACACGCATATGCGCGGCTTTGGGGGTCACCTTCTTACCGATTCTCGTACTAGTTTCGATTCTTGGTATGCATATCTTTGAATGCGCCACACGGGGCTCGCACGGCGTCTTTCGCACGATATCCCTTTCGCTCAGGACACGGGTCTCCCATGGCGGCTTTCGCACGATATCCCTTTCGCTCAGGTCGCGGGGCTCGCACGGCGGCTTTCGCACGATATCCCTTTCGCTCAGGACTCGGGGCTCGCATGGCGGCTTTCGCACGATATCCCTTTCGCTCAGGACAGCATCGTTATTTTGTTTCTCTTGTTCGAAGACGGGATTCGAAGTGTTTCCAAATGGAAAGGTCCCCTATGTGAAGAGGACTTCGTCCAAAAGGAAAGGAGACGCTTCGTCCCCTGAGCGAGAGGGATATCGTCTAAAAGGAAGTGAAACACTTCGTCTCCTGAGCGAAAGGGATATCGTCTAAAAGGAAGAATAACGCTTCGTCCCCTGAGCGATGGGGATATCGTCCAAAAGGAAGTGAAACACTCGTCTTTCCTGAGCGACGGGGATATCGTGCAAATGTTCACTAGGAGGAGCCATAATTGAAGAGCCACCGGCCGCGAAGTCTCGAAGGAGACGTTCGCTGCGAGGCGGCCCTATCGTTACATCCCTACAGCAATTATTGCGCGAAGCCGACCGTCCGCAGCCAGGAAGCGCACGTGTCGGGCCAGCCGTTCACGTGCTCGTCCGCCTCCGCCAAGCCGAGCCCGTGCCGGCCGTGCGCATAGACATGCAAGTCGAACGGCACCCGATGCTTGCTGAGCGCGGCGGCGAAGAGGAGGCTGTTCTCAACCGGCACGCCCCCGTCGTCGGACGTATGCCAGAGGAACGTCGGCGGCGTATCCGCCGTTACTTGCGTTTCGTTGCTGAGCAGTTCGACGAGTGCGGCGTCCGGCTCGTCTCCGAGCAGGTTGCTGCGAGAGCCTGCATGCGTATGCGGATCCTGCAGCGTCACCACCGGATAGCAGGCGATCAGCAGGTCCGGACGGCAGGAGACACGCTCGATCGGGTCTTCCGCATCCGCGCGGCCCGCGTCGTAGTGCGTGGCCGCCGTCGTGACTAGGTGTCCCCCGGCGGAGAAGCCAAGGATGCCGATCCGCTTCGGATCGATGCCCCACTCGCCGGCCCGGCCGCGCACAGTCCGGATCGCCCGTTGGATATCGAGCAGCGGACTCGGGTGCCGGTACGGCGCCACCCGATAGCGCAGCACGAATGCCGAGATGCCGAGGCCGTTCAGCCAGCGGGCGATCGGAGCTCCCTCATGCTCGGCCCGCATGCCGTAGCCGCCGCCCGGTGCGACGATGACGGCCGCGCGTCCCTCTCCGTCCAGCAAATACGGTGTTAGCGCCGGACGATCTTCGTCGGTCCCGCCTGCCGCATGCGGCGCCCCCGCTTCCCACAACAGCCATTCTTTGTTCATCGAAATCCCTTTCCTTTCTATCGCTTAGTTGTTTTCCCGCAATGAGGCCAAGCCGAATACGTCCCGGTATTCCGCGGGCGTCATACCCTCGGCGCGGCGGAACGACCGGATAAAGTAGCTGACCTGCGCGAAGCCGCATGCTTCCGCGATCGCCTTGACCGGCTGCCTGGTGGATGCCAGCAGGCTTTTTGCCCGCACGATGCGGCAGGCCAGCAAATAGCGGTTCGGCGTCTGCCCGATCACCTCGCGGAACAGTCGATGAAAGTGATAGGCGCTGTAGCCCGCGGCGGCAGCCATCCTGTCCAGCGTCCACGGCTCCTCGCAACGGACGCGGACCGCGTCCGCCGCCGCGCGGATCGCCGTCCGCTGCTCGCGGGGCAGGGCGTCCCCGGTGCCGCCGGGCCGCGACCGAGGCAGCACCTCGGCGAGCAGCGCGTAGAGCAGCGCGGACATTTCCGCCTCGCTCCGCGTCTCGAATGCCTCCCCCAGCGCATACATGCGATCCGTGACGGCCGCGATTCGCTCCAGGTCGTCGTAGGTCAACAGCCGGACCTCGCCGGCGTCGGCCTCCTCCATCAGGGCGAGCGGCAGCGGCATGTCGAAGTGCGCCCACCGGATATCCCAGGGCTCCTCAGCGGAGGAGCCGTACTCCTGGCGGACGTGCTTCGGGTACAAGAAGCCTTCTCCTGCCCGCAGCTCGATCCGCTCGCCGCCGTGGACGAGATATCCTTTGCCCGCGCATACGAGGTGCAGATTGTAGTACGGGAATACTCCCGCCTCCCGCACGGCGGAATGCCTGGGGTCGCCGGCATACCGGCCCACCGACTCGGGGTAGCAGGCATACCGGGCATACGTCGGGACCGGCAGCTGATAATGCGCTTTCAACAACGGTCACGCCTCCCGACTTCCAGGTTCAAACGAGGCTTTCCGCCTCGCCGATGCCGTGCACTTGCCGTGCGCCTGCCGCTTGGGCAGACGAAAGGGGACGATTTCATCCACTTCTAAACATAACTTCGCATCCCGCGCCTTGCAAGTCCCAATGCTCCGCAAAAAATCGTTGCCAACCCGGAAACCAAGTGATAAGATTGAAAAAATTTACCTAACGAAGCCTGGATCGAATAAGGAGGACGAACCCCAGTGGCCAAGTATTACACCGAGCCCTCGCGCACGTTCAGCGAATTTCTGCTCATCCCGAATTTGACGGAGCGCGGGCACACGCCCGACAAAGTGACACTGGCGACGCCGATCGCCAAGTACAAGCGCGGAGAGAAACCCCGGCTCTCCCTCAACATCCCTTTCTCCTCCGCGGTTATGCAGGCCGTCTCCGACCACAACATGGCCGTCGCGCTCGCGCGCAGCGGCGGCGTCTCCTTCATCTTCGGCTCCCAGTCCGCCGCCGAGCAAGCCGATATGGTCCGCAAAGTCAAATCGTTCAAGGCCGGCTTCGTCGTCAGCCGCTCGAACCTGACACCCGAACACACGCTCGCAGACGTTCAGGCGCTCAAACGCCAAACCGGCCACTCCACCGTCGCGATCACGGACGACGGCACGCCGAACGGCAAGCTGCTCGGCATCGTCACGAGCCGCGACTATCGCGAAAGCCGCGACGCGCGGGACAAGCCGATCCGCATCTTCATGACGCCGTACGAGTCGCTCGTCTGCGGCCGTTCGGGCATCACGCTGCCCGAAGCAAACGACCTGATTTGGGAGCATAAGCTGAACTGTCTGCCCATCGTTGACGACAACCAACGTCTCGAGCATCTGGTGTTCCGCAAAGACTACGACGGCCACAAGGAATATCCGCTGCAACTGCTGGACGCCAACAAAAGCTACATCGCGGGTGCCGGCATCAACTCCCGGGACTACGCCGAAAGAGTGCCCGCCCTCGTCGAGGCCGGCGCCGACATCCTCGTGATCGACGCCTCCGACGGCTACAGCGAATGGCAGAGGGACACGATCGCCTACGTCAAGGCGAACTTCGACATTCCGATCGGCGCGGGCAACGTCGTCGACCGGGAAGGTTTCCTTTATCTCGTGGAGGCGGGCGCGGACTTCGTGAAGGTCGGCATCGGCGGCGGCTCCATCTGCATCACCCGCGAGCAAAAGGGCATCGGCCGCGGCCAGGCGTCAGCGCTCATCGAGGTAGCCGAAGCTCGGGACGCCTACTACGAGGAGACCGGCATCTACGTCCCGATCTGCTCGGACGGCGGGATCGTGCACGACTATCACATCACCCTCGCGCTCGCCATGGGCGCCGACTTCGTCATGATGGGCCGCTACTTCGCTCGCTTCGACGAGAGTCCGACGCGCAAGCTGAAGGTCGGCAACAATTTCGTCAAAGAATTTTGGGGCGAAGGGTCCAACCGGGCGCGCAATTGGCAGCGGTACGACAGCGGCGGCAAGGAAAACCTTCTGTTCGAGGAGGGCGTCGACTCCTACGTGCCGTACGCAGGCAGTCTGCAGGAAAACCTGGACAAGACGCTCGGCAAAATCAAATCCACGATGTGCAACTGCGGCGCTACGAGCATTGAAGAGCTGCAGCGCAAGGCGCGCATCACGCTCGTCTCGGCCACGAGTCTCGTCGAAGGCGGCGCGCACGACGTCATGATCAAGGATACCGGCCTGTCCGGCGAATAGCGCCGATCCCGAATCTGGAGGAGAGGATATGAGAAAACGTTGGTCCGCTTTGGCGGTCGTCGGCTGTCTGGCCCTGCTTCTCGTTTCTTGTCTCGCCCGCGATCCGAAAGCGGTGCATCTGCCCGAAGGGATTCCGTCCTTCGTGCAGGCACAGGATTTCGAATCGATCGACTGGGACCGAAAAGCGACACCGTTCGGCGACGGCAACCTGGTCGGCAACGAAAACCGCTCGGGCGTTATCGGCGCGGACATGCCCAGCCTGAACGGACAAAAGTGGATGTGGCATCTCTGGGATGCGGAGCCGGGCGACAAGTTGACCGTCGCCGGGTTCGAGAAAGCGTCGAAAACTATCCATCCGCTCTTGATCGCCGCCGATGCTTGGACCCTTACCCTCGGCGGCGCCAATAACGGCGCCGATGCCCATGTCCCTTCTACGGTCCAAATTCCCCATGCGGGGACTTGGGCGATTCAACTCTACGTTAACGACAAGCCGTTCGACACGCTGATTTACGAGATCGAAAGCTAATATAGCGTCAACTGCCTTTTCAAAACCAACGCAGGCAAGCCCGTCCTAGAGACGGGCTTGCCTGCGTTAGAAAGCTTGTCGGGATGAGAATGCCAATTAAACGTAGCCGATGGTCTTGACCTGATTCAGGCAAACCGGCTTGACGGAGATCCCATCCGCCAACGCGCCATTCAGGACGATCTCCCGCGACTCGCCCGCGCGAAGGTCGAAGTAATTGTCCGTCAACGCGCCCGGCACGTCCGCAAGCCCCGCATCCTTGGCGAAGACGTCCGCCGTCAGGGTGAACTTCGTGTCCCCGTTCGCGAGACGCTCCTCCTTTACGGTGACGGCCGCCGGCTTCGACCGCAGCTGATGCGGCTTGCCAAGCAAATACGTGTTGCTCGCCAGCCGTTTGCCGTCACGCTCCAAATGCACGTACACAATCGTCGTCGCCGGGTCCAGCCCCTCCGCGGAGAAGGTGCCGACCGGCGTCGAGCGATGACCTTTCCCCCGCACCTCGCGCTCGTCGATCCGAACGACGCGGTCCGTCTCCAGATCGTAAAACTCGACGACCAGCTTGCCCACGAAATCGCCGTGATCGTGAATGAGATACAACTCCGCTTCGGCGGCGCCCGGCGTGATCTTGGCATAAGCGTTCGGCGTTTGGAAGCTTCGCTTCATATAATAATACGACGGCTTGTACACTTTGCCGTAGTCGACAAGCGCCCAACTGATAGACGGCCACAGATCGCTCCACTGCCAGAGGCGATACGTCCACTCGTCGTGCTCGACCCATTCGATTTTCGGCTCGAACAGCGTATCGTACTCGTTCGGCAGGACGCCTTGATCCATGAGGTCCTTCTGGACAAACCCCGGCACGTTCGCTTGGTATCGATCGCCCGTGCGGCCGTTCGCCAGCTCCCATACGCCGTTCAACAGCAAGCTTTGCATCTTTTTCGCACCTACTCTATCCCTTGTCGGAATTTGTTTTCTTGTTGCGTCAAGCACCATTGTAACCGATTCGGGAGTCATTGTGTTAGCTATAATATCAAATTTGTTTGTATGATTTGTTTCTTTAACAGTTTACTTTTACTCACGCATAGCTAAGATTCCGAAAAACGGCACGTTTCCCTTCTAACCTTCCCGTCTTGGCGACGAGCATCGCGATTCAACGAAAAAAAGACTTCGCGCCGCCGGGCCGAAGCCCGAGAGGCAAGCGAAGTCTTCCTGCGCGATCCGGAAACATCCTCAATGCGGGTAAAGCGCCCCGAATTCGGTACCGCAGGGACCGCCGTCCGGGTTGTCGGCCAGATCGACCTCGGAGCCGTCGGCACGGTACAGCGGCTTGTAGTAGTGGGAGATATGGGTGGCGGATTCATTGGCGTAGTGGCAAATGAACGCGCGCCGAAAGCGGTCCTTCGTTTTGTTGCGATAGGAGCCGTGGATGAGGTTGCCGTTAAAGAAAAGCACGTCTCCCCGCTGCATGACGGCCGGCACGACCTGGCGGTCCTTTGGCGGCTTGACGAGATGGGTTGTAAACGACTCGCTCTCGTCCGCGTTCTCCGGGCAGACGATCTCGTAATCGCTCGTCTTGGGCACGACTAGCAATCCGCCGTTCTCTTCGTCGGCCGGATCGACGGCCGTCCAGGCGGCGATGCAGTTGCCCGGCTCCACCTTCAGGTAAAAGTTGTCCTGATGCAGCGCCTGTCCGCGGGAGCCCGGCGGCTTGTAGTAAAACATGCTCTGCGCGGCAAGCGGCTCTTCGCCGTACAGCACCCGCAGCACGTCCATCACCGGACGATGCAGCATATACCGCTTGGCCGTCTCGTCGAACCGATGCGGATGCATGACCCGCGGATACCGCTTGAGCGGATCGGACGCCGCCGCCGCGAGATCCGGCTCGAAGTGGCCGGGCACGACCCGGTCCGCGATCTCGTCGAACGTTTGGTCGATTTCCGCGAGCTGCTCCTCGGTGAACAGGCCTCTTACGATCAAGTAGCCTTCGGTCTCGAAAAACTTCTTTTCCGCTTCTGTGATTAATCCATTGAAGACGGTCATGTACGGTTCCCCTTTCGGTAATCGGATTCCGTTGCGCTTGCCTTTATGTTAAGGGAATCGCCCTTGCGACAGAAGTCAGCGAACTGCTATTTTACTCCCGGAATCCTGCTATACGTAGCTCCCCGCGTTCAGCGGTTTGTCATCGAATCTTTATCTGTCTATCACATCCCGCTAAGCTTCCTTTAAGGTTGGGCCGGCATAATGAATTCACTCCCCTTTCATGTTTGATATAGATGCAAGACCGCCCGCCTTCGCGCGGGCCCCTTTTTTGTCAGGCAAAAAAAACGCGAACCGCAGCCGAAGCTGAAGTTCGCGTTTCCGTTTTTGGCGCGTACTGCGCCGGTCAGGCATCGAGTTCAAAATCGCGCAGACCCAGCGGCAGCGGAGCCGGACGCTCGCACGTGCTCTCCATGACGTAGTGCTTCCCTTGCTCGGACGCGTCGTGGAACCCGTGCATCGCTTCTAGCACGTGATAAGCGAGCTCGCCGTTCGCCCGGTGGCGGCGTCCGGTCTGGATCGCCTTCGCCATATCGGCCGCGCCGACGCCGCGGGCGTTTTCCGCGTAACCGTGTGTGAGCGGAATCTCGGTCCAGGCTTTGGCGCCGTGGCGCCAGATGCTGATCGGGCCGCCGAAGCCGTTCGGATCCGGCACCTGCAGCGTGCCGAGGCTGCCGTACACTTCGATGCGGGGGAGGACCGAGCCGCCCTTCACGTCGAAGCTGGTCAGAATCGTGCCGATCGGGCCGGCGGCGAAGTCGAGGATGCCCGCGACGTGCGTCGGCACTTCGACCAGCACCTGTTGACCGTACTTCGGCTGGCTCGTAATCGTGCGCTCCGAATAGGAGATGCGCGCCGACCCGGTGACGCGGGTGATCGGCCCCAGCATGGCGACGAGGGCGGTCAGGTAGTACGGTCCCATGTCGAACATCGGGCCGCCGCCCTTCTGATAGTAAAATTCCGGCGCCGGGTGCCAGCTCTCGTGACCGCCGCAAACCATGAACGCCGTCGCACCGATCGGCGTCCCGATCCAGCCGTCCTCGATCAGCTTTACGCAAGTCTGGATGCCGCCGCCGAGGAACGTATCCGGCGCGCTGCCGACGAGCAGCCCTCTCTCCTTAGCCAGCGCGAGCACGCGCTTGGCGTCTTCCCGCGTCACCGCGAACGGCTTTTCCACGTAGACGTGCTTGCCCGCTTCGAGCGCTTGCAAGCAGACGGCGGCATGCGCCTGCGGAATCGTCAAGTTGATGATCAACTGAATGTCCGGGTCCGCGAGCAGCTCTTCGACCGAACAGCCCCGGATGCCGTTCTCGGCACCCTTCGCCTTGGCCCGTTCGACGTCGAGATCGGCGCAGGCGACGACCTCCATCGAATCGAAGCGACTCCCGTTCTGAAGGTAAATGCCGCTAATGTTGCCCGTCCCGATAATGCCGACTTTGATCTTGTCCATGGATGAATCCTCTCCCCCGAATTCGGTTTACAATTGATTGTCCTGCATGCCCGTATAGGCGGAACCCGACACATATCCCGACTTCGCGGCGATCGACTTGCCTTCCGCGCTCCAGAGGAAGCCGCGACGCATCATTTCCGTCACTTCCGGCAGAGCGATGATGTTCGCCTGGTGGCCGAGCGCGTTGTAGTACACCCGTCCGACGCCCCAGCGCTTCGTCCAGATGACCGGCATGTCGACCGCTTTGTTCAGCGAGTGCGGGCCTGGCGCGAGAGGGAATCTCGTCGTGGCCAGCACCTCGACGGCCGGATCCACATGGAGGTAATACTGCTCGGTCGAAACCGTCAGATCATCGAGCCCTTCGACGAGCGGGCTCGAGCTATGCTTGATGTTGACGACGTATTCGGTGCCGTCGTTGCCGGGATGGGCCACCCATTGACCGCCGGTCATAAACTGCCAGTCGGTGTTTTCGCGGAAGGCGTCGCACATGCCGCCGTGGACGCCGGCAAGGCCAACGCCCGCCTGTACCGCTTCGGAGACGTTGGTCACCCACTGCTGTTCGATTCGCCCCATTGTCCAGCACGGCACGATCAGATCGAGCGCCTTCAGCTTGTCCGCGTCTGCGAACGCTTCCAGCGTATCCGACACTTCCACCTCGAAGTTTTCTTTTTCCAGGATGATCTTGAACAGGCCGGCGACTTCCTTCGGCTGGTGGCCGTCCCAGCCGCCCCATACGATCAGTGCTTTCTTCATTCGTTCTCGCTCTCCTTCGCTCCAGGCGTTGATGATGAACAGGACTTGCGCACGACGAGCCGGGTCGGTACGATCTCGAGCCCCGCCGGCGCTGCGCCGGGACGCCCCGCCAGCGCGTCCAGCAACCGGCTCGCGGCCCGCTGTCCCATCTCGTAAAAAGGGACCTCGACCGTCGTCAGCGGCGGATCGATGAGGCTTGAGGCGTCGGCGTTGTCGTAGCCTACGATCGGCAGCGCGTCCGGGAGGGGGATGCCCCGCTCCTTCAGTCCCTGGATGACCCCGATCGCCATGCGGTCGTTGGCGCACATCAGCGCGTCGAGTCGATCCAGGTCCCGCGCCACCAGCTCCGCCGCTTCGTAGCCGCTTTTCCGGCTGTAGTTTCCTTCATAAATGACTCGCTCGTCAGCCTCGATTCCTGCTTCGGCGAGCGCCAGCCGGTACCCCCGATCGCGGTCCGCGCTATTGGAATACTGCGGCGATCCGTTCAGGAAGCCGATGCGGGTATGTCCGGCCGCGAGCAGGTGGCGGGCCGCCGCGAAGCTCCCGCCGATATGATCGGCGACGACGGCCGGGACGGCGGGCTCCGCGAACCGCTGATCCACGACGCAAAACGGGACGCCTTCCTTCGCCAACGCGCGGATGCCCGCCTCTTCCTGCGGAAGGGAGCTGGCGCCCAATATGAGGCAGGCGTCCACCCGGCGGGTGCGGAACAGCGAGACGTAGTCGAACGGCTGTCCCGGGTCCCGGTAGAGGAGCAGCAAGCCCTGGCCGCCGGTGCGCACCGCTTCGCCGATCCCGCTCAGGATCTCCGAGAAGTAGTAGGTGGAGAACAGGTGAACCTTCGGCACGTGGGGCAGCACAACGCCGATATTGCCGCTCATCCCCCGGGCGAAGCTGGAGGCGACGGCGTTCAGCTGGTAGCCCAGCCGATTGGCCGCTTCTAGGACGCGCTCGCGTGTCTCTGCCTTGATCGGTCCGACGCCGTTCAGCACCCGCGAGACGGTCGCTTCCGACACGCCGGCAAGTTCGGCCACTTCCTTGCGCGTTGCCATCCTCGACTCTATCCTTTCTTTCCCTGCTGCTGTAATGATGAATGTACGCGCGTACATTATCTCACCGCATCCCCCCGTCGTCAATCCGAATATGCGACATCAGACGTAAAAAGTTCGAGAGCTTCGGCTCGCTCCGACGGGTGATGCCGGGTACGGGTAGCTGTGATTTCATTTCTGGAGAAATTTAGAATAAACGAAAACCACCGGAATGAACCCCGGTGGTTTCCGCATGTCAATCCGGCAAACGCAAAAAGCTTCCCGAGAAACGCGACTACAGGCCATGGCTCTCCGAGAAAGGCGAAGCCAACGTCAGGCTCTGTTTTTCTCGAGCAAATAATTGTACTTGTCGGCATGCTTCTGTTCGTCCAGGATGATGCCGTACACCGTATCCCGGTAGATGCCCGGCGGAAGACCGAACCAAATGCGCCGATATTTTTCGACGGCGGCCCACTCGCCCCGGATTGCTTTCTCCAGACCCTCGACATACGTACCGACTTTCTCGGGCGGTTCTTGCGCGGCGGTGGACGCTTGATGCCCCGTCAAAATCGCGTAGATTTCCTTGAACATCCGGTTGTGCTGGCGTTCGTCGTCGCGGATGCCCGCGATCATATCGGCTTGGTCCCGGTCTGGCGCGAGGCGGATGAGCTGATCGTAGAACAATTCGTCATGGCGCTCATCCTGCACGGCTTCTTGGATCAATGCGGTCGCCTCCGCGAGGCTGGTCTCCCAGACGGGCTTAAAAGCCGCTCGCGGCTCGTAGACGCCGACCGGCGGATAGTAGGCGCCGAGCGGATAGTATACGGGTTGCGAATAATAGGTAGTTAACATGCGGGTACACCCTCCTTGGGCGATTTCCCCGTATCCTATGCGCAAATCTTCCGCGAGGTGCGCGCCCCCCGCCTTTTTTCTGCGCTAAAGCGTCGCATGCGGGTTTCGCCGCGCGAATGGATCAGAGGATGACCCCGTCCTTGAAAATGGCGATCTCGCGAAAGCCGTTCCGCTCGTTCAGCGTCTCTTGCTCGCCCGAAGCGAGCCGAACGATCTGCGTCCACAGCTCGTCAGCCAACTCTGGCATGCTCCGGTCCGTCAGAAGCCGTCCCGCGTCGAAGTCGATCCAATTCCGCTTCCGGCCGGCGAGCTCGCTGTTACTCGAGATCTTGACCGTCGGCACCGGCCCCCCGAACGGCGTCCCCCGGCCGGTCGTGAAGAGCACGAGGTGCGCGCCGGCGGCGGACAGCGCCGTCACCGAGACGAGATCGTTGCCGGGCGCCTCGAGGAGCGTCAGGCCCGGCTTGCGGATCCGCTCGCCGTACGGCACGACGTCCCGCACGATCGCCCGTCCGCCCTTCTGCGTGCAGCCCAGCGACTTTTCCTCGAGCGTCGTGATGCCTCCGGCTTTGTTGCCGGGGGACGGGTTCTCGTAAATCTCCTGATCGTGACGGACGAAATACTGTTTGAAGTCGTTAATGAGCGAGACGATTTGCCCGAAGACGCCCTCGTCCTCCGCCCGGTTCATCAGAATCGTCTCCGCGCCGAACATTTCGGGTACCTCGGTGAGAATCGCCGACCCGCCGCAGCCGATGAGTCGATCGGAGACTGCGCCGACGAGCGGATTGGCCGTAATGCCGGACAAGCCGTCCGAGCCGCCGCATTTGAGGCCCAGCTTCAGCTTCGAGACGGGAACGGGCTCCCGGCGGAACGTCTCCGCGCGGTCGGCCAGCGCTTCGAGCAGCGCCATGCCCGCTTCCAGCTCATCCTCCTCGTCCTGCGCCCGCATGAACTTGACCCGATCGGGATCATGCGGGCCGATCGCCTCCCGAAACGCATCGATCTGGTTGTTCTCGCAGCCGAGTCCGACGACGAGCACGCCGGCCGCGTTCGGGTGGTTCACAAGCGAGGCGAGCAGCTTCTGCGTGTGCACGAGATCGTCGCCCAGCTGCGAGCAGCCGAACGGGTGCGCGAAATGATGGACGCCGTCCACGCGCCCGGCGAATGCGGCTTCGCCCCGCTTGGCGAGAATTTCGCACGTTTTGTTGATGCAGCCAACGGTGTTGATGATCCAGAGCTCGTTGCGGATGCCGACCTCGCCGTTCGGCCGGACGTATCCCATGAACGTCCGCTCGAACCCGGCGCCGTCAGGTGCGGCGCCCGCCGAAGCGGCCGCTTCCGTGCCGCCGGTCGGCGCCTCGGCCGAAGTGCCGGCCTGGGACGTTCCCTCGATCGCGCCGTCCGGTTCGTACGCGTAGTCCAAGATGCCTTTGAGCCCGGTCTCCAGGTTGTGCGTATGCACCCAGACGCCCGGATCCAGATCCGCCTTGGCCTTGCCGATCGAGTAGCCGAACTTCAGCACGTCCTGTCCCCGGCCGATCGGACGGGTCAGCACCTTGTGCCCTTGGGGCACGTCGTCCGCGACCGCAATCGCGCCGCCGTCTTCCAGCGTCAACCTTTCGCCCGCTGCAAACGGGCGCAGGACGATCACGACATGGTCTTGCGGGGTCAGTCGGATCCAATCGTTCATGCGGTTATGCCTCCTCCCATGTCGCCCAATGGCCCACGACTCGCTCAGCCAGCGCCGGCCAAGCGGACAGATCCTCGCCCCACAGCTCGGCGTCGGCGAGCAGGCGCCGTACCGTATCGGCGAGCGGCTCGCCCGCCGCGCCCGCCGCCGCCCAATGGGCGGCGACCCGGCCGAGCAGCCGCGCGTCGTCGCGCACTTCGAATCGCGTGCCGACCAAGGTGTCGGCCACGAACGCGTCGCCGTCGCGCTCGACCCGGTACAGCCGCAGCAGCGCCGCGAAGCCGAGGACGACGCGCTCCGGCAGCGGCTCGCCGGCTGCCGCGTAGTAAGCCAGCGTCGGCAGCAGGCGCGTCTTGAACTTGCTCAGGCTATTCATCGCAATGTCTGCGAGCCGGTGCCGGATATGCGGGTTGGCGAACCGCTCGAACACCGTTTCCGCGTAATCGGTCATTTCGTCCGCGGGATAAGGAAGCGCGGGCACGATCTCCTCTCGCACCGCCTCGCGGACGAACGTCCCCCAGGCGGGGTCGGCCATCAGCTCACGCACGTGCGAGATGCCGTAAAGCAGGCCGATCGGCGTCATGAGCGTATGCGCGCCGTTCAGGATCCTTACCTTGCGCTGCTGGAACGGCGTCAGATCGTCCACCCAATGGACGTTCAGGCCGGCCCGCGCGAACGGCAGCTCGCGGTCCAGCTCCGGCTCCGCCTCGATCGCCCACAGATGATAAGGCTCCGCCGTGTCGACCATGGCGTCCGCATAGCCCCATTCATCGAACCAGGCTTCCGCCTGCGCCTCGCCCGGATGGCCCGTCACGATGCGGTCGACCAGCGAATTCAAAAAGCGGTTGTGCGCGAGTATCCATCTGCGGAACCCTTCGTCCAGCCCCCAATCGGACGCGTGCTTCAGCACCGCATCGCGCAGCGCGTCTCCGTTGCGCTCCAGCAGCTCGCAAGGCAGCAGGATCAGCCCCTTGTCCGCCGCCCCGCCGAAAGCGCGATAGCGGAGATGCAGCAGATGCGCGATCTTCCCCGGGAACGAAGCGATCGGCGCACCGGTCGGCGCGGGCTCTTCCCGGTAGACGAGTCCGGCTTCGGTCGTGTTCGAGATGACGAAGCGCAGCGACGGGCTGACGGCCAGCGCCTCGAATGCCGCCCAATCCGCATACGGATCCAGCGTCTGCGCGAACACGCTCACGATCTCAGCTCGCTCTACAGGCACGCCGTCCTCGAGTCCCCGCGTCACGAGCGTGTACAGGCCGTCCTGGGCGGCCAGCGCGGCGATTTTGGGCGCGCCTGCCGGGCGCGGCTGCGTCACCGCCACACCGCCGGCGAACAGCCCTTGCTTGCGGCAAACGTGGATCATCCAATCCGCGAACCCGCGCAAAAAGTTGCCCTCCCCGATCTGCAGCACGGCGACGGGTTCTCTCCGGGCCGCTTCGGCGAGTGCCCGGTCCTCGGGACTCAGCGTAGCCATCGTTAACGTAGGGTGCATTTGCAAAACTCCTTTGCGTTTCGTCCGTACAGCTGGATCTAGTGCTTTTATGTTCATTGTAGCAGCCGAAATACATTTTGAAATGCGCGCATCTTGCGAATAAGTACTTTATTTTGATATGTTGAAGACACCTTCGCGCATAGATGAAGAAACGGGAAAGGAGCCTTCCTCCGATGCGCCAGATGCCCAAGCGTCGCTTCTCCGACGACCCGCACTTTCCGTTCGATCTCATCCACCGGGACATGAAGCATCCGGATACCGAGCTGCCCGACCATCTCCATGACCGGTACGAGATCGTCTATATTCACCAGGGAAAAGGCACTTTTTTTATCGATCAAGCGTTTTTCGAGATGCGCCCGGGCGATCTGTTCGTCATTCCCGGCAATACGATCCACCGCGCCTTCCCGGACCGTGTTGACCGAATTACTTCGACTGCCGTTTTCTTCGCGCCGTCGCTGCTGTCCCACGCGGAACTGGGGGACGGCTACGAGAGCATGCGGATTTTCGAGCAAGCGCGGCTCGAGGGGCGCTATCGGCTCGCCGCTTCCTCGCAAGGGGGCACCGAACGCCTTGTGGACAAGATCGCGGATGAGCTCCGGACGCACGCGCCCGGCTATCGCTTTGCCGTCGTGCTCTTGCTCCAGCGGCTCCTGCTTGGGATGAACCGGACGGCAGCGCCTGAGGATAACGAAGGAGCCGACGTCCATACGAAGCGCGTTGGACCGCATTGGATGCAAGAGATGCTGCGTCATATCGACCGTCATCCGTCCGGCGAGTTGTCGCTGTCCGCCCTTGCGGATCGCGCGGCCGTGACGCCCGCCCATTTCTCCCGCGTCTTCAAGCAGCTCACCGGCCTGAACGTGACCGAGTACGTCAACGCCAAGCGCATCGCCTGCGCCAAAGAGCTCCTCGTCGCCACCGACGACAGCGTCGACGCCATCGCCGCACGCTGCGGATACGAGAGCCTGCCCCATTTCCACCGGATGTTCAAGAAACTGTCCGGCATGACTCCGGCCGCCTACAAACGCAGCCGGACGCTGCGAGCCGCCCAAGCGCGAGCGGGCGATTGAACGGCGGCGTCACCTGTCATTTCACCGTCAAGAAGGAGTCCTAGGCTCCTTCTTCGCGCTCCATCCGCCTTTCCCCCTCCAAGTAGGAGTCCTGGACTCCTTCTTCGTGCCCCATCCGCCTTTTCGCCGCCATGTAGGAGTCCTACACTCCTTCTTCGCGCAGTCGATGGCCTTCCATCGCCGCGGCGCCCCATGCACAATAGGCCGCTCCCCGAGCCCCTGCTCGCGGAACGGCCTTTGCCGATATACCGTCAATTAAAAAATAAAGTCTTCGTCGCGCAGCGGCTGGACGTTCGTCGTGCGAACGTAGCCGTTGCCCTTTTTCGAGAAAAAGTCATGCTGCTTCGTGCGCGTGCTGATGCCGTTTTGCACGATCGGGTTGATCTCTTCTTCCGGGAAGAGCGGATCGAGTCCGAGGTTCATCATCGCTTTGTTCGCGTTGTAGCGCAGGAACGACTTCACTTCCTCGGATAGGCCGACCTCCGTGTACAACTGCCCCGTGTAGCGCTCCTCGTTCTCGTGCAGATATCGCAGCAGCCCCTGCAGCGTCTCGTACGCCGCCTGCTGCTCGTCCTCGTCGAGCTCCGCGTACACTTCCTGCGCGAGAACGCCCACGTACAGGCCGTGGATGCTCTCGTCGCGCAGGATGAGATCGATGATCTCGCCGCTGCTCGTCATCTTCCCTTGTCCGGCCAGGTACAGCGGATAGAAGAAGCCGCTGTAGAACAGGTAGCTCTCGAGCAGCACCGAAGCGCCCATCGCGAGGTACAGGTCCTTGCGCGTGTTGATATTGTTATAGTATTGAGAGATCGTCTCCGCCTTCGTCTGCAGGTACGGATTCTCTTCGACCCATTTGAAGATGCGGTCGATCTCCTCGGTCGTGGCGAGCGTCGTGAAGATGCTCGAATACGACTTGGCGTGGATCTGCTCCATCATCGCCATGAAGCCGAGCACCGCCTTGCGCTGCAGGCCTTCGACGTGCTCGAGGATTTTCGGCATGCCGACGCCGCCCTGCACGGTGTCGAGCAGCGTGAGGCCGCCGAGCACTTTCATGTAGAGGGATCTTTCCTCGTCGGACAATGTCATCCACGACATTTTGTCGTCCGACAGCGGAATCTCCTCGTCGGTCCAGAATTGCATGATGTTCTGGCTCCAGAACGTCGCCGTAAAATCGTCGTCCGGCCGGTTCCAGTTAACGGCTCTGATCGCGCCCATGTGCTGATTCTCCTTCGGCGCCGCTCCGTGGGATTACACGGAGCAGCTGATGCATTCTTCGACGGACAGACGGTTCGTCCGCGTATAGTACAGGGACTTCAAGCCCTTGCGGGAAGCGTAAATGTAATAGCGGGCCAGCTGGCGCGTCGTGACGTCGCTGTTGACGTGCAGGACGGTCGAGATGCCTTGGTCGACGTGCGCCTGAATTTCCGCGATCAGATCCAGCACCTTGAATTGGTCCATCTGATAGGCGGACTTGTAATAGAAGAAGTTGTCCTGCCGCAAAAACGGCATCGGGTAGTACGTGGTCGAGTTCGCGTAGGTGCGCGTCTCGATCTGTTCGACGATCGGCATGACGCTCGACGTCGCGTTTTGGACGTACGAGATGCTTTGCGTCGGCGCGATCGCGAGGCGGTAGGCATGGTACAGGCCGTGCGTCTTCACCTTATCGGCCAGCGCCGCCCAATCCGCCGTCGTCGGGATGGAGATCCCTTCGAACAGCGCCTTCACTTTATCGGTAACCGGACGGTAATCCGTCGCGGTATAACGTTCGAAGTAAGTGCCTTTCGCGTATTCGGAGCGCTCGAACCCGTCGAACGTCAGCCCCGTTTCCTTGGCGATCTCCATGCTTTTTTCGATGGAGTGGAAGTTCATCGTCATGAAGAACGTGCGGGCGAAGTCCTTCGCCTCGTCGCTTTCGTAGGCGATCTTGTTCTTCGCGAGATAGCCGTGCAGATTCATCGCGCCGAGGCCGACCGAGTGCAGCTCTCGGTTCGCCTTGGCGACGCCCGGCGCGTTCGCGACCGTCGTCATGTCGCTGACGGCCGTCAGCGCGGCGATGCCCTCGTGGACCGACTCCTTGATCTTCTTCAGCTCCATGACGTTCGCGATGTTCAGCGAAGCCAGGTTGCAGCTGATGTCGCGGCGGATGATGTCCGCGTGGCCGTAATCGCCGATCTCGGACGTCTCCTGCAGCTGGAAGATTTCCGTGCACAGGTTGGACATTTTGATGTTGCCGATGTCCTTCAGGGCATGTCCCTTGTTGGCGTTGCTCCGGTTCATGATGTACGGGTAGCCCGACTCGAGCTGGATCGTCGCGATCTTCACGAGCATGTCGCGCGCGCTCATAACGACTTTCTTCTTGACGCGGTCGTCCGCAAGCAGCGTGTCGTACATGTCGTCGAGATCCATGTCGTCCATGTGCCGGCCGTACGCCTTGAATACCGTATAAGGGGCGAAAACGTGCAGCGGCTTGTTCTCTTCGGCCAGCTGGTAAAATTTCGAAGGCACGATCAGGCCGATCGACAGCGTCTTGAGACGCGTCTTTTCGTCGGCGTTGATCTTTTTGCTATCGAGGAATTCCATGACGTCCCAGCCGAAAATGTTGTAGTAGCCTGCGCCGGAGCCTTTGCGCTGACCCATCTGGTCGGCGTAGGAGAAGGCATCCTCCATCAGCTTCAACACCGGCATGATGCCTTTGGCGGCGCCTTCGACGCCTTTGATGGACTCGCCGCGGCCGCGCAGCTTCGACAGGTTGACGGCGACGCCGCCGCCGATCTTGGACAGCTGCATGCACGTGCCGAGCACGTGGTTGATCGAGTTCAGCGCGTCGTCCATTTCGAGCAGGAAGCACGAAACCATCTCGCCGCGGCGGCTCTTGCCCGCGTTCAGGAACGTCGGCGTTGCCGGTTGGAGGCGCTGCTCCATCATCGAGCGGGCGAGGACGTACGCCGTGTTAACGTTGCCCCGTCCGAGATACAGCGCCACGATCGCGACGCGGTCCGGGTAGTGCTCCAGGTAAACGCTGCGGTCGTTGCTCTTCACCGCGTAGTCGGTGTAGAACTTCGAAGCCGCCATATAGGAAGGAAACGCGAAATGATAGCTGTGCGTGACCTCGTAGATTTCGTCGACTTCCGCTTCGGTGTAGCGCTCGTAGACGTTCTCGTAATAGTCGTTTTCGATCATGTAGCGCACTTTGGCGCGGTGATCCGTGAAGGACAAGCTTTTGCGTGCCACTTCATCCATGAACGCATCGACGGCTTCACGGTCCTTGTCCAGTTGGAAGAAACCGTCCGCTCCGCGCTGCATCAACAGGTTGTTCAATTCAATGTGCCGCAACTGCGCTCACCTCCCGCATAAATTGATCCACGTCGCGCTGCGTGCCGGAAAGCTCGAACTTGTGGATGACCGGCACCCCGTACTGCTGTGAAATGGTGTCCGCGCTGCGCGCGAATCCTTCTCCCCAATTCCGGTTCCCGCTGGCGGAGACGCCGACGAGGTGGCGATGGTTTCGCTGGAGAAAAGAAGCGACCTTCTCCGGCACTTGGCCGAAGCCGGTCGTGTACGTCACGAGAACGAAGGGCTCTTCCAGGGTGATCGCCTCGTCGATCTGCACGGCGGGCAGATTCAGCTTGCGAATGAACCTCCGAACGTTGCCGGTTTTCGAATCAAAGGCGATGACCATAGCTAAGCTCTCCTCTCGGTATACTTGTCTTTCTCGCGAAACCATGCCATATGAAAGGCGCATCCGGCGGCTTGCTCGAGCCGAATGCGCCGCTTCGGTCGGCGCGAAAACGCGCCGCTTCAGTGCGTAAACCGGACACGCGCCTATACGCCGTAGGGAACCGTGTCGAGAAACGGGCAGGTATCCTGGCTCAGGATCGACGCTCGCCTCCGCCTTCCCGGTCCGCGTCAAGCGGACCAGTGGCAATTTCGGAAACGAACTCCCCTTTACAGTGGCGGGACCGCGCCGGCTTCGCACCGGACTTCCCTATTATGCTCTCGCCCATTCTTACACGCGATTGCACCCGTTCAAACCGATATGTAGTTGGTAGTTCATAATTTACATCAAGATATTGTGCATGTCAATGGATGGAAGACGCCTATTCTCTCAGAAAAAGGTTCGACATTCCCTCCTCCTCCGGATCCGTCCTCGCAATCGCACGCGGGACAAGGCTTGTGCAAAATCCTGCTTGCTCGAAAAAAAGTCCTGTCGAATTTTTTCGGTCTTCGTCGATTAGTAGACGACAAAAAGAGCCCTGCCCCCAGATGTTGTGTCTGGCCGGGGGCAAGGCTTTTCATGAACCGCGCGTCAGATGTCTGCGGCCGCAGGTTCCGGCGCCGATACCGGATAGGTGAAGCGATAGGTGCCCGATCCGACCGCAAGCCGGACCCCCTCGGGCGTGCCCTCGGCACGGAGGACGCCTTCGGCGTCGTCCGCGGGTCGGCCGCTCTCGGTCAGCGCCGCGAGACTGGCGCCGGGCAGCCAGACATCGGCCGTCGCGTTCGGCGGCACCGTCGCCTCGACCGTGCACACGCCGTCCTGCAGCGACCAGCCCGCCGCCGCGAGACCGTACGCGGACTCGTACGCGGCCCGGGCACGATCGATCGTCTCGCCGGCGAACCTCGGCCGGATGGCGAGACGTCTGTAGCCAGCGCCATCCGGCCCGATGTCGAGACCGGCCACCTCGCGATAGAGCCAATCCCCGATTGCACCGTACGCGTAGTGATTATACGAGTTCATGTCGTCGGACCAGAACGAGCCGTCCGGCTTGATGCCGTCCCAGTGCTCCCAGATCGTCGTCGCGCCTTTGGCGATCGAATACAGCCAGGACGGATAGCTGTCCTGCAGCAGAAGCTTGACGGCAGTCTCGTGGAAGCCGTGTTCCGACAACGCGAAGCATAGATAAGGCGTGCCCACGAATCCCGTCGTCAAATGGTAGTCTTGGTCGACGACCAGCTGGTTGAGGTCCCGGGCGATGCGCTCCCGCGCCGTTCCCTCCACGAGCCCGAAGGCGAGCGCGAGCACGTGCGCGGTCTGCGTAGGGGCGGCCAGGCGGCCGGAAGGCGTCACGAATTCCTCGCGGAAGGCGGAGACGATCCGGCCGTGCAGCTCCGCGTACCGACGCGCATCGTCCGCGCGTCCGAGCACGACCGCGGCGTCCCGGACGATCCGGGCCGAGAGGGCGAAGAACGCCGTGGCGATCAGATCGCGCGGCGTCGCGCCGACGTAGCTGTTCTCTTTGGCGTCGAGGCCGAGCCAGTCGCCGAAGTGGAAGCCGGTATTCCATAAATACGGGCGTTCCCCCTGCGCCTCGATGTAGCCGACCCACGCCTTCATGCTGTCGAATTGCTCGGCCAACAGCCGCTCGTCTTCGTAAGCCAGGTAGTTCGTCCACGGCACGACGACCGCCGCGTCTCCCCAGGCCGCAGAGGCATAGCCATTCTCGTCCAGCACGTGCGGAACGACGAAGGGCACGCCCCCGTCCGCGCGCTGATCCGCCTTCAGATCGCGCAGCCATTTGGCGAAGAACGGCCCGACGTGATAGTTGAAGGCCGCCGTGCGGGCGAACACCTGCGCGTCTCCGGTCCACCCGAGCCGCTCGTCGCGCTGCGGGCAATCCGTCGGCAGATCGAGGAAGTTGCCCCGCTGCCCCCACGAGATGTTGCGCTGCAGCCGGTTCACTTGCTCGTTCGAGCATTCGAACGATCCGGCTTCCGGCATCGCCGAGTGGATCACTTCGCCGACGAACCGGTCGAGCGGCAGCTCGCGCTCCTGATTCGGATAGCCTTCGACTTTGATGTAACGGAAGCCCTGAAAAGTAAATCCGGCCGCGTATGTCTCGCGTTCCTCCCCTTTGGCGACGTAGCTCACCAGTTGCTTCGCTTTGCGTAGGTTCTTCGTATAGAAGTTGCCTTCCCGGTCGAGCACTTCGGCGTGCTGCAGTCGAATCTCCGTGCCGGCGGGGGCTTCCACGGAGAAGCGGACCCGGCCGACCATGTTCTGGCCCATATCCAGCACGGTCTCGCCCGCGGGCGTCCGGAGGAGCGCGACCGGCTTCAGCGTTTCCGTGACGCGAGTCGGCCAGTTTTCCTGCGCGACGAGCATGGACAGCGGCCGATCGAGCCGCACCGCGCCGCTCCAGTCCGCGTCTGCGAAGCCCGGTTCGCTCCAGCCCCGCTGCTCCAGGCGCGCATCGTATCGTTCGCCGTGATAAATCTCGGCGTATAGCAGCGGACCGGTCGATGCCTTCCAGCTATCGTCCGTGACAACGACCTGCTCCGAGCCGTCCTCGTAGACGACGTGCAGCTGCAACAGGACGGCCCGGCGGTCGCCGTAGACGTGCCGCTGGTTTTCCCACGCCAGGTTGCCCTTGAACCAGCCGTCCGCGACGACGGCGCCTACCGCGTTGGCGCCCGGCCGCAGCAGGCTCGTCACGTCGTACGTCTGATAGGCGTGGCGCTTGTTGTAGCTCGTCCAGCCCGGCGCGAGCAGATCCTCGCCGACGCGCTCGCCGTTCGCGTGCAGCTCGTAAACGCCCGCCGCCGTCGCATAGATCCGGGCCGAACGGATGCCTTCCCGCAGCTCGAACGGCTTGCGCAGCAGAAAGGCGGGCTCCGCCAGCGGATCGATGCCCGCCGGATCCGGCGTGATCCATGCCGCTCGCCACTCGCCGGGCTCCAGCAGCGCCGTTTCCCACCAGGCGGTCTCGCTCCAATCCGACTCTTCGCCGCGGTCGTCCCAAACCTTGACGCGCCAAACGTACCGGGTGCGGGAAACGAGCGACGGACCGTCGTAAACGACGTGGACGGAACGGTCGGACGGCGTCCGCTCCGTGTCCCACAGCGGGGCGTCGAAGCCTCCGTCCGGTCCCGCGACCTGGATGCGGTACGCCTGCTGCATCGTCCCCCGGCGGCCGGATTCGAGCTTCCAGCTGAGACGCGGCTTGCGCGTATCCGTCCCGAGAGGATTCGTCCTGTACTCATTCGTGAGCGCCTTCACCTGCAATCGGCTCATGCCGCCACAACCTCCTCTTGTGCATCTTCGTCTTCCATCATAAGATGAAGCTGTTGCGAACATGAACGGCGATTCGGACTTTCATGCATGGCGATCCGGACATTTCGCGGGGGAGGGAGCAGCTTGACGATACGGCGGCCGATCGATCTGTTCAAGGGCGACGACCTGTTTTTCCACGATCTGCCCATTTACGTAAACCGGGCGGTCGAAAACTTCGAGGTGAACGAGCACCGTCACGATTTTCTGGAAATTTGCTGCGTGGCCGAAGGCGCCGGCACCCATCACGCGGGAGACCGGTCGATGCCGGTCGCGCAAGGCGACGTCTTCTGGATCCCGGTCGGCGTCTCCCACGTGTTCCGTCCCGCCTCCGCGGCCAAAGGAAGAACGCTCATCGTCTACAACTGCGTCGTATCCGTCGATGCCGTGCGGCGGCTGCTCGACGCGTTCCCCGGCGGCGCGGTCTGCCTTCCTCTGCTGGCGCATGCCGAGCTAAGGCACTACCGGGACCTCGACGGAGAAGCCGGCCGGCTGTTCCGCAAGCTTCACCTCGCCTACGCTTCGCGCAGCGAGATCCGCGAGGCCTCCCTGCACGTCGGGCTGCTGGAGCTGCTGCTGCTGCTCTACCGTCTGGGCACGGAGGCTGCGTCCCCCGCCCCCGCGGCGCCCGCTGCCGGCGTGGAAGCCGTTCTCCGGCTGCTGCACGACAGGCCGGAGCGCCATCTGCCGCTGGCGGAAGCCGCGGCGCTGTGCGGCGTCGGCGAGCGGCAGTTCCGCCGGCTGTTCCGGCGGCAAACCGGCATGACGCTGACCGCCTACGCGCAGGACGTGCGTATCGGCGAGGCATGCCGGCTACTGCGTACAAGCGACCGGGCCGTCGCGGACATCGCCGCCGCGGTAGGCTATCAGGATCTCCCGTTCTTTCACGCGTTGTTCAAAAAGAAAACCGGCCTCGCTCCCCGCGATTATCGGCGAAGAGCCGCAGCCGCCGAGTGAGCGGAAGCGAGCGGCCGGGATCAGATCCCGCCTCGCGGCAGACACCCTTGCCTTTGTCTAAGGGTAGGCGCACGCCAGCTCCCCCTCCGGACTACCACCGTTTCGATGTCGCCCATGCCGGGCGCACGCAAAAAGGAGCCGCCCGCAGCGGCTCCTTTCATTTTCTGGCGATTAACCCCGCATCCGTTCCCTGAACTCTTTGGGCGAGCGCTGGTTGTGCCGTTTGAACAGCTTGTAGAACTGCGCCATGTTCCAGATGCCGACCTCGAAGCTGATCTCCATGATGCTCAGCTCCGTCGTCAGCAGCAGGCGTTCGGCTTTTTTGATCCGGTTGTAGTTGACGTAGTCGACGAACGGGATGCCCATCGTCCGTTTGAACGTCTTAATGAAGTGATGGTAGCTCATGTTCAGCAGGGCACGGACATCGTCCACGGAAATTTTTTCCCCCAGGTGCTGGTCGACGTAGTCGAGGACGGGGCGAAAGCGGCTGATCGCCGAGCCTTCCCCCGCCTGCAGCGTCTTGCGGGAGTCGCTGCGGAGCAGCAGGAGCAGCAGCCGCTTGATCGACGCACCGATCGCCATCTCGTACCCGGGTGCCTCCCGCTGCGACTCCTCGAAAATGTCGAGCACGAGCGAATACGCTACCCGCCGCGCCTCCGGCTGCTCGTCAAAAATATAGTTGAGCCGATCGAGCGGCTGGGTCAGCTCGGAGAACAGATTCAGGTAGGGCATCATGCTCTGGTCGAAATGGCGCGGCAGGTCGACCTGGAACACGATGTACTGCAGCGGCTCCGGCGTCGCCTTGTGCGTGCGGTGCGGGCGGGAAGCGCCCAGCACCATCACGTCTCCCGGTCCGAGCGTCCGCAGCCCCTGCATCGTCTGCACGGTCAGATGGCCGGTTACGATCGCCAGGAACTCCACTTCTTTATGGTAATGCCAGTTCCAGATCTCGCCGTGGCCGCAATCCGGCGCGTCCGAAGCCAGCTCCCAAATTTTATGGAACAGCAGCGGATGCTGGTACACGACCTCTTCGTTCACGGCATCCGCATGCGTGTCGGCGATCGCCGTCTGCTGTCGCGTCATCGCGATTCCCCCCTTTCGGACAATAGCAGTATACCACTTTTGAATATAAAAGGATTAAGATTCGGCATATTCGCAAGCGGCAGGTTTGCCTATACTAAGGACAGGAAAGCATATTCATCGCCAGGAGGAATCGAACGATGACACAACGCTTGCGAGTTACGGTATGGAACGAAAACCGCCACGAAAAGACGAACGAGAAAGTTCGCGACGTCTATCCGAACGGCATCCACGCCGCGATCGGCGAAGGATTGGGAACGAACGACTTTGAAGTCGCTTATGCGACGTTGGACGATGCCGAGCACGGTCTGACCGAAGCGCGTCTGAACGAGACGGACGTACTCTTCTGGTGGGGCCACATGGCACACGGCGAAGTGAGCGACGAGATCGTCGAGCGCGTGCATCAGCGCGTGCTGAAGGGCATGGGCCTCATCGTGCTCCATTCGGGCCACTTCTCCAAAATTTTCAAAAAGCTGATGGGCACCTCTTGCGACCTGAAATGGCGCGAAGCCGACGAGAAGGAGCGTCTGTGGGTCGTCTCCCCGGGCCATCCGATCGTCGAGGGCATCGGCGAGTACATCGAACTCGAGGCGGAGGAAATGTACGGCGAGCACTTCGACATCCCGCAGCCGGACGAGCTGGTGCTCGTGAGCTGGTTCGAAGGCGGCGAAGTGTTCCGCAGCGGCTGCACGTTCTCCCGCGGCCAGGGCAAAATCTTCTACTTCCGTCCCGGCCACGAAACGTACCCGACGTACTTCAATCCGCAAGTCCGCCGCATTCTCGCGAACGCCGCGAAGTGGGCCGCGCCGTCCACGCGCGACTACCCGAAATACGGCAACGCCAAGCCGTTGGAATCCATCAAGGCCAAAGGCTAAGCCGCTGGAAAACATCAAGGCCACAGGCTAAACGCTTGCGCTTGCGTGATCGAGCCGCCCCGTCCGAAGGACGCGGGCGGCTTTTTGGCGTGCGCGGGCGGAGGTGGAGCTGCCTTGCAGGAGGCAAGGCGGCGCAGTTGGAGCGTTTTGCTCCAACTGGCGTGGGCGCGGGGCGCTCGGCGGCGAAGTTGGGTAAGCTTCAAATAGCCCCCACCTTGTTGGAAGGTGAGGGTTATTTGACGCTTACGTTTTGTCCATGAGTTCTCATAACCTCCGCATTGATTCCCTTGATCATCTGAGTACGTGAAACCAAACGGACGACTGGTGACTATCGCCGGCCAACCGAATGGAAAGCGGGTAAAAGAGCAGGGCATTACGGCCATTTCATCAATTGGATCTCCAAGCACGGACCAGCTAGGGACTATCGCTAAGTGGGTCTCGGAAGGGAAAGTAAATGTTAAGATTACAGTAACTTTCCCAATGAAACTAGAAGGCGTGCGAATGCGCATGGGCTGAGCGAAACGGGGCACGCAAGGGGGAAAATCATCGTTAAGGCAGGATCACGAAAGGATGTCGGCAAGAAGGACTCAAGTGCACGCGCGAGTCCCATTCTGTCATTTCTACTATAATTAACAATCGATTAACCATAATTGCTCTTGCGTATACGGGCTGCGAAAATAGTGTAAGGAGTATAAATCCACCTACATCAAGCCTCATACCGCAGGCCAGTGTCAAACTTCATTCAATCCGTCCCCTTAGTTATACATAGTGAGCCGGGGATTGCCGTCGTTCGCCCTCCAAAGCACTATCGTCGAGCAGATGGTTCCTGATAGCTTTGCAAGCCGGCGTCGCGCAAAGTTCTTCCGACATAGCCCAACTCTCGACGTGCAGCGGCATCGTTGACAGTGAACTCACGCCCGATCATGCGTATCATCGAGCGTGAGATCGGCGGATCGCCGTCTTTCCGCGTAACGGCCCATATCGTGTCGAGCAGCCGGCCAATGGCAGAGGCAAGCCAGTAGGGCATCGAACGCAGCTTATCGATGGACAGGCCCTGCAAGTTCGCGAGCGAGGCGACGAACTCTCGGAAAGTCTGCCCTTCCTGGTCTTTGATGAAGAAGGCATGACCGCCTTCTCCGCGTTCAAGAGCGCATTGTATGGCTTCGACCACATTGTCCACGTGGCAGGTTGCAAAAGCGTAGTCGCCGCGGTTGATGAAGGCGAACTGTCCAGATCTGACTGCTTCGGGAAGTGCTCGACTAAACGGATCACCAGGCCCCCAGATAGCCGGTGGGCGGAGCGCGACGGTGCGAAAGCCGGGTTTGTTGGCTGCCAGAACCAATGGCTCGGCCCGTGCCTTGCTCGCCAGGTAGGCGGAGAAGTGGTTCGGGAAAGCTGGCGCGCTTTCATCGGCGTCGCGGATGGGCGTACCGCCATTATCCATGAGGATCCCCGCCGCGCTGATGTAGACGAATGTCTTCGCACCGGCGGACTCAGCTGCCTTCAACAAGGCTACGGTGCCATCGACGTTGGTACGGAAGAAGGGTTCGCGAGGCCCTGAGAAGCGGAACAGGGCGGCTGCGTGCACAACCGCATCAATCACCGGCAATAAGAGTGGCGTGTTGCTTTCGAGATCGGCATCGACTGGCGTCGCACCCATGGACTTGAGTTTGGCGTGAGATGATGTGGAGCGTGTAAGAGCGAAAATCTCGTGACCGTCCTCCCCGAGCTTCGCGATCAGGCGGCCGCCGAGCAGACCGGTGCCTCCCGTGACGAGAATTTTCATTGTGTTCGTCCTTTCTGTTCGGGATTTAGGATGGACCGTATGGCGCCCTCGCGGATTTGCTCCAGGACCTCAGAAGTGGGTGGCGCCACCTTGCGTAGCCGAGCTGTGACGTGAAGTAGGGATGCAGCATTCGCAGACGCCCACATGAGATCGGCAGCCACCTCCACCGTCGGCCTGAGCCGGCCCTCAGCGGCGATGGCCGCGATGCGTTGGATCAGGAGCGCAAAGGCCTGCTCGGCGGCGGGAATTTCAGCGTCGTCGAGAACGCGGCTCATCATCACCGCGTAGAGCCGTGGACGAGCCGCCGCGAAGCGCACGTAATCGTCCCAGCCCTCGCGTAGCGCCATCACCGGATCGGAGGATTGGGTGGCAGTCCTTTTGCTTTCGAGAAACTGTGTAAATGCTTCCGTAATGGCGGCGCTCAGAAGCCCGTCGGCGCTGCCGAAGTGATGGTACAGCGTCGGTGCGGTCACCTTCGCAATTGCGCAGACGGAGCGTGTCGAGAACTGTGCCTCGCCCTCTTCCTCGAGAACTTGTAAAGCCGCATTGAGCAGCGTGTCGTGTGTATTCATGTGACCAATATAGCACAGCTATATTGGTTCGTCTATAGCGATGCTATATTGGTGCCGATACCCTCCTGACATCCGATAAAACCCCAGTTCCCGACGCGACTGCATCCGTTTCCCGCACGGACGCTGAAAATTCCTCTAGTAGATTGATCCAAAAGTAATGTAACTATATTCCGGTTGTTGCTTTTCCGTTAGGTTACAAAAGGGATGCCAAAGTCATCATAAAAAACCGCCTAACAGCGCGGTCGTGGAGTCATCTCGTTCGTTCAAGCTGGCGGATTTCCGCCTCAACCTGAATTCGGTGCTTGACCAACGGGTTAGCCTCGAACGAGTGATCGGTTTGGAACATGGCTACGCTAACGGTTGTGATAGCGCTTAAACGGCCCAAAAAATGGAGGTTTCTTTTCTAACGGCTGTATGCGCGCTTATTTGGACGAAACAGCCCTTCTGTCTACGAAAAAACGGGAAATAGGATCGCTGGCACCCGCTACATTTTGCAAACCCCATTTTTACCCAAATAGCGTCGCTCGCAACCGTTAGAATTTTCGCCCGCTTTTACGCACTCCCATCTACTCCTCTGGTCAAGCATCGATATCGGTTTTGAGCTGGATTTCCGGTTAATCCCCGGGTTGGGGCTTAAGTACGTTATTTCAGGATCTTCCTACTAGATTCAGATGGTTATGGCAAACACAAAGTGCTCATTTTTGTCGAGCGCTCCCGCCATCGAAGTCTGGCACAGTATGGCATGCCGAAGGTGGTTGGCCCGTAGAAGCGACGTTCTCTATGCGGCATGCTGGTGGCCGACATCTTCCTGCAGCGGTGAAATAATCGTTGCCACGATTTTCCCACCTATACCGTGAATGGATTCGATAATCTGATACTCTTCAATCTCAACAGCGAGTGCAGCTATCTCACTTCGATGGCGGATAGATGCTCTTTTTTATTGAAGAAGCATCTGACCGATCACCGCCCAAGCCCCGCCGCCCTCTCCATCCCCCTGTCCGTACATTCCCACCTCTACGCCGCCCCCGGCGCCTCCTCCCGCCTCGCAGCCTCCCTTCTCCCCTCTCACAGCCGGAGCCGATACCGCTCCCGGCCAAAGGCGACTTTGTGAACCCTGGTCCGGAATACGTGAAACCGGCGCCCGACTCCTGTAAAATGGAGGGGATGCCTCCGTTGCGAGACATGCGGACGAACGACGGAAGGGAGCAGAACGGATGAAGGAACCTGCAACAACGACCGGCCGCGTCTTGATCATGACCGCGGTCGAGGCCGAGCGCGAGGCGGTGCTGCGCGGGCTGAACGGCGACGCCCGGTTCGACGTGCGCCTCGCGGGCGTCGGCCCGGCGACCGCCGCGGCGCGCACCGCCCTGGCGCTGGCGGCCGAAGACTACGCGCTCGTCGTGAGCGCGGGCATCGGCGGCGGCTTCGCGGAAGCGGCGCCCGTCGGCACGCTCGCGGTAGCCAGCCGCGTCGTGGCCGCGGATCTGGGCGCCGAGACGGCGGAAGGCGGCTTTGCCTCCGTGGACGAGCTCGGCTTCGGCTTGTCCGCGCTGGACGCCGACCCCCGCCTGGCGCCGGCGCTGGCGGAGGCGCTCCGCGCCGCCGGACAAGCCGTCGCCTACGGGCCGGTCCTCACGGTCGCGACCGCGACGGGCACGCGGCAGACGGCGGACGCCCTCGCGCGACGGACGCCTGGCGCTGTCGCCGAAGCGATGGAAGGCCACGGCGTCGCCGTCGCGGCGAACGAGCGGCAAACGCCGTTCCTCGAACTGCGCGCCATCTCGAACGCGATCGGGCCGCGAGACCGTTCCGCCTGGCGGATCGGCGATGCGCTATCGGCTCTGACCGCCGCTATCCCCGTACTAAAGGAGGCTGTACGTCAACCATGAAAATCGCCTATTCCCCTTGTCCGAACGACACCTTCGTTTTCCACGCCTGGGCGCACGGGCTCATCCCCGGCGCGCCCGCGCTGGAAGTGACGTATGCCGATATCGACATCACGAACGGCCTGGCGCTGAACGCGGAGCCCGGCGGACTCGATGTCCTGAAAATTTCGTACGCCGCGCTCCCTTGGGTTCATCCCGAGTATGCGCTGCTGCCCTGCGGGGGTGCGCTCGGCCGCGGCTGCGGCCCGCTCGTCCTCACCGCCGACGGCGCGGAAGGACCCGCGGCGCTGGCCGGCAAACGCGTCGCGGTGCCGAGCGAACGCTCCACCGCCTACCTGCTGTTCCGCCTGTGGGCGGCGCGCAACGTGCCGGGCGGCGTCGGCGAGATCGTCGTCATGCCGTTCCACGAGATCATGCCCGCGGTGCGCGACGGGAAGATCGACGCCGGGCTCGTCATCCACGAAGCCCGCTTCACCTATCCGAACTACGGGCTTACGATGCTCGTCGATCTCGGAAATTGGTGGGAATCCGACACCGGCCTGCCGATTCCGCTCGGCGCCATCATCGCCCGGCGCTCCCTCGACTTGCAAGCCGTCGCCGGTTGGATCCGCGCCTCCGTGGAATACGCCTGGGCGCACCCCGATGCTTCGCGCGAATACGTGATGGCGCATGCCCAAGAGCTGTCGCCGGACGTCGCGCAGGCGCATATCGACCTGTACGTGAATGACTTTACCGCAGCGCTCGGCGACGACGGCTACGCGGCAATCGACGCGCTGCTGTCCCGTGCCGCCGATGAAGGTCTCGTGCCGAAGATCGATTTGGCCGCGCTTCGCCTGTAACTCTTTTCCCGGCATATCCCAAGCGAAGCCGCCCACGGCGGCTTCTTTTCCGCGTGCGCCCCTTTCGTCCCGCAAGCCGAACCGGCAGCGCCTCTGCCGCCGCCCTCGGGCCGTATGCGCGGGGCCGCTCCGCCGCAATGAAGCAAAACTGCTTTAAAAGATCCGCTTGCACAATCGCTCGCACAAGCATACAATACGAACAAGCGAAAATTGCATGACGTACAAGCGATGAAGGAAAGAGTAAGCGGAACAGCGCTGCAGACAGGGAAGGGCCGCCACCGATTGAGAGCGCCCGGCAGACACGCCGCCGAAGTTCATTCCGGAGCTGACGCCTGAACGATGCCGGTAGTTTCGGCGTCCGGTAGGGCGGCCCGCCTCCCCGCGTTATCGGGATCAAGTGAGAACTGTGCCGTCCGCAGCCATGCGGTGCGCGCAGGTCTAATTAGGGTGGTACCACGACTCCTCGTCCCTTTGCGGCGGGGAGTTTTTTGCGTTCGCGGTGCAAGGCCAAAAGATCGCCAATCGGGGCAAAAGGAGAGAGCACGAATGAGTCAAGTCGGCTTGGAGAGCAACAAAGCGCGGCTGCGGGAAATCGACCGCCAGCTGCTGGCGTTATGGACGGAGCGGACGGAAGTCGTCCGCGAAACGGGGGATGACGAAGCGTTTCGGCTGCGCTTCGGGCAATTGATTCAGGAAGGGCTGACCCCCGCCGCGAGCCCGAAAAAACCGCTGCTCGTCAGCCGCCAATCGAAGATGGCCGACACGGTCATCCCGCTCGGGGACGTCGCCGTCGGCGGCGGACGGCCGTTCGTCGTCGCGGGGCCGTGCTCCGTGGAGAGCTACGCGCAGGTTCGGGCTGTCGCCGCTGCGCTGAAGGACGCGGGCGTCTCGGTTATGCGCGGCGGCGCGTTCAAGCCGCGGACGTCGCCGTACGAGTTCCAGGGACTCGGCATCGAAGGGCTGCGCATCCTGAAGGAAGCCGCCGACGAATTCGGCCTGAAGACGATCAGCGAGATCGTCGATCCCGCGCATTTGGAGTTGGCGTGCGACTATGTGGACGTCATCCAGATCGGCGCCCGCAACATGCACAACTTCGAGCTGCTGAAAGCCGCCGGCCGAATCGGCAAGCCGATCCTGCTCAAGCGGGGCCTGTCGGCGACGATCGACGAGTTTTTGCACGCGGCGGAATACGTCGTCTCGAGCGGCAACGGAAACGTCATGCTGATCGAACGCGGCATCCGGACGTACGAAAAGGCGACGCGCAACACGCTCGACATCTCCGCCGTGCCGATCCTGAAGCAGGAGAGCCATTTGCCGGTGCTCGTGGATGTCACGCATTCGACCGGACGCAAAAGCATCATGGCCCCCTGCGCTAAAGCCGCGCTCGCCGCGGGCGCCGACGGCGTCATGGTCGAGGTCCATCCCGATCCGGCCAAGGCGCTGTCCGATGCCGCCCAGCAGCTGGACCTGCCGGAGTTCCGCCGTTTCTATGAGGAGCTCGTCGGCTCCGGACTGCTCACGGGGCGACTAGCCTAGTTCGGCGTCTTATCGCGGCGGCCGGCCCATGGAAAATGAAAAGGACCTCTCCGGCTTTTCGTCCAGGGAGGTCCTTGGTGCAGAAAGGCGGTCGCGCAGCCCATCGTAGGCGAGGTTTGCTTGGATGTGCGGCCGTCAAGACGGGACTGCCGCCCGTTTTCGCCGCTCTTCGCGCGTCATGGTCAAGGCGCGGCTAGCGTCCGCTCGCGCCTCCGAGCGTCTCGGCGATGCGCCGCAGCCCCTCCTCGACCCGCGCGCGGCGGGAAGCGAGGTTGATCCGGATGAAGCCCTCGCCTTCGCTGACGAAGATCTTGCCGTCGCTGACCGCTACCTTGGCTTCGTTCACAAGCTTGGTCTGGATGTCCTTGGCGGACAGACCGAGCGCCCGCAGATCGACCCAGAGCAAATACGTAGCCTCGGGTACGAGGCATTTCGCCTCCGGCAGATGCTCCTCCAAATAACGGACGGCGAATTCGGCGTTGCCGCGAAGGTAATCGAGGCATTCCGCAAGCCATTCTTGCCCGTGGCGATAGGCAGCTTCGGTCGCGGCCGCGGACAGCGGATTCGGCTCCTTGTGGCCCAAGGCTTTATCGAAAGCGAGACGCAGCCCCTCGTTCGGCACGATGGCGAACGCCGATTGCAGTCCCGCGATGTTGAACGTCTTGCTCGGCGCGATGCAGACGACGGTCCGATCGGCCATGCGCGGATCCGCCAGGACGAGGGGATGGTGCTTGCCGCTGAGCACGAGGTCCGCGTGGATCTCGTCCGATATGACGGTAACGTCGTATCGGATGCACAGGTCCGCCAGGCGAGCCAACTCCTCCTGCGTCCAAACGCGGCCCACGGGATTGTGCGGACTGCACAGGAAGAGCAGCTTCGCTCCCGACGCCTTCAGTTTCGTTTCCAGATCTTCGAAGTCCATCTCGTAACGTCCGGTATCCGGATGCCGGCGAAGCGGATTGGAGACGATTTCCCGCCCCTGCGAGGTCACGACCGAACCGAACGGCCCGTACACCGGCGGCTGCACGATCACCTGGTCACCGGGCGACGTGAAGGCGCGGACCGACGTTTCGAGCAGCGAGATGACGCCCGGCGCAAAACGAATCCACGCCGGCTCGACCGCCCAGCCGTGGCGCTCCTTCATCCACGCCGCCACCGCCTCCAACGCCGAAGTCGGGATCGATGTATACATGAAAAGGCCGGCTTCCGCGCGGCGCACGATCGCATCGACGACCGGCTGCGGCGCCCGGAAATCCATATCGGCGACCCAGAGCGGCAGCAAGTCCTCTCCGCCGTACAGCTTGTCGGCCTGCCCCCATTTGAGCGTATCTTGAACGTCGTTCGTAAAATCCCGGTCAAAGTCGTATGGCATGATTCGAAGTCCTCCCGCGCATGCTTTTGGTTTGGCTTCATCATAGCTTCTATTGAAGATTTCCACAAGACGAGGGCATCTCCCCCGCCACCGCCCGCCCCCTTCGTACGCGCCTCCGCGCTCAGACAAAAGCCGGCCCCAGCCGCGCTAAGCGAGTCGGGAGCCGGCCCGGATCGGCCGCTGTTCGGTTACTCGATGTCGATGTCGATGACGCCGAGGGCAAGGGACACTTCGCGGTACGCATCCTGGGAATAACGCCATTCTCGGCGGTAGCCGAGGCAGCTGCTGATCAGCTCCGTCCCGGCCAGCGTCACCTGCTTGCGATAGTGGACGTGTCCGGAAATGGCGCACGGGATCGAGGCTCCGTACGCGCGGATCAGATCCCCGTAACGGGTGCTCCCGAGAAACGCGTTGAAATAATCCCAACCCGGACGCGTCTCCGGAACGGTGAGCGAGGCGTCCGGCACGACGTGCGTAACGAGGATGACGTGGCGGTCCCGGTAAGCGGCGAGCTGCGACCTCAGTTTGTCGTAAAAATACGCGGTCATCGCCGCGGGCTCGCGATCCCAACGGGCGTAGCGCTTGTCCTTCCACACCCGCCCGTCGAGCTCCATCCGCCCGAAGTCGGCTTCGTCGTAACGATCCGCGTTGCCCAGCGAATAGTCGAACCAGCCCGCGTCCCCGATGACGATCCACCGGTCGCCGAGCGGATAAGGCCCGGCCGCCAGATTATGCGTATACCGAAGCAACGCCTTGTAGGCGATCCAGGCGTCTTCTTCGGGCCGCGCCGCATTCCACAGATCATGGTTGCCCGGCACGAACAGGCAGGGCATCCCCGACCGCGCTTCGATCTCCTCGAGCGCGCGCAGCGTCACGCGATGGTCGTCCGAGACGTCCCCCGCCACGATGAGAAGTTCCGCGCCGCGCTCTCTCGCGGCGCGCGCCAGCGCTTCCTGGACGGTCGCCTGTCCGGGGACGTTGTTCTTGTCGATATGCAAATCCGAGAGGATGCCGATTTTCATTGCGGTTCACCTGCCTGGGAGTGGGATTGGTCCGGAAAGCCGCCCTTCGCCTCATTATAAGGCTCCCGGCAACGCGATCCAAGCCAGCCCCTTCTCTCGTCCAGGCTTCGGTCACGCCTCGTATAGGTGGCAGCGCACGCGGCGATCGTAGCCGACGTTGCTCGTTCGGCGAATGTATTCGAAATATCATACACATTCTCGTTGCGCATGCTCGTTCCGGCAGATTGTATTCGAAATATCGCACACATTCTCGCTGTACACGCTCACTCCGGCGAATGTATTCGAAATATCGCACACATTCTCGCTGCACACCTCACTCCGGCGAATGTATTCGAAATATCGCACACATTATCGCGGCGCACACTCATTCTGACGAATTGTATTCGAAATATCGCACACATTCTCGCTGCACACGCTCACTCGGCGAATGTATTCGAAATATCGCACATTCTCGCTGTGCCATTTGCGCGTGCCCGCCAGCCATGCCAACACGGCGGGCGGGGGAAAGCCAAAACCGCGCGGAACGTACCTCCACTCACCCCCAATAGCCCATCCCCCAGCCCAGGAGGACGCCCGCCACGACGACCGCCCAGGGCGGCAGGCGCCAAAAGACCAGCAGAGCAAACAGCACCAAGGCGGCTGCAAAGTCGCCCGCCGACCGAACGGTGGTCGTCCAGATCGGATCGTACAGCGCCGCGAGCAGCAAGCCGACGACCGCCGCGTTCACGCCGGCGAACGCCCCCTGCAAATGGGGGCTGCTGCGCAGCGACTGCCAGAACGGCAGCGCCCCCGCCGTCAGCAGAAACGCGGGCAGGAAAATGGCGATCGTCGCCACGGCCGCGCCGAGCGGCCCGTCGGCCGCGAACCCGACGTACGAGGCGAAGGTGAACAGCGGTCCGGGCACCGCCTGCGCCACGCCGTAGCCGGCCAGAAAATCCGCGTCGGACACCCATCCCTGCGGCACGACCTCGCCCCGCAGCAGCGGCAGGACGACGTGCCCCCCGCCGAATACGAGCGCGCCCGAGCGGTAAAAGGAGTCGAACAGCGCGACGAACCGGTCCCCGCCGAGGCGAAGCCAAGGCAGCAGGACGAGCAGCCCCGCGAACGCGAGCAGGAAGCCCGCGCCGAGCCGCCGGCCGATCGGCGCCCGGATGTCCGCGTCGGGCTGCGGCTCGGCCAGCCTGTCGCGGCGTCGGTAAACCAGCCAGCCGAAACCGGCGGCCGCGACGATCGCCGCGATCTGGCTCAGCGGATGTCGCCACAGCAGCGCGAGCGCGGCTGCGCCTACCGCCACGCTCGCGAGGACGCGGTCGGACGCCCACTTGCGTCCCATGTCGAGCACGGCCTGCGCGACGATCGCCACCGCGACCAGCTTCAACCCGTGCAGCCAGCCGGTCTCGGCCAGCGTCGCTCCGCGGGCGAAAGCGGCGAAGGCGACGAGCGCGAGAACGGACGGCAGGGTGAACCCGAGCCACGCCGCCAGCCCGCCCCAGAGCCCGCCGCGAAGCAGACCTACGCCGATGCCGACCTGGCTGCTGGCCGGCCCGGGCAAAAACTGGCAGAGCGCGACCAGGTCCGCATAGGCGCGCTCGGTCAGCCAGCGCCGCTTGCGGACATACTCCTCGCGAAAATAGCCAAGGTGCGCGACCGGGCCGCCAAACGATGTCAGCCCGAGCTTCAGGGCGACGAGCCCCGTTTCGCCGACGCGACGCCAGCGGCTTTCGCGGGACGGCGCGTCTGGTTCGGCCGCCACATCGCCCCGCAACGATCCGGCAAGCTTGGTGCGATCGGACCGCGCACCGGCTTCGGCCGTGCTGCTTTCGGCATCCAGACCGGCGGCCTCGATACCCGTCAGCCCCTCCGGCCGTCTCGCATCCGCAGCGGGTCCCCCGCATTTTTTCTCTCTCATCGTACGCCTCTCCTTGCTTTGATATCTGATGTTATGAATATACCAGACTTTCGTTAACGGAGGATCATCGCCGGCGGATTCGCCCCGTCAACGGTGGGAAAAGCCTCCCCGCTCCGCTATACTGAGAGCATAAGATTCCGGAATGGGAGGCTTCCTCTTGAACATCAGCATCTTGGACCAGGCCCCGATCGCCGCCGGCGGGAGCGCAGGCGACGCGCTCCGCCAAGCCGGCCAACTCGCGCAAGCGGCCGACAGGCTCGGCTACGTCCGCTATTGGCTGGCCGAGCACCACGACCTGGGCGGACTCGCCTGCTCGGCGCCCGAAGCGATGCTGGGCTACCTCGGGGCGCTGACCTCGCGGATTCGTCTCGGCGCCGGCGCCATCCTGCTGCCCTACTATCGTCCCTACAAAATCGCAGAGACGTTTAATCTGCTCGCATGCCTGTTCCCGGGGCGCATCGATCTCGGCATCGCGCGGTCCCCGGGCGGGCCGGCGGAATCGTCGATGGCGCTGTCGGACAACTATCTGGAGCACGTATGGAAGCTGCCCGAGGCGTTCGACGAGCTGCTCGGCTTTCTGGGCGACGGGTTCCCGGAATCGCACCCCTACGCCAAAACCTCCGCCGCGCCGCGACCGCCCGTCCCGCCCGCGCCGTGGGTGCTCGGCACGAGCGCGAAAAGCGCCAAACTTGCCGCCGAGCGGGGCGCATCTTACGCGTACGGGCACTTTATGAACGCGGAGCAGGCGGCCGAGGCGCGGGAGACGTACTTTCGCCACTTCCGGCCGCATCCCGGGCGCGGAAGCGGCAAGCCTTACTTTCTCATGGCCGTATCCGCCTTTTGCGCGGAAACGGAGGAGCGGGCGCTCGAACTGTCCCTCGGCACGTACGTCTGGAGGCGGCAAGCGGCAGACGGACGGCGTCCGGACGGCCTGCCGTCTGCCGCGGAGGCGAGGGCGGCGCTGGCCGGCGAAGACCTCGGCGGCGTTTATGCGCGCATCCGGCAAACTTCGGCGGTAGGGGACCCCGAGACCGTCCGGGCGCGTCTCTCCGCGCTGCAGGCGGAACACGGCGCGGACGAGCTGATGATTCTCTCCTACGCGCACGAATTTGCGGACCGCGTCCGTTCGTACGAGCTGATCGCGGGCGCGCTCGGGGCGAACGGAACCGAGGCGTAATTCGTGCGCAAGCCCTTCACCTGACGGCATCTTACGCGATCGGACGCGAACAGGCGCCGCCTGACGCGCCATGCCAAAAAGAGAGGCCCGGTGAGCCGCCAATGGGGCTTCCGGGCCTCTCTTTCGAACCCTTAATCGAGCACGTCGACGTCGATCTCGCGCAACAGCCGTTCGTGATCGGCCGGGTTCACCTGACCGGCGGCATCCGACAGCGCGTTTGCGCAGCCGGCCGCGGCCGCGTGCCGCAAGCTACGCTCGACCGGCCAGCCGCGCACGAACCCGAAGGCGAAACCCGCGACGAACGCGTCGCCGCTGCCGACCGCGTTGACCGCCTGAATCCGCGGAATGCGTACGCGGTACAGCCGCCCGTCCGCGCCGGCGACGGCGCCTTCGGCGCCGAGCGTCACCGCGACGTTCGGGATGCCCGAAGCGGCGAGTGCGGCCGCCGCCTGCCGGAAGCCGGCCTCGCCGCCTTCTTCGCCCGCCATCCAGGGCCGGATCTCGTCCTCGTTGGGTTTGATGAATGCGGGCCGCGCCGCGAGTCCCGCCGTCAGCGCCGCGCCGCTCGCGTCGAGGAACGCCTCCGCGCCCGCCTCGCGCGCGATGCCGATCAGCTCGGCGTACAAGTCTGGCGAGCAGCCGCGGGGCAGGCTGCCGGAGAAGATCACGAGCGCGGCGCCGGAAGCCAGCTCGCGGATTTTGGCCCGCATCGCCTGTTCGTCCTCGGGCCGGATATCGGGGCCGGGCTCCAGCACCTCGGTCGACGAGCCGTCGCGGCCGTCCATAAAGTTCAGGCAGAGCCGGGACTCTCCGTCCGCTTCGACGAAGTCCGATCCGATGCCCGCCGCCCGCACCTGCTCGGCGATGAACCTGCCATTATACCCGGCTGCGAAGCCCGTGGCCGTCACGTCCTCGTGGCCGAGATGCCGAAGCACGCGCGCCACGTTGATGCCTTTGCCGCCCGCCGCCGCGATCACCCGCTCCGCCCGCATCACCTTGCCCGCCTGCCAGGCCGGCATGTAATACGTCTTGTCGATGGCCGCGTTCAGCGTGACGGCGACGATCCGGGAAGTCATGGACGGCAGTCCTTCGCCCGGCCGATCGCGCCGCACAGGCGCATCTTCTCGATCGCCGCAGCCCGCAGCGCGTCCTTCGCAGGCACCATGTACTTGCGCGGGTCGTTCTCCGCCGGGTTTGCCGCGAACACATCCTTGATCGCGTCGGAGAACACGATGCGCAGCTCCGTCGCGACGTTCATCTTCGCCATGCCGAGCGAGACGGCCTTCTTCACTTGCGCCTCCGGAATGCCGGAGCCGCCGTGCAGGACGAGCGGAACCGCAACTTTCTCGGCGATGCGGCCGATCCGGTCGAAGTCGATGTTCGGCTCGCCCTTGTAGATGCCGTGCGCGGTACCGATCGCCGGGGCCAGCGTGTGGACGCCGGTCAGCTCGACGAAGCGCGCGCACTCGTCCGGATCGGCGAGCAGCGCGTCGCGTTCGTCGACGACGATATCGTCCTCGACGCCGCCGACGCGGCCCAGCTCCGCCTCCACGTTGATGCCGACCGCGTTAGCCGCTTCTACCACCTTGCGGGTGAGCGCGACGTTTTGGTCGAACGGATCGTGCGACGCGTCGATCATGACGGACGTATAGCCGGCACGAATGCACTGCATGATGACGTTGAAGTCGGTGCAATGGTCCAGATGCAGCGCGATCGGCACGCTCGAACGGTTTGCCGCTACCGTGGCCGCCGCCGCGATATAGTCCGGGCCGAGATGCTTGACGGTGCCGACCGTCGATTGCAGAATAAGCGGCGAGTTCGTCTCTTCGGCCGCCTCGACGACCGCCTGCAGCATTTCCAGCGTATGAACGTTAAAGGCGCCGACGCAGAATCCGCCTGCGCGCGCCGCTTCAAGCATGGATGTAGAAGATACCAATGCCATGGATGAGTCCCCCGTTTCGTTGTTCGCTCTCTCGCTAGGATAAGCGCGCTTTCGCCAGCATCGCGCTGCCGATCACGCCCGCGTCGTCGCCGAGCTCCGCCACCTTGATCCGGATGCCCGGACGGAAGTCCGGCAGCAGTCCGTCCATCAGCGTCTCGCGCAGCGGGCCGAGCAGCCGCTCTCCGGCCTGCGCCGCGCCGCCGCCGACGAGGATCGTCTCGGGGCTGACGAGATGCACGGCCGGAATCAGCGCCCGTCCCGTCAGCTCGCCGGCCCGTCGCACGATCTCGGTCGCCAGCGCATCGCCCGCGTCCATCGCGCGGGACAGATCGGCCGCAGCCAGCTCCGCCAGGCGTTCGCCCGGGAACCAGTCGGCGAGCACCGTCTCGCGTCCCGCCGCGATCGCCCGCTTGGCCTCGCGGACCATGCCCGAGGCCGAGGCGACTGCCTCCAGGCAGCCGACGAGCCCGCAGGCGCACGGGACGTCGACGCCGGCCATCGGACCGTGACCCAGCTCGCCCGCCATGCTTTTGTAGCCGTACAGCAAATGACCTTCCTGTACGATCGCGGCCGCAATGCCCGTGCCGATCGTCAGCCCGAGCACGTACGCGCTGCCGCGACCCGCGCCGTAGACGGCTTCGCCGTAAATATACATGCGCACATCGTTGTCGATGCGCGTCGGAATGCCGAGCCGGCGCTCCAGCTCTTGAACGACCGGCACGTCGCGCCACGCGAGGTTGGTCGAGTTGCGCGAGAGGCCGGCCGCCGGATCCACCAGGCCGGGGATGCCGACGCCGATGCCCGCCGGCGCCGCTCCAACGCGCTCGGCCGCTTCGCGCGCCATCGCCGCGATGCGGTCGAGCACCGCGGCCGGCCCTTCCGCGGCGCCGGTCGGGCGCTTCAGGGCGTGAAGCACGCGGCCGTCGTCCGCCACCGCTCCGCATACGATATTTGTGCCGCCTACGTCGACTCCGATCCACACGCTCATCGAAGCCCCTCCTTTTCCGCTGTCCGCTCTACCTTTTTCCGCATGTCACAGCTCCTCCTCGCGACCGAAGCCGGCCGGCGCCCGGGCGACGTGCATCCGCACGCCGGCCTCCTGCATCGCCCGCGAGATCGCCTCCGGCGGCTCGTTGTCGCTGATGCAGGCGTGCAGCCGCGTCAACGGGGCGACCGTGAACAGGGAAGAACGTCCCGCCTTCGTCCGGTCGAAGACGGCCACCGTCTTGTCCGCGCGCTCCATCAAAAGGGCGGCGATGTTCGCCTCCAGCTCGGAGTACGTGCTGACGCCCTGCTCGGTCAACCCGTCGATGCCCATGAACATCGTATGGATATTGACCGCCTTCACCGTTTGCTCGGCCAGCGGCCCGCACAGCTCGAAGCTTTTGTTGCGCAGCACGCCGCCCGTCAGGACGACCTGCAGCTCTTCGTTGTCCGACAGCTCCATCGCGATGTTGACCGCGTTGGTCACGACGGTAATCCGGCGTCTGCGCTTCAGCGCCCGGGCGATCAAAAACGTCGTGGTCCCGCCCGTCAGCCCGATGACGTCGCCTTCCTGCACGAGGTCGGCCGCCGCTTGCGCGATTGCTTCCTTTTCCCGGAAGAGCGCCTGCTGCTTTTCCCGGAACGGGATTTCCCGCAAACTCGCTTGCGGACCGGCGTACATCGCGCCTCCGCCCATCGTCCGGATGATCGCGCCCGTCTGCTCCAACTCCTCCAGATCGCGCCGCGCGGTCGCCTCCGAGCAGTCGAACGCCGAGACGAGCTCCTGCAGCGTGATGCTGCCGTTCGCCTCCAGGTAAGCGAGCAGGCGCTCCTGCCGCTCCGCCTTCAATCCGATGCGTGCCATCGGCATCCACTCCTATCGCCTGTCTTGGGCCGCGGCCGCCTAGATGATGACGACCTGCGTCAAATTCCGCGGATGGTCCGGATCGACGCCTTTGGCCATCGCCGAGCGGAAACCCAGATATTGCAGCGCCGGCAGGTACAGCGTCGCCCGCGCCTCGTCGCTCAGCTCCGCCCCGCCGATCTCGAACACCGCATCCGCGAACGCCGTGTCGTCTCCCGCCTTCGCCGTGACGAGCAGGACGAACGCGCCGTATGCCTTCATCTCTTCGGCGACTTTCAGCTCGTAGGAACGCGCCGTCTCGGAAACGAGCACCGCCACGAGCGTGCCCGGCTCGACGATCGACTTCGGCCCGTGGCGGAACTCCAGGGTGCCGTAGCTCTCCGTCCAGACGTACGCCATCTCCTTCAGCTTGAGGCAAACCTCCTGCGCCAAACCGAAATAGCTGCCCATGCCGAGATAGATCGTCTTCGCGAATGCATTTTCCGCCGCCAGCGCTTCCGCGAAGGCGTCCGCGCGTTTGACGACCTGTTCGGTCAACGCCATCGCCTCGGCCAGCTCGCCCAGCTTCTCCGGACCCGCGACCGTCGCGATCGCCGCCTGCATCATGAACGTCATGCTGCTGAACGACTTGGTCATGACGGTGCTCTGCTCCTTGCCGAGCGGAGAGACGAGGCATTCCGCGCGCTGCGCGAGGCCGCTGTCCTCATAGCAAGTAATGCCGCAGACCGTCCAGTTCGGCACGTCCTTCACCGCGTCGATCGCGAGCAGCACCTCGGTCGACTCGCCCGAGCGGGAAACCCCGACGAGCAGCGTCTTGCGCCCCCGCGCCACGGCCTGGTCCCGGAACAGAAAAATTTCCGAGGACGGAAACGCGCTCGCGCTGCGTCCCAGCCAAACGCGGAACGTCGCGGCCATCGTTTGCGCCTGATAATACGAAGAGCCGGAGCCGATGAAGACCACCTCTTCGAACGAGGTATCGGCCACATATTTCGCCACCCAATCCTGCTGCTGCTTCAACTGCGTCCAGGCGGCGGCGATCGCTTCGGCCTGCCCCCCGATTTCCGGATACGTCAAAACTCCACGGTTCACGGTTCGTCACTCCTATCTCCATTTTCCTGACAATTGAAATTATATCGCTTAAAAATGAAAATTTCAATCATAAATTATGATTGAATTTTTCTAAATCGAGCAAGCCCCGCGCCCAAGAGACAAGATCGTACAGCGCTCGCGCCGCGCTTTGACAAACATTGCGCGAAGATCCTGATACGATGGAGGAAAAGGAAACGGACGGTGACCGAGGATGCATATGGTCCAATTCGAGCTGCATCGGGACAAGTATCTGACGTTTGTAACCGACAACGAAAGGCTGGTGGCCTCGCTTCGGCGCAAGGAGTTCGTCCTGCAGCACCGGTCGGAGCTCCTCTTCGGCGCGCTCATGATCGATACCGACGGGGACGGCTACCGGTCCGCCGTCGCGATCGAGCCGTGGCTGGCGCAGCTCGCGGAGGACGGGCAACTCGGCCCCTTCATCGTCTCCTGCCACAAGTCGTCCGGCGCTCGGATCCAGGATCTCGTCGTCTTCGCCAACGGCAAATACGACCGAGACACCGTCGACCGCCTGAACGAATGCGTACGCCAGTCAGCGGGCGCGCCTCCCGGCGTCTCGCTCGTCGTCGGACGGGTGCGGACGCTTCTGCACATGGAGCCGGAGCGGGATCATCCGGGCGACGTGCTCTATGAAGAAGCCGCCGCGCTCATCCTCGAGACGCGGCGGGCTTCGGTGTCGCTGCTGCAGCGGCGGCTTCGGATCGGACATGCCCGAGCGTCGCGGCTCATGCAGCAGTTGGAGGCCCGAGGCGTCGTCGGACCCTACGTCAAGACGAAGCCGCGCTCGGTGCTGCTGGCCGTCGGCGCGGAGCCGGGCGCGGCGGCCGGGGACGCGCAGCGGGAGGCGGAAGGGTAGATCCTCCCCAACTCGGCACGTCGACTCAGAGCAATCGGCCCTGCCGCCGCAAATAGCGGTAGAGCGCAAGGCCGGCCAGCGCGCAGCAGAGCGCCGAGCCGCCGATCAGCCAAAAACCGGCCCGCAGGCCGAGCAGCTCCGACGCAGCGCCGATGACGAAGTTGCTGGCGACGCCGGCCAGACCGACCATGATGACGGTGAAGGTGATCGCCGTGTCGCTTCCCTTCGGATAAAGCTTGGCGAGCAGCGCCATCGCCGTCGGATAGATGGGCGCGATGCCGAAGCCGGACACCGCGAACAGCGCCGCAGCCGGCTCCCCGATCGCGAGGGAAAGCAACGTGCAGAGCGCCGACGCCGACGCGAACAGGATCATCGACCGCACGAAGCCGAATTTGTCGGCGAACGGGCCGAGCACGAGCCGCGCGACCGTAAAGCATAGGAAGAAGGCGGACAGCATGCCCGCCGCATCCGCTCTTCCCCACCCGTAGCTTTTCTCCAGGAAGTTCACGAGCCAGCTGCCAACCGCCAACTCCGCCACCACCCCGAACGACAGCAGGACGATGACGAACCACGCCACCGGATCGCGAACGTAGTCGCGCCAAGCGAGCGGCGCTTCGTGCGTATCCCCGTCGCGGCCCGGGAAACGTGCGAGCAAGCTCGGGATAAGCGGCAGCGCGCACAGGGACAGCAGCGCGGCGAACATGCCGCGCCAACCGAGCTCCGCGCCGCCGGCGAAGTTCGCCCCCATCAAGCCCGTCGCCGCCAGCGGGGCGGCCGTCGAGCTGAGCCCGTAGAAGAAATGGGACAAGTTCATCATCGTGCCCGTGTATTTGGTGAAGATCCGGGCGCTGAGCAATGCCAGCACGATCTCCAGCAGTCCGTTCCACAGGTTCAAGAAAAAGTAGCCGAACGCGAACGCGTAAAACGTTCCGGCCGCGCCGATCAGCCAGCCCGACGCCGCCATGCAGGCGAAGGCGACCGCGCAGGCCGCCTTGATGCCGAAGCGTCGGACGAACAGGCCCGCGAACGTGCAGGCGATCAGGAAGCCGATCGAGTTCAGCGACAAGGCGAGCCCCATCCGCGTCTCTCCGACGCCGAACTCCGCCTGGATCGCGGGCAGCGCGGGGCCTTTGAGGTTTTCCGAAATGCCGAATACGAGGTATCCGGCAAAAACGACCAGCATCAGCATCGCGAAGTTGGCGCGACCGGTTTGGGGTTTGCGCGCTTCGAGCTCGGTACGGGCGAGATTCAAGTCGTCGACATCCTTTCTTCCAGCCATGGCCAGACGGCCGCGAGCGTGACGTCCAGATTGGACTGCCCAGCCGCGTTCACGTACGGCTCGCGCCGCCGGAAATAATCGGCGTGGCCGCCCAAAATCGCGAGGCCGCGCACGGCGTCGGGCGCATGTTTGTCCGGCTGCCATGCAGGCATCCGGTAGCCGCCTGCCGCGCGCCAACCGCCGAAGCTGCCGATCCGGCAGATCGGATCGGCCGGACGGAGCCGGATCGCGTCCGCTCCTGCGCCATCCGGCGGCCGCTCTCTCGGGCGCGGCCGCCGCAGGCCCGCCGCGTACAGATACAGCACCGACCGGCGAAGCGCCGGCGGGATGCGGCAGCGCGGCGAGCCGATCATGACCACCGCGTCCGGCTCGCCTCCTTCCCGCGCGAGGCGCAGCCCGGATGCATGCACGGCCGCCACGCCGCCCCCGCTGTGCCCGACCCAGATCGTCCGGTCGGCGCGGGGCGAAGACGACGCGGCCTCGAGCGCGAGGCGGCCGCCGATCGACCGCCCGTAACGGGCGATGCCAAGCGGCAGATCGCGACGCATCTCCCGCAGCTGGGCGATCGCGCTTCGCGACCAATCGCCGTACGGGAACACCAGCTCAGCCCGGACAGTGCGGCCGGTTTCCGCGAGCTTCGCGGCGAGCGCTTCGCGCAAGCCTTCCATAAATAGCGGGGCCGTCTTGACCCCGGCAAGCACAAACAGGTTAACGGTCTCGGGGATGTTCCCGGTCATATCGCTCCGCATTGGCTATCCTTTCCAAATCGCTCGGGTGGGTGTCGCGGAACCATCGGACGAGCAGGGGCGGATTGACGTCGCCAAGGGAGGAGACCGCGAGCTTTTGATGCATCGTGACCGCGCCCTCCGCGCTGCCGATCAGCCGAAGCGCGTAGTCGTCCGCCGCTCCCTCGGCCTGCCGCGACACCGCGTTCGAAATCGGCAGCGACGCGAAGTTCAGCACGGAGATCAGCAGCAGGAGCAGCGGCAGCGCACTCCAGTCTGCCCGCCGCCGGATCCCCCACGCCGCGCCTTTGCGCCGCACGATCCGTTCGTACAGCCAGCCGCCGGCGGCCAGGGCGACGAAGCTGGAGCCGATCGCGCCAGCAGCGCTCCATTCCAGATGATGCATGACGTAATGTCCCATTTCGTGGGCCATGATCTGCAAAATTTCCGGCTCCTCCAGCTTGTTCAGCGTCGTATCCCACAGCACGATCCGCAACGAAGCGCCGATGCCGTTCACGTAGGCGTTCATGGCGTTCGTCTTGGACGACATCTCGACCTCGTAGACGCGATGGGCCGGAATGTCCGCCCGCGCGGCCAAATCCAGAATCCGTTGCTCCAGCTTCGGATCCGACAACGGCGCGAACTTGTTGTACAGCGGGTCGATGACGACCGGCTGGACGTACATCATGAACAGGGTGAACGGAACGGAGAGGAGCCACAGCTTCAGCCACCAGCGGCCGCGCCGAGAGAGGATCCAAAAGGCGACGGCCGCTGCCGCTAGCGCGGTGAGGTAGCCCACGCCGAAGTCGACGAGCTTATCCCGGAGCCAGCCGGCGACGGGCTGGGTCGAGATGCCGTAGCTGCGCGACACGGCGTAGCCGAGCACCCGGAGCGGCAGGTAGAGCAGAAACGACGCCGCTTGGACGAGCAGGACGAAGACGGGGAAGCGCACGGCGGCCGGCAGGCGAAGACGCGCCAGCGCTTCGTTCCAGCGGCGGGCTGCGCCGCCGAGGAGGAGGATGCCGTAGATCAGCCACTCCCAGGGGCCGCCGACGAAGAAAATCCAGTTTCGGACCGCGTTCAGCGTTTCGCTGTCCTTGAGCTGCGCGGGCGTGAAAAACGTCGCCGGGTCGGCCGCCGTGCCCTGGTAGGCGGCGGGAACGTCGTTCGGCGACGTATAGCGAACGTAAAGCGCCATGACGGCGGCATAAACGGCGAACAGGATAGCGTAACGCAGCAGCTTGGCGGTCGGTTTCATGGCGGCGGCTCCTCCCCGGCGGATCGCGACTTCTCATTAGCCTCATCATATCGAGCGGAACGCCCAATTGCAAAGCGCTCCCGGCAACGGACTAACGCCGAGGTTCGGGCGAATCCGGACGATGCGCAGGAATGAGCCCGTTTCGGACCTTGCGCCACACAAGTCTCCCTGCCGACCGCTTCGACGCGGCGAATGTGGGCGGCATCGTCTGCATCAAGTTGTTCCGCCCGTTCGGCGCCGGTCGCAAAAAGAGACTGCACGCGATCATCGCTTGCAGCCTCTTTCCCCGGTTGTTTCATGGCGCCCGACAACTTCTATTCCGTTTGAGCTTTCCAACAACAAGCAGCACCAATGGAAGAACGAACATATTGAGGGGCATCGCTATCGGAACCCAGTAATGCTGCAAATAATTCGAAGACGCTTGCGTGACGTTTTTCGGCAACAAGGCGAGCAACAATACGATGGGAGCGTTCAAGATCACCAGTCTTCGCCAACTTTTGATCCCCAACAGCTCCGTCGTTCCATATGCGATGATGAACATATAAAGTGCCAGCTTGATAAACACGCTGGCCACCCACGTGATGATCAAGAAAGGATCGAGGTTTTCGACAAACCCGAATAGCGAAATTTTTCGGGTCATTTCAAAAAAGGGATACCACAGCCGGGGACTCATATGAACGCCAATCGTCGTAATCGTCATGGTCATGGCGATCGTTACGATTGCAGAGGCAATTCCGACTGCCCAATAAACGTAGGTCTTTCCTTTTTCCGGCTGATACAGAAAGGTGGCAAGCATTAGATATTCGACGCAATGTCCCAGATAGGAGGCGGGAGGCAAAGCGCCCTTGAAGATCGCCGCTGCCCCGCTGTCTGCAAAAACAGGGAGTAAATTTTTCACGTTCACGTTGTTAAGGCTCGCAAAGAGGACGAGCAGAATCATCACGATGATGACCGGCCCGAGCATTTCGCTGCAGCGTCCAATCGATACAATTCCTTTAGAGGAGGATGACGCATAGGTAATAAGGAGGAGCATGACGATCATGATCGCAAGCTTTGGCGTTTCCGGCATAATCATAACGTTGATGACGTCGGTAAATTGTCGCAGCACGATCGGCGTAATCGTATACCACTGCACCAAATAAACGACCGCAACGAGTTGGCCAAGACGCTTCCCCAAGACAAATTGACTGATCCGGATGAGATCGTGCCCGGGATAAAGATCGGCTACATTCGTAATAAGCCAAGTCATCAACATGGCGAAACCGCCCGCGATTAAGGCCGACATCCACAAGTCCTGCCGAGCAAGCTGAACGGCCGGCGTCAGCGTCATGACCAACGTCATGCCCACATCCATGATTAGAATGATCCAAAAAAGCTGAAGACCGGTAATTTTCATCAGGTCTCTCCTATTCGCCGTTACTCCAACAAATGTCCCGACTTATTCGTTCTTCCTATGCGTTCCAAGTTCAGATCCGTATTTACGCGGACATCCATTTGGGGATAGGCTTGGAGCCATGCCCCTTTCTTCAATTTTTTCCACGCTTCCGGATGCTGAACATGCAGCTCTCTCGCGAATCCGATAACGTCCGACTTGAAGTCCTTTTGCGTTTGCGCGATCAGACCCACGATCTGGTCGTTCAGTTCCCGCAACAACACGCGCTCTGCCCTGTCATGATCAGGGGGTTTGCTCAGATCCAGGGTGGTATCGTTCGATACGGCTCTGACTGCCGCATGTACAGCAACCTCTGTCCGCAAACGACCTTGATCCGTAAACGTGCGGATTTTTTTTTGAAAATGAAGGAACTCGACCGTTAGCGTGCCCTTCGTAAATGGCTTCTCAGGCTCCAGCCTTACCGTGAGCTTCTGCCCCCTGGCTTGGCCATCCATCATTTTGAATGCTTTCAAATGCTCGCCGGAAAGGTAACCGACCAGTTTGTTGTTCCGATAGACCGCCGTTTGATCAATCTGGAAACCCGTTTCTCCCTCCTTCATGGATGAACGGATGGCGCCGGTGAAGGGCTGAATTTCATGCGTAGAGACAGCGTCAAGAAACTCGTCGATTTTGACAGCCGTTCCGTATCCTCCGGTTTGGAGCGTTTTCATCCCGATCGCAGGGATGACTTCCATTTGGTACGGGGCTTGCAATAGTTCTTTTGCGGATACCCCATGCGTTGTAAGAATATATGAATTGTACCGACTTTCCGGAAATCGAAGCAGGGAGTCGAGAACTTGATCGATGCCGTGACGGGCAAACGATTCGCCGATAATGACCACTGCCCGATGCCCGAAAAATATTTTTCGCGACAAACGCTCCTGCAACTGGCCGATTAATTCGTGCACGTTTGCTCCTTTTTCCGACACTGTCATGAACGGGTTCTTCCCCTTCCCGGAGCTTTGAAGCATTCCCGGCATTCCGATGGGAAGGGCGATCTGCAGCGTCAGCTCCACTTGCCCGTCATCCGTCATATCCGTACCGCTCGCCATGACTAGCGCGATTTCGTCCATTTCTCTGCGATCCCAACAACCGGCCAACATCAGGCAAACGAAGAGGAAGAAGAGAATGAATCGGCTATTCCGAGCGCTCCTCATCGCTTTTCCAACTCCTTTCGAAGTTGAATATGCTGCTGTCTCTTCGACATGAACTGCCAAGGGGCACGGGCAAAAACATCCTCCAATCCCGCTCGATTGAAAGGGGCCAATGGCCATAAGTAAGGCAAACCGAGGGATTCCAGTTGGCTGAGATGAATCAAGATCGCAATGACGCCGGCGCTTACTCCGTAAAGTCCTAATGTCCCTCCCAATATGACCAACGGAAATCGCAAGATGCTGAAAACTTGGCTCATGCCCGTATGGGGGATCAAAAACGATGCGATGCCTGTCATCGCCACGACAATAATGATCGGAGCGGATATAATTCCTGCTTGCACAGCCGCCTGTCCGATCACGAGCGCGCCTACGATACTGATGGTTTGACCGACTGGACGGGGCAGACGTACACCGGCTTCCCGAAGCGCCTCGAACGTCGCTTCCATCATCAAGATTTCGATCATGGCCGGAAACGGAACAATTTCTCTTGCATTCGCCAGGCTTAATGCCAGACTGGTCGGGATCATCTCCTGATGGAACGTCGTGATCGCCACATAAACGGAGGGAAGAACAAGCGCGAAGAACGCGAATAAAAATCGGAGCCACCTTAGTACCGTTCCAAAAAGGAAGCTCATGTAATAATCTTCGACCGACTGAAATCCATACCAGAACGTGATGGGCATGAGAAGCGTCATCGGCGTCCCATTCACAAGCACCAACACTCTTCCAACGACCAGAGAGGCGGCGGCCGTATCGGGGCGTTCGGTTGCCTGCGAAGTGGGAAAAGGGGAGTAGGGGTGGTCTCTTACTAATTCCTCTATATATCCGGACTCGATGACGGTGTCCATGTCGATTTTCGAAATGCGATTTTTGATTTCTTCCACTAAGCTCTGTACGGCATAACCCTCTACATACACCACCGCAACATCGGTTTTACTAAGCTTGCCGACGGTCAATCGCTCGATTTTCAATTGTGGACTCCGAATAATTTGCCGAAGAAGAGCCAGATTAACCGATAAATCCTCGACAAATCCGTACCGGGGCCCCCGGATGACGGCCTCCGTTTTCGGTTCTTCCAATTGCCGATGCTTTTGGTTCGTGAGCGGAATGGCTAACGCCGTTTGATGAGAATCGAAAAATAACACAACGCCGCTATAAATGACACGATGAACGACCTCTTCCAACGATTCCAGAATTTCAGGGGGAGCGGTAAACGGCAATATCACCTTCAGCCGCTCAGGCAGCCCGACCGCATTCTCGGTTGCTTTCGAATCCCATTTCTGCAGCGGTTCGAGAACGCCCTCGTTCCATTGGGACTCGTCAATAAGGACGCTTAAATACACGGCCAGACAAGTGATCGAATCGGACAAGGAAAACCTACGGATGACTAGATCCGAGCACTTCTCAAAAGCAGCGAGAATATTGGCTTCATTGACTTTCAGATCGCCGGAGATTTTTAGGGGTTCAATCGATTGTTCGGAAGCGTTTGTCCTTTTCGCTTTTATTCTCATCATGCGCACCTTAGCGTCGTTTTGGAAACCATCTTCATCTTTCCCATGTATTCTCCATTTATGTATGTCAAGCTTTAGGTGTCCACGAATAGGCACCCAGCAGAACAAAGCTGTAGGAAATGGAGCAGATAAATGGATCAGGTCAGGAAAATAGTCGGATTATTAATCATTGTCGCGATCTCGGGTATGGTTCTTTACTATGCCGTTGCCGATTGAGCGACGACGAAAATGAATCGCAGACGACTGGACGAACGGAAAAACCGCCGGGAGATCCCGGCGGTCCGTTCGTTTAAGCTTTGCAGTCATGCGTTGACGAAGGCGCTCCCCGCGATGTTTTTCCCCCGCGCGAGCCATACCTTGAAGCCCGGATTTTTCTCCGGAATGACGAGCGCTTCGGTGGAAAAGTACCGCATCGTGTAGCCGCAGCGGCGATAAGGGCTTTTGTTCGGCGCCGCCCCGTGGATAATCCGCGAGTCGTGCAGCGAGCACTCGCCCGGCTCCAGCTCGAAGTAGACGGCTTTGTTCTCGTCCACGTTTTTGATTTGCGTCGCGAACAGATTCGTCCGGCTGTCGATGTCTTCATAGTCGGAGAAGCCGTTGTCGTGCGTGCCGGGAATGACGCGCATGCAGCCGTTCTCCTTCCAGCTCCGGTCGATGGCGAGCCAGACGGTGACGATCTTGTCGAAGGCGCTGAGCCTGCCGTTCCAGTAGGCGGAGTCCTCGTGCCACGGCGTCGCGCGGCCTACGAACGGATCCTTGCATATGAAGTGGCTCGACCACAATCCGATGTTCGGGCCGATGAGCGGCTCGACCAGGTCAAGCACCTCGTCGCTCAGCAAATAGTCGAGCAGCCGCTCGTCGCGGAAGTGCGGCGTATCCAGCTCGTCCGAAAGCTTGCTCCCCTTTAGCGCGAGCTGCTCTTCGAAAATGTCGGTTAGGCCTTTCATCTTTTCGGGTCCGAACAGCGGTTTTTTGTGCAGCAGGTAGCCCTGCTCCCGATAATGCCGCGTTTGTTCCGGCGTGAGTGCGGGTACGGTCATCTTCGCTCTTCTCCTCTCGGCGTTAAATCTGCGATATCGCTTGATTTCATTGTAGGACTTTCAGCCTGCATGCGCTTCCAGTCTGTTCGGAAAAAATACGCTTATCTTCCGGTCTTGATGAATATGCGTTACAATCGCAGGGAGGACCGAAGAGGAGGTGCGATGCCTTGAGCGCCGAACGGGGCTACCCGGATCGCCTGACCATCGACCAGTATATGGCCGACGCAGCCTACTGTCTGTTCCGCCAGTCGCTGCCCGGCCGGGTATCGCTGCACTGGCACGAATTTTACGAGCTGACCTTCGTTCTCTCCGGCGAAGGGATCAACACGGTCAACGGCAAGGACGTTCCGCTGCGCGAGGGAAGCTTGTTCCTGCTCACGCCCGCCGACTTTCACGAGATCCGGCCGGTCGGCGGCCGGCCGCTGGAGCTGTACAACCTGATCTACCGCGAGGAGTGCATGGACCCGGAGCTGCGCGGCCTGCTCCTCGCACCGGACTGCCTCCGCCTTGCCGAGCTGGACGAGCATGCGGCGGCCGCGACCGCCGAGGCGTTCGCCCTGATCGAAGCCGAATCGCGCCGGGACGCGCCGGATATCGGCTCGCGCCTGCTGTTCCGCGGCGCGCTCGACCGGATCCTCGTCGCCCTGTATCGCCATGCCGAGCCCGGCGGCGCCCGCGATCGCGAAGCGGAAGCGGCCGGCCGGCATCCCGGCAGCGTCCAGCCGGCGCTGCTCTACATTCATCACCACTTCCGCGAGCCGATCTCGCTGCAGGACGCCGCCCGGCAGGCCGGTTTGTCGCCCCACTACTTCAGCGAGCGCTTCCGCCGGACGACCGGCTCGACGTTCCAGCATTATTTGCTGCATTTGCGCCTGCAGTACGCGCGCTCCCTGCTGCGGGCCTCGGCGCTGCCGGTGTCCGAGATCTGCTTCGTCTCCGGCTTCAATACGCTCGCCCATTTCGAGAAAATGTACAAGCGGCGCTACGGGCATCCGCCGAACGCGGGACGATCGGACGGGCGGACGGCGCGTTCGTAGCCGGTGCGTTTCCGTTTCCGATTTTTGCATGCCTTCTTCCCTAACGGGGCCCAAATTAGGTACAATAAGAGAGGGTTGTCCGCAGGGACGGCGCTACATTTTTCAAGGAAAAGGATAATTCGAATATGATCATTCAACCGAAAACGCGCGGCTTCATCTGCACGACCGCGCATCCGGACGGATGCGCCGCCCAAGTGCAGCGGCAAGTGGAATACGTTCAGTCGCAACCGGCCGTCGAAGGCCCCCGCAATGTGCTCGTCATCGGCGCCTCGACCGGCTACGGTCTCGCCTCGCGGATCGTCGCGTCGTTCGCCTCAGGCGCGAATACGATCGGCGTCTACTTCGACAAGCCCGCCGAAGGCGCGCGCACCGCGTCGGCCGGCTGGTACAACTCGGCGGCATTCGAACAGGCGGCGGCCGAAGCCGGCCGCAAGTCGTTCAGCATCGTCGGGGACGCTTTCTCCGACGAGATCAAGGCGAAGACGATCGACCTGATCAAGCGCGAGTTCGGCGCCGTCGACCTCGTCGTCTACAGCGTCGCTTCGCCGCGCCGCACCCATCCGAAGACGGGCGAGACGTTCGCGTCGGTCATCAAGCCGCTCGGGGACACTTACTCGAACAAGACGGTCAACTTCCATACCGGCGAAGTAACGACCGCCTCCATCGAGACCGCCACCGAAGACGAAGTGCGGCAGACGATCGCCGTCATGGGCGGCGAAGACTGGCAGATGTGGATCGATGCCCTGCAGGACGCCGGTGCGCTGGCGAGCGGCGCGACCACGGTCGCCTACACGTACATCGGACCCGAAATTACGCACGCCGTCTACCGCGAAGGGACGATCGGCCGCGCGAAGGAAGACCTCGAAGCGACGGGCCTTCGCCTGAACGCGCAGCTCTCCGAGACCGGGGGCCGCGCGTTCGTCTCCGTGAACAAGGCGCTCGTCACCCAGTCGAGCTCCGCGATTCCGGTCGTGCCGCTGTACATCTCCGTGCTCTACAAGGTGATGAAGGAGCGCGATCTGCACGAAGGCTGCATCGAGCAGATGTACCGCCTCTTCTCCGAGCGCCTGTACGGCGCGTCTCCGACGCCGGTCGACGACAAAGGCCGCATCCGGATCGACGATTGGGAGATGCGTCCCGAGATCCAGGCCGAAGTCGCCCGGCTTTGGGCCGAGCTGACGACGGACAACGTCTACGCGCTGTCCGATCTGGAAGGCTACCGCAAAGAGTTCTTCCAGCTGTTCGGCTTTGAGACGGACGGCATCGACTACGAAGCCGATGCCGATCCGGAAGTCGCCATTCCGAACCAGCAATAATTTCCCGCCATACGGCAAAAGGGCGCGCCGCCCGGGTCCATCGGATCCGGCATCGGCGCGCTCTTTTCTTCTCCCGCTATTCCTTTTCCTGCACCCCGTCTACGAACGATACGCCTTCGGTCCGGTACTGCCGGACCGCCGCCGAGACTTCGGCGGGCGTCAAGGCCCGGTCCTGTGCATGGTACACCCAATCCACATCCATGACGTAAGACCGCTTTTTGCCGCTTTCGAGCAGGCCTTCCGGCAGGAACCACAGGTTGAAGTGGATCGCCATGTCCTGGCGGGGATAGTACTTGCCCCCATGCGTGGACAGCCGCTTGCCGTCGACGTAATAGGTGATCTGACCTCCGGACACCGTCATGACGAGCTCGTGCCAGCCCGCGTAGCCGCCCGGGTGGTAGTCCTGCTCCGTATCCTGGCGCCACGGCTCGCTGCGGTAGGTAAACCAGGACGTATGCCAGAGCGCCGGCTGGTCGACGCCCCACCCGCCGTTCGGCAGCAGCTCGAAATCCAGCTCGCTGTAGAGCGGATCGTCGTCCCGCGCCATCGGCGAAATCGTGAAAAACGTCTGCACGATCCCGTCGCCGTCCGGGCCGGACACGGGCTTGTCCGTAAAGCGGACCCGGGCGGCGTACGTCCCTTCCCGGAACTTGGTCGCCGTCGTATAGATTTCCCCTTGGCGCGTCCCTTTGCCCTTCCCGTCCGTCTCGGCCGTCAGCCGCGCCAGCCGGTTGCCCGCGCCCGCGGGATCGGGCACGAACACGACCTGCCCGGTCCCCCACGACACGCCGCGGGGACCGGGACCGCCGCTATACGTCCGCACCCTCCAGCCGTGCTGGCCGAGCTTCTCATCCCGGGCGTCCGTATAGCTGAAATCGTCAAACAGCGCGCGTTTCACCTGCAGCGCGCCGCCTTCCGTTCGGGCGGAGCTCGCCGTGCCCCATACTTCCGCTTCGACGTAGTGGTTGAAGCCGTTCGCGCTGCTCCCGTTCGAGTAGAACCGCACGTAGCGCGCGCGGACGGCAGGGAACCGCACGCGCAAGCCGTCCGCCGACTCCGCGTACTGCGAGTTCTCGCCCCGTCCGAAGCCGACGCTGTTGTCCCGGTCGTTGTTAAACACCGTCGTCACGCCCGTCCGGAACGCCGGATCGTCGGACAGCCGGATAACGACGTCCCGATACGTCCGGCCGTCGGCGTAATAGTGCCAAAGCTTGATCTTGGCGACATCGAACGACTTGCCTAAGTCAATCTGCACCCACTGCACGCCGCTTGAGACGCTCGCGTAGTCGGCGCTGCTCTTCGTTCCGTCCGTCAGCACGGCGCCGCCGCGAAAATCCGCGTAACCGGCCTTTGCCGGCTTGCCCGCCGCCAGATTCACCAGCGGCTCCGCATGCGCCTTGGGCCAGGAGGCAACCCCCGACAGCAGCGCGATCGCCGCCGCCAGGCGCAGGGCGCCCCGTTTCCATCCATAATTCCGTTCGCTCATTCGCCCCTCCATCTCTCGTTGCCTGCGGCCGTTCCGCCGCCTTGACGTCCGTCTGTCCTCCTCCGCGAAATTTTCATCTAGAATAGGCGATCCATTCCGGTTTGTAAACCGGACCAGAAGACTAGGACCCGGGCGGACTTCCCCGCGCTTCCGGGAAAATCGTTCGCGGTTTCGCCTTCAAGACAAGCAGGCACGCGACGTCTCCCGCGGGTCTCGAAGCCGTTTAGCTTCTTTCTAGGGATCGGACTGCACAAAAAAACCGTCCCTTCGAAATGGCGGGATTCACCTCCATTTGGCAAAGGGACGGTTTGGTTGCGTTTGAAGAAGTCATCTTTTTACAAGGAGGTCACAGCGTTCCGTAGGTCTCGAGCTTCAGCTCCCCCTGCACGCCTTCGGGCCAGCGCACCTCGATCCGGACGTCCGACGGCGCCTCTACGCGAAGGGCAAGCCGCGTCCCTTCCCGGCGCCATCGCACGGCGATCTGGCCGCCCTGCGGCAGCGGCACGGCGCCCTCCGCCCAGGTCAATCCGCACGGCTCGGGCGCGATCTCCACCGTTCGCCAGCCCTCGTCCAGCCGCCGCACGCCGAGGATGCTCGCGCCGAGAAAGTAGCCCGGCGCCGCGGACCAGGCGTGGCAGTGGCTGCGCGTCAGTTGGTTCGGATTGGCCCGGTTCTCGTCGAAGTTCGGGTACATCTCCCAGCAGGTCGTCGCGCCGTGGTCCAGCATCATGCCGTACCGTTCGCGGATGTCGTCCAGCAGATGCCGATGCTGACCCGCTTTCTCCAGCGCTTCGTAATAGAAGAAGGACATGAACGGGCTGCCGATTTGCACGAACGCGGGCGGAGGCGAGAGCAGGAAGGCCTCCATCGCCGCTCGCCGATCGCCCTCGGCTACGTCGCACAGATAGGCGACCACCTGCGTCTGCATGCTGAAGACGTTCGAACGGCGGCCGTCGGCATGGATGCAGTCGAGGTAGGCCCCTTGCGCCTCGTCCCACAGATGCCGGTTGATCGCTTGGGCCAGAGCGTCGGCCTTCTCCGTGTAGGCGGGCGCTTCGTCGGCGGATCCGGCCAGCGCGGCCAGGCGCGCCGCCTGGCGAAGCGCCTTGACGAGAAACAGGTTCTGATGCGTCACGATGCCGTCGCCCGGCTGATCGATCGGCGCCCAGTCGAGCAGGTTCCACCCCCGGATAAAGAGCAGACCCGCTTCGTCCAGGTGCCGCAGGTAATGTTCCAGCGTGTGGCGGACGGACGGCCAAACGGCGCGCGCGAACGCCCGGTCGCCGGCATGGGCCGCGTATTCCTCGCAGGCGATGATCCAGAAAAAAGTCCAGTTCGGGATGACGCTGTTCCAGGCGCTCGGCACCTGATCCACGTAAAGCGGCGTCATATCCCCCGAGCCGGGCACGAGGTTCAGACAGCGCTTCACGATGTCGGTCGCCCCGAACACGTAATAGTTGACGAGCGCCTCGTTGCGGCTGTCGCCGACCCAGAATACCTGCTCGTAAGCGGGACAGTCGACGAACGTATCCTCCATGCACAGCCGCGTCGTGTGCCGGCTCATCTTCCAAATCTCGTTCAACTGCGCGTCCGAGCAGCGGAATTGCCCCCGCTCGGCCACGGGATACGTGCTCTGGTTCACGTACGCTTCATGGAGCTTGACGCGCCCGGCCCCGCCCCGCACCGTCAGCAGGAGGTAGCGGAAGCCTCGCCGCACGGGCGACAGGTACCGCTGCCTCCCCTCCCGGCAGACGTAGCGGAACGTATTGTCCAGCCCGTACGTGTGCTGGATGTAGTCGTCCCGCATATACTCCACCCCGTAGCCGTCCACGACCGTGCCGGCCGGCGCCTCGATCTCGAAGCCGACGTAGCCGGAGCGCTCCTGGCCCAGATCGAGGACGAGCTCGACGTCGCCGTCCGCGAACGCCGGCAGCTCGGCCGGCTCCGGCACCGGCAGCACGGCGTTCTGGAGCGACGGCGGGACCGCCAAACGCTCCGCGACCGTCCGCCAGACGCAGGATCCGAAGACATCGTCTTCGGTGTACAGGTCCGCGTCCGCCGGACGGATCCATTCCCGGTAAGCCGCAAATTCGGCCGCCGAAGCGCAGGACCGGAGCGCCACGTACGCCGGATGGTCCAGGCGCAGCTCGCGGCCTGGCTGGTGGTCGATCCGCTCCGTATGATCGAACGGACCGACGGTGACGAGCGGCGTCTCCCCCTTCTCCCCGCCATCCGCCGGACGGCGAAGGCGGAAGGGAACGTCGCCGTCGACCGCGAGATGGAAGCTCCCCCCGTGGTCGCCCGACGTGACGTCGACCAGCACCAGATGCTCGCCGGCCGCGAGCCGCAGCTCGTAATACCGCTCCGGCTGTTCGCCGCGCCAAGTCTCGCAGGGGACGCCGTCCACGAACAGACGGCTCGCCCGGCCGCCCGGGAAGCCGATCTCGACGCGGCCGTCCTCCTCCAGCTCCAGCAGCGTCGCCACGTAGCCGCAATACGCGATCGGATTGGCGTGGTTCGCGCTCTCCGGCACCATCTGGTTGCGCAGGTCGAGCGCGGCGGCGTAAGCCGGCGCCCGAACCCGGCGCAGCGACGCGACCGCGGCCGGATAATGCTTTTCCTCCGTCAGGAACGGGATGTCCCGCGGCACGAGTGTCGTCCAGGGGGCCGTTCCCGCCCCGCCGATCGGCCGCGCCCGCTCCCAGCCTCCGTCGTCGAATCCGGGCTGCGTCCAGCGGTCGTCGCCTTCCCGGGCGTCGATCACCTCCGCGAACCCTTGCTGGCAGGCCATCCGCGGAGAGCCGGTCTGCTGGCCCGGCAGCCGGATCGTGCGCCATTCGCCGTCCGTGGAGACCAGGGGGCGTCCCCCGGCTTCCGCATCGATCAGCAGACCGCCGCGACCCCGAATATAGTAAAAGTTGGACACGCCAAAATGCAGGACGAGCGCCGCGATCGTATTTTCGCCGGCGCGCAGCAAATGCCCGATCTCGTACGTATCGTAGAATTGCTCCTTCGGCCAGGAGCGGACCGGTCCGCGTCCGACCTGCTCTCCGTTCACGTACAAGATGTAACGGGAGTCGGCGCTGATATGCAGCCGCGCAGAAGTTCCTGCTTCCGCGGGGCCGTCGAACGTTCGCCTGAAGCAACGCCATTCGTTTCGCGGACTTTCCGCGTCGCCTCCCCAAATCCAGGAGGCTTGCCAAGCTCTGCCCGCCACCATCTTCTCGCCACCTTCGCTGATCTCGAATGGATTTCTCTCTCATTCTACCGCTTCCCCGGCGGCAGAAAAGGGTTGATCCTGCCATTATGCGGGAGTATGCTGACAAAAAGAGAGGAGGCGCCGCGATGATCAAACGTTCGGTCGAGCTGACGCCGGCCCGTCTGTTCCTGGACGACAAGCTGCCGTTTTACGTGAATCGGGTGTCGGAATCGTACGCGCTTCAGCAGCACGCGCACGAGTTCACAGAGCTCTGCTACGTGTTCGAGGGACAAGGCTTTCACTATATCGGGGAAGAGACGCTGTCCGTCGCCCAGGGGGATCTGTTTATCCTGCCCGTCGGGACCGACCACGTCTTCCGCCCCCGGTCGACCGATCCCCGGTACCCGCTCGTCGTCTACAATTTCCTGTTCGACGCCGCCCGAATGGCCCGTGCGCTGGCGGGCTTGCCGGGGATCGACGAGCTTCGGACCGCGCGATGGCAGCTCGACCTGCTTCCCGCGCCGGAGCGGCCGGGCTGGCGCCGGCTGCGGGACGATTCCGGCGCTTACCGGACGTTTTTCGCCGGCGCCTACCCGGAGCTGCTCGGCCGCCGGACCGGCTACGTTCCGCGCATGTACGGCGCGTTTCTCGTGCTTCTGACCGAGCTCGAACGCCATTTGGCCGAGAACGGGTCCGAACGCGGGGAGGCGGAGACGGCGCGGGGCGCGGGGGCGCTGGCCGCCGCGCTCGATTATATCCGAAGCGCCTACGGCGCGCCCATCACCGCCGCGCAAGCCGCCGCCGCGGCGCAGATGAGCGAGCGCCAGCTGCACCGCCTGTTTCCCCGGGCGACCGGCCTGACCTTCGCCCAATACGTGCAGGACCTGCGCGTCGGACGCGCGCGCGAGCTGCTCCGGACGACGCGGATGACCGTCCAGCAGGTGGCGGAGGCCGTAGGCTATCAGGACAAGGGCTATTTCGCGGACCTGTTCAAGAAAAAAACGGGGCTGACGCCCCGCGCCTACCGCCAGCGCTAGAGAATGCCGATAAACGCCAAGTCGAACCGCGTCCCCGCGCAATCCGGCGCGTTGCCGTGGACGACCTCGATTTCCGCCTCGTGCCGTCCTTCGGGCAGATCCTCTGCCAGCGTCTCCAACTTGAACCAGCCTTGCGGACCGCACCAGTCCGGCCGCTCCCGGACGGAGCGCATCCATTCGCCGCCGTCGATCCGCCAGCGGAATTCGGCGGACAGATTGCCGAAGTCGAAGCCGAGCGCGAGGCCCCGTCCCTCGAACGAAAAGCGGAGCTTCGCCCCGACCGCCGACGTCGAGAGCGCCCGGTCGATCCAGTGCAGCGTCACCCAGCGGCGGACCGTCCACGGGCCTTCCGTCCGGACGTCCTCGAACGGGACGAACCGCACCCGCTGCCAGTGGCCCTCGTGCAGCGGCGCCGGCAGCGGGCGTTCGGCGGCGTCTTCCGCGAGGTCCGCCGCGGCGTCCGCACGCAGCGTCTCCCGGAGGAAGCCGATGACGCTTTCGCCGTAGCTCAGGCTGCCGCGTTCGGTCGGATGAAGTCCGTCGGGCAGCCATTCCTCCCACCGCATGCGACCCCGCTTCACTTCCTCCAGCGCGTATTTGCCCATCCAGACCGAGCTGAGGCCGTAATGCTCGCCGAGCGCTTCGAATTCGGCGATGCTGTGCGGCGCGTCGCCGCGCATCATCGCCTCGTACATCGGCTGGCAGTACGTATAGACGAGCACCACGTCCCGCCGGCCGTCCGCCAGCAGCTGCCGCAGCAGGCCTTCCCGCGTCCGGTTGCGCCGCTCCGGCGGCGTGTCGTAGTCGTTCACCGCAAACTCGACGAACACGAGATCGCAGCCGGTGTCGATCAGGTCGCGCTTCGCCCGGAAGGCGGCCAGGTCGCTTCCCGTCGCGCCGATGCCCGCGTTCTCCACGAAGAACCGGACGTCCGGATAAGCCTCCGCGAGCCAGCGCGTCACCGGCTCCGGCCAGTTGTGACCGGGCCTCGCGTCCGTGATCGATCCGCCGATGAAGCCGATCGTGAGCGCGCCTTCCTTCAGCTTTCGTTTCGTGCGGGCCAGCCCGCCTCTCCTGCGTACAATGCCTTCTGCCATGGGCAACATGATCTCTCCTCCATTCGTTGGTTTCCTTCCTCTCATTCTATCAACCGGGCGATTTCCCGCAACCGGGCCAAGCGCACGTCTTTCAAAATGCCGCGACCGGGGTAATAAAGATCATCACAACGAGACGGAGGGATACGCATGGTACTCATTCTCGGCATTCTTGCAGTCGTCGTCGCCATCATCCTGTGGATTGCCAAGGTCGCCACCGAAGTCGTCTTCTCGTTCGGCGGCATCGGCGCGATCGTCATCATCATCGGCCTCATTCTGCTGACGCGCAACCGGAGAGGCGCGGTCTAGGCCGGCAAGCGGAAAAACTTCGAATCGGGTTTCATCAACCGATCGCGAAAAAGGAGCGTGCCCCGTTCGGGGAGCGCTCCTTTTTTCATGGCGGGGCGCTCCTTTTTAAGCGTCGGGACGCTTCGTCCTGGGCAGGAGTCCCCTTCGGACGCTGCGCAAGCCTACTCGCTTTTGCGGAATTCGGACACCGTCTGCCCCGCGACCTCCTTGAACACTTTGCAGAAATACGAGGCGTCGGGATAGCCGACCTTCTCCGCGACCTCGTACACTTTGAGCCGCGTCTCGCGGAGCAGGCGCTTGGCGACGTCCGTCCGATGGCGGTTCACGTACTCGGTGAGCCGCATCCCCGTCTCGCTGCGGAACAGATTGGACAGGTAGTTCGGGCTGAAGCCGAGCACGTCCGCCAGCGCGGGGAGCGTGATCTCCTCCGCGTAATGCTCGCGGATGTATGCGATCGCCTGCTGGATCTCCTTGCGGCACGGACGAGCGCCGGCGTCCGCGGACGGCGGGGACAGCTTTGCGAATTCGCCCAGGATGAGGGCGAAGAGGCGCTCCGGCGGCTCCATCCGGCGGAGCGCCTGCTGCAGCGCGGCCTGCCGGTCGCGCGCGGCGCGCGCCGCGTCTTCGCCGGCGCCGCGTTCCTCGGCGAGCACGGCCGCGAGCGAAAGGCCGTCGGCCAGACACTGCTGCAGCTGCGCCCGGTCGCACCGGAGGCGGCGCAAGCGGCCGACCAGCGCCTCGGTCGCCGCCTCGCCCGCGGCGGGGTCCCCCTTCCGCAGCGCGGCGAGCCAGTCGCGCGCGCAGGCGGGGTCCAGGCCGCCGGGCTCGGCCGGACGGCTCGCCCCGTAGACGCGCCCCCAGCCGTCGTACGCGGTCTGGAACAGCGCCGCGTCCGCCTGCGCGTACGCTGCCGGCAGCGCCGCGCACCCGCGGCGGGCGTCGCTCAAGCCGACCGACGCGCGGAGCCCGGCGGCCGCCGCCTCGGCCGGCAGGCGGACGGCCAGCGACCGCGCGGCGGACTGCGCCAGCGCCTCGTCGGGCGCGAAGACGGCGACCGCCCAGCACCCGGGCGACAGCCGGACCGTCAGCGCTTGGGCGCCGTCCGAAGCGCCCGCCCGCGCCCGCTCCAGCGCCTCGCGGAAGCGCTCGTCCGCGGCGGCGTCTCCCGCGAGCGCTTCGGCGCAAGCGAGCGCGAGAATTCGGTACGGCGCGGCGCCGTGCCGGAAGCCGCAAGCCTCCGCCTGGCGCGCCAGCTCCCGCTCGTCCGGCCAGTCGCCGAGCATCGCCCGCCGCGCGAATTCCGCCTCGGCCGCGGCGCGTTTCGCCTCCCTCTCCCCGCGCAGCCGCTCCGCCTCCTCCAGGCGCGCCTTCACCTGGTCGAGCAGCTGCGCCAGCGACTCCGGCTCGAGATCGTGCTTCAGCAGGTAATCCTGCGCGCCCAGCTTCAGCGAATCCTTGACGAACTGAAAGTCGTCGAACGAACTCAACATGACGACGACGGTATCGGGCGTGCGGCGCTTCACCGCTTCGATCAGGTCGATGCCGTTCATTTCCGGCATGCTGACGTCCGTCAGGATCAGATCGAAGCTCTCGCGATCCATCACCTGCAGCGCCTGCTTGCCGTTGATCGCTTCGGCTGCCAGCTCGAACCCGTGCGCCCGCCAGTCGATAATCGTCTTGACGGCATAGCGGTAGATGGCGTTGTCTTCGACGATCATGGCTCTATACGGCATGTCGGTTAGCCTCCTCCGGATGGGTCGTGTACGGCAGCCGGACGATCGCCCGCGTGCCCGCCCCGGGGGCGGTCTCGAAGCGCAGCCCGTAGGCGTCGCCGTGATGGGAGCGGATGCGCTCGTGCACGTTGCGGACGCCGATGCTGTTCAGTCCGGGATACTGCGTCTCGCGGTCGGCGACGAGGAGGCCGGCCGCGAACGCCGGCGTCATCCCGACGCCGTTGTCCTCGACGACGATCCGCAGCGCCGTTCCGTCGAGCGACGCCGCGATGCGGATGAGCCCGGTTCCTTTCGACATCTCCAGGCCGTGCAGAATGGCGTTCTCGACGAGCGGCTGCACGAGGAAACGAGGCACGATGCCCTCGGACAGCGATTCGTCCACGTCGAAGACGACCTCGAAGGCGTCGCCGTAACCGATTTTCTGAATGTGGATGTAGTTGCGCACGTCCTCCAGCTCCTCGGACAGCCGGTGGAACTCGCCGGCCTTCCGGATCGACGACTTCAGCAGCCCGGTGAGCGCGCCGACCATCCGCTCGATCTCGGTTTGGCCGCGGCTGCGCGAGAACCAGCGGATCGTGCCGAGCGTGTTGTACAAAAAGTGCGGGTTGATCTGCGCGAGCAGGACCGAGTATTCCGCCTTCTGCTTGGCGAGTCGCTCGGCGGACACGTGGTGGATCAGCTCGTCGATGCGCGCCACCATCATGTTGAACCGGATGGCGAGCATGCCGATTTCGTCGCGTCCGCGCGGCGTCGCTTTGACGTTGAAGTCGCCTTCCTCTACGCGCCGCATCGTGCGCTCCAGCCGCTTGATGTCGCGGGTCGTCCCGATGGACAGCCAGAACGCCAGGATCAGGGCGACAAAGATGAACAGGGTGCAGACGCCGACGATGATCGTCTCCAGCATCCGCGTCCCCGCGAGCAGCTGCGCGAGCGGGATGAAGCAAAGGATCGTCCAGCCGGTGTTCGCCGACCGGTACTCGGCCAGCAGCGCTTGCTCCCCCTTGACGCGGGCGACGCGCCCTTCGGGACCGACGCCATCTTCCAGCTCCGGCGAGGGGAGCGGCCGGACCAGCTCCGCGTCCGTCTGGCCGTAGCGGCCTTCGATCAGCGGCTGGCCTTGAGCGTTGACGATGACCAGATTGTCCGTATGGATGATCGAGCCGTCCGCGAGCAGACTCGTGAAGTAGGCGCGGTTGAGATGAAAGACGATGACGCCGAAGCGGCGGTCCACCTGATTGAGATCGAGATAATAACGGACAAGCGCGACTTCGTCGGTGCCCCGGTAGGACGATGTCCACGCGATCCCCCGCTTGCGGCTTCCGAGCTCCCGCTCCGCGCGGTCCATGATCTGCGCCGCCTTCGTCGTGTTCATTCCGCTGCCTTGGGCGGAGGGGCGCTCCCACCAGAACAGTCGGCCCTGGTTGTTGCGGATCGTGATCGCGTTGATCATCGGATTGTTGTTGCCGTATTGAAAGAGCAGGTTGGCGACGCGGGTGTAGGCGGAAGGATAGCTCTCGTCCGTGATCGGCTCGCTGCGTTCCGAGACGATCTGCGTCAGCAGCTTGTCGTTCAGCAGGAATACGGTGCCGTTCACGAATTCCTCTACCTTGTTGTCCACGTTTTTGGAAAATTGGTCGATGACGCTGAGAGAGAGCTCCCGCGTATTCGCCTCGATATAATGCTTCGAAGCGAAAGCGGCGGCGCTTCCGATCGCCAGCGCGAGCAGCAGGATGATGAACAGGTTCGACAGCAGGATCTTGGTCCGGATGCGAAAATGCTTCAGTCGCCCCAGCGGGTTAAGCCCTTCGAGCCATCGCATGATCGGGCTCCTTTCCGCCGCGCCGTCAGCGGCGCGGCCGAATTCGGTCGAACGCTTCGTCGAGCGCCCGGATGCACTTGTCGACATCGTGCCGCGGGTCGTAGAGGAACAAAGTCAGCTCGTTCTGATACGCGGCGAGAAGCTCCTGATTGATCACTTCGGGGTAAAAAAACGAGTAGTCGAACGACCGTCCCGTCTGCAAATATTGGCGATCCAGCTCCTCGAACGCCGGATCGAACGAGAGCGGGGCGCCGGCCGCGAGGGAGATGCCTTTTTTTTGCGTCTGGAACACCTCCGCCATTTCCGGCGTCGCGAAGGAACGTGCGACCTCGAGCGCCAGCGCCTTGTTCGGCGAATTGGGGTTGATGACGATGCCGCCGGTCGTCTTTATGGCAAAGCGGGCGTTTGCGGGATTTTCGGAGTAAGGAAAAGCGAACATGCCGATGTCGGCATCGGGGTTCTCCGACCGCAGCCCGTCGACGGTCCACGTCCCGTTGATGATCATCGCCGCCTCGCCGTGCGCCACCATCCGGAGCGCGTCGCTCCAGCCCGTGCTGAACGGCGCGTCGCCGACGTAGCGAAAGCGCTCGGCTAGCCGCTTCAAGACGCGCTTGAAGCCCCCTTTGTCATCCGCGAACGTCGCCTTGCCGGCTTCGATGTCCCGGATCCAGCTCGGCGCGCCGATGCCGCTCGCGATGACGTCCGGCTGAATGTCCGCGTTCAGCGTCCAGATGTCCTTGTAGCCGGCGGCGATCGGCGTGACGCCCGCCTTGCGCAGCCGTTCGCAGACCGCGAGGAATTCGCTCCACGTCGTCGGGACGCGTTCGATGCCCGCTTTGGCGAACGCCGCCTTGTTGTAGACGACGCCGACGCCGTCCCGGTCGAACGGCATCGCCCATACCCGGCCGTCGGCCGTCTTTACGCCCTTGAGCGCGTCGTCGCTAAGCCCGTCCAGCAGCGGTTGTCCGGTCAAATCCATTGCGTAGCCGGCATCGATGAACTCCTGCAGGGCGAAGATGCTGTCGGTCATGTAGAGATCCGGCATCTTCTCGACGGCGACCAGGTTGTGCAGCGTGCTGGCGTACGCGTTCGCGTCCGCGGCGATGATTTCGAAGTTGACCCGGGGATGGGACCGGGCGAACCGGCTTGTGCCGATCTCCAGCCATTTGCGGGCCCCCTCCTCGCGGAAGTGGTGGTACCAGACCAGCTTGACGGTCGGCGCCTTCGGCTTGCCGGAGGCGGGCCCCGTCGCGAGGCCGCCGTCGGCCCCCGGCCACCCGCAGCCCCCCAGTCCGCCCGCGAGCAGCAGGAGCGAGAGGGCACGGCAGACGTTTTTTCGAGTCCGTGTTTTCAAAGAATCACCTGCCGTCCCATGATCGTAGAAGCGCTTACATTCCCCATTTTACATGGATTCTTCGCCCCCTTCTATCCCCCGGCGGATGCAGCGCGCAGGTACTTTTTCCCCGATCGGCGGGAACCATGGCCAAGAGCCCCCTCGGACGAGGCGGCTCTTGGCGCTGCGGCGGAACGAAGAGCTGGGACTTTAGCCCTCGATCTGCTTTTTGTAAGCGTCGAGCTGCTTTTGCAGCTCGGCCAGCACCTTGTCGTAGCCGGCCGTTTTCAACTTGTTGCGGAATTCCTCGACGGCCTTCGCGGGATCGCCGGCCTTGCCGTAGGTGATCGCCGGCCCCAGCTCGCCGGTAACTTGGGAGATGGCCGTAATTTCCGCTTCGACCGGCGTCTTGTCGAAGACGAACTGGCCGTACGGATAAGGCTTTTTGATCTTGTCGTATTCGGCGTAAAGCGTGCCGATCTGATCCCAGGTCGTGTCGCTCGGAATTTCGAGCTTGTCGTTGCGGCCGCCCCAGAAGTCCGAGTAAAACTCGTCTTTTTTCGGATCGTAACCGCCCGGGCGAACCCGTTTGCCGTCTTTGATCTCGTATTGCACGCCTTCGATGCCGTAGTTGATCAGGCGGTACACCTTCTCGTCGTTGCGGATCAGGTCGTACGCCATCAGGGCGCGCTCCGGATTTTTGCTGTGCGCTCCGATCGACGTGCCGCCGTGGGTGATCGACAGCTCCATCAGGTTGCCGCTCGTCCGGGAGAACGGGTACATCTGCAGCTCCGAGCCGGGCTGCTCGCGGTCCATGTCGACGCGCAGGCCGCTGAACGTCTGCGTGTGGTGCTGATCGACGCCCGTGAGGCCGCCCTTGAGCAGCGTGCGCGTATCGCCTTTGTAGTTCAGCACGTCTTCGCGCCAGAAGCCTTTGTCGGCCCAGCTCTTCATCTTCTTGGCGAAGTCGAGGAACGTGTCCTCGAACACCGGGCTGACCGCCGTATAGCGCTCGTCGTAGCTCTTCGCGGCGAAGACGGGCAGGTAACCGGTCGACATCGGCAGCTCCAGATTCTGCGTATACGACTGAGTCCAGCCGCCGAACGTGCTCGTCCCGCCCGTCGCGTCCCACGGCACGACTTTTTTGTTGTCCTTCACGTACTGCATGTATTTCTCCATGCCGTCCCAATCCTTGATCGGCTCCGTGATGCCGGCTTCCTTGGCCCAGTCGCCGCGGTAGAAGAAGCCGTGGTTGACCCATTGGGTATAGGCGTCTTCGGGGATGAGCACGATTTTGCCGTTATACTTGCTTTGCGCCCAGTTTTCCGGCGGCACCGACTCCCAGGTGACCGGCGCGTACTTCGGCAGCAGATCGTCGAGGTTCAGGAAGGCGCCGCGCTGCGCGTTCGCCCACGTGTCGAGCCAGTCGGTGCCGATCGTGATCAAGTCGACCGCTTCGCCGGAAGCGAGCAGCAAATTGTACTTCGTCTGCCAGTCGGCCCACTCGACCCATTTCCACTCCAGCTCGGCGTTGATCTTTTCTTTCATGATCTTGTTGACTTCCTTCATCGTCGCTTCGAACTGCCCGTTCTTCGGCTTGTCGCCGAGGATGACGTAGCTGATCTTCACGAACTTGGACGTGTCGATTCCGCCGTTCCCTTCCGGCTTGGCCGATTCCCCGGCCGACGGCGAGCTTTCGTTTCCTTTGGGCGTGTTGTTCACGTCCGCTTTTTTGCCGCCCGAGCAGGCCGCGAGCGCGACGACGAGCGCCAGCACGGCGAGCATCGCGGTCATGCGTTTAAACGTCTGCATCCGATGGATCCTCCCCCGGTTTGTTGGATTTGGGGCGCGAATGCGCCCATATGGAGCAGATCGGCGTGGCCGTCAGCCTTTGACCGCGCCGACCGTGATCCCTTTGATGAAGTACCGCTGCACGAACGGGTAGAACAGGATGACCGGCCCCGTCGCGACGACGGCCGTTGCCATCTTCATCGACTCGAGCGGCAAGTCGCGCAGCTCGACGTTCGAGGCGGCCGCGGAATTGCGAATGTAATCCGCGCTGGTGATGACCGTGTACAGGAAAAGCTGCAGCGGCCGGTATTGCATGTTCGGAGACAGAAAGAGAAAAGAATGATACCACTCGTTCCAGTAGCCGATCGCGATGAACAAGCCAATCGTGGCGAGCGCGGGCGTCGTCATCGGCAGAATGAGCCGCACGAAGATCGTGAAGTCCCCGGCGCCGTCGATTTTGGCCGACTCGGTGATCGCGTGCGGAATCGATCGGACGAAGCTTTTCATCATGATGATGAGAAACGGGCTCATCAGCCCCGGCAGCAGGACAGCCAGGTAGTTGTCCTTTAGGCTCAAATACTGCGTCATCAACAAATAGAACGGCACGAGCCCGCCCGTGAACAGCGTCGTGAAGTAGATGAAGAACGAGATTCGGTTCCGATACGGAAAGTCCGGCCGCTGCAAAGCGTAACCCGTCATCGCGACGAGCAGCAGGCCGAGGGCCGTACCGACGATGGTAAGAAGAATCGTTACGACGTAAGCGCCGACAATCAGATCGGGATTTTCAAAGACGATCTTGTAGGCGAACGTGCTCCATATCCGCGGCCAAAAGTTAAAGCCGTGCTTCGCGATCGAACTTTCGGCGGTGAACGAGGTGCCGATCACGAGCAGGAAAGGCAGTAGGCAGCATAGGGCGAATAAGCCGATGAAGAGATAACCGAAGCTGCGAACGGCGATGGACGTCGCGTCGGTGCGAATTCGGGCGCGTGCCGCGTCCATGGCGGTCCCTCCTTTCGTTCATTCGGACTAGAAAAGCGAGTTGTCCGGCGACAGCTTCTTGACCAGCCAGTTCGCCGTGATAACCACGAGGAAGCCAAAGACGGACTGATACAGGCTTACGGCACTGCCGAGCGAGAAGTTGAAGTTGTTCATGAGCGATCGGAACACATACGTCTCGATGATGTCCGTCGTCGCGTACAGCGCCGTGTTGTTCGCGCCGACCAGGTTGTAGATCAGGCCGAAGTTCCCGCGGAGCACGCCGCCCAGCGAGAAGAGCAGCAGAATGATAAAAGTGGGCTTCAGCCACGGCAGCACGATATAGCGGATGCGCTGAAGGGCGTTGGCTCCGTCGATTTCAGCCGCCTCCACGATCTCCGAGTCGAGCCCCATGATCGCGGCGAAATAGACGATGGAGCCGTAGCCGGTCGACTGCCACAAATAAGTCAGCACGATGATGAACGGCCAGATGTGCGGGTTTGAATACGTCTTGACGGGATCCGCCCCGAACGCCTTCAGGACGACGTTTAGCAGACCGTAGTCGTAGCTCAGGATGTTGTAGGCGATCAGACCGATCAGGACGAAGGAAATGAAGTACGGGAGAAACATCAGCGTCTGCGTCAGCTTTTTGAACCACTTCTTGCGGATTTCGTTCAGCAGAATCGCGACGAAAATTTGCAGGACATTGCCAAGCAGGATGAAGGCGAGATTGTATAGGATCGTGTTGGCGGTCAGCCGCCACAGATCCCCCGTGATGACGAGAAACCGGAAGTTGTCCCAATGCACGAACGGGCTGCGGAAGATGCCATCCGTGTAGTTGTATTTGATGAAGGCCAGATAAAGTCCCGGCATCGGCAAGTAGGCGAAGACGAGGAAAAAGGCGATGGCGGGCAGGCACATGAGCAGCAAGGTCCGGTTCGCGCGCAGCCGGCGTAGCCGGGAGCGGGCCGGGGGCCGCAGCGCGGGATCCGCCGGCGTCGAGGTCGGCAGCATGTGGTCGGACTGGGCGAGCGTAGGCATGGTGAGCCTCCTTTCGTCGTAGGTCAATCGCAATCAGACCGGTTGGAACAGCAGCGCGTGCAATACGCCGGGCTCCGGCGCGTGAACGGCTTCCGCGAGGACGGTCAGCTCGCCGCCGGCGGCGTCGAACCAGATGCCCGGCAAGTAGAACGAGTCCTCGCTCCCGCCTTTCATCGCGGGCCGCTCGCCGCCTCCCGGCAGCCACAGGCGCGCGACGATCCGGCCGGCGAAGAAGACGGTGAGCTTGACGCGCTCGCCGCGGACGCGGACGCGCCAGCCGCGGCCGCCCGCCGAATTCGGCAGCGCGCCGTACGCCCAGGCGACGCCGCCCGGCTCCAGGCGGAGCGGCAGCGAGACTGCGACCGCGCTATGCCTGGCGGCGGCCGCATGGTTCAGCAGCTCCGCCTCCTCGGCGGCGGACAGCCGCCACGATTCGGCGGCGTTGCCTTCGAGCAGCGTCACGCGGCCGGCGGGCAGCCCCATCGTCCGCTCGAGCCGGATCGTCAGCTCGTGGGCGGTCGCCGCCGGATCCATGTACGGCGTGAGGTTCAGGTACGGATCAAACGGGGTAACCGGCCCTGCCTCGCGGCCGTCGACATACACGACGGCGGTCGCCTGCAAGCCGTCGAAGCGCAGCGTCCAGTCGTCCGCGCCGGACGAGAGGAAGATCGTCTTGCGGTACGTCTCGCGGGCCGGCTGATCCGGCGACATCCACCCGCCGAAGGCGACGATCGGCTCGCCGTATCCGGCCACGCCGGCATCGGCCTTCTCGTCCTTGTGAACTTGCGTCCGGCTCACCCGCCAGTTGCTCGTGATCTCCCGGGATCGGGTCACGGCGACGAGGCCGTTCAATCCTTTGGTGGCGCGAAGCCGCAGCCCGGGCAGCCGGATGTCGTCGAAGTTCGAGTGGCCCCAAATTTCCGTGCGCGCCGTCCATTGATGGACGGTTCCTCCTCCTTCCAGCGGGAGGTATCGACTGGAACCTCCCGGCGCGACCGTGCCTAGATATCTCCCGTCCGCGTAGAGCGAGACGACGTCGCTGCCCTCGCGGACGAGGACGCCCAACGTTTCCCCGTGGTAACGCGTCTCGGCTTCGTACCACGCGAAGCCGCGGTAGACGCCGTGTGCCTCCAACGGTCCGGCCGACGGGATCGCCGCAGCTATAGCCGTCATCGGCGCATGGGGCGCCTGCACCGCCATCGTCCACGCGACGGCGAGCGCTTCCGGCTCCGGCGCGGACGCGGCCGCCGCCCCGAAACGGATGCCGCCCGTCTCGTCGACGCCTTCGACGAGTAGCGCTTCGGCTCGCGGCAGGACGACGACCTCGAGTACCCGTCCGCCGGCCAGGCCGACGACGCAGCGACCGGTCTGCCCGCCGGCGAACCGGAGCAGGAGCCGGTCTCCCGCTTGGCTCGCGTCCATTCCCTCCGGCTCGACGAAGACGGTCTTCTCCGAGAGACGGAAGGCGACTTCTCCTTCCTCCCCCGTCTCCGTATGCAGCACCAGCGTCGTCTTGCCCGCGCCCCGTACCGCATCGCATAGTTCGGTCGTCGCATATTCGAGCGTGCCCGGCAGGCCCCACGGAGCCATCGGCACCTGCATCGGCAGGATGACGCAGCGGCCGGGCAGGACGGTCAGCGACCGCGTCTCGCCGCGCGAATCTTCATCCGGAATTCCGTCCCGCCATGCGACGGGAATCTCGGTCCTGAGCGGTGCTTCGCCCGTCTGGGAGACGAACAGCAGGCTCCCGCCTCCCGCCAGCGCCAGCCGGTAGCAGCTTGCGGCGGCCGGATCGGCGATGCCGGAGCCCGGCGGACGTTCTCCCGGGTCCGCCGGCAGCGCCTCGGCGAGCGCAGACCCGTAGGCGTTCAGGATGCGCCGCAGCAGCCTGCCCTCGTAAGCTTCCTCCCGCACCCTTCCTTCGGGGGAAATCATGCCGCCGAAGTCGTAGTCGCTCGTCATGAACGCGAGCGGCTCGCCCCAGTTGTTCGTTGCATTGGTGAAGCCGAAGTCCGTGCCCGATACTTGCAGGTAAGGCCCGAGCAGCTTGGCTCCGCAGGAGAGCAGCCGCCTGAGCAGAAAGTGGCTGCGGTTCGTCTCCGTGACGAGCAGCGGGTGCCCCTCTTCGGCTAGCCGCTCCCGGTAGGCCAGCACCTTGGATTCGAAGTCTGGATCCCGGTCGTACGGGTAAAAGTTGCAAGCCGGCACGATCTCCTCCGCCCGTCCGCCGGCGGCATCCAGTCCGCCCTGTCCCGCGCAAGCGACGAGAGGGACCGAAATGCCGCGTTCTCGCGCGAGGTCCCGCAGCGCTGCCAGATAGCCGCGGGGATCGGCGCAGCCGAAAAAGTCCAGCTCGTTCTCGAGCTGCACGCATACGATTGTCCCCCCGGCTCCAACCTGAAAGTCGCGGAGAATCGGCAGGATGCGGTCGAACCACCGGGAGACATGCCGGAGATATGCAGGATCGTTGTCCCGCAACCGGACATCCGGATCGGCGAGCAGATAGGAAGGCAGTGCGCCGCCGTCCCACTCCGAGCAAATGTAAGGGCCCGGCCGGGCTACAACCCATAGCCCGACTTCTTTGGCGATCCGCAAGAAAGCTTCCGCATCCCGCTCCCCGGAAAATCCCATACTCCTGGCGTCCGCTCATGATGATTCCAAGGGAAGTAAACGTCGATGGCGTTGTAGCCGTACGCCTTCAACTGCTCCATCCGTTCTCTCCAAAGACCGCGAGGAATTCGAAAGTAAAACAGAGATGCGCAAAGCAGAATCACGCTTTGGCCGTCCACCGAGACGCGATCCGGGGCAAGCCGAACCGTCCCCTCCAAACCGGTCTTTTGTTCCATCGTCATATTCCTCCTCTCATGCTCGTTTCGCTTCGCTGAGCCGGCTTCCGCGTCCATGCAGCTTCGGTGCAGTCACTCACCGGCTTGTTTGGCTATGATGCAGTCACTCACCTGCTACGCTGCAAGTCGCTCACCGCGCTTGTTTGGCTGCGCTGCGCCCGACTCCCGCGCTCATTTACCTACGCAGCAATCGATACCTCCATCCGTCCGCTCCATTTCATGTAAGCGGTTACGAAATTCATTGTAGAGCGTCCGCCCCGGCATCTCATTCAATAAAACTTCGATCTGCTGGAAAAAACAAAGAACCTTCGTCCGCTTCCGTCCGGTTTCGTTCTTCCAACTTGGCCGACGTGGCGATTTTGCTGGAAAAATCTACGATTTGTTGTCTTTATCCCCGAAATGGCACCCCGATGGGATATTCCCGATATTCCGATTCCCATTTCCCGTTGTCCAGATTCCCTACCCCCTGACAACTCTAAAAAGCCCCGCCTTCCCAAGAGAGGCGGGGCAGATCCCGTATACAGTTGACGTCTAACCTCGACCTAACAGCTTTTTCTTGCGAAACTCGGCCGGGGGCATACCAAAGGTGTCCGCGAACACGCGGGTGAAATAATGGAGGGATTGAAATCCTGTATGCTCCGCAATCTCCTTGATGGGGGAGACCGTTGTCTTCAGCAGCGTCTCCGCCGCCTGCATCCGTTCGCGTCGGATAAAGGCGACAAACGAGGTGTCGCCCTGCTCCCGGAACAAGCGCGAGAGGTGGCGCTCCGAGATATGCAGCGCAGCCGCGACGTCGCCCAGCTTGAGCGGCCGGGACAGGTTGTCGCGGATGAATCGCTTGGCGAGCTGCGTGAGATGCGAGGACGATCCGGCGCCGCCGGGCGGCCTCGCCGGAGATGGGCGCTGAGCCGGCAAGCGGCCTAATGCGCCGGGGAACGAAGCGAGCAGGACGCCGCCGAGCGCGGCCGTCTGCTCGGCACTCGTATCCCGGCGCCCGCACTGGCGCAGCAGCGCGCGCCACAAGAGGCCGGACGCGCCTTCTCCGTCCGCGATGACGGGCGCTTCACGGTCCCGCATCGCCGATTCGTAGGCGCTGGCCGCATCCGCTCGTTCCGGCGTCCCCGTCTCCAGCTCGTAGCCCGCATACAGCAGGCGAAGACCGTTCTCGCTGCGGATTTGATGCCAATCGCCGGGGAGGGAGACGAACAGGCTCCCGGCCGTCAGCCGGTACGTCTCCCCCTCCTCCTCGTACTCGCCTTCCCCCTCCACGACGTAGCAAGCTTCATAAAACGAATGCCGGTGAACCGGATTGTCCCGGTGATCCCATATCATGCCCCAATAATTCACGCGAAAGGCCAACTGCCCTGTTTCGCATGCTGTAACCATCTCGTTCAGATGCCGGTGCGCTTCGGCAAACTCCGCGGCGGACATCGCTCTTCACCTCCATGGCGTAAATGTTCAAATTCAAGTCGCGCTTGTGCAAATACGGCCGTTGCGATTTTCCTTATGATGATAGCAAGAAAGCCAGTTCAATCAAGGAGGCTGTTCAAGTTGATTAAAACAGAGGATGTCGATTTTTACAAGGAAAACGGCTACCTGCTCGTGCGGAGCGTCTTTACCCCGGACGAAGTCGAAGAGATGCGTCGGGCCGTGGACGGCATCATCGACCGCGCCGCGCGTTCCAAGTATGACCAGAACGCCGCCTGGCAGGGCGACTATCTCCCGCCGGAAGAGCTCAAAAAGCTTGTGCTCAAGGGCTTTCACGACGTTCACTACCACGACGCCGCCTTCACTCGCGCGGCCGTTCACCCGAAAATGGCCGCCGTCCTGTCACGGTTGATCGGACCTAACGTTCAGCTGCATCATAGCAAAATGCTCGTCAAACCTCCGGAGAAAGGGGCCGCCTTCCCGCTGCATCAGGATACGCCCTACTTCCCGCACGAGCATCATACGATGATCGCGGGGAGTGTCCATCTGGATGACTCGGACATGGAAAACGGCTGTCTTTGCGTCATCCCGGGCTCGCACAAGCAAGGACTGCTGCCTCACGTAGGCAAGTATTATTTGGATCATCGGGAGTATCCGCTTTCGGCCGCCACCCCCTGTCCGGCTCGCGCCGGCGACGTCCTGTTCTTCAACTATTTGACCATACACGGCTCCGACGTGAACAAGAGCCCGCGCAACCGCCGCAACGTCTTGTTCCAATACCGGGATCCGTCCGACCCGCCGTCCGAGGACGTCCACGTCAACTGGGGACAGGGACTCATGGTTTGCGGCGAAAATCCCGTCTATCGGGAGTTCAAGCCGGAATACAAGCTCCGGTAAACGAATCTGCCCCAACTGATCCCATACGGATCAATCCCATTGGACATATTCGCACAAACATTCGCCAAATGCAGCAGGTTCCGTGCGGCTCCGCGCATGGTAAGCTAGGGCTGTGACCGACCGAAAACGAGGAGGAATCGGAACATGTCCTATTTATCCGTGAGTACGTGGAGCCTGCACCGCTTGCTCGGTCCCCTGCGCTGGACGGCTTGGGATGCCAAGGCGGGCGAGCATCGTTCGCATGAACAGCCCCAGCCCCAGAAGCTGACGCTGCTGGAGCTGCCGGCGGAGCTGGCTGCGAGAGGGTACCGAGCCGTTGAAATCTGCCACTTTCACTTCCCGTCGGTCGAAGCATCCTATCTTGCACAGCTGCGCGATGCATTTGCAAACGCGAGCATTTCGTTCGACACGCTGCTGCTTGACTATGGGGACTTGACGGCGGAAGATGTGAAGCGCCGTCAGGCCGACTTCGCGCTCATGCGCCGTTGGATCGAGATCGCGGCGGCGGCGGGCGCCAAGCAAATTCGCATCGTCGCCGGCGAAGCCCAGCCTGACGACGCGGACGCCATCCGCCATTCGGCGGAAGCGCTTCAGTCTTTGGCCGTCTATGGAGACTCGCAAGGGGTGCGCGTTATAACCGAAAACTTCAAATCTCTGACCTCGAAGGGATCAAGCTGCCTGTCTCTGCTGAAGCAGGCCGGAGATCGCTTGGGAATGATCACCGATTTCGGCAATTTCTCGGGCAGCGCCAAGTATGAAGAACTGGCGATGATCTTGCCGCACAGCGTCTCCGTCCATGCAAAAGCCCACTACGACGAAAAGGGCTTCCCGGACGTGGCGGAGTACGTTCACTGCCTGGACACCGTTCGCGCATCGGGATTCGACGGCGCTTACGTGCTCATCTATGACGGACCCGGCGACATGTGGGCGGGTCTGGATCGCGTGAAACGCCTCGTCGAGCCGTATGTGAAGACGAATGAAGACAAAGTGAAAGCATAACAGCGTTCCACGAAAAAACGGGCCATTCGGCAGTGTTTCGCCGAGGGCCCGTTTGGGTTATGGATATTAAAGAATACGTTTCGCAGTTACGTAATTGTTCGTCCAGTAGCTGGAGTTGAGATTGGAGAGCGTGACGCCTTGGCTGCTGCTCGCGTGCAGAATCTTTCCGTTACCTGCGTAGATGGCCACGTGGCCGATCCAGTTGCCCGGCGAGCTGAAGAAGATGAGATCGCCTACGCTCAGATAAGACTTGGCGACCTTCTGGCCCAGCTGCGCTTGCGCCGCGGCGGTACGCGGCAGGTTCTTGCCCTGCTCTCCGAACACGTATTGCACGAACGACGAGCAATCAAATTCGGACGTATCCCCGCTCTGAGCGCCATAGCTGTAAGGCGTGCCGATGTATTGCTTGGCGAGCGTCAGCAACTCCAGCGACTCCGCCGTCGCGGCGCTGGCTTTCGATGCCGAACCGATCGCCGCTCCCCCGACCCATACCGAAGTAGCCAACATGCAAGACAACAAAACTTTCGTCATATATCTGCCAGTCTTCAAATCGTTGTTCCTCCCGACTTCTCTCGCGGTTCATTTTTCCGTCATGTTTGCTGAAATCACTATAACACACGGAAAATTACCGTTATTTTTCCAAGGAGAGAAGGAAGGCAGGCCAAACAACGTTTTGTTGACGTTTCTTAAAATCGCGTGAGAATTCTCTCATCCTTCATGCGAGATCAACCTCCCTCAAACCCCTTTATAACGATATCCCTCTTGCTCAGGATAGAGCGCTTCAAACGCCTTTACGACGATATCCCGTTCACTCAGGATAGAGAAACTCCACTCCCCTTTGCAACGATATCCCGCTTGCTCAGGAAGAATGACTTCAACACCCATTACGACGATATCCCTTTCGCTCAGGATAGGGAGACTTCAACCCTCTTTACGACGATATCCCTTTCGCTCAGGATAGAGAGTCTAACCCCCTTTTACGAAAGATCTGGATTGTCAACACGAAACTGGACAGTTTTTATGAGGGCAAACGCCTCGCTTCTACCGGTGTGCGGTAACCCAGTGTTCCGTGAATACGATGATGATTAAACCAATTGACATGATCGCCAAGCTCCAAGGTTAATTGCTCTAGGCTATGGAATTGTCTTTGGTTGACAAACTCCGTCTTAAACAGCTTGAATGTAGCCTCGGCTACCGCATTATCGTAAGGGCAGCCTTTCCTGCTAAGCGAGCGCTTAATCTCGAATGTCTCCAACGCCTCTGAGATCAGGCGATTATCGAATTCACTGCCACGATCGGTATGGAACATCCGGATGCAGTCCAACCGTACTGTGAGGCTTGCTACGGCCTTGTAGACGAGATCGGCCGTCTTCTGCACCCCGCAGCTGTAACCGATAATCTCGCGGTTAAAGAGATCGACAAATAAGCAGACGTAGTTCCATTACCGGCTACGCGTACGTAAGTCAGATCGCTTACGACGACGGCATACGGCTCGTCCTGGTTGAACTTGCGCTGCAGAAGGTTTTGGATCTCCGACTCGTTTGAGTCCGCCTTGTGGGGCTTGTACTGGGCGACGGTGTAAGTGGAAACAAGCCCATGTTTCTTCATGATTCGGCCGATTTTACGGCGTGAGGCACGCAAGGAGCGCTTGGTGAGCTCCACCTTGATTTTACGGGTGCCGTAGTTGTTGCGGCTGTCCCTAAAGATCTCGATAACCGAGTCTTCAAGCTTCTGCTCGTCCGGATTCAAGGCCGGCTTCGGCTCGTAGTAATAGGTGCTCTTGGGGAGTTGCAGGACGGTACACATTGCTGATACCGAGTATTTGTGTGCATTGTTGCGAATCACATTTACTTTCGTCCCATGATCAGCGCGGCTTGCTTTAAAATGTCGTTCTCCATCTTGAGCTGTTGATTTTCCTTACGCAGTGCAATGAGCTCGTTCTCTTCTGGGGTTCGATTATCCTTAGCAGAGAAAGACCCCGACCGCTGGCTCTGACTGATCCAGCGATCTAGAGCCGAGGCAGTCAAGTCGTATTCTCTTACAATGCTCGATCTCGACTTCCCGCTCTCATACAACTGCACCATCTGCTTTTTAAACTCTGTTGTAAATGTCCGTCTGGCTTGGGGCATTCCATATACGCTCCTTAGTCGCTTTTCTCTATTCTATCCCCCCTCATTTTTTCTGTCCAACTAAGTGTAGCCGATCCAATCCCGTTCGTTCAGATAGGAAAGGCTACCATAACAACTGTCATGATGAGGGACATACAGAATTTTCGTTCGGGATTGGGCTTATCTGCACATTGGTATGAAATCGATAAGAATATTTCTCTATACGCGCCCAAGTTAACGATTAAATGGCCCCCGAGGCGGCTTGCAGCCGCAGCCTTGAAGCCGGCGAAAGCATGGAGCGAGACGTTGCGTGGAACGGGGCCGAACCCTTGTCCGGGGAGCGGCGAACCAATTGAGGATAAGTAAGTGTAAAGGTGTTTGCGCAAAGCTGCGTGAGGGTGGCGGTCAGTTGGCGGGCATGATTAAAGCGAAAGGCAAATTCCGTCAAATAGGCTTGCAGATGTTTGGGGCCAATCCCGATAAAGGTAATGCTCAGCCAGCGGAAAGCAAATCTCAACATCTGCGACAAAGGCTTAAAATACCGTCTGCAAGGGCGCGTCTCGATGAACAATTGTTGGGCGCTGTCCGCCACTTGGCGCCGGGCAAAATCCTCTCCCAGCTCCCCGATCGGGTATCGGCGTTTCAATCGGGTGGGCGATACTTGTTCTATTTTGACATAGTTCAACTGCCCGTTCGCATCCACCTCGGCCCCCGCCAGAACGGGTTGATCCTTGGCATGCGGATAGGCGCTCGTATGAGAAAACGGACCGGAATAAATCGCGTCCTGGATATGTACGGTGCCCGTCAAAAGCGTCCTCTCGTTAGCCTCGGTCATCGCGTGGCGGAGCTTGTGATTGATCAACCAAGCCGTCTTGTAGGTTACCTGAATCCGTTGAGACAGCTCGCGCGCGCTGATGCCTGCGGACATCCATCGAATGGCCTGAAACCACTTGCGCAGCGGCGTTCGGCTTCCCTCCATAATAGTGCCGGCAAGCAGAGAGGTCTGATGCCGACAGGCGCGGCATTCGTATAGCGGATGATTACGGGTACGAATCGGATAGTACAGGCTGAAGTTGCAACGCGGGCACGAAAAACCGTTGGGCCACTTGGCGGCAAAAAGAATTTGTTCGCAGAAGGTTTCGGAAGCGTCCAAGTCTTCCGCTGGCACATTCGGAACACAAAACATGACCTTCCTCCCCCGCCCAAAAGGGAACGTATGTTCTTATTTTATTGTACCTTTTATTGGACGATATTTCAAGTTTTTTTGTAACCCCCCCCCCTCAAATTAGGGCTCACTGCCTCATCGTAAAACAATCAATCCGTTCCCTGACCGAAAGGGATATCGTTCGAAAGTAGCCAAAATCGAGTAAATTCGCTCCTTTTCCGAGCCATTGAAATAACGTGCATAACCGATCGTTCCTGAGCGATTGGGATTCCGTGCAAAACACCATTCCTGAGCGATTGGGATTCCGTGCAAAACACCGTTCCTGAGCGATCGGGATATCGTGCAAAAGTAGTAAAAAGAGATGTTGCTCCGAGTTATCCTTACAGAAGAAGGGTTCAAAGGTATGCGAACGGAGACTCGGGACGATCTGTGATTCGAAAAATCGGGACGATCCGTGAATCGCAAATGGGAAGCGCGAGGAGAGCCCTGCCGATACGTTAAAAACCGCAAGGCGCGAACTTCGCGCGCTTGCGGTCGATGGTGTTTCCTGGTTACCAGTAGACGGCTATTCGGACGCCTGAGGGCGAGCCGGCATGGCGGACGAGGGCCGTGCCCGACGTCGCATCGTAGCGGCACTCGGTGGCCGCGCCGTCGGCTTCCGCCCAGCGAGGCTGGGCCGGTACGCGGATGCGCGTGCTGACGGTCATGTCAGCCGGCGATTCGGAGACATAGATCAAGCTGTCCGGGCCGGACGCTTCGTCGCGAATGCGCGACGAACTGAGCAGGATCTCGGGCGCGTCGGTCGGACGGTCGCCGTCGCGCCAGCTCAGATCGTACAGGAGCGCATCCTCGTTCGGCGCGAGCTCGACCCGGGATCGGATCGGCAGATCGGACTCGAACACGTCGATGAACGAGCCTTCGAGTACGGTCGGATCTGCCGACGCACCTTCATCCAGCGCATGGACGACGAGGTACGGACCGCGCTGCAGACGCAGCGAACGACGCTCCAGATAATGATCCGCCTCGCCGCGCATGGCGAGCGCTTGCCGGATAAGGTCTCGCACCGTCTCCGCGCCTTCGGGCGAGCGGGACAGTGCCGCCGGTTGGGTGCGCAGCAAGATCACGGCGCCATCGCCAACGTGATGCGTTCCTTCCGCGGGACGGCGGCCGAGTCCCAAGGCTTCGAACAAGTGATCGTCCGGCCGTTCGTAGCTTCGGCGTCCCTCGTCCCGGTTCCACCATTCCTGCACGGCATGGAACGGGTCCGAGCCGTCGCCGACGTAGACGAGCACGCCCCCCTCCCGCACCCATTGGCCGAGCGCCTGGTGGATGCCCGGATGCTCGGGCTTCATGAACTCATAGCTGAGCAGCAGCACCCGGTAGTCGTCCAAATAGCCGGGAAAGGCGAGCACGTTGTCGAGCTGCACCGGACGCAGCGGAATTCCCCGCTTGACCAGCGGTAGCGCCAGCCCGTAAAATGCCGACCAATCGAGCAGTTCCCGCTGGGCATCGGTGAGCGCATCGGTTGTCGTCGTGCCGTCGTATTTGAACGCCTCGCGTTCGGCCTCTTCGGGTGTCAGTACGTCTCCGCGCTGAAACATGGCGGAGTTCGCCAGCAGCAAGCCGATGCCCGCCGTGCCCGCATCCCGCTCGGCGGCGGCACGAGCCGCCTCGTCGTGACGGTGCATGTCGCGCAGCACGCCCATGACCGCGAGCAGGACGGTAGCGTAGTCGCCGGGGATGCCCTCCTTCCCGGTGCCGTCCTCGGTCGGATACCGCCCTTCGAAGACGCGGCGCGGCCAAGGGCACACCTCGTACTGCGAGACGCCGGGGTGCAGCAAGGACGCAATGACGGTCGCCCGATAATTGCGGCGGTAGTCGCTCCAGGTATACCGGGGATTGTCTTCGATCGGATCGTGCAGGAACCACATTTCGCGGCCGGTGCCGCGCGTCAGCTCCTGCATGACGCCGTACTCCAAATACGCCGTCTCAAACGTCCGTTCGCGCCGGACGCCCGCGTAAACGTTTGGCGTCCGCGACGTCCCCGTCCAAATCTGGGCGATGAAGCCGTCGCAGGCGGGCATGTTCACGAGCATCGCTTCCGGACTGACGATTCGCCACTGGGTGTAGTTGATCAAGCTGTGGGTCGGCACGTAGAATCGCACGGTCCGGCCGTAGGTGACGAGCGAATACTCCTTCATCTGGGCGCAGATGCGGTCGAGCGCGCGATAATACATGGCGGCCTTCAGCTTGGAGGCCCGGTATTGGGCGTCCGGCGAAAGATGGGGAGGCTGCCATTCCTCCCCATAATAGTTCTGCCATTCCCGCTTGAACGCCTCCGAATAGCCGCCCGCCGCCCAAAACTCCGGCTCCTCCATATGGATCGCCTCGGCCCCGGCGTCGATCGCCCGCTTAATGTGCGTCGCGAGATACTCCGAGAAGGCAACCGTCGGGGCCATGTACGGCACGTCGTGCCCGTGTAGAATGTGCTTGCCGGCCCGATCCGTCTGCGCTTCGTCCCAATGCTCGCGGCCGTCGAACCGACCGTAGAGGTAGTCCTGATACTCGCCCCAGGCGACTCCCGTCATCAGATGGATCGTATACCCGGCCTTGCGCCAGCCTTCGATCCGCTCCGGCAAATCTGCGGAGATGCCGTACACCATGACGAAGTCGGTGCGCAGGTCGTATTTCGGGCCGTAGGGACGAGACTCTTGGAATCCGGTCCACTCCGGTGCCGCTTTCGTTCTTCGGCTCAACGTTCACCCTCCCTTAACTTCCTTCAGACGCCGGTTCTTATCATGGCGATGAATGGGATGGTGATTGGCTCACCATCCCATTCCGATCTTCCGCTGCGATTAGAATCCGATATCGTTTCTTTCCGCAGCCTTCTGCGCAACGTATTCCGCCATTTCATCTGCGCCTGCGGCTCTGAACTTGTCTTGAATGTCATGAAGAATCTTCAGCGCTTGATCGTCCGTCTTCGCAAAAAGCGCTTTCTTAAATTCGTCGCCGTAGTTCAAGCTGCTGGTCGCATCTCTGAATTGCTGGTACTTGGGCCAATCTCTTTCCAAGTAGTTGGCGCTGACCTTATCGATGATTTGGATCGGCATTTTTTTCGAGAAGCTATTCTCCAATTTCTCCCACTGCGTCTTTTCGTCTTCCGTTTTGGGCCAGGCAACGTCGTTGGAGAAGCCTCCGATAAAGTTGGCATTGAGATAATTGAGGCCCGCATCTCTTTTCAAATCCGTATTATCGTCATACTTTTGTTTCACTTCGGGAATCCATTTGGGAGCCCCGTTCACCATTTGATAGTCTTTTCCTTCGATCCCCCAATAGGCGAGCAGTCGGCCTTCGTCGCTGTTGATATAATCCAGGAAGCGCAGCGCAGCGTCGGGATTTTTGATCTTCGCGCTCAGGAAGATGACAGGGAAGCCCGAGCGTCCCGGTTTTTCGACTTGCGTCGCGATGTTCCCGCTCTTGTTCTTCATCGGTCCGAGCAATTCGTATTGCATGTCCGGATTCGTTTTATAGAGCGTATTTTGAAGCGTCCCCATCATGCTTTGGGCGCCGAATACGGCAAGTTTCCCCGTCGTCAGTTTTTCGGTTGCCATCGTATCGGTATTGCTGAAAGCTTCGGGGTCGAACAAACCGTTGGCGATGACCTTTCTCATGTACAACAATTTTTCTTCTTCATCTTTAGAGAACATCCAGTACGTCAGCTTGCCGCTGCTGTCCTGGCGGAAATCGGAGATATTGTAGTCCGACCAGCCGGTGAGGAAGCGGCCGTAATCCCATCCGTCGTGCATGGTGCCGGCCGGAATGACCGGCTTGCCGCTAATATCTTTGAAATTGCCGTTCTTTATCTTAACCAACAGGTCGAATACTTTGTCTTCGGTATCGATATCCTCTGGATTGACGTTCAAAGCCTTCAAAATATCTCCGCGGGCGTAGAGGCCGTAATTCCAGTTGTGGATGCTCTCCGGCGTGCCGTCCGGCGTCTGCATCGGAATCACGTACGTTTTGCCTTGCAGATCGGGGCTGTTCAGTTCGAATTCGGCAAAGTCTTTCGCGACGCCGGTCGTCAGAAGCTTCTTCACATTCGGATACTTATCCAGGTAAGGCGTCAAATCCAGCAGCTGCCCTTCCAAAGCCGCTTTCTTGATGACTTGGCCTTCTCCGCCCGTCGTAGACCAGAAAGGCGCGTTGACCATATCGGGAACCGTATCCGAAGCAAAGATCGTGTTCAGCTTTTCCGTCTCGTTGGTCGTAATCGACTCCAACTTTAACGTTACGCCGGTTACTTCCTTGACCCGCTGGGCGACGGGATTGTTGACTTGGTCTTGCGGGAAGCTCGCACCGCCGCCGTTCCAGTTGCTCAGGAAGGACACCGTGACCTGCTCCGGCTTATTCCCGCCCGACGCCGTGCTGCTTGCGCTCGGTTCGGTCTGACCGCTGGACTTGTTATCCGAATTGCTGCTGCTGCATGCCGTCGCGGCCGATAATAGCAGCGGTACGGCAAGCGTAATGCCCAGGACTCTTTTGAGCTTCTTCTTACTCGGCATTGTTCATAACCCCTTCACTCATTTTTATATAAAAGGCAGTGCCTCTTATATGCTGCTATTCCTTCAGCGAACCCACCAATACCCCTTTGACGAAATACTTCTGAAGAAACGGATAGATGCAAATGATCGGGGTCGTGATGATGATGACGAACGTCATTCTTAGGGCTTCCGGCGTTACGCCGCGCAGCTCCATCTGGGCCTGGTTCATGTTCTGAATGGAGGATCCGCCGTTCGACGACGTCATGGACTGGAAGGACGCTTCGCTGATCATCTTGTTCAGGAACGTGGCGGCAGGCTGGAGCTTCTCGTTCTGAATGAAAAACTGGCCGGTAAACCAGTCATTCCAACAGCCGACGCCGACAAACAAGGCAATGGTCGCCATGACCGGCAGCGATAGGGGCAGGATGATTCGCGAGAAGACCGAGAGTTCGCCTGCGCCGTCGATGCGGGCCGATTCCGATAGACTTGCCGGAATTCCGTCGAAGAACGTCTTCATGACAATCGCGTTGAAAAAGTTGTACAACGACGGCAACACCAGCACCCAAAAGGTGTTGAGGATGTGCAATTGCCTGAACAGAATAAAAGTAGGAATGAGTCCTCCGCTAAACAGCGTGGTGAAGAAGAAGAAAAAGACGATGTATTTCCTGCCGGGCAGTCCTTTTCGCGATAGCGCGTAGGCCAGCATCGCCGTCAACAGTACGGAAAGAACGGTCACGACGACTGTTCGGGAGATGGAGATGAAGAACGAATTCAAGATCAACGGGTTGCTGAAAGCCTTGCTGTAGTTCTCCAGCGTGAAGACTCTCGGGATCAGGTAGATCCCGCCCTTCATCGCGTCATAGCCGTCGTTAAAGGAAAGAGCCAGAAAATAGAGAAACGGATAGAGTGCCGTCACGCAGAATATGAGCAGCACCGCATAGTTCAGCGTCGAATAAATACGATCGGGTAACGACATCCTTCTCACGCCCATACGCACACCTCCTTGGATTCGATTGCTGCCGTATTACCATAGCGACGTATCGCTAAGCCGTTTCGAGATCTTGTTGACCACGACGATGAGGAGCAGCGAGATCACGGACTTGAACAATCCAATGGCCGTCGAATAGGCAAATTGGCCCTGTTGAATGCCTGTTTTGAGCACGTAAGTGTCCAAGATCTCCGAGACGTGCAAGGTGGCGGGAGTTTGCATGAGATAGATTTGATCGAAACCTGCGTTCAAGATTCCGCTGAGGGAGAAGATAAGTAGAATGGCGATCGTAGGCGTCAGGCAAGGCAGCGTGATTTTGAATAATGTGCTCCATCGGCCCGCCCCGTCGATCTGCGACGCTTCGTATAAATGGGGATCGATGTTGGTCAACGCGGCCAAATAAATGATGGAACCCCACCCTACGCCTTTCCAAATATCCGAGATGATGACCAGTGGATAGAATAAGGAGGGATTGCCCATGAAGAAGATCGGGTCCAGTCCCATATGCTCGCGAATATCGTTGACAAGACCTACGTTAGGGGACAATATTTTTTGGAGCAGCGTGACGACGACGACCCATGAAACGAAGTGGGGCAGGTAAGAAATCGTCTGAAACGCCCGCTTGATTTTTCCTTTTGTGATGGCATTCAGCATTAAGGCCAGAACTAACGGAGCGGGAAATCCAAAAAGCAATTTGAGGGCGCTGATGGACAGCGTATTGCGCAGCACATTATAAAAGTTGGAATCGTTCAAAAACTGCTTGAAATAGCGAAAGCCTTCCCAGGGACTTCCCAATATCCCCAGATTGTATTTGAAATCTTTGAAGGCGATTAAGATGCCGTACATCGGATAATAAGCAAAGACCAGAAACCAGATAATGGCCGGCAGCAGGAACAAATAAATATACCTGAAGCTCCAGATTTTCGAAAGCGTCTTGTTCTTTTTGGTTTTTTGCGTGAATGGCAAGACTTCTTCCCTAGCTTCCATCCTCTGTACACCTCCTGCAAATAGTTTTACGAAAGCCTCAAAACAAGATTTTGAAAAGGCTTACAAATTCCTATTTACGCAAATATAGCGGCGCAAAACGACTCGCTAATCTTAACTTTGAAAGGTGAAACTGTTCGGAAATGGGATCTCTGAAAAAGTCGGTCATCTACCCTATTTTTTCGCAGAGCCGCCGTCGGTCTGGACTCCGCGCGTGAACGCGGAGCCGCAAACTCGGGCAGGCTGGTGCTGGAATTATCCGGCATAGCCTTCGCTTACTTGATCGGAATTGAAAGTCTTAGCGTCTTAATCTCGAACGGTGCGAAGCTCAGCGCGACCGCCCGGCCCGCCGGGTGAAGCTGTTCGGTCTTCGCTTCCATCAGATCGGCTTCCCATACTTGCGCGGTGTCGAAGCCGGCATGCAGCGTCGTGCGCAAGCGGGAACCAGCCGTCTCGTACAGTCGCACGATCAAATCCTCGCCGTCTTCGGCTCGCTTGACGGCTTCGATCATGACGTTCGGATGATCGGCCTGAAGCAAGGTATAGGCGACGTCCGTCCGGCTTGAGCTGGCGGTTTCGCTGCCCACGGCGGCAGTCGCCGTGCGAAGCGGCACGTTCAGCTCGTAGCCGCGCTTGTAAACGTCGGCGGCGACGAGATCGCCCGGATGCGGATAGAGCGAATAGGTGAACGTGTGCTCCGCGCGGTCCGCCTCGGGATCGGGATAGGACGGGCTCCGCAGTAGGTTCAGATCGAGGGTGCCGCCTTCGGCCCGATGGCCGTATTTGCAGTCGTTCAGCAGCGCGACGCCGTAGTCCGGCTCGGACATGTCGATCCACTGATGGGCGCATATCTCGTCTTTGGCGTAGTCCCAAGACGTATTGCGATGCGTCGGCCGATTCAGATAGCCGAACTGAATTTCGCAGCTCGCGCTGTCCGAACGGATGTCCAGGGGGAACGACGTGCGGAGCATCTTGTCGTCCTCCCGCCAGTCGACCGTCGTCTCGAAGTCGAGCCGCCGGCTGCCTTGCGTCAAGATCACCCGCTGCGTCAGCTCGGACCCGCCGTATCGGTAGCGGTGGACGAAGCCGGCACGGGGGCCGTCCGCGAACGCCGTCGTTTCGATCAGCTCCGGCGCCGCGCTGCCGCCCGTCTGGCGGTAGTCCTGACGGAAATCCCAGGCGTCGCCGCGGTCGTCGTAGACGCGGAGGGCGTTGCCCTTGCCGCCGGGCGCGAGCACCTCGCGGCGGGCCGCTTTGTCCCGGATCGAGACGATCGCGCCTTCCTCGCCGAAGGCGACTTCGAGCAGCTCGTTCTCGAGCTTCCGCGCTTCGGCGGATGCCCGGGGCGCGGGGGCCGCGCTGCCTTCTCCCGAAACGGGCTGCTCAGCTTCGTCCAGCCGCGCGTAGCCCATGGCCGGGACGCGGACACGCCGCCATTCGCCGGCTGCCTGCAGCCACTCTTCCCGCTCCCACGGCAGCGAGTTGAAGACGAAGGTCCGGCTGCCGCCTTCGGCGCCGTCGTCACGACGCCGCGCCGCGATCGCCCCGTAGATGTCGGCGATCCGCTCCTCCACCTCCGCGAGCAAAGCCGCGTACCGTTCGAGCGACTCGTCGTAGACGCGCTTGATCGACGAGCCCGGCAAAATGTCGTGGAACTGGTACAGCAGCACTTCCTTCCAGATCTCCTCAAGCGCCTCGGCCGGATAGTCGTAACCGGTCTCGAGACCGGCCAGCACGGCCGCGAACTCGAGCTCGCGCAGCGCTTTCTCCAGCTTGCGGTTGAAACGCTTGTTGCGAGCCTGGCTCGTCAACGTGCCTTGGTGCTTCTCCAGGTACAGCTCCCCGCGCCAGGACGGGTAGCGCTCCGTTCCCTCCGCGAGCCGCTCGAAGAACTTCGCGGACGACTCCTGCTCGACCGGCGGCAGTCCGAGCAGATCCTTTTCCCGCCTGAGCCGCTCCAGATGCTCTTCGCCGGGACCGCCGCCGCCGTCGCCGATGCCGAACAGCATGAGGCAGCGGTCGGAGACGTTTTTGTCGGCGTAATTTTCCTCGGCCTTGGCGAGGGAACGCGGAGCGGCCGGGCTATTGTACGTGTCCTCCGGCGGCATGTGCGTCAGCACGCGGGAGCCGTCGATGCCCTCCCATTGGAACGTGTGATGGGGATGGCGGTTGTAGACGCTCCAGCTCAGCTTCTGCGTCATCATGTAGTCGACGCCGGAACGCTTCAAAATTTGCGGCAGGCTGGCCGAGTAGCCGAACACGTCCGGCATCCACAGCGACTTCATCTCCTGGCCGAACTCCTCCTGGAAAAACCGTTTGCCGTACAGAACTTGCCGGACCAGCGCTTCGCCCGTCGGCACGTTCGTGTCGGACTCGACCCACATCGCGCCCTGAAGCTCCCAGCGGCCTTCGGAGACGCGCGCCTTCACTTGGTCGTACAGCTTCGGATAATGCGTCTTCATCCATTGATACAGCTGAGGCTGGCTGGCGCCGAAGACGTATTCGGGATAGCGCTCCATCATGCGCAGCGCCGTCGAGAACGTGCGCGCGCCTTTGCGGATCGTCTCGCGGATCGGCCACAGCCAGGCGAGATCGATGTGCGCGTGGCCGATCGCGCTGATCGTGAGCGCCGCGTCCCCGCCGCGCTTGGCTAGCGGTCCGGCGAGCAGCCGGCGCGCCTCCGCGACGCGCTCGTCGCCGAAGTCCGTCAGGTGCAGCGACGCCTCGTACAGCGCCTGGTAGGCCTGCACTTGGCGAGCCGAGCCGGCCGGCAGCCGTTCCGCCGTCTCCAGCAGCACCTCCGCGTCGTAGTACAGCTGCCGGACTTCCTCACGGCAGATGGCGATGCACGCTTCCTTCAGCGTGCCGCTGCGATAGTGGCCGAAGAGATCGTTGCAGCCCGCGTCGCCCCACAGGTCGATCTCCTCGCCTCCGGCGGCGGACGCGCTGACGTCAACGACCCGCTTGCCCGGCAGCCCGAGCGTATAATCGAACTCGGAATTGATATTCGTCAATCCTTGGGCCGGCGTCCCCGCTTCGTCGACGAGGCACACTTCGCCGTTGACGTCGATCAGGAGCACCACTTTGGCTCCCGCCGCCTGCGCCGGCACCCGGCCGCGGAAGCGGAACCACGCGCAGTCCCACAGCTCGCCCCAGCGATCTCCGGGCTTCAGCGCCGTTTCCCGGCCCGTCGTCCGTTCCGCGTACGGAACGGGCTCTTTCGTTACCCATGCGGTCACGCTTAGATCCTCGAGGGGGATATAGATCTGTTCGTTCAACCGACCCAGCAGCGAACGGAGCTGCTCCGGTCTCACCGTCTCGTAGGGCATTCTCCCACTCCTTCGTTCCAAGCTCATCGCATATGTCTCGGAGACATCTTCACGAATAATATAATATATATATTTTATATAATCAATATTTACTTATCTGAAAAAAAACCAACTTTTCGTCGCATTTTCGCGAAACGATGCCCGAAGGCTGATTTTTGTTAGTCCTGTGCATACAAAAAAGCCATTCCTCCGCCGCCCGGCGGGGGAATGGCTTTTTCGCGTCGACCGTTTATTCGCCGGCCTCGGCCGCGGCGCGGCAAGGGCCGCTCGTCTGCCGTACGATCAGCTCCGGTTTGATTAAGGTTTTGCTGTAGCTGCCGCCGCGGCCGGAACCGCTCTTCACGATCTCGATCAGCCGGCTTGCCGCCCGGTAGCCCATATCGCGCTCGAACTGCTTGATATGGGTGAAGATGCTGAACTCCTCCACGATCGACGTCGGGTCGTCGAAGCTGACGATCGACAGATCGTCCGGGACGCCGAGGCCGGCATGGCGCGCCATCTGGTAGATCTGCACGCCGAGCCGCCCGTTCAGCGTAATGTAGGCCGTCGCCATCCGGTTGCGGATGTACCGGTACAGCGGATGGGAATCCGCGTCCTTCAGGCTCCCCACTTGAAAGTCCGTGATGATGTGCGCCGGATTGATGAGCGCTCCCCGGTCCTTGAGCGCTTTCATGTAGCCGTCGATCCGTTCCTGCACGGTGACGGTCTGCAGCGGCGAGTCGGAGCAGATGGCGATCTCCCGGTGGCCGAGCTTCCAAAGGTGATCGACGGCGAGCTCCGTGCCCATCCGCCCGTCGGCCGCCATGTAGTGCGTCTCCACGCCCGGCAAGTAACGGTCGATCAGCAGAAACGGATAGCCCTCGAGCTTCATCGCCAAAATCTCTTCGTTGTACTGCTCCTCGTCCATCGGGAAGATCACCATGCCCTCGGCCCCGATCTCCCGCAGCGTACGGATCGCCTCGATCTCGAGCTTCGTCTGGTTGCTCGACAGCAGGATGACCGCACGATAGCCCTGATCCAGCATGCCCCGCTGGATCCCCTCGATGAGCCTCGCCGCGAAGTAGTCGTCGATCGACGGCATCACGAGGCCGATGATGCCCGTCTTCGCCCCCGGCAGCGGGCGCTCCTCCAGACGCGAGGCGGCGCCGTGGGCGGCTTCGGCCGCGGTTTCCCGCTCGGCCGGGTCGCTGACGAAGCTTCCCCGCCCGGGCACGCGCATGATGACTTTGTCGTTGGCGAGTCCGGACAACGCGTTCACGACGGTGATCTTGCTCACGTTAAACAGTTCCATCAGCTCTTTGTCGGTCGGGATGCGCTCGCCGCTCTTCAGCCCCTCCGACTCGATCAGCGTCTTAATGTAGTCTTGGATCTGCTGGTAGAGCGGGATTCGATCGTTCGTGTTCATTTTCATCTCCAATGCCCATTGACATATATATATAATATATATGGACGACGAATATCATGCAATCCCATCCGCCGTCTCGGATATGCGAAAAGTCCCGATCCGGGCCTATGTTTCTCCGGCTTCCCGCCTACCGAATTCCATTCCCATACGAAAAAGAGCTCGCGCAAGAGCCCTTTTTCGCTAAATTCCGGCATGCGGAGACGAGGTGCGAACGGCATCCCCACGTCCGGTCAATCGAACGATTCCGGCCGGTCCTCCTCCGCCAGCCCCTGCACCTCGTCGGCACCAATCGCCATATAGCGGTAACCTTCCTCGTCCGCGAGCTTCAGCGCACGCTCCTTGACGAACTTGGGGCTGGCCTCGCCCATTTCCTCGTCGTAGAACAGCAGGATGCCGTCCGTCTTGCGGAACAGCAGCTCGTCCCGCGCCTTGAACTGCCAGGCGCCCTCGTACGGACGGTTGCTCACCGCGCCGTAGTAGTCGAGGTCCTTCAGGATGGCCCGGTAATAATTCTGCTTGTCTTCCTTCCACTTTTCGTCCGGATTGGCGTAAGCCGTCACGATGCCGAGCTTCAGATCGGGGAATCGCTCCCGCTTCAGCGCGATGACGGTCTCGCACGCCCACAGGTCGACGCCGAGTTGGCCGGGCGTCAGCACCCACTCCAGCCCTTCCTCCGCCAGCGGCGCGAGACGGGCGGCGATCGCCCGCTTGATATAGACGATGGCTTTGTTCTTCTGGTCGAAGATATTCAGCTCGTTCATCCGGTAACCCGTCACCAGAAGATTTTTCACGCGGCTCGTCCCCCTCCCTACCATCATAGGACGAATTCGGGCCCGCGCCAACCCGCCGGTTTATCTTTCTTGCCAGCTATGCAGCGGCAGCCACCCCAGCTTTTCCTTCGCCAGCCGGTTGGAGACGACCGCGCTTCGCCCCTCCAGCGACGCTCTGCGCGCCGTCACGTCCGGGTAGCAGATCCGCAGCAGCTCCTCCGTCGGCAGCTCGCTCATCGTGTCGTCCGCCGTCACGTTCAGCGAGATCGCGCCGAGCCCGTCGGCCTCCAGAGCGGCGACCGTCGCCCGCGCCGCGTCGCGGATATCGATGTAGCTCCACATCGACTTTTCGTATCGGCGCGGATCCCGGGTGTCCATCCGCCCGTATTCCTCCATCGTCATGATTGTCGAATAGCGCATCGACACGACCTGCATGCCCGTCCGCCGATGGAACATTTCGCCGGTCAGCTCGTTCACGATCTTCGACAGACCGTAGCACTCGCTCGGGCGCTGCGGGTGCTCTTCGTCGACCGGAAAATAGTCCGGCGCCAGCCGCTCGGGCGACCAGGCGAAGCCGTAGGACGACTCGCTCGAGCCGGATACGACCTTGCGGACGCCGAGCAAGGAGGCCGCCTCGAGGACGTGATAAGTCGAAACCGCGTTGTTCGCGAAGATGACCGGATTGGGAAAACCGTTCGGCGACGGAATGGCGGCCAGGTGAACGACCGCGTCCGCCCCTTTCAGCGCCTCCTTCACCTGCCCGAAATCGCTCAGATCGACCCGGTGCTGCCTGCACGGCAAATCCGACTCCCGCCGGTCGAGCGAAACGACCTCGCACTGCCGTTCCTGCAGCGCCGCGACGACGCGCCTGCCGAGCTTGCCGCTCCCGCCGGTGACCGCGATCGTTTGCATGGCTGTTTGCCTCCTTTATTGCGCCTTCGTTACGGCCGCACCAGCGTGCCGTCCGCTTTGCGGTCGAGCGTGTACGGTTGATGGTAAATCGAACGGCTCCAGCCTTCTCCGAGCAGGGAAGCCGCCAGCGCCTCGTCGATGTCGATGCCGAGCCCCGGCCGCTCCGACGTATACAGGTAGCCGCCCCTGCGCTCGATATGCCCGGGGAAGGCCGCCTTCTCCTCCGGCCGGAAATGGTTGATCTCCTGGATGCCGAAATTCCACACCGCCATATCCAGATGCACTGCGGCGGCTTGGTTGACGGGGTCGTTCTCCCCGCCTTCCTGCCAAGCCGTCCGCACGCCGAACGCCTCGCACAGCGCCGCGATCTTGCGGGCGGCGCTAATGCCGCCGACCTTGGACACGCGGACGCGGATGAAGTCGATCAGCCGCTCGGCGACGAGCGGGGTCCACTCCTGCGGATTGGCGAACAGCTCGCCGATCGCCTGCGGCGTCGCGCTCGTCTGGCGCAGCTGCCGGTACCAGCCGATCTGCTCCGGCGGCAGCGCATCCTCCAGGAAAAAGAGGCCGTACGGCTCGAGACGCCGGGCCAGCTGGATCGCCAGGATCGGCGACAGGTGCTCGTGCACGTCGTGCGTGAACGGGATGCCGCCGCCGAACGCCACCCGCAGCTGTTCGAACATGTCCGGTATCGCGTTCAGGTAGGCGCGCTCGTCGAAGACGGCGTCCGTCCGCCAGGCGTTGTCGGGCAGCTTCGCCCGGTCGCCCGGAACAAAGCCGCCGCCGCCGTAGCCGCCAAGCTGGGCGCGCACGACGGTGTAGCCTTCCTCCAGATAGCGGTGCACTTCTTCCTTCAACTGAACGATGTCCGAGCCGCCCGCATGGCCGTAGCAGGCGACCGCCGAACGGCAGGCGCCGCCGAGGAGCTGGTAGACGGGAAGGCCGGCTTCCTTGCCCTTGATGTCCCACAGCGCCATGTCGATGCCCCCGATCGCCGTCTGCAACAGCGCGCCGTTGCGCCAGTATCCGCTCGTGTACATCGTCTGCCACAAGTCCTCGATATGGGCTGCGTCCCGGCCGACGATCCTTGGCGCGAGCAACTGCTCGATCACCTGCACGACCGCCTCCGGGTTGTAAAGATCCGACGCGGAGCCGATGCCGTAGAGCCCGTCTTGGTCGGTCGTCACTTTGACGATCGTCCAGGTGCCGTTTTTGCGGGTCCGGATGCACCGGACGCCGGTAATTTTGGCCATGTACTTCTCCCCCTTAGAAATAGGTCTTCAAATGCCGATAGCTGATCGCGAGGCTTTCGAACGGGTCGCGCCTGCACTCGTCCTGCCCCACGACGTACCAATCCGCCCCGGCCTCCCGGCAGGCGGCGACGATCGCTTCGTGATTCAGGTTGCCTTGCCCGATCTCCGCCGGGACGGGACGGCCGCCGACGACCGCCATGTCCTGCAGATAGACCAAGCTCAGACGATCCTTCGTCCGACGGATCCAATCGACCGGAAACGCCCCGCCCGCCTGAACTTCGAACGGGTCCATCGCGAAGCCGACGCTCTCCGGGTCCGTCTCGTCGAGCAGGATCTCGAGCCCCGTCCGGCGGCCGCCGAAACGCTCCAGCGCGTACCGGCGGCCGCGAAAGACGAACGCGAGACCGCGGTCCCGGAGGCGCCCGGCGATCGCTCCCGCCTCGCGGGCGAACGCCGCATAGCCGGCTTCGCTCGCGCGATAGGCGTCCGGCACGGCGTCCACGACGACGTAGCGGCACCCCCATAGCCGATGGACCGCGACGACGTCGGCGAACGCGCGCTCCAATGCCGCAAAGGGAACGTCCGCGGCGCAGAGGCGCAGCCCGGACGCGTCGGCGGCCGCCTTCACCTTGCCCGGCGCGACGGGGCCGAGCGCCGATGCCTGCACCGCTTCGTACCCGATATTTCGGATGCTGTGCAGCGCGTTCCGCAAATCTTCCTCGTGCCGCGTATATTCACGGACGGTGTCGAGCCGGGCCGCCACGGTCGAACGTTTCAGGACGCCCGCCTCCTTCTTTCCGTTTTCCTCCCCATTCTAAAGCAGATGGGCGGCAGGCCAAAGGAGACATCTCTAAACTTTACGTTCCGTTCTTGGCGTATTAACGCGGAACAAGGGATCGAGGGCGAAAAAGTAGCCAGACCGCACCGTCTATATTAAGGTAAGATCAGGAAAAGGAAACGGAGGGGCCGCTTTGCGAAACGAACGAGAAATGATGGAGCTGCTGCTCGATTGGACGAAGAACGATCCTCGCGTCCGCCTGGTCACGCTGGAAGGCTCGCGCGCGAACCGCCATATCCCCCGGGACGCCTTTCAGGACTACGATATTTCCTATTTCGTGACCGATATGGCGTCCTTCAAGGAGAGCGACGGTTGGCTCGACCGGTTCGGCCGCCGTCTGATGATGCAGAAGCCCGAGGACATGGAGCTGTTTCCCGCCGAGCTCGGCAACTGGTTCTCCTATCTTCTCCTGTTCGAAGACGGTAACAAGCTCGACCTCACGCTTATCCCGGTCGAAGAGACGGAGGACTATTTCGCGGGCAGCGACGGCCTGGTCGAAGTGCTGCTGGACAAGGACGGACGGGCCCCGGACGATTGGCGGCCGGACGACCGGTCCTACTGGATCCAGCCGCCGACGGCCCGCTCGTTCGACGATTGCTGCAACGAGTTCTGGATGTCGTCCACCTACGTCGTCAAAGGGCTGGCCCGCCGGGAATGGCTGTTCGCCATCGATCATCTGAACGAAGTCGCGCGGCCGAATCTGCTGCGGATGATGGCTTGGCAGATCGGCGGCGAGCGGGGGTACACGTTCAGCGTCGGAAAAAACTACAAGTTGATCGACCGCTATTTGGAGCCGAAAGACTGGGAGGCGCTGTTGTCCACGTACGCCGAGCAGGACAGCGACAGCCTGCGGCGGTCTCTGCGAACCTGCTACGCGCTGTTTCGGCAGTTCTCCCAAGCCGTGGCCGCTCGCTTCGGATACCCGTATCCCGATTATGACGAAGCGATCACGGGATATACCGATCGCATCTTCAGCCGGCATCATTGCAAGTAAAAACGGCTTTGCCGTCCTCAGATGAGGGCGAGACGTTTTTATCGGAGACCATTTTGAAATGAATAAGCATGAAACTTATAAATTCTAAATGGTACAAAAAGGCCGCTCCCGTTGCCGGGAGCGGCCTTATCGCGCCTTAGAAGGCGAGACGGCTATTGATGGCTCGTCGGGTGGGTCGCCGTAATCGGGATCTGCCCTTTGAACAGGCGGTTGATGTCGCCCGCGAGCCGCAAGTAAAAGTCCGACGACACGGCCACGCCGTCCGCGTCGAGCGTGAGGAAATACTGATTGTTCGGAATCATCGAGCTGTTTTCCGCGATTTTGGCGATGGCCGTCCCTTCGTCGTATTCGTCGAACATCGCGATATAGCCCGTGCTGATGCCGATGTTTTTCATGTTGTAGGCTTGGCGCCACATGAAGTCCCCGTGCAGGCGGGGATTCTCGTTGCGCGGTCCGCCCGTCATGTTCGACCAGGCCGAGCCCGGCCAAAGAACCGGCTGGTAAGCCATGCCGTTCTGCTGCGTGAAGGCGTAGTCCGGCTGCCAGACGTTCGCGCTGAACTGGTCGGCGCCGGAGAGCTGTCCGAACCGTCCGACGAACCAGGGCGAGATCATGTCCAGCGACTTGTAGACGTCCAGAAATCCGGCCTTGGAGTCGTTGACGCCCGTCCGCCAATACGTCGGCACGCCGCCGATCACGTAGACGCCTTGACTCTTGAACCAGCTGATGAGCGAGGCGGCTTCCGCCGCCGTGCCGGGCCGGTCGGTGAATCCGATGCCCCAGATGCAGACGACCGTTTTGCCGTCCTGCTTGGCATAGGCGGACGAGGCGGTTAAGCCCATGTTGCCGACGACGTTTGTCGTCCAGTCGTGCTTCACTGCGTTCGCCCAATTGGAGGCGTTCATCCCCGTGATGTCGTACATGACGTAAAACTTGCGGCCGTACGTCTCGGCCGCGTTCTTCGCCTTCACGGCCACGCTGTCCCGATTCGTCTTCCACGGATTCGGCGCATCGCTCTCGTCCGCTCCGAACCGCTGCAGGGCGGCCCCGTCGATATTGTACGTTTTCATCCACTCGAAATGCTTGTTCACGGTTTCCTGGTCGTACGAAGAAAACAGCTTGGCGGGCTGGCCGTTGCCCAGATTGCCCAGTCCCGTCGCGTACAGCTTCGTATACTCCCGAATGTCCGGATACAGCTCGAAGTTCACGTTGTTGTTGGACCCTGCCGTCGGAGCGCTGCTGTTTTTGGACCAATGCACCCAGCCGCCGTTCGGCGAGCCGTCTCCGGCCGCGTTGAACCAGCCTTGATAGCCGGCGTACAGCTTGCCGACGACGTCCCCTCCCGCAGGCGGCGCCGAAGCGGCGAACTTGAACCAGAGCAGATTGAACAGATTCCCGGCCCCGCCGGTAAACTTCAGATACAGATTGTGGGTGCCGCCTGCGCCGCTGACGGAGCATGTCCGGGTCACCCAATTTTGCCAGCCGCCGGTGCCCGAGACCGTGCAGGTGCCCGCTAGCGTGCCGTTCAGGCTGTCTAGCCGGATCTCGATCGCGCCTCCGTTCGCATTGCTCGCGACGCGGGCGTCGAAGGAGACGGCTCCGGTCCCGAAGTCGACGTTGTTGAACAGCACGTAATCGCCATTGTCGATAAAGGCGACGTTCTGCCCGCCTTCGCTGGAGGCTTCCAATTGGATGCCCGACTGAGCGTCGTAGGAGGAAGCGGCAATCTGGCTGAACGCGGACCTCGAAGCCGCCGAGTCCGGACCATACACCTCGAGCTCCGACACTTGGCCGCCGGACGCGCCGGAGTTGGCCGTGAAGTTGATTTTCACGTAGCGCGCTGTCGTTGCGGGGAACGTTACGGAGACGGTATTGCCGCCGCTCGGGTTAAACGCATAGGTTGCCGAAGCGACGATGTCGCTGTAGGCGGCGTCGTCCGCGCTCTTCTGCACGGCCAGCGTCTGCGTCCGCGCGCCCCAGGCGGAGGGCAGCTTCAGCACGACCTGGTTGACCGTCTGGGCGCTGCCGAGATCGACGCGGATCCAGTTCGGATAGGCGTTCGGAGCGCCCTCCCAATACGTCGACGGATTGCCGTCGTTGGCGTTGGCGGCGGTGTAGACTTGCGTGTAGCTGCCCGCTTGGATCGGCTTGTTCAGCGCCAGATTGGTCGCCGCCCACGCTTCGGAGGGCCGAAGGGACAGCGGGGCGATCGCGAGAACCAGGATGAGCAGCCCCATCCGTAGCGGGTTCTTGCACCTGCGGACGAAAGCCGAAAACTTGATCGACATAGCGAACCTCCTCAAGGCATTCGAATGGTGTTGCGCTTCCGTTCGGATGTCCGTCCCGCCGAAGCCCCGGCCGGCCGCTGCGCGCGAACCGATGGCCGGAACGCATGCGCGAAGCGGTCCGGCCGCGAGGACGGCGAACGGATCCGTTCGATACTGCCGCAAACTCGCGAACCTCACCCCCTCCCCGCCGTCGCCGCCACGCCGTCTCTGCCGTGCACGCCTAAGGCCGGGCGTCTCCGTCCGAAGCCCAATGCCGGTACAGCAGCGCCGCCAGCTCGGAGCGGGTCAGCGTGCCGCCCGGGCGGAGCAGGCCGCCGCTGCCCTGCAGCAAGCCCGCTTCGACGAGCGCGGCTGCGCTATCCCGCGCATACGGCGCGATCTGCCTTTCGTCGCGGAAGACGGCGAGCGCCTCCGCGCCGCCTGCCGGCAGACCGCGAAACGCCGCGCGCAGCGCACGGTCGATCAGCGCCGCCGCTTCCTGGCGGCTGATCGGCGCGTCCGGGCGGAAATCGCCGCCGGAGCCGGTCGCGATGCCGAGCGACTGCGCGATGCCGACGGCCTCGGCGTAATACGCGTCCGGCTTCACGTCGGCGAAGCCATCGCCCGCGGAAGCCGCCGCCAGGCCGAGATAGCGGACGAGGAGGACGGCCAGATCGGCCCGCTTCACCGCTGCGCCCGGCGCGAAATCGCGCTCCGACACGCCCTGGATGACGCCTCTCGCCGCCAGCGCCTCGATCGCTTCTTGCGCCCACGGCGCCTTGGCCAAATCGCCGAACGTCCGCGCTTCGTAAGTGACCGCGTAAACGCTGAAGTGCGGGGTGCGGAAGACGATCGCTCCGGCGTTCTTGTCGTAGCGGCCGTTCGTCACCGCGCGGAGTTCGCCGCCCGGCGCGATCTGCCAAACGACCAACCGCTCCGGATGCGCCTGCTCGGCGGCCGTTGGCGCGTAGGGAAGCGCGATTCGCGCCTGCGACCGCTCGTTGTTCCAATGGATCTCTCTGCCCCCGGACAACAGGAGCAGCTCCACGGCGGGAAACGTGCCGACGCGCGAGCGCAGCGCCGCGTCCCAGCCGCTCGGATCCGCCTGCCGGACGACCAGCTTGAACGTATCGCCCAGCCCTTGCCGCGCGGCCTCCTCCAGCCAATCGCTCGCGATCGTGACGGCGCCGATCGGGGTCGCGATGTCGAGCACCCGGTCCCGCTTGCCCGGCGTCAGGAAGGCGGAAGGCAGCTCGATCTCGTAGCCCTGCGCCTGGGCCGCCGCTTCCAGCCGGATCAAGACGCGCTTCGCGCCGTCCGTCCCCGCCTGCACCTCGCCGAACGCGCGGTTCAGCTCATCCGCCGTGACGGAGCCCGCGGCCGTATGGCTGCCTGCCGGGAGCGTCGGCTTGAGGTTCATTACGCCTTTGCCGTTCTCGCCGGGCGTCGGCGAAGGGGTCGGCTTGGGCCCGGAAGTGGGCATCGGTGTCGGCGTAGGTGTCGGCGTAGGTGTCGGCGTTGGGCTTGGCGTCGGGCTGGGCGTCGGCGTCGGACCGCCGGGATTCGGCTCGCCTCCGCCGATCGCGGCGAGCCGATTCGCGAGCCGCGTCTTCTCGGCGCCGTCGGGCAGCACCCGCACGAAGTTCGCCGCCGCGTCGACGCTGGTCGGCCCCCGATCGCGCTCGGCCGCCGCGACCGCCGCTTCCGCGGAAGGCGCGAGCAACTGCCCGTAGGTTCCGCTTAGCAGGTACAGGTCTCCGAACGTCGCCGCGTCCTTGCTCGTGCCGATCCCCTGGTTGTACTCCACGAAGCCGGAGCGGCCGTCGCCGTCGTTTTCGTTCAGCAGCACCGCGAAGCCGATCGGCTCGGACGGGTCGAAGACGAATCCCGGCCCGTGCAGCCGGTCGAACGGGATGGCGATCGTATACGTCGTTTGCCCCTTCTCGTCATCCCGGACGATGTCGGTCTGGACGCCCTGCGGCTCACCCGTCGCGAGCCCCGCCGGCGCCCGCCAGCGCCATTGCGCGATGCGGCCGTCCCCGCCGAGGGCGAAGCCCAGCTCGCTCACGTTGCGGCTCGCCGCGCCGTCCTTGCGGGACAAGTCGATGGCGAGCTGAAGGCTGTCGCCCTGCCAAATGTCCCCGCCGCTCCACGTTTGATAGTGGTGGTCGTCTTGCGCCTGAACGGTGACGTACAGATTGTCGTCGTCCCACCGCACGCTCGTTCGGGCGCTCAGGTCGGCGACGCCCTTCCACTGCCCGCCCAGGCTGAAATATTGCTCGGCGTGCACGAGATCCAGCGTCGGCGCGTCGCCCGGATCCGCCCCCTGGCGGACGGCGAACGACCGACCCAGCTTCACCGAGGTCAAGTAGCTATCGCCGTTGTCCAGGACAACCTTGAGCTTCAGCGTGTCGCTCGCCAGCAGCGGCAGCGGAATGTCCGCGGACGCTCCGAGCGCGACGCCTTCGAAGCGGATCGGCGCGAGCAGCGACGCGTATCCCGGCGGAAGCACCCATTCGATTCGCCCGGAGATCGGCTGCGCCTGCGTGCGGTTCGTCAGAACGAGCCGCGCGTTCGTCCGCTCGGGGAACGCCGGGTCGAAGCCGGTCTTCGCCAGGTCCAGCGAGACCGGCACGAGGTCGGTGCCCGTCACCTTCGTCCCCGCCTCGTTCGTCAACCGCATGCCGCCGTTGTACAGATTGTTGCTCAGTTCCATGCGCGAGATGCCTGGGCCGGCATACACGTGCGTCGTGCCCGCCTGCTGGAAGTACGAGTCGTATAGGACCGCCTCGCCGCCCGTCGCGTTGATGCCCCGCTCGCCCACCCGGGCGAAATTGCTCATCTGCATCGTCAGCTTGCCGGAGAGGACGTCGACCGATCGGGTCGTGTCGCCCCACATCGACGTGTTGTAGAACGTCGCCTCGCCCGCGAAACGATCGCCGAGGGTGACGTACGCCTTGTCGGACGTGCTCATCGACACCAGCTCGGTGTTGACGAAGCGCAGCCCGCCCGGGCCGGCATCTTCCAGGTAAGCGCCCTTCTTGCTGCCGTCGGTGCCGTGGCCGATGACGACCGCTTCCGGCCCTTGCCCGTCCTGGGCGACGAAGTGGATGCCGTATTGCGAGCCGTACACGAACGTGTTGAAGATCGTCTCGTCCTTCACGCCGGCGATCCGGAACGCGTCGAGATGCTCCTTTTGATAATTCCATACCTGATCGAAGTCGGCCGACGTAGCCGGATGGTTCGGATAGCTGCTGCGGCCGTAATAGTGCGGGTTGAACTGCACGTTGCGCACGATGCCGCCCTGCGCGCCGCCGCCGACGAAGATGCCTTCCTTAAGCGGCGAGCCCGCCACGTAATCGATGTAGTGGCCGCTCGTGTCATGGCTGCCGAAGTCGACGCCCTGATACGGGTTGACGAGCGTTACGTCGACGGCGTAGACGTCATGGCCGAGACCCCGGATCGTCCACGGATACGCCTTGACCGCGCTCCAGGACTGCTGGTCGTAGTACACCGACAAGCCCCGCACGCCCGCGGTTGCCGCCAGCGAAATAAGCGCCGTCCCGTCCGCATCGCCCTCGCCGTAGTTCGTGAACAGGACGGTGCCGCCGCCGATCGTATGGTGCGGCACGTCCCAAGAGCCCCGAAGCTCGACGCCGCCGGGCACGGCAAGCGGCTGCTCGACGCGGTAGACGCCCGCCGGCAGGTAGACGGTGCCGCCGCCGGCCGCGCCGGCGTCGTCCAGCGCCCGCTGGATGGCGGCGCTCGCGTCGGCGCTGCTGCCCGGCTTCAGATCATAAGGCGCGGCGGCGACGTTAAACAGCTGCGACGTCGCCGGTTTCGGCCGGGCATCCCGGTCGACGGATGCGACGGTCGGCAGCGGCTTCGGCGAGAAAGCCGCATCGCGCTTGACGCTGACCTCCGCCGCCGCGCTCTCGTCCTTCACGTCCAGCCGATCTTCGTAGCCGGAGTTGACTGCCCGCGCCGTCTTCGCGCCGCCTTCCAGAAGGAGATGCCGATCCGGCTTCGCGAACGACGTCTGTCCGAGGAGGACGGATCCGCCCGCCAGGTCGATCCCGTAGCCACCGGCTTGATCGTTCCAGGCTTCGATGACGCTGTTCTCGAAGATCAGCACCCCGCTGCCGTCGCTCTTCACCGCGTGCAGCGGGCTGCCGCCCACCGTAACCGCGTTGAACTGGACGATGGAGTGGAAGCCCTGCGTCGCATAGATCGCGATCGGGTCGTTCCCTTCGCTCGCGCGGAAGCTGCTGTCGGTCACGAGCAGGCCGTAGTCGTTGACGCCTTCGATCTTCAGCGCGACGTTGCACTGGTCGATGCGGATGCGGTACAGCTGCGCGTTGGCCGTCTCCAGCGACCCCGTCCGGGTCGTGATGCGCATGCCGTTCTTAAAGCCGGAGATGTCGATGTCGGACATGTACTCCCAATCCGACCGGCCCATGACGATCCCTTCGGCGTGGGCTGTCATATATCCGAACAGCGCCGCCCGGTCCGGGGCGCCCGGCAGGCCGGACTTCGCCCAAGCGTCGGGGCCCAGGCGGATGCCCTCGAGCCGGCCGATGTCGGTCGTGAAGTCGAGGAAGATGCCGGTTTTCAGCGCCGTGCCGTACAGGTCCCTTACCGTGTGAAGCTCGTTCCACGCCGGGCCGATCTTGATGCCGTTGTAGGCGTTCACGAGCGTCACGCGGTCGACCGTGGCGCTGTCGCCGGACAGCTGCTCGATCGTCCACGGATACGCAGCCGGCTGCTCCGCCGACTGCTCGGGATACCAGACCGACAGATCGGTCACGCCGCTGACCTGCTGCAGCTGCAGGAAGCTTGGTCCGTTCTCGTCTCCCTTGCCCTCGTAAGCCGCGAGCACGGTGCCCTGCACCGCCCCGTCCGAGGCGAGCGGATCCGCGCGGTCCCCGCGCAGCGTGACGCCCGTCGGGACGACGAGGTGCCCGTTGATCCGATACCTGCCGGCCGGGACGAAGACGACCCCGCCGCCGCGCTGGGCAGCCGCGTCGAGCGCGCTCTGGATCGCGGCCGTATCGTCCGCGATGCCGTTGCCCGTCGCGCCGAAGCTGGCGACGTTGAAGTCCGCGATGACGACGTCATCCGTCGGATACAGCGTCGGATAGACGGCCGTCTGCACGGAGACTTCGTTTCTCAACGTTTTTTTCACCTTGACCGATGCCACGTACAGGTCCGGATTGTCGGCCGGCGCCCCCGCGCCGCTGATGCCCAGGCGGAAGTCCGAGCCGTTCGTCCGGTTCGCGAATTTGGCGTCGCCAAGCTTGAACGTCTGCGTCTTCCACTGCCCCGAGTCCTGATAGGCGAACAGCGGCGCGTCCTTGAACGGCGCCGACTCCGCGTCGTACTGGAGGACGATGCTGCCGTTGCCCCGGTCGAGGTACTCGACGGTGACGTACACATCCTGCGTCTGGTTGTCGTACAAGTAGCTGTCGTCCACATTCAGGTACAAATAGAGCGTCTTCGGTTCCGGCGCCCCTTTGTTCGTTTTCCAGTAGCCTTTGCCGTTCAGCGTCCCCGTCTCCAAGCCGGCTTCGTAATCGCCTGCCCGCGCGGCGATGCCGCTCGAGACCGGCGCGTCGCCGAACGCAATGGAGACCTCGTCGGCGGGCTGCGGCTTCGGCGTCTTCGTGACGGAGACGGAGGCCAGCTTCAGATCGGCGTTCGTATGCCAGTCCGCGCCCCCGCCCTCGACGCCGATCCGGAAGTCCGCGCCGCTCGTCCGGTTCGCGAATTTCGCGTCCGACAGGCGGAACGTATGCGTCTTCCAGGTTTTCGTATCCGTGTAGGAGAAGAGAGGCGCGTCCTTGTACGGCGCGGTTTGGGCGTCGTACTGAAGCACGATTTTCCCGTTTCCCTCGTCGTAGTATTGGACGGTCACGTCCACATCGAAGGCGTTGCTATCGTGCAGGAAATCGTCGGCGACGTTCATGTAAAAGTAAATCGTCGGCGACGCTTCGTTCGTCTTGTTCGTCTGCCAGTAGGTCGTCCCATCGATCTCGCCGGTCTGCAGACCGGCAGGATTGTCTCCCGCCCAGGCGGTGATGCCGCTTGGTTGCGGCGTCGCGCCCAGGACGATGCTAGCGCTTTCAATCGTCTCCGCCGCAGCGCGCCCCGTCGTCCATGTAAACGAAGCGAGCAAAAGCAGGAGCGCCATGGCGCGGGCCGTCGCGGTCTGAAAACGGCGGTGCAGGAAAATGGCGTACATCATTGATCCCTCCATGCGTTCATCGGATAGGGGCGGAACGGACGAGAAGCCTTCCTCGTCTGCAAGGTCGGCTTCTCGTGGTGTCCGTTCGAGTTCGGGTTCGTTTCGATTGCGGGGTGGCTTCCTTTACTTTTTGCTGGCCAAGTAGGCGTCGATTTGCTTTTGCGTCTCGGCGATGATGCGGTCGAGCCCGTTTCCTTTCTGCTTTTCGATATAGTCCGCCACCGCTTGATCGACGTCTTTGACGATGCCGAATTCGATCGGCTTGCTGAATTCCTCGGATGCCTGGTCGCGCTTCGCCAGCTCGTTTTTCATCGCGTCCTCGGCGATGAACAAGCCGTCGATCGGCGAGTTGACGTTCATCGGCTCGCTGGCGAATTCCGCTTCTTTCACCCAGAAGTCCTTCGGGTACGTCATCGTCGGCCGCATGAACTGCGGCTTCCAGAATGCCCACTGGCCGCCCCACTCCATGTAGTTGCTCGTCGTCGTCTGCATGCCCTGCGGGTATATCGCCTTGTCGCCGTCGAGAACGTACGTCTTGCCTTCGATGCCGTATTGAAGCAGGTCGTACAGCTTCTGGTCGGTCTCCACCATATCCAGGAAGCGCAGGACGCGGTCCGGATGTTTGGAGTTGCGGTTAATCGCGACGACGTTCGCGAGCGCCGTCCGGTTAACCTGCTTCTTGTCCGGATAGAGCAGCGACATTTGCTGCTTGTACGAAGGGTCCGCGAAGCCGGGATCGGCGTTCGCCCATTCGTGCGACGTCACGGTAAAGAGCGTCTTGCCGTTGCGCCATTGGGCGGCGCCGTCTTCCTTGTCGATCATCGCGTCGCGGTTGATCAGCTTGTCGTCGTACCACGTTTTGGCGCGGACGGCGGCTTCCTTGTAGAACGGCTGCTGCTCGACCGACTGCACGGTAATCTTCGGATCGTTCAGGTAAAATCCGAGTCCGTGGAAATTCAGGTCCACCCACTCGTCGCGGATCATGTAGATCGAAAGCGGGTTCGTGCGGGACAGCTTCTCGTTCGGATACGCTTTCTTCAAATCGCGCAGCAGCTTGTCGACGTCCTCGATCGTCTTGATCGAATCCGGCGGCACCGTGATGCCCGCCTTCTCCGCGAGATCCGAGCGCCAGCCCGCGAACAGCCGCTGGTTCATCTTCATCGTCCACGGCAGGCCGACCACTTGGCCGTTTACCGTCGCGGCCGACAGCGTGCCCTGCTCTTCGTACTTGTTGGCCAGATTCGGCGCGTACTTCGGCAGCAGGTCATTCAAAGCCATGTAGGAGCCTTTGGCGGCCATCTGCTTGTACGAGAGCCAGTCGCCGTCGAAGTTCATGTCCCAGTTGTCGCCCGAGGCGGCCATGACCAGCATTTTGTCCTTGAAGTCGCCAAACGGGATGAAGTTGACGTTGAACTTGACGTTCAGCCCCTTGGACTTGACGTAGTCGCTGATCGCGGACCACACTTCGTCGGTCGCCGCCTTCTTGTCCCCGCCGAAGTAAAACTTCAGCGTGGCCTCTTCCTCGCCGGCCGCGGACGGCGATGCCGAAGCGCCCGCGGAGGCCGGTCCGGTCGGACCGGCGTCCCCGCTCGACCGGGCGCCGTCGTTGCCGCCGCAAGCCGAGAGCGCGGCGCCGAGGAGCATCGTGCCGGCGAGCAGCAGCGGAATGCGGAGCTTGCCTTTTATCATCGGATCCCCTCCCCTGTTGGTTCGAAATGTATCCTATAACAGCCTGTGGCTGAGATAGTCATCCTTTGACGGCGCCGACCATGAGCCCCTGCACGAAGTACCGCTGCAAAAACGGGTACAGGAACACGATCGGCCCGATCGTCACGACCGTCAGCGCCATTTTCATCGATTCGGAAGGGATCTGGTTGGAGATGCGCTGCATGGCGGCCGCGTTGCTGGAGCTCTTCAGAAACTCCACGTTGGAGATCAGCGTCCGCAGGAGCAGCTGCAGCGGCTGCAGCTCCTGCTTGTCGACGAACATGAGGCCGAGGAACCAATCGTTCCAATATCCCAGCGCCACGAACAAGCCGACGGTCGCGAGCACGGGCTTGGCCAGCGGGACGATCAGCTGCCAGTAGATCCGAAATTCGCCGGCGCCGTCCATCTTGGCCGACTCGTGGAGGTCTTCCGGCATCGAGAGCATGAAGTTGCGGATGAGGAACATGTTGAAGGCGTTGGCGAGCGGCGGGAGGATCATCGCCCAGAGCGTATCCTTCAGATCCAGGTACCGGACGCAAATGATGTACCACGGGACGAGTCCGCCGTTGAAAAGCATCGTGACGATGACGTAAATCGAGAGGATATTGCGGTATTTGAACGACCGCCGGGCCATGACGTAGGCGCCCATGCTGGTCACGACAAGCGACAGAATCGTGCCGACGACGGTCACCGTAACGCTGATCCCGTAGGCGTCGACGATCCGGTTCGAACCGAGGAACAGGATGCGGTACGAATCCAGGGTGAGGTGCCTCGGAAGCAGCGCGTACCCGTGGTCGACGATGTCCTTCTCGGTGCTGAGCGAGCCCGAGACGACCATCAGAAACGGAAACAGGCAAGCCAGACTGAACAGGGCGACGAGCGCCGCGACCGTCCATCGGCCGATCGAGAATGGGCGGATCGACATCTCTCCGAACCTCCTAACCGATCCTAGCGGGAATTAGAAGATGGCCGAGTCGCGGTCGAAGCGGCGGGCCAGGTAATTGCTGCCGAGCACGAGGACGAAAGCGACGACCGACTGGATGAATCCGGCGGCCGAAGCCATGCCGATGTCCCCTGACTTGCGCAAGCTGCGGTAGACAAGCGTATCGATGACGTCCGTCGTCGGGTACAGGAGCGTCGCGTCGCCGACCATGGCGTAAAACATGCCGAAGTCCGCGTTCATGATGCGGCCGATCGCAAGCAGCGTCAGAATCATGACGGTCGGCTTGAGCATCGGCAGGCTGATGTAGCGGATCTGCTGCCAGCGCGTGGCGCCGTCGATCGAAGCGGCTTCGTAGTAGGCGTTGTCTACGTTGGTCAAGGCGGCCAGATAGATGATCGTGCCGTACCCGGTCACCTTCCACCGAAGCGCCAGCGTCAGGATGAGCGGCCAGAGGCCGGGCAGGCTGTAGAAGTCGACCGCCTCCAAGCCGAGCGATACGAGCAGGCGGTTGATCGCGCCGCTCTCGTAATTCAGCAGGTTGTAGGTGAAAACGCCGACGACGATCCAGGAGATGAAGAAAGGCAGAAAGGTGAGCGATTGCGCGACGCGCTTGAAGATCTTGTTGCGGAGCTCGTTCAGCAGCAGCGCGAGTCCCACTTCGAACAGGAGGCCGACGGCGATGAACAGCGCGTTCAGGAGAATGGTGTTGCGGATGGCGCGGAAAGCGACCGAAGACGAAAACAGGTAGTCGAAGTTGTTCAGCAGCGGGTGCATCCAGTCGCTTCCGAAAATCCCTTTGCTGAAGTCGAAGTTTTTGAACGCGATGACCAGCCCCGCCAGCGGCAAGTAATTGAACACGAGGAGCAGCGCGGCGACGGGCAGGAACATGAGCAGCAGCGTCCGGTTGCGGTACAGCTCTCGGAGGACTCCGTCCGATTTCATGTCGTTTCCCCTCCCTCGTTCGGGATACTTTCATCATAATGGGAGGCCGCAAAGGCCGCCATGAGCCAACCTTATCCTTTGCAGTACAAGATTAGCCTGTCGCGACTGGCCCCCAAGGCGGATCTCTTCCCGCCCCTCCCCCGAACATGGCGAAGAGCGGGAGGCCTCCCTCCCGCTCTTCGCTTTGCGCTTATTTGAGCGATTCCCGAACCTCGAGCGTCCGCTTGTTCCACTTCTCCGTTTCCGGGATGATCCGGTTGATGTCGGCGCCTCCGAACACGATGTCGTTCATGATGTTGTTCCAGTTGTATTCGGACCAAGCGGGGATCGTCGCGCCGGGCTGGATTTTGGCGTTTTCCTTGGCCATCTTGACGGCGGCGATGTTTTTGCCCTTCCACATCGGCGACTCGTCGTAGTACGCGGTCAGCTCGGGATCGACGACGGACGCGTTGGCGCCTTGGTCGATTTTCCACTTCTGCGCTTCCTTGGAGAATTGGTAGCTGATCCAGAGGAACGCTTCCTCCTTGTGCTTGGAGCCGCTCAGCAGCGACAGCGGGCCGTAGATGCTGTAGCCCGGCTGGCTCACCTTGCCGCGCGGGAACGGCAGGACGTCCCAATCGAACTTCGCGTTCGCTTTCAAGGTCGGCAGCACCCAGTCGCCGCCGATCGCGAAGCCGGTTTTGCCGTTGATGAATTCGCGCGTCACGTCGCCCGAAGCTTTGGCGGCGTCGTAGCTCTGCATGGAGCCGTCCTTCGTGACGAACTCGGTCAGCCAGCGCACGTCGTTCATGACGTCCGGCGTGTTCATCACGCTCTGGGTCAGGTCTTCGTTCATGTACTGCAGATTCGCGGCGTGGCCGTCCGCGATCGCTTTCGTGTTCAGCAGGCGCATCTGGAATTCGGGCTGCGTCGTGAGCCCGTATTCGCCCGCGTCCTTATCCGTCAGCTTTTTCGCGATCTCCCGGAAGTCGTCGTACGTCCAGTCGTTGGACGGCATGTCGACGCCGTGCTTGGCCATCAGGTCCTTGTTTACCAAAATCCACATCGGGACGTCGACGAACGGGACCGCCAGCTTTTTGCCTTTGAACACCATCGTGTCGAAGAAGCCTTCGGGCAGCGTTACGCTTTGGAACGTCGGATCCTTGTCGATGTAGGGCGTCAGATCCTCGACGAGCCCGTTCTGCTCGAACGAGATCAGATCCTGGTCGATCCAGGTCAAGTCCGCAGGCGTGCCCGCCGCTTCGAGCGACGCGATGATCTCCATGATCGGCTTGCCGTTGACCGGCACCTGCTCGACCGTGATCCACGGGTACTTCTCGTGAAACATTTTGTACAGCTCCGTGTACGAATCGGACCACGAGATCAGCTTGATCGTGACCGGATCGTGCTTCTCCTCCGACGCCGACGCGCTGGCCGATGCGCTAGACGACGCGGTGGGCGATGGGCTGGCCGAGCCGGACGGGCTGGCGTTGCCGCCGTTGTTGCCGCCTCCGCAGGCGGAAAGTACGAGAGACATGGCGAGCACGCTGCCGGTCCAGCCTGCCCAAGTTTTTTTGTTTTTCATGCGTTCGAGTCCTCCCCAATGGCATCATAATGGTAAATTTATTGCCGTTCCTGCCGTTCGAGCCGCCGCCGCGCGGGCGTGCGCGATGGCGCGGCGGGACGCGCCTGCCGGGCGATCCCTAAGTTCCTGCGCGTCGAATTCCGGGCTTCCTCGCCCCGGCATCCCTCCCTTCGAAGGCGGCCCGCGGCCGCCTCCGCGCGATCATTCGACGATCCCCGTCCGTTCGATGCCGCTCACGAACCACCGCTGCAGAAACATGAAGACGATAATCGGCGGCAGGATGATGAGGAAGGCCGCAGCCATTTTGGTCCCTTCGGTGATCGGATTTTTGACGATTTTCGTGTTGCCGAGAAGCGACGGGTTGAGCACGTCGTCCAGGCCGTCCAGACGGATCGACAGCGGGGTGAACGACTTGGCCAGAAACATCGACGGCTCGTAGTACATGTTCCAGTACCAGATGAACGAAAACAGGAAGACGACGAGGCAGGCGGAGCGAGCAAGCGGCAGCATGATGCCGAAGAACAGCCGGACGACGGAGGCGCCGTCGAGCTTGGCCGCTTCCTCGAGGCTGGCCGGCTGCGCCCGGAAAAACTGCCGGAAGATCAGGATGAACAGCCCGGCCTTGAGCCCCTGGCCGAAAAGGGCCGGAATCAGGAAAACGAAAGGCGTGTTCAGCAAACCGAGCTTGCTGAAGATGACGTACAGCGGAATGATGACGATCTGCGGCGGGATCAGAAACGTCAGGATGACGAGCGCCGTCAGGAGACCTTTGAACGGCACCGCCAGCCGTGCCAGCGCGTAGCCGGTCATCGCGCAGACGAGCACCTGAACGAGCGAGCAGGAAATGGACAGCACCGCCGTGTTGCGCAGCGCGTCGGGGTACTGCAGCCCCTTCAGCGCTTTGGACAGATTGTCCCAAGTGACCTGTCGCGGGATCCACTTGACCGTCGGGTCGAGCAGATCGCTCACGTTTTTGAGCGCCGTGCTGATCATGTACAGCAGCGGCTGCAGGTAGAGATAGGCGACGATCGAAAGCAGCACGTAGAGGATGAGCTTCGCCAGCAACCCGTCGGACAGGCTGCGGCCGAGCACGATCATCTTGGCCTGCTGGGCCCTTCGGCTCCAGAGCAGGTCCCGGAGCCGGCCGCCTACCTTGCGGAACCAGAGCGCGGTATTCAAGAGCGAACCCTCCTTGTCTTCATGCTTCGGTCGAACAGCCACAGCACCAAGGCGATCAGCACGAACACGAAGCCGAAATAGATCCACGCCAGCGCGCTGGAGTAGCCGTAGCCCGTCTCGACCTTGAACATGTTGTCCTTGATGTGCTTCAGCACCGGGTTCAGCGGGAAGGTGAACAGGTCGATGATCGTGTAGAGCACGTTCAGGCTGATGAACGGCACGCAGGCCGGCAGCGTGATTTTCCAGAACGAATCCCAAGGCGACGCCCCGTCGATCCGGACGGCCTCGTAGATCGTCGGCGAGATCGTCTGAAAGCCTGCGATGAAGATCAGGATCTGCACGCCGGAGTACCAGAGGATAAGCACGACGCGGCCCAGCACCCCCATGACCGTCTTCGCGAATTCGCCGCCCACGTACTGGGTGACGAGCGGCTCCAGGTTATATTGGTCCAGGAACGGGATGTCGCCCGCTCCCTGGACGAACAGCTCGGAGAGCACTTGGCCGGTCGCGAAAATGACGGGCAGGAAAAACAGCGCCCGGTACAGGAACCGCCCGGGAAACCGCTGATTCAGCATGAGCGCGATCAGCAGGGCGAAGATGACGATGATCGGCACCATGAGCAGCATTTCCTGAAAGTAGGTGATGAGCTCGATCGGGAACACGTTGTCCTTCAGAAACGCGTCGCGGAAGTTTCGAAAGCCCTGCCAATCGTACTTGAAGCCGCCCGGCACGACCTTGACCTGGTTGAACGACATGAAGATCGACCAGCCGATCGGAATCGCGACGAACAGGCAGAACCCGACGATCCACGGCAGCATGAACGCGAGCCCCGTGCCGTACCGCTTCAGCTGAAAGAGGCGGGCTTGGCGTTTGGCGTCGTCTGCGGAAGATTTCATGCGCCGCCTCCTTTCTCCACCTTGAACGTCTTGGCGCCATAGTCCACGACGACCCGCGTCCCGTCCGCATACGTCGTGGCGTAGCGGTTCGCGGACAGCCGCTCGTGGTTCGTCATTTCCTGGGCGTAAAGCGGCGCGAGGCTGTCGAACTTGGCGTACTCGGCCGCGATGCGGTCCGCCCACTTGGCGTACTGGCTGCTGTACAGGAAGTTCGACGCCGTGTACTGCAGCTTGCGCGAATCGTCGTGCGTCAGGAAAAACGAAGGCGCGGCGCCGTACTCCACGGCTTTCAAAAATTCGGTATCCTCGTCGTCGCGCAGGTTGCCGTCGCCGAACGAATACGGCACGAAGCCGTGCAGTACGATCGGGTAGAAAGGCACCGTCTCGTCGACCATGAAGTCGAAGCTGGACTCGTGCGGCAGATCGTCGATGTAGCCGACCTCGCCGATCGCGTAGGCGTTGCCGCGGTATACGGAGGCGGTGCCGAGCGTGCGCTTCGCGTAGTCCAGCAGCCCCTCGTACACCGAGATCGTATCCGAGCGGGTGGCGATGCGGTCGCCGGCGTAGTCGTGGAACACCCACTCGCCGATTTGGTTGAACAGGACCCCCGCCGCGCCGATGCCCTTCAGCTTGCGGATCGTATCGTAGGCCATCGCGACCGTCTTGGCGGGTTTGCTGATGAACCACCCCTCCTCGACGTACACGGTGCCGTCGATGCCTCGGACGCCGTCGTTTTTGCCGGATGCGGACGAGTGGTTGCCGTCGATCCAGACGAAGTCGTCTTCGAAAAGGACGTCGATGCCTTTGGCCCGCATGTCGGAGACGAAGGAACGGGCGCCCGCCCCCCCGCCGAGCGACGGTTCGATCGGGAATCGCTTATCCATCTTGTAGTCGCCCTGGTTCTGCCAGCCGTAATAGACGACGGTCGGCTTGGCGACGCCCCGCTTCAGCAGGTCGTTCATGATGGAGGTCGCCTGGGCGAACGTCGTCGCGGCGACGTACTCGACGCGGTTGAAGGCGCTGCGGTAGTTGCCGCCCATCATCTTGATGTAGATCGGCGCGTGATCGGACGGCTTGAGCGGCTCGCCGATTCGCCCGTTCGCCTTCAGGTAGGCGCGGTAGGACTTGGCCATGCCGACATAGCTCGCGTCCGCCTGACGGAGAAACCGGTATTCGACCTCGCGGTCCGTGTCGAGCCGAACCTTCTGGATCGCCTTGAGCGGCGCGGCCAGCCGGCTCATCTGGTACAGATATTCCTCTCGGTAGATTTGGCTCGAGAAGATGTTGAAGTACGAGGATTTGAGACCCGGCGGGATCGCCGCCACGTTGGCCGAGTCGGCGCCGCGCGTCATCACCGCGAGATAGGCGTGTTCCCCCCGCTTGATGCCGAAGACGGGATAAGCGATGTCCTCCCTCCGCTCGCCGGAGCGGAACCAGTTGCCCATGTTCGTCACTTCCATGCCGTACACTTGATGGATGTAGCCCCGGGAGAGGTCGGCCTGCTTGGTCCCGAAGTTGACGAGGCCGCCGGGGCCGTCCGGCACGAACAGATAGCCGTCCTCCTCCGGCTTGGCGGCGCCGAAGTACGGCAGCAGATCGAGCGAGAAGACGGCGGCCTCTCCTTCCTCCCGGATGCCGGCCGTCGGCATGCGCGCGCGGAGCCCGTCGGCCGTCAGCTCGTATTGGATGGCGAAGCCGAGCTGCTTGTCGGGAAAGTCGTAGGCGACTTGCAGGCCGGTCTCGGTCTTCGTCAGCGACGTCTTCGTTTTCGGGCTCTCCGCGTTCAGCGATTCGCGGATCGTCTGGTCGGCGCCCTGCGTCTTGACGAACGTCAGGACAAACGGAGACCGGAGGTTGGACAGCAGCTGACCTTTGACGGTCTCTTGCTTTAGCTGCTCCTCGGTCGGATTGCTGGTCCAGCGGTAGCCGTCCCGTTTGTCCACGAGGGCGATCTGGGTGTTGTCCGGCCGGATATAGAGCGCGTAGGTATCGTTCTCGAGCGCCAGCGCGAACCCGTCGGCGCCGGGCGCCGGCTGCCAGGCGGCGCCCTCGTAGAGGGCCGCGCGATCCTGATGCGGCTCGGGAATGCCCGCCTCCGCCAGCGCTTCGGCGGCGGTCGGCTCGCCTCCCCGCAGGAAGAAAAGCAGCGCCAGGAACAGGACGACGATCGCGGCGGCGGACGCCAGCTTTACGCGAAGGGATAAGCGCCTGATGAAGTTAATGATAGAAACTCACCTCTTTGTAAAGCTGGTAGAAAAAGTCGTACAGGTTGTAAGAGAGGCCGAACACGATAAAGCCGAACAGCCAGATGATGCCGATCGTAAACAGGGTGATCGCCGAATTTTTGATCGTCTCCAGGAAATCGAAGTTATGGATGACCTGCGTCATGACGAGGAACATCGCCGCAAGCCACAGGTACATGAGAGACGACAGGGAGTCGACGAGAACCCGCTCCTCCAGCGTGACGATGTGCGAGAGGATCAGGATCGGCACGGAAAACGCCAAATAGGGGACGAGGGCGAACGTGCTGCCCTGGACGACCTCCCGGAATTTCCCTTCCCCGTCCTTGATGCTGCACACCAAGTAGTTCGCGATGATCCAGGTCGCCCACGGAACGGCGAACAGCGCGAGGCTGCTCCAGACGTTGATCTGCGACGTGTCGACGGGATGGAACAGGAAACCCGTCTCGTAAATGCCGAGCAGCTTCACGAGGATGACCGCGGCCAGGATGCTCAGCGTCACCCAGGGCGAAACGCGCGCTTCCTTCAGCCGGTAGAAGCCGTTGTACGGATGGATCAGAATGTAGCCGAAGGTCCGGTAATCCGCCAGGATGCGCTGCCAGAACGCAGACGGCGGACGGCGCCGGAGCGCCGGGCGGATGAGCCGAAGGCCGTACCGCCAGACGAGGTAGGCGGCGATCAGGCCGGCGACGAGGGCGACGAAGTGGTGCTGCAGCCAGATCAGCCGCAGCTGCCAGAACGCCTTGGAATAGCCGTCCGTATCGAACGCCGTCTTCATGAACGACAGCGCCTGATCGTTGTCGTTTTCGTGCAGGTACACTTTCCCAAGCCCCTGGAATGTGCCGTTGTACATGTCGTTGCGTGCGTAGACCCGCTCCCAGTACGGCTTGCTCTCCTCATAATTGCCGTCCGCGTAAAGCACGAGCGCCTTCAGGACGTCCGAGCCGAAAGCGGTGCGCACGTACTTGTGCACGGTCTTCGAGCGGCTGTCGGAGATCCAGATCGCGTCGTGGCCGTCGACGCCGATGGCGGTCGGAAAGCCGAGCACGCCGTATTGCTGCGTGCCGTTGTCGATATGGCCGAAGGCGAACAGCGCGTTCGCGTTCCGGTCGTACAGGTTGATCTGCCCCGATTCGGTGTCGATGTTGTACAGGAGGCCGTCGCGGTCGATCGCGACGTCGACGATGCCATGGCCGTCCACGAGCGTCTTGTTCTTCAAGGCGTCCACGCCGCCCGCGTTCAGCTTGCGGATGGCGCCCTTGCCGAAGCCGGCGGCCGTCGCCGTGTAGATGAAGCCTTCGTCGTCGAGCGCGACGTTCGTGATGGGACGCGGCAGAGCGGCCGTTTCCTTGGCGAGCTGCTCCTTGTTGAGAATCAGCTTTTTCAGCCAGTTGAGCAGCGTCGACTGCGCTTTGTTGGCGCCGAAGTAGCCCATGAACGCCCCCTCTTCGCTCAGTCGCACGAGGCCTTGGTAAGAGGAATTCAGCGCGACGTAGAGGACGCCCCGCCGGTCGACGACGAGCTTGACCGGGACGAAATGCTCCGAGCCGAGGAACGCCGAATCCGGCTTCTTATATTCCCGCGCGTACGCGCCGTCCGGACCGAACACCGCGATCCGCTGGTTGCCGGAATCGGCGACGTACACCTTCCCTTCGGGGGTGACGAACACGCCTTCCGGCGCGCTCAGCCGGCCCGGCCCGTCTTCCTCGCCGAGCGTGCGGACGAGCTTGCCGTCGTTGTCCAGCACGACGATCTTGTTCGCCCCTTTGTCGGCGACGTAGATCCGGTCGTCCGCGCCGACCTGCAGGTCGACGGGCTCCTCGAAGTCCGCCGTGTAAGCGGCGGCGGGCGTATAGATCGGCTGGATGCGCAGCCACATGGATTGGTTCGGGTCGAAATAGAAGGTCCTGTAGGGAAGCCTGGCGTGCGTCGTTCCGGGCACGGCCAGGACGGCGGTCGCGACCAGGAGCAGGAGAGCGATCATTCTCTTCATCGTTCCGACTTCCTTTGCTTAGTGGGGTTACTTGATACCGGAGTGGATCATCGTCTCCAGCACCTTGCGCTGGAAGAGCAGAAAGATGATCAGGTTCGGGACGAACATGAGCAGTCCCGCGGCGGCCGCCATATTCTGGCCGGAAACGCTGTTCTGCAAGCCGCTCAGCAGGCTGTTGACGTAAAAGGCGAGCGTCCGCATCGTCTCGTCTTGCATGAACAAGGTCGAGGTTTCCACGTCTCCCCACACGCCCTGGAAGGTGAAAATCGAGATCGTCGCGATGGCCGGCACCGAGAGCGGCAGCACCATGCGGACGAAAATGCCGAAGTGGCTCGCGCCGTCGATCCTAGCCGCTTCGACCAGCTCACCCGGAATTTGGGAGATGAAGCCGACGAGCATGAACACCGCGACCGGCGAAGCCAGCGCCGGCAAAATATGGCCGAAGTACGTGTCGTTCAAGTGCAGGCCGCTGATGATCAGGTAACGCGGGATGCTGACCGTCTCCGGCGCGAACATGAGCGAAAGCGTGATCGTCGCAAGGATGAGCTGCTTGAAGTGGAAGTTGTACTTGGCGAGCACGTAGGCGGCCATCGTGCTGACGACGATGACGCTGGCGAGCGTCAGGCCGGCGACGACCAGGCTGTTGAACAGGTACCGGGTGAACGGCACCGTCGCGTTGGCGGCGTGCAGAAAGAGCGATTCGAAATTCCGCGCCGTCGGATGCTGGACGAAGAAGCGCGGCGGGAACAGGAACAGCTCGTTCTGCGGCTTGAACGCGTGGTTCAGGATGAACACGATCGGCAGCGACATGAACGCGGCGAGCAGCGTGAAGGCGGTCACCAGCACATATTGAAACGGCGGGATGGTGCGTAAGCGGCGAATCATCTCTCTATCCTTCCTCCTTCGAGCCGAACAGCCGGTAGGCGAACCTCATCGCGAAGTAGCTCACGAGCAGCAGCATGACCGAGACGGCCGAAGCGTAGCCGAGTTCGAAACGGATGAAGGCGTAGTCGTCGATGTGGTTGATGATCAGATGCCCGGCGTATTGGGGCGTAATCGGCAGCCCGGTCAGCTGCGTCGAGATGGCCCCCGCCTTCAGCGTGCCGACGATCGTCATCACCGCGCTGAACAGCATCTGCGGCTTCATCGAAGGGATCGTGATGTAGAACACCTCCTGCAGCCGGTTCGAGATGCCGTCGATCCGGCCGGCCTCGTAAAGCTCGCGGTTGACCGTCTGGAGGCCGGCCAGCATGGCGAGGAAGCCGACGCTGAAGCTGATCCAGAGCGAGACGAGGATCATGATCTTGAGCAGGTATTTGGGATCCTGGAGCCAGACGACCGGGCTGTCGATCCAACCTATCGACAGCAGGAAGTTGTTCACGTATCCGACCCGGTCTCCGCTGAACGCCGCGATCCAGACGACCGACAGCGCCACCCCGCCCGCCATCGAAGGCGCGTAGAACGCCAGCGTGTAATAGTCCCGGATGCGCAGCGGCAGCTGGTGAATGAGCCAGGCGAACGCGAACGAGAGCAAATAGCCGCCGGGTCCGACGAGGAGGGCAAACAGAAACGTATTCGGCAGCGCCTTGGTCAGGAAGACGATGTCTTGCGTAAACAGCGCGATATAATTGTCGAAGCCGATGAAGTGCAGCTTGCCGAAGCCGTCGTACGACGTAAATCCCAGCGTGGCGGCCATGACGACCGGCACGACGATGAAGACGACGAAGCAGATCAGGAACGGCGCGAGAAACAGGTAGCAGAAGGCGTCCCTGCGCATCTCCATCCAAAAGCGGTTCCAGCGCAGCCGGATGCCGGAGGGCGCGCGGCGCGCCTCGGCGGCGCGGGGGGCTAGCTCGGTATTCATGGGGTCGGTCCCTCCCATTCGTAAGGCTGGACGATCTGCGGCACGCTCAGATCGTCGCCGGCGCGAATGCCGAAGTCTTTTTGCCGCCGGTTCATTTCCCGCTGCAACGACAGCTGCGCCTGCTCCAGCGACTCCTGAGCCGGGATGCCATCGAACACCGTCCGGTTCCAGGCGAACTCCATCTCCCGGTTCAAGAAGTAGTAGCCCGGCACGTACGGCATGTTCTTCGCCCAACGGGTCTGCTCCCGGATCGCCGCGAGGTCTTCCTTCGGCCAGGTCAGGGCGCCCATCGCCTCGACGTTCGCGGTGTTCCACCGGAACTCGATGCCGTAAAACGACTCGATGTCCTTCGCGTACTGCGACTGCACCTCGGCCGAGGTCCACCATTTCAGAAATTCCCAGGCTTCGTCCTTCCGGTCGCTCTTCTTCATGATCATCGCGCCGGATACGCCCTGCGGCGACCACCGGGCGACTTCGCCGTCCGCCTGGCGGATCCCCGGGAGCGGTGCCATTTTCCAGTGGCCCGTAATTTCCGGCGCCGCGACGAGCAGCTGGACGTACGTATTGAAGTCCGCGACCCCGATCGGAATGTCGCCGTCGCGGAAGTGCTGGAAGAACGCCGGAATATCGATGGGCAAATTGTACTTGCGGAACATCTCGGTCCATTGCTTGAAGGCGGCCTGGCCGGCCGCGCTCGTCAGGTCCGACTTCAGCCCGTCTTTCGAATACGGCTCCGCGCCGTTCTCGAAAAACATCGTCGCGAAGTCGCCCTTCGGGTAGTTCATCGTCATTCCGTTTTCCTGCAGCGTCGGCAGCAGGTCGAAGACGTCGTCCCACGTATCCGGCACCTTCAGGCCGAGGCGCTCCAAGATGTCCGTCCGGTAGAACAGCATCTGGAAGTTCTGTACCTCGGGCAGCCCGTACACGCCGCCGTCGTAAGTCATCGCGCGCCGGACGCCCGGAATGAAGCGGTCGTAGACCTGCTGGAAGTCCGGGAACTGCTTCAGGTCGGCCACCGCGTCCCGCATCGCGTAGTCCGCCGGCGTCGCCTCCCCGATGCCGAGCGCCACGTCCGGGACTTCGCCCGCCGCGTTGCCGAGGATGAGCATGTTCGGATTCGGCATGAGGTTGATGTTGACTTCGATCCCGGTTCTCGGCGTGAAGTCCTGATCGACCATCTCCCGCAGCAGGTCGACGTAGTCGCGGCCGCGCTGCACCCAGATCGTGAGCGCCTGCTGCTTGTTGTGCTTGCGCGTGTCGTAGTCCATGTAGAACGACCGCGCGAAGTCCGTCAGCGAGTACGGCACCCGCGACCAGGCCGTCGGCTCCTTCAGCCCGGTCTTCGTGCCCGGCGACCGGACGACGAGGTAGTCGAGCAGCAGCGGCTGCTGCGTCAACGTGCTCATCCAGGTGCCGATCTGGCTCTGGATCGTCGCGAAGTCGGAGAGCTTGTTCGGAATTTCGTCGATGTCCTCGCGCATGTTCTCCAGCATGCTGATCGACACCTTGATCGCCTGGGACAGGTCCGAATCTTTGCCGTTGAGCCCGTTGATATAGTCCCGGATATCCGTCAGCCGCCGGATGAACGTCTCGATCTTGTTCTCCGTATCGGGATCGAACTTGGCCATGTCCCAGGTCCGCGTCTTATCGGCATTGTCGTCGAACGCCTTGACGCTGTAGTTGCCGGTAATAAGCCTGACGTGCCGGTCGAACGCCGCCAGCTCGGCCAGCGTGTCCTGGAGCGCCAGGGTGACGGGGGCGAGCGGCGAAGCGTCCGCCGTCATGCGGATCGTGTGCGCGCCCTTGGCCAGATAGAAGGAGTAAGGCTTGCCGTCGCCGTCCGCGAGCGTCGTGATCTCGAACTCTTTGTGGTACGGCAGCGCGTAATGAAGCATTTCGCGGAACGGCACCTCGCCGTCGATCTCGATCGTCCGGTACGCGGGGAAGCCGTTGCGGTAGTTTTGAAAGTTTTTGAGATCGATCTCATACCAGCCGTCGGCGGGCACTTCCAGCTTCCATTCCACCCACTCGCCCGGCAGCCGCCATCGCTGCCCGCCGAGCACGTTGTACGTGATGCGGCCTTTCGGATCCGGCGAAATGTACGGCTCCGACCAGTGGTCCGTCTGGATCGCCAGGCTGGACTTGCGCTCGAAATGCTCGGCCTCGACGGTGGCGAACCAGTCCGCGGGCGCGGCGGAAGCGGACGGCTGCGCCGCCGCGTAGTCTGCATAGGCGCGCGTCTCCTGCCAGGGCCGGAAGACCAGCGTCTTCAGGGCGAACGGCTCCCGTTCGCCGACGAGCCGCAGCGTATGCGGGCCGGCGTCGAGCCGGTAGAGCAGCGGCTCGGACGATGCGGCGTAGTCGGAGGCGGCCTTGACGGACCAGCTGACGAGCTGCGTCTGCTGCGGCCGGATCTCCATGCCGATCTCGTTGCGGTCGTACGGATATTTGGCGTCCTTCCACTGCCGCTGCAGCTCGATGCGCTGGGATTCGGCGAACGGATACTTGCCGTCGATCTGCACCCCGCGAACGACGGAGGCATTGCCGCCTTCGAGCGGCTTGTAGGTCAGCTCCAGCGCGTACCAGCCGGCTTGGGGGGCGTCGAACTTCCACTCCGCCCAGCCATCCGCGTTGCGCCATTCCAGCACGGGCGCGCCGTCCTCCGCTGTCTTCGCGAGCGCGGCTTCGGGCGCGGCCGCGGCGTAGTCGGCCGCGCCGAGCGCGATCGGCCGATCCGCCTCGCCCGCCGGCCGGGCGCCGGCTTCGCGCATCAGCTTGGCGTACGGCTGCGGGCCGTCGCCGTCCTCGAACCCCAGCAGCTGGTCGACGCTTACGTTCGAAGCGTAGATGGCGGAACCGCCGGAGGCGAACCAGCGGATCGCTCCGAACAGGACCAGGACGGCCAGCAGCAGCCGGAAAAGGGTCTTCCATGCGCCGGCCTTTCTCATGCGTCGTCTCCCCCGTGCGCCAGCGACAAACCCGTGGTTTCGTCGAAGAAGTGGATCTTGCCCAGCTGGAAGCCGACGCCCGGCTGATCGTCCTTCCGGTACAGGTCCTCGGGATCCGTGCGGGCGATGATCCGCGTCTCCCCTACATTCACGTAGACATAGGAGTCCGCTCCCGTCGCCTCCGTCATCTGCACGACGCCGCCGAAAAACGCGCCGTCCTCCGACGCGCCGCCGGCGTCGCGTCGCAGCAGGACATGCTCAGGCCGGACACCCATGACCACGTTCCGCACCGCGCGCTCCATCCGGTCGAACATCGCGCCGAACCGGGGAGGCAGCGCCAGCTTCATCCGCTTGTTGACGAAGTAGTAGACACCCTCCTCGCGCGTCACGTTGCCCGGAATGAAGTTCATCTGCGGCGAACCGATAAAACCGGCGACGAACAGGTTGGCCGGCTGGTCGTACAGCTGCCGCGGAGGTGCGACCTGCTGAATGACGCCGTCCTTCATAACGACGATTCGCGTCCCCATCGTCATCGCCTCGACCTGATCGTGCGTCACGTAGACCATCGTCCGCTGGAGATCGCTTTGCAGCTTGATGATTTCCGCCCGGGTCTGGGCGCGCAGCTTGGCGTCCAGGTTGGACAGCGGTTCGTCCATCAGGAACACCTGCGGCTCCCGGGCAATCGCCCGGCCGAGGGCGACCCGCTGCTTTTGCCCGCCCGACAGCTGGCTCGGCTTGCGCTCCAGCAGATGGGCGATTTCCAGTATTTTCGCGACCTTGTTCACCCGCAGCTCGATCTCGTACTTGGCCGTCTTGCGCAACTTGAGGCCGAGCGCGATATTCTCGAATACCGACAGATTGGGATAAAGCGCGTAGTTCTGGAACACCATCGCGATGTCCCGGTCCTTCGGCGAAACGTAGTTCATGAACTTCCCGTCGATATACAGCTCGCCGCTGCTGATCTCCTCAAGCCCCGCCAGCATCCGCAACGTCGTCGACTTGCCGCACCCGGACGGGCCGACGAGCACCAGAAACTCCCCTTCTTCGATGGACAGGTGAAAGTCGTTGACGGCCGGACGGGCTTCCCCCTTGTATTGTTTGAACACGTGATTGAATGCGATGCTTCCCATCCATCCTCACCTCTCGTAATCGCTGCCAAATCTTATGGTCTTAATGGTAACGTAAGGCCTCGTTCGCAAAGTAGGAGGGAGGATTGGCTTTTGCAGGGCGATATTGGCTTCATTCCCTTCGTTCGACAATCCCGCCGCGCATGCGAAAAAAAGCCGCCCGGGCGGGCGGCTTTGACATGGGGACGCTATTGAACGTCGAGCGCAATCCCGCCGTGTACAAGACGGACGCCTTCACCGGCGCGCCGACGCCGACGATGGAAAAATCGGCGACGCCCTGGACGAGTTGCTCTACGACGCGATGCTCAAGATCGTCTACGGCCAGGAGCCGCTGCCCTACTTCGATCGCGTCGTCGCCAAATGGCACGCGCTGGGCGGCGACGAGATGACCGGCGAGGTGAACGAATGGTACGCATCGCTAGGGAAGACGCGTTGATCGCGGGCCGTATGCGGCAAATTGTCCGCACGACGCGACGACGCCTCAGACGCCCCCCTCTATTCCGATTTGACGATCCGATACCGGAGGTGGGCGATTCCCTGGGATTCCATGACCCCGGTCGTTTCCAGCCGTATTCGTTCGGAGCCGATCGAATCGAACAAACGGATTCCCTCCGCGAGCAGGACGGGGGCGACGTGCACTTGAATCTCGTCCAGGAGCGAGGCTTGGAGGCATTGTTGGGCTACGCTCGCGCCGCCCAGCACATAGACGTCTTTTTCGCCTGCCGCCGCCTTAGCCTCTCGTATAGCGGCTTCAATGCCCGCCGAGACAAAGGTAAACGGCGTCTCGCCTTGCGGAACGGTATCCGGGCGGCTGTGGGAAAGCACAAAGACGGGAACGCCGCGAATCGGATGGTGGCCGCCCCATCCGGATGCGATCTCATAGACGCGTCTGCCGGCAACGATCGCTCCCGTCCTTTCGAACAGCTCGTTTAGAACTTCGCTTTTCTTGAAAATGCCGGTATCGAAATCCACAATCCATTCGTGCAGCGGTTGCACATCGTCCTCTCTACCGGCTATGAATCCGTCCAGCGACATGGAAATGTCTAAAAAAACACGGCTCATCTCGTTCAATTCCTCCTCGTTTTTTCTCGAAGTCTTCACTCCCCCATTCTACCGTTTGGATAGATATGATGATTCTTCTCGATTGCGCAGTTGCGTCCACGTCTGCGTTTTTGCCGAATGTGCGTATATAAACTACGCTCTTTGAGCTACTGCCTGCATTTCCGTCGAATGTGCGTATGTAAACTACGCTCTTTGAGCTACTGCCTGCATTTCCGTCGAATGTGCGTATGTAAACTACGCTCTTTGTGCCTTGGTTCGTTTGCGCCATATCATTCTACTCTTGAATCCGAATACACAGTTCATTAATAATGGAACAAGCGAGATGGACTCTTGCGAAATGCCCACCTGGAGGACTGAGAGATGAGGTTTACGATTGAAGAACGGGATCACTTGCTTCAAAACTTAAACCATCATCAAAGAGCCTTTCTAACGGATACCATGATAAGAGGACGCAGGACAGCCTTTGCAAACGCGATGGCCAAGCAAAAGGGATTCCACCTTCCGGATGACGCATCATTCGAGGAGATTGAAGCGCTGCTCGAGGATTGGATCTACGTCAGCACCTATGATGCCGGATACGTAAGCCATGATCTTCGCTGCGAATGCGGCCGGCCGTTACGATATCAGCACCGCGTCGAACACAAAACAACGGGCGAAGTAAAGAAATTCGGGATCGAACACTTAAAAGAGCACCTGGGAATCGACGCAGCCGTTGTCGCAGCAGTTAAAAAAGGCTTTGATGCGATTGATTACGAGTTGGACGAGATCCTGGCCAAAGCAGCGAGCAACTGGCGTCTGGATCCCGAATTCCTGCAGGTAGATGAGATCCCTTCAGATATACAAACGCACTTGGACCACGGGCTTCCGCTGCTGGAACGCCAGATCGCAAGGCTTCGCGATCGCCGGCGAAAACGGGTTAAACCTGATCTGCAGCAAGCAAATGTTGCTCCTGCCTATCAAAACCAAGCTCCCCGAGACCTATTTGAATGGCAGGAAATGCAACAGATTTCCACTTCAGATCAAGCACCCCAGATCCCCATATCGGATCTATTCCGTCTTCCGGATCGTCTACACAAACATGTTCAGCACTATCTAAATAGAGGCATAAAAAGCGCCCGCATCATCTGCGAGCTGCTCATCAAAGAGCATGGGGCTCCGAATGCCAGATACATCACCGGCAAACCGCACTTATTCGTTCCATTGTGCAAGCACATCGAGAACCATCATTCCGATTACAACATGAAGCCTTTAGGGGCAGACGACCGATCTTATCAAAAATGAGGTCCGTTTTAGATGGAGGATTTCCGGCTCAACCTAGAAATCGGTGCCTGACCAACGGGTTAACCTCGAACGAGTACCCTGTTTGGAACATTGCTACGCTAACAGTTGTCATAGCGCTTAATCAGCCCCAAAAACGGAGGTTTTCTTTCTAACGGTTGTATGCGCGCTTATTTGGACGATACAGCCCCTCTGCCTCAGAAATTTTGCAAAGAACATGACACGGATAACGGCGTGGGAAATTTTACAAAAG
>NZ_JAJFOW010000099.1 GCF_020731285.1 Cohnella baijiui
TTTTTTGCATGAGAGAATTTGTACCACCTCCCACCGACCATCTATGACTGTACGCCACTGTCCCTAGGACTGCTATGTGCCGGAGCGGACATTACAAACGTCCTTCTCGGTGCATGCCACTGTTGCCAATGACCTGCCTAGGAATTGGTTAGCAAGTTACTACCGGATTTTGTAAAAACAGCCCTCCTCATATAAAAAGTATTCGTTCACTTCCGATAAGCGTCGTAATTTTCTATCTTTCATCATATTCTAGATCCCTCTGAAAAAATCTTCCGAGTTTGCTAGGCACTGATACATAACTCTTTTCCAATAATTGGGGAAGTCATTCAAATCTATAATAGGTTTCAGATTTGCTTCAATAAATTCTGACTGTAGCTGCTGAAACGTTGCGGTTGAACTATATTTCCTTATAACTTTTACGAAAGAGTTTCTTTGAGTAATCACTTCACTCAAGTGCTTCCCTGCCTCCAAACGATACCTGTTAGCAATATTTAATAGCTTGAAATGATGAAGAGCTCTGTGTTTGTCTTCCTGCCTCCAGTTCACCGGGCATTCAACATAAAAACTGATA
>NZ_JAJFOW010000100.1 GCF_020731285.1 Cohnella baijiui
ATCAGATAGCATTCTTCATTCGCCAGGTACGGAAAGAGATTCTGCACACCTTCAGGCCAGCGTCCGGCTTTTCCCATTCCTTCCGGATTGCAGCCTGTGTCAAATAAAATTTTGCCTTCCGGGTGATCAATCAGCACCGCATATACTGGAAATTCGATAAAGTCTGCCGGCGGATTCGGATGTTGTACGGATGCTGGATTATGCATTGCAACCATATATCCTTTGTCCATTTTCATCGTTCCTGTGTCTAACACATACAGCTTTGGCTTGATCATGCAAATCACCCTCCATAATAAAGATCATTTCTTTATATTTTGATGTAATCGCTTTCTTCCATAGTTACTTTGCAAATGGCATGCCAATTAAAAAGCTTGTTGCATTGCACCATAAAAAATAGAATAATTGCAAAAATGCAATACGAATACATGTATCTTCTTAAAATCAGACAAGTTTGATAATTGCATTTATTCAATTCGATTGCTACTATTCTTGGTAATGATGCCGAATAAGCAGGAAAGGATGATAGAGATTGGAAGAGACGATGCAAAATTCTTTGTCGTTGGATAT
>NZ_JAJFOW010000101.1 GCF_020731285.1 Cohnella baijiui
CAGTACCGTGAGGGAAAGGTGAAAAGCACCGCGGAAGCGGAGTGAAAAAGAACCTGAAACCGTGCGCTTACAAGAAGTCAGAGCCCGATCTAGGGGTGATGGCGTGCCTTTTGTAGAATGAACCGGCGAGTTACGTTTACGTGCGAGGTTAAGTCGGAGAGACGGAGCCGCAGCGAAAGCGAGTCTGAATAGGGCGATTCAGTACGTAGGCGTAGACCCGAAACCGTGTGATCTACCCCTGTGCAGGGTGAAGGTGAGGTAACACTCACTGGAGGCCCGAACTCACAAGCGTTGAAAAGCTTGGGGATGACGTGGGGGTAGGGGAGAAATTCCAATCGAACTCGGAGATAGCTGGTTCTCCCCGAAATAGCTTTAGGGCTAGCCTCGAGGTTTAGCATCGTGGAGGTAGAGCACTGATTGGGTGCGGGGCCCGCCAAGGGTTACCAAGTCCAGTCAAACTCCGAATGCCACCGATGTATACTCGGGAGTCAGACGGCGAGTGCTAAGATCCGTCGTCAAGAGGGAAAGAGCCCAGATCATCAGCTAAGGTCCC
>NZ_JAJFOW010000102.1 GCF_020731285.1 Cohnella baijiui
ACAAAAATCGACGCTCAAGTCAGAGGTGGCGAAACCCGACAGGACTATAAAGATACCAGGCGTTTCCCCCTGGAAGCTCCCTCGTGCGCTCTCCTGTTCCGACCCTGCCGCTTACCGGATACCTGTCCGCCTTTCTCCCTTCGGGAAGCGTGGCGCTTTCTCATAGCTCACGCTGTAGGTATCTCAGTTCGGTGTAGGTCGTTCGCTCCAAGCTGGGCTGTGTGCACGAACCCCCCGTTCAGCCCGACCGCTGCGCCTTATCCGGTAACTATCGTCTTGAGTCCAACCCGGTAAGACACGACTTATCGCCACTGGCAGCAGCCACTGGTAACAGGATTAGCAGAGCGAGGTATGTAGGCGGTGCTACAGAGTTCTTGAAGTGGTGGCCTAACTACGGCTACACTAGAAGAACAGTATTTGGTATCTGCGCTCTGCTGAAGCCAGTTACCTCGGAAAAAGAGTTGGTAGCTCTTGATCCGGCAAACAAACCACCGCTGGTAGCGGTGGTTTTTTTGTTTGCAAGCAGCAGATTACGCGCAGAA
>NZ_JAJFOW010000103.1 GCF_020731285.1 Cohnella baijiui
GCGCAGAGTAAAATTTAGCTTCCACGCCATAGAACAACGTATGTTCGCTCGCAATTCCAGGTGTTACATGATCCAGTGCTTCCACCATCTCAATTAAACTCTTCATCGTATTATACGGCAATACAAGTCCTAAATCACCCGGCACAGCTTCTTTCAGCGTCGGTTCTAGAAAACCTTCTTTTAAGCGTTTTTCTGTCGTTCTGCGCCCGCGCTTAATATCTCCGTAGCGCTGCACGATGACGGAGCCATTAGATAAATCATTCGCATGGCAGCAGATTTCTTTGGCATACTCGTTCGGTTTATCAAACGGTTCCGTAAACACATGGGAGACAAGCAGAGCAAAGTTCGTATTTGGAGAACCAAGCTTCTCATCTTTGTAAGCATGTCCATTTGCCGCCATGACACCACTATGGTTCTCTACGACTACATGACCGCTTGGATTGGAGCAAAAACTTCGAATTATTTGATCTGTAGTAGATTTATACAGGAATTTCCCTTCATATAGATGCTCATTAATTTCTTCCATAACTACATTGG
>NZ_JAJFOW010000104.1 GCF_020731285.1 Cohnella baijiui
GCTACCTACTTAAGAGGAGCTACCGTAAACTTTCCGTATTTTACTCCTTTGATGCTGATCATCTGGTCACTGCACGCACGAAGCTCCCCCGCCTTCCCTTTCACAACAATCAACTCCAGACAGTGATGAGAATCAAGATGAAAGTGTGTGGTGGCTAGAATGGCATGGTGCATCGTATGCTGAATATGTGTAATCTCCTGCATAAGGTCACTTTGGTGATGATCATAAAACAGCAGAATGCTCCCTGCTACATCCTGCTCATCATCCGCAGAGGACTGTTTAACCAGCGCATCACGTACCAAATCACGCACGGCTTCGGATCGGTTCTCATATCCTTTACGCTTGATCATTTCATCAAATTCCTTCAATAACGTTTCATCCATGGAAACGCCAAAGCGCTTTAAGGTTGAATCTGACATACGACTCACTCCTACATTGTCATGATATATGCCTCTCTATTATGATTTCATAGCGTGCTGATACACCTCTTGGAACGGAACCTGGTG
>NZ_JAJFOW010000105.1 GCF_020731285.1 Cohnella baijiui
GAATTGCCATCCACCTATTTAATCTGATGAGTGGCATTCCCGTATGCGGTTTGTCGTTGCTGATGGCTTATGGCGGACTTCTGTTTGGCGGTGTGAGTCCATTCGTTCTTATCCCACTTGGCATGATTGCTTTCTGGGCTTTCTCGTATTGGGCGCAATATCGTATGCGAATCAGATATGCAGGGCTAAGCTATCTATTTGGGAGTCTTTCTCTTCTTTTGACATGCGGCGTGATTTATATGATAGCAACAAAGATGTTATGAGGGCTTACTTATAGAAAAGAGAGGAATGCTTGTATGCCGAGAAAAGTAAAAGCGCTATCGATTGTGGCAGCAGTATTGGTTGGACTGACCCTTCTATGGGGAATTGGACTTGGTATGGGAGGAAAAACAAGGGCAAATGAACAAACAGGACTGCTGCAAGATTTTGACTTGCGAGGTACACAGGCTGTCTTTGCATACTCGTCCAACGGTAGAATCGGAATTTATACATCAGATTCCGCAG
>NZ_JAJFOW010000106.1 GCF_020731285.1 Cohnella baijiui
ATTGTAACAGGTGACTTAGGGAAAATCGGGTATGCGATTTTAAAGGATGAAATGAAGGATCTCTCATTTGATATGACGCCGGTATATAACGATTGTGGCCTGATGATATACAGTCCTGATCAACAGGTATTCTCAGGCGGCAGCGGATGCGCCTCTAGTGCAGTCGTTACGTACAGTCATATTATGAACCGTCTTAATGAAGGAAGCATCAGCCGCGCACTTATTTGTGCGACAGGAGCATTGTTCAGCCCCGTCAGCTATCAGCAGGGTGAGAGCATTCCGTGTATTGCGCATGCGGTTGTGCTTGAAGCGGGGGGAGTGTAGAGATGGGGCAGATTGGAATCGCTTTTCTTGTCGGTGGTGCCATATGTGTAATTGGACAGATTCTGCTTGATTTTGTGAAGTTTTTTTGTTAAGTTGTTTTGATTTTTGTGTTTGGTTGAGTTGTAGTTCTATAATGTCTTTGTTTGTA
>NZ_JAJFOW010000107.1 GCF_020731285.1 Cohnella baijiui
GAAGCGGGGCTCGGTTAGGCATGAGTGGTACGATCTGCCGCACATGTGCGAAGATGCGAGGTTTTCGGCGCGTGAGAGGTATTATTTACCACACTTGCGCCGGAAGCGGGGCTCGGTTAGGCATGAGTGGTACGATCTGCCGCACATGTGCGAAGATACGAGGTTTTCGGCGCGTGAGAGGTATGTTTTACCACACTTGCTCGTGGAAGCGGGGCTCGGTTAGGCATGAGTGGTACGATCTGCCGTACATGTGCGAAGATGCGAGGTTTTCGGCGCGTGAGAGGTGTGTTTTACCACACTTGCCCGTGGAAGCGGGGCTCGGTTAGGCACGAGTGGTACGATCTGCCGCACATGTGCGAAGATGCGAGGTTTTCGGTGCGTGAGTGGTGTGTTTTACCACACTTGCTCGTGGAAGCGGGGCTCGGTTAGGCATGAGTGGTACGATCTGCCGCACATGTG
>NZ_JAJFOW010000011.1 GCF_020731285.1 Cohnella baijiui
GGCCGGCTGCCGAAGCCGGCGCCCGCGGGACTGCCGCCGCGCGCGCCGAATCCGCCGGCTCCGGCCGCGGAGGCGCCTCCGCCGAGCCGCGAGCCGTAGCCGCCATAGGAGCCGAGGCGTCCGCCGCGCGGCTCGACCGGCTCCTTCAGCTCGTCCGGAATCTCGCCGAGAAACCGGGACGGCGCGTTGCTGTTCGTTCGGCCGTAGAGCAAGCGCATGCGCGCGCAGGTGAGGTACAGCTTCTTCTCCGCGCGGGTGATGCCTACATACGCCAAGCGCCGTTCTTCCTCCATCTCGTCGTTGTCCATGAACGCCCGGCTGCCCGGGAACACGCCTTCCTCCATGCCGACGATGAAGACGACGGGGAACTCCAGCCCCTTCGCGCTGTGCATCGTCATGAGCACGACCGAGTCGCCGGTATCTTCTTCGGGATCATTGTTCATCGAATCGATGTCGGCGATGAGCGCCAAATCGGTCAGGAACGAGAGCAGCGACTTGTCCTCGTTGCGGCTCTCGAACTCCTGCGTAACGGACAGGAACTCCTCGATGTTTTCCAGCCGCGCCTTCGACTCGAGCGTATTTTCGCGAATCAGCTCCTCGCGGTAGCCCGACATCTCCAGCATTTTTTCCGTAAGTTCGGTGACGGACAGATACTCCACCATCGCGGTCAGGTTCTGGATCAGCTGGCGGAACTCGGACAGCGCCGCCTTGGCGCGGGACTGGATGTCCAGATGGTAGAGCCCGTCGCCGAGGAGGCCGTCGCCTTCGCTGAGCAGGCGGAACACCGAGATGCCCCGCCGCCCCGCTTCGTCCTGCACCTTGCCCATCGTCGTGTCGCCGATGGATCGCTTCGGCACGTTGACGATCCGGCTTAGGCTGATGTCGTCGTCCGGGTTGGAGACGAGCCGCAGATAGGCGAGGATGTCCTTGATTTCCTTGCGGTCGTAGAACTTGGTGCCGCCTACGATCTGGTACGGAATTTCCGACTTGATGAGGATTTCTTCCACGACCCGGGACATCGCGTTCGTGCGGTACAATATCGCGTGATCGTCGTAGCGGCGGCCGCTCTGCCGGTTTTTGCGAATCTCGTTCGCCACGAAATAGCCTTCCTCGTGCTCGGAGTCCCCTTGGTACACCGTGATCTTTTCGCCGCCGGCGCGGTCGGTCCACAGGTTTTTCGCTTTGCGTCCCATGTTATTCTGGATGACCCGGTTCGCGGCTTCGAGGATGTTGGATGTGGAACGGTAATTCTGCTCCAGCAAAATCGTCCTCGCCTCCGGATAGTCCGCCTCGAAGTTCAGGATGTTCGTGATGTCGGCCCCGCGCCACCGGTAGATCGACTGGTCGGAGTCGCCCACGACGCAGATGTTGTGATGCTTGCTCGCGAGCATTTTGCACAGCATGTACTGCGCCCGGTTCGTATCCTGGTATTCGTCGACGTGAATGAATTTGAATTTGTTCTGGTAGAATTCGAGCACTTCGGGCACGTCTTTGAACAGCTGGATGGTCAAAAGAATGAGATCGTCGAAATCGAGCGAATTGTTCGCTTTGAGCCGCTTTTGGTACTGAGTGTACACCTTGGCCGCGATCGTCTGGAAGTAGTCTCCGGCGCGGTTCTCGTACTTTTCCGGGGTTAGCAGCTCGTTCTTGGCGCCGCTGATCATCGCCTGCACGGCTTTGGGCTCGAACTTCTTGGTGTCGATGTTCTGGTCCTTCATGACGCCGCGGATGACGGACAGCTGGTCGGCCGAGTCGAGGATGCTGAAGTTCGAGCCGTAGCCGATCCGCTCGATGTCCCGGCGCAAAATGCGGACGCACATGGAGTGGAACGTGCTCACCCAGACGTCCGATCCGCCATAGCCGACAAGCTTGGACACCCGCTCCTGCATTTCCCGCGCCGCCTTGTTCGTAAATGTGATCGCGAGGATGCTCCATGGCGGTGCGATGCGCTTCGCGATCAAATAGGCGATCCGGTGCGTGAGGACGCGGGTTTTGCCGCTGCCGGCGCCGGCCATGATCAGCAGCGGGCCTTCGGTGGCGACGGCCGCTTCGCGCTGCTTCGGATTCAGTTTCTGTATAGCTTCGTCTATGTTGAAAGCGTGCTGCGGGGGCGACGGGTTGTTCGATTGCGGGTCTGCCGGTTCAAAAAACATAGCCTTGCTCCTTTGCTGATTCTTGTACGGCGCGTACCGCTCCGACCGTCCGGAGCGCGCCGTCGAGATCGTCGTAGACGACGTTCCCCACGACGACCGTGTGCGCCGCCTCGGCCGCCTCGCGGGCTTGATCGACCGTGCGGATCCCGCCTCCGTAGAAAAGCCGTGCCTGGGTCAGCGTTTCCCGCACCCGGCGGACGAGCGCCATGTCGCCGAAGGCGCCGCTGTATTCCACGTACAGCACGGGCACCCGCCATAGCCGGTCCGCGAGCTGCGCGTAAGCCAGCACCTGCGCCGCCGAGAGGGACGCGTCGGCGCAGGTGACGCGCGCGGCCGTCGAATCGCCGTTCAGCACGATGTACGCTTCGCCGGCGACGGACTCCCACGGCATCAGGTGGCCGAAGTCGGCCAGCGCCTCCGCCTGCCTGCCGATGATCCATTCCCGCCGCGGGGTGTTGAGCACCATCGGGATGAAATAGCCGTCAAAGCCCGGCACCGCGCAGGCGGGATCCGACAGCTCGAGTGCGCAAGGCACTTCATACCGCCGGATGCGGGACAGGAGGTCCACCGTATTGTCGTACGTCACGCCGCTCGAGCCTCCTACGAGGATCGCGTCGGTCCCCGAGAGGCATACGCGCTCCAGCGCCTCGTCCGAGAGTTCGCGATCCGGGTCCAGCTTGAACGAATGCCGCCAATGTGGATAGAAGGATGGGATCATGTGTTCCTCCATCGGTCGTTTAACCCTAGTCTACAGGAAATTGCGGCGTCTTCCAAGAAGGGGAACGGCGGAGGAAAAATTGGCTAGCGCGGGGCTGATTATTTGTTGGTGACGGCCCTGTCGGCGGAGGCGGAAGATACGCGGCACCATGCCCGCTTAGCCGACCTCTGCTACGAAAGTTTCTTTCGCTACGGCGCGCATAGCCCCCTCTTCCGCCTCTGCAACGTAAAAAACCGCCTGTCTCCGATGGAGACAAGCGGCATGTGCTTCATGCCTGTGGACGGTACCGAGCACTATTCGCTCAGCTTGCGCATCAAATAGTTGCGGAACTCGTGCTTCAAATCGGGGCGTTCGAGCGCGAAGTCGACGATGGTTTTGAGATAGCCCATCTTCTCTCCCGTGTCGTATCGGTTCCCCTCGAACGAATAAGCGTACACCGGCTCGCGTTCGATCAGCCGGTAGATGGCGTCGGTCAGCTGGATTTCTCCGCCAGCGCCGGTATCCTGCGTCTCGAGCAGATCGAAGATCGCCGGCGTCAAAATGTAGCGGCCCATGATGGCGATATTGGAGGGGGCACGGTCCGGCGAGGGCTTCTCTACGACTCCGCGAACGCGAACGATAGCGGACTCCGGATCGGATCCGTCGGCAGGATCGACGATCCCGTATCGAGAGATTTCGTCTTGAGGCACCCGTTTAACGGCCAGAACGCTCCCTTGCATCTCGTCATAGACGTCCATCATTTGTTTCAGGCAGGGGATCTCGGATTGGACGATGTCGTCTCCGAGCAGCACCGCGAACGGCTCGTCGCCGATGAACTTGCGGGCGCACCAGATCGCGTGCCCGAGCCCTTTGGGCTCCTTTTGCCGGATATAATGAATATCGATCAAGTCGGATGCCTTCTGCACCTCGGACAACAGATCCAGCTTCCCCTTCTCGAGCAGGTTCTGTTCCAGTTCGTAGGAGCTGTCGAAGTGGTCCTCGATGGCGCGCTTGCCTTTCCCCGTCACGATGAGAATGTCCTCGATCCCGGATGCGACGGCTTCCTCCACGATGTATTGAATGCCCGGCTTGTCGATAATCGGCAGCATTTCTTTAGGCATCGCTTTGGTGGCGGGTAAAAACCGGGTGCCGAGTCCGGCGGCGGGAATAATGGCTTTGCGAATCTTCATGCAGCTGCATCCTCTCTCTATTTACGCGTTCTCGGCCAGCCGCGCCGAGAAGTTGGGCGGCGGCTCCGCCGGCGTTGCCGGCAGGCGGCCGACGCCGATGCAGACGATGCCCTGCGCGTTCAGCGCGGGGGCATCCAAAGCATTGCGTCCATCTAGTATTATAGGACGGTTCATCCAGTTTTTGTAGTCTTGCGCGGGAATTTTCCGAAACTCCTGCCATTCCGTGACGAGAATTGTCGCATCCGCGCCGGTCAGCGCCTCCTCGGCGGAGCCGCAGAGCTGGACGGCGTTCGGCAGGGCGTGTCGAACCGCGGGCGATTGGCCCGCCGGATCGTAGGCCGTCAGCGTAATGCCCGGGTGGCGGCGGAGAAGTTCGGCGATCAGCCGAAGGGACGGCGCCTCGCGCATGTCCTCGGAGCCGGGCTTGAACGTCAAGCCGAGCAGCGCCACCTTGCGCCGCGCGGGGCCGGAGAGCGCCGCCTCCAGCTTGCGCACCATCCGGAGCGGCAGCATCGCATTGGCGCGGATAGCCGCCGAGACGAGCGTCTGCGGCGCGCCCGCTTCGTCCGCGAGCCGCACGTAGGCGCGCGCGTCCTTCGGCAGGCTGGGGCCGCCGAAGCCGAGACCCGCGCCTAGGCTGTGCGGCCCGATGCGCGGATCGAGTCCGATGAGCTGCGCGACCGCGGGGTAATCCGCCCCAGTTTGCTCCGCCAGCGCGGCGAGCTCGTTGGCGAAGGAAATCCGCAGCGCCAAATGGGCGTTCGCCGCCAGCTTTGCCAGCTCGGCGCTGCGGCGGTCGGCGTGCACGATCGGCCCCGGCAGGCGCTGGTGAAGCAGGTCCAGCCGCTCGGCCGTTTCCGGGCATGCCGTGCCGATCACGATGCGGGACGGCTCGTAGAAGTCGCGCACGGCGCTGCCTTCCCGCAGAAAGACAGGCAGCGAGGCGACGTCCACACCGGCGTGACCGGGCAATCGGGCGCGAAGACGCGCCTCCAGCCGCTCGGCCGTGCCGACGGGCACGGTGCTGACGATCGCGACGATGCGGCTGCACGCGTCCCAGCTGCCGAGTCGATCGGCAGCCGCCCAGAACGGGGCCATCTGCAGCTGTCCGTCGTCGGCGGACGGCGTCTCGACCGCGAGAAACACGATTTCGGCGCTGCGCATGAGCTCTTCCGACATTTCGCCGAACCGCAATCGTCCCGCGGACACGTTCCGTTGCACGAGCGACTCCAGCCCCGGCTCCCGATAGGAGACAGTCCCTCGTGCCAGCAATCCGATTTTCCCGCTATCGCTATCGCAGCAAAGAACCCGGTGCCCCAAATCCGCGAACCCCGCCGCCGTCGTCAACCCGATCAATCCGGCGCCTACTACCGCCAACTTCATGCGACTCATCCTCCTCGCGATGAACAGAATCGTGATCTCGATTCTACCATCGGCGCAACAAGGGATTTAGCGATTTTTGTCAACCCGGCGTAAACTTTTCCGCAAAGGTGCGTAAATCGGGCTGCCCGTTGACAAATGAGGCCGGGGCCGACTCCCTCCATGCGCGAAACGTTTACCGCTCATCCACCTTCTACCACACATCCCCCCATGTACGGAACCTTTTATCGCTCATCCACCTTCTACCTCCACTCACCACCCGTGTACGGAATCTTTTACCGCACATCCACCTTTTACCGCCGCTAATCTCCCGTGTACGGAACCTTTTACCACACATCCACCTTCTACCGCCACTAATCTCCCGTGTACGGAATCTTTTACCGCACATCCACCTTCTACCGCGCTAATCTCCCGTGTACGGAACCTTTTACCGCACATCCACCTTCTACCGCCGCTAATCTCCCGTGTACGGAACCTTTTACCGCACATCCACCTTCTACCGCCGCTAATCTCCCGTGTACGGAACCTTTTACCGCACATCCACCTTCTACCGCCACGCTCCTTTACCGCTCATCTACCCTCAACCACCACGCATCCTCCATGTACGGAACCTTTTATCGCTCATCCACCTTCTACCGCCACGTACATCCCAATGTACGGAACCTTTTACCGCTCATCCACCCTCTGCCGCAATGCATCCTCCAATGTACGGAACCTTTTATCGCTCATCCACCTTCTACCTCCACTCACCACCCGTGTACGGAACCTTTTATCGCTCATCCACCTTCTACCGCCACGCTCCCCCAATGTACGGAACCATTTACCGCTCATCCACCTCTCCGCCACGCATCCCCCCATGTACGGAACCATTTACCGCTCATCCACCCTCTGCCGCAATGCATCCTCCATGTACGGAACCTTTTATCGCTCATCCACCTTCTACCGCCACTCACCACCCGTGTACGGAACCTTTTACCGCTCATCCACCTTCTACCGCCACGCTCCCCCCAATGTACGGAACCATTTACCGCTCATCCACCCTCTCCGCCACGCATCCCCCCCATGTACGGAATCATTTACCGCTCCTCCTCCTCCGGCCTTTCCGCCCCCTATAACGCAAAAAAGCCGTCCCGCGCGCTGCGCAAGACGGCTTCCTGGCCCCTCCGTTACTTCACCAACTGCCCGCGCGTAACGCCGAGCTGATTGATCGCCTTCAGCTTGCGCCACACCTCGGTGCCGCTGATCCGGCCTTCCATGGCGGCGCGGTAGAGCGAGAGCACCTCGAGCACCTTGTCGGCGTCCTCCTCGAGGAATTCCACGCGGTAGGACGGCACGCCGAGCTCCTGGAACGTCTGCAAATACTCGGCGCCCGACTGCTCGATCGCGTTGTAGACGGTGTTGCGGCAGCCTTCGTCCACCCGCACCGGATGGGACATGCCGATGCGGTCCTGCAGGGAGGCGCGGTGCGCTTCGCACGGCCGGCCGCAGTTCGTGTAGTCCGTCCCTTCGCTCATGAACGTGCAGTAGACGCAATGCTCGGTGTGGAACATCGGCATATGCTGATGGATGACGAGCTCCAGACGGGACGTATCCGCGCGCCGCAGCATGTCGACCATCTGCTGGACGTTCAAGTCGTAGGACGGCGTAACCCAGTCGAGACCGGCTTCCCGGAACAGCTCGATCGTCTTGTGGTTGGCCACGTTCAGCGAGAAGTCGCCGATCAGCGTCGGATGCGCTTCGTCCGGGTGCTCCATGCGCTCCTTCAAATAGAAGTAAAGAGCGCCGGTGTTGCGCACGAGCACGGCGTCCGGCTTCAGCTTCAGAATGTTGCGATGGTAGCCGTTTTCCCCCGGCATATGGATGCGCGGGGTAACGAGCGCGATCGGCTTGCCCGCTTCGCGGCAGACGGCGATCGCGTCGGGGAACTGCTTGATGAACTCGAAGTCGGCGTAAACCATCGCGACGTCCGTGCCGACGGCCGCCTTCACCTGCTCCAGCGTCCGGCACAGCGCCGTCAGGCGCCCGCCGCCGGCCAGAGCCGCGGCTTCCCGCGCAGGCGCATCCACGAATACGCCCGCCTCGCGCTTCACATAGACCGGCGGCTGCTCGCGCATCCGATCGAGTCGCTCCACGGCGTCGCGGCGCATCCGGTTCAGCTCGCTCTTCGGCACGATCACTTCGCCTTCGAGCGCCACCGTGAGCTGCTCCAGCCGGAACAACGAACCCCCGAGACGTCCGAGCTGCTCCTCCAGCACTTCGCGTCCGAGCGGACGGCGCTCCGCCCGCTCGAGCGGCATGTCCGATTGGACGACGACGGTCGTCCCTTTGTTCAAGTCTGTCCATATCGTGCGAAGCGGCGCGCCTTCGCGACCCTCCGCCGTCACCGCGAGCGGGAACGTGCGGTACGGCTTCTCCGTCTCGAACGTGCTCCGCAGACGGCGGTCGAGCGCAGGGTCGCTCGTCTTCCAGACGCGGTCGCCTTCATGCACCCGCAGCAGATCCACGTCGTTGCGGCCCATCACGATCTCGATGCGCTCGCCTTCCGGTACTTCCCCCTCCAGCTTCGAGCCGCTTCGGCGCAGGTCGTAGACGCGGCCGCCCTCTTCCTTCTTCGTCGGATCGCCGGCGTCGAACACGAGGCCGTCGCCCCGCTTCAGCGGCGCCTCCAGCACGCAGACGATGCTGTCCCGCAGCACCTTCTCCACCCGGCCGAGGTAGACGCCCCGGCTCTTCGGGAATGTCCCTTCCACGAGCTTCTTGTTGTTCGTACCTTCCAGGAAGCCGTGCGTGAAGCCCCGCGAGAAGCTCTGCTGCAGCTCGCGCACTTCCTCCGTCGTCGGTTCGGATTCATCGCCTGCGAAATACTTGTCGATCGCCCGGCGGTATTTGCTCACGACGTTCGCCACGTACTCCGGGCTCTTCAGCCGGCCTTCGATCTTGAACGACGTGACGCCCGCTTCGATCAGCTCCGGCATCAGATCGAGCGCCGCGAGATCCTTGGGCGACAGCAGGTAGGCGATGTCGCCCATCGGCTTCTGCACGCCGTCGACCATGAGATCATATGGGAGGCGGCAAGCTTGCGCGCATTCGCCGCGGTTGGCCGAACGACCGCCCCACATCTCGGAGGTCAGGCACTGGCCCGAATAGGAGACGCAGAGCGCGCCGTGCACGAACACTTCCATCGGCAGCTTCGCCTGCTCGCCGATCTTCTGAATTTGCTTGAGATTGTTCTCCCGGCCCAGCACGACGCGCTCGAGCCCGAACGGCTTGGTGAATTCGACCGCCTCCGGGGAGGTGATCGTCATCTGCGTCGAGCCGTGAATCGGAAAGTCCGGCGAAATTTCGCGGATCATCTTCACGAGCCCCAGATCCTGGACGATGACGGCGTCCACGCCCGCGTCGATGCAGGCTTCGACCAGCGTCCCGGCGTCCGGCAGTTCTTCCTCGAACACGAGAATGTTGAAGGTCAGGAAGCCCTTCACCCCGTACCGGTGCAAAAACGCCATGATTTCCGGCAGCTCGTCCATCCGGAAGTTGTTCGCGCGCGCCCGCGCATTGAATTTTTCCACGCCGAAAAAGATCGCGTCCGCGCCGTTGGCGACGGCAGCCCGCATGCAATCCCAATCTCCGGCAGGCGCCAGCAATTCGATATCTTCACGCCGCACGGCGGCTTTGTTCGTCATTTCTTCAGTAACCTCCATACCGCCGCGACGGGCGGTCAGCTCCCTTTAGTATAGCAAACCCCGCGCTAGCAGGCCAAAGGCAAATAAGCCCGGGGCGCATGAGACGGCGACCAAGGCGTTGTGTCCCTTATTTAGGTAGAAAGACGTTGCGCATCGCATGAACGACCGGGTCTGCGCGCGGCGCCGCCCCCTATCAAAACAGGCCGGAGAGCATACGCTCTCCGGCCCGTCTTCGTCCCGCCGTCTTTCTCTTCTTACCAGCCGCTGACCATCTTCACGTCGGCGATCAGGAGCAGGGCCAAGGAGACAACCGTGAAGCCGATCGCGAACACATTCTTGCCGGGGCGCTGCATGAGCAGGCGCACAAGTCCGATCACGACCAGCACCGTAATAATAACCATGAACACGTCGAAAGCCGTAAACGTGCTTGAAGCTTCCTCCGCCGCGTTAGCCGCCAGAAACATGCGGTGACCTCCTTAATATCATAACTTTCCCATTATCCTATATGTTATCTTCCGCCCGCCTCGGTTGCAAGTCCGAATGAATCGTCGTAACAAGTTTGTCACAGGATGACGCACCTTTCAACTATAAGCTGCGGCATGCATTCGTATCAGCAAGTCTTATGGACGCGACCGTCCGAATTCATTGTCGGTAGGGGGTGATTATGTTACGATTAAATACACATTAAGTAAATCGGAATTAAGGACGCTTGCCGTTCCGTTCCGAACCAAGGGGAGATCCGGAAATGGCTTACGAAGCGGTGTGGATGAAAGATCCCGACAAACTGAATAAATTCGAATTCTACAAAATCGAGAAGGACGGCCTGGACATTATCCGCGACATCGTGGAGAAGTACGCCAAGGAAGGCTTCGCCTCCATTCCGCAGGAAGACTTCAATTTGTTCAAGTGGGCCGGCGTCTATCAGCAAAAACCGAACAACGGCCATTTCATGATGCGGATCCGCATCCCCGGCGGCGTGCTGACGAGCGCCCAGGCTCGCGTGCTCGCCGGCATCGGACGGGACTACGGTCGCGGCCTGATCGACGTGACGACCCGCCAGGCGATTCAGTACCACTGGCTCGAGATCGAGCAATTCCCGGACATCTTCGACCGCCTCGCCTCCGTCGGCATGTCGGCCGTCGAAGCCTGCGGCGACTGCCCGCGCACGATCGTCGGCAATCCGCTGGTCGGCATCGACCGCGACGAGCTGATGGACACGACGCCGATCGTCGACCAGTTCGAGGCATTTTTCCTGAACAACCGGGATTTCTCCAACCTGCCTCGGAAATATAAAATGTCCATTTCCGCCAATATTTATAACAACGCGTCTGCCGAAATCCAGTGCCTCGCGTTCACGCCGGCCTCCAAGACGATCGACGGCAAAGAAGTGATCGGCTTCCACGCGAGCGTCGGCGGCGGCCTGTCGGCGAAGCCGCACCTCGGCAAGCAGCTCGACATGTTCATCCTGCCGGACGAGTGCCTGAAGGTGGCGATCGGCGTCACGTCGCTGTTCCGCGATCACGGCTTCCGCGAGAAGCGCCACTACGCCCGCCTGAAGTATCTCGTCGCCGACTGGGGCGTCGAGAAGTTCCAGGAGGAGCTCGTGAAGCTGATCGGCGACATGCCGCCGCGCGGAGAAGACCGCGTTGTCGGCTGGAACGGCTCCTACTTCGACGGCGTGCACCCGCAGAAGCAGCAAGGCTTGAACTACGTCGGCCTGAACATCCCGGTCGGCCGCACGAGCAGCGACGAGTTCGACCAGCTCGCCGATCTGGCCGATCAATACGGCGACGGCACGATCCGCACGACGATCACGCAGAACGTGCTGCTGACCGGCGTGCCTGACGACAAAGTCGACGCGCTCCTCGCGCACCCGCTGCTGCAGCGCCTGACGCCGAACCCGAACCGCTTCATGAGCCGTACGGTTTCCTGCACAGGCAACGAGTTTTGCAACCTGGCCATCGTCGAGACCAAGGAGCGCGCCCGGCGCGTGGCCGCTTACTTGGATGAGCACGTCGAGCTCGACACGCCGGTCCGCATCCACTTCATCGGCTGCCCGAACGGCTGCGGCCAAAAGCACGTCGCCGACATTGGCCTCCAGGGCTCGCTGATCAAGACGCCGGAAGGCATGATCGACGCGTTCGACATCGCGGTCGGCGGCAAGCTCGGCCCGGATGCCAAGTTCAACACGGTGCTGAAGGGTCGCATCAAAGGCGAGGAAGTCCAGTTCGGCATCGCCAAGCTGATCGAATTCTACAAGGAGCAGCGCCAAGCCGACGAGTCGTTCCACGACTTCGTCCAACGCGTAGGCGTCCCTGCCCTCCAAGAAAAATGGACGGAAATTATCGCTGCTCCTGCAGCTTGACGGCATACGACGGCGGCACGCGGATTCGTTCCGTTGCCGCCCTTTTTTATGGGCCGCGCATTCGCGCGGTTTTTTCGTTTGGGCTGCCAAGTAAAAACGGCTTTTGCCGTCTTCCCGGACGGCGACACGTTCTTATCGGAGGTCATACAGAAATGGATAGGGTAAAACTTGTTGCTTCTGTATGACGAACAAAAAAATCGCGGACGAGTGAGAGGTTCGTCCCCTTCTTCTCGTCTATCCAGTAGAGAACGCATAGGAGGCCGTGCAGTGGAGGATCGCATGCAGAATACGAACGGGGAGGACGAGCGGGAGTGGATTCGCCGCGTGCTCGCGGGAAACGCGGACGACTATCGCCGTCTGGTGGACGCCTACAAAAATCGAGTTTACGGCCTGCTGCGCGGCATGGGGGCGAATCATCAGGACGCCCAAGACCTGACCCAAGAGACGTTCGTAAGAGCGTACCGCAAGCTCGCGTCTCACGACGAAACCAAGCGCTTTGCCGCATGGCTCTACCGGATCGCCCACCGTCTGCTGATCGATCACCGGCGAAGCGCCCCGCCTATCGATTGGACGGCGGAGCCTCCCCAGCTTCCGGCAACCGATGGCAACCCCGAGGAAGCGCTGCTGAGAGGAGAGCACCGCAGCGAGCTGCGAGACCTGATTGGCCGCCTGCCGGAAAACTACCGGGCGGTGGTGCTGCTCCGCTATACGAACGAATTGAGCTACGAGGAGATCGGCGAAGTGCTGGGCGTGCCGGTCGGCAAAGTTCAGAACGATCTGCACCGGGCCAAAAGAAGGTTGAAGCAATGGATGACCGCGAAGGAGGAAACGTGCCATGACATGCTTTAGCGAAGCGGAGTTCGATTGCCTGCTGGCGCAGGCGAACTCCTCGTCGGCGTCTCCCGGGGCCGAACATCTCGCCGCTTGTCCGTCCTGCGCCGCCCGGTACGAGGAGCTGCTGCGCGAGCAGGCCCACTGGAACGAAGATTTATTCGGTGACAGCCTGCCCGCTTCCTTTACGGACGAGGTGATGGCGGCGATCGCCGCCTCCGATGCCGCCCCGTCCCCAGAGACGAAGACGACGTTCCGCCCCGGCCGAATCGGCATCGGGCGGACGCGCGCAAGCCGCCGGAAACTCCTGATCTCCTCGGTGCTGCTGCTTCTCGCGGTCTGCATGGCCGCATCTTTCGCCATTCCCGCCGTCGCCGATCGGCTCCGTTCCTTGTTCGAGCAAGGCGGGGCGGCCGACAGCGGGCTGCTGCGCGCACAAGAGCTTGGCCTCATCCAGCATCCCGACATCCGGGTGACGGACCAGGGCTACACCGTCCGGATCGACGAAGCGGCGGCCGATGCGTCCCGCGTCGTTCTCGCTCTTCAGGTATTCGGCCCGGACGGCCGACATCTGCGGGAGCATCTGCACCTCACCCCGCTGGACCTGGACGTTTCGCGCAACCACATCACGCTTAAGGACGAGCAAGGAAACGTGATCGGCGAACTGTTCGATCAAGGGATGACGGAAGATTTTTATTATCTGGTCTGCCGCTTCACGTCTCCGCCGCAGACGGATCAGATTACCGTGGAGGGACAATTGACGACGCTCGGCAACGAAAGCGATCGCCCGGGAGTGGATAAGATCCCGGAGATCAAAGGGAATTGGAGCTTTCGCTTTCCCCTCGACCTGCGCAAGGCCGACAGCCATACGACCGCCTCCACGTTGGATCTCGGCTACGTCGCTCCCGACGGGCTGACGGTTCGCTTGACCAAGCTGACCCGAATGGTGCAGGGCATTCGCCTCGAGCTGGATACGGAGCTGAGCGAGGAGGCGATGCTGCACTCTCCGGGGGACCTGTGGCGGCAGATGAGCTTGAGCTTCCACTTCGAAGACCAAAAAGGCCGCGAAATCCATAGCGTCCACACGCGAAAAAGAAACACCAAAAGCAAACTCGAGTCGGAATCGGGCGTCCCCGGCGACCGGCCCGGGCTTATGCACTGGAGCTTTACGTTTAAGGAGATGCCGGAAAACAAGCCCTTTACGTTCGTTTTCGATGGCTACGAGGTTGCGGAGCGGGACGATGCCTCCGTTTCCTTCGCGCCCGCCGAGCTGCGGGACCATCCCATCCCGTTCCACTTCTCCGGCGACGACCTGCTGCTGACCGACTTCCGCGTGGCCTCTCCCCCGGATACGAACGGCGACGTGCCGGAAGGCGCGCTGCGTCTGACCGGCGGCTTCCGCAATTCCGACAGACCCGGCAAATGGGTGATCGTCGATCCGCAAGGACGCGAATATGCTCTGACGGCGCGAGGTTCCTCATCCGTGGACGGCACCGATTGGAAAAACGGGTTCATCCGGATCCTCGACTACGAACTCCGGGCGGCGGGCCTTACGACCGTCCCCGACGAGCTGCGGTTGAAACGCACCGTCATCTTCCGCCTGTACAACGATGTGGACTGGTCGGCATCGCTGCGCCTCCCCTGAAGGACAAGATAGCGGCGCCCTCCTCTCCCCGTCCGATTCAATTCGCCCTCCCTTCGGTAAGATGAAAGTGAGCAGACGAGCCGCATTTGGGGCACGCTAGCATACCGAAGGAGGGATATCGCGCATGGATCAGCTATTGAAAGGCCAAGTGGCCGTCGTCACCGGCGGCGGCTCGGGCATCGGGCGCGCGGCCGCGGGGAAGCTGGCGGAGCTCGGCGCCAAGATCTGCCTCCTCGACCGGGTCGAGGAGACGAACGACAAGGTGCAGGACCGGATCGCGGAAAGGGGAGGCGAAGCGATCGCCGTGGAGACAGACGTCTCGGATGCCGCTTCGGTGGAGCATGGCATCCGGCAGGCTGTCGAGCGCTGGGGACGCATCGACGTCGTGTTCGCCAACGCCGGCATCAACGGGACGTGGACGCCGATCGAGGATCTGTCGCCCGAGGATTGGGACCAGACGCTGTCGATCAATTTGCGGGGGACGTTTCTGACGGTCAAGTATGCGATCCCCTACATGAAACGGCAGGGCGGCAGCATCATCGTCACCAGCTCCGTCAACGGCACCCGCATCTTCTCCAATACGGGCGCCAGCGCCTACAGCTCGAGCAAGGCGGGGCAGGTCGCCTTTACGAAGATGGCCGCGCTGGAGCTTGCCCAGCATCAAATTCGCGTCAACGCGATTTGTCCCGGCGCCATCCGGACGAATATCGGCCAAAACACGAATCGGACGGCCGAAGCCGAAGAGGCGAAAATCCCGGTCATCTTCCCGGAAGGCAGCATGCCGCTGCAGGACGGTCCCGGATCGCCCGAGCAGGTGGCGGAGCTGGTCGCGTTCCTCGCTTCCCCCCGCTCGTCGCTCATCACCGGGTCGGTAATCTACATCGACGGTGCGGAATCTCTACTCATCGGCTAACGAACCGGCGGGCAGGCTCGTGCGACTTCGCTATTGACAAAAAGATCGGGCGGAACTACCCTCTAATCAAAGTTAAAAGGAGGTTGTTCGCGCATGAATCTTCGTCCTCAGGCCGGCGAGTACCACGACCATCTTCTCGCGTATATCGGATTGGTGCCGGAAGGCAACCTGATCGACATCCTGGAGAAGCAGGGGGAAAATACCCGTGCCCTGCTCGCCTCCCTCTCCGAAGCGCAGGGCAATCATCGCTATGCGCCGGACAAGTGGACCGTCAAAGAAACGATCGGCCACATCACGGACAACGAGCGGATCATGTCCTATCGCCTGCTCCGGATCGCCCGCGGCGACGATACGCCGCTGCCGGGTTACAACCAGGACGACCTGATGAGCGGATCCCCCTTCGCCGATTGGTCGGTCGGCCAGCTGCTGGAGGACTATCTGGCCGTCCGCCGGGCGACGCTCACGCTGCTTCGCGGGCTGCAGGAATCCGCTTGGACCCGCAGCGGTACTGCAAGCGGCCATTCCGTCTCCGCCCGGGCGCTCGCCTGCTTCATTGCTGGGCACGAGCTGCACCACCTGAACATCCTCCGGGAAAGATACGGCATCGGCTAGAATCGCATAAGCTCTCCATACGCAAACCAAAGGACCTCAAATTCCACTATGAAGTGGGGTTGAGGTCCTTTTTCTCCAAGAAAATCGGTTGTACTTGGGACTTAATCAATCAAAAAATGACTTTTGGGTACGCCCCGTGCTTGTCCTCGAACAGCCGAATCGTCCGTTCCGCATGCCGTCACCCTCTTCGGGGCGGCGCTTCGGCTTCGGCTTCGCCTTTCCGAATGGCGCCGGCGGCGCGCGGCAGCACGCGGTATTTCAAATCCTTGAGCTGCGCAACGATGATGATGCTGATGATGACGAGCAAAAACCAGGAGCTCATCTTGCCCCAGTGCACCCAGTCCCAGCGGGTCGCCTGATTCGGATAACGCCAGGCGCCGAGTAGGGTGGAGATGTTCTCAGCGAGCCAGATGAAAAAGGCGATCAGCGCAAACGAGACGACCGCATGCATCCGGTACGGACGGCCGCCCACCGCGAACGACACCCAGGTGCGGGAGAAGAGCGCGACGAGTCCCAGCATCAGCAGCCAGCGCAGATCGGGGATGACATGATGGGTAAAAAAGTTGGCGTAGATGAGCGTGGCTAGCCCCACGGCGGCGTACGGGTGGGGCCACGCTTGGAAGCGCAGCTCGAACCTGCGCCAGGCCTGGCAGATGTAGCTCGCCACGCTGGCGTACATGAATCCGCTATAGAGCGGCACTCCCGCCACCTTGGTCCATGCGTCCTCCGGGTACGCCCAAGAGCCCATATGGACCTTGAACAACTCCAGACCGAGCCCGATGACATGAAACAGCGTGATGACCTTCAGCTCGTCCGCCGTCTCCAGCTTGAGCAGCACCATCGCCGCCTGGGCGGCGATGCAGAGGACGAGGATGAGGTCGTAGCGGGGAATCAACGGGCTCCCCAGCCACTTGGTGACCCCCAGCGCGGCGAAGATCACGACCGGAAACGCGCAGCACAGCGCCTGATTCCAGCCGAACTGGACAAACTTGCGCAGACCTGCCCCGCTCACGCGCTCTCCCTAGGCAAATATCCAGCCTGCCGCAGTTTGCCTTCCACGAGGTCCCGCAGCCGATCGGGTGCCGCCATCCCCGGATGCATGACCGGCCCGTTCGTCAAAAAGTAGGTGCCGCTCACGTCGCTGCCGTCCTTCAGCCGAATGCGAAAGCCGATCGGACCCGCGAGCCGACGCTTGGCGAACGCGTCCATCCCTTCGTACTTGCCATTCAGGTACAGGTCCGTAAACGTCCGCTCCTCCTCCGGATCCAGCACGATCCGGCCCTCCTTAAACGAAATCTCCTTGACCTTGCCCTCGATGTCGTACAGATCCCCGATCGTCCGGGCATGCGGATTGACCAGCGCCTGGTAAACCCTCCCGTCCGCCACCACCCGGAACGTCGGTTTGTAGTCCGCCAGCGCGTAGATCGGCGTCCCGGCTTCCAGGTTGGTGGCGTCCCCATTCGCCCAGCGATGGTCCGCGCAAGCTTGCCCGTCCAGCTTGTACCGCACCTCCCCGATCGGCTGCGCGAGCGTCCGGAGCTCACCGGACTCCGGCTTGGCCGTCTCCTCTCGATCAAAGTAGATGTCCTGCCACATCAGCGCGTCGGCGCGATCGATTTCGGCGTAGCGGCAATTACCGTTCAAGGCTGCGAAGGAGACGCAGGACGTATTCGCCAGAAGCGCGGCGAAAAGCGCCAACATCAGCCCCCATCTCCACACTTGCCTTCCGTTCGTCCGCTTCTCCTGGCCGTCCGTTCGTTCCCGCTTCTTCTTCATCTTCGTCTTTATACCCCCTGCCCGCACAAGACGCCCGTTCTCGGCATCCGTCAGACGATCTAATGGGAAAGCCGCGTTTCGACTGTCCATTAGACGAAAAAACGGCGCATGGGGTTGCGCCGTTCGGACATGGAACGATTCAGAAAAAACCTCAGGAGGAGAAACGCCGGGCCAGCGTCCCGCGTGTATGGATGAGCATCATCGGCACCAGCTTCTCCCGCTGCCGTCGGATCCGATCCCGGCCTTCGGGGTGCAGGAACCGCAGGAGCAAGCGCAAATAAAACGTGCTGCCAAGCGCGAACCACTTGGAATCGAGGCCGCGCTGCTCGAAACCGAGGCCGTGGATGAGCCCTCGATGCAGCAGCGTAATCCCGATCAGAGCCTTCACCTCGGACAGCTCGTCCCGCTGCTCCATCGCCTGGTGGATCTGCTTGATCGAGTCGCGGGCCAGACGGGCCGTCATCAGGGCGGCGCGTTCGGAGCCCGCCGCTCCCGTCAGGGCCAGCACCTTCGTATTATCCAGGTGCAGCTCGCCGATCAAGTCGCCCTTCTCGATCCGCGTGCCGTCGGCGCATTCGATCGGTTCTCCGCGGTGTTTTTTGACGACGACCTTGCAGATGCCGTGCTCCGTCACCGACACGCTGCCGAGCCGCTGCAGCTTCGCGAACAGCTGCTCCCACGCCATCCATCCGATCTGCCCCAGATTCCGCCTGTGGCTGCCGCCTCGCACCAGCGCTCCTTCATCCAGCACCCAGGCGCCGCCCGTCTTCCCGTTCATCATCCTCACGCTCCCTCGCGTTTGCCTCGCCGCGTCTCGGCGGGCCAGTGACTTCATTGTAACGAGGGGAACGCGAAGACAGAATCGTCGGACGGCGGGTTCCTTGCCCGCAGTTAGTCTTGTCCGCCACTCGACCGAAGTCGGGGACGCGGGCTATTGCGGCGGATCGAGGCGCATGCGGATGCTGTAGGGGACGAAGCCGGCCTTGGCCCAGAATCGCCTGCCCCGGACGTTCCCGTCCAAGACGTCGATCGAGAGGGAGATCCCAGCAAACTGTTCCCGCAGCAAATGGATTCCTTCGAGTCCGCAGCCGCGCCGGCGATAGGACTGCCGGATCAAGTATTGGCGCAAATAGACCTCGCTCCCCCGCTCCTGATGTTGGCAGAGTGCATAGCCGATCGTCTCGTCGCCGTCGCAGAGCAGCCAGGCAACGTATTCCCCGCGCTCCAGCCAGTCGGTCATGCGGCCCGCGAGCTCGTTCAATGTCATCGGATTCCGGCTGCCTTCGTCGCGGATAAGCTCCAGGTTCATCTCGGCCAGCGCCGGCACGTCGTCCGCCCCGGCCTTCCGGTAGTGCAGCTTCATTCGGGCTCCCCCTTCTTCGCGTTGCGAACCTTTGACCCCGTTAACCGATCGGTTGAATGCACTCCGCCCGATTGCCGAACGGATCGCGGAACTCGAACCGGTCGTAGCCGGGTATCGGTACCGAAGCGATCGGCTCGATGCCGTGGCGGCGCAGCAGCGCGGCGACGGCGGGGACGCTCTCGACCTCGTAGGCGATATGGGCTTTGGTGGCCGTTCGGTCCACTCCGTCCTCCGTGCCGATATGCACGTCGCGGTCCCCGACCCGTACCCACAGGCCTCCCCGCCCTTGGAGCGACGTCGGTTTCTCTACCTCGGGCAAGCCGAGGACGCCGCAGTAGAACGCCCTGGCCTCCGCCTCGCCGCCTTTCGGAATCGTAATCTGGACGTGATGAATGCCTCGAATCATATGCGTCGACCTCTCTTTCGTGCGAGCCGGCCGGCGGAAACGAACGCGCGATCCGCCAACTCGCCGATTCATATCCTGATTTTAACAGACGGAGGTTTTATGGAACAGGAACTCCTCCAAGGAAAGACGCCTCATTCTCCCGCCGGCGGCTTGGCATCCACGCCGTCCGCGCTCTGGCTCCACCGCCCGTTCACCCAAGTGATCAGGAACGAGATGCCTCCCAGGATGATGCTTGCGAATGCGATCGCTCATGACGATTCTCCTCCCGGAATGGTTGTTGGACGGCGACTGGCCCACCGATCGGCGAACCGTACGGCGCCGTACAATAGCAGCATCAGCGTCAAGGCGACCGCCTCCAGCTGCAGCAAATACCAGGGCCACGGCCCGAGCAAATCGAGCAGCGAAGCGCCGGAGGGCTTGCGGGCGAGAAACATGAAGTTGGTCCCCCAAGCGAGATCCGCGACGGCCGCGGGGACGGCCAGCGCGTGAAGCCCCAGCCAGGCCCGCCAAACGGACCTTCCCGTCGGTCGGTATCCTTCGACCGCGGTGAGGTAGACGTTGGCCGCGACGATCACCGTATGCCCGAGGAAAAAGTGAAAGTAGTCGTAGTCCGGAAAACCGGCGGCGAGATCGGGCGTCAACAGCGCCTGGGCAGCGCCCAAAATGCCGAGGAAAAACGTCACCTCGTAGAGCCGCTTGCTGCCGGTCCAGACGGCGGCCGCCGAAAGCCAGATCATCATGCTGCACAGCTCGAAGGGCAGCGCTTCGAACCCCCAATCGTTCAGCCACGCCCGCCGGACGAGCATCGCGCCTTCGCACGCGACGGCGGCGAGGACGAGCGCGGTCCGCGCGGTCCGCCGCGCCCCGGGGGACCGCAGCCTGCCGCGAAAGGCGAGGATGGACGAGAGGACGGCTGCCGCTCCCGCGAGCGCGGCAAGATGCGCGGCCGAGTAAGCTTCGAATGCCATGCGGGTTCGCCTCCTTGGCTTGCTTGATTTCACCTTCATTTTAGGTAAAAGGCGCAAAAAAAATAGTACCAACTTCACGTGGTACCATCTCGGGATAAATCGATCAGAAGTTCAGAGGGACCTCGGCCCCCCGTCTTCGTCCTCCGGCTTGCGGTCGAACAGACCCAGCTCTTTCGCCTGCCTGGCCACCGCCTTGGAGCCGCCGGCCTTCAGCTTTTTCAGGATGTGGTTGATGTGGTTTTTGACCGTCCGAATCGAAATGAACAGCTTGTCCGCCATTTGGGATTGGGAGTAGCCTTGGTCGACCATTTCGAGCAGCTGCAGCTCGGCCGGCGTGATGCGATCGCGCAGCTTCTTCGCCTCGAACTCCCGCTCCAGCCGCTTCAGCCTGCGAAACTCCTCGCGCATCCGCTCCGCCGCGGCCGGACTGATCGACGACTGCCGGGCGGCCGCCGCCCGCACCGCGTCGGGCAGCGCTTCGAAGTCGGACTTCAGCTGGTAGTCGATCGCCCCCGCCTGGAAGGAGCGGAAGATCAGCTCCTTCTCCTCCATCGACGTCAACATGATGACCCGCGCGCCGGATACGGCCGCCGCCTGCTCGGCCAGGGAGATCCCCTCCGGCTCGCCGTGCAGCATAATGTCCATCAGGACGACGTCGGCCGGCTGCGCCTCCCCGCCCGCCAGCGCGCGGCGCACCTGCTCCGGCCGGTCCGTCGCCAGCGTCACGGACAGGTCGGACTCCCGCGACAAATACGCCGCGAGACCGCGCAGCCAGTCTGGGTCGTCCTCGACGATCCAGATGCGAATCTTATCCATGTATCGTCCCTCTCCTTTCCGCTGCCGCCGGCCGCTCCGCGATCGGTTCGGCCTGCACCCTGCGCTTCGGGAACGTCAAGTAGACGCTCGTCCCCGCCCCCTTGCGGCTGCGGATTTGCAGCGTGCCGCCGTGTTTGCGCATGACATGATAAGCGTAAGGCAAGCCCAGCCCGAAGTTGGTCCCTCCGCGCTTGGTCGTGTAAAACGGCTCCAGCGCCCGCGCGGCTTGGGCCCGCTCCATGCCCGGACCGTCGTCGCGAACCTCGATCGTCAGTTCCCGCCGCCCTTCGGTCAACCGCACCTGTACCTTCCCCTCCCGGCCATCTCCGCCTCCGACCGCCTCGACGGCGTTGGCGACGAGGTTGTTTAGCGCTTCGCCGACTTGCGCCTCGTCGATGCGGCAGCGCCAGCGGGAGGAGGCGTCGCAAGCCAGATCGATCCGCCTTTCCCCTAGCGCCGGCTGAAAAGCCGCCACCGTCCGTTCGACCAGCCCGCCGAGGTCCGTCTCCGCCAAATGCAGCGTCAGATCGTCGGTCCGCCGGTGCACGCGCGCCACCATCTCCTGCATATGCCGGGACGCGCTCAGCACGGTTTCGGCGTCGTCGGCCAGCTCGCGCTGCCCGGTCTCCTCGGCGTAACGCTTCATCTTTTCCCCGAAGAGCCGTATTTTGCCCGCGTCGTTTTTGATCGCATGGTTCAGGATCGCGGTTCCCGACGTGACCGCGCGCAGCGTCGAGTCCAGTCTGCGCCGCTCGAAGAGCAGCCTGGTCCCCATAAAGCCGTAGGTGAACAGACCGAGCAAGAAGAAGGCCACTGCCAGCCCTACGATCCACGTATTGTATACCCATAGACGGAGCCACCCGAGACTGGGCAGCAAATAGTTCATCGTCATCAGAAAAAGCATCGGCGGCAGCACCGCCAGAACGACGATCCAATAAGCCGGCGAAAACGGGGCGTGACGCGGGCGATGCAGCAAGATGTGCGCTGCTCCGAACGCGATGTAGGGAACCGCCCACCAGACGACGATGTCGAAGGAGATCGGGTACTGTTCGGTGTACGGCGGCAGTAAGAGCAGGCAGAGCGCGATCGGCAGCAGCAGCGCGACGGACAGCCCCCGCCGCATCACCATCGACCACCCGGCAGGCCGAAAAGCAAGGGCGAATAGTAGGAACGCGTAAGGCACACCGTAGTAGGAAGCGAGCGCGGAGACGACCTGCAGCCGATAAAGCGGCGGCTCCCAACGCGCCTTTGCCGCCTCCGTAGAAAGCCCCGGAATAAAGCCGGCGTCAACGACCGCGGCGAGCGCGCCCGTGCCGCCGAGAAACGCGACGGCTGCAAGGCGGCGAATCGCGGAGGAGCGCGGGTCGGAGACGAGCAGAAACAGCGCCACCGCCCACAAAGCCAGCCAGACGAAAATCAAAGCTCCCCTCCCCTTTCCGTCCAAGCGATCTCGCCTTCTTGCCAACGGCCAAAGAGAGCAAACAACGCCTCGTCCGAACGCTCGGCCAGCCCCAGCATGGCGACATAAGGATCGCCTTCCAGCCCTAAAAGCCGCGCGAATGCGGGCTCTGTCTTCACGCCCTCTCGCTTCAGCGCCCGAACGCAGCTTTTGAAGGGCTCTCCTAACAACCGCAACAGCCGGTATTCCACGATCATATGGACGTAACCGTTCTGACGGTCCGTCGGCTCGGGCTGCGCGAAAATTTCGACCGGCCAGCCCTCGCAAACGAAGCTCGCCTTGCAACGGGCGAGGCCGCCGACCTCCCGTTTCGCGATTGCGAAGCCGTCCATACGGCCGAACCAATGGAGAAGCTCCCGTTCGAACGCCGCTCCCCCGTCCTCCGCCGGCAGCTCGCAGACGAGATCCAGATCGCTCCCGGGGACGTTCAGATCGAGAGGCACCGTGCCTACGAGAATCGGATGGTAGGCGAGCAGGCGTTCCAGCCAGCGACGACGCGTCAGCAGCTCGTATACGTCCTGCTGGTCGGCCGTTCCCTGCGAGAGGTATTCGATGTCTTTCCAATCGATATCGCGCTCGATCGCTGCCGCCCTCCCGTTTTTGAGCCCTTCACACCCGGCCCTGTAACGAAACTATCTTTCGTTACGGCCTCCATAGCGGGATGCTTTAGCCTACCGCACGCTGACCGAGCCGTCGGCATGTCCAACGTAGACGGCCGCGGCCATGCCGATGAACAGGCCGTTCTCGACGACGCCGGGGATCAGGTTCAGCTCGCGTTCGAGTCCCGCCGGGTCGGCGATCGTCCCGAAGCGGCAGTCGGCGATCCAGTTGCCGTTGTCCGTCACGTAAGGACGGTCGCCGTCCATCCGCAGGCGGGGATGTCCCAGCAGCGCCGCGAGCCGCAGCATCGTCAGATTCGCGCCAAACGGAACGATCTCGACCGGCAGCGGGAATTGGCCCAGCGTCTCGACCGTCTTGGACTCGTCCGCTACGATTACCAGCCGCTTGCTGTGCGCCGCGATGATCTTCTCGCGCAGGAGCGCCCCGCCGCCGCCCTTGATCAAGTTGCGGTCGCCATCGGCTTCGTCGGCGCCGTCGATCGTCAGATCGATGCGCTCGATGTCTTCGAGCGGCAAGATCGGAATGCCCAGCTCGCGCGCTTGCGCTTCGGACCGCTTCGACGTAGCGACGGTCTGAATGCGGAGCCCTTCCTGAACTCGCTCTCCGAGCCTCTCAATGGCCCAGTAGGCGGTCGATCCGGTGCCGAGCCCGACGATCATGCCGTCCTGCACAAGTTTAACAGCTTCTTCCGCCGCGTTTTTTTTGGGATCGATGTCCAAGGCGCGTCTACCTCCCGTAATTCAGGTGCTGAATGGTTTAGGCTGCGAACATTTCATGAGGCTTGCGGTTCGCGCCGCTCTTCCCTTCATTATCCTCCCGCGACACGTCAAGTTCAACTGCAAATGGCAAGCCCACCTCGCGACGCCGTCTTCCGAACAAAACAAAAAGGCAGCCTGCGCATGGCAAGCTGCCTGTCCGATTTGCATTATGCTTTGGCGAGCGCCGCTTCGGTGCGGGCGCGGTCGCGTTCCAGCACGGGGCCGAGGTACTTGCCCGTGTAAGACTTCTCGTTGGCGGCCAACTGCTCGGGCGTGCCGGTGCCGACGATCGTGCCGCCGCCGCTGCCGCCCTCCGGTCCGAGGTCGACGAGGTAGTCGGCGGTCTTGATGACGTCCAGATTGTGCTCGATGACGAGCACGCTCTCGCCCGAGTCGACCAGCCGCTGCAGCACCTGCAGCAGGCGGTCGATGTCATCCGCATGCAGCCCCGTCGTCGGCTCGTCGAGGATGTACAGCGTCTTGCCGGTGCTGCGGCGGTACAGCTCGGCGGCCAGCTTGACCCGCTGGGCCTCCCCGCCCGACATCGTCGTCGACGGCTGGCCGATCGTCATGTAGCCAAGGCCGACGTCGAGCAGCGTCTGGAGCTTGCGATGAATGCGCGGGATGTTCTGGAAGAACTCCGTCGCATGCTCGATCGTCATCTCCAGCACTTCGGCGATGCTCTTGCTTTTGTATTTCACTTCGAGCGTCTCGCGGTTGTAGCGTTTGCCTTTGCAGACCTCGCAAGGCACGTAGACGTCCGGCAGGAAGTGCATCTCGATCTTGATGATGCCGTCGCCTTTGCAAGCTTCGCAGCGGCCGCCCTTGACGTTAAAGCTGAAGCGGCCCTTCTTGTAGCCGCGGACTTTCGCTTCGTTCGTCATCGCGTAGACGTCGCGAATGTCGTCGAACACGCCGGTGTAGGTCGCCGGGTTCGAGCGCGGCGTCCGGCCGATCGGAGACTGGTCGATGTCGATGACCTTCTCCAGATGCTCGATGCCGACGATCTCCCGGTACTCGCCGGGACGCGTCTTCGCCTTGTTCAGGTCGCGGGCCAGCGTCTTGTACAGAATCTCGTTGACGAGCGTCGACTTGCCCGAACCGGATACCCCGGTGACCGCCGTAAAGACGCCGAGCGGAATTTTGGCGTTCAGGTTTTTCAGATTGTTCTCCTTCGCGCCTTTCACTTCGATCCACTTGCCGTTCGGTTTGCGGCGCTCGAGCGGCACGGGAATGAACTTGCGGCCGCTGAGGTAGGCCCCCGTCAGCGAGTTCGCATCGGCCATCACTTCTTCCGGCGTCCCGTGCGAGACGACATTGCCGCCATGAATGCCGGCGCCCGGCCCGATGTCGATCAGGTAGTCGGCCGCCATCATCGTATCCTCGTCATGCTCGACGACGATCAGCGTATTGCCCAGGTCGCGCATATGCTCGAGCGCCCGGATGAGCTTGTCGTTGTCCCGCTGATGCAGTCCGATGCTCGGCTCGTCGAGGATGTAGAGGACGCCCATCAGGCTCGATCCGATCTGCGTGGCGAGCCGGATCCGCTGCGCCTCGCCGCCGGACAGCGTACCCGCCGCGCGGGACAGTGTCAAATAGTCCAGCCCGACGTTCACGAGGAAGCCGAGACGGTTGTTGATTTCCTTCAGGATGAGGTTGGCGATCTGCTTTTCCTTCTCGTTCAGGTCCAGTCCGGCGAAAAATCGCTGCGCGTCCCCGATCGACAGCCCTGTCACGAACGCCATGTTCTGGCCGCCGACCGTCACCGCGAGCGATTCCTTCTTCAGGCGGTGGCCCTTGCACTTCGCGCAGGGCTGGGCGCTCATGTACTCCTCGATGAACTCGCGGATGCCCTCCGAAGCCGTGTCGCGATAGCGGCGCTCCAGGTTCGGAACGACCCCCTCGAACGGGACGAGCGCGTCGCGCCGGTGGCCGAACTCGTTCTCGTAGCGGAACCGGATCTTCTCCGAGCCGGTGCCGTATAGGATCGTATTCAACTGCTTGTCGTCCAGCTCCGAGATCGGTACGCCCGTCGGGATGCCGAAGTGCTGGCAGACGGCTTGCAGGAATTGCGGGTAGTAGTTGGACGTGCTGCCTGCCCATGCCTCGAACGCGCCGTCCTCGATGCTCTTGGCCCGGTCGGGGACAAGCAGCGCCGGGTCGACGACCATCTTGACCCCGAGGCCGTCGCAATCGGGACAAGCGCCGAAGGGCGAGTTGAAGGAGAACATCCGGGGCGCGAGCTCCTCCATGGAGAAGCCGCAGATCGGACAGGCCAGATTGGCGTTGAAGAGAAGCTCCTCCTTGTCCATCACGTCCACGATGACGCGGCCTCCGCCGAGCTTGAGCGCCATCTCGAGCGAGTCCGCAAGCCGCGTGGCAACGTCGTCCTTGACGACGATCCGGTCGACGACGACCTCGATGGAGTGCTTCTTGTTTTTCTCCAGCTCGATCGTCTCGGACAGGTCACGGATCTCGCCGTTGACGCGCACGCGAACGAAGCCCTGCTTCTGCACGTCGGCGAACAGCTTGCTATGCTCGCCCTTGCGCCCGGAGACGACCGGGGCCAAAATCTGCAATCTCGTCCGCTCCGGCAATTCGAGCAGGCGGTCTACCATCTGCTCGACGGTCTGCGAGGTGATCTCGACGCCGTGCTCCGGGCAGTGCGGGCGGCCGACACGCGCGAACATGAGCCGCAAATAGTCGTAAATCTCGGTGACCGTGCCGACGGTAGAACGAGGGTTGCGGCTGGTCGTCTTCTGATCGATCGAGATGGCGGGCGACAGCCCGTCGATGGAGTCGACGTCGGGTTTGTCCATTTGGCCGAGGAACTGGCGCGCATAGGCGGACAGCGACTCGACGTAGCGCCGCTGCCCTTCCGCATAAATCGTATCGAACGCCAGCGACGACTTGCCGGAGCCGCTCAGCCCTGTCAGCACGACGAACTTGTCGCGGGGAATGGTGACGTCGATGTTTTTCAGGTTATGGGCGCGGGCGCCCTTGATCACGATGCTTTCGTTAGCCAACGGGAAAGCCCCTTTCCAAACGGTCACGGCGGGGCTCGCTCAAAAACCGTCCGCAGTCGATCCGTGCATAGGAATATGTGTTCTCGTTTCATTATACGGCGTCCGGAACTGGCATGCAAATGGAAATCCGGACCGCCGTCCGAAATGTTTCCGGCTTCGTCGCGCCAGAGGCTCGCCGACCGTCCTGCTATCCTCTACCCCGATCGCCGATCCGTGAACGAGGTCGACCCTAGCCGCCGTGCAAAGAACCTCTCCCCGCGATCGCGGAAAGAGGTTCGCATCCGTATTCCGTATATCTATCGAGTCGCTACATGCCTGCGCGAAGCTCCAGCAGCGCGTCGCGAAGCTCGGCGGCCCGCTCGAACTGCAGGTTCTTCGCGGCATCCTTCATCTCCGCCTCGAGGCGGTTGATGACGGACTGGCGATCCTTCTTCGTCATCTTGTCGACGCCTTCCATGCCGGTCAGGTACGTGCTCTTCTGCTCGGCCACCTTCGTCGCCTCGATGACGTCGCGCACTTTTTTGCGGATCGTCTGCGGCGTGATGCCGTGCTTCTCGTTGTATGCCATCTGGATCGCGCGGCGGCGCTCCGTCTCTCCGATCGCTTTTTCCATGGAATCGGTGATCTTGTCGCCATACATGATGACGCGGCCTTCGGAGTTCCGCGCCGCGCGTCCGATCGTCTGGATGAGCGAGCGCTCCGCCCGAAGGAAGCCTTCCTTGTCCGCGTCGAGGATCGCCACCAGCGTCACCTCCGGCAAGTCCAACCCTTCCCGCAGCAGGTTGATCCCGACCAGCACGTCGAATGTGCCGATGCGCAGGTCGCGGAGGATGGCCATCCGCTCCAGCGTCTTGATATCCGAGTGCAGGTAGCGGACCTTGATGCCGACCTCCTTCAGATAATCGGTCAGGTCCTCCGCCATCTTCTTCGTCAGGGTCGTGACCAGGATGCGCTCGTCCTTGGCGATGCGGGTGCGGATTTCGCCCAGCAGGTCATCGATCTGCCCCTTCGTCGGGCGCACCTCGATGACCGGATCGACGAGCCCCGTCGGCCGGATGATCTGCTGCACCATCGTCGGGCAGTGCTCCAGCTCGTACGGGCCGGGCGTGGCGGAGACGTAGACGAGCTGCTTGGCCTTGCCCTCGAACTCCTCGAAGCGCAGCGGACGGTTGTCCTTCGCCGAAGGCAGGCGGAAGCCGTGGTCGACGAGGACGGTCTTGCGCGCCTGGTCTCCATTGTACATCGCCCGGATCTGCGGCACCGTCACGTGCGACTCGTCGATGACGATCAGGTAGTCGTCCGGGAAAAAGTCCATGAGCGTATACGGCGTGGCGCCGCGCTCGCGGAACGTCAGCGGTCCCGAGTAGTTCTCGATGCCGGAGCAGAAGCCCATCTCCGCCATCATCTCGAGGTCGTAGCGGGTGCGCTGCTCGAGCCGCTGGGCCTCGAGCAGCTTGCCTTGCTCGCGGAGCTCGGCGAGCCGCTCCTCGAGCTCGCGCTCGATGTTGACCATCGCGAGCTTCATCTTCTCCTCGGCAGTCACGAAGTGAGACGCCGGGAAGATCGCCACGTGCTCCCGCTGGCCGATGATCTCGCCCGTGAGCACGTCGATCTCGGTAATCCGCTCGATCTCGTCGCCGAACATCTCGACCCGGATCGCGCGATCCCCCACCGACACGGGAAAGATCTCGATAACATCGCCCCGCACCCGGAACGTCCCCCGCGTGAAGTTGAGGTCGTTGCGCTGGTATTGAATGTCCACCAGCTTGTGCAGAATCGCGTTGCGCGACTTTTCCATGCCGACCCGCAGGCTGAGCCGAAGGTCCCGGTATTCCTCCGGCGAGCCCAAGCCGTAGATGCACGAGACGCTCGCCACGATGATGACGTCCTTGCGCTCGAACAGCGCCGAGGTCGCGGAGTGGCGGAGCTTGTCGATCTCGTCGTTAATGCTGGAATCCTTCTCGATATACGTATCCGAAGACGGGATGTACGCTTCCGGCTGATAGTAGTCATAGTAGCTGACGAAGTATTCCACGGCGTTCTCCGGGAAAAACTCCTTGAATTCGCTGCACAGCTGCGCGGCGAGCGTCTTGTTGTGGGCGATGACGAGCGTCGGCTTGTTCACCTTCGCGATCGTCTGCGCGATCGTGAACGTCTTGCCGGTGCCGGTCGCGCCGAGCAGCGTCTGGTGCTTTTTGCCTTGCTCGATCCCTTCGGTCAGCTGCCGGATCGCTCCCGGCTGGTCGCCCTGCGGTTCGTATTCGGACATGAGCTTAAAAGCAGACGGTACTGACATCGTTACGCGCACCTCCATTGTCCCATAGACCAAAGCCCTATATTATTCCAGCCCTTAGAATCCCGATAAATAGAATATACTGTCAACGCGAAACAGAATATGTGTTCCCGTCTATTATACCGATTAGAGGGAACGCCGTCAAAAAGGAGCGATCTCATTGAAACGGCTGGATCACACGACGTCGTGGGGCATCCTCGCGGGGCTCGCCGCGCTTATCGGCGGGTTCTTGTGGGAGGGCGGTCACTGGGGCGGACTCATCGAGAAGTCCGCGCTGCTGATCGTCTTCGGCGGCACCTTCGCCGCGGTGGCGGTCAGCCATCCCGCTCAGCGGCTCAAACAAATTCCCGAGGCGCTGCGGCTGGCGTTCCGTCCGCAGGCGCAAGACTCGCGAGCGATCATCGACGATCTCGTCGATTTCGCGACGGTCGCCCGCCGCGAAGGGGTGCTGGCGCTGGAGAACAAGGTCGTCGAGCATCCGACGCCCTTCCTGCGCAACGGTCTCCAAATGGTGGTCGACGGCACCGACCCCGAGCTGAACCGGCAAATTCTCGAGGTCGAGATCGACGCGATCGAGCGGAAGCTCGAGCAACAGGCCAAAATCTTCGATTCGGCGGGCGGCTTCGCCCCCACGATGGGAATTATCGGCACCGTCATGGGACTGATCCACGTGCTCGGCAACCTGTCGGACCCGGGCTCGCTCGGACCTTCGATCGCGGTCGCCTTCACGGCGACGCTGTACGGCGTCGCGTCGGCGAACGTCGTCTATCTCCCCATCGCCTCGAAAATTCGCGCCCGCGCGGCGGAAACGGTGCAAACGATGGAGCTGATGCTGGAAGGCATCCTCGCCATCCAGGCCGGGGAGAACCCGAATCTCATTCGCAAAAAGCTGACCTCCTTCATGCTGCTGGAGGACATTCCGCAGGGGAAGAAGGTGGCGTCCGATGCGGCGGAGCCGGACCAAGCGCAAGCAAGCCGCGCATGACAATCACGAACGCTGGCTGATCACGTACGCCGATCTCATCACGCTGCTCATGATTTTCTTCGTCGTCCTTTACGCGATGAGCCAGCTGGACATCAAAAAGTACGATTCGCTGGCTGCTTCGCTGCAGCTCCAGTTCCGTCAGGCCGACACCGTCCTCGAGCTCGGCTCCGGCGTGACCGGCTCCACCGACGCGGCCAAGTACCGGACCCCGGCGCCTTCCGCCTCCCCCGAGCCTTCTTCCGCCAGAGAGGTGAAGATCCAGGCGCATGAGCAGCAACTGCAGGATCTGCTGAAGGTCGTCCAGGCGTACGTCAAGGCCAATCATCTGGAGACGCAGGTGTTCGTCGAAGACACGCCCCGAGGGATCGCGATCCGGCTGTCGGACCGTTTCCTGTTCGATCTCGGCAAAGCCGATCTCAAAAAGGACGCGCGCCCCGTCCTGGACAAGCTGTCCAGCCTGTTCGCCGACCTCGACAATCCGATCTCCATCCAGGGCCACACCGACAACCTCCCGCTGCAGGACGGCGCCGTCTACAGGGACAACTGGGGATTGTCGGCCGGCCGCGCGCTGTCCGTGCTGCGCTACTTCGTCGACGAGAAAAAGCTAAAAGAGGACGTCTTCGAAATCGCCGGCTATGCCGACACGCAGCCGATCGCCCCGAACGACACGGAAGCGAACCGCCAAAAAAACCGCCGCGTCGAAATTCTCGTGCTGCGGCAGGCGCAGCGCTCCTAAGCGTCTTCCGAGCGGACAAGCCGAACGCCCGGCAGCCCTCCCCGGACTTTTCCTGGGCGGCTGCCGGGCGTTCGGGCATCCGATTCTTTTATTTTCGCGCGAAGTAGTCGATCTTCATCGCTTCCCGCACCTCGCCCATCGTCGTCTTGGCGATCGCGCGCGCCCGCTCCGTGCCGTCGATCAACATCTCGTCGAGAAATGCGTCTTTCCCCTCGTACCGGCTTCTTCGTTCCCGCAGCGGCTTCAACAGTCCGTCCAGCGCCCGAACGATACTCGCCTTGCACGCCGTACAGCCGATCGTTCCCTTCTCGCAGCTTTCGCGTATCTCTCCCGCTTCGTCCGGGTTAAACGACCGGTGATAGCCGTAGACGGGACAGACGTCGGGGTGGCCGGGATCGTCCTTGCGGATGCGGCTCGGATCCGTTTTGGCCCGCTTCACCTTAACCTCCAGCTCCTCGGTCGTGCAATCGAGCGCGATCGCGTTGCCGAGGCTTTTGCTCATCTTGCCGGTCCCGTCGAGCCCTTCCAGCCGATCGCCCACCAGCGCTTGCGGCTCCACAAGGACGGGGGCGTACAGATCGTTGAAGCGGCGAACGATCTTCCGCGTCTGCTCGATATGCGGAATCTGGTCTTCGCCGACCGGGACGAGCGTCGCCTTGCAGAAGGCGATGTCCGCCGCCTGGCTGACGGGATAGCCCAAAAAGCCGTAGTACAGGTCCGTATAGCCGTGCGCGGCAGCCTCGGCCTTGATCGTGGGATTGTGCCTCAGTGCGTTGACGGTGACGAACATCGAGAAGATCACGGTGAGCTCCGCGATCTCGGGAACGAGCGATTGGACGAACATCGTCGACTTGCCGGGATCGATCCCCACGGAAAGGTAATCCAGCGCCACCTGACGCAGGTGGTCGCGGATAAGTCCGGGCCGGTCGAAATGCGTCGTCAGCGCCTGCACGTCCGCCAGCATGACGAAGCATTCATGCCGCTCTTGCAGCAGGACCCGGTTTTGAAGACTGCCGAGGTAATGACCGAGGTGCAGCTTGCCCGTGACCCGGTCGCCGGTTAATACGCGTTGTTGCATCGAAAATCCTCCTCCATATGGTTTTGAAACGGTTTGTCATGATCCACCTGACCTGTTTTCGCCAACGCCAGCCGTCATCCATCGGCCATCACCTCCTTTCCGGAAAACAAAAAAACTCCGTCCTCGTTAAAGGACGAAGTTGTCGCTTCGCGGTACCACCTTTATTGGCCCGCCGCGCATGCGTCGGCGAACCCTCTTTGGCCAGACATCGTTCGATGCCCCGTCTCTTGTATCGGCGAGACGCCCGCCTCACCTACCCCGTCTCGGACGGATCGGATCGGACGCTCCGAAGCCCATTCGCCGCCGTTCGGACGCCGACTCGCACCACCCGTCGGCTCTCTGGGTCTTCCCGGCGATTACTCTTCTTCATCATCGCGCAGCGTATATGGATGTCATGATAACACAATGCTCGCGACAAAAGGAAGGCTGCGGCAGCCTTTTCCGAAAAAAAAGAAGCTCACCGGCCGTCTTTCCGTTTATAATGGTGGAAAATGTTGTCGCCCTGCGTCGTTCGCCGTCGAGGGCGAATCGGAGGAGCGGCAGGCTTATGGCTATCGATACCCAGGCGATCTCCGCGATCGGATTTCCTTGTTCGGCTTGCGGTGGACCGACAAGATTCGATGCGGACAGCCAACGACTTAAATGCGATTACTGCGGAACCGATCAGCCGATCGAAAACGTCCTGCTCGCGCCGAAGGAGCATCGGCTGACGGACGATGACGCGGACGAGACGGCGGGGACTGATTGGGGCGTCGCCCAACAGGCGATGCAATGCGAGCAATGCGGCGGGCAATCGCTCATTCCGGCGACGCAGACGGCGGCTTCGTGCGTGTTTTGCGGGTCGCCGAAGGTCCTTGTCCAGCAAGGCTCGCGCAGTATTCGCCCGGAATCGGTCATCCCCTTTCGCCTCTCCGTGAAGGCCGCGGCGGAGCGCTTTTACGCCTGGAAACGCAAGCGCTGGTTCGTGCCGAACGCCTTCAAGAAAGGCGACATCGACGCCAAGCTGACCGGGATCTACGTCCCGTACTGGACGTTCGACGCGGAAACGACGTCCGTCTACTCAGCCGAAGTCGGCGTTCATCATTATCGCACCGTCACCAAAACCCGCACCGTGAACGGGAAAACAGAAAGATACACGGAGCAGGAGCGCTATACCGTTTGGCATTCGACCAGCGGCGTGTACGGCAGGTCGTTCGACGACGTTCTCGTGCCCGCCTCCGGCCAATACGACGCCGAGCTGCTGGAGAAGCTTGGCAACTTTGATCTGGCGCAGCTTTTGCCGTACAAACCGGAGTACTTGAGCGGGTTCATCGCGGAGCGCTATTCCGTGTCGCGGGCCGACGGCTGGCAGCGGGCGGAGGAAAGAATGCATGAGACGCTGTCGAAGGAAATCCGCTCCAAGATCGGCGGCGACGAAATTCGGGGACTGCGCATCGGAACGGACTACGGCGACCGCACGTTTAAGCATTTGCTGCTGCCGGTGTGGAACGCCCGTTACGTATACAAGGCCAAGCCCTACCGCTTTATGGTCAACGGCCAGACGGGCCTCGTTTCGGGTCGCGTCCCTCGAAGCGGGGTCAAGATCACGTTGTTCGTCCTGGTCTGCCTGGCGGTCGTGCTCGGCGCGATCGGTCTGTACATCGCGTACGGATCGAATGCATCTGTTTAGGGTTGAATCCGTTCATCCGTTCTCCAACCATCGAAAAGTAAGGACCACCGCCGATGTGCGTATGTAGACTACCTACATTCGTCGAAAAAGCTGGCGGGGCACCAATGTAAGTATGCAGACTACCTACATTCGTTGAAAAAGCTGGCGGGGCACCAATGTGCGTATGTAAACTACCTACATTCCTCGAAAAAGCTGGCAGGGCACCAATGTGCGTATGTAAACTACCTACATTCCTCGAAAAAGCCGGCCGAGCTCCGATGTGCGTATGCAAACTACCTACATTCGTCGAAAAAGCTGGCGGGGCACCAATGTGCGTATGTAAACTACCTACATTCCTCGAAAAAGCCGGCCGAGCTCCGATGTGCGTATGCAAACTACCTACATTCGTCGAAAAAAGCTGGCGGGGTACCAATGTGCGTATGTAAACTACCTACATTCCCCAAAAATCAGAATGGCGCTCCTGCCGGTCCGTGCTTCACGCATGAACCGCAGGATCGCCTTATGCATTGGGATGCCTATTCCATGATCTTCAGCCCGATCACGGCTCCGACAACCAGCGCGAGGAAAAAAAGGCGGCGCGGCTGGCGGGATTCGCCGTAGAACAACATGCCGATCACCGTGGCGCCGATCGTGCCGATCGCGGTCCAGACAGCGTACGCGGTGCCCATCGACAACGAATTCATCGCAATCGTCAGCAGGACGAAGCTGGCTGCGAATCCGCCCAGCATGAGCGTCCAGGCGCCGATGTTCCGGCGAACGTTCAGCCGGTTCAGACCGAGGACGCCGACGACCTCGCCCAATCCGGCGAGAATGAGAATGATCCAAGCCATCGCCTACTCCTCCTCCCTTGCGGGGACATGGCCCGTCGTCATCTTGAGCCCGGCGATGCCGAGCACGAGGACGATAACGAGCGCGAGCTTGCCCGCATCGAGATTGACGCCGAAGAAGACGGATTCGCCGATCACGGTGCCCGCCGCGCCGATCCCCGTAAACACGGCATAGACGGTGCCGACCGGCAGCACACGCGAAACGTACAGCAGCATGCCAAAGCTGAAGACGATCGCGGCGGCGGTCAACGCCCACTCCCAGATCTGGTCCGCGTGCTTCAGGCCGGAAACCCACCCGATCTCGCTCAAGCCCGCGATCAACAATAACAACCAATGACGACTCATGATGTCAACCCCCTCTGATCAGGATGCCCCAGGAAAGCGCGGGAATCACGGCCGTGGAACGGTCCGAAGCGGGCTTTACGCCGATCAGAAAAGATATCGGCATAAAAAAATACCCGGGAGCATCGGCATGCTCGGCGCTTCATCAACTTCCGTCGTTGATGGAGACCGAACATCCTGATACTCCCGGGCTTTTGTCCCTCCGTGACGCCTCCCGCTTAACGGGACTGCGCGTTCTCCCTTGGACCAGACCGGCGCGCGCCGCGGAACCCTAGAGAACGAATCTTTCTCATCTTAGTACGCGTTGACATGACGTGTCAAGTGTCAACTCGTACCGCGCCGGCTCCGCCGCGGGGGCAAGCCCGGCTCGGACGGCGCGGCGACAACTGCCGGCGGCAGCGCGGTCCCCGTCTCGCGGGTCGCCGTCGACTCGCTGGCGGCCACCGCTTCGCCGGTCGCCGGCTCGCCGACGTCTTGCACCCCGGCTCCCCTTTCTCCGGGAACCTCAACCGCAACCGTGCTCGCGTCCTCCACGGCCGCAGCCGTCTCGTCCCGAGCGCCGGTCAAGCCGGCCCCGCGCTCGCCGCGCAGCCGCGCGCCGGCATGCCGCAGCCCCTGCCACAGCGAAGCCGCACGCGGGGCTGCGACATACTCGGCGTCCTCGTCCGGCGCGAGGATCAAGCCGAGCTGATAGTGCTCGCCCGCGTACCGCGCGCGCTGCGCGAATTTCACGTGCCCCTCGCGGTTCAGCACCTCGAGCTTGCAAAACGCCGATTGAAGCTGCAGCGCGGCATGCAGCTGCTCCTTGCTTCGGACGGACATGCCGTTCACCTTGGTGACGATCTCCCCCGCCTCGAGCTGCATCTCCGCCGCGGGCGTCCCCGGAAGCACGGCCAGCACCGTCACGCCGCGTCCGCGCTGCACATAGACCGGCTGCCGGCCGCGCTCGCTGAATCGCCCGCGCAGCAGCAGCCCTTCATGGCCCGCGAAAGCCGCGAGCGCGGCCGCAACCGTCAGCGGCGCCCAGAAAGCCGCGCCGGCCGCCAGCGCGGCGACAGCCGCGCCGTAGACGACGAGGCCGCGCGCGGTTTCGCGAGCCTTGTCGCCCGGCCAGCGCGTCTCCGTCCGCTCGCTGAAGCCGATCAGCACCGGAAACGCCGCGAGCGTCCAGCCGGCCGCCGATGCGGCGGCCCCGCCCGCGCCGTCCAGGCCGAACAGCGGCGTCCACGGCAGCGACAGCCCCGCTCCGCCCGCGGTCGGAATCAGCCAGAGCAGCGGCACGGGCCAGACGCCGGACAGCGAATACGCGCCGACCGGCTTGCCCCGCTTGCCCTCCAGAAACAGCGGCGTCGCATAGCGCGCTCCCTGCGCGCGCACGAGAATGCCTTCCGCGATATGCAGCAGACCGGCGAGAAACAGCAGCGCCGGCACGTCGATCCCGGCCAGCGCGCGCGCGACGGGAGCGAGCGTCTCGCCGGCGCGAGACTCCAACCCCGTCCATGCCAGCAATGCCTGCACGACGCCGAGGGCACCTGCCGCATAAGCCAGACAGATGTAGTGCAGCCGGAAGATCGCCAGCACGATCGTCGCCGCCCAAACGCAAAGAAGCGTCTCCTGCGTCAGATTCGCTCCCGCGGCGAAGCCGAGCGCGGACAACGCCGCGCCGACCGCCAAACCCGCGACGGATCTGCCGATCATCATCGGAATGCTCCCGCGCAGCCGCACGTGGAACAGCTGGCGCTGAAGAACGACTTGCTGGCGGCCGTGCCACCAGACGATCAACAACGCGATATAAAAATACGGCAGCGTGAACAATCCGGCCAAGGCCTGCCCCGCTGTCCGCAGCCAATCGAGCACAAGCTCCATGTCTTCTGTCACAACCTTCCGCTCCGCCGCCGGCTTCCTCGATCTGCTCGGCCGGCTCGGTCCGCATGGCGCTTCCTTTCCCTCGACTATTCGACGCCGCGCGGGCGAAATCCTGCCTCCCGAACCGCGCGCGCCTCCGCGTCCGCTTTCCCAAACGCGTCCGGCGTCAAGCCTAACTAACCGCCCCAGCGCTTCTCGGCCCATCGACTACCCGGCTGCCTATCGGGCTTTCCCGCCGACTCCGGCAGCCTGCAGCGCCAGCGCATGCGCTTCCTGCCATTGCTTGTCGTGCGCTTCGTCCTGCTTCGCCGCGAACGATGCAGCCTCCAGCCGTTCCGCCGTCGCATCGTCGACCGCTCCCGTCTCGGGCAAGCCCGAAAGCCGTTGGAACTTCGCGACGGCTTCCCGCGTTCCTTCGCTGAAATAGCCGTCCTGACGGTCGGCCGGGCATCCCGCCCCCGCGAGGAGCAACTGCAGGTTCCGCACCTCGTCGCCGATCTGATCCTGCTTCAGCACCTGACCTCGCGTCAGCCGCACGGCCGCGAAATAATCCGGCTGTACGACCTCCGCGTCCGGCCGCACGCCTCGGCGGTCGATCGACGTGCCGTCCGGCAGCAGCCACTTGGAAACGGTCAGCTTCACAAGGCTGCCATCGCCGAGATCCTCGTAGCTAATCTGCACCGTGCCTTTGCCGTAGGTCGTCTCCCCGACAAGCGTCGCCCCGATCGTCATCTTCAGCGCGCCGGCCAGAATCTCCGCCGCGCTGGCCGTCTCATGGTCGATCAGGACGACGACCGGGTAAGGTTTGCCCCGTTCGGGTTCGCCCGTTGCTTTCTCCGGCTGTTGAACGCCGTCGGCGGACGCGTAGACGACGATCGTCCGTCCGCCGGGCACGAACTGGGAGGCTACGTCCAGCACCGACGCCAGCACGCCGCCCGGATTGTGCCGCACGTCCAGGACGAGCGCCTTCATGCCGCCGGCCTCCAGCTTCTCCAGCTCCTGGGCGACGCGCTCTCCCGTATCGAACGTGAAGGAGCTGATCCACAGCCGCCCGACGCCGTCGGCGCCGAGCTCGCTGCCGACCGTCTTGTAGTCGAGAACCTCTCGCACCAGCTCCAGGTGCAGTGGCGCTTCCGTCCCCGGACGGCGGACGACGAGCTTGGCTTTCGTCCCCTTCGGACCGCGGACCTTCGCCGTCGCCTCCTCGAGACTGAGCCCGCTCAGCGACTGACCGTTGACGGACAAGAGCACGTCCTTCAACCGCAAGCCCGCGCGTTCGGCAGGCGAGTCCTTCATCAGGTCGACGACGACGAACAAGTCGCCGTCCGGCTCCAGCTTGGCGCCGATTCCGCTGAACGTCCCCCGGAGCTTGTCGGTGTATTTGTCCGCTTCCTTGCTTGGAATATAATCGCTATAAGGGTCGCTTAGCGCCCCGACTATCCCTTTGATCGCGCCGTCCAGCAGCTTGTCCCCGTCCGGCGTCTGGAGCGCCTTGCTCCCGATAAGCGCCAGCGCTTTGTCCAGCTTGTCCCATTGCCGTTCGTCCCACAGCCCATGTCCCGGCCGCGAAGCGGGCGAATCGTCCGTTTGGACATGCTGCGTGCGCGCGGCAGACCATAGGGGCGTTTCGTTCGTCCAACTCAGCACGCCGACGGTCGCCGCGCACGCAACGACCGCCGTGCCCGCCATCAGCCCCAATACCGTACGGCCCCGCAGCAGCACTGTCGCTCCTCCTCCGCTTTCCCTGACTCGTCCCGTCCTAATCTAACCTATGTGTCTTCTTCCATCATTATCCATCGTGCAAAGGCGATATGGCAACATGTCGCATGGGTAAATAAAAAAGAGTGGCGTCGGCAAAGCCAAAACAGCCGCCAGCCCCCTGCTGGCACGCGGGGCTGCAACGGCTGTGTGGCGCTGAACGCGATAAATTACTTCAGATATGGCGCCGGGTTGACCGGCGTGCCGTCCTTGCGTACTTCGAAGTGCAGATGATACCCCGTCGCGGTGCCGGTCATGCCGACGAGACCGATCTTCTCGCCGCGCTTGACCGTCTCGCCCTTCTTGACCAGGATGCCGCCCGGCTTCAAGTGGCCGTAGAGCGTCCAGAGGCCGCCGCCATGGTTGATAATAATGCAGTTGCCGTACCCGCTCCACGTTTGCGCGACGATGACGACGCCCGATTCCGCGGCATAGACCGACGTGCCGTTCGGCGCGGCCATGTCCATCCCCGTGTGGAGCTTGTTCTTCTCGCCCGAGACCGGATGCGTCCGGTAGCCGAACGGCGAAGAGATGCGATAGTTGACTTTGAGCGGTACGCCGAGCTTGCCGCCCTTGTAGTAGTTTTTAAGCGCGTTTTTTTGCTCGAGCAGCTTGGAGTACTTTTTCCCGAACTCCATGAGCGCCGCTTCGGCTTCCTCGCTGATGTCCTCGGTCTCTTCGATCTGCTTGGTGAGGCTGGCGACGAGGACTTCCTTGTCCTTTTCTTTAGCCTCAAGGTCGGCTTTGCGAGTCGCCATCTCGCCATACAGCGTCTTAACGCTGCCCAACTCCTGCTCGACCTGCGCCTTTTTGTCCTCGACCAGCGCTTTGTAGGACTTGGTCTGCTCGAGCACGTCCTTGTCCTGCTGCATGATCGACTGCAGCGACTGGAACCGGTTCAGGAAGTCGCTGAAGCTGGTCGAGCTCATCAGGACGTCCACATAAGAGACGGCCCCATTTGTATACATAAGGCGAATCCGCTTTTTGAGCAGTTCGTCGCGGTTCGCGCGGGCGTTCTCGGCTTTTTCCAGCTCGGCCGTCGTCTTCAGGAGCTTGGCTTCGGCGGCGTCGATCTTGTTCTGGGTCGCGTCCAGGTCGTCGCCCGCCTTCTGGATTTGCGCCATCAGTTGGTTAATATCCGCTGCGGTCGCTTGCTTTTGCGCGTTCAGATGGACCGTCTTTTTCTCGGCATCCTTTTTGTTCTTGGCCGCCTCGTTCATCTGCGCCTGTATCTGCTTGAGCTCCCGTTCGACTTTTTGCAGGCTCGTCTCCGCGTAGCTGTCGTAAGGATGGAGCAAGAACACCAGACCTACCAGCATGGCCGTCAGGGCCAACAATCGCTTCTTCACGGCTGTCCTCCTTCAAATGGTTCAAGGGCGACGGACGACTATACTTTCAAATATTTGCGTACGGAGACGACGCTTCCCCAGATGCCGAGCAGCGTGCCCAAGATGAGCAGCGTGCCGCCTACCATCCATCCGACTTCCTTCAGTTCGGCCAGTTGGATCAGCATGAGCCCCAGATCGTATTGCGCGGTCTTGATGAGCTTCGAATATCCGTAGAGCAGAAGCGCGGTCGTGATCGCCGAACCCCCGGCCCCGATCAGCACGCCTTCGATGAAGAACGGCCAGCGGATAAAGTTGTTCGTCGCGCCGACCAGCTTCATGATGCCGATCTCGCGGCGCCGGGCCAGAATCGTCATCTTGATCGTCGTCGAAATGAGGAACATCGCCATCACGGCAAGTCCCGCGACGATGACCAGACCGATATTGCGCACGGCGTTGGTAATGCGGAACAGCTTTTCGACGGTGCCTTGGCCATATTTGACGCCGAGAATCGGCTTCGACGCGTCGGTCTCGTTAATCGCTTTGATCTGCTTGGCGACGTAGGCGACCTGCTGCGGGTCGAACAATTCGACGTCGTACGCGTCCGGCAGCGGATTGTCTTCCTTCTCGTAGCCGTCCAACGCGCTGCGGGCATCCTCGTCGAGGCTCTCGCGCAGCCGGTTCAGGCCTTCTTCCTTGGAAATGAAGGTCACCTTCTTGACCTCGGGGACCCGGCCGATCAGGCGCTCGACCTCTTCGATCTTCGACTGATTCGTGCCGGTCTGCAGGAAGACGCTGATCTGCACCTGGCTGTCGAACTGGTCGGCAAGCTTGTTGACGTTCAGCGCAAGAAGCATGAAGACGCCGAGTACGAATAAAGAGACGACGATCGAGCCCATGGATGCGAACGACATCCATCCGTTGCGGAATACGTTTTTCGCGCCTTCGCGAACATGGCGCAGGAGGGTGTTAAGCTTCATAGCCGTATTCCCCTCTCTGCTCGTCCCGGACGATCATGCCCCGTTCGATGGCGATGACGCGCTTGCGCAAGGAGTTGACGATCTCTTTGTTGTGCGTGGCCATGACGATGGTCGTGCCTCTGAAGTTGATCTCCTCGAGCAGCTTCATGATCCCCCAGGACGTCTCCGGATCGAGGTTGCCCGTCGGCTCGTCCGCCACGATGACGGACGGGTTGTTGACGATGGCGCGGGCGATGGCGACGCGCTGCTGCTCCCCGCCCGAGAGCTGGGCCGGCAGGCTGGCAGCCTTGTGCTTCAGGCCGACCAGATCCAGCACCTCCATCGTCCGCTTGCGGATCAGCCGCTTCGGCGACTCGATGACCTCCATCGCGAAGGCGACGTTCTCGAAGACGGATAATTTGGGGAGGAGGCGGAAATCTTGGAATACGACGCCGATATTGCGGCGGACGTACGGAATTTTGCGCTGCTTCAGCTTGCCTATATTGAACCCGTTCACGGAAAGCTGCCCCTTGGTGGGCACTTCTTCCCGGTAGATGAGCTTCATGAAGGTCGACTTGCCGGCCCCCGAGGGCCCGACGACGTAGACGAATTCGTTCCGGTCGATGACGACGCTTACGCCTTGGAGCGCGGAGGTGCCGTCGGGATACGTCTTCCAGATGTCGTGCATTTCGATCATGCAATCACTTCCTGTCGGACTGATTCGGTATGCTGGTGGAAAATTTCGGCTTGACTTGGACTTTAGGTACTTCGACATCATGCAATAAAATCCTTTATTTGTCGATCATTCTCCGCAGTTTTCTCGGTCTTGTCGAAACCCGGCAAGCGCCATGGGGCTTGGGTCGCACGAATTTTTTTAGAAATTTCTAATCTTTAGGAAAAACGTTTCGTCGGTTCGATACGTCTAGTAATTGGATCGCAGTTGCTATTCTGGATGATTCTGGGATGGAGGTTGTCCAATGAGAAAAGCGTGGAGGTGGACCGCCGCCGTCCTCGTCGCCTTGTCGCTGGGCGCGGGGGCCGCCAGCGGGTACGCGTTCAGCCGGGACGCCGACCGCCGGCTGCCCGAGCGGCTGACGGTAGGCGGCTTGGCGGTCGGCGGCATGGAGGCGGAGGACGCGATTGCGCTCGTGAGGTCCCGGACGGAAGCGCTGGTGAGTCAGCGCGTCTCGCTAGGCGAAGAAGCCGCGCGGGCGGACGGTGACGCTTATACGCTGCGCGAGCTCGGCATGGCGGTCGAAGCCGACGAGGCGCTCCGCGATTTCGAACGGTATCGGGACGCGGGCTGGTGGACGAAGGGGAAAGTCAAACGCCAGCTGCTGGAGAGCTACCCGCTCGGCGTGACGTGGGACGAGGAGACATTCGCGGACCGGGCGGAGGCGCGCTGGGCGGCGGAGGCCGAGATCGCCCCGAAGAACGCCGCGCGGACGATCAACGAGCGGGACGAAGTCGTCTATACGCCTGAAGTCGCCGGCGCCTCGCTGGACGTCGCGGGATTGTTCGAAGCGGTGAAGCGCGGCGCGCCCCGATCGCTCGCCGATGCGGACGGCGCTTCTAGCGGCGGCATCCGCGCCTTGGGTCTCGAGCTGCCGACGGTGCCCGTCCAACCCGAGGTGACGGTGGCTTCTCTGCGCGACGAAGGACTCGAACGCAAAATCGCCGAGTTCACGACGTCGTTCTCGACGAGCGGCGAAGGCCGCTCGCATAACGTGACGGCGGCCGCGATGGCGCTGGACGGCACGCTGCTGAAGCCGGGCGACGAATTCTCCTACGGCGAGATCGTCGCCAAAGCGGAGAAGGCGTACGGATACCGGGAAGCGCCCGTCATCGTCAAGGGCAAGCTGACGCCCGGCATCGGAGGCGGCATCTGCCAGGTGTCCAGCACGCTGTACAACGCCATCCTCCGCGTCTCGGGCATCGGCATCGTCGAGCGCCGGAACCATTCGCTTCCCGTCAGCTATTTGCCCGCGGGCATGGACGCTACGTTCGCCGAAGGCTACATCGACTTCCGGTTCCGCAACGAAACCGGCAAGCTGCTGCTGATCAAGACGGTCGTCTCGGACAAAAAGCTGACCGTCAAGCTGTTCGGCACGATGGATGAGCATGTGCGCTACGAGCTGAAAACGGAGCAAGTGAAGGTGCTTGAGCCGAAGCTCACCTACGTGCGGGACGAAGGCGTCGCGCCCGGCGAGACGAAAGTGCTCGAGAACGGTGCAGCCGGGTTCGTCGTCGACACGTTCCGGCTCAAATACGTCGACGACGCGCTCGCCTCGCGCGACAAGCTGAACCGCTCCACCTACCGGGCGCAGGACCGGATCGTCGCCGTGAATCCGACCGACCCGCGCGTCGCCCCGCCGGAAGGCAAGACAGCGCCTCCCCCGGACGCAGGCGAAGGTGGCAAGGAAGCGCCGGTGGAGCCGGTGTAGGCGGCTCGAACGGTTCGATGGATGAAATAGCGTGGATGGCTTAGGCGCGTTCTCGCCCGAAGCATACAGCCCGTCCCGGGAACGGCACGGTCTCCCCTCCCCTGTCTTGTTATGCGCCGCTTAGGCAAAAGAGGATCCCCAAGCCGCCTGCCGGGCGGTTCGGGGATCCTCTTTGCGTTCATTCGCGTAAGATTAGCGGCTTTTGGCTTCGTACTCGGCCGTCCACGCCTGCGTGCGGGCGAGCTCGGCCTCGGCGCGTGCGATCGCTTCGGACACTTGGTTCGTCGCGGTGCCGCCGTAGACGTTGCGCGCATTGACGACGGTCGCCGGCTGGAGCACTTCGTAGATCCGGTCGTCGAACAGCGGCGAGAACTGCTTGAACTCGTCCAGCGTGAGGTCGAGCAGGAACTTGTTCTGCTGGATGCAGTACAGCACCGTCTTGCCGATGACTTCGTGCGCCTGGCGGAACGGCAAGCCCTTGTTCACGAGGAAATCGGCGATGTCGGTCGCGTTCGAGAAGTCCTGGTCGACGGCGCGGCGCATGCGCTCCTTGCGCACCTTCATCGTCTCGATCATCGGCGCGAACAGCTGGAGCGCGCCCTGGAGCGTCTTGACGGTGTCGAACATGCCTTCCTTGTCTTCCTGCATATCCTTGTTATAGGCGAGCGGCAGCGACTTCAGCACCGTCAGCAGGCCGACGAGGTTGCCGTAGACGCGTCCGGTTTTGCCGCGAACGAGCTCGGGCACGTCCGGGTTTTTCTTCTGAGGCATGATGCTCGAGCCGGTGCAGAACGCGTCGTCCAGCTCGACGAACTGGAACTCCGTGCTCGACCAAAGGATCAGCTCCTCGCTCAGGCGCGACAGATGCGTCATGATCAGCGAGGCGCCGGCCAGAAACTCGACGATGAAGTCGCGGTCGCTGACGGCGTCGAGGCTGTTCTCGTAGACGCGGCCGAAGTTCAGCAGCTTGGCGGTATAGTGCCGGTCGATCGCGAACGTCGTGCCGGCCAGCGCCCCCGCGCCGAGCGGCAGGGCGTCGATGCGCTTGTAGCTGTCCTGCAAGCGCTCGATGTCGCGGCCGAACATGGACACGTACGCCATCAGATGATGCGCGAACAGGATCGGCTGAGCCCGCTGGAGATGCGTGTAACCCGGGACGATGGTGTCCAGGTTCGCCTTGGCCTGTCCGATCAGCGCGTTCTGCAGCTTGGACAGCAGATCCACGAATTCCACGACGCGCTTGCGCAGGTACAAGTGCATGTCCGTCGCGACCTGGTCGTTGCGGCTGCGCCCGGTGTGCAGCTTGCCGCCGACCGGCCCGATCTCGTCGATGAGCGCCTTCTCGATGTTCATATGGATGTCTTCGTCCGCGATCGCGAACTCCTGCTCGCCCCGCTGGATGCGATTGCGGACCTTGAGCAGGCCTTCCTTGATCTTCTCGACGTCGTCCGCCGGCAGGATGCCGCAGTGTCCGAGCATCGAGACGTGCGCCAGGCTGCCCTGAATATCTTCCTCGGCCAGCTCTTTGTCGAATGGAATCGACGCGGTATATTCCTCAACCAACTGATCGGTCTTTTTCGTGAACCGTCCGCCCCATAGCTTGCTCATGCGTGCGTTTGCCCCTTTCGTCTTTATGCATATTCGACTGCGCTTGCTAGCCGTCTCGCTAACGGCGATCCCATGGAAGTCCGGGCTTGCTTCCGCGACTTGCGATTCGCCAACCCGCACCCTGCCGAGAAAAGTTGCAAACCTGCATCCTACCGAGAATAATTGCAAATCCGCATCCTGCCGTAAATAGTTGCAAATTTACATCCTTTTTCGCGCGATCTCGCCCAATTACGCCCTTTAGTTGCAAAAGTACAACTAATTTCATGAATTCTCGCGTTTTCGATCTTATTTCAGGAATTTAGTTGTACAAATGCAACTAAATCGCATTTAACGTCCTTACGATCCCAAAATGGAGGTACATATGCAACTAATAGCTCCCAAAGATAGGATCAAGCCGTCCGCCGTCCCAAACGGCAAAAATGGGAGCCCCGAAGGCGCGCGGCGCCCGCGGTGCTCCCTGCCGGCCTTGGCCGTTGGCGACGGTTCCAGTCCGCCGCGGCCTGGAGGGACGGAAACGAACCAGCGAACGGTGCCAAACGCTTGCCTCCCCGCCGCCGAATATCGACGGGGAAGCCGCGCCGGCCGCTCGCCGTCCTTCCGCCGCTTTTAGTTCAGGCCGGAAGCGCCGTTCACGCCGGACGATACCTTCAGACGCAGCGCGTTCAGGCGGATGAAGCCGGTGGCGTCCCCCTGGTCGTACGCTTGGGTCGGATCGGCCTCCATCGTCGCGATGTGCGGGTTGTACAGGCTGACCGGGCTCTTGAGGCCGGCGGCCATGATGTTGCCTTTGTACAGCTTCAGACGGACGGTGCCCATGACGTTTTTCTGCGACTCGGCCACGAGCGCCTGGATCGCCAGACGCTCCGGCGCGAACCAGAAGCCGTTGTACACGAGCGAGCTGTACTTGGAGATGAGCGAGTCGCGCAGGTGCATGACATCGCGGTCCATCGTCAGCGACTCCATCTTGCGGTGCGCCGCGAACAGGATGCTGCCGCCCGGCGTCTCGTAGACGCCGCGGCTCTTCATGCCGACGAAGCGGTTCTCCACCATGTCGACGCGGCCGATGCCGTGCTTGCCGCCAAGCTCGTTCAGCTTGTTCATGATGCCGAGCGGCGTGAGACGCTCTCCGTTAATGGCTACGCAATCGCCCGCTTCAAAGTCGAGCTCGACGTATTCGGGCGTGTCCGGCGCTTGTTCCGGCGAAACGCTCAGCACGTACATGTCCTGCACGTCCGGCGCGCTGGAGTCGAACCACGGATCCTCGAGCATGCCGCTCTCGAAGCTGATGTGCAGCAGGTTGCGGTCCATCGAGTAAGGCTTGGCGGCGGAGGCTTGAACGTTGATGCCGTGCTTCTCGGCGTAGGCGATCATCTCGGCGCGGCCCGGGAACGCGGCACGGAACGCCTCGTCGCGCCACGGCGCGATGACCTTAATGTCGGGCGCGAGCGCGGCCGCCGTCAGCTCGAAGCGGACCTGGTCGTTGCCTTTGCCGGTGGCGCCGTGCGCGATGGCGGTCGCGCCTTCGGCGCGGGCGATCTCGACCATGCGCTTGGCGATCAGCGGGCGCGCGATGGACGTGCCGAGCAGGTACTGGCCTTCATACAGCGCGCCGGCCTGGAACATCGGGAAGATAAAGTCCTTCGCGAACTCGTCCTGCAGATCGTCGATGTACACTTTGGACGCGCCGGTCTTGATCGCCTTCTCCTCGAGGCCTTCGAGCTCCTCGCGCTGGCCGATGTCGGCCGTGAAGGTGATGATCTCGGCATCGTAGGTTTCCTTGAGCCACGTCAGGATGACGGACGTATCGAGGCCCCCGGAGTAGGCGAGCACGATTTTTTCTTTAGCCATGGTAGGGATACCGCTCCTCTGTTCGAAAAATGGTTACATGATGGCGGCCATGATCGCTTTTTGCGCGTGCAGGCGATTCTCGGCCTCGTCGAAGACGACGGAATTCGGGCCGTCGATGACGCCCTCGGTCACTTCCTCGCCGCGATGGGCGGGCAGGCAGTGCATGAACAGGTAGTCGCTCTTGGCGTGTCCGGCGAGCGCTTCGTTCACTTGGTAGTCTTTGAAGGCACGCTCCCGCTCCTTCTGCTCTTCCTCGAAGCCCATGCTCGCCCAGACGTCGGTATAAATGACGTCCGCGCCTTCGACCGCCTCGCGGGCGTCGCGCAGGACGTCGACCTTGCCGCCGAATTCGCCGGCGAACTCGCGGGCGAGGCGCACCTGCTCGGCGTCCGGTTCATAGCCCTCGGGGGAAGCGCTCGCGAAATGCAGGCCGAGCTTGCTCGCGCCGATCATGAGGGAGTGCAGCATGTTGTTGCCGTCGCCGATGTAGGCGATCTTGATCCCTTCCAGCTTGCCCTTCTTCTCCAGAATCGTCTGGTAATCGGCCAGCGCCTGGCACGGATGGGACTGGTCGGACAGGGCGTTGATGACCGGCACGGTCGCGGACCGGGCGAGCTCGACGACGTTGCGGTGGCCGAACGTCCGGATGATGATGCCGTCCAGGTAGCGGGACATCGTCTGCGCCGTGTCGCGGATCGTCTCGCCGCGCCCCATCTGAATGTCGTTTTTGCTGAGGAACAGCGCCTGGCCGCCCAGCTGATACATACCTACTTCAAAGGAAACCCGCGTGCGGGTGGACGATTTCTCGAAAATCATGCCGAGCGACTTGCCCTTCAGGGGGTGGTAAATCTCGCCGGCCTTTTGCTTGCGCTTCAGCTCGATCGCCAGATCGAGCAGGTAGCGGATTTCATCGGGGTGGTAATCGACGAGACCGAGAAAATCCCGGCCCTTGAGCTGCAAAGCAAGTTCCTCCATGTTTGCGGTCGGTTGCAAGACAGTCCCTCCTACTCGTTAAGGCGCGACGGTCTTCGCCGCCGCCTGTTCGGTTAGTACGGCGGCAATGAGGCTCACCGCCCGGTCGATTTCTTCATGGGTGACGAGGAGGCTCGGCAGCAGGCGGATGACCGTCGGACCCGCCGTCACGACGAGCAGGCCGCGGCGATGCAGCTCTGCGACCTGGTCCGCCACGGGACCGGCGCACTGGATACCGATCAATAGGCCTTTGCCGCGGATCTCAAGGACGTTCGGCAGATCGCCGAGCGCCTCTTGAAGCTTGCCGATCAGATAATCGCCGGCCTCGGCCGCACGGCCGGGCGCGTCCAGCTTCAGCATCGTCTCGATCGTGGCGGCGACCGCCGCTGCGGCGATCGGCGTGCCCCCGAACGTCGAGGCATGCGCGCCTGCGACGAAGGCGGGGACGAGCTTGGCCTTGCCCAGCATCGCGCCGACCGGGAAGCCGCTGCCGATGCCTTTGGCCAGCGTAAAGATGTCCGGCTCGACGCCGTAGTGCTGGTGGGCGAACAGCTTGCCCGTGCGGCCCATGCCGGTCTGGATCTCGTCGAGGATGAGGAGCAGGCCGTGGCGGTCGCACAGCTCGCGCACGCCGCGCAGGAATTCGGGATCGACCACGATAACGCCGCCCTCCGCCTGCACCAGCTCGAGCATGATCGCCGCGGTACGGTCGTTAATCGCCGCTTCGAGCGCCGGCAGATCGTGCAGCGGCACGTGCACGAAGCCTTCCGGCAGCGGGAGGAAGCCTTCCTTCACCTTGTCCTGGCCGGTCGCCGTCAGCGTCGCGATCGTGCGGCCGTGGAACGACTGGTTGAAGGCGATCACTTCGTAGCGGCCGTTGCCGAGCACCTTCTGGTGGTAGCGGCGGGCCAGCTTGATGGCGGCCTCGTTCGCTTCGGCGCCGCTGTTGCAGAAGAAGACCGCATCGGCGCAGCTGTTGTCCGTGAGCAGCTTGGCCGCTTTCTCCTGGTTCGGGTTGCTGAACAGGTTGGACATGTGCCAAAGCTCGCCCAGCTGGGCAACGATCGCGTCCTTCACCTCGTCCGGCACATGGCCGAGACTGGTCACGGCCAGCCCGCCCATGAAGTCGAGATATTCCTTGCCCTGGTCATCCCATAGGCGGCTGCCTTTGCCCTTTACGAGCGTGATCGGATATCTCGCGTAAGTCGGGAACAAGCTGCTCATTTTACCCACTCCTTCTCCTCGGATCCGCCGTCGGCGGGGTGATGCCTATTGCCGATTGCATGCTGCCTGCTGCTTTTCTGCCAAAATTGCCAGATGCCCTACGCAGGCAGGCGCTTCATGCGCTTATCCAGAAATCCGCCGTCGGCGGATGAATGCCTGCTGTCCGGCAGAATCAAGCGCGCAAAATGCGGGTGCCGATGCCGCCTTCGCGCACCGCCCGGCTCAGCACGCGGGGCGCGGAGCCGTCGACGATGAGCACTTCACGCACATCTCCGTGCAGGCAGGCCATCGCGGCGCGAACCTTGGGAATCATGCCGCCGTAGATTTCGCCGCTGGCGATCATCTCTTCGATATCCGCGAACGTCGCTTGAGGCAGCACGCGCTTCTCGCCTTCGATCGTCCGCATGATGCCCGGAACGTCCGTTACGACGATCATCGTGTCGACGCCCAGATGCGAGGCGACGGCGCCCGCCGCAGTGTCGGCGTTGATATTGTAACGCTGGCCCGCCGCGTCGATGCCAATCGGGGCGATGACGGGCAGGTAGCCGAGCGCTACGACGCCTTCGATGAGCGCCGCGTTGACGCCGGTCACGTCGCCGACGAGGCCGACCTCGTTCGCATTCGCCACCGGCCGCGCCTCGATAAGCCGGCCGTCCGTGCCGGAGAGGCCGAGCGAGCGGGCGCCGTTTTGCTGCAGCTTGCGCACGATTTCTTTGTTGATGCGGCCGGCGAGCACCATCTCCACGACGTCGAGCGTCGCTTCGTCGGTGACGCGCAGGCCGTTCAGGAACTTGCTCTCGATGCCGAGCTTGCCGAGCGTCTCGTTAATGGCGGGTCCGCCGCCGTGTACGATGACCGGCTGAACGCCGCTTTCCTGCAGTTCCTTCAGGTCTTGGAAAAAAGCGTCCGGCAGCGCCGCCAGCGTGCTGCCGCCGCATTTCATCACGAATCGGTTCGTCGCCATGCCGCGATCCTCCTAGGTCCGGTACGCGGCGTTGATCCGCACGTAGTCGTAGGTCAGGTCACAGCCCCAGGCGATCGCGCGACCGCCGCCCATATGAAGGTTCACGTCGATCGCGACGGTGTCGCCCTTCAGATAAGCGAGCGCCGCGTCCTCGTCGAACGGAATCGGCCGCGACTGCTCGAGCACGAGGATGTCGCCGAGGCGAACGTCGACCGTGTTCACGTTGACCGGCACGCCCGCGCGCCCGACGGCCGCGATGATGCGTCCCCAGTTCGCGTCCGCGCCGAACGCGGCGGACTTGACGAGGCTCGAGCCGATGATCGTCTTGGCGATCGCCTGGGCCGCTTCGTCGCTCTCCGCGCCCGCGACGGTCGTCTCGATCAGCTTGGTCGCGCCTTCGCCGTCGCGGGCGATCGCCTTGGCCAGCTCCTGGCACACGTAGCGCAGCCCTTCGGCAAAGGCATCCCATTCCGGATGGCTTCGCGTCAGCGGCCGGTTGCCCGCGAGCCCGCTCGCCATCGCGACGAGCATGTCGTTCGTGCTTGTGTCCCCGTCGACGGTGATCATGTTAAACGTCAGGTTCGTCACCTCGCGCAGCAGCGCCTGAAGCTCCTCGGAGCCGATCTCCGCGTCCGTCGTGACGAAGCCGAGCATCGTCGCCATGTTCGGATGGATCATGCCCGATCCTTTGGCCGCGCCCGCGATCGTCACGGTCCGGCCGTCGACGTCGAACCGCACGCATGCGGTCTTTTTCACCAGATCCGTCGTCAGAATCGCCTGGCAAAAGTCTTCGGCCCCCGCCGCGTCTCCCTTCAACCTAGCCGGCAGCTGCCCGATGCCCGCGGATACGCGGTCCATCTTCAGCAGCTCGCCGATGACACCCGTCGAAGCGACTGCCACCTGATGCTTCGGCACGCCGATCGCTTCGGCCAGCTCGGCGCGCATCGCGTGCGCGTCCCGTTCGCCCTGCTCGCCCGTGCAGGCGTTGGCGTTGCCGCTGTTCACGAGGACCGCCCGCAGCTTGCCCTCCTCGGCCAGGCTCTCGCGCGTCACCTGCAGCGGGGCCGCTTGGAACAAATTCGTCGTGTAGACCGCCGCCGCCGCCGCCGGCACCTCGCAAACGATCGCGCCGAGATCGTGGCGGTCCGTTTTTTTCAATCCGCAATGCAATCCGCCTGCCGTAAATCCCTTGGGCGTCGTCACGCCGCCTTCGGGCACGATGTCATACCGCTTCCCCATGGTCAATCCGTTCCCCCGTTTCGCCTGCCGCGTATAAATGCCGATAAATGCGTACGATCAAGGATACACCGGGACGAATTCGAGACCCAGCGTCTCGTCCCAGCCCATCATCAAGTTCAGGTTTTGAATGGCCTGTCCGGAGGCGCCCTTCACGAGGTTGTCGATGACCGACACGATCGTGAGACGCTTCGTCCGCTCGTCGACGAGCACGCCGATGTCGCAGTAGTTCGAGCCGTACACTTCCTTGGTTGCCGGCCACGTGCCGGTCGGCCGGACGCGGACGAACTTGCGGCCTTCATAGAATTGGCGATACAGCTCCGCGAAGTCCGCCGTCGTGCGGCTCCGGTCCGCGAGCGAGGCGTACATCGTGCTCATGATGCCGCGCGTCATCGGAATCAGATGTGTCGTGAACGATGCGGTCACCGGCCTGCCGGCCGCGCGGGAGAGCACCTGCTCGATCTCCGGCGTATGCTGGTGCTGGTGGATCTTGTACGCCTTCAGGTTCTCGTTCACTTCGGAGAAGTGCGAGCTCAGGCTCAATCCCCGGCCCGCGCCGGAGACGCCGGTCTTGGCGTCGACGATGATCGTGTCGGGATCGATCCAGCCGGCCTTCACGGCCGGATACAGGCCGAGCGTCGTCGCCGTCGGGAAGCACCCCGGGTTGGAGACGAAGTCCACGCCCGCCACCTCGTCGCCGAACAGCTCGCACATGCCGTACACGGCCCGGTCCAGTACGTCCTGCTCCGGTGCTTCTTTTTTATACCACTGGGTGTAGGTCTCTCTCGACTTCAGCCGGAAGTCGCCCGACAGGTCGATGATCTTCATCCCCGCCGCGAGAAAGTCGGCCGCCAGCTTCGTGCTGACGCCGTGCGGGGTGGCGAAGAAGACGACGTCGGCCTTGCCGGCGATGAGCGCGGGGTCGATCGCGTCGAGCGTGTCGGTGCGGATCTCCGTCAGATGCGGGTATCCCGCGGCAAAAGGCTCGCCGGCGCTCGACGAGGAGACGACCGACGTGACGGTCACGCGCGGGTGGGCGGCCAACAGACGAATGAGTTCGACGCCGCCGTAGCCGGTGGAACCGATAATGGCGGCGCGTACGAGGGAGGATGATGACATCGGAGACGCTCCTCTGCTAGAAAAATAGGCTGCGCCGCCCGCAGGCGGCACGTGTCCGGGTTCAGGCCCGAATGCGGTTCAAGTTCGCTGTTCCGGATCCAAGCCCGTTAATCGTAGGTGTCATATAAAGGATGAATAAGAACTCGAACGAATATCGCGCCGTATCCGCAAACGCGGAAATGGCAAACCATCCCCATTGTACCGAATTCCGGCGGGGATGTCTAAAGCCGAATGGCAGATCGGTCCGCAGCTTCTCGATGTGAATCATTATACATCCGAATGATTATTTATTCAATGGATGATCATGAAATCCTTCTCCGAGCACTTCGGCCGCGCTGGTGATGATGACGAATGCGCCGGGGTCCGCTTCGCGGACGAGCGCCTTGAGCCGGGACACCTCGTTTTGCCCGACGACCGTTAGCAGCACCGGTCGCTGCTCGCCGGTATAGCCCCCTTCGCCCTGGAGCTTGGTCAAGCCGCGATCCAGATCGATCAGCACCGCCTGGCTTACCTTCTCCGGCTGGGACGTGACGATGAAGGCGGCTTTCGACGTCTGGAGGCCGGTCTGGACGACGTCGATCGTCTTGCTGGTGACGAACAGCCCGATCAGCGCGTACAGCGCGTTCTCCGGGGAGATGAGGATGCCGGCGGAAAGGATGACGAGTCCGTCGAGCGTCGCGACGGCAATGCCGAGCGTAAGACCCGTCAGGCGATGGATGATCTGGGCGGCGACGTCCAGCCCGCCGGTTGACGCCCGCCCGCGAAAGACGAGGCCGAGGCCGATCCCGACGCCCAGTCCGCCGTAGATGGCGGCGAGCAGTGGATTTTGCGTCGGCGGCGTCCAATGGGCGGTGAGCAGGACGAAGAGCGGCAGCACGACGGAGCCGACGGCGGTCTTCACGCCGAAGCGGCTGCCGAATACGAAGATGCCCGCGATAAAGAGCGGGATATTGAGCACCCATTGGGTGTAGGCTGGCGGGATGGCGAACAGCGCGTTCACGATGACGGAGATGCCGGACACGCCGCCGGAGGCGATCTTGTTCGGCAGGAGGAACATATTGAAGCTGAACGCGACGAGGAAGGCGCCTGCGATCAGCAGGAGGAGCGACGTCGTTTCCTGGAAGACGCGGGAGCGCGGCTTGCGCCGGCGTTTGTTGGGGCGCAGCTCTAGAGGCAGCTGTACGCCCCGGGGGAGGCTGGACGAATTGGACATGATGGCGACTTCCTTTCGGATACGCGGAATCTGGCAAGCAAAAACGGGTCCGCCAAGCGCACAAGGAAGGCGAACCCGTCGGGCGGCGGCGATGGCTGAACGCAACGAGGCCGCGTCAAAGCTGTGCGGAACGCAGTCGGCAGGATTCGAAATCGAATCGCGGCCGACCGCTCAAAAAAGTTCTTACACCTGGTAGTGTAAGAACTTGTAGGAGAAGCTATGCAAATGCGGATCGACCGCAAGCGCGCATACGCCGGAGGCGTTTAGTCGTTCTGGTCTTGCCGGATCTGGCTCCGCAAATACCCGTCGATGAACGGATCGAGTTCGCCATCCATGACGGCCTGCACGTTGCCGGTCTCGACGCTGGTGCGGTGATCCTTCACCATGCTGTACGGATGGAAGACGTAGGAGCGGATCTGGCTGCCCCAGGCGATGTCGAGCTGTTCGCCGCGGATCGCCGCAAGCTCTGCCTGCTGCTCCTGAATCTTTTTCTCGTAAAGCTTGGATTGAAGCATCTTCATCGCGCGGTCGCGGTTGGAGATCTGGGAGCGCTCGGTCTGACAGGCGACGACGATGCCGGTCGGCAAGTGCGTGATCCGGATCGCGGAGTCGGTTTTGTTGATGTGCTGGCCGCCGGCGCCGCTCGCGCGGTACGTGTCGACGCGCAGGTCTTCCGGCCGGATATCAATCTGGATGTCGTCCGGGATTTCCGGCACGACGTCGCAGGACACGAACGACGTATGGCGGCGTCCCGACGCGTCGAACGGCGAGATCCGCACGAGGCGGTGCACGCCTTTCTCGGCCTTCAGATAGCCGTAGGCATTGTAGCCGCGGACCATAATCGTGACGCTCTTGATGCCCGCTTCGTCGCCCGGCAGGTAGTCCAACAGCTCGACTTTAAAACCCTTCTTCTCCGCCCAGCGAGTATACATCCGATAGAGCATGGACGCCCAGTCCTGCGACTCGGTGCCGCCCGCGCCGGGATGCAGCTCCAGGATGGCATGGGATTTGTCGTAGGGCTGATTGAGGAGCAGCTGCAGCTCGAAGCCGTCCACCTTCTCGTTCAACGCCTTGACGCTCGCAACCCACTCCGCTTCCATTTCTTCGTCGGTCTCTTCTTCCAGAATCTCGAGCATCCCTTCCAGGTCCTCCTGCTCGGAGAACAGCTTCTGGTATTGCTCGACGACGCTGCGGATCGCGTTCAGCTCGGTGATGACGCCCTGCGCCTTCTCGTTGTCGTCCCAGAAGTCCGGCGCGCTCATCTTCTCTTCGAAGTTCGCGATCATTTCCAGCTTGAGATCTAAGTCAAAGAGACCCCCTAAGTTGCTGTAATCGCTTCGCGGTCTCGCGAAGGTCTTGCTTGACGGACGTATCGTTGATTGCCATGGATACCCTCACCTCGTGTAAAAGTTCGTTGCTGCACGACATGCGAAACGGTGCTTCCGCCGGACCGGCCGACGGAAAAGCACCGCTGTCGCGTCATGGTCAGTCTATGCGACCATGGCACATTTTGTATTTCTTGCCGCTGCCGCACGGGCAGGGGTCGTTGCGTCCGATGCGCTGCTCCTGCTTGGCCGGACGCTTCGGGCCGGCCTCGGCCTTGGTGTCGACGGCCTGGCCTTCGGCGACCGCTTCGCGCTTCACGTTGCTCTCTACCTGTGCCTTCATGATGTAGAGCGCGATTTCCTCCTCGATCCGCTCGACCATGCTCAGGAACATGTTGTGTCCCTCGAACTGATACTCGCGGAGCGGATCGTTGCCGCCGTAAGCGCGGAGATGGATACCCTGCCGCAGCTGGTCCATCGCGTCGATGTGGTCCATCCACTTGCTGTCGACGGCCCGAAGGACGACGACCTTCTCGAACTCGCGCATCGTCTCGACGCCGATCTGCTCTTCCCGCTCGTCGTACACCTTCTCGATCTTGGCGAGCAGCAGCTCGACGAGCTCTTCCTTCTCCTTGCCCCAAAGCTCGTCTTTGTCGACGGAGCCTTCCGGCAGGAACGTCGCTTGTGCATAGGTGGCGAGACCTTCGAGATCCCAATCCTCCGGCACGTCGTCGCCCGGGCAATGCTTCTCGACCGCGCGCTCGACGACGGACTTGATCATGCCGGTGACAACGTCGCGGATGTTCTCCGCGTACAGGATCTGCCGGCGGTCGCCGTAGATCTTCTCCCGCTGCAGGTTGATGACGTCGTCGTACTGGAGCACGACGCGGCGGGCGTCGAAGTTGCTGCCCTCGACCCGCTTCTGCGCGGATTCGATCGCGCGGCTGATGAGCTTGCTCTCGATCGGGGAATCCTCCTCGAATCCGAGACGCTCCATCATGCCCATAATATTGTCGGCGCCGAAGCGGCGCATCAGTTCGTCCTCCATGGAGAGGTAGAACTGCGACGAGCCGGGGTCGCCCTGACGGCCGGCGCGGCCGCGCAGCTGGTTGTCGATCCGGCGGCTCTCGTGGCGCTCCGTCCCGATGATGTGCAGGCCGCCCAGATCGGGCACGCCTTCACCCAACAGGATGTCCGTACCGCGGCCGGCCATATTCGTGGCGATCGTCACGGTATCGCGCTGGCCCGCGCTCGAGATGATCGTCGCTTCCTCGGCATGGTACTTGGCATTCAGCACCTGGTGCTTGATGCCCTTCTTCTTCAGCATCTCGGATACCCGCTCGGAGTTCTCGATCGAGACGGTGCCGACGAGGACCGGCTGGCCGGTCTGGTGCCGCTTGACGATCTCGTCGACGACGGCGCGGAACTTGCCGTTCTCCGACTTGTAGACGACGTCCGGCATGTCGGCGCGGATGTTCGGCCGGTTCGTCGGGACCTGGATAACCTCGAGGCCGTAGATCCGCTTGAACTCCTCTTCCTCCGTCTTCGCCGTACCGGTCATGCCGGCCAGCTTGCGGTACATCCGGAAGTAGTTCTGGAACGTGATCGTTGCAAGCGTCATGCTCTCGTTTTGGACTTCGAGGCCTTCCTTCGCTTCGATCGCTTGGTGCAGCCCGTCGCTGTAGCGACGGCCGGCCATGAGGCGGCCGGTGAATTCGTCGACGATGACGACTTCGTCTTCCTGCACGACGTAGTCGACGTCTCGTCTCATAATATAGCGAGCGCGCAGCGCTTGGTTCACGTGGTGGTTCAGCAGCACATGCTCGTGCGAGAACAGGTTGTCGATGTTGAACGCTTCTTCAGCCTTCGTCACCCCTTGCTCCGTCAGCACGATGGTGCGCATCTTCACGTCGATCGTGTAATCGTCGGTCTCCTTGAGCCGGCTGGCGAAACGGTCTGCCGCATAGTATAACTGCGTCGACTTCTGTGCTTGTCCGGAAATGATCAGCGGCGTCCGCGCCTCGTCGATGAGGATGGAGTCCACTTCGTCGATGATCGCGTAGTAGAGCGGCCGTTGGACCATTTGCTCTTTGTAGAGCACCATGTTGTCCCGCAGGTAGTCGAAGCCGAACTCGTTGTTCGTGCCGTACGTAATGTCGCATGCGTACGCCAGCTGCTTTTCCTCGTGAGACAGGCCGTTCAGGTTGCATCCGACCGTCATGCCCAGGAACCCGTACACTTGCCCCATGAGCTGGCTATCGCGCTGGGCCAGGTAATCGTTAACCGTGACGACGTGCACGCCTTTGCCGGACAGGGCGTTCAGATAGACGGCGAGCGTGCCGACGAGCGTTTTCCCTTCCCCGGTCTTCATCTCCGAGATTTTGCCTTGATGAAGCACCATACCGCCGATCAGCTGCACGTCGAAATGGCGCATCTTCAGGACGCGCTTCGCGGCTTCGCGGACGACGGCAAACGCTTCGGGCAGCAGGTCGTCGAGTTCCTCGCCCTTCTCCAGGCGGCCGCGGAACTCATCCGTCTTCGCGCGCAGCTGTTCGTCGCTTAGTCCCGAAACGGACGGCTCCATCGCGTTGATTTGCTCCACCGTCTTGGTGAGCCTCTTCACTTCGCGTTCGTTGGCGTCTCCGAATATCTTTTTAACCAATCCGAGCATGTTTGGACCCCTTCCTTATGCGGGTATGGCCGTATCTACTTATTTTAACAGCTTGGAGATATGGGGGCAAGGAAGGCCGGGCGCGGAGGACATCAATAAGCCCCGGCAAAGATTGCCGGGGCATCCATTTGTAAAGTTTAGTTGTCCGACTCGATCAGACCGTAGGTCCCGTCCGTACGGCGGTAGACTACGTTCACTTCCTTCGTGGCGGAATTCGCAAAGACGTAAAACGTATGTCCGACGAGGTTCATTTGCAGGATCGCTTCTTCGACGTCCATCGGCTTGAACTTAAACCGCTTCGTGCGTACGAGCTCGAAATCCTCTTCCTCGTCCGTCAGCAGCGCCGCTGCCGTATGTCCGGCCGATTCGGCCTCCTCCCTGAACATCACCTTGGAGGAGTTCAGGTGCTTCAGCTTGCGGTTCATCTTCGTCTTGTGCTTGCGAATTTGGCGTTCCAGTTTGTCCACGACGAGATCGATCGACGCGTACATGTCGCCGCTCTTCTCTTCCGCCCTTAGCAGCAAGTTTGGCAAAGGGATCGTGACCTCGACGGCATGCCGCCCCTTGGTGACGCTAAGGGTGACATGGACGTCGGTTTGGGGAGGCGCTTCAAAATACCGTTCCAGCCGACTGAGCTTCTTCTCGACATAATCCCGAAGAGCGTTCGTCACTTCCATGCGCTGACCACGAACATTGTATTTCATATGCTGAAACCTCCTTTGCTGACTCCATTTTACCACAGTCCGAGGAGGCGTTTCAAAACATTCCGATAATAAATGAGAATTTTCTGTTAACTTGTCTGGTGAGGCGTGAGCGGTCTCACGCATCTTGGTCTACGACGCATTCATCGGGCGAAAAGGACGCGATCAATGCGGTCGACCATTTCCGGATACAACGTGCAATCTACTTTGCGAGCAAACAGTAGTCCGGAACTCATCATGTTCTCTTCATGGGAAGGATCCAGAACCGCCGCGTTTAAAATAAACTGTCCCGTATGAGTCATAACGATATATCTCAAGTTGTGCTTAAAATGAGGGAATCTATCACCACTGTTCATCATGACCGTCTGGAAGTAGGATTCGTCCGACATCAAGCAGTGCTTGTAATAGTCGGCTATCCTTTTGGGCTGTTCATGGGTAACTAAATACTCACAAAAGCTTCGAGTCAGGATAAACCATCCGGACCCAAAATGGGATTGCATACCCGGGAAGCTTTCTGCAAACATTGGTTTTTCTTCGCCCCGTATCAAGTTCCCCTCTTCATCTAAATCGTATCGAAACCTCTCCGCAGCATAACGGTGCCCTTCAGGTTCATCAACGACATGGATGTAATTGCTGGGATGGACCCGCAGATACTCCTTGATGTATGCCTGAGACTTCAACGGATAATCCAATCCGGACATATTTACGAAATAGTCCCAGTCGCATTGGGATAATAATTCGATGATGGCTTCTAATTGAATATCTACTTGAGTCCATGCACCCCAAGCAATGTCGCGTGATGCCATAATCCTAATATTGCCAAAGTTTGCGAAGGCTTGTTCCACCATTTGTTTGTAGGACTCGCCAGCTTTGACATCGATGTGCAGCAAATAGACGTTCCAGGGGTCGTAGATCGCATTGATCGTTTTGAAAAGCTGCTTGATATTCTGATGCGCCATTATAAAATATGCTATCTTAATTGGATTGCCTCCTTAAACATCAATCGAACTTTTGCGCGGGAATAAAAAAGCCTCGGATCTCTCCGAGGCGGGTGGCCGGCAAATCGTTATTTGGTAACCAGTTTCTCTATTCGTAGGTGCACCCTAAAGGATGCGTATGATTACACTTTAACGACGTTTGCTGCTTGCGGGCCTCTTGCGCCTTGCACAATGTCAAATTCAACGGCTTGGCCTTCTTCAAGCGCCTTGTAACCGTCCATTTGGATTGCGGAGAAGTGAACGAACACGTCGCCGCCTTGTTCAGCTTCGATGAAGCCGTAACCTTTTTCTGCATTGAACCATTTCACTTTACCTTGCATGTGCTACAACATTCCCTTCCATGTTCAATTGACATAGGCGATTTGGCCTGGCCCACACCCCGAATATAACATCATGGAAAGATTTGTGTCAATGGGTTTTTTGAAAGCGGTGTCAATCGCTTGATTTATCACCTTGAGACGCCGCTCTTGCATTTTTAAGGCATGTCGGCTAAATCAGGACTCAAACACAAATATGGGACGTTTGTAAAACTCACTATTCCCCATCATATTAAGTTTGTGGACATGTTTTTCCAAACCTTCTATTACCGATGCATCCCTGGCATTTTGAATAATACCTCTTAATAGATCATCGTGAATATCCTCATAGAGCCCTTTTTTGTTGCTATAAGAGTAAAAAGCAATTGTTTTTATCTGCCATCCGGCGTTCATAAATAACTCCGACACATATAAAGTCATCTCGCTTACATGGTTTACATCGACGATCGGGTTGGACTTGTCTCCCCCCCAGTTATAACCAATTTGAAACAAAAGTTGCTTCGTTTTTTTCCTAAGTTGATTTAGATATTGAAATGCATATTCTTTGAAATCCGCTTTAGTTCTTACAAGTTCCTTATCAAAATCCACGCCAGCATGATGGAGTACGTTAAATAAAATCATCCGATCAGATACGCTAATCTGATTAATCTCTTTCAGCCCTATACTCTGTCCTCTAATCTCAACATTCGATAATTGAAAGTGATCAGCGATCTCAGAAATAAAAGCTGCATGATTTATATTAGGTTCGTATGCAATAAATTTAGCGTTTTTGTTTTCATTCGCTAAGCTTAACGTAAAAAAACCTGTATTAGCTCCGATATCGGCAATGATTTCTCCGTCATCGATATTGATTGTTCGTTTAACATATTCATATCTTGCTGTATCCCCTCGCCAACTTTCATCGATTTCTTCGGAATAGTTCGCTGCTTCCCTAACGAACTTTGGGATATTCTGGTATCGTGAATGTTTCGATTCATCATTATATAGTTTTTTAAGCATTGAATTTAGTTCCATTGTATACTCCTGTCCTGTTCATATCTCTTTCTGGGGGATTGCAATACTTAATGTATCCTTTCTTAGATATACCTCGTTGTTGATGAACTCGTTCATACTAAATAAAAACTGTTCAGGTGTAGTCCCGTGAAAATCTATGCTTTGATGGGCAAGGGCATCCAAAAAGCCTCCTAACCAAAAATAACGAGCTGACATGTTATTCTCATCTTGTTCTAATTGCAGATCGAATCCTAAATCCAAAAGCATAGCTTCGAACAATCCCGCCTTGCAGTCAACAAGTAGTTGTGAGGGCCCCCACAATCTAGGATTAGCTTCGATCATGTAATACTTATTCTGAAACCACCTTACTTCAATCATAATTAATCCAAAAAAGCCCTCCTGCTTTAGCAACTTTTCAAAGAGGTGCGAAATTTCCATATTGTGAAGACTTGACGGAATTGCAGCCACAATGGATTTCCCGCCGCCTTGTTGAACCAAATTTTGTTGTGAGAATGAACGAATATATCCGCCTCGAGAGATGTAATACATCAAATAATAAGAGTCACCTGGCACGAAGCTTTGAATGTAGAAATCGTCTCGGCTATTCACCTCTTGAAAGAATTTTTCTAGCTCACCAAAATTGTTAATGAATCGTGGAGAGTACGTCTTCCCCTCGCTGCCCAGGTATTTTTTGGGTTTGATAATAACAGGGAAATGCATATTAGGATTTGCCGTTTTCTCGCTCGGAACGTCAACCCCATATTTCTCACATAGAGAACCAAACGAATACTTATCAGATATTCTAGTGTATAAATCCTCGTCAACTAGAGGAATGATGCAATTTATATCTTCGAATTGCTTTCTATGAATCAGGAGATGTCTATTCAAAGCCTCCGAGCTCGGCAGGATGTAATGAAGCTTATATTCGCTCTTTTCTTTGACTTTGTTGATTTGATCTACCAAATCTTCTTGGACTAAACTCTCCTTAGAACGAATAGCAACGACTTGCTCCCTGTAACTCGTTTGAAAGATCTGGTCCTGCTCGGATAAGGCGACGATGAAAAAGGGAATCCTCCATGTCGTGAGCATTCTACAAAAAGCGATTACCGCTCTCTGATTGAATCCGGAAAAAACAATAAAAGCCGCATGTTGAGAGTTATTCAAACAAAATCCTCCTTCTGCGGTCTATGAAGTTCTTTGTCGAACTATATTTATAATACGCTCTTGATTCACATCATCAAGTTCACTAAATAAAGGCAAGCAGAGAATCCGTTTTGATATGTCAGATGATATTGGCGCTTCCTGAGGTGCCAAATAATTCAGACTTTCTAAAGAGGGATGAAAATACCTTCTGGGGAATATGTCAACATACTTCAGATCCTCAATGATGTCCAACAAAATAGATTCTGTCTCGAATACGACAGGAAAATAACTATGGTTGTCTGATCCATCTGGATTCCGTGCGGGGAATCTTATGGACCGAATGTCTTGTAAAGCTTGTAAGTATCTGTTATGCCTCGTTTTCCTTTCCTGATTCAAGTATTCTATATCATCAAGTAGGCACAAGCCCATTGCTGCTTGAAACTCGTTCATTTTGGCATTAATGCCGAGCCCTACAATTTTGGAAGGACCTTGTATGCCAAAATTAATCATCCACTTCGCTTTTTCGAAAAGCTCATCATCGTTAATGATGAGAGCCCCTCCTTCAATTGTGTGAAATGTTTTCGTGGCGTGAAAGCTTAGAATAGAAACATCCCCATAATTAAGAACGCTGCCGTCCTTATACTTCACATCAAAGGCATGTGCCGCATCGTAAATTACGCTTATCTTATGCTTTTTAGCGATGTCCCCAATCGCTTCCACATTACATGGGTTACCGAACACATGTACGGGAACAATAGAACTTGTTGCCTCCGTTATCCTCACTTCTATTTTTTGAGGATCCATATTAAAACTATTCATGTCGATATCGACAAAAATTGGATTTAACCCTTCCCATACCAAGCTACTTGTAGTGGCAACGAAGGAGAACGGAGTTGTAATGACATCCCCTTTGAGCCCTAGTAATTTGTAAGCCACTTGTAGCGCTAATGTACCATTAGAAACGAGCAATAAATTTTTGACTCCCAAATAGCGAGCTAATCGATTCGTTAATTCTCTCGTAAATTCCCCATTGTTGGTTATCCAGCCAGAGTCAAATATTTGATCGATATAGTTTTTATACTTTTCGCGATTAGGTAAATAGGTCTTTGTAACATTTATCATCTCTTAATCATCCTTATTTTCAACAAGTTCGGCCGTTATCTCGTTGATGACGTTTTGTAGTGCCATACGAGCCTGCTTGTCCTCCAACAACTCTAGACGATTTAAACTCAGGACCTCGCCCATTATATCAATACTCATTTTGAGATGTCTGTACAAAGCTTGCTTGTAATGAGTATTCACTTTCAAGTAACCAACTGAACGCGCAGCTTGAAGCATGGAGTACCACTGATAAATATTCCACATGCGCAAATGGATTTTCTGCTGATTCTGATTAGAATGAATACGGTAAAAGCTTAAAGGCTCTGCGATATAGACCATCTTCCCCTTGGATAACAGATGCATCCAGGTTGCAAAATCATTGATGAATCTAAAAGAATTACCATTAAACATTCCGTACTTTACAATGTCTTGTCTCCTAAACATCACATTTGACGGCTCTCCAATTTTATTGGACAAGTGATGCAGGCAATACTCACCTATAACATGCCCCTCTACTGTAGTAGTGTTTGCGAATAGCTTTTGATTGATTTCATTCTCAGGTATAATATTTCCATTTTCGTCGATTATCTCACGATAAGATGTTACCAGGGTGATATTGTTATCTGTAAGCAAGTATTCGAGCATGACCTCGGTTTTTTTCGGCATGAATAGATCGTCATCCATTAAAAATTGAATATATTCGCCGGAAGCGTTATCCAAACACTGCTGAAGATTTAAATTAGCTAGTGGTTTGGGGTTGCGAATATACCTGATGTAATCATATTTTTGAACAAAGGACTGAATAACTTCTTCCACTTCATCATTTGTACTGTCGTCACTAATTATGATCTCTATTTTAGGATAGGTTTGTTCCAATGCACTCTCTAAGGCTAGTCTAATAAAATCGGGACGATTATACGCCGGAATTAATATACTAACTAGGGGTAACCGATCGGATATCTCTTTCATTCTAGTAAGAATCTTTTCTTGAAATGAAAGAGCTATTTTAAAAGCTTCGCCTGACTTTTCGACATCCTTTAACTTTGCGAATATTTTACGATTGTATTCCCGGCAGTTGCGTAAGGTCCGATAATAAACTACGTCTTTCTTATAGAACCCCTTATTAGGGGCATTAAGCACTAAATGCGAAAAATCCGCTACACCGTTCAGTAGCTGCTCACTTCCATTTTGTTGTTGACCGTCGTGCACTCTGAAGTAGCTAAGCGGATCGGAAAAATAGATTAAATCCCCCTCTGCAAGCAATGTAAACCACGAGGCCAAATCAACATTACAAATATAGTCCCTTTTATAAAAGGTACCAAAAGATTCTGTTAATGCTGATTTTTTAAACAAGACCGTTGTAGGTTCCCCAATCGTATTGGCTATCGATTCTAAAACGTACTCGCCCGCTTCAAAACCGTTAACTATCACATCGTTATCAAATAATGATGAAGAGGACCTTATATCACCCATGTTCCTACCTTGACTATCAATGATCTGCCGTTTAGAAGTAGCTATAACTGCATTCGGAAACTCCAACATAGCCTTCATCATTTTACTTATTTTCTCTGGATGAAATAGGTCGTCGTCCATCAAGAAATTAATATATTCTCCATGAGATAATTCCAATAACTTTAAATCGTTCTGAAATTGCCCCAGGTTGTTCTCGTTGCGGTAATAACGAATATGTTGATGTGTAGCTAAATAAATCTGAATAAGCCTTTCGGTCTCATCATTCGTGCTATCATCCCCAACGATGATTTCGATGTTTGGATAGGATTGACTAAGAGCGCTTTGAAGCGCCGCTTCAAATAGCTCCGGCCGATTAAAGGTAGGGATGAGCACACTGACTTTCGGGAATAGAATGGGGCCATAAATCTGAAGGAACTTATGTCGATACTTCTCGAACCCATTGTTCACGTTGACGATCCCGCAGTCATGAATAGCCCATGCTTTCTGCTGATTGGGAACGCCGACGTCATAACCGTGATTCTTAAATTCCATAGATTGTGAAAGATCGTACATATGCCATCCGTCAAAATGTTCCTCCTGCCAAGGAAGATCAAACTGCGTGACAAGAAGAAGACCGTCTAAAGATTCAACGCTTTGATAGGAATGATTAACATCTTGAAATGCTAAAAGGTTCATTCGACCTGTGTGGTTTTCATAAACTTTCCCCCAGATGGATGAGGCTTGCCACCATATCGCATTCATAGGAAGTTTCTCGGCACCTACCAATCCAATCATGCCTAAGTTGGGGTTTTCTTGGAATAGCGACATTACATCCTGAATCATATTACGATTGATAATAAAGACGTCCTGGTGAAGATACACTTTATATTTGGCGTCCGATTGTTGCATGGCATGGTTATAGCCTGCAGCTAGACTCGTTGCGCCTGCTATCGATATCGTCTCAACCTCAATGCCTGCGGGCACATGCAAGGTTTGAATGTACCGAAGCGACTCTTCATATAGATCTTGGTCATTGTAGCAAGTGATGAAGCAGACTTTGTTGGGATTCAAGCTCCTCATATTCAAGCTCCTCTGAGATGATCCTTAAGTTGTTGTAGGGAAGGATAATCGTTGTTCACGCGATCTAGATAAGCCAATGCCAGTTCCCGCTCTCCTAAAACACCTAAGACTTCTGCAAGGTGGTAATTAGCGCTGTCATGGTGCGGCTCTAAAGTCAACGCAGCTTCAAAGAGTGCCAATACGGTATCGAATGCGCCGGCATTAAAAGCGGAGATCGCTACCTGCGTGAGCACTTCCGCTTTTTCAATTAAAGCGATTTGAGCGAATTGCTGCAGTTGATCAGGCGTAACTTTCCCCATTTGAATACAAGCGACTAATTGTTCAAGACTCTCTTCTCGATCGATATCTTGTTCAATTCTTCTAAGCAGAAATACAATCTGTTTCTCGTCCAGTTTACCTTGGTTTTTTTCTAACAGAATCTTTTGAATCCAAGTGTTGATTTGTTCGGATTTATTGGGAAGCAACTCGAACCATTCAAGTGCCAAGTCCACTTGGTCAAGCTTGTAGGCAACCAATCCAAAATTAAAAATAGTCGATTCGTCATTCGGATTCCATTCAAAAGCTTGCTGAAGGTACTTCTGCGATAGCTTTAGCTCCTGACGTTCCAGCAATTGAACAGCAAGATAGTTTATGAGTTCTACTCTCTGCTCTCCTCCGGCATGGTCGATTACGGCTGCAACTTCGTCTACATCGTAAGCGACCAAAGCAGTAATGTTTGCTTCCATGTCTTCCTGCATGAGAATCCCGTTAACCACTTCTTTGATTCGATCTCGCTTGCTTTCGGGTTCTATATTCTCTTTTGCCGCTGAAGCCAAGAATAGAAACTCCGATAGCTCGTAAGCCAGCGTTTCATCGAGACCTGCAACCAGGGCAAGCTGCTGTATTTGCAATTGATCTTTCTCTGACAAGGGCTGGCGAACACCTGAAATTTGAACTTGATCGAAAGCCGCGCTTTGAAACAGTTCTTGCGCTTCTTGGAGGGTAAAGCCGTTTAGTTGACGCGGTCCGACTTCACCGCGAAGCAAGACGCGGAGACGATGAATATGCAACACGTTGGGTACATAAGCCAGCAATGTGCCTCCCGGCTTCAGCAGGGCACGAAGACGGGCGAGAGCTGCGACAGATGATGGCCACTCGGCCATCGACTCCGACACGAGTATATAATCGAACGCACCTTCCGGCAGTTCCCAAATGATATTTTCTGCCGCACCGACGAAAATGCTGGCCCCCGAACGTTCAGCAATGTCTGCCGCTCTAGCGCTTCTCTCGGTACCGAAGAGCTCCGCATGCGGGAATCCATTTCGAACTTCAAGAAGATTACCTCCACAGCCGGAGCCGATTTCCAGAAACCGTATAGACGTATTAGGGTCACCTTTGTTAAGAAGCGATCGCAAATCATGGCGGAACGAAGCCTCCCGATCCGGATCGTAACCCCACTTATCCGTAAATTTTTGACGATTGCCTTGCATGAGCTGCAAGTAAGCCGGTGGTGCTTCACGGAAAGATACGCTGCCATAATGGTGAATGAACGTATCCTTGCACAGCAACAGCTTGTACCCAGCCAACCGAATGCGCAAAGAGTAATCATCGTCTTCGTAATTGCCCGGCGTAAAGCGTTCATCCAAAAATCCGATTTGGTCTACGACGGACTTCTTGATGAGCATGCAATATCCAATGAGTTTCAGTCGTTCCTCCCAGAGGTTGGGATCCGCATGATTGTGATTGGCCGCAAAAGTTTGCATATCGGCCATAGAAGCATAGTCGACAGGTATCGTCTGTGCATAGGAACAATTATTCGTCACACTGCCAACTGCTCCGATATCCTCGCTGCTATAGAGGCAGGCGGTTAATTGAGACAGCCATCTCTCCGTGACGACGGTATCGTTGTTCAGCAGCAAGATGTTATCTCCGCTAGAGATCTCAATCCCTTGATTGCATGCCCTCGGAAAACCTTCGTTAGCTGCATTACATATGCTTTTTATGTCTGCTTGCTCGCGCAACCAATCCACAGTTCCGTCCGTCGAGCAATTGTCCACGACAATGATCTCGTAAGTTCCCGTTTCCGTATAGGTACGTATGCTTTCTATGCATTGCTGCGTGTAGTCCAATTTATTAAAAGTAGCAATAACGATGCTCGTCAGCACGGGATCTCCTCCATATTCGGGCCCTGTTCATTCTGTTATACTGTATATAACATGTATCGACAAAATTCGAAGAGAACTGAAGCACGATCTCTTGGAAATCACATCCACCGCGAGGTTTGTATGACACCTTTTATCAGCCTTTGCATGATCGTTAAAAATGAAGCCGCTACGTTGGCCCGATGCTTAATGAGCGTATCCGGATTTGTCGACGAGATCGTCATCTTGGACACCGGTTCCAATGACGAGACAAAGGAGATTGCGGCATCGTTTACGCCTCATGTATTCGATTTTACATGGGTTCAGGACTTTGCGGCGGCACGCAATGCCTCTACCGCCAAAGCAACGGGGCAATGGATCCTTGTACTAGATGCCGATGAATATCTGGAATCGACGGATCAAGCCGAAGCGCTGCGCTCTTACTTGCATAGCCTCGACTCCTCTAAGCCGACAGGCATCGTCTTGCCCATCTTTAACTTCGTAGGTCATGCTAGTTCAGGGAAAATCTCACAGTCTCAAGCGATTCGGCTGTTCAATCGTCATTCGAACCTCCGCTTCGAGCGTCCGATTCATGAACAGCTCGCATCCAGCTCCGGTCCCCTCGTTCAATTGGAATACGACTTACCTATCTACCACGCCGGCTATACATCCGAGATGATCGAGAGCAAGCAAAAGTCGGAACGCAACGAAGCGATCTTTCGGGAATTGCGTGCGCAAGGCAAATTTACTCCTTACGACTCGTTCACGCTAGGCAACGAGTATTTGATGCAGGATCGATATGAAGAGGCTTTATCCTGCTATCTAGCGGCGGATCAACCATCGGAACGGGACAAGACGTGGCTCCCGCAATGCTACGCCAATATCATTGCCTGTCACTTGAAGCAGCATGCCTATACGGATGCCTACAGCCGCATCGAGCACGCGATTAAAAGTTGGGAACATGCTTGCGATTTTTATTGGTTCAAAGGCCACCTCCTCTCGTTGCTTGGACTGGATGAAGAAGCGATTAGCGCTTTACGTACCTGCCTCCAAAAAGCAGATTCGGCATCCCGCCAACCGACTTGGCTCATTAGCCCCAACTATGGCAGTACGCTGCCTCTGCAGCAGTTGGCCTCTCTCTATCTGCGCCGCTTCGCCAACGGTGAAGCCGTAAACGTATTGACCAAGCTATGCTATGTCAATCCCAACCTGCAATCTGCATTGATCGAGCTGCTGAAGCTTACCGCACCCTCAGAGCCGGAGGATCGCTTAGCGCCTTTTATAGAGAAGCTCTATCCACATCCCGAAGGACATCAAACGTCGATGCTCTTAGATGCATGTGCACAGCTCGGACTTCGGGGACTGGCAGCCAAGTATTGGGATGCCGGCGCACTAAAGTCCCCATCGACGCCACGTATCGCTAGACTTAGATACGCGCTCCTTCAAGCCGATTGGTCCTTGTTTAACCAGAGCTTGTCAACCGTGACTGAGACAGAAGCTTTGAAGGAAGCGGAAAATGCGATTCTCTACGCCGCCAGCTTCGTATGGCCGGAACAATCCGATTTGCTCCGAGGATATCTGACTCCGGATTCGATAGGGAATCCAAAGCTGCTGGCGGATGCTTGTATGATTCTTTATCGACTCCAGCGGTTTGAGGATTACGATCAATTGATTCAATCTCACCCTGAACAGACGACGGCGCTGGCCAATCTGCTTGGCGACGCCTTGTTCGAGGATCGGCAATTCGAGCTCGCGTTCGATTACTATTCGGCAGCCCTGGATCAGAACACTTTATCCGCCAAGGGCCTGGAGCATATCGGGCGGTTGTATATCCATCAGGGAGATATCGAAAATGCGATCCCCTTCTTGGAGAATGCAATCCTCCTGGCGCCGGATCGAATTCCGCTGTACATGCTAGCGCTAATACATAACCGTTCCTCGGATGCTCAGCTAGCCGTGAGAGATCAATTGCTTCAGCATTTCCCGGGACTGAGGGGATTTACGCTGCTTCCTTTGTAAACGTTCATTCGTGTTATGCCGATAATGTCCATATGGCACCTAGAGACGGATTCGGGGTTCGGGAGGATATCATGAGCAAACTGTTATCGTTATGCATGATCTGCAAGAATGAGGAAAAGGTTCTGACTCGCTGCTTGGAGAGCGTACAGGGGATCGCGGATGAGATTATCGTGGTGGATACGGGGTCGACCGACAAAACCAAAGAGATCGCCCGTCGCTACACCGAGCATGTCTATGACTTCGTATGGGTGAATGACTTCGCGATGGCGAAAAACGAGGCCATCCGAAGAGCGACCTCCAAGTGGATCTTGGTTCTGGATGCGGACGAATATTTGGACCGAGATGGGAAGGATGCATTTCTGGCGTATCTCTCGAATCAAGATCATCGCCAACCGGTGGGATACGTTTTGCCGATCTACAACTTCATCGATCCCGTACAATCCGGCAAATTCATGGAATCCTCAGCCGTTCGGCTGTTTCCGAACCATCCGGACATCTATTTCGACCGGCCGATTCACGAACAGGTTGAACTGCGTGGCGGGGAATTACCGAGCGCTTCCTATCCGCTGGTTATCTTCCATACCGGCTATCTAACGGAGACAAAGAAGGAGAAGCAGAAGTCCGCCCGTAATTTGAGCATTTTCAAGGACCTCAAGTCTTCTCAGAGCTTTACGGAATACGATTACTTCACCTTGGCCAACGAATATTCCGTTATCAGGGACTATAAGAAGGCTTTGTATTACTATGAGCGAGCGCTCACCAAGAAAACAGAAAAAATGTCCATCTTTCCGTTCGTGCGGTATCAGATCGTACTCGTGCTAATCGAGCTCAAAAGGTATAAAGACGCTCTGGTCTATATCGAAGATAATTTGCGCCGCTGGCCGAACTACCCGGATTACTATACGATCAAAGGGTCCGTATTCGAAGCATTAGGCCTGTATGAGGAGGCTATAGCACTCTATCAAGAGGCGCTGGAGAAAGCCGATTCGCACGGGAAGAACGGCCGATTCTGGGTCATGTCGCCGAGCTTGGGCAGTCACCTCCCGATTACGAACCTAGTGAAGCTCTATCAAGATGCGCAGAATATCCCACAAACCGTCTACCATTTGACCCAATTGGTCCAGATGAATACGAACGATCATTTATCGCTATTCCGCCTCTTGAACATCCTCGTTCAATCGGAATCGCCAGAGGGCATCCTTGCGTTTCTGAAGAAGATATTCGACTTCGAGCAAGAGAGCCATCTCATCAAGTTGCTTCATGAATCTCTATTGCTGGGGCATAGGGAACTTAGCACTTATTTCTACGAATCTTGTTTGGACAAAAACGTCGCCATTCGTACGCATCAAGAGCTGCACTACGCGCTAATTTGTGGTGAGCGTGGTCGTTTCGATTCGAATGTATCCGCCATTCCAGAAAGTCCGAACAAAGGTCAGATTAACAAGTTGCTCTTCTTGGCCGCCATTGTATGGCAGGATACTCGATATGGGGAGTATCTAGACGAGTCGGAGGATGCAGGTGACCCCTCTCTGCAGTTGCTCCGAGATATGATTCAAACCTTGGATGAGGTCCCTTCGGACGAAAAAGAGCTGGCCTTTGATGTGAACTACATCGTGACGCTGCTCATCGATTTGTTCAAGATGGGATACTACGAAGCTTATGATCGTCTCATTCAACAATACCCAACGTACAATGCTATACTCGCCAACCTGCTGGGCGATTATTTTTACAACCAGACGCAGTATCAGCTCAGCGTCGATTACTACTCCTTGCTGCTGAGCAACGAAGAGCTTGCCGGCCCCGGCTATTACCATTTGTCGCAGCTCTATCTACATCAGAATGAAGTCACGGATGGACTTGCGCTCTTGCGCAAAGCAATTGAGCTGGTTCCCTCACAGTCGCCTTGGTATATTCGTTACTTGAAATCCAGTACGGACAGCTCGGAGAGAAATCATATAATTGAACGCTATCGTAACGAGTTCCCGTCCTACTACCAAATTCCAATCATTCAGCAAATGATAAAGGGTCAGGCTTAGCCTGACCCTTATCTTATTTCTTATCGTCAATAAAGTAGCCCTCAGAACTGTTGTACGCTTGATTGTACGCATTCTTCATTCTTTGGCCTTCCTGGAGCTTGGCGAATTGCGCGGAGATCTCGCCTTTAAACGCTTCAAGCTTCGCTCCTGCTTCTAACCCTGACTGATAGGCGGCTTGAAGCAGCGTTTCAATCTGAGGGTGCGAGGCGGCATCCTTCAGCCCCAGCTCGTCCAACCGCCCTTTCCACTCTTCCTGCAGCAGCTGAAGAGCCTCAAGCTGTTCGACTTGCTCCTCGTCTTCCAAGTCCAATGCGCCAATCTGATCGAAAGACTGAATGAGAAGCAGAAGCGTCTCTTGAATCTCGGCAACAGGTGCCATCATGATTGCGCTCTCGCCGTGGCATGAAGCTCCTTCATCGCCTTGATCCACGTGTCCTTCAGGTCGGTCATCAACTCGATTGCTTCGGACAGCGCCTGAGCGTCCAGCTTGATGTTGGCCTCGAACAGCCTCTCCCGAATATAAGTGTACAAGCTTGATAAGTTGTGGGAGATCTCGTAATTCTTGTCCAACGTGAAGTCCAGCTCGTTAATGATAGCGATGGCCCGTTTGATATTATGGTTTTTCATCTCGATGTTTTTACTGTGAATCGCTTCTAGCGCTTGCTTCATGAATTTGATGCAACCGTTGAAAAGTAAGGCGGTTAACTCCCAGGGCGCGGCGGTGTTGATTTGCATTCTAAGATAAGTATCCTGCGCTTGTTGGTTCATGGAAGGAATTACCTCTTTTCATCGATATTCATGCCGACGAGCTCCTGCAGCTTCGCTACTAGATCCAGGAATTTCTCGTTGGGAATCTCTCTAACCAATTCGTTCGTATCTTTATTGATTACCTTAATAATAACGTCGCCCGTCTTCTCGTGCACGCTGTATTCGAACCGCCGGTCGATCCCCTCCAACGTCTTGTTGGCACGTTCCAGCGCGATACGAACAGCCTGGTCGGATACAGACAACTCGTATTTCTCCTTGTGCAACAGCTCTGAGGCACTGGGATAGGCTTCGATCGGAGGCACTGCTTGCGATGAGCCTCCTAAGTGTACCGTTTCAACCATAGGTGCTTTCATACTTGCCGAGATCGCTTTAACGTCCATTGAACACCGTCACCTCACCTATTCATCTACCTAGACATATTCTGGGCCAACCAAGTAAGCGTAGAATTGTTCTTTCCAATTGCGTTATCCATGGTGGTGAACATGTTGTAGTAGTAGGTCTCCTTCTTCGTCAGCTTGACGTTGAAGTCCGAAATTTTTCGATTCAGGTCGTTGATCTTAAACCCGATATCGTTGGTGACGATGTCTTCGACCGAGCCAATGCCCCCCGCTTTTTTAATCAGCTCGTTTACACTCTTAGTCGCCTGATCGTACATTTTTTGAGCAATACCATCAGGTTGGTTGGAGAAAAGAGCTGTCACTGCCGCAGGATCTTCAGAAAGCGCTTTGCGCAGTTGATCCTCATCCAGATCCAGCTTGCCTGAATCCTGCTGCGCACTGAGGTTGTAGGGCTTGGTTGAGATCCCTATCTTGTACAAAGCGTTGTAGCTAGGAGACATGGAACCGACGGACGTGCTCGCGAGGGAGCGGAATCCGTTAATAGCGGAGGTGAGAATGTTGTCATTATGCAGCAGTCCGCTCTTCGCTTTCTCTTCCCAGCTCTTGATGTCTTCCGCTTCCATCCCTTTTCTCTGATCGTCCGTCAGCGGAGCGTAGTCTCGGAACTTGTTCTCCTTGACGCGTTTGTTGAGCAGCTCGATAGTATCGTTATAGCTTGCAATAAATTTCTTGATCTTGTCTACGGCACTGTCGATGTCCTGGGAGATGCCTACCGTTACCGGCGAGGTCGTCGTTTGCTTCAGCGTGTAGGTAACGCCACTACTTGTGAAAGTGTTGCTGGAGCGGTAAGATTGAACGCCGTCAATCGTTACATCTGCATCTATTCCATTAATATCGATGACTGTACCGCCAGATACTGTACGATAGTCTGTATTATCAGGTGCCTTTCCCGTAGGCTGCAACATGTTCAAGACCGAGACGAAGTTTCCTTTTGAACCGTTTTCCAGTTTGATCTGGGCTGTGGTTCCTGTGCTTTTCGTTGTGAATACAATCTTGTCTGTAACATCATCATACGTCATATTTACGCCGGCTGGAGAATTGTTCACCTGATTCATAACACTTGCTAGAGAATCTGTTTTGGAGAATGTAATCGTCTGGCCATTGATAACAAAATCAGCCTTATCGTCAGCATCGAAGGTCAACCCTGTAGCGAACTTCGATGCAATCGAACCTAGTTGTGCCGTGACGTTGATCTTATTGGATTGCCCATCCGTAAAACCGAGCGCGGATAACCCCTCATTGTTAGCAATTGCTCCAACAATCACTTGCGGATTACTGCCGCTACTTCCGTTTGACTGTAAGTTCAATGCATTTCCAGTCAAGTTCACGGAGATTTTATTAGCTCCAAAGGCATTGTCGATTTGAGTTTGCAATTGTTCAGCCAACTTAGCTTGCGAGTAATCCCCTGCAGCTAATGTTATTTTTTTCGTCATGCCCCCCAATGTAACGAGAAGTTGATCGTTACTTCCGGAAGTAATTTTCGTAGATACGGGAGGTGTCGTGGTTGAATCCGGAGGCAAATCCGTCCCCATAAGAGAATTGGTAGAGATCGCATTTTTGCTGCTTACATTCGCTCCTTGCGCCAGCCTGCTAACGTTAATGCTATGACTGATCGCACTCGCATTCCCATCCGCAGTGATGGAGACGGCATTGGAATTCGAGGATGTTGTCGAATTCTTCTTCCAATCTCCGGACAGCCGCATCGTATCCAAGGTTGTTTTGAATGTTGCCAGCTTTGTATTGATTTCCCGATACAACGTTGAAGTCCAAGACAAGGTAGTCTTCTTCTGCTTCAACTTGTCTAGAGGCATCTTCTCTGCCCGCATGAGCTGCGTGACCAAACTATCGATGTCCAGCCCCGAGTTGATACCGCTTATTCGCGTAACCATTCCGCAACCTCCCCGAAGTGTTTCCTTACTTTATTTATCGTAATCTGGAGGCCTATTCTTAAGAGCCTGCAACCATTTATTTCAAACGATTCCTTGCCGGCCCGTAGCCATAATCGGCTGCAATCGTATAGCAACGAACGGACATTTCCGTGTTCCCGGTAATCTCATAGAAGACGCCTAAATTATAGGCTGCTTTATAGGATCCAACGCCTTGAACAGACGTATATTTGTCGGTTTCTCCAATGTTCAGCGCTTGTGTATAATAATGCTGGATAGCCGTGATTCCACCTGTATCCATGGCCAGCGACCCAAGCAAAAAGTAAAGGTCGGGAAAATCGGGATAGAGCGGTTCCAGCTCCTTCAACAATTGCTCAGCCTCCAAAGACCGGCCTTGTTCCTTTAATACGTATCCCAACATCACGGCCATGACGGGAAAATACAACCGATTGTACTCTTGCAGTTCGAAGCTTCTCCTTAAGTAACGCTCTGCTTCAGGCAGCCTGTTCAAGCTGTAGAGCAATTTGCCAAATTGATAAAGCATATAAGCATCATTCGGATGGGATGCCAGTCTGCGCTCATAAAGCGGGATATAGCGCTCGGCTTTTCCTGTGCGCGCGTACTCGTCTTCTTCGTACCCATAGTGCCGGAGCACAAGGGCTGTATTTTCGAACGAGGCGGGTTCCCCTTTATAATAGATCTGCTCATGCACGTTACCGTGAAAAGCCCAATCGAGATCGTTGGGGTAGAAACGCATCATCCGATGCCTCGGACGCTCTTCTCCCATTACGTTCTCTAAGATGACAGCCCCCGCCGAATAAGGGTGTCTTCCCACAAAAGCATTTACCTTCTCTGCCGTATCCGCAGGAAGCTCTTCATCCGCATCCATGGCCAATAGATAATCTCCGGTCGCCAAGGAAGCGCAGTAATTGCGCGCGGCCGCAAAATCATCATTCCAATGATAGTGCCCCAGTATAGCCCCTGCTTCTTCGGCGATCTGGACCGTACGATCCGTCGAGCCTGTATCGACAACGACAGTCTCAAAAGACATCGGAATGCTCGCCAACGCCCGCGGGAGATTTTGTTCCTCATTCCGGACGATTAAGCATACGCTGACTCTCATGCTGACACCTCATCTATGGGAAAGAGCCCATTACGTCGTAATGGGCTCTCCCTGATCGATTGGTTACTCGAATTAGCGAAGCAGTTGCAGTACGCTTTGCGGCGCTTGGTTGGCTTGAGCCAACATGGACGTAGCTGCGGATTGCAGAATGTTCAGCTTCGAGTAGTTCATCATTTCCTTGGCCATGTCGGTATCGCGGATCCGGGATTCTGCAGCTTGCAGGTTCTCGGAAGTTGCGCCCAGGTTGTTGAACGTATGCTCCAATTGGTTTTGGAGCGCACCGAACGAGGAGCGCGCTTTGTTGATCTTGCCGATGTCGGAATCGATCGCAACCATCGCGGTGGAAGCGTTAGGTCCCGTAGTAAGGTCCTTGCCGCTGATGCTCAGTTGGTTCAGCTCTACGTTTTGCAGCGTGATCGCCACGGTGTTTTGCGCAGAAGTCGTGTCGCCGATCTGGATGCTGATCGCAGTCGTGCCGTTCAAGACGGTGATACCGTTGAACGTCGTGCTCTTCGCGATGCTGTCGATCGCCGTGCTCAGCGATTTGAACTCAGCGTCGATCGCTTCCAAGTCGGACGCGTTGTACGTGCCGTTCGAAGCTTTGACAGCCAGTTCCTTCATGCGGGACAGCATGTCGGAAACTTCGCTCATCGCGCCTTCAGCCGTTTGAACCAGCGAGATGCCGTCTTGCGCGTTCGCTTGCGCCTGGTTCAGCGCGCGAATTTGCGTACGCATTTTCTCGGAGATCGAGAGGCCGGCAGCGTCGTCAGCCGCACGGTTGATCTTGTAGCCGGAAGACAGCTTCTCGGAAGACTTGCCTTGCGAGATGTTGTTCAGCTGCAGGTTGCGGTGGGCGTTCATTGCGTTAAGATTGTGGTTGATAATCATTGCGATTTCTCCTCCTTGGATGTGTAACGGCCCACTTCCGTGTGAGCTCTCACTACATATATCGGCAAACTCCGTCCATTTTTTAGAGGATTCGCGATTTTTTTATTCTTCTTTTTTTAAGAGATTCATCGCTTGTCCGGCGAGCTGCTTCATGGTCTGCAGTTGCTCCGGAGAAGCCAACGCTTGTCGATTGCTCTCCTTGATGCTTTCGTACACTTCCTTGCGGTAAACCTTGATCTGGTCCGGCGCGGCGATGCCGATCTTCACCTGATCGCCTTCGGTCCCTACGACGTAAATCTCGATGTTGTCGCCGATGACGATGGATTGTCCTTTTTTACGGGAGAGGATCAGCATGCCGGTTCGCTCCCTTCCGGGGAGGAAGCGCGGAACAGCGGATCCCGCGTCGTATACGCAGATTCAGGCGGCAATACGGTTTGTATGCCAACGAGCTTGTTTACATTCACTACGAGAGGCGCGAGGCGATTGATCGTCGATTGATTGAATGGATTCGCGATCGTCACGATCGACAGCACCACGACTTCCTGCGGGTCATTCGTTTCCAGCGCCGCCTTGTCTTGCTCGCTCAGTTTGATCTCATAATCCCGGAAAAAAGCGAACGGATCGGCGACGAGAAATCCGACCTCCGACTCCGTGACGCTCTGCAGATACGCGAAAGGAGAATCCACATTCGATTCATCCACCGGAACAAGGACAAAATCGTCGAGCTCCGGAAAACCGAGGATCGTTCCTTTGGTGGAGATGGGCTTGCCGAACAGCGATGCGAGCATAAATAAGCCTCCTTCATATACTTCCAAAAACAAGAGAGAATAGAGATTCTATCTTTTCTACATGATTAAAAAAGCTACAAGCGCCGGTTCGCGCCTATAGCTTAACAGTAACGGGGTTCGCTACCGACTTCAAGCGTACAAATCGTAGGAGCTCACCCACATGCGAATCGAATTCATCTGCTCGAGATACGTTTTCACTTTCCCGGGCGTGTAATTGATCTCGGGCTTCGCGACATGGTATTCGATATTAGGCTTCCGCGGCGTCGTCTCGATCTCGGCCGGGTGAGCCGTATAGGCGATCTTTACGTTGTAGAGCCCAGCCGGGCCATAGGGCTTCCAATTCTCCTTGCCGGAAAAAACCTGGGAAGCGATCTCCGCCACCGCGTTGCCCTTGTTCGAAATCTGCTTCATGCGTTCGCCTTCTTGGGCGATCTTGCCGATATTGTCGAATACGCGCTGCGCCGCCTGATCCGCCAGCAAATCGCTCGTCTCGAATACGCCGCCCATGCTGTAAGCGAGGTAAGATGCGGAGCTGTCGATCTCGAGCTCCCCTCGGGGCTGCCGGATCTGCATATCCGCGGGCGGAGAGCTCATCTCATATTCCCCGCGGGGAGACTTCATGTCGAACTGTCCTCGCGGCGACTCGATCCCGATCCGGGCGGGCGTCGTTCGAATCGATAATCTTAGAAACTCCAACGCGGCACCGCCTTTGCAGGGATTCGCTTTCGATTAGCGGAGATAGTCGACCAAGCTCTGCTGAATCAGCTTGGCGCCGACCGACAGCGAAGCTTGATAGACGTTTTGCTGCGTTTGCAAAGACGTGATCGTCTTGGCCATATCCGCGTCTTCCGTCTTGCCGCTCAGGCTGTTCAAGGTAACATCCAAGTCCTGGTTGCGATTATCAAGCATCTCGATGCGGTTCGCTCGCGCGCCGACCTCGGAGCGGATCCCGAGGAACTTGTTCAGACGCGAATCCAGTTTGGCCATGTTGTCTCTTGCGGTGGGCGCATTATTCGTGGAGAAAGCGTCCCGGAGCGTGCGGACAACCTTGAACAGATTGTCCGTGTCCGCGGCATTGCCGAACACCTTGTTCCCGGATATGTTCGTCGCGATGTCGACGCCTGGCGCGAGACTCAGCAGAATGTCCGCATCGTCCGTGTCAAACGAGCCCGCCGTTGCGGCATCGTAGGGCGATTCGTCCGTCTTTTGACCGTTAAAAATAAACTTGCCGTTCAATTGATCATTACCCAGCGTCAACAAGTTATTGTAGATGCCGTCAAGCTCCTGGGAGATCGCGTAACGAGACTCCGCCGTACTCGTGTCGCTGATGCCCTTGACGGTCAGCTCCTTCACGCGCGTGATCAGATCGTTCACTTGTCCCAGAACCGTATCGACATGCTCCAGCGCCGAGTTCGCCTGCGTAATGTTCCGCTGGTACTGATTGTTCATGGCGAGCTCGCCGCGATAGCGCAGCGCATACGTAATGCCGACCGGATCGTCCGAAGGACGGTTGATCTTGCGGCCGGTCGTGAGCTGCTCCTGGGTGGTGCCCATGCGGTTTAAGTTTTTGTTCAGCGCATTAATCGTCTGACTCTGAATCATGCCCTGCGTCACGCGGATCGGCATGGCAGCTTGTCACCTCGCACTAGTGATGAGTGAAACTTTCTCTTATCGGCCGACGATGCCCATGCCGTTAATGATCTTGTCCAGCATCTCGTCGTAAGTCGTCATAGCCCGGGCTGCGGCGCTGTAGGCGTGTTGGAACTTGATCAGGTTGGACATCTCTTCGTCGAGGGAGACGCCGCTGACCGACTGCCGCTGATTGTCGATGTTGGCGAGCAGCGAATTTTGATTCTCGACCTGGCGCTGGGCATTCTCGGACTGGACGCCCAACTGGCCGATGACGGATTGATAGAAGTCGTCAATCGTGCCCCGGCCGACGACCGGCGTCGAACCGTCCGGACTGACGAAGTTGAATTTGGTGTCCTTCAAGTTCGACATGATGAGCGCGAGGGTGTTGTTGCCCGGAACGACCTTCTCCGGCGTGCCGTCGGTCCGCATCGAGGTCGCGATCGCGTCCGGCGAATCCTGGATGATCTTGTTCAGCGTGAAGTTTGCCGCCGTAATCGGGCCGCCGTCCTTCGAAGTGAAAAAGTCGACGCCCGTCGTGACCGGATCCTTCATCGTGTAGCCCAGCTTGTGGAGCTCGTTCACGCCGTGAATGGTGACCGTCAAATCGGAGGTCAGCCTGCGGTTGGCGTCGTTGTAGGTAACGCTGCCCAACGTGATGCCGTTCGGCAGGACGGTGCCCGCCGGCAGCGTGACGGTGAACTCGCCGTTGGCCAAACTGTTCGCCAGCGTGTCGAGCTGCTGCTGATACTGCGTCACGTACGTATCGCGTGCGACGAACATGCCGTACACTTCGCCGCTGCGCAGATCGCCGCCGTTGCCGCCGGCGAAGGCCGCTTCGAGGCCGGCCGCGTCCACGTTCGTCGCGTTAAAGCCGTTCAACAGCTCGATGCCGCCCATCGAAATGTTGTAGCCTTGCGGAGAATCGGTCACCGTAATGTTGACCAACTGGGAGAGCTTGTCCGTCAGTAGGTCGCGCTGGTCCATCAAGTCGTTGGCGTTGTCCCCATAAGCCGAGATGCGCGCGATCTGCTGGTTCAGCTCGGCGATGTTGCCGAGGTACGTATTGATCTGGTTCGCCTTCGTGTTGATGTTGGCCGTCAAGTCGCTCTTCATGTCCGACAGCTGCTTGCTCGTCAGGTTGAACGTATCCGCAAGCGCGAGTGCATTTTCCCGGACGATCTTGCGGCCCGTCACGTTCTCCGGATCCTTGGACAGGTCGGACCAGGACGTCCAAAACTTATCCATCAGCGAACGCAAGCCGGTGTCGCTCGGCTCGTTGAAGATCGCCTCGAGCTTGTCCAGCGCACTTGCCTGGAACGTCCAGTTGCCCGTGTCCGTGTTTTGGTTGCGGTACTGGGTGTCGAGGAACTGCTCGCGAACGCGGGTGATCGAGGTAAATTCGACGCCGGTGCCGAGCTGCCCCGGGATGGTCGAGTGCGTCAATCCCGGAGCTTCGATGGGACGCGTCGCCTGCATGTTGACGATTTGGCGGGAGTAGCCCGCCGTGTTGGCGTTGGCGATGTTTTGACCGGTCGTGCTGAGCGCGGCCTGCTGGGTAAACAAGGCGCGCTTGACGGTCTCAAGCGAATGGAAGGTTGATCTCAAGGATTCACGTCTCCTTGGTTCAAATTGGGTTAAGCTCGCGTGTCGAACATGCGTCTCGCGCTTCCGCCCTGGTAGGCCTGCTGGCCGGCGTTCGGCGAGTATGTCACGTCTTGGTCGTAAGGACCGGCGATGAGATCCAGCTCGAACTGGATGTGCTCGAGCGACTGCCGGACGAGCAGCTGGTTGCGTTCGTTAAGCACTTTGAGCTCTTCGTGCTGGCCGCGCAGCTTCTTCGCGAGCTCCGTCAGCTCGCTCTTCCGGTCGGCCCGGTGTACGGCCTGGATCAGGTCCGACAGCTTGACGGACGGGCGGGGCGCCATCCCGAGCTCGGCCCAGCCGCCCGCGGTCTCCTGCGTCATGGTACGGTAGCAGTCTTCCATCCGGGCGACGACCCGCGTCTCCTTGGCGGTCAGGGCGACCAGTTCTTCCACTCTGTTCTCGACGACGATGCGAACCTTCTCCCGGGCGAGCTGCAGCATTTCCTCATGGATGTCGGTCAGCGTCTCCAGCGTCGTCAGCAACCCTTGGATGCTCAATGAGGTTCACCTCAGTCGTTCGATTTGAAGGGACGGAAAAAGGGCAGCAGCGACTCGGCCAGCTTGTTCGTCTCGACGTGGTAGGTACCGGTGGAGACGGCCTTCTTCAAGCTCTCGATCCGCTCGGCGCGGGCCGTGCCGTCTTGGGCTTGCGCATCGAGCAGCTCCTTGGCTTCCGCAGAGATCTGCACCTCGTCCATGCGGCGCTTGCCCTCCGTTTGCCCCGTGCGGGCTTCGTTCGTATTCTGATAGGCGCGATAGGCGCCGATGCGCTGCGTATCGTTAATCTTCAAAAGGGATCACCTCGAACCAGACATGCCGGCAAATTGAAAAAGACCGATTACCTATAGAGGTATTATCGGTCGGGGTTTATCAAATGTTAATAGACCATTCGTTGCTAATTCCTGTCACGGAGTCGGTCGCCGATTCGGTAGGCGCTGCCGCCGTTGCGGTATTCCTGCGAAGCGGAGGTCGGCCTGTCGGACGATGTCGCCTGACGGACGTCGCGCTGCAATCTGCCGCGGCAGCCGTCGCACATGTTGTTCTCCCGGATCAGGATGCCGCACACCTCGCAAGGGTAGCTGAGGTTCGGCGCGTTGTAGAGCGAGATGCGGCCTTCCCGGATGAAACGCGTGATCTGCTTGATGCTGACGCCCGTCTCCTCGGACAGCACCTGGATCGTCGCGCCCTTGTGCTGGCGCAGGTAGTCGGCGCAGCTCTCGTATTCTTTTTCCAGGTCGGCGTGGCAATTCTGGCAAATGTCCCGAAAATGCCGGGCAAACAGCTTGCCGCAGCGTGCGCAATTGGCTAAATCCATGCGAATTGTTCCTCCAATCTCGATCTTAAGATCGACATTGTTCGACTATAGCTTGTCTCCATTGTACTAAATTTTGGGGGAAAGTACACATGCTTTTGGAACTAACGGGCTTTAGGAGCGCGCCCAGAGGACTCCGCATACGTCCAAACGGGGGTTGGAACGGCGAAGCGCGAAGGCGCATTCGTTTATCGTGCTGCCCGTCGTATAGACGTCGTCGACGAGCAAGAGGGAAATCGGGGCGTCGTCCGGCTTCCGCAGCTCCCGCGTTTCGGGCAGCGCTTCGAACAGGCCGCGCAAATCGGTCAACCGGCTGCGGCGGCTCTTGAAGCTCATCTTCTCCGTATGGCGCACCCTCTGCAGAAGCGGCCGATACGGAATCCGGTACCATCGCGAAAGCCGAGTTGCCATCCGCTCCGCCTGGTTGAACCCGCGCTCGTCCAGCCGCTCGGCCGACAGCGGCACGGCGGCGATCAGATCGAACGGGACGGCGCGTTCGACGATGAGCCTCTCCAGAGGAGCTGCCAGCATGGCGGCCAGCACCGGCTCCAGACGCTCCGCCCCCGAATATTTATACTGAGCCAGCCATTCCTTCATCTCTTCCGTGTAACGGACCGCGCACCGGCTCCGTTCGACGTGACGCACCCGTCGGCGCAGGCAGTCCTGGCACCGCGCGGAACGGCCGCAGACCGGACAGCCGATTGCGAGAATCCATGGTACGGCGCTTCGGCAATCGCCGCACAACCGGGAGAGCACCGCTCTCGGCCCGGGATGGCGAATCGGCAGGGCGGCTGCTGGAGCGGTACGCACCTCCCGTTCACAACGCGGGCACGCCTCCAACTGCGGATGCAAGAGCCGGTGAAGCCACTCGAGCGCGCTCACCCCTCGCCCTCCTCGGACCCGAGAAGGTATCGCCCCCGTCGCGCCAGCCGGTTCATCATCCGGATCTGCCCGATCGCGCCTCGCTGGGCAAGCGTATGATAGGCGGAGCAGAAGTAGACGCGTCCCGCCGGATCGTCGGCCGACCGTCCGGCGCGACCGGCCATCTGGACGAGCGCGGCCTCGTCGAACAACGTCTGATGCGCGTCGAAGATGAAGACGTCGCTGCGTGGGACGGTCACGCCCCGCTCGAGAATCGTCGTCGTGACGAGCAAACGCAGCTGCCGGTCGCGAAAGGCGACGACCTTGTCCCTGCGGCCCTCGTCCTTCGAGGAGGTGCCGTCGATCGCCTCGGGCGAAATCCCCCAGGCGGACGCCGACCAACGGAGGTAAGCGACAAGTCCGTCGATCTGACGGATATAGGGGACGAAGACGAATACTTGCGCGCCGCGGGCGACGGAAGCCCCGAGCGCCTGCAGCAGCCGGCCCGGCAGCTTCACGCCCGCCTTGAGCCCCGGCCTGCCGGAAGCGGCCAGCCGATGCAGCGGCGGCATCCGCAAGGCGCGCGGAACGGGCAGCGGATGGCGATGGTAGCGGACCGGCACCTTGGCGTGCGGCAGCCGGCCGCGGCTCGCCGCACGACGCAAAGGCGTGGGAGGCGTAGCGCTGAGTAGCACGGTAGCGCCATCCGGCTTCCGGGCGGCGGCCGCCGCGTAATGCAGCATCGGGTCGTTGTGATAGGGAAATGCGTCCAGTTCGTCGACGAGCACCAGGTCGAACGCTTCCTGAAACCGCAGCAGCTGGTGGGTGGTGGACAGCGTCAACGCCGCCTGATGCCACCTCTCCTCGCTGCCGCCGTAGAGCACGGCGCGCGAATAGCCGGGAAAAGCCTTCGCCAGGCGGGGCGCCAGCTCGAGCACGACGTCGCGCCTCGGCGTCGCGATCAGCGCGCGGCCGCCGGCGGACAACACCGCCTCGAGCAGCGGAAAGATCATCTCGGTCTTGCCCGCGCCGGTAACGGCCCATAGCAGAAACGAGCGCGCCTGCAGCGCCATCGGATCGCGGCGGCGTCCCGCGAGCAGACGGGCGGTCGCGGTCCGCACGAGCGAGCGCAAGCCATGTTCGTCGGACGATGCGGCGATCGCGGTGCGGCGGAGACCAACGTTCGGCGGCCCAGAATCCGTCAGCCCGCGTTCGCGGCCGCCATGTCCCGCCGCCTGGGCTGCGCGCGTGCCTGCGGCGAACTCGCCCTCGCCGCGCAAAAACCGGACGGCCGCCTCGGACGCCCTGCGCTGCGCGGGGCTGAGCCCCCAGCGGCCGCACAGCTCGTCCGCCGCCGGCACCCCGGCGCGCCTCGCCTGTAACACTGACGCGCCCGGCTCGGCGCCTCGCGCGAGCAAAGCGCACTCGCGGCTGCGGCCAAGTGCGAGGCACGCCTCGCACACGGCGCAGCCGCTCCGCCCGCATGAGGCGCATGCCGTGCGCCTCATACGGGCTTCTGCGCTGCCGCAGCGCCGGCAGCGCAAGCCCGGGCCGCGCGCGGCTGCAGGCGCGATCGCGGCCGAAAGGCGCGCGGCGCCGAGCAGCGCGGCGAGCTGCAGCTCGCGCAGCAGAGTAGCGGCGTCGGGCGCCGCCAGCATCGAGGCCGCCTCCTCGCGCAGCAGGGAGCGGCCGGCCAGCTGCTGCGCGAGACGCGGCAGCCGCTCCGCGAGCGCGCGCCCTTCGGCTTTGCTGCGCGCCGCCCGACTGTTCGCGTCGCTGCTCCCTTCCCACGCGTTTCCCCTTCCCGGTTCATTTTCGTCCTTAGCCCCCGCTCCCCCTGCCGTCACGATCTCGGTCATCGTCGAAAGAAGATTCCCCCTCTCGCCTTCTCCAACGACCGCTTGTAGCGCCTGACCCATCCCGGTCCTGACCGACTCCAAAGCCAACTCGCGGCTGCGACCCGACCACTCCGCCTTCAGCCGATCGCAAACCGCCTCCGCCCAGCCCAGCGGAAGGGGCTCCATCAGCTTGACGAGCCTGGGCGTCGCCTCGGACGGGCGAGGAATTCCGCGCGGCCCGATCGCCTCCCCGACACCCTCCCGAAAACCGCCGTCCAACCAATATCGGCGGTCGATCGACCAGTCGACAGTCCAATAGGGCGTCCAGCCTTCGACGGTCTGAACCGCATAAACGATAACCTTCATTCCTATTCCCCCTTCTACGCTCCCGCCGTTTCACAGTCGGCTATCCGGCTACAAAAAAAAGCACCCCGCATCGGCCGGTTCGGCCCTGCAAGCGTGCTTCGCTTGAAACGACTATTCGATTTGCATTACTACTTGCCCATGCTACGCTTCCCAATTCTCGCCCATTAACCCTTCCTCCATTTTATACCAGATGCAAGGGGAAGTTCAATAGGGTGCCTTCCCGCTTCCTCTTAACGCCGCACCGCGACGGAATTGACCGCTTCCGGGGGCAGCTCTACCCAGATCCACTGTTCCTGACCCGGCGCGGCGCCGTCGCCGGCCAGCTCCCGCTCCCAGTCTTCGCGGGTACGCGCGCGCTTCGCGTCATCCGCGCTTTGCCGCACGAGACCGACCCCCGCATCCCCCCGGGCGAATCGCTCGACGATCGCGGCCGTATCGTCCGTCGATTCGGGCGAGAGCAGCACCGTAATCCCGAAGTCGCGACCCAGGCGCTGGGCTTGCCACTGCAGCTTCCGCACGTAGCCTTCGATTTCGCGCTGGTGGTTGCCCGCGACGAGGACGTATTGACGCTTGCCGGACTGACGCCGGCGGAACCAAACATGCATGCAAGCCGCAGCCACGGCGTATAACCCGATAATCCACAGCAGCACGGAGATCACGGCGGCCACCTCCTGATCCTGCGCAATCGCGCGCAAGGCGCGCTGGCGGCGCTCCCCCGGGCTCGATCGCTCTGATACGCCATCCTATGCCGGTCGTCAGCATCGGGTTCCGAATCCGCCCAGCCTTACCGGTTCGCCTTATCCCAGTTCCTTTGCTCCCCTCAATCGTGCCCCGGACTCCCTGTTTTCCCTCCACCTTTCTTTCGCTCGAGTCCGGTCTCAGAGGCAAAAAAATTGCGCCGCGCGATCTTCCGATCGCTGCGGCGCGAATTTTTCCTATGTAACGCTCTTTAGAGCGTGACCCAGCCATACTTGATGGAGTTGATCACGGCTTGGGTGCGGTCGTCGACTTCCATCTTTTGCAGGATGCTGCTCACATGGTTCTTGACCGTCTTCTCGCTGATGAACAGGCTCTCGCCGATGTTCTTGTTGCTCTTGCCTTCCGCCATGAGGCGCAGCACTTCGGCTTCGCGGCGGGTGAGCGGGTTGTTGCCTCGCGGCACGAACTTCGTGACCGTCTCACGGGACGCAGCCGCGCCCGACGTCGCTCCGATCTCGTCCAGATACGTCATCCGCCGGAGCTGGTTGATCAGCTTGCCCGTCACCTTTGGATGAATGTAGGCATGACCGAGCGCGACCGTGCGGATCGCGTCGACGAGCGATTCCGCCTCCATATCCTTGAGCAGATAGCCCGTCGCGCCCTTGCGCAACGTCTCAAACACATAGCTCTCGTCGTCATGGATCGAGAGGATGATGACTTTGATGTCCGGGAAAATGTCGCGAAGCCGCTCTGTGGCGACGACGCCGTTTTCCGTGGGCATGTTGATGTCGAGCAGGACAACGTCCGGCTTCTGCAGGTTGCAAAACTCCAGCACCTGGATCCCGTCTCCGCACTCCCCGATAACCTCCAAATCGGATTCCATATTGAGGATGCGCTTGAGGCCTTCCCGGAAAAGCTGGTGATCGTCAGCTAGCAATACTTGAATCTTACGGCCCTGACCCCCGTTCACGGTCTTATTCTCCATTATGATCCAACTCCTCCCGTAGCTCTGCCTTGATAGGAACTTGAATGGTGATGGTCGTGCCTTGGTCTATGGCCGACTCGATGAGGATCGTCCCCTGCAGCAGGTCGACGCGCTCCTTCATGCCCGTCAGGCCGAACTGCGAATGCTCCTTGGCGCGCGCCTCGACCAGATCCACATGAAATCCTTTGCCATTGTCCTTGATCGTCAGGACGATCGATTCTTCCCAGTAGACAATGCTCAGTGACATGAAGGTCGGTTCGGCGTGCTTCAGCGCATTGTTGAAGGCTTCCTGCACGAGTCGAAACATGGCCGCTTCCATCGCGGTCGAGATTCGCTTCTCTTTGCCCGCGGTCTCGAAGACAGAGCGAATCGTGGTTCGATCTTCGAAATCCTGGACGAACTTGCGCAAGGTCGGGACCAAGCCCAAATCGTCCAGCGCCATCGGCCGCAGGTTAAAGATGATTTTGCGGATCTCTTCGAGTCCCATTCGGACTTGCGTTTTCAAATCTATCAATTCGCTACGGACAATCTCCAAATCCTGCGTATTCAGCATACGTTCGGCAATTTCCGCCCGGAGCACCAGGTTGGCAAGCGATTGCGCGGGCCCGTCGTGAATCTCGCGGGCCATGCGCTTGCGCTCCTCTTCCTGTGCCAGGATGATCTTTAGACCGATGAGCTGCCTGTTCTTCGCCGATTCGAGAATGCGCGTGACTTGATGCAGATCTCCCGAGAGATAGTCGAGCACGACGTTCATCTGCGAGCCGATGCTTTCCGCACGCTCGATGGAAATCTCCACGTTGCGGACGCGGCTTTGCAGTTCGTCTCGTCTCGCCTTGAGGTAACCCTCCTTCTCCCGGAAGACCATGAGCTCCAATTGGAGCTGGGTGGCTTTTTCATAAGCGGATTTGATATCTTGTTCGGTGAAGCGCACGAAGTCCCGGCTGACTTCGGTGAGACGGATGCGCGACAGCCGATAATCCCGTTCCAGGCGGTCTACCTTTTCGATGGTCTCGGAGGTATCCTGCAGCACCTTCTCGAGCTCCTGACCGAGGGAGGTGAGCTCCCTTCTAGCCGCTTCGCAAATCTCGAAAACTTGCATCTTGCTGTCTTCCATCACGCGAACGGCATTCTGAATGACTCGGTCAATCTGTTCCACACGATAATCCATCGAACGACTCCCCTGCGCAGCGAGGCGCATCCCAGCCTAACTTTCGTCCTTAATTGTATCGGGTTCGCCAGATCCAACAAGGGAAACGGGGCTTGTTTCCATCATATCATATTTCTTACTTCCGTGAAGGCGGGAACGGGACTTTGGACCGAACATTAGTGAATTGTAATGGTTTTGGTCTTAGGATCCCAGTCTACCTTCTGGCCCAGCTGCTCGGATACGACGCGCACCGGCACGAGCACCCGGCCGCGCTGAAGGATCGGCGCAACCTCAGCCGCTTGACGCACGCCGGTGTTGATCAGATCCTTGCCGCCTACCCATAGGTCGAGCAGCGTACCGCCGCGAATGACGGTGGCTTGCTTGTTCGTGCCGTTCCAGTCGATTTGGCCGCCGAGGGCGTCCGAAACGAACCGAAGAGGCAGATACGTCGTGCCGTTCAGCACCTGCGGTGCCGTATCGAGCTTCGTGTCTTTACCGTTTACCTTCGCCTCCTTCTTGCCCGCAGTCATTACAATATTCGCCTGCGCCGTGGAAATTGAGGCCGGCGCATATTGTAAACTGATGTTGTCGAACGCGACTTGGCCTTGCAGCGCCCGCTCGTCTTGATCCTCCTCGAGGTTCACGACGTAGAGCTTCGTCAGCGTCGCCGGCCCTGTCAGGCCTGCGGCCGTCAGGTCGATGCGGAAGTTTTTCCAACCGCTCCAGTCGATCGTTTTGGCGATCGTGACGAATACCTGCTTGCCGTTCGCGTCCTTGAATTCCGCGCGCAGCCAGTTGTAGCTGTTGTCGCCGAGCGCGTCGATCGACATCGTGCTAGGCTTGCCGGTGATCGGAATGCCGCTCGCGCCGTTCAGGAGCGCGTAGGCGAAGCGGCTGCCCGTGCCGTTCGTGAAGTCGTACGTCAGCTGTAGAGCCTTTGACGTCTCGTTGCCCGACAGGCCGGTCACGATGGAGGTCGAGCCCGTCGTCTCCGCCGGCAGGCCGGAGAAGCTGATGTCGTAACCGACGTTCTCGAACGTCTCGAGCGGCTTGTCCGTCCCCGCCGCCAGCGTGAACATCGTCGAGAACCCGTCATAGCGCGCGATCGCGTAGCCTGCGGCGGCGTTGTCCGCGACTTTGTCGATGACCAGGTTGCCGCTGGCATCCTTGGAGGCGGTGAAGCCGCGGAATTCCCACTTGACCGAGGCGGCTGGGACGTCGAGCGTGCGGCCGTCCTTGAGCGTCGCCTTCACCGGCGCCGAAATGGTCGTGCCCGGGGCAAGCACGGTCGTGCTCGGATTGACGGCCAGCTTGGCCACCTGGTCGGCGCCGATGACCTCCAGATCGATCGAGTGGCTGGCGGCGCCCGACTTCACGGTCAGCTTCGCCTTGCCCGCCTTCGTCGCCGTCAGAACGCCGTTCTGGAACGTGCCGACGCCGCCGCTGACGCTCCATTGCGGCGCCAGCCCGGCAGGATCGATCGGGTTGTAGTACGTGTCGTAAGCCTTGAGCGCGTAGGTCGCCGTTTGTCCGAGGAGCAGCGTCTTCGGACCGCTCGCCACGATGCCCTTGGTCGATCCGGGCGGCGCGATCGTATAGACGCCGATCCCGTTCGCGATGACGCGCTGCGTCGTGCCGTAGGACGTCGGGTGCGCCAGCACGGTGTTGAATTCGCCGAGCGGACGGGAAATCATCGTCGTGGAGCCGCCGCCGTCCAGATTGACGGCTTTCCAGGCGCCGAGCTGGAGCAGGATCTTCTGCAGATTGGCCAGCGTGACGCCTTTGAGCGTGCCGTTCTCTTCGACAGTCACGAGATAGGCCGTCTTGCCGTCCTTGGAGTAGGCCGCCGCGGTGCGGGCCCGGCTCGCAGAGCCGCTTACGCCGCTGATGTCGCGGGAAAACGCCGCCGTCTTGCCGCTGTCGATCAGGATCGTATGGCCGCTGACGACCATCTGGAACGCATCCGGCGAATACGCCTTTCCGGTTGTCATGGAGGTCAGTCCATATGTAGAAGAGACCTTCGTGCCAACCTGCAAGTGCGCGCGGATGAAGTCGGCCGCCTCGCGATGGCCGCGCAAAATGTAGCCATTGTCCGGAATCGGGGTCGAAATCGTCGTGTTGTCGCCGATCTCGGTCACGACGCCGTCCACGACGAGCGCCTCCGTCGGCGTCGTGCCGCTGTTGGCGGGCCGCTGCGCCGCGGTCCATTTGTTCGTGTAAATGTAAAGAGCGCCCGAGTGGCTCGGCGTCTTGTCCGGCCAGGTCGTATAGGAAGACTGGTTCATGCCGGACAGCTTGAAGGTCGAGCCGTCCTCCGCGGCAACGCTGCCCGTGAAGGAAAATTGGTCGATGATCGGCTGCTTGTCCTTCGTCACGGCGAAGGCGAACATGCCCTGCAGCTTCGAGGGGCTGACCACCATTTGCCCGGAAACGATCTCCGTTCCCAAGGGCGCGCCTTCGCTGGAGCTGCCCGTGTTGAAGACGTCTCCGTTGATGCCGGCGATGGCCCCGGTGGCTTTGACCATATTGCCGACCGACTGGCCGGTGGTGACGCTGCCGTTTTTCCCGCTCATAGCGTTCAATTGGACGTAGGGATTGGTCAGGTCGATCTGGAGAACATGGACCAACTGAGTGACTTGGGAAGAACTCGAAGGAACCCAGCTATAGTTGATCTGCTTTACGCCGGAAGTGACGATCTGCTCGTCCTGCTTCACCAGCTTGTAAGTAACAGCCTCGGCGGCGTGTACGACCGAAGGGGATATGTACGACAGCGGAGCGAACGCTCCTGTGAACGAGGTGACGACGAGGGTACCGGCGAGCGCCGGGATGACGACGATTCTCGCGATTCGGCTTGCGGATTTCTTTGGATACAGCATGTTGTTTGACTACTCTCCCATGCAGATGTCGATTTGCGGAGTCTACGGGCCTATGAAAAGCCCACTTGTCCTTAATCTAGTAGACTCTAAAATCGTCAAAAAGTTACATCTGATAAGAGATTTATATCTATTGACACGAGCCGAGAAGGAAAATCTATCTATTAGAATCGTACTAGAGAGAGAAAACGCCAAAAAGAGTCGCTTCTCCAGGAGCCGCGAATCGAGGTTGGCAAATCTCTACGGGAAAAACAAAAAAGCCGCTCCCCGTTTCGTACGGGAAGCGGCTGAGCGGTAAACTCGGAAAAATTAGGCCCAAGCGCCTTGCTTGAGCACTTCTACCTTGTCGGTGCGCTCCCAAGGCACATCGATATCCGTGCGACCGAAGTGGCCGTAAGCGGCGGTTTGCTTGTAAATCGGGCGGCGCAGGTCGAGCATCTTGATGATGCCGGCCGGACGCAGGTCGAAATGGGCCCGAATGAGCTCAACCAGCTTTTCTTCGGCTACCTTGCCCGTGCCGTAGGTATCGACGTTGATCGAAACCGGGTTGGCGACGCCGATGGCGTAAGCAAGCTGAATTTCGCATTTGTCGGCGAGACCCGCCGCGACGATGTTCTTGGCCACGTAGCGAGCCGCGTAAGCCGCGGAACGGTCGACCTTGGTCGGATCCTTGCCGGAGAACGCGCCGCCACCATGGCGGGCGTAGCCGCCGTACGTGTCGACGATGATTTTGCGGCCGGTGAGGCCTGCGTCGCCTTGCGGGCCGCCGATGACGAAGCGGCCGGTCGGGTTGATGAAGAACTTCGTCTCCGCGTCCAGCCATTCCTTCGGAACGACCGGCGTGATGACGTGATTGCGGATATCTTCCTGGATTTGCTCCAGCGTGATCTCCTCGGAGTGCTGCGTAGAAATGACAATCGTATCTACGCGTACCGGTTTGCCGTCGATGTATTCGATCGTGACTTGCGTCTTGCCGTCCGGGCGCAGGTAACCGAGCGTATCGTTCTTGCGCACTTCGGACAAACGGCGGGACAAACGGTGAGCCAGCGCGATCGGTAGCGGCATCAGCTCGGGCGTCTCGTTCGTGGCGAAGCCGAACATAAGCCCTTGGTCGCCGGCGCCGATGTCCGGGTTCTCTTGCAGCACGTCTTTGCCGTCGCGGCTTTCCAGGGCGGCGTTAACGCCTTGTGCGATATCGGCGGACTGCTCGTTAAGCGACGTCAGAACCGCGCATGTGGTGGAGTCGAAGCCATATTTAGCACGGGTATACCCGATTTCCTTAATGGTGCTGCGTGCGATCGCGGAAATATCAACATAATCCGCTTTGCTGGAGATCTCGCCGATGACGAGCACGAGTCCGGTCGCAACGGAAACTTCGCATGCGACGCGAGCGTACGGATCGGCAGCTAGAAATGCGTCGAGAACGGCGTCCGAGATTTGATCGCAAATTTTGTCCGGATGGCCTTCCGTGACCGATTCGGACGTGAAGAGATGTCGGCCTTTGATCGACAAAATCTTCAACCTCCCCTACACAAAAAATGAACCTTTTCCGGTAGGAAAAGGTTGTTAGACAGACCTTCTGGAAGATAATAATACCGGAATTGTCGAGGAGTGTCAATGTGCCTTAACTTACTCCGGGCCTAATCTCTACAGGGTTTATAGGAGCGTTTGCTGTGCTTGCTGGACCAGACGCTTCGTAATTCCGCCCCCGACGGCACCCGCTTCGCGGGACGTCAGATTGCCCAAGTATTGCGAGCCGCTGCCAGCTGCCGCAACGCTGCCCAGTTCGCCTGCGAATTCCGCGTCTCCCGCTCCAGCCGCCCCGCTTTGGCCGAACGGCACGCCAAGCTCGGCGGCGATTTCGTACTTCATTTGGTCCAACGCTTGCTGACATTCCGGCACGAGTTTCCGGTTCCGCTTGCCTCTAGCCATGCGTGTGCACCTCCATTGATTTTGACGGACGTAGTATGTGCCGAACCGTCTCTCCGAAGGCGCATAACATTTTGGCTATGGGGGAAAATTATAGGTACTAACGTTTAAAATAATCTTTTAGCGCATCGCGCCAATGCCTAAACTCCTCGAATCCGTTTTTTAACAAAGCTTCATGGCCCAGTACGGAATAAGCAGGACGCGGCGCAGGACGAGGGAACTGCTCCGTCGAGCAAGGGTGAACGGCCATTTTTACTTCAGCCTCTTCAAAAATGGCTTTTGCGAATTCAAACCATGAACAAGTGCCTGTATTAGAGGCATGGTAAACGCCAAACCGGCCGCTGACTACCAATTTTGCCAAAAAGAGAGCTAAATCAAGGGTAAAAGTCGGAGAGCCAATTTGGTCTTGAACAACTGTTACTTCCGATCGTTGGTTCGCGAGCTGCAGCATCGTTTTCACAAAGTTGGCCCCATGTTTTCCATATACCCACGAAGTACGGACAATAAAAGATCGGCGGCAACATTCTTCTGCGAAGCGTTCCCCTTCCAGCTTTGTACGGCCGTATACGGTTCGGGGCGCTGGAGCATCCTGAGTCTCATAAGGCCGGGTTCCAGTTCCATCGAACACATAATCAGTACTGATGTAACAAAACTTGGCGCCGACCTCATCTGACGCTAGTGCCACGTTTCGAGTTCCGATTGCATTGACAGAGTACGCCGCGTCAGGTTCGGATTCGGCTTTGTCAACGGCCGTATAGGCCGCAGCATGGATAATCGCGTCGGGTCGGAGCTCATGGATTACCTGCCTAGTTTGATTGCCATTCGTGATATCCAACGCTTGGCGATCTATTCCAACGAATCGGATACCTTCAAGATTCAGCCCGACGATTTCTCGCCCCAACTGGCCTCCGGCACCGGTTACCATTACCACAATCGGCTTCACGACTTGCTCTCCGACATTGGGCTCCAGTAAGCACCGGTTGCGATTCGATCCATCCACTCGCCGTTGGCCAGATACCACGAAATGGTATTTCGAATTCCTGTTTCGAATTGGTGTTTCGGCTTCCAACCCAATTCTCTTTGAATCTTGGTTGCGTCGATTGCATATCGACGATCGTGTCCCAGGCGATCCTCTACATAGCGGATCAATGATTCGGGCTTATCCAAGGCCTCAAGTATAGTTTTCACAACTTGCAGGTTGGTTCGTTCGTTATTGCCACCAATATTGTAGACTTCGCCGCTGACCCCATTATGAATCACAAGATCGATCGCGTTACAGTGATCTTCCACATAGAGCCAATCGCGTACATTAAGTCCGTCCCCGTAAACTGGAAGCGGCAAATCGGAAAGTGCGTTCCGGATCATTAAAGGAATTAGTTTTTCCGGAAATTGAAAGGGGCCATAATTGTTCGAGCAGCGTGTAATATTGACGTTCATGCCGAAGGTTTCGTGATATGCGCGTACAAGTAAGTCCGCGCCGGCTTTGCTTGCAGAATATGGGCTATTGGGTGCTAAAGGCGTGTCCTCACTAAAAAGACCAGTTGGACCTAGCGTGCCGTAAACTTCGTCCGTGGAGACTTGAACGAACTTCTGCACTTGATATTGCTTAGCCAAATCCAAAAGCGTTTGTGTCCCAAGAATATTGCTCTTTACGAAGATATCAGGTTGCGTAATACTCCGATCAACATGAGACTCTGCAGCAAAATTGACAACAGCATCGACTCCCGCTTGGAATAACGGTTCTAATGCTTTCCGATCTGTAATATCGGTACGCACAAATTGATATTGTTTATGGTTGGAAATAGATGCAAGATTATCGAGATTGCCTGCATAAGTTAGTACGTCAACGTTTACCAGTTGATGTGCAGGATGCTTCGCTAGATAATAATGTATAAAGTTGCTTCCGATAAAACCGGCGCATCCGGTCACTAACAGTCTCATCAGATTCCATCCTTTGCGAAGACAAAGTTGTTATCGGCTTCCAGCAATCCTGGATGATTTTTATCTTTATCGGACAAGATTGGGGTCTGAATTGGCCATTGGATTCCAATTTCAGGGTCGTCCCACCGAATTCCGCGATCATGCTGCGAGGAATATAATTCATCCACTTTGTAGAGAACTTCAGTGTTTGGCACCAATGTGCAAAATCCGTGAGCAAACCCCTGTGGCACCAAGAGTTGACGTTTATTTTCGGCAGATAGCTCGTATCCTTCCCATTGACCGAATGTAGAAGAGCCCTTGCGAATATCTACGACAACATCGAATATGGCGCCTGCAACCACGCGCACAAGTTTGGTTTGCGCTTTAGGTGTCAGCTGGTAATGCAACCCCCTAAGGACACCTGGCTCAACGGAGAGCGAATGATTGTCTTGAACGAATTCCATGGCCAATCCATGCTGAACCATCCGCTCGCGATTGTAACTTTCCAGAAAAAAACCTCGATGGTCGCCATGCACGACTGGTTCGATAAGCCTAACACCCGGCAATCGACCTTCTATCACCTTCATTTAGATCACCTTATAGTTTAAGTTTGCCAAACTCTTCTCCGAAGCGAACTTCTTGAGCTAATTCATTCGCACGCATGAGCGAATGATAGGTCCCGGCATCGGTCCACCATCCGGTAAGCACGTCATAGGTCAGCTTTCCTTGTGCAATGTATGCATTGTTGACATCTGTGATTTCGAGCTCGCCTCTTGCAGAAGGCTTCAGTGTCCGAATAATTTCGAAGACATTGGCATCATACATATATATTCCTGTCACTGCGTAATGGCTCTTAGGCTGCTGTGGCTTCTCTTCAATGGAGACGATACGCTCTCCATCCAACTCCGGCACCCCATACCGATTGGGGTCAGGAACCTGTTGGATTAGAATCTTCGCTCCGTCCTGCTGTTTGTTAAAATTATTGACAAACGGTTCGATGCAATCCTCAAATACATTGTCCCCCAATATGACAACACAGGAATCACCGGCAACAAATTGCTCAGCCATTCCAAGCGCTTGCGCGATTCCTCCTGCTTCGTCTTGAACCTTATACGTAAAATTGAGTTCCAGTTCACGACCGCTGCCTAGGAGGTTTACCACATCACCCATATGATCTTTGCCGGTTACAACTAGAATGTCATGAATACCAGCTTTTTTTAATTTGGCAATGGCATGAAATATCATGGGATATTTCCCGACGGGAAGCAAATGCTTATTTGTTACTTTTGTTAAAGGGTACAGACGTGAGCCGGTACCTCCGGCTAAGATGATGCCCTTCATTACATACACTCCTATTTTGCATTATTTGAGGCAAGTGATACATCTTTTTGGAATCGTTTTAATGTAGTATAAAAATAGCTTTTCTTCTTAATAAAATTTTTTTCAACTATGTGCCAGGAGAGAAAAGCTAAGATTAAAGTGATTACAAATGATATTAAGAAATTACCTTTAAAGCCAACCGAATTTATTGTTAAATGTTGGACTAATTGTTGAACAGGAAATGCATATATATACAATCCATATGAAAAGTCTCCATATTTCGAAAAATTACTAAGCTTAATATTAGTATCAAATGCAAAATGAAAAACAACGTAAGCCCCTGCAAGCATAAATGCATTTTTGAATTCATTTTGATAAGAACAATAAATCAATACTACTAGTGACAGCGCCAAATACAAGTAATTATATTTTATTTTGTTATGATAGAAATAAAAAATCGCTCCAACAAGAAAATAACAGGATAACTCTAGCAGATAGCGAATCGTTATACCATTTTTTGTGGTTATTAGAATAGATTCCGGCAAATAAGACATGACGCAGAATATTATCAAAAACAATGCAATTAACGTTTTTTTCTGTTTAAAAAAACCAAATCCTCCAAGTAGACATACACCGATATAACATAATACTTCATAGGGAATCGTCCATATAGAGCCATTAACCGCATTCGGATATAAATTGCTTCCAAAAACCCCCGGAAGAACATATTCGATCGGAAACAGCACAATTGTATGTAAATAATGATAAGTTTGGGGATGTGTAAAGTACTCTTTAGGAGTAAGTTCGCTGATAATCGGGCCAAGAAGAAATGCAGAAAGTAAAATCACAACGGCCAATCCAGGGAAAATTCTCAAAAATCGTTTTAAAATAAATTCCGATATATCTTTAGAATTCAAATATGAATGGCTTACCAAAAAACCGCTAATCATAAAGAAAACTGCAACTGCGAGCCCCCCAAGTGTCCATTGGCCATGAGTTAGTCTAACTAAAACCTCTTGGCTATCATTCCCTGTCAAAGCATAACTATGGGTTAAAATAACCATAGTAGCCGCTAGGAAGCGCAAAAAATCAAAATTGTTATTTCTAGTGAGCGAAATCAAATTAATTTACCCCTTCTTCAACCGATCATTAATTGAGAATTGCTTTGCTTCTGAATAGCTCTATAAGTCTCATTTAAACCTTCAAAAATGCTATATTTACTCTTCCAACCTAGCTCTTGCTCAGCTTTTTGATTGCATAATACACTGTGTGTGATGTCCCCCAACCTTGGAGAATAATACTGGGGAGTGATATTAGTCTGAAATATCTTATTTAGAATTGTAACTAATTCATTAATAGATGTTGTTGTCCCAGTTCCAATATTGAACGTGTTCCTACTTCCGGATGTTAATGCCTGAAGATTAGCTGCGACTACATCTTTCACATAAATAAAATCACGAGTTTGAGCTCCATCTCCATAAATAGATGGTGCATGCCCCGTTAAAAATCTGTCCATAAATATTGAAACAACCCCCCCCTCGCCTTTTGGGTCTTGCCTTTGACCGTAAACGTTAGCATATCTCAAAATTGTATAATCAACTTCCGAATGTGTGGTGCATATTCTTAAATATTCTTCCGGCGTATACTTACTAATACCGTACGGTGATAGGGGTCTAATTTCATGAGTTTCTTGAATTGGTAAACTTACTGGAACTCCATATACAGCTGCGGATGAGGCGTATATAATCTTTCTAACTTTATATTTTTTACAACACTCTATAACGTTAATACTGCCGATCATATTTATCTTTGCGTCTTCTACAGGCCAAATCATTGAATGACTAACTGACACCTGTGCAGCATGATGAATCACGATATCAGGGCTTACTCTAGCAAACATTTCTTCAAATCTATCGTCATGTATGTTTATATTATGGAATATTGAATTTTCATTTAAATTCTCTCGTTTTCCCGTTGAAAGATCGTCTACGACATGTACTTCATATTTTTGAAGTACAAGCTCATCAACAATATGAGAAGCAATAAATCCTGCCCCACCCGTTACTAAGACTCTCATCTACTCACCTTCTCTTACTTCGAAATAATATATACACCAATTAAAATAATCAAAGCCCCTATAATTTTTGTCCATGAAATATTCTCGTCAAAGAAGTACCATGCAGCAATCATTGCTACAATATAAGCTATACTCTGCAAAGGATATAGAACACTAAATTGTACAGAAGACAAAAGTTTAAACCAAATCAATGTCGCCACACCGTAAAGTAATAAACCGGCCCAAATTAATGGTGATTTTATAATCAAATTAATTTGTTGGATGCTCACATTAATATTTTGCAAACCAAACTTCCAAAGGATTTGCCCTACTACTAACAAAAGAATATTTACAAGCAAAAGCAACGAATATTGAATATTAATTTCAATCCCACCCGAACGTTCTATTTTATTCTTTCTTTGTCCTTTTCAGCTCTTCAAGCTCATTCGACAATAATGCTACGGTGCGAACCAAATAATTCAATTTTTTATTTAATAATGACCATTTAGCGAATTGTCTATAGAGAATAAGCAATATTACAAGAATTACCACTAGAAATAACATCGCTGGTGGGTACTGTATACCGATACTTTTAGCTGCAACATCTAAAACCCTAGGAAAAAATGATATTAATAACATAATTAAACTTCCCAATACCCAAAACAAAGATTCTTTTTCGTTTAATAGATTCTTTCTAGTTTTATTAATTATATAAACGGCGACAAATAAAGAAACCACTCTTGAAAGAACGACTAATTTATAATCCATTGTCAATCCTCTTCGCAGTCGTCTGTTTTAGTAACGAAATGAAAATGGAGTAAAACATGGAGATAATATACTTTATATTTCTAATTATAGAATCATGCATGCATACCTACCCCACTTAATCGTGAATGCATTGTTACTGGCATTTCTTTAATCGCGTAACCATTACGTAACATTAATATTATTATATTCGCATCTGGATATTCCGGGTAATTATCAGAAGAAACATAATAGCTATATGCTTGTTGGTTGAGAATTTGCAGACCTGATGTTGGATCTGTTATGGTTTTCCCTGTAGACAATTTAATAATTAAAGAGAACAGTTTAGTTCCCAAACTGCGAAACGAACCATGCTTATAGGCTGTTTTTTGTAGAAATCTTGAACCTATTACGATATCGCAATTGGATTCTTTAATAAAATGAATCAACTCCTTTATCGTTTTTGGATCATGTTGTCCATCGCCATCAAACTGGATTACATACTTGTAATTATGATCTAAAGCATATTTAAATCCTGTAATAATTGCTCCACTGTACCCTAAGTTTGCACCAAGGGAAATCATATTTACACTGTGGGATCTAACCACTTTTGCAGTGTTATCTTTAGAGCAATCGTCCACGACCAAGATATCAATTTCTGAAGTTTCTTCTTGAATACCTTTAATTACAGAGGATATATTTCGTTCCTCATTGTATGCAGGTATAAGCACCAAGGTTTTTGCGTTAGTCATTATATGCACCCTTATTATTTAATTAGAGAAATATTTATACAAAACAGTACTTTTACTTTTAGTTGAGAAGATAATTTTATAATGCGAAATGTCTGCACGTTCAGAAAATGCCTCCCTTCCCTTTCCTCCAATTACCAACAAATAGGGATTTTTCAGAGGATCTTGCTCCCATTTTTTGATATCCATTTTGACAGTTTCATCAAATAATGCATATAGCGTACGATCATCATAGCTTGGCCATATTTCAGTCGAAATCTCAAACCATAGAAGTTGCAGAGATCCACCGAGGACTGGCAAGTAATCTGCCCCATTTAGATAAAGTGCTTTATTATTTTTAATTTCATTCAATATAGCTTTTTCTTCTCCGTTTAAAATCACTTCAGTCTGGTTCAATTTTATTTTATTTATTGTAAAAACTTGCCCCACATAATTAGGAGCTACAGGGTTAAATAAAGCATTCTTCTGGTTTATATATTTATCAAACCATGTGTATTGAAGTGTGAAAAAAAGAATGCATATAACATAACTGATATATAATGCCTTCGATTTTTCTTTCACTTTTGAAAGCCCAATTGCATATAGAATTATTAATAACAATCCTATGACGAAATGATTTTTATAAAAATAATACGATGATGCATACCCTTGCAGCCCCGCAATCAAGATAATGCCGGCAAATAGCAGTAGGCAACTCAACAAAATTAATATGAACTCAAATTTTCTCTCTTTTATCCAGTTGAGGGTTACGAATACTGCAAAAAGTAATAAAGGTGCAAATGTGGAGTATAAATCTCTAGTAATATACCCCTCTAGTTTTACCGAGCTAATATTACCATTTTCAATATTAGACCCGAAATGGACTAGGTAAATGTATGCAAATACCACAAATGAGCCGACGTATACAATATTCTCTAAACAGAATAAGCTTCTAATATTTATTTTTTTTCTGATCACGAGTTCCTGAATAACAACGCTTGCCAATATTACTGGAGCAAAATAGTAGTAAGCAAATAAAACACCTAAAACGTGTAGTGCCACTAAAGATAGATACACACCTCTATCAATCTTATTCTTTAGCGTTTTGTTAATTAGAAGTAAGCTCAGAATCATTATGATCCCAGCCATTTGACTGCTAAATCCCCAAATAACGGAATTGAGATTATAGCCGGTGCAAGCCAACACCATCATTGAAATAAATATAAACAAATCATACTTGATAAATTCTTTTAATAAGGCATAAATTAAAAGTATGGTTAAGGAGAATAGAAACAGATTACCAACCATATAGACATTAATATTATCAATAAAGTAAAACACTTTCATTAATAAGCCTGTATTCACATAATCCAAAAAGGGGTATGTACTCAGATGTTGAAAAGGAAAAAGATCTGTTGATGTGAGCGCTAAATGGCTTGTTTGGGCAAACTTCTTACTTAGAAAGAAGTGAATTGCAGGATCAGAAGTTTCGAATCGTACACTTAAGTCTAAAGTATAATAGTATACTGAAAATCCAAATGTTGCCGCTAGCGACATGACTATCGCAGCTATATCCCAACCAATTAACTTGCATTCCCATTCTTTGACCGGAACAATTTTCCTCTTGTACAAAATGTAGCTTGAAAAGACCAAGTGAATAAGGGAAAGAAGCCAAAGACTGCTCTTTATTGTGAAAAACTCCAATACTAAACTCTCTAATGCCACAAATGACATAAGAGATGTAACAACAATTATGATGGCGTTGATTATATTTGTTTCTCTTCCAAACTTAAATAAATTCAATAAGGCGAATCCCAAACTAATTATACTTATTGCATATAAGAAGCCCATCACGATTTCCTTTCGTAGAACAACCATATTTGTCGAATAATAATGTCATTTGTTGTCAGTATATCAAATGGATGATTATTCATCTATAAGAATCATTTTGATACTAGAATATTTTTTTGATTTTCGCCTTCAACTTATTTTTCATTTTGTAAATTAACACGTCATATCTTCCCTGCCTGATTTGACTCATTACAACGAGTAACTTGCTTTTAAAACCGACAAAATCTGATAGTTCTGCTTCGATATTTGCTTCTCCTGTTCCAACGTGTTTCTCTCTTACGACTTTCAAGTAATGATCCAACATTTGCTGTCTCTTCAAATTATCCGTCGGTTCACTCGGAACTCTGTACATGGAAGTAACTTTGTCAACGAAGTAGAACTCACCTGCAAAAGAATACCGTAGCCAGAGATCCCAGTCTTCCAGAACCTCCAGTTTGGGATCAAAACCGCCAAACTGATCAAACAACTTTCTAGAGAACAATACGGTCTGGATAGGAAAATAATTATGATGCAATAATATACGCCGATCATATTCCTGTCTGTGAATTAAATTGTATGATGTTTCTTCATAGACATAAGGTGTTTTAGACATTATTCGAATAGGCGTTTCCAATCCAATCGCGTATATTGCAACATTGTCAGAATGGTGCTGATAATATTGAGCAACTAGAACTTCGATATGATCTGCAAATAGAACATCATCGTCGTCTAGGAAGTTAAAAAGCTCTCCACTTGCATTTGTTAGCGCAATATTACCAGCGATACACCTTCCAACATTCTTTTCTGTGGAAATATATCTAATATTCAAATCAAAAAAATCATTTCTTATCATTTCTTCTGAGATCGCTGGACCATCTTCCACAATCACAACTTCAATATTTGAGTATGTCTGGTGACGGACTGTAAGCAAGGCTTCTCTAAGTACGTCTGGTCTGCCGCATGTACGAATAATAACAGACACAAGCGGATTACTCGAAGGTAACTCATTTACATAAAAGGCGCCCTCTCGAACTATTTCATAATTCCATATTTTAAACTTTGGTTTAAAGCCAGCATTGCGAATATGTCGGCCCTTTTGTCTAAAATGAATTCCTTGGGCAATGCTTTTCACCAATGATTTAGCAATCTTTTTACGATGACCTTTAAATGAGTTAGGGATCACCATTAATGCCCCGTAAAGAATGTAACCTTTTATGATATCCTTCCAAGTACCAAACTTATAACGCATCATTAAGTTATTATATGTGCTGTTATAGTATTGATTTGGCTTAACCTCTCCAGCGCTCTGATAGGTATAGTGGTGGACAATACAATTTGGACTATAGAGTAGTTTGTACCCCCTCGCCCTTAATCTCCAACTAAGATCGACATCCTCTGCATACATGAAAATTTCTTCATCAAACATTCCTACATCCACAAAAGCATTTCTCTTTACAACACAAGCGGCACCACTTGCCCATGTTGTCTCTAAATTGACTGGATTATAGTATTTGGGATGTTCATAGGGAAACTGCCTGCACTCCCACAATGCCACTTCCTTGCAGCTGCTTTGAATGGTTTTTTCCAACTGACTTAAACAATTCAAATCGAGTTCGGTGTCAATGTTGAGAAAAAAAATATAATCCTGATTAGTACGACTTACTGCTAAATTATTGGCCTTTCCAAAACCTAGGTTTACTTCAGATTTAATTATAGTAAAAGATCCAAAATTTTTTTGTTTCGGATATCTCTCAAGTAATTCCACTGTGTTGTCAGATGATTTATTATCAACTAATGTTAAATGTACATTTCCAACGGAGAATGAAGAGTTGCGAATACTTTCTAGGCAGGCATTCACCCACTTCGATGAATTATAAGTAACAATGATAATATCTATTTCCATCTGTTATTCGCCCTCTCCATTCTCCGCACTCCACATTCTCTAGAATTACTCTCTTCTTGAATAAGTATCTCTTCTTAAAAATTTAGTTAATCTCCAACTCCTTGAATTATAAATATTCGTTATCAACTCATTTAATTGGTCTTCGGAGGCGGTAAAAATATTGGGGATATTAGTATCCCCCCCAAGTAAATGCTTTAACGCTCTAAGTGGTTTTGTGATTGACCACGAATTAGACGTTAACAGACGATGGGCCACTTCCCTCTTTTGAGAGTAAGTAGGTGGAGATTCACTCGAGTGCGTGTATCCTCTATTGTAGACGGAGTCTATTAAATCAGAAATTTTCTTCGCACTTCCAGGTGGCAATAATATGTATTGAGAGTTAACTTTACTTTGCACATATTTGTAATTCTCTTGCCACTCTTCTTGTTTATGTAGTGACTGCGAGCTCTCCCCTTTTTTCCACCATCTATAGATGCTTGTCATAGCATTCGAACTTTCAACTCCACACAGGAAGGACGCTCGAACTATAAAATCCCAGTCTTCAATTGTGTTTATATTTTCATCAAATCTTAGCCCAAAGTCGTGATAAATCGACCTAGGAAATGCCAAGCAAAGTCCTGGACATTGATTGTGATGAAGCATGGTGAGGAAATCATATTCGGATGGATAATCCTTTAGAAAAGACGATACTGCTCTTGATGTCTTAGGACTATATGTCGTTTGAACCGGCTCATACTCTTGCCTAACAGTTACTGACTTTAGGATCTTCCCGTAACTAGCTTGGGACAGTTCCTTGAATTCACTAACCCAATTACTAAACACTAAATCGTCATCATCAAGTATGCTTATATAATATCCTTGAGCTTTTTCAAAGCCAACATTAAGGGGAGTTGAACGATTCCCACCATTTACTCTTATTAATTTGACTTTATTCCTAATCCACTCGGGCGAATCATTAATGACTTTTTCTACTATTAATTGTTTTTCAAGATTCAAGTTGTGACCCATAACTAAAACTTCAAAGTCAGTGCATTCTTGCCCAGTTAGACATAATATTATCTCTTTAAGTTCTTCCGGTCTGTTCCCTGTAGTTCTGGTAATTATAGATAAAAAGGGCCTATTTTCATTTACATTCTTTGTATTATCGGTGGGGTGTCCTGCTAAGAAAGATCTAACAAACTGATTAACCTTCCCTGTCCTCCCCATGTTGCGCCTTAATCCTTGCAAAACTTGAGATAGGGATGACCCACCCGCTAATGTCAACAATTCGTTTGGGAAATGTTGGTCACTCTTCTCCATAATCACATCATTTTCGCCTATTTGATACAAGCCGTGCTTTTTGCAAATAGTTAACAGCTTTTCTTCATTGAAAATATTAATATGAGTTTTATCTAACAACCCTGAATCTGTCTCATCAAACCTGTTACAAAGTAGCTTCAAGACTACATCGTCATGGGTGAAATTTGGCACACTAATAACCACAGGTGCACTATGTTTCTTTGACAATTCCACTGCGGTCTTTATTAGTTCTTCCGGCTCTAATACATGCTCCAGAATATCAATAATGGAAATAGAGGCTATCTTACGATCTAAAATTATGGATTCAAGAAACTTTATGTTCTCCTCAAATTTCCCGAGCTTATAACAATGTGCTTCCTTTCCTGTTTCAATCAAATGATTTACTGCTTCTTCACTAGCGTCTATCCCAATATATTTTATTTCTCCCAATTCTTGAACCTTGTTACTAATAGCCCCCCAACCACAACCGATATCCAAATGAAGTCCTGCCTCAGGAAAATTCATATTTTGAATAAGACTTATGACATGTCCATAGACATTATCATGGGCATATTCAAATTTGTATACATAATTATCAGAGTTTTTCACAGCGAAAACCTCATTTTCCCATAGTTATTATTAACAAATTCGCCGATTTTGTGATCACCATCTAGTTGCTCGGGCAACTTCCCATCGTTTTTTCGTATTTTAAACGCATTTGCAGCCTTTATGTAATAATCAATATTTGAGTTTTCAAAATACTTCAAAATCCCTTCCAACACATCCATTCGGGACCATTTATACGCCATTAGAAGACCAGCCTCAGCAGAATAGTAATTTTCAGCGTCACTTGTTATCCAGCTTCCTTCGTTCGATAAAGTCTTATCGTGAAATACTACGGCCGAAGGCTGATAAATAACCTGGTAGTTTTTCAGTCTAACCCTCCATGAAAAATCGACATCATCACAATACAAGAAGAAAGTATCCGCATCGAAGCCATTTACTAATTCAAAAACCTCTCTTGGAATCATTGCACAGGCGGTTGAAGCCCAACTTGTTTCTCCGGTTTTAATATTGTAAAACTTGGGATGCTCGATAGGAAGTTGTCTTGCTTCAGCAATTCCAACCTTACTATTGGTTTTAAATGGCTCAAAAAGCCCGATGAGAGTATCAGGCGCCATTAAGATATCAGGATTAATAATAAGAATATAGTCAGAAGAACAGGAGCTTGCCAATTGATTATGGCCCCTTGCAGATCCTAAATTCGAATTAAAATGAGTATAATGAATATCAATATATTCTCTATATTGATCGTTCAGTTTTATTATTTCCTGATCAGTAAAAATCGGATTTGAGGAACCATCTCCATAGTTTAGACTAATGCGAAAAAAAACGCCTTTATTTATCGCAAAGTCAGCAGCCCTTATTAAACTTTTGATTGATTTCGTTATCCGCTCCTGATCATTATTATATAGTACCGATTGTATATGCAGACTTCTACCAGTTTGCATCTTACACTTCTCCCCATCTATAATTAATGATTATTGCAGCTTCTGATCAATCCAATCGCACAGTAATCCTAGCCCTTCGTTTAATGAAATTTGCGGCGTCCAATTAATGAAATCCCGTGTATCTGAAATATCGCATGAAGCATGTCTTACATCTCCATTTCGATATTTTCCACATACATGAGGTTCAGGAGCTCCATAACGATGAGCAATAATATACGCTACCTCTTTAATAGTAGCTGCATACCCGCTACCTATGTCAAAAACTGCACCGTTAATAGCTTTCTCACTTGGCAACACTGCCATTATAGAATTTGAAACATCCGTAATATAAATAAAATCCCTTAGCATATTACCATCTTCATATAAAGGAATTGATTTATTTTCTTTAGCCATTCTTACGAATAATGATACAATTCCAGTATATGAATTGATTAAAGATTGACCCGGTCCATAGACATTCTGGAATCTTAATACTGTAAAATCGACGCTAAAAGATTTGCACCAACTTGATATAATATTCTCTTGAGCCAACTTTGTTGAGCCATAAATACTAGTAGGCATCGGTACATTAATCTTGCTGTTCATGGGCAAATACTTGGAGTCTATAAAGTCCCACTCTTGGTTTTCAAGTTGTTCTTGGGTTCTTTGACCTGGATAGAACTCTTGCCCGCTTAGTGGCTTCCATCTGCCTTCACCATAAACAGCCCTACTGCTTGATAATATAATTTTTCTTGGAATAGCTCTATTTCTTACTAAGGCATCTAACATTTGAGTGGTCCCAACAACATTTACATTTGCATGTCTTGTTGCTTCTGTAAGAGATTGGCCCGTACCTGTTTCAGCTGCTAGATGAATAATCACTGTCGGTTTTGCCTTTTCTAGAATCGCATCCCACATATCTCCATCGCAAATATCTGCTACCATTAAATTTACTTTTGAATCCAATTCAACCGGTCTTTCGCTATTTTTATGAATTTGTGGGTGCAAACTATCGATAACAATGACTTCATCAAATACATCTACAAGTGACTGAGATAATTTCGACCCTATAAACCCTGCTCCGCCGGTAACCAAACATATTTCTTTTTTCATTACTAATCCTCCGATCGCCTTAATCCATATTGTTCATATACTGATCACAAATAGCTTGCGCTTCCCCAAATTCGATTAACTTCCCTTTCTTTAAAATCAAAGCTTGACTACACAAGCTTCTGATTTGTTCTATCGAATGAGAAACAATGATTACTGTTGTTTGTCCCATAAGCATATTTTTAATACGATCTTCGCACTTCCTCTGAAACTTATAATCACCTACAGACAAAATCTCATCAATGATCAGTATCTCTGGCTTAACAATGGTTGCAATACTAAATCCAATTCGTGCTACCATGCCAGATGAATAGTTTTTCAATGGTACGTCAAGGAATTCATCAATCTCTGCAAATTCGACAATTTCATCAAATTTTTCATTAATAAACTTTCGAGAGTAACCCAGAATTGCACCATTTAGATAAATGTTCTCTCTTGCAGTTAACTCCATATCGAATCCCGCACCTAATTCTATTAGAGGCGAGATCATCCCTTCTGTTCTAACATCCCCTTTAGTTGGTCTTAGAATGCCTGAAATTATTTTTAACAAAGTACTCTTTCCAGCACCATTAAAACCCAGAATTCCAACAACCTCACCTTTTTTAATTGTGAAAGATATATCATCGAGGGCAAGAAATTTGTCAACAACCAACTCTCTTTTTATTTTTTTGATAATATACTCCTTAAAACTCCCTATATTCTCTTTATGAAGGTTAAACTCAATCGAAACATTTTTTAGAGAAACAGCATCTTTGATCATTGGCTACCCTCTAATCTAAATAAACAAAACGAGTTTATTTTCATTTTTCTTAAACACTATAAATCCTATTAGAATTGAAAGAGAACAGTAGGCTATGCATAACAGGTTTGTTCCCAAACCAGGCAATTTTCCATGAAGAATTAGGTCCCTAAAATACGAAATGAATACATATACGGGATTAAACAGAACGAACGTTCGAACTTTCTCAGGAATGATCTCAACTGGATAGAAGATTGCCGAAAAAAATGACAACAAGCTAATAAATATGGAGTACAAATGAAGGATATCTCTATAAAATACAGTTAATGCTGAAAGTAGAATGCCCACCCCTACTGAGAAAATAAAAACGTAAAGTATCGGAATTAAAAACAGAATGGATGTTAGTGGCAAAGAATATCCCATAAATAAAGTTATGATCAGTATGGCCACTAATGAAAACAGCGTATTAATTAATGCAAAGCAAATTTTCGAAAGAGGAAAAATATATTTTGGTGTGTAGACCTTCTTAATAAGCGCGCCATTACCAATAATCCCATTCTGAGCCAGACTTGTAGACTCCGCAAAAAAAGTAAAAATAATTTGTCCGCATAAAAAATAAATTGGAAAGTTCGGAATTTGCACTTTGAACATGGTTGAAAAGATGATCGAAGTAATACTCATAAACAATAGAGGGTTTAGTACACTCCAAAGTACTCCTAGCATCGATCTTCTATATTTAATTTTTAAATCCCTTTTAACTAATTCAAATAAGAGCTCTCTAAATCGGAATACTTCCTTAACTGTCTTAAGCAACCCAGTTCATTCCCTTTTATGAAAAATCTTATTCCCAAGTTACTAAGGTTCAGTAGTAATTATTGAATTTTATAACTCCCCCGCACCAACACCGTCAATCCATTCTTCTGCTTCGGGTCCGCTTCTACTCCGCGACCTCCACGAGGAAATAGGATCAAATGATTATTCCCCACAGGCTTGCCAGGCGAGATATCCAAGCCATCCGTCATGTCGGACAAACCATTGGCGTCCGTGCTATAGGCAACAGCTTTACCAGATCGAACGATAAGTTCCCCGCCATCCTCGACAATAATCTTCTTGCCAAACGGCACCGTCACGACCTCGAGTTTGGCAACGGCTCCGGAGCCCGTAGTGGCACCGCCGCCGCCGTTTTTCGCCAGTTCCTGCTTTACCAACTCGGCTACTTTTTGTTCTACATAGCTCTTCGTCACGAGCGGATCGTCCGCATAGCCGGGAGTGGATTGTTGGCTATCCGCATAGGCCGATTGATACCAACCAACGCCTCCAATGGCGACTGCTGCGCTAAGCGTGGCGAGAATAGTGGCGACCTTTGTGCGTTTTTTCATCGAACATCATCCTTTTACGTTTAGTAGGAATCGAATTATGCTGAAGGCGTCCGCCCTGGAAAGACCGTTGTAGGCTGTAGATCCCGATGGTGATGCCAGAAGTGCGGATTCATGCTGCACCATTGTCTTAATCCAAAAGGAAGCGTCGTATAGGAAAGACCGAGCCGATAACCGATATACTTGGCTGCAGACTCCACAAACCATCTTGGGATCCACCGCCAGTGTCCACCCTGCCACAATTGACTCAATTGTTCTTGAGCAAACTTGCGCCCCTCTCGCTCGGCCGTGGCATACTGAAGAATCCAGCTGTTCATCCGCATAGATACACCAATATCAAAGTTTCGTTGAAATTGCTTTTTAATGGAGTAGTTATGAGAGTGAATTACACTTGCTTTTGGGTTGTAAATAACAGTATAGCCGCTCAGAATGCACTTGGCAGAAATCATCATATCCTCATTCAGGATAATGGGATCCGGGAACCCGCCTAGCTTCATAAAGGTCTCTCGGCGAAAAGCCGAACATACATTTGTAAAGTAGAACAATTTGATTCCGTACCGATCCAACTCCTCAAATGTTTTACGAATCATTTGATTCGGGTAATTGATCTCACGCGTCATTTGTTCTAAGACATTGGCGTCTTCCCTTGCGACTTGTCTGCCGCAGACTGCCCCCACCTGAGCGTCCCTGAGAGGCTCTATAAGATGCTCCAGGAACTCTCTGCTACCAGGGAGCGCATCTTGGGTCATGTAGACGAGAACGTCTCCAGAAGCCTCTTTAGCAGCGTGATTTCTCGTCCCCCCATGATCGAACTCCGACTTGCCAATAACAAGCACGCGACAATCATAGCTACTTGCAATTTCAACCGTGCGATCGGATGAGGACGAGTCCACTACAATGATCTCATGTGGCTGCAAACTCTGCGCTTGCAGCCTCTCGATTAACTCAGCCAGATAGGGCTCCGCTTGATAAGTGGGAAGGATGACTGATATACGCACTTAGCCACCTCCTTACGATGATGTGAGTTGATCCACTTTCTGCTCCATGGAGGGTTCTGATTGAATCAGCTTCTGATAGAGATCCAAATCATCTTTTCCTTGCTTGCGCAGCGCAGCAACATAATAAGCTGCAACATCTCGATCCGCATCCACGCTAAAGTCTTCTTTTATTCCACTTTGCAGAATTTCTGCAGCTTGGTCATATTGGTGTTTATCAAACTCTACTTTCCCTGCTGCCAGACGCGCAACATTCGAAAGCGCGAATTCTTTAGATGGGATGACGGTATCCGGCAGATCATTCATGACTTCGTCGAGCTGCTTCATCTTATCGTAGTAATGAAGAATCTGCTGTTCAAGCTCCTCTTTTTTCGTTGATTGTTGCGACTGTTGCAATGATTCCCAATCGGACTGTAGATCCTTTATGGTCTGATCGAAATAACTTACGGTAAAAGGACGTTGTTCAATGGCTTGTTCCATAATGCCCAGCGCTTGATCCCGGTGACCCAAAGCTACCTGTGTCACATAATTCATTTCGGCGACGCTTCGATAACGTGGCTCATATTTTTGCAGTAAGGTCGCATAACGCGTTGCAAGATCCAAGTACTGTTTATCTTGCGTCTGTTCATAGGCTTTGTAGTTCCAGGAAGCTAACTGGATCAATATAATCGGATGCTTTTTATCGATTGCATGGGCTTGACGAAGCTCTCCATCAATAACTTGGAAGTTTGCCTGCGAATTACTCGCTTCTTTCATTGCCTGATGAAAGTGCTGATTAACGGAAAGCTTGATTATACTCACGATTAACAATACAACTGCTAGCATACCGAGCACTGCAGCTCCTGTATAGCGAATGCTCTTCAGCTTTTGTTTCGTCCAGCTTCCCAGCTCTTGTCTTTGTACTCCAGCCATGATACCCAAGGAGAGAAAGACAAGCCCCCCATAAAGCGTATAGCTCATCTCAAAATCAATGGAAGCATGCAGTAGGATCGTAACGGGTGTTACGAAGTAAAATACATACCGGTTTCTTTGCCCTTCATCCGCTCGACGGTAATAACGGACAAAGCTTACTATAACAGCTATGAAAAGTGCGAGATGCAGCAGGATACCAACCGTACCTACCTCAATAAGATATCGTACGAGAAAGCTATGTGTCTGGTTGCTTGTATACGAGTAGGATTGATATTGTTCATACAAGGCATCCCAAGCGCCGCCCCCTCCTCCGATAATCGGATGGATTCTCCATATCTTAAGAGCGTCCTTATACATAGTTAACCGTTCGTACACACTGTGGGTATTCCAGTTAATATCTTCGACGCGAGTTCGAATCACTGCAGGCAGAAACCTCGTGATCCAATCCGAAGCGATCGCAAGTGCCCCCAAAACAAATACGGCGATTAATCCCAACGGAACAATCAATCCTCTTGAGGCTGGTACCGAACCGAGCTTAGCGTCGAGCTTAGGTTCCAGGTACTTCTGAATGACGTAGGTCACACCGCACATAATCAAGGAGACACCGATCAGTAGTCCCCATACTGCGAGCGATTCGGAGTTGAACAATGATACCGTCGTCGGCTGCTGCTTCTGATCCAGCGCTTGCCCAATCAGCTTCACGATTTCAATACCCCGATCCGCCAACTTCGTATAGATGAGCAGGGAAAGCCCCATCCCAATGACGGAATAAAGAATGATCATCAACTGCTGCTTCAATCGAAACATCAGAAGAGCTACGATCGCAATCACAGGAAGGATAACGATGGCTCCCCGAGAAAGCGTCAGGAGGAAGGAGACAAGAATAGGAACCAGCATAAAACCGTAAGCTGCTTGAACTGCAATATGTTTTGACCGTTGGATCTCAACAAGTGTAATCACCCAGAGAATCAGCAGCAGTACGGCATAAGCATTCGCATACTGAAAAATGGAACTGATCCGTACGCCGTCTTGTGCAGACAAAGAGTCTAGAAGATAAACGTTGCCAAACAGATTTAGAAAGCCGTAAAAAACGATGAGATAACCGAACGCTAGAAATACTCGCGGCAACTGATTGATGATACGAGGAAAATCCGTTAAATAAGCTCCCGCCGCAAAAAAGACAAACAACATACAACTGGTAAGCACGCCATAACCGGACAAATAGCGTGATACACCTTGAAAGGAGCTGATTAGATAGATTAGGGGTAGTGCAATAGCTGCCGCCACATATAGCATTCGAAATTCCAGCGTAAATTGCTTGCTTAGAAAGCGGCATGCTACCCATACTGCTGCAAAGGCGATCACAATTACGGTCATCAATATAGGCTGTTCAAATTGCATTTGGCTAATTTGAAAAATACCGTTTCCTGCAAATGTTCCCTGATTGAACAAAGCAATCAACAAAAACATGCCGATCCAAGCCCAAGCGAACCATTCCATAGCCGATACGGCTTCTTTCCGATTCTTCAACGCGGACACTCCTCATCAGTAAGCCCCGGTACCTCGAAGGACAACCGGTATAGTCTTGAACAGGATCTTCATTTCCAATCCAAAGCTCCATCTTTCGATGTAATAGATATCCAAATCCACCCACTGTTCAAAGTCCAAATCGCTTCGTCCGCTGACTTGCCACAATCCAGTCATGCCTGGAAGCACGTCCATCCTTCTCCAGTGGTGATTCGTGTATTGCGCTACTTCGCCTGGAAGTGGCGGGCGCGGTCCGATTAGACTCATATCGCCCCTTAGCACATTTAGCAATTGAGGCAACTCATCCAACGAATATTTCCTCAGGAATCGGCCCACTCTCGTTACTCTTGGGTCGCTCTTTATTTTAAAGACCGGACCTTCCATATCATTCGTACCATGAAGCCGATGCTGCATCAGATGAGCATCAGTCACCATTGATCTGAATTTATACATGTAGAAAGGCAGTCCATTTTTTCCGATTCGAACTTGTTTGTATAGCACGCCTCCTGGGGAATCTATTCGGATGGCAATTGCGATGACTAAAAAGAGGGGCGAGCAAAACAATAAAGCGAGTATAGCGATCATTCGATCCATGATTCTTTTGATGAGAAGATTAAGGCCTCTTAATGGCGTCTTTACTACTTCAATATAGGGAAAGTCTACATCCTGGTGATATTCGAACACAGTACCAATTCGATCATACATTTCAGGAATAATGCGAATATCGACATGATATTTGTATATCGTATGAAGCAGCTCCTGCATTCTTTCCCTTGCAGACGGAATCGTAATGTAGAGGACTTCGATTCGTTCTTTCTCGATGACGCGTTCTAATTCCGAAACGTTCCCGATGACACCTTCTTTTTTTCGATCATCATCTAAGAAACCGATCACTTCGTACCCCGCACGGTTTTCCTCGCTTAAAAAGTCTCTTAATTGAATCCCCACCTTACCAGCCCCAATGATGAGGACCCTTCGAACAAAGACTCCTTTCTCCTTCAACCTGGCCATGAACCATTTTCTTATGTAACGATAAAACGCAGCTTCAACCGCAAATGACAAAGCAAAAGAAACAAGCAGGATCCGTGACAGCATGAATGTGTTTTTAAACAAATAAGAAACGCCAACGGCAATAAGGAAGCTTAGACATACCGCTTTCATGATTTGAACATACTCTTCAGATAGACTCTGGTCTTTATCCCATTTATAAAAATGTTTCTGGTACGTAAGAAGAAAGTAAATGAAGAAAAAGAGCGCTAAAAATAACGTATAGTTTTGCAACACCGGGATCCGACCGATCTCGCCGTTCTCAAATTCCGGCCATACGCGAATGGCGAACAATAAAATAAACGTCAGCATGTAAGTCACCAATTCGGCAACCAAAATTCCTACATGCAGAAGTTGTCTCCGTTGTTGAGAATATTGCCTTTGAATAGCAACACGCTCCGTATAATTGTTCGTTCGTCCTCCGGTAGAGGAATGACCTACATGTAGATTCGGCATTTCGATTCCCCATTGCATTTTCCGACTCATCATTCCCAATTATAACACAATACTACCCAGGATTGACGACAAATCGCCACTTCGTCTGGATGTCGAAGTGGCGATTGTTGTCATTTTTGAAATTTAACTGTTAATAGAATTGGGATCTGCCCAGTTGGTGAACGGATTCCAAGTGATGCTTTTCGAAGCCAATTGTTTTGTCTTGCCATCAATGGTCTCATAGATAGACAACATGTAGTTTGAGCCTACCATTGTAGAACCAAGATCTTTGGTAATCAAATCAGTGTTAAATCCTTGTTTCCAATTATGAGTGGCTTGTGGATTCTCAATCTCAATTTCTTCAGAGATAATTGATTTCCCGGTGCCAATATCCTCAATCTTGACCGTTATTTTTCGTGGCGAGAAGACATCCACCGAATAGTCACGTTCGATATCTACATTAATTCCGAACTTAATTTCATTGACATCCAGATGGGTGATCAGCGAGCTAAAGTTGAGGGTGTATGGACCCACTTTTAGGTTTTGGAACTGATTGTTCGTCGGAACTTCGCTAGGAATTTGAAACGTTGCAGCATTAACATATCCCAGCAGACCTTCTTCCGTGGCTGCAAAACCTTTTTCCGTTACACCTTCTCCGATGATTAACTGCATATCTTTTGTATCCGTATTTTTGGGAAGATCTGCATAGAGGACAATTTGCTCCTTGTGACCCGGGGTGACGCTTCCCTTTGCTTTGATAAGCTTAGCTGACCGGTACACGCCGTCACTTGTTTTAAAGTAGCCCGTCCACGCATTCAGCTCGGCATTTCTCTGCTGCGCATTGGTAACATTCACATAGGCGGCTACAAAGTCGGAACTGGTTCCCGTGTAGGTTCGAATAGAATCGATGGAAATGGCAACCTCTCTCCCGTTATCCTTCGATTCATAGGTTTGGCCAACTGCAATCGTCGGGAGTTTAAACGCATTCCCCTTTTGATTAAAAGACAAAAGAGTTACTTCTTCCGACTCGTCTTTTTGACCCAACGAGATGTTTATATCATTTAGCGTATAATTGTAAGGAATCGTTCCGTATAAATAGACAATGGCTTGCGCTCCAGGGGCTAGTCCTACATCTGCCGTATTTTGAACTTCTTTGGCATCCACGTTGACATTGTTATCTAATACAAACTTGCCTAAGTATGTGGGCAAAGGAAGATAAGAATTGCCTTTATTCCGGATGACGACCTGTGCCACTACATTGTCGGATGAAAGCCATGGAAGTCTCTGCAAGCTTGTCAATTCGGCATCGTACGTACCAAAATCATTAGAGTAGGATGCTTTTGTGTTCACCGTCGTATTTTCTACGACCTGCTTATTAGGGATGACATAAGACCCTACCGGTATGGTGATTTTATCCCCGTCCTTCGAGGACACGCTCTGCGTGACGACCAATCGGAAATTGGTTGTGTTCGATAAAGCAGGAAGATCTGCTGACAAGGCAACTTCTTTGAGAACTCCTGGTTCCAGCATAAAGTTTTCAAGCTTGGTTGTTGGAGTCAGCTTGTACATGTTCCCTTCGGCTGACTGTATGTAATAATCATAAGCCGGAAGCGGAATCGTTACTTTGGATACATTGCGCAGCATAAACTTCACTTTTGCCTTATAACCGCTTAAGGTCTTGTTGAGACTCAGCGATTCAGGTCGGGTATTTACAAAGGAGTTGCTAATCGGAATGGCTTTAAACCCGCCGCTTTTAATGGTCCCCGTAAACACTTGAGGGAAACTGAACTTCGCCAAGCTCTTCTCAAAGCCAGGTACGCTAAAGTCAAACTTGATCATTTGCAGGTTCAAATTGCTTAGCGTCTCCTTGCTGCCTACCTGAGCATAGAAGGTGTAAGTTTGAGAAGTCTTCGAAGCAATCTTGGATTTCTTTTTGTCCGTATCAAGCAGTGTAAGGGTATACTGTGCACCAGAGTTTGAACGTAGACGCGCCCAGTAATCAATAAATTGTACGTCTTTTGAGCCATTGTTGTTGAAACTAATCGTGAAACTAGCCACATTGCCATTTTCATTCGGGATCAGATTGCTATCGATTAGTTTAACCGATAATTGGTTGCCGATACTGATCTCCTTATACGGAGAAGCTATTGCTGTACTTGCAGCTACCACAGAAGGCGTTGCTGCTGGCAATAAAGGCAAAATCGCACTGGAACCTAAAGCAATTCCTGCTGTGAGCAGAAATGTTTTCCTTAGCTTTCGCTTCATTCTGTCATTCACTCCATTTCATTATCGCCTAACTACTATACGTATGCAGAAGGTAAAAAGTTTTGGAGAAATACAAATAAAAAGAACCCGAGGGCCGAAGCCCATCGGGTTCTTTCGTTAGAAGCGAATTACTTCAGCTTCTTGATTACAATCGTCTTCGCAACCAGCTTACCAGCAACTTGGAAGTCGCTGTGAGCAGCTACGTAGATGTTGTAATCAGATGCATCCTTATACTTGTAGTCGTCGATGTCGTACAAGGATCCAAGCGTTACACTGTTGTCCGTACCTTGGATATAGACTACGGAGTCTGTACCCGTAACGATGTACTCGCTAGATCCAGCACCACCAACAACAACAAGCTTGTTGCTAGCCAGAGCCGTATTTACTTTATCGATGTAGTCATAAGCTGGCGCAAAAGTTGCAGTCGTATATGCGTCAGTACCACCGGAAAGCGTTACAAGCTCATGCAGATCCTTATTGTGCGTTTTAACGGAGTCATATACTGCTTGCGTTACATTGTAGCTAGTAGCTGTTCCGTTAACATTCAGCACTACAGAGTATACAGTGCCGGATGCAGAAGTCGTAACATATGCATCATTGTAGGTGCCAAACGCAGCCTTCAGGTTGTCGCTGGTAGCAGACTTCGTGATGAATACGTATTGTGCATATGCACCAGATGCATATACAGCAACTTCAGCTTTGTTAGCCAGCTTCGTCAAGTCAGACTTGCTGACTTTACGATCAGCTTTGTTAGCATCAGCTACACTTACGGTTTTCGTAGCGTCAAAGACAAGCGTGTTTGCATTGATGTAGTACGTGGAGCCGCCTGCTTTGAAGGAGGTGTCCGACTTATCGGATACTTCGCTAGCCGTAGAAAGTGCAACAGCTGTTTTAATACCAGTCACATTGCCAGAAGCATCAGTATTCCAAGCGATTACAGCTTTGTTCTCGTCTGCATTTGCAGCAGCTTGAGAAGCATAAGTTTCATCAGGCAGGTTCACCGATACCACTTTGTCATCCTTCAAGGAGTAGTACGTTACAACATCCTTGAAAGTATTCGTTACGATGCCATTCTCTACGATTTGTGCATGATCCTTGATGGTAAGGATAACGCCAGCATTGCCAGCGGAGCTCGGCAGAACTTGTTCTGCAGCAGCAACTTCCTTATTCGCATTCAGGAACAGCTTGTAGGTAGCACCTTGATCCAGAGCCAATGCGTTAACTTCTTTGTATTCTACGCCGTTAACCGTGTAGAATTTGGAATCCAAGGCAGTGCGAACTGCGTCGATCTTGCCTTCAACAACGTTACGCGTAGCATTGATAACCGTTGCTACTTTGTCCGTGTTGAATGCAACATTCAGGATATCGTTCTTCGCCAGATCAGCGAAGGTCTTCGTTTCGCCGTTGATCGTGATGACCGTTGCGTCCGTCAGTTCAACTGCACCGCGAGACGTGATGACTTTTGCTTTAGCGGAAGACGTAGCAGCAACAGTGGACTCGAGCTTGACGTTTTGGTAGTTGAAAGTGTTCGCAACTACAGACAGAACGACTTGCTTAGAAGTCTTGTCGCCGTAAGCGTTGGTCGTAACGATGTTCGTCAGATAGACCGTCACGTCGGAATCTTTAGCAAGCGAGTAAACAGCATTCGTGTTGGAGAAGAGTTGCGTTTCAGCAGTCAGGTTGAACTTGACAACGTCAGATCCAACTTTAACTTCCAGACCGCCGTCAACAGGATAAGCAACCTTGGATACGCTAGCGTTCAGCTTACCCGTTACGGTGTTTTCCTTAGCGATCAGGTCGCTCACAGCCAGAACCTTCGCGTCGTTCGTTTTCAGAACGAGTACGCGGTGGCCGAGCAGGTCAGCCAGCTTAGCGCCGCCCGTTACGATGAAGTTGGTAGCCGTAACTTGACGCGTGCCGTTCAGTTCGATCTTGCCTTGAGCATCGAGGTTCGTAGCCGTTACTACAGCCCACTCCGTCGTGCCCAGCTTGGAGATCAGGTATTGCGGGTTGTTGTTCGGATCGAATTGGTTAACGAAAGCAGTCTTTTGCGGATCCCATGCAACGAGTTGCTTCAGCAGACCGTTGTTCACGATTTGCGAAACGACGCCACGGGAAGCCAGCGTACCTTGAGCGATGTCGACTTTGCTGAACAGACCGATATCGTCAGCTTTGACGACAACGTTGTACGGCCAGTTGCCGGACAGGTGTGCGTCTTGGTAGCCGATAGCGCGCAGGATGATTGCCGTTACTTCTTCGAACTTGATGTTGTCGTTCGGACGGAACTTGGTAGCTTTACCGTTCTTGTCCTTGTCGCCGAGGATGTAGCCTTTCGTCTCAGCAACGTTGATGTAGCCCGTGTACCATTCATTGACTTTAACGTCAGTGAATTTGGACTTAACGTTTTTCAGAGCTTCGGCAGTTTTGCCGTTGCCAGTCGTCTCAACGACGATCTTCGCCAGTTCAGCGCGGGTAATCTTGTTATCCGGCTTGAACGTGCCGTCGGTGTAGCCGTTGATGATGCCCAGAGCTACAAGCTCTTCAATAGCGGATTGATTCTTGTTGCCCGCAACGTCGGTAGGCGCTGCAGCGAAAGCGGAGACCGCGTAGGACATTACTACGGCGATCGCCAGCACGAGGCTGACCAATCTTTTCTTCATAACCTTTTGTTCTCCTCCTCGAAAAGGCTTCTCTGAGTTTACTTGTCTGGAAAAATGGTAGCTCGGTTCTCTCATAGCCATTTCACCCCCTCTCCGGAGTTGAGCATTGTTTATTGTTGATGTCTGCAATCATGGCCTATGTAAGTAGAAACATGTCGCAGAAACTCGTAAACTAGGTGATGAAACAGAAAATAGGCAGGGTAAATTATGCCACTTTCTTCATTATACATGGGCACAACCTTAGCGTAAAGTAGATTTTCTAGAAGGGAACGCTAGGTTCTAGTGCCGAAGTCCCTGTCGATTGGAGACACATGTAATTAAACGTTGGGGACTCCGAAAAGTTGCGGTCATTCGAAAAAACATTCGAAAAAACATTCAAGATTACATAAACGGAATCGCGTTATTTCAAACAAAACGCATATATGTAAGCATTTGAGCTTCTCTAGTATACCTTCATGCCGAATTTCCGTCATTGCCAAAGTTTTTCCTGCGGATAGAAGTTCATCCAGCGATTGGCCCCCGCCGGCGAAAAGCCCGCCGCCGAAGGCGTTTGCCTTTGGCGGCGGGCTTCTTGTTACGCTCGATTGGAACGAAATCAGCTCAGATTGGCCGGGAAGATTTTCGTGCTTTTCTTCAGCAGCTCGACCGCGATTTTGCCGGCTTCCGCCCGGGTCAGATTGCTGGTCGGATTAAAGTTGAAGGATTGCTTCTTTTGCCCCGGCACCGTAACCGGCGAGCCGGACATGATCTTCTGCTGCACCACGGCGCTGATGGAAGGACGCGCATAGTAGGAGATCTTGCCCGAGTCGAGGAACGACTTGGCAAGCGCCGCTTCCAGCTTGGCGTCGTTGGTCGCCAGCTTCAGCTTCATCGCGCGGGCGATCATGACCGCCGCGTCTTGGCGGGTCAGCTTGGCGCTCGGCCCGAAATAGCCTTCGCTCAAGCCCTGCACGATCCCTGCGCGGGCCGCCGTTTCGATGTGCGCGTAGTCGTAGGTCGTCGTGCTAAGCTCCGGAACGACGTCGACGAACGTTTTCTTGCCGTCGTAGCGCAGCGGCAGGTTGAGCCCTTTGACGAGCAGCGTCGCGAACTCGCCGCGCGTCACTTGGTCGTCCGAGCCGAACTGATCGTACTGCAGGTTGTTCATAATGCCCTTAGAATACAGGGCGTTCAAGATGTTGCGCGCCCACGGATGATTCGTGATGTCCGAGAAACCTTGGCGCAGCTTCATGACTTTGTAGTAACCGAATTCGTCGAACGGCACGGTAATCGTGTGCTTCTTGGTGTCGACCACGCCACCGATGTTTTCCCATCTGCCGTTGTCCGCGTAGCGGAAGACGGTGATCGTAGAGCCGATCTCGTCCACGACGTTCGAGTCGAACGTCAGCGTAAGCGAGCCGCGGTTGGACGGCACGACTTTGCGCTCGATCGGATACTGCGTGAAATTCTCTTCATATACGTTGGAGTAAGGCGGCACGCCGTTCGTGGACGGCTGATAACCGGTTTCTCCCTTGTTATACAATTCGCCGCGACCGCCGCTAATCCAGAATACTTGGGAGATCCGCGTAAAGTTGTCCGTGTTCGCCGTGCTGCCGAACAGACTCTCCAGGCGCGTCGGAATGCCGATTAGCGAATGTCCGTAATCGTCTTTTTTCTGTACGATGCCGTTGTTCGGATCCGCTACGCCGAACAGCAACTGCGTGTCCTTATAGAACTTAACGACGCTGTTCGTATTCTGTACAGCCGATTTCAGCAATGTCCCTTTCGGGAAAGACAATTCAAGCGATTTGTTAAAGATGGAATGCTTCGTCTTGATCGGTTCCATGTATTGCGAATCGATCTGGACGGAACTGGAGTAGTACACGTTCACCGTTTCGTTGATCGTGTTGCCCGGGCGTACGATTTGGATCTTGATGGCCGTCGACTTGTCGGCTTTGAGGCCGATATAGTCGTATACGAACCGGTCCGGCACGTCCGTGCGCTTCGTAGCCGGTTTCTTGTCGATCAGGATGGACGTCGCGCCCTCCGCCTCGATGTCGAAATGCACGAAGTTTTTGTTGACGATGATCTGATCGCCGACGGTCGGAACCGGAGCGAGGATCAGGTAGGAGTTTGCTTCGCGAGCGATCTCCAGTCGTTGCTTGGTACGTGCACCCGTGCTGTTGATCAACTCCAAGTTATAAACCTGTGTACCCGTCGCGGCAAAGTCGATATCGCGAATCCTCAGCATGAAGTCGTTCTGGTTACCAGCAAAGTCATACCGAATGTCGCTTGATACTTGGTCGATCTTATTTTCCTCTGTAGTAGGAATACCCATCGTAAAGATCAGCGTCGTACCGTTATAGATATTCAAAGTCTGCGCGCCGCTGCCTCGCATGGTAAGATCAAGCTTCTTCTCGTTCGTGACGTACTGGCTGTTGTCTTTCGGAACAAAACCCGTCAGATCGAAGATATTGCTGATCTGAGCTTCCGAATACGAACTCAGCAGAGGGAAGCTAAATGCCTGACGGACGGAGCCCGACGTCGGGATATGCGCCGGTTGGAACTTCAGGATATTCGATACATTATCATCGATGATATAGATCTGCATTTCCTTGCGGATTTCGCGCGTCGTACCGCTGCCATCGTCATAAGTGCCGACAAACACGATTTGGTTCGCCCCATAGACGAGAGGTCCTGCTGCATCAATGGGGAGATCCAGTTCAAAGTTGTGATTCGGGTTCGATGTTGCCGTCAGATTCGCGAAGAAGTTCGCCGTCGGCGTCTGGCCGTTGACAAAATACTGGGCCGATTTGATCGACTCGAATCCGACATACTGACCCGTAATCTTGAGCGTAGGCGCGGATGTCGTACGGGAGTTGTAATGATAAACGCCGCCATCCGTCAAATTTGATACATAAATGTAATTCTTGGACACGTAAGAGATGTTGGCATTGAAGGTAGCCACGTTAGTGCCGCTGTATTGGAACTTCACGGATTGCTGCCCGCTCTTGAATCCGGATACGAGATACACGCGCTGATTAGCCGCAAGACCCGTAACGCCGGTTGGCACCGTCAAATTAAGAGCCGAACCGAGCGGCAAGTACGATCCCGAGAACGTGGCCGTGCCTGGATCCTTGTCCGTTTCCACGAGAATGTAGAAGTCCGCCTTCTCTACTTGCGCTCCATTCAGATCGACCTTGGAAGCGGTGGTCACGTCGCCTGGCGTGAAGCCTGGCAAGTAATACATCTTGTTAATATTGACAGCGCCGGCCAAATAATTGAACTTGCCCTGGAATGCCGCGCCGAAATCACTGTAATTAATTTCAAGCGAAACGTTCTGATCGCCGCTCGTAAAGGCGATGGAAGGCGTCGTAAACGATTGAAGAAGATAAGCCGGCGTCGCGCCGTCCGATCCGTATACGACCTCTTCTAACGTATTAGAAGGAACGGGCGTTGCCGCTCCCGAATTCAGCTTGTATGTCGCTTCATTTTTAAAGATATGACCGGATTTGTAAGGGACTAGAACTTGCACTTCAAGCGTGCCTGAAGCTACGCTATCCGTTAATGTCGGCGTAGAATTGAGCAACGAATACTTCGTGCCGTTGTTGTTCAGATCCACGATCGTAAACGGTTTGTTCTCGTCGTAATAGTAAACAGAACGATTGACTACGATCGAGTCCGAAGCGTTCTTGATCGTGACTTTCAAGGCGTTCAAGCCAGCGTTCAGACGCAGCGACGGGCTGAAGAACGTGCCATCCTCTAACAGCGAGGTCGTCACCTCCGTGCCGCCGTTCACGCTGATCGTTACTTTGGTGGCATTTTGAACTTTACCATCCAAGCTGATCGCCTGATTTTTGACGACGACTTTGGTGCCTTCGTTCAACAGCGTAACGTCATTCCCGGATGTGACCTTCAAATTTTCCACGAACGGAACCTTGTCATAGAGCACGTAAAACGTATCGGAGCGCTCCATGTTGCCCTGCAGCCCCGTAAAGGTAATGCGGTTGAAGCCTGAGAAGAGCGACAAATTGCTTGCCGTGAAGCGATTGGAAGCATTCGTATCGGCATCTACCGCACTCGTCGTATAGCTGGTTGCATCTGGCTCCCATTTTTTTCGGATATCGCTGTAGTTTAATTTTTCAACCTTAACGGACATCGTATCTTTTGCGACATAGGAGAACGTACCCTTAATCGTAAGCTGTCCGTTTGTCGTCAAATAAACGTTGCTTCTGGAAATAATGGACCCCAAAGGGTTGTCATCTAATGACTTCGTTGCCGTCTGACGAATTTCGTTGATATCCGGAATAAAATAGCTGGCCGCAGATGGTGCGGCTTGTGCCTGCCGCGAAGCTCCGAGCGGAACCAGCGTAACGACGAGCGCGGCGACCATCAGCCAAACGAGCGTGCGCTTGATGCGTTGCATGCAATCAATCTCTCCTTTGTTCGATGCTTTCGGTGACGAAGCGATATACCTCTATGTATCGGCATGCGCGCCCCGGCAGTTTAGGCCAACCGAACAAAAAGAAAAACCCGGGAGCGGAGTCCCGGGCGAATTACCGTATCTAGAATACTTATTTGGAGCGCGAGTCTGCCTGCGTCTTCAGCCGGAACAGCAGATTGAGCAACGGCCGCCGGGTCTTGTCCACGATCCCGATCAGCTCGGCGCCGATCTGGAGCAGGAAGACAAGAACGCAGATGACGATAAACGTAATCCAGTTGCCGGAGCCGGACTTCGAGATGACCGACTGGACGACGGCGCAGGCGCCGAAAAAGCCGGCGATGCCGTAGATGATGAGCACCGTCTTGCGGTGACTGAAGCCGAGCTGCTGCAGGCAATGATGCAGGTGGCCTTTGTCCGGCTCGAAGATCGGCTTCTTCTGCACCCAGCGGCGGATGATCGCGAAAAACGTGTCCGAGAGCGGCACCCCGATGAGCAGCAGCGGCGTCACGAACGATACGACCGTGATCTGCTTGAAGCCGAGCATCGAGAGCATCGCCAGCGCGAAGCCCAGGAACAGCGATCCGGTGTCGCCCATGAAGATCTTTGCCGGATGGAAGTTGAAGAATAGGAAGCCGATGATCGCGCCAAGTAGAATGGCGGAGATCATGACGACGGTGCCTTGGCCCATCAGCGCGGCCATCACGAGGATGGAACTGATGGCGATGCCGGAAACGCCGGCCGCCAGGCCATCCAGGCCGTCGATCAAATTAATCGCGTTGGTCACGCCGACGATCCAGAAGATCGTGAGCGGGATGCCGATCCAGTCGGCGAGCGATTGCATCGCGGAACCGAAAGGAATGTTTACAAGGTCGATCTGTACGTCGAAGCCGAAGACGACGACGCATGCCGCTCCGATCTGAGCGAGCAGCTTCAGCTTGGCGGAAAGCTGGAACTTGTCGTCCAGCGCGCCGAGCAGTACGATCAGGGTCCCGCCGGTAAGCAGGCCGCCGATCAGCCGTTCGTCATGCGAGCTGAGCCAGCCGTCCGGAAGCCAGGGAAGCAGGAAGAGAATGCAAGCCGTAAAGGCGGCATAAATGGCCAGACCTCCGAGCCGGGGCATGATACGCGTATGCACTTTGCGGTGGTTCGGCACGTCGACCGCGCCGATCCGATGCGCGAACTTCTTCACGAGCGGCGTCAGCACGAGCGCAAGGGCAAGCGATATTGCAAATCCGGTAATCCCGATCGTAACCATCCAGCCTGTCGGCATCTCTAACTCTCCTTTGCGTATGCACCGGAATGAATTATACGCTCCGGCGCAAGATTCAACAAGGCAATTTTCACGCCGATTTCCGCCAAAAAATCGCGTTTTCACGCATTTTCAACGGGAATTTGGGAACGTTCATCTCGTTTTCAGAACGTTTTCGCCGTCTTTGACCACTTTAAGCGCATATCGAGGCAATACCAGCATTCTCCGGAAACGCCACGGCTCCCGGATCAACCGATAGAACCACTCCAGCCGAAGCTTGCGGAACAGGAGCGGCGCGCGCTTGACCTTGCCGGCGATGACGTCGAAGCTGCCGCCGACGCCCATCATGACGGGCACGTCAAGCGCTTCGGCGTGCTTTGCGAGCCACGGCTCCTGGCGGGACATGGAGCGCGCCACGAACAGCAGGTCCGGCTTTGCCGCCCGAATGGCGGCGACGACGCCTTCGTCGTCATCGTCGGTAAAATACCCGTTGCGCGTGCCGACAAATCGGATGCCGGGATACGCGGCTTTCAGCTTGGCATGCGCTTCATCGACGATTTCCTGCGAGGCGCCGAGCAGATAAACGCCCCAGCCGCGGCCGTCGCCCACGCGGAGCAGCTCGTGCAGCAGGTCAAAGCCTGCGACGCGCTCGGCGACCGGCTGCTTCACGCGCTGCGCGGTCCAGACGACGCCGGTGCCGTCCGGCACGACGAGGTCGGCGGTGCTGAGCGCCCGGTAAAAGCCCGGATCCTGCAGGCCGATCATGATCATCTCGGGGTTGCCGGTGATGACGCGTTGCGGCCGGCGCTCCTCGATCGCGCGGATCAGATAAGCGACCGTCTCCTGCATATTCATCTTGGAAAACGGGATGCCGTAAATCGGTACGGTCGGATAGTCGCGTCTAGCGGCTTGAGCGGATGTAGTCGTCATGATCGATCACCTTCGGTTGGCAAGCAGTAGTCTAGAATCCGCTCCGCGGGCCGCATCGCTTCTTCCTTCAGCTTGCGGATGGCGCCGTACGTCTGAATGCGCCATGCCCCCGGATCCTCTAGTAAATGGACGGCGCGCTCGGCGAAAAGTTGCGGGTTTAGCGCGTCCGTCGTGCCGATCGCCCGATCGCCGAGCCGCTGCAGGAACTGGTCGATCTTCGGATCGTAGGACAGCCCCATCAGCGGCACCTCGCGGTTCGCGGCGTAGATCAGCGAATGCAGCCGCATCCCGATCAGCAGATCGCAGCCGTCGACCTCGCGCAGCATTTCCTGCGGCGCCTCGTGCGTCGGCGCCAGCTCGGCGGCGGCCTCGCCGCCAAGCCGTTCCATCACGTACCGCGAAGCGTCTTCGTCGGCCCCGTGATGAAACGGCAGCATCCGCAGCCGCACGCCGCTCCGCCGCTGCGCCATCGCCTTCAGCGCTTCGGCCACGCGGTCCAGGTCCGCGTGGTCTTCGCGCCAGAAGCGCACGGACACGCCGACGACCGCCGGCGCGGACTCGCGCGCGCCCCCCTCGCCCGCGGTCGCCGCCGCAGGCGACGGCTCCCGGGCCGAGCCCTGCCCTGCCGCGCCGGCGCCCGGCAGCGGCAAACCCATGACCGGGTCCGCGACGACGTCGACCCGGTCCCGATCGACGCCGAACCGGGCGAGCAGCTCGGCCGATTCGGCGTCCCGCACGGACACGTACTTCGCCTTGCGGAAAGCGCGGGCGATGAACGGGCGAAACATCCCGCGGTTCACGGGACCGATCCCCTGCGCGTACACGAAGGTCGGCTTGCCCGCCCAACGGGCCAGCTCCAGCATCCCGAGATAATACGGGATCGAGCCGAGCCCCGTCGCATCCTGCAGCAGGCTGCCCCCGCCGCTGATGAGGCCGTCGCTCTCGCGCAGCGCGGCGCGCACGTCGCCGAGCTTCATGCGGGGCACCGCCCGCACGCCGTATTGGCGCTCGGTCCAGGCGGGATCGCCGGAGAGCACGACGGGCTCGATGCCGACGCCCCGCCGCCGCCCGGCCTGCTCCAGCGCCGTGAGTATGCTCAACAGCACGGCTTCGTCTCCGCTGTTGCGGAAGCCGTAGTAGCCCGACAAGGCAAGCCGCAATTTGCCGGCTGCGTTGATTTTCCCCTTCATTATGCCACGCACCGCCCAGTCTTACCTTAAATCAACCTTAAACCCGGTTGAAATAAGGAAATTCTAATCGTTCCCTTACGCGCGGATCTTGGCCCCGCCGCGGGATTGATGCCAGATGTTCTCCAGAACTTGCCACACTCCGATCGCGACCAGGCCGATCACGAAGCCGATGCCGAGCCCGAGCGCGTCGCGCGTCGCCGACAGGATCGAGGGCGTATGGATGTGCGCGAACGTATCGACCATCGATAGCTGCCCGATGGTGGCCGCCGCAATGAGCAGAAGCGGCCATTTCGGATAGCGCAGCGCGAGGAACAGGCCGAGCAGCATCAGCGGATGCCCGAGGACGAACTCCTTGAACCGCGGGCGGACGTGGAACGTCGTCTCCAGAATCGAGCGAAGCTGCAGCTCGATGCCCGTCGCTTGCCCGCTGTTGCCGGTCCGGGACAGATAGTACATCCCGGCCGCACCGAGCACGGCCGCCGCGACGACCCACAGCACGGTGATCGGCAGGCTTAGAATGCGCTTCGTGTTGACCCATACGCTGGCGCCCGGTCCGTAGAGGAACACGTAGACGGCAACGAGCGCGATCGGCGCCAGGTGCAGGAGGCTCACGCCTCGGAACTGCTGAAGCACGAGCATGTACGTAATATCGTTCAGCAGGGCGACGACGAACGGGATCGCCGCCACCGACAGCACGGCTGTTCTTACATATAAAATCGTGGCGCTGCCGAGACGTGCGCCGGCCGAGCGGCGGAAGCTTTCGGGCTGATTTCTCCGCGCCCGCAGCAGCCGCACCAGCGTCACGACCGAGGCCGTCGGCGCGGCGATCGCGACGCATAGCGCCAGCGCCTGCGTCAGCAGCGAAGACTGGAGCACCCAGATGCCCGCCCCTCCGATAAAGCCGAGGATCGCGACCGGCGTCAGCAGCGCCGGCAGGAACAGCCCGACCGTGAGCGCGATGAGCGAAACGGCGCCGATAATCGCGAGCGCGCGCATCACTTTTTCGGCAGGCGCGTGATGGACGTTGAAGGCGTGGGCTTCGCCGACGACGAAGCCAAAGTCCTTCAGGCGGCCGATCGTGCCGTCTTCCGACGTGTCCTCGTCGCCCTCGAGCGTCTTCACGATCGTCTCGAATGGATGCGTCACCTGTAGCCGGATCGCGTCCTTCACCTGGATGGCGTTCAGGTAGATCATCCGAATGTTGCGGTCTTTCACGGCCAGCACGAAGCGGTCCGTCAGGACGGGCACCTTCGCCTGCGACATTTCCATTTCCGAGACCGAATGGACGCGAACGACGTTGTAATTCAGCTCTTTGGCCAGCGTGCCGAGACCCTTCTGCGGCACTTTCAGGTTCTCGATGGCGGTGATGCCGATGCCCCGCTCCTTCAGTTGGCGGGCGAAGTCGTCCAGGCTGCCTTCCTCGTCCTGATCGTTGAAGCCCGGCACCGCTTCTCCGTCGAAGATGACGCGCGTCACGCCGAACGACTGGAACGAATCGAGCCAAGCGCCCATGCGGGCCGAGTCATACGGCAGCACGCGATCGGACAGGCGGGGCACCACGAGGAAGCCCGCGTCGCGGATCGCCTTCATTTCAAGCGGATTCGGCTCCATCGGACGGATATACGCATCGTCCGGGGACATGTCGATCCTTAGGCCGGGTCGGCCTTGCGCGGACCAACTGCTTGTCCCCACCTGCAGCTGCTTAAATGCCGCTTCGATGATCGGGCGCAGCACCGCTTCGTGCTCGGGGCGGTTGAACAGCACGTAGGTGCGGTTGTCCCCGGGCTCGCTCAGCTTGCCTTCGAGCAAAGCCGCTTGACCGGCATTGTAGACGGTAATGTCTCCTGCCCAGGACAGCTCTTCGAGACTGCTCTCGAACACGGCCATCGCATTGACGCCCGCTTCTTTCAGATTGTCCATCTGCGTCTGCACGAACGCTGCCGGATCCGGTTGCGAGGTGGACACTTGCAGGATATCTTTGTAGTCCATGACGATCTCGACCTTGTCGGCCGAATTTTCCGTCTGAACGCGCGCATACATGACCGGCAACGAGCCGATCACGCCCAAAAGTACGACCCACCATAGCCACTTCGCCAATCTCCGGTTCCACTGTTCAAGCCACTGGGGCACAACCGTCACTCCTTTTTCCTGCTGATCGATGCTTATGTAGGCAATTATTTCTATTATGAAAACGTAGACGCGGAATCATCCGCAAAAGTTCAAAATTCGACCTGGCTCCGGTCCAATCTTTATTTCCCGCGCAATGAACCGACAGCGACCGACAAACGGCGGGCGGACGAAACCGACTTCGCGCCCCATCCCCTCTTGCCGCTGCCTCGAGCGCAAGATCTTCTTAACCACCTAAAACAGACGGCTTAAGCGGATCGAACCGCCTCATCGCACGGCGCGCCATGAACGCCGCAAGCCCTGACGGCCCGGCGCACATGGCGCGCCCATGCAATGTCCGATGGATGAATCAGTTCAGCCCGTCGACGCGGGACATCACGGCCTGCACGAGCTGTTCCAGCGATCCCGACGCCTCGGACAAATCGCCGCCTCGCACGGCAAAGTAGACTTTGATCTTCGGCTCCGTGCCGGACGGACGCAAACAGAACCACGAGCCGTCGGCCAGCAGGAACTTCAGCACGTTTTCCTTCGGGAGGCCGTCGATGCCTGTCTCGTAATCAAGCACCTGTGATACGGGCACGCCCGCTACATCGACAGGCGGATGGGTGCGCCAGTCGGCCATAATCGCCCCGATCTTCTCGACTCCGTCCTTGCCTTTCAGCGTTCGGGACTCCAGCTTCTCCAGATACGTGCCGTACTTCTCGTACAGCTCGAGCAGCACATCGTACAGCGTCTTGCCTTGCGTCTTGTAGAAAGCGGCAGCTTCGCTGATGAGCAGCGAAGCAACGACCGCGTCCTTGTCCCGGGCGTACGTGCCGGCCAAATAGCCGTAGCTTTCCTCGTAGCCGAACAGAAACGTGTGCGCGCCGGTCGTTTCAAACTCGGTGATCTTTTCGCCGATATATTTGAAGCCTGTCAGCGTGTTGATCACCTCGCAGCCGTAAGACTTGGCGATGTCCGCCCCCATCTCGCTCGTCACGATCGTTTTAATGACCGCGCCGTTGGCCGGAAGCTTCCCTTTGGCTTGAAGGTTGGATAATAGATAGTGCACCATCAGCGCCCCGGATTGGTTGCCGGAGAGGACGACGTATTCGCCCTTGTCGTTTTTAACGACGGCGCCCATCCGGTCGCAGTCCGGGTCGGTGCCGATGATGAGGTCCGCGCCCTTCAGATCCGCGAGCTTGATCGCCAGCTCGAACGCCTCGTGCTCCTCGGGGTTCGGAGACTTGACGGTGGAGAACATGCCGTTCGGATGCTCCTGCTCCGGCACGACGTAGACGTTGCCGAAGCCCGCTTGGGCCAGCACCCAGCGGACGGGCATATTGCCGGCGCCGTGCAGCGGCGTGTAGACGATCTTGAGCGCGTCGCCGGCCCCGCTCTTCAGCAGCTCCGGATGCACGGACTGGCTCGCGACGGTATGGACGAACCGGTTATCGTCCTCCTCGTCCAGCCACAGCAGAAGACCGCGCTCCTCGGCTTCGCGCTGCGAGACGCGCTTCACGTCACGGAACGCATCCACCTCGCGGATGGCGGAGATGACCCGTTCGGCCTGATGCGGTACGAGCTGGCAGCCGTCGGCGGCGTATACTTTGTAGCCGTTGTACTCCGGCGGATTGTGGCTGGCGGTGATGACGATGCCCCCGCTGGCCTTCAGGTCGCGGACGGCGAACGAGAGCTGCGGAGTCGGGCGCAGCGAGCGGAACAGGTACGTCTTGATGCCGTTCGCCGCGAGCACGCATGCCGTCTCCAGCGAGTAAATATCCGAGTTGTTGCGGGAGTCGTGCGCGATGACGACCGACGGGGCGTCCGATTGCTGCAGGAGATCATCCGCGAATCCCTGGGTGGCCCGCCCGATCATATAGCGGTTCATCCGGTTCGTCCCCGCGCCCATGACGCCGCGGAGCCCGCCCGTGCCGAATTCCAGTTCGCGATAAAAGCGGTCTTCGATGTCCGCGGGCTTGTCCGCGATGCTGCGCAGCTCATCCTTGGTCGCTTGGTCTACGTTCGGATCGTTCAGCCAGGCTTCATAGACTTCTTTTGCAGTAAGGTTACTCATCGTTCACGCTTCCTCTCCATCTTCATCTCTAATCTATACCCCGACGCAGGCCGACGTTCACGCCTTGGGAGTTGGAAGCTTCAAGGCGCCGACGGCTCCGCCATGCTGTCCGCATGGCCAAATAAGCAAGGTTTATTGGTTCTTACTTGGGATCGGTAAGCGCAAACATCAGGACGCCTTCGCAGACGACCTTGCCGTCGACCTTCGCGGTCGCTTGGCCTTTGCCGATCGGCCCTTTGAGCCGGATAATCTCGACCTCCAGCGTCAGCGTATCGCCCGGCGTCACCTGGCCGCGCCAGCGGAACTCGTCCACGCCGGCGAACAGGCCGATCTTGCCGCGGTTCTCTTCGAGTCCGAGAATGGCCGTCGCGCCGACCTGCGCGAGCGCTTCGAGGATGAGCACGCCCGGCATGACCGGGAAGCCCGGAAAATGCCCGACGAAAAACGGCTCGTTAATCGTCACGTTTTTCAGGCCGATGGCCCGTTTGCCCGCTTCCAGCTCGAGGATGCGGTCCACCAGCAGGAACGGCGGGCGGTGGGGGATGATTTCTTGGATTTGATTCACGTCCAGCATAGGTATCTCCTCTCTTCGGAGACGGATAAATCAGTCCCCGCGGTCCATACTATAAGTATCCCTTTGGCGAACTGCAGTCGCGAAGGTTGATGATAAGAGGGCTCGCCGTCGCCTGCCGATCGCTCCTCGGTCGGTACGACGGCGGGTTCTTTTGTAAACTGGCGCCCTCGGGGCTCAAGATGCCCGATTCAAACGTCTGAACTTCATGAAGTAGACCCCCGTCGTCACGAACGAAAGGACGATGGCGGTCCAAAGCAGCTCCACGCCGCCCGGCTGCTCGAGGAAAAGCAGCAGGATGGCGAGATAGTAGACGAAGGTGGTCAGCTTGCCGTAGACGTTGGCCGGAAAGGTGCGCATGCCGCGGAAATGAAAATAAGCCGTGCTTGCGATCATCCCGACCTCGCGAATCCCCATCGTGATCGCCGCCGCCCATGGAATCTCTCCTCCGATCAACAGCGCAACTACCACCGAGAGCATCATGAGCTTGTCCGCCAACGGATCGAGCATGATGCCCGTTTGCGTGACCTGCCCGCTCCGTCGGGCAATATACCCGTCCAGCAAGTCCGTAAGCCCGGCGAGCAGCACAACGAGCAGCGCCGCCACGCGGTAATCGTACATGTACAGCGCGATGAACAGGGGAATCATCACGAATCGGGACATCGTCAGCAAATTAGGTATATTCATCCCGGATTCTCCCCCATTCTCTATCAAAGTTCCCCAATTATTATATCGCTTGCCCCTTCGGGCGTAAACCGATTCGACAATACCCGTGTTCCTTCGTACAGACCGCCTGAGTTCGGTATCCGCGCAAACGGCCGCCGCCGACCGCCTGTTCAAAACGAAGGCCCCCCGCTTCGGGCGGGGAGCCTGTCATCACGATCGCCTGAGGCCGATGCAGGCGTCAGTCGCCGCTCGCGAATACGAGATCGTACATATGCCTCCAGGTATTCCAGTCGAATACATCCGACCATTGCTGCTTGCCCAGCACCACATATCCGATGGCTAGGCCGGCGATCAGCGCCGCCACGCAGAGCACCGGGATGAACAAGATCTTGACGGTCGTCCAGACAATCAGCAGCAAGAGCCGACCAGCGGATCGCTTGGGCTTGTCCGTCGGACGCTTGGTTGCTGTCACGATTGATCCTCCCTCACAAGTTAACACGGCTCCGCCGACCCGGGAGAGGGCGGCCCGTTGGGATAACTGCCCCTTTCTTCCCGAATAGGAGCGGCTCGCATCGGTCGTCCGGCTGTCGCCGCAAAACGAACGATACAAACGCTACTTATTCTAAGGGGTATCCGTTATCCGCGCAAGTTGGTCGCCATCTGCATCATCTGGTCGCCGGAGGAGAGCGCCCGTGAGCTTAACTGATAAGCGCGCTGCACGTTCACGAGATCCGCGATTTCATCCGTCAGATTGACGTTCGATTGTTCGAGGAAGCCCTGGCGGACCGCCACGCCTCCCGACACTTGGGGAGCGGCCGAAATCTGCGTCACGACGTCGTTCGTATTGACGTTGATCGGCACGCCGTACAGGTTGTCGGCGACGGCTTGGAGCAGTTCGGGCTTCGTCACCTGAACGAGCTTCAGCTTGCCGAGCTCGACCTGCTCGCTGCCGTCGGGCAGACGCGCGTTGATCGTGCCGTCGGCATCGATGATCATCTCGTAGCCGTTCGGTACGCGGATGAAGTCTTCCGTCCCGTTCACATCCGCGACGACCGGATAGCCCGAATTCGTCGTGAGGAGCCGGTCGTCGTTCGCCGTCGGCACGAGCTTGAACGCGCCCTGGCGCGTAAAGGCGCGAGGACTGTCCAGCGTGTCGCCGGAACGCACCTCGAACAGCGCGTTGCCGGCGATGGCGATATCGGTCTGCAGATCGGTCTGCTGCATCGCGCCTTGCGACATATCGAGCTGCTGCCCGACGATGCGCGCGCCCCAGCCTTGCGTAAAGCCAAGCGGAGAACGGCGCCCAGGCTGCAGAAAGCTCATCTCATGCGGTTGAATGTTCGTTAGAATATCCTCGAAAACGGCGTTTTTGCGTTTATAGCCGGCCGTATTGACGTTGGCGATGTTGCCCGCGAGAATATCGAGCTTCTGCTGGAGCGCGCCGAGCGATGCGGACGCGCTGATCACGGAGTTGTTCATCGTAGCTCCCCCTCGTTATCAGACCTTGCCGACTTCGTTGACGGCCTTTTCCAGGCTGCGGTCATAGAACTGCACGACCTTTTGGTTAGCCTCATACGCGCGTAGGGCGGACATCATATCTACCATGGACTGCGAAGCGTCGACGTTGGACCGCTCCAAAAAGCCTTGGCGAATCTCGACGCGCTCCCCGTCCTGCACCGGGCGGGTGCCGCCCGGATCGCCGGCGTAGCGGAACTTGCCGTCGCCTTCGCGGATGAGCATGTTCGGATTGACGACTTCGGTCAGCAGCAGCTGCGGATCGCCGGGCAGCGGATCGCCCGTCGTCTTGTCGGCGAGGCGGCCATTCGCCGTCACGGCGATGCCATCCCAAGTCCCGGTCACCCGGATCGGCTGTCCGTCCACGCCGAGCACCTGCATGCCGTCGGCCGTGACGAGCGTCCCGTCCTGCGTCGTGCGGAAGCTGCCGTCGCGGGTATAGCGCAGCTCCCCGTCGCCGTTGCGGATGGTGAAGAACGCTTGCGGCTGGTAGGTCACCTGGCCGTTCGCCGCGACGTATTTGCCCGAGGCGTCGAACGTCTGTCCGGCCACGAGAATGTCGGAGACGAGCGCCAGGTCCTGGCTCCGGGACGTTTCGACCATGTCGCCCTGGCTCAGGTTCATCAAATTCTCCTCGGCGAAGACGCCCGTATTGATCTTCCCGATGGCGCCCGAAGGCGGGTTCTTGCCGCCCATCGCGGACAGGAGCATTTCCGGGAAGGCGCGGTTCACCGCGCTCGTCCCTTTGTAGCCGGGCGTGTTCAGGTTGGCGACGTTGTTCGTGACGGTGTCGTGGCGTCTCTGCTCGGCGATCATTCCCGCGGCCGCCGTGTACAATCCTCTGAGCATGATTTCCCTCCGTATGCGTGCGGATCGAAGTCCGTTGATGAATGGAGCGAATGGTGTAATCGAATGAAGGTCCCGGGCAAACGGCTTGTCCGCCCGGGCCTGGCCCGCCCGCTTCGGCGTTCGCCTTAGCGTCTGCGGGCCATCTTGTCCAGGTGATCCAGCATGATGCCGGTTCCTTTGACGACGCAGTGCATCGGATCTTCCGCGATCAGCACCGGCACCTTGAGCTCATCCGCGAGCAGGGCGTCGAGACCGTCGAGCAGCGCGCCGCCGCCGGTCAGGATAACGCCCCGGTCGATAATGTCGGCCGACAGCTCCGGCGGCGTCCGCTCCAGCACGGACTTCGCGGACGCGACGATAGACGATACCGGCTCCCACAACGCCTCGCGGACTTCGTCGGAGTGGATCGTCACCGTCAGCGGCAGGCCGGACACCATGTCCCGGCCCCGGATGTCCAGCTCCTCATTGCGGCCGCCGGCGTATACCGTCCCGATCTTGATCTTGATGTCTTCGCTCGTCCGCTCGCCGATGAGGAGCTTATACTTGTTCTTTATGTACTTCATGATCGCGGCGTCGAACTTGTCCCCCGCGACTTTAAGAGAAGAGGCGGTCACGACGTCGCCCATCGATAGGACGGCTACATCTGTCGTTCCCCCGCCGATATCCACTACCATATTCCCGCTGGGCTGGAAGATGTCCATGCCCGCCCCGATCGCCGCCGCCTTCGGCTCCTCCTCGAGGAACACTTCCTTGGCGCCGCTTCTTTCCGCGGCTTCGCGGATCGCCTTCTGCTCGACGGACGTAATGTTCGTCGGCGCGCAGATCAGAATGCGGGGTCGGCTGTACCAGTTGCGCCCGCCCACGCGCTGAATAAACGCCTTCAACATCATATCGGTCACTTCGAAGTCGGCGATAACCCCGTCCTTCAGCGGACGGATCGCGACGATATTGCCCGGCGTGCGCCCGACCATGCGGCGCGCATCTTCTCCGACAGCCAGCACTCTGCGGGTATCGCTTTCCATCGCGACGACGGACGGCTCATCGAGCACGACGCCCCTGCCCTTTACATGAATCGATACGTTTGCCGTGCCCAAATCAATGCCGATGTCTTTGCTAAACATGTTCCGTGAATCCCCCACGCGATGGATTGACCGTTGCTCCATATGGCGACGCTGCCATCCGAACCCGGGCCGGGTCCGACGCCGGATCCGGCGCGGTGCGTCTTTACAGGCCGCTGTCGTATTGTATGGATAATAGTATTCGCCATCGTTCGGGAAAATCCTTTTTCAAAACCCGCTTATTGCAAAATTATGCCTTTACGGCCGTCAGAACTTCCCGTTTTTTGACGGTCGTCTTCTTGTACTTGATTTTGGTTGCTTCTCCTCCCCTCAGGTGCCGGATGGACTTGTGATACTCCAGAATGTGCTTGACCTGGTCGGCCAAATCCGGATTGATCTCCGGCAGCCGCTCGGTTAGGTCTTTATGCACTGTGCTTTTGGAGACGCCGAATTCTTTGGCGATCGTCCGTACCGTGTTGCGCGTCTCTACGATGCACCGGCCGATCTTGATGGTCCGTTCTTTGATGTAATCGTGCACGCTCCCGCCTCCCTGCTCGAATAGATTGGTACATTATATGAGGGGCGCGGTCACTTATTCTTTGTTGCCAAGCCTGACAAGCCTGGAAAGTCCAATTTCGTCGGGACTAAAGGTCCGAGTCGCGCAAAATGTGAATCCAAAGACCCATGATCGGCGGCACGGACGCCTTTCCTTCTATAGTTGGAGCTGCACAATCCGTATGCGCGCAAAAAAAACCGGTCCCGGAACATTCTCCGGGACCGGCGGCTTCGCAAGCCATGCCGACGCGATTACTCTTTGTCTTTGATCAGCGAGCTCGGATCGACGGATTGACCGTTGCTCAGCACTTCGAAGTGAACGTGCACGCCTTCGCTCTTCTCCATTTCGCTCTGGCCGGCGGCGCCGATCAGATCGCCTTGCTTCACTTCGTCGCCCTTCTTGACTTTCAGCTCCGCGAGGCTTTGGTAAACCGTGGTCAGGCCGTTCGGGTGCTTGATTTGCACCTCGTAGCCGTTAACCGGGGTTTGCTCGGCCACGACGACTTCGCCGCTCATTGCTGCCTTCACGTCGAACGCCTTGCCGTCCTTGCTCGCCAGGTCGATCGCCGTGTGCGGCGTGAACTGGTTGTCGTACTGCACCATCGCCGCGGCCTTCTGGTCGTCCGTCCCGTTCACGTCATAGAACGGGAGAGAGACGGTAAGCGCCTCGCGGTTCGTAACCGGCCAGCGAAGCGTTTCGCCGTTCGCGGCGGCCGGCACGGCATCGGGACTTGCCGAATCGCCTTCGGCGGCGACGCCGTTCTCGATCCCCGAGCCGGCGACTTCCTGCGACTTGGTCTTGTCGCCGGAGCTCGCATTCAGCCAGAGGACCGTTACGATGATTGCCGCTGCGGCCATGTACAGAGCGGGGAATACCCACCGTTTGGCGAAAAACCGTTTCCACGCCGAGGGCCTAGCAGACGATCCTACCACCGACTTTGAAGCCTCTTCGATCTTGCGGGTTTTGTTGTTTTGATCATTCATTTTTATCACCTCAGTAAGCAAGTGTTACCAGGTGATGGGGTTTTATACGTGCCGATTTGCAAGATTGCAAACTTTAAAGCTTCGAAGCCTCGTCGGCCGGTCGTAGCTTCGAAACTTCCTTCAGCTCCGCCCCGGTATAGTAATGCGCCACGATCTGCTCCGCCGTCGCGCCCGCCTTAGCCATGCCTTCCGCGCCCCACTGGCTCATGCCGACGCCGTGCCCGCTGCCGTACGTCGTAATGACCACCTTGTCCTTGGACACCGTCCAGTCGAAGGCGGCGGACCTGAGCTCCAGCCGTTTGCGGATTTGATCGCCCGTAAAGCGCTTGCCGCCGACGGTGGCCGTCCGCACCCGATGTCCCTCCGTCCAGTCGGTAATCTGGATCACCGGCCGTTTGCCCACGCCGGTAAGCGTCGCGAACGTCTGTACGCCCAACTTGCGGTAAAAGGCGCCGAGCGAGAACTCTACCGTCTCTTTCGCGCGAGGCGAATCTTCCTTGTCCCACGGACTGTCCACCGACTGCAGATAGGGAAGCTGCATCGGGAACACTTCTTTGGAATTTTCGGTGTAGCCGTTGCTCGAGGAGAAATAGAGCGCCTCGATCGGCGCGCCCCCATATGCAAGAATCAAGCCTCGCGTCTCTTGAACCGCCTTGTCCACCTTTTCCCAACTCTTCGAATCTTGCTGTTTCAGCTTCTCCATCTCGGCGGACGTCCGATACACCTGGTGCGCGACCGTATCCGTCACGTCGGCCCACCGGACAGGCACGCCCTCCGAGTCGTTCAGCCACAGCCGCCTCAGCAGATAGGTGCGCGCCGCGATCGCTTGCGCCTCCAGCGCGGCCGGCTCGAAGCTCGCAGGCATCTCCGCCGCAACGACGCCTCTCACGTACGCTTCCAGCGGCACGCGCTCTACCCGCTCCTCCTTCGTCAGATAGACGCGAACGAGAATCGGGCTGTCCTGGCTTGCGGGCGGCACCTGAGCGACGGCGGGGAACGCCGGATTGCCGGTCCCGGCTTGTCCGGCTTGTCCGGCTTGTCCGGCTGCGCCTGCTTCCTTGCCGGCCGACGGATCCGAGCCGGGAGCTTTTCGGCTATCGCCGCCACTTCTATCGTTGCTCGCACCGCCGTTCTTTTGCGAGATTCCGCCTTGCGCGAGGGCATCTCCGCTCTCATCTTCTCTTCCGCCGACCCACGTTAAATCCGATTGTGCCGCTTGATTGGGGCGATCGGCGCCCGTCCCCGTATGCAGGACCAGCCATAGCACGCCAGCCATCGCGACCCCGCCCGTGAAGGCCGATGCGATCAGGCGCGGTCCCTTCGCCTTCCCGTTCTTTCGTTTCGCGCGTTTCCTCATCGTCCACCTCCGCTAGGTTGTCCGTAAATCCGACTGCTTCCAACCTATGAATCCGCGCGAAACGATAGAACCTTTTCAATAGACGGTCGGAGGGAAAAGGAATGGTTGTCGGCTCTATTGTGTCTCTTTCCTGACGGTTATGTGCCTTACAGGTCTAAAACCCCATTTGTTTAGGAGTACCCGAGCCAACCTTTTCTACCTAACAGCAGCCGAAGAGATATCGCGGACCATACCCCGGCTTCCTCAGCGTGATGATGTTCATGCCCTATTTCCCGCCCCTGCTTTCAAACCTTTTTTTTCATCCCCCTTTTTCCACCCCATCCAAAGCCCCTCTTTTCCGAAAAAGAAGCTGTTCGAGGCGACCGCCTTCGTGATATATTCGAAGCAGACGAAGAACGTCCTATCCCAACCCGAGGTTGGCGCTAGGACGTTTCTTTTTTTTCGGAAGGGAGAGCGGCGGGATGAAGTTCGAAGAGGCGCATGCGTTGTTTTTGCGTTCCCATTTGTCGAAGCGAAAAGGAGAGCGACGGGGGCGATTGGAGCGCGGCCATCAGCATGGAGAGAGATTGTTCCTTCAGCAAGTTTGGTGGCCGGCCTACGGTCACTTCGACGACCTGCACCCGGAGTATGAAATTCTGGATTGGCGAGGCAAGCCGTACTTTGCGGACTTTGCGTGGATCAAAGATGAGATCCGCATCCTCATCGAAATCAAAGGCTACGGAAAGCATGTGCAGGAGATGGACCGACAAGGCTTCTGCAAGGAAGAACGGCGGGAGACCTTCGTCCACGGTATCGGATACGACCTCATCTCCTTTGCCTACGACGATGTGGAAGCCCAGCCCCAGCTTTGCATGATGCTCTTGCGGGCCGTGTTAAACCAGTACCTGCCGATGAAGCCCATTGCCGATCGCGTTGTCCTGGTAGAGAAAGAGACGGTGAAACTGGCCTTCTCCTTGGCACGTCCGATTCGGCCAATCGACGTGATCGATCATTTTGGCATGAATGCCCGCACCGCCGCTAAAGTGCTAGACTCTCTTTGCGCCAAGGGCTACCTCCGCCCGGTTCCGCGAGGCCAAGGCCAGCGGCACGTGCAGTACGAGCTCGTTCCGGGATGGTCCAAGCGGTGGAGTTGATCGTTGCCGAGGATGGGGGGGTGGTTTGTAGGAGATGGTTTGTAGGAGATGGTTTGCTGGAGATGGTTTGCTGGAGATGGTTTGCTGGAGATGGTTTGCTGGAGATGGTTTGCTGGAGATGGTTTGCTGGAGATGGTTTGCTGGAGATGGTTTGCTGGAGATGGTTTGCTGGAGATGGTTTGCAGGAGATGGTTTGCAGGAGATGAACGGATGAGAGAAACGAGCCCCATACCACGATAGGATAAAAGGTTGGAGACGAGTGGCATGGACGAAGAGTGGTTCCGACCGGCTCTTCACTAGGTAAGGTTACAAGGCCCGAGACTTACTTCCATTTTGATTAGTTGCAATTGTACATCTATTTCATCGAGTTAAAGGTCAATTAGACAAATTAGTTGTAAACGTACATCTAAAAAGGGCCAAACGAGCGAAATCACCGAAATTAGGTAAAAATAGCTGCACTTTTGCAATTAATTGCCCGAAATCCCCTTCACCCGGCAAAAATAGAGGTACGATTGGTTACTACTTAGGTCAATTCAACTTAAGTTCTCCCAGAAAAGCTGAACTGAGCGA
>NZ_JAJFOW010000108.1 GCF_020731285.1 Cohnella baijiui
TACCATTACGAATACCGTCGTCCTGAAGGCATGAGTGCTGAACAATACGACGAGTTCATCCTACAAGAGTTCAAGACATTCCTGCTTGGCGACGCGGCACCGGAAACAATCGCTGCGGTAGTGATGGAGCCTGTACAAGGCGAAGGCGGCTTTGTTGTTCCTTCTAAAAAATTCGTACAGGGTGTAGCTGAGATTTGTAAACAGCACGGCATTGTATTTGTAGCAGATGAGATTCAGACTGGCTTCAGCCGTACCGGAAAAATGTTTGCGGTCGAGCATTTTGATGTAGTACCGGATTTGATGACCATCTCCAAATCCATGGGGGCTGGTCTCCCGATCAGCGGCGTCATCGGACGCAAGGAAATTATGGATGCAGCCAATCCAGGCGAGTTGGGCGGAACCTATGCAGGAAGTCCACTGGGATGCCGAGCCGCTCTTGCCGTACTTGATGTAATCGAG
>NZ_JAJFOW010000109.1 GCF_020731285.1 Cohnella baijiui
GGTTACCTCTTCCCTGATACGTACGAGTTTAAAAAAGGTACGACCGAGCACCAGATCATTGAGAGAATGCTTGAGCGCTTCGAAAAAGTGTGGGATGAGAGTTGGGATGCAAAGGTCAAGCAGCATACGCTAACGAAGCATCAGGCTGTTACGCTGGCATCGATTGTAGAGCGCGAAGTACGATCAGATGATGAACGCCAGAAAGTAGCCGGTGTGTATTACAATCGAATTGCTCAGCAGATGCCGCTGCAGGCAGATGCTACCGTGCAATATTTATTCGATAAACAAAAGGAACGTGTGATGCATAGTGATCTACAGCAGGATAGCCCATACAATACGTACAAAGTAAAGGGACTTCCGCCAGGGCCGATTGCAAGCCCGGGAGAAGCTGCGCTGCACGCGGTTGCCAATGCTGAGAAGCATGACTATTTGTTCTATGTAACGAAGAAG
>NZ_JAJFOW010000110.1 GCF_020731285.1 Cohnella baijiui
CTCCGATGCGCAGGATGCGCGAGGTTCTGCGTTGCTCACACGACGTGAGCGGTTGTAGCAGAACTTCCTCTCGGGTGAGAGGGCCGTCTTCTTATAAAACAAATAATAAATGGCGGAGCCGACGGGACTCGAACCCGCGACCTCCGGAGTGACAGTCCAGCGTGAACTCCAACTTCACCACGGCTCCGTATACAATACTTTATTGGTTGCACTTTTCAAGTACCACTGATTTTATCCATCATAGATACCGATTCGACGTTGTTCGGATAACTTTGGTTGCACCCTGCGGGTACTACCATCGTATTTGAACATAGAAGATGAATCGACGTAGTACAAATACTTTATTGGTTGCGGGGGCAGGACTTGAACCTGCGACCTTCGGGTTATGAGCCCGACGAGCTGCCAACTGCTCCACCCCGCGACAATATATAGATTTACAATGGTGGAGG
>NZ_JAJFOW010000111.1 GCF_020731285.1 Cohnella baijiui
ATCTCGTCGTAAGGCTTACTCATCCACGAATCTTCCGTATCAGGTCTATTTGCATGCGCCCATTCTGTACTGTCTGCTGTCTGCGCCGTCCGGATGTCATGTTTCTCGGATAATGAGAGAGGCGTAGAGGAATGGGGAGTCTTTGTTGAATAGCTCATGCACGTGTCAATGATTTCATCCCAGTTGGCGAAGCTCATAATTGAGTCATTCTCCCTTCTTTTGAAATCCGTGCCTCGATACCGGTTCGCTATTGTGCCAAGTAGAGTCTCTAGCTGGCCTCCTTTCCTGTCATTTGCTTTATTATAAAAAAGGATAGAAAAAATAACAATATTAATTTTGTAATTTTCTATTAATTAAAACGAAAGAGGTCGATAGGTGTGTTTTTCATATAATTGCAAAAGGACGGGAGATATTCCCGCCCTTTTGCATGTGTTTATTCTGTCAC
>NZ_JAJFOW010000112.1 GCF_020731285.1 Cohnella baijiui
CTGCTCGCAATCATGACAAATAATATGTTTGGATTCAGGAAGTATATGCAGATGTTTTTCGGCGGAACGAATCGTACGGTATATATGTTCTGCACTACGTGGCTCTACAAGGTCATCCTTCCCCCCCTGAATAATAAGTGTCGGCGTAGTAACCTGTGGAAGCTCTTGTTTTAATATTTTGACAAGATGACGGAAATGAATGACCGCTCGCGGCGGCGTCGTCTTTGCTTTATTTACATACCGCCGGTACGCTTCTTTGGCGTCAACAGTTGACGAGAAGTGTTTCTTAATAATCGTAGCTGCATCGGTAAACAATTGACGCGGATTAATATAGAACAGACTGGCACTCAGTAGCACCAGCTTATCAATGGGATAGCGTGCCGCCAGATGCGCAGCAATTAACCCACCCATGGAGAAACCAACGACATAGATACGCTCAC
>NZ_JAJFOW010000113.1 GCF_020731285.1 Cohnella baijiui
GTTTCTTTATGCCCTGAATACAGAAAAATGTTAGTAAAAACAATTCAATACAACACAAGTTCATTATATACCTTTGTATGATATTCCACATCATCGACATAAGAAATGCCTGCAATCTTCTTAGATTCTTTTTTCACACGAGCTGCCTGCTCCGCTACCTGCCCGGCTGTCTTATATGCACCGGGTGCGCACCGCACACCAGCAAGCGAGATTGACAAAATAGGACAGGTCGCCGATCTCCCTTCTTTTTCAATGTCTTGAAAATAGCTGTAGAAATACTGCTGAATATGCGAAATGATCGCCTGTACATACTCATGAGCAGCAATAATAATAAAGTCATCTCCACCAATATGACCAAGAAAGCTTTTTTTCCCGCCACTCATCCGAATCGCATCCCAAAGCATCTGCGATGTTCGACGAATAATCTCATCGCCCATCTC
>NZ_JAJFOW010000114.1 GCF_020731285.1 Cohnella baijiui
GCATCCGCAAATACGATATTCGGTGACTTACCGCCAAGCTCAAGCGAAATCTTCTTTAGATTGCCTGTAGCCGCTTGCATAATATGACGTCCGGTTGCAGTACCACCGGTAAATGCGACCTTATCGACATCATGATTGACTGCGATTTCATGACCAACAACCGGGCCTGCGCCTAGTACAAGGTTTACTACGCCTGCCGGGAAACCGACTTCTTCTAGAATTTCAAACAATTTAATCGCATTAATCGGTGTTACTTCCGAAGGTTTGAACACGACAGTATTTCCTGCGGCAAGCGCCGGAGCCAGTTTCCATGCTGCCATTAACAGCGGGAAGTTCCATGGAATGATCTGTCCGCATACACCAATTGGCTCACGTACAACCATCGCCTGCATCGGATCGGATACTTCGTATGTTTGACCATGCGGCTTCGTTGCAA
>NZ_JAJFOW010000115.1 GCF_020731285.1 Cohnella baijiui
GTGGAATCGGCCGTGCTTGCCAGTGAGATTACAACATATAATCAGGGGATTGCACAGCAGATAGGGAACAAATTACCTCACGCTTCGCTCTCCTATGTATCACATGAGGAATTCAAAAAGCTGACCGGGCATGCGAAAGCTGTTATCCGGACAGGGGAAGCTACGCCATATGCAAATATTATTTTGACATCCGGCGTGATCTTTTAAACAAAAGGGTGTTGCAGAATGAACACGCTAATTGAAATGACAGGCATTACTAAATCATTTGGAAAAGTACATGTACTTAAAGACGTATCGTTTTCGCTAAAAAAAGGTGAAATTCACGCGCTGATGGGTGAGAATGGAGCGGGGAAATCTACCTTAATGAAAATTCTTACCGGAATTTATCAGAAGGATGCGGGGGCTATTCGTGTGCGCGGGCAAGAGATGAGCA
>NZ_JAJFOW010000116.1 GCF_020731285.1 Cohnella baijiui
ATATAGCGTCCCTGTACTTAGATAGGACAGAGTCTGTGCTTCGCAGCGCCGGGTATGCTGTGTATCATCATATTGTGGCGGCAGGAGAGAAAGCGAAAAGCTTGTCTGTGTATGAGCAGATTATGACGCAGGCATTAGAATCGGGCTTGGATCGAAAATCAGCGTGTTTGGCGCTTGGCGGTGGGGTTGTCGGAGATCTTACAGGGTTTGTCGCGGCGACCTATATGCGCGGCGTTGATTTTGTGCAGATTCCAACAACATTGCTTGCCCATGATAGCAGTGTCGGCGGCAAAGTTGCCGTCAATCATCCGCTTGGAAAGAATATTATCGGCGCATTCCATCAGCCGCGTCTCGTCGCGTATGATACAGCCCTTCTGCGCACGCTTCCTCCACGCGAAGTGGCCGCGGGATTCTCAGAGGTGGTTAAGCAT
>NZ_JAJFOW010000117.1 GCF_020731285.1 Cohnella baijiui
GCGCTTTACCCCCATCTCACTGAGCACTTCGGCTACTTTCGAACCGAGATTCTTATCGTAGATGCCAAGCAGTTGCCGATCTGCCCGCGCCGGGTTAGTCAGCGGGCCGAGCAGATTGAATACCGTCCGAAAGCCCAACTGCCTCCTAGGCTCTACTGCATGCTTCATTGCCTGATGATACTGCGGCGCGAATAGGAAGCAAAGATTGGTTTCTTCAAGGCAGCGAACCGCTGACTCCGGTGTAGTCGTAATTGTAACCCCAAGTGCTTCTAATACGTCCGCACTGCCGCTTTTGCTAGAAACGGCCCGATTGCCGTGCTTGGCGACTCGTGCACCACCGGCAGCCGCCACCAGCGCCGCCGCTGTTGAGATATTAAAAGTAACGCCGCCGTCACCACCCGTACCGCACGTATCAAGCAGCCCCGCG
>NZ_JAJFOW010000012.1 GCF_020731285.1 Cohnella baijiui
GCGGGACGCGGCGGGCGTCCGGGCGCTGCTGCGCCGAGCGGCCGCGTCGGCGGGAAGCCGACGGCCGGCGGCCGGAGCGGCCCAGGCGGTCCGGGCCCGCGAGGCGGGAAATCGTCGCCGATCCGCTCCAAGCGGCGCGGCAAGTAAGTCGGCGGAGGCGGGTGCTCCCGTCTGCTTGGGGTGATTAGTTGCAAAAGTACATCTATTTCCAACCGTTTCACCCGAAAAGACGCAATTAGTTGCAAACCTACATCTATTTTGGCGGAAAGTTGGGAAAAGCGCCGCTTGCCCCGTGATTAGATGTACAAATGCAACTAAGTGGCCGAAATGGTGGAAATCGCGCGGATATAGATGTACAAATGCAACTAAATCGTCGGATGGCGGGACTCGTGCGGATATAGATGTACAAATGCAACTAAATCGTCGGATGTTGGGAATCGCGCGGATATAGATGTACGAATGCAACTAAATCGTCGGATGGCGGGAATCGTGCGGATTTAGATGTACGAATGCTGTTAATCCGACGACGAGCGGGGCCGGCCCACGGTCGAGGCGAGCTCCACGATCCGCCACATGACGGACGAATACCTCAGCTAGAGAGCGGGTGGAAACAGCGATGGCAGGTAACGGCAGCATCCGGGGAGACGTGAAGCCCGGGATGACGGTGGATATCGTGCTCAAGCAGGATCAGCGCACCGGTAAGCGGACGCGGGGCGTCGTGAAGGATTTGCTCACGAACTCGGCGACGCATCCGCACGGCATCAAGGTGCGGCTGCAGGACGGACAGGTCGGACGGGTCAAGGAAATTTTCGCGGATCCGGGCAACTGATCGACCTTGTTAAACTGACTATGCGTAATGATCGAAGCCCCGGCGGAAACGCCGGGGCTTGGCGCGATTCGATAGCGTTTGCAACTCTTGGCGGGCGGCGTTCGTCTAATGGGGAAATGTTCAAAGGGAGGGCGGAGGAATGCGTCCGGCTGCGATGGCGGCGTTCGCGATTTTGGTCGTTGCGGCGATGGGGATCGCCTTTTACGGCTTGTGGATGAACGAGCACGGAAACGAGCAGGTGTACCGCGAAAAACACGGATTCCCGATCCCGGCCGGCGTGACGTCCGTCGTCGTCCTGGACGAGGCGGGACGGGCGCACGTCTCGCTTGACGATGCGACGAGCATCGGGTACCTGATGAAGCAGCTCGCGGAGGCGCCGCGCTCCTACTTTGGCGATCCGGAGCCTTCCGGCACCCTATACCGCGTAGAGATGCGCAGAGGGGACGGGCGGACGCTCGTCTACATGCTGAGCGATCTGCGCACGATGGGGGGAAGCCAGGTGAAACTCTACCCCGAAAACCCCGGGAGAAACGAAGTGTGGGAGCTGTCCGGCGGGGTGATCTCGATGCTGATCGATCGTGCCGAGCCGGCATCGCAGCAGGCCGCGTAAACGATGGCTCAGTCGGGACCGGGCGACCGGTCGGCCGGCGACATCGGCGCCCCTGATCGGCGGCTGATTCTGAGAGGGCTTTACGGGTTAATAGTCGTTCGGGAGGGATTCATTCGTTGAAGAAAAAATGGGTAAGCATCGTTTTGTCCGCCGCGGCGTTGGTCGGCCTGAGTTCGAACGCGTACGCGGCCGCAGGTACGACCGCGGCTGATCCGGTCAAGGACATCGCCAAGATGTATCGCGTCAAGCACGAGCTGAAGTTTGATCTGAACGGCCAAAGCGCGGTGCTGGACGGCAAGGCCGTGCAGGCGGAAAAGCCGATTCTGAAGGACGGGCGCGTCTTCGTGCCGCTGCGCACGCTGCGCCAGACCGGGGCCGCGGCGTCGGTGACGTGGAAGCCGGCACAGCGCGAGGTGCGCATCGTCATGAATCCGCAGGTTATGCCGTCTTGGAGCGACCTGACGTTCAAGATCGGCTCGGACAAAATCTACACGCCGGAAGGCACGGCGCTCGCGGACGAAACGATCCCGAAGCCGTTTATCCTAGACGGGATCACCTACGTGCCGGTGAGCGCGCTGAACTGGCTGGGGATGTCGGTCGCGACGCAGGACGGGATCGTCAGCTGGAACTGGAGCGACAAAATCATCGAGATCCTCGAGCCGAGCTGGGCGACGGACGACGCGCAGGCGACGTTTACGATGCTGTACCAGCAGGACATGTACGAGCCGCAGTTCATGTATCCGTTCGGTGCGGGTTCTTGGGGCGGCGGCACGGGCAAGGTGGCGGCCAAAGGAATCTCCCAGGACGGAAGGCTGTACAATCGGGTCGAGTTCACCGCGAATCTGCGGCCGGGTCCGAACCCGATGCAGATCTACGCGGTTTCGGCGGGCACGGCGAACTTTACGGTGCAGCGGCGTATCGCCAATCCGCAAACCGTGCCGGTGACGCTGACCGAAGAAGGGCAGACGTACCTGTCGCTCTCGCAGCCAGCATCAGGCTATGCGAAGGTGAAAGCGGGAGACGATATTCCGCTCGCCGGCAGCATTCGCAAGCCTAACGCCTCGTTCGACAAGGTCACGATCGTCGCGCAGCGGTATTCGCCCGGCGGCACGGGCCTCGCGCCAACCGTCTACGTGAAGGATAGCCAAAAGGAGCTGACGATCAAGGACGACAAGTTTGCGGGCTCCCTCTCGCTGAGCAAGCCCGGCACGTATTTGATCGCGGTCAACAGCCCGAAATATATCCCTTCGACGGAGATGGGGCTGTTGTCGACGCAGTGGGCGGAATTCGTGGTCGAGGTCGAGTAAAGCAGGTCTAAGCCGTCATAATCCATAGAAAAGCGAAAAGCCGACGCGGAATCGAAGACTGCGTCGGTTTTTTCGCGTGTCGATGACAAAGGCTGTCACCAATGAGCGGTAAGATGGGAGCGAGACGGGAAAGATGAATATCGAAGCCGGCTGCGCCGAGGCGACGGCCGCGAGGAGGAGATCTCATGAGTCAAACCGCTGTACGCAAGTCCTTTCGCTCCGGCGAGCTGAAGCTGTCGTATCTGGACTTCGGAGGAGAGAGCGACCGGATTTTGCTGTTGCTGCACGGGCACATGGGCAATGCGAGGACGTTCTCGGAATTGGCCGTCCGGTTTCCGGATTGGCGGGTCATCGCGCTGGACCAGCGCGGGCACGGCTGGAGCGACCATGCGCCGGGCAAGGACTATTCACGCGAGAGCTATCTGGCCGACTTGCGGAATTTGATCGAGGACCAGCTGGGCGGGAAGCCGGTGACGATCCTCGGGCATTCGCTCGGCGGGGTGAACGCTTACCAGTTCGCGGCGCGGTATCCCGAACGGGTGCGCGCGGCGATCATCGAGGACATCGGGGCGGTCATCCGAACGGACATGAGCTTCGCGGAACGGCTGCCCGAGCGGTCCGCCTCGCTCAAGGAGCTGCGGGACGCGCTGCGGCAGGAAGGGTTGCGGGCGATCGACTACTTTGCGGAGGGCGTGTTCGAGGACGAGCGGGGCTGGGGATTCCAGTCCGACCGGAGCGGGATCGTCGTCTCCAACCGCAACTGCCAAGGGGAGTGGTGGGCGGACTGGCTCGGCTCGAGCTGCCCGATGCTGCTGGCCTACGGGGAGAAAAGCTTCGCCATTGGCCGAGAGCACGCTGAAGAGATGGCGGCGCGGCGGCCGAATACCCGGCTGGCGGCGTTCGACTGCGGCCACGGCATCCATACGGATATGTTGGACGACTTCGCCGCGGCGGTCCGGACGTTCCTGGACGAACTGTAATCCGGCGTAACGCCAGGCACAGACAAGACAAAGGACGGTCCCTGCGGTCTGCAAAGACCCGAGGTCCGTCCTTTGTCGAGTGAGCGTGGGGTGGCGATGTCAGGCGGCGTTAGACGGCGGGGAGAGGCGAGCCCTCACCGGCCGCACGGCCGTTCAGTCGGCCGTCGTGCTCGAAGCGGCGTCCGTCGTGGCGTTCGCCGAATCGCCATCGTCGCCATCGCGTTTCCCGTGCTTGCGGTCGCCGTGCGCCTTCGGCGTCTCGTTCACGAGCTTGGCGGCCAGCTCGTCCAGCTTCGCCTTCCGCTCGTCCAGCTTCGCCTTCCGCTCGTCGGCTTGGGCTTGCGTGAGCTTGCCGTCCGTCACCTGCTGAGCGAGCTCCGCCGTCAGGAGCGCCTTGACCTTGTCGGTGACGGTCTGCAGCGCGACGCCTTTGTCCGCGGCGATGGCCGCCAGCGATTGGCCCGCCTTCAGCTGCGTTTCGCCTCCGAAGCCGCGGTGTTCACCGCGTTTGCCGTCCTTGCCGCTGAACGTGTCGTTCACGATCTGAGTCGCTCTGTCCGCGAGCTTCGATTTCTCCGCGTCGTATTGGGCCTGCGTGAGCTTGCCGTCCGCCAGCGCCTGATCCAGGCGCTTCGTCAGCGCGGAAGCCTCGAGGTCGATGACCTTTTGGACGTCGACGCCTTGGGCTTTGGCGATGTCGGCGAGGGACTGCCCCTCCTTGCGCTTCGTCTTGAGCTCATCGGCGGTCAGGCCGAGCAGCGCGGCGAGCGTCGGATCGTCCCATTCGGCGCGGAACTGTCCGCCGTGTCCCGGACGGGCTTCGCTCTTTTGCGCGGAAGCGGTCGGGGCGGTAGTGGCTGTCGTATCCGTGGCGGCGTAAGCGCTGCCGGCGATAAGCGCCGTGGAGGCGACGACTGCGGCGAGGGTGAGCGAGACGAACGTTTTCTTGCGCGACTGGAGATTCGTGTCTTTCATGGGGATACCTCCTTGCGGATTTGTGAAATGGTGTTGCCATCTTAGATTAGCCAAGCTACCTTAATTGGGCGTGAGGCCCAGATTAGCGCCCCCTGAGCGTTTCCTGAAAATTTGGACGACTCCCGTAATGACAACAAACCCCGTATCGGCCGAGGCCGTACGGGGTTTTGATGATGACGCTAGGGTCATCGGATTAAAAGAAGCGGACCAGCTCATCCTTGATCGCATCGTTCGTGCCGCCGACGACCCGCTGATGCTGCGGCTTGTCGAACAGCGCCTTGATTTGCGGCGGATACGTCTGAGCGATGCTGCGCAGGCGGATCGCCTCGTCGAACTTGGCCGGGTGCGCGGTGGACAGGGCGACCGTCGCTTCGCCGCTGCCGGCCACCTTGTCGATCGCCGCCACGCCGCAGGCGGTGTGCGGATCGAGCAAGTAGTCGTAGCGGGCATGGTAATCGCCGATCGCGTCGAGGCACTCGTCGTTTTGCACGCCGTACGCCGCGAACTCGGACTGTACCGTCGCCAGCTTGTCGGCCGGAATTTCGAGGCGGCCTTCCGCCTTGAACTGCGCCATCAGAGCAGTGACGGCTGTGCTATCCTCGCCGTACAGGTAATACAGGTAGCGCTCGAAGTTGCTCGCGACCTGGATGTCCATGGACGGGCTGTACGTGCCGCGGAACTCGCCCGGCTGGTAAATGCCATCGCTCACGAAGCGCTCCAGAATATTGTTTTCATTGGTCGCCAGGATGAGCCGATGGATGGGCAGTCCCATTTTCCGGGCCAGGTAGCCTGCGAAGATGTCGCCAAAGTTGCCCGTCGGGACGCTGAAGCTGATCTTGCCGGCCTGCCCTTGGTCGGCCAGCCGGAAGTAAGCGTAGAAGTAGTACACCGTCTGCGCCAAAATGCGGGCGATGTTGATGGAGTTGATCGCGCGCAGGTGGTAGCGGTGCTTGAAGTCGACGTCCGCGAACAGCTCCTTGATGATGCGCTGGCAATCGTCGAATGTACCCTCCACCGCGAGATTAAGTACGTTGGCGTCGTCGACGGTCGTCATTTGCAGCTCCTGCACCTTGCTCACCTTGCCATGTGGATGCAGGATGCAGATGCGGATGCCCGCTTTGCCGCGCACGCCCTCGATCGCCGAAGCGCCCGTGTCGCCCGAAGTCGCGCCGAGGATGTGGATGATGGAATTCGTCTTTTGGGAGACGTATTGGTACAGATTGCCCAGAAACTGCAGGGCGACGTCCTTAAACGCGAAGGTCGGACCGTGGAACAGCTCGAGCACGTACAGGTCGTCGCGGATCCGGCGCACCGGGGTGACGTCCTCGTGGCGGAACGTGGCGTAGCTGTCGTCTACGAGCTTCTTCAGGTCGGCGCGCGGAATCTCGTCGTTCACGTAGAGGGAGAAGATCTCCAGCGCGAGCTCCTGGTAGCTCAGCCCCTGCCAAGCCCGGAGCGTATCCGCCGACACCTGCGGGATAGTCTTCGGGACGAGCAGGCCGCCGTCGTCCGCGAGCCCCATCAGGATCGCATCGATGAAGCCGATAGGGGCGACCTGGCCCCGAGTGCTGATGTATTCCATAGTGATCCCCTTACATGCGAGTGAATTTTCAGTTATTGTATCAAAAATGCGTCGCGATTCCCACCGGTTTCGGGCGATTTTTCCGAAGAGTCGGACGAGTTCTCCCCCATTCGACAATCTTTGTGTTACGATCTCGGTAGAGCGCCGCTACGGCTACTTACGACAGAACGTCAATTCCATTTAGACTTGGGGAATATATAGGAAGAGATCATTCAGGGGGAATTCGCCTTTTATGCATATTCAAATCATCAGCGTCGGCAAGCTCAAGGAAAAGTATCTCGTCCAAGGCATCGCCGAATACGTCAAACGGCTGGGTCCCTACGCCCGCATCACGCTCACCGAGGTGCCCGACGAGAAGGCGCCCGAGGTGCTGAGCGCCGCCGAAGAGCGTCAGGTCGTCGGCCGCGAAGGCGAGCGCATCTTGTCGCATGTTAAAGACGACGCCCACGTCGTCGCCCTCGCGATCGGTGGCGAGCTCTGGTCCTCGGAGGAGCTCGCCGCCCATATCGACAAACTCGGCACCTACGGCACGAGCCACGTCGTCTTCGTTATCGGCGGCTCCCTCGGCCTCTCCGATGCCGTGCTGAAGCGCGCTGACAAGAAGCTAAGCTTCGGCCGGCTCACGTATCCGCACCAGCTGATGCGACTCGTGCTGGTAGAGCAGATTTACCGGTCGATGCGGATTAATCGGGGGGAGCCTTACCATAAGTGACGGCAAGTTTTTAAACAAAAAGACAAGGAGACAGGACCCTTGTCTTTGTAAATCATTTAGGAATCGATACTTTTACTCCAGGAATATACACACGTATTGGATTATCGTCACTTATTTCAAAATTTATTTTTCCGGAGATTGCTTTAATGTATTCGGTTAATTCTTTTTTTGCGGAATCGATTCTGTCGATTAATGTATAGACATCGGAAGTATCGATAATTATGGTTCGACCATGTGATACGTCAAAAGGTATTTTATCTCCCTTTCTAATAACTTGTATGGTAGGCAGTTGACTCATATGCCTTACACCAAGTTCGTAAAAGACGTTAGGGTTATTAAAGGAGAGGTCGGCGATACATAAATGAGCTTTTACTAAGTTTTCGAATATTTGCTGAGTTATAAGACCTGACTTTTCTATTTTATCTGCTCTTATTACTTTGAAACCAAAGGTATCAAGAACAGGCTCTATTAGATGTTTTAAAAGTAGATCTGAATGTTTTCTTTCAATGGAGCTATCTTCACCAATAGGACATATTACAAAACAAATCTTTTCGTTTGAAGTAGGTTCACTAATATTTTCACCTACCGGACTTTCTTCAGTAATAGAAGTCTCTTCATTATGTTTATGGTTTGGTAGCTCTTTTGATAATATTTCAAGATTTATGATTTCCCTATCAGAGTTAGAATCTCTTCGAAGAATCCCAGCATATTTGGCATTTTGAAGTATTATTTCTTTTGCTTCTCCTACTCTGTCCCTTGGGATATTCATTCTAGTTTCTAATACGTTCAGAAAGAAAGTATCTTGTGGTACAGGATGTTTATTATATTCAGTATAAAACTTACTGAGTATCGTAGGAGTTAGAATTGCCTTTACTTTAGCTTCTGAGTCCTCGCCATCAAAGGTTGGCGCAATTATCTTTCTTCCAGTTTCCGAAAGCATATACTGATTTTTTTCATTTTTAGTTACTAACCCATAAGCTTCTGAACCCCAAATCGTATACTTAGTTCTTATATTGTTTTTGCTTGTACCTAATAATTTTGCCAGTTCTTCAAATGACGCGGAACCACCAGCGACATTTTCGTACATTTTACTTGCATCAGTTACTGTTTGTTCAAGAGTTACTCTGGGGAGTTCTGATTGAGGTATTTGACGTTGTTATTTTTTACTTTTACCTTGGGAGTCATCAATATGTTCTTGCTCACTTTGTTCCAATTCCATTTCGTCTTGCATTTAGTTTCCCCCTTTCATATACCCTCATTTCCAAAATATAACATGTGCCAGTTTAATAGTAAACTGTACTAAAAACTTGCCGTTACAGACAGCACGGAGAACCGTATCACAAATAGGGCGGAATATATTCTTATGAGTATGGCGGGGGGATGATAGTGAGTGTGTGATATAAAGGAATATATACCCTGATTGACCAAAAGGAATGTGAGGTGCACAACGCATTGGAACTTCTTCAGCTTGATTACTTCCGTACCGTAGCTCGTTTGGAACATATGACCGAAGCTGCGGGTGTATTGCATGTCACGCAATCATCGCTCAGTAAGACGATTCGATTGTTGGAAGAGGACTTAGGTGTCTCGTTATTTGACAGAAGCGGTCGTAAGTTGCGGCTGAATGAGTTCGGTCGTTCTTTTCTGACGCGTGTAGAGAGGGCTTTGTTTGAATTGGAGGAAGGGAAACGTGAAATCGTTGATTTGACCAGTGCTGATTATGGTACATTGGCGCTGGCTGTTAACACAGCCTACATGTTGCCAGATATCCTTCATCGATTTCGGAAAATTCGACCCCATGTCCAGTTTCACGTACAACAGTTGAGGACCCATGAAATGGAAACTCGAGCCAAGAAGGGGGAGATCGATTTTTGTTTGTCTTCCCCACCCGTTCAAGGAAGCGAATTCGTTTGCGATATCGTTTTCCAAGAGCAGATTTATGCGATTCTCCCGACAACCCATCGATTTGCGAACAGAGACCGAGTTCGTTTATCCGAACTTAAAGAAGAACGGTTTGTCAGTTTAAAAAAAGGTTATGGCATTCGTGACTTGATGGATTTTTATTGTGAAAAGGCTGGCTTCGTACCCCAAAACGCGTACGAAGGCGATGAACCGGCAACATTAGGTCTTCTTGTTCAAGCAGGACTAGGCATTTCCTTTGTACCAGAGTCCGCATTACATTTTGGGCCTAAGGAGAATATTGCGATCTTGCGAATAGAGGAGCCCGTGTGCAAACGGGAAATTGGACTATCGAGACATCAGAGTCGCTATTTAACAAGTGTTGCGAAGGAATTTCATCAAGTCATTATTGAGCACTTCCAGGGGATGTCTCGCAACGACGCTCGTTAAAACAATGGACTGTCCCATTCGGAACAGTCCAAAAGTTTGATCATATCGCTTATTCCGGCTGGTTGGCCGTTTTCTTTCCCGTTTGAAAAGGCGTGGTGATTCCTTCATAGGACAAGTGCATCGTCATTCCCAATTCTGCATGCCATAAATTATGACAATGATCCATCCAGATCCCGGGATTATCTGCTTTAAAAGCAACTTCATAAACCTCGCCGGGCGCTACATCTAGCGAATCCGTCCACCAAGGACTTCCTGTAGTCGGTTTCCCGTTCCGACTGAGAACGAGCATCGTATGCCCATGAAGATGCATCGGATGATGATCCCAGCCACGATTAATAAAGGTTGTTTTTACAAGATCGCCTTCTTTAACCGTTAACATGGGCGTATCGGGAAAAACGTGCCTGTTAATGGTGTATAAAGCATATAGTTTACCATCATAAAACCCTAATCGACTATCCAAGACGATTTTGAAGGTGCGGTCAAATTTACTATTGAGGCCGAAAGGAGTCTGTTGTTTTTCTCCATATCGACTCGGATCGAATACCGGATTTTTATCATTTATCGCCGGGATTGCATTGGTTTCCGTCTCGCTAAAGACAATCCCCGGAGTTGCGCCTGCATCACTTTGGCTGCTCAATCTGACTGGTGTTTTTGGCATTGTAAATAAAATATCGTATCGACCGCCGCCAGCGATAAATAGATTTTGATTGTCTACCGGGGCGGGCGACTGAATATCATTCCCGTCGATCGCGATCACTTTAAATGGGGCCCCCGATAATTGGAAAGTTTGCGGGTAGTTCTGGGCATTAATCAATCGCAATCTGACAGGTGTACCCGATGGAATCGTTTGGCGATCGAGTGTATCTTGTAATCCATATGCGGGAGTAAAGGAGTCGTCGTTCGGCAATTGCCAAGCGTGACTTAAAACCGTGATATCTTTTGTTTGGGGTTGTGCCATCTCTTGTGGCTCTACAACAAGGGATCCAAACAAACCTTTTATGACTTGCTTGGCCGATTGTTGATGGGAATGGTACCAATACGTCCCCGCTTGTTTGGCTTGAAATCGATACACATGGGTTCCCTCAGGCGGAACGGAATCTTGTGTAACCCCGGCAACCCCATCTTCTGCATTAGGCACATTGTAACCATGCCAATGAATCGTAACCCCGTCTTCAATATCTTTGTTTTTCAACACCACTTCAACAATTTCCCCTTGTTTCACTCGTAGTTCCGGACCCGGAGCGCTCCCGTTAAAGGTCCAGGCCTCCATGGTCTTGCCCGAACTTAATGTGACTTGTTTTTTCTCGGCAACCAATTCAAAATAACGGTCTGCTTTCTCGGTTTGAGGCCCTGTCAATGCGGTTACGCTTATTTCTTTATCGTTCATAGAATGATTCATGGTCTGCATATTCATCTCATGATGATGCATGCTTCCCATATTCATATGGTCGGGAAGAACGGATGCTTTCATGGACAAGATATACCATCCGCCTATCAGGATTGCCGGAATGACAATGGGAAGAATCCTCCGTACAAATCTCGTAGATGCCGGCAACTTATAATGGGTTTGTGACAGCTCGGCGCTATAACGTTGTTGTCGAAACCATAAAGCGACTAGAATCAAGGCGAATACCATCCAGATGAGCACAGCATTCCATATGTTTAATTCAAACGGATAAACGAAATAGGAAAAATAACAACCTGCGACCGAACTGATCAGAGCGGCTTGGACCGGAAGGATGAATGGGGGCGAGGCCAGCAACTTTCGCTCCGTTTCATCTACTGACGTTTGTAATTCGTCTGATGTTTGACGGACGATCTTCCGCAAGATCGCAAGGGGTACAAGCGTTGAGACTGCCGAAGGAAGGAACAGCGGCATGGTCAGCAACACCTTTTCTTCAATAAATCCCCACCCGTAAGTACCTGTTACGACTAAGATGACGAGCTCTGCAACGACCATCGCCTGAGCCAAACCGCATAAAATGGCAGAGCGTTTCAGGCTTATCTTCAACTCCTTTTTTGTAGAGAGGAAGGGAAGGCGGCTCAAACGATTGGCTACGATCACCCATAACACAATCAAGATTGCGAAAACAATAAAATCAATCAGGTATAGCAGTTTGAACATCATACAAACTCCTTTCTCTGTATAGAAGTCGAAAAAGTGTGCTGATTTCAAAACAATCATATTCAATAAGTCTCATTTATTCCAACGCATTTAAACTCATAAAATCATGGATTAAAATGAATGAAAAAAAGAGCCTCGGCATCGCGTCGCGCATTGCCGGGGCTCATCATCTTGCCGGATTTACCATTTCCTATGCGGGAGTGTCAGCTTCACTGATATTTGGGTTTTATCCGCCAGCGAGCGCCTCTCCGGTTTCGAGCAACGTCTTCAAGCCCGAAAGCACAATCGGAAATCCGTTTTCAATAATTTTTGCGGTATGAGCGGCATGTTCTAATTCATCGTGCACAACGGTTACGAGGGTTACGCCCTTAAGCTCGGCATGTGGACCGATTTCCCACGTGATGCGTATCGGGGTGTCGGTTTCCGTACCCGGAAACGAAACAAATCGCCAACTCATCACGAGTTTACTCGGAGGATCCATGTCGAGAATGATCCCTTCCGCTCTCTTCTCTTCCCCATTCCATAGTTCGAATGGAGATTCGATTTGCCAATCGGACCGGATGGCGCAATTGTGCCAAAATTTCGACGTCATGGCTGGATCCGTAATGGCTTGCCAAACTTTTTCGGGGGTTGCTTTAATCGCTATCCGATTTACATGGCAGGGTGTATTCTCCATATTCGTTTCACGCTCCAGTTCGTTTTGAAGGGATGTTAATCCGATCGCCCAAGGTTCGGTGTATTTGCTTACCCACCGTTCATAAATTTGGCGTATAGGTACCGCATTCAAATAATGAAGCTTTTCACGGCCTGCTTTCCTAGTCGTAATAAGCCCGGCTTCCTCCAATAGGTTTAGATGCTTCATTACACCGAATCGAGACATGTCGAGCGGCGCGCAAAGCTCATTCAGCGTCTGCCCGTTCGAGGCATGAAGCAGATCCAACAGCGTACGGCGGCTGGGATCCGCAAGCGCCTTGAATATGTCTTTTTCCAATTGCAACACTTCCTTCTCTTCTTGACGGTCAAAAAAATGATTTAAACCGCTTGACACGTTACCTTGCGGTAACATATGATAAAAACATCATAAGTGACCTTATAGTCACATGATAGCACAAACGGATTTGTTTGTCTGCCGGCGGCATGCAAATCGCGTTGATAATGAACAGGAGCTGATCTCTGTGGGAACGTCTTCAATATTACAGAATCGCATATCCGCTAGTGCTTTCGATCCCGAAGGCCGGATTGCCCGAGAAGATTTGCTTGCTTTTGTCGAACTGGCCATCAAAGCGCCATCAGGCTTTAACCAACAGCCTTGGCACTTTCTGATCGTCGACGATAAGGAAAAGAAGGAAGCACTGCGTACCGCCGCCTTCGGCCAGCAGAAAATTGCAGATGCCGCTGCCTCTGTAATTATGTTAGCAAACCTGCAAGCATATGAGCGTGCCGAGCAAATAGCGGATGATCTAGTAACGAAACAGTATACTCCAGGAGCGTACAAGGAAAAAGTGATCCATTCCATTCGCTCATATCCTGTAAATATGCCTGACAAATACAAAGAGGAAGCGATCATTGCCGCTTCTTTTGCGGCATACGGCTTTCAACTCGCTGCATTTGAACACGGCTACGGGGTAAATCCCATTGGCGGATTTGATCCGGCTGCCGTTTCCGAGACGTTCGGCATCCCGGATCACTTGAAGCCCATATTAATTATCGCCGTCGGCCCGTCCCCAGTGGAGACGAAGCAGCGCAAGTTCCGCTTCCCAGCGGAAGAGGTATCTTCTTTTAACGCAATCTGACAGACTGGCTGCCCATCTGCAGACCGTTTACGGAATTATGCAAAGAATTGGAGAAAGCAGTGAAACGTACTTACAGAGGAGGAATAACCAATGAGCGACTTTCAAAGCATTGTTGATCGCTTCGAGATCGAGGCGCTGCGCGGCGAGTTCACCGACACGGTGATGATGCGCGACCCCGACCGCCTTGCGTCGCTGTTCACGGAGGACGGCGTGTGGCGGATTCCCCCAGTCGTCGAATTCGTCGGCCGGGAGCAGATTCGCGCCGGGAGCAAACGGCTTCAGGGTCAGTGGGACTATTTCGTGCAAAACACGCACCCGGGCATGATCCAGCTCAAGGGCGATATCGCTGTCGGCCGCGCCTACATCTCAGAGCTCGCGCGCCTGCGCGACGGCAGGAGCGGGCTGAACTACGCCGTGTATCATGACCGCTACCAGCGTACAGAGAACGGCTGGAAGTTTGCCGAGCGCGTCTACGAGATCAGATACCTCGACACCACACCACTTTCGGGCTCGGCGCAGATCGACTCACATGAGTAGGAGTCGATGTTCTCGACGCCCCGCATCGGGGCGGTCGCGAGCAGACGATGATCGACCGCGTTAAGGAAGGGGAGCTCGATGTCTGTCTGCTACTGGAAAACAGGCCGCCTGAACAAGGCCCCTATTCGCCATCCGGCGATCCGGTTGAATTTATTGCTCGGCCTACGGCCCCAAAAGTGGATCTCTCAACCGCTTCGGACGTTTATGGAGATGGTTCGAGTATAATAACGCGACCATAATGCCGACTTGTTCCGCTATCGAGACACATTAATTCAAATTGTTGGAAGAAAGGGCCATCCTCAACAGGATGGCCCTAAAAACTTGCCGTTACAGGTAGCGCGGAGAACCGTATCATAAGTAACGGCAAGTTTTTTTGGGACTCGTCTACATGTTCATCCATCCGTAGCCCGCGAGCACAACTCCCGGATATGCTGGGTGACGATCTGCTCAACGGTTTCCGGTGTGTAGAGCTCCGGGCGAAGCAATGCGAGGATCGTCAAACCTTCGACAATCGCGGCCAATCTAAATGTTTCGAGTCGAATGTCCACCGAAGAGGGGAGAAGCTTCGCCTTAGCTAGAATTTCGAGGACGGCTTTAGTCAGGTAGTGGAGTCCGTCCGTGAGATCGTCTTTTTTAGCCTGTAACGCCAAACTCGTGAGGGATCGGATGGCGAAGATCCACCAGACGCCGACGGCAGTTCGTTTTTCCGCATCCATAGGGAGCAGCTCTAACAGAATTTCCTTCGCAGCCTTCATCGGAATATGGCTTATCTCCAGCCCCTCTGCTGCTCTGTCAGCCCCTCTTGTCAAATAATAATCCACGATAAATAGCAACAGCTCGTCCTGCGTTGAAAAATAATGCCGCAAGGCGCCGGGCGACAACCCTGCCGCAGCTGCGACGGCACGGATTGACGCATGTTCGATCCCTTTTCCTTCAATAATATTCCATGCCGATTCGGCGATCAGCTTTCTTTTTTGTTCGTGGTCCACGACTTTCGGCAACGGTAAACGCTCCCTTGTTTTATTTAGCACACTGCATTAAAATAATTAACACAGTGTGTTATTTAGATTTTATTTCAGTTATAGCGCTTCGAGATGATCACGTCAATAGTACTGAACTTTATCTGAATTTTATCGTGATTGACGGGAGGGATTACAATGCAGGACCAATTCAATGGATTTCGTTATCGTTCCACCTGTTATAGTTGCAAAAGAGCTTTTGATGTCTTCGAGGGAACTCAAGCTTATGAACGAGTGAAACGAAATTTCAAAGGAATGCATTGGTGCGAAGATTGCAAAAACAGGATCGAGCTTGAAGCACGACTGCAGCTCGGAAGACGATTGTTGACCGGCAAAGATTAGGTTTCATGACAGAACGGGACATCGAAAGGATGGCCTTAAAACTTGCCGTTACAAATAGCGCGGAGAACCGTACCATAAGTAACAGCGAAAAATTCGGTGAAAATTCTGTTCGCCATACATTCACCCTTCTCCTGACCGTTGTGATGAAAGGTAATTAAAATAAAAATATGGCTAATAGGCTTCGAAATAGGCTATATCGGGAATTTCATGAAATTCGTGAATATGATGCTACATGAAAACCGCCTTTTATTAATATTGAGGGAGTTTTCAATGATGCCTGAAAATATTGTTCGTACCATACAACAACATGAATTAGATGACCTACTACGATTATATAAACATTTACATAATGATGATCCTGAAATTGATATGAATGAAAAAGCAGTACTTTGGAATGAAATATTGAACGATCGTTATATGAAGATCGTAGTTGCAGAGATTGAAGGAAAACTAGTGTCATCGTGTGTAATTACGATAATCAAAAACTTAACTAGAAGTGCTAGGCCATATGCACTAATTGAGAATGTCGTTACCGACAAGGATTATAGAAAGCATGGATTTGCGAAGAAGGTATTGAATAAAGCCGGCGCTCGTTAAGCTCGAAGAAGCCAAACAGCACATTGCCCATTTGGAACAAAAAACCGACCTATATCAAGCCATTCTGGAGCACCGCTCTCCAGACACAACCAATCCCGGCAACTGGGACAAAATTCAGCATATGCATGGTGACGTATTTTACTCGCCCTCTGTTCGGAAGGCGTGAGAGAACGGATACAGTAGATGAAGCATCGATAATAAGGCCGCCAACTGCGGCACACTTAGGGCGATTTTTCGCCGAAAGCTCCGTTAAGCTGAACCGTACCATAAGTGACGGCGAAATTTAGAGCCGGGGTACATTACGGGAGTTTTGGATTTTGCTAAAAAGCGAGATGCAGTTGCTGCATGAGTTTCGATTCCTTCGGCGGCTCGCTCGGCAGGCCCTAGTGCATGAACGCGTGGAACGAGGAACTTATAAACCACGCAAAGCGGGCAGTCCTTGATGGGACTGCCTGCTTTGTGATGCATTGCAACGCAGCGCAAGCACGCCGGCATATGCGGAAGATTCGGTTTGGCTGCATTCGGACAGATCGATTTATTTCAGCCGCAAGCCGCCGTCCACTTCGAGAACCGTTCCGGTTACAAAGGTATTGTCGACCAGATAGGCGATGGCCTTGGCAATATCATCGGGTGCGCCTACCCGACCGACCGGCGTATTTTCGGCATAGCCGCTAAACGCTGCCTCGCGCTGCTCAGCCGGCAGCCAATTCCACCAGGCTGTGTTGACGACACCTGGTGAAACGGCATTGACACGCAGCGGCGCAAGCTCGAGCGCAAGATTGGGCACCATCGCTTCCAGCGCTGCGTTGATGGCGGCTAGGCCGGAAGTCCCCGGCGAAACGCTACGGGCGGAGATGGCCGTAATGAACGTGATGGAGCCGTTCGCGCTGATCGTGTTCAAGCTCAGCTGGGCTGCCGTGAGCTGCGGCCAGAACTTGGCCTCGAAGCCGCCGCGCAGATCATCCAGTGCGAGCTCACGGAAATTCCCAGCTCCCTTGGCGCCGGACACGGATATAATGAGATGATCGAATGCGCCTTGGCGTTCGTAGAATGTTTTGACCGCTTCCGGGGAGCTCGCATCGAGACACTCGCCCGAAGCGTTGGCTCCGAGCTGCCGAAGTGCTTCTTCAAGCTTGGCGCTGTCCCGCCCTGTAATGACGACCTCGGCTCCTCCTACTGAAAGCATCTGTGCTGATGCGAGCCCCATACCGGATGTGCCGCCCATAATAATAATGCGTTGCCCATGAATCCCTTTGCCCATGTTCATTTCCTCCTATATGTACCGATTGATTTGTTTGCTTGTTTGGATTATAATACGAAACGTAACGTAATGTAAATGGGCGTTTTGAAATATTTTCTTGGAGGTGTTATTTATGGATAGACATCAAGTCAAACCGGCACTCGGCCGCCCAAGAAGTCAGCAAGCGATGGAGGCGGTGTTAACGGCAGTACGCCAGCTGCTGCAGACGTCGGCCTACAAGGAGCTTACAATGGAAGGCATCGCCAAGGCGGCGGGCGTAGGCAAGCCCACGTTGTACCGATGGTGGCCAAACATCGCCTCCATCGTCATGGATATGATGACGCAGCAAGCCCATCATGACATTGGGGTTCCGGATACAGGCTCGCTTGAATCGGACTTACTTCTCTATATCGGCGATACTTGCCGCTCGCTGACACAGGGCGCCGGTGGGATTATGCGCAGCTTGATGGCGGAAGCCCAGTTCGACGACGGCTTCGCACAGATATTCCGCGAGTCATTCATCTCCTCTCGTAGGGCAACGCTCATCGCTCTTCTGCAGCGCGGCGCCGCAAGAGGCGAGCTGCAGGAGGGCGCCGATCTGGAGCTGCTCGCTGACCTCTGTTACGGGCCGATCTGGTACCGGCTGCTGAACGGCCATGCGTCACTCGACGAGCCGTTCGTGCAGGCCATTACGGCTCATATTATTATGCGAGGCTGATGGATATGCTTATCGCCTGCGGGGGCTGCTACCGACATGACACGCAGCGAGTGGACGGCTCGTCCGCTTCGACTGATGCTGTTGGAGCAGGATGAACGGCACATGTATCGTCGCTTCCAACCTCCGTCTAACTTCAAAAGGCACCTATCGGTGCCTTCGATTTTGCTGTATAGATGATACGGTGAGCCATACCACAAGTAACGGTGAAAATTTCGGCATTAACCGGCGCATCGTACTTCAAATCGGCGGCGGTCTGTAATGTCAAGGCAAGAATCGAACGTCCCGGCGCAGATCGAGAACACGAGCACCGGGAAATCCGTACATCAGGTTTGAAGGCGAGTACGGGGGAGTAATCCCCCGGCTTACCCCACTATTTTTTAACCACAGGAACCCAAAATTCGCCGTAGAAAGTGCCGTCACCGTTTTCTTTGCGATAAGTCGCATTCGGACCGCCGATGTAAGCATAGTCAGTGATTTGTGCCAAGACTTCGCCAAAAGCACGGTAAGTCAACTGATCAAACAAAGTTTCCTTGTCGCCGGTTCCTGCGACCACGATGTACTCGCTCTCTGGAAACTCGATGATGCGTGTTGCGTCAGCCACCGATTTGCTAGCTTCTACCGCGAAATAATTCCACGGTTTGCCTTGATAAACCTCGTTGACTGACCATTCGCGATCATCTTTTGCCGCCGCTTTGAGCTTATCAAAACGCCCGTCAGCCTTGAGTTCTCCCCAAAATTCTGCTTTTTCCTTTTGCAAAGCTGGTGCGTCTTGGAAATTAGATTGAATTGAAAAACCATAAGCGGTCAATGTAAATGATTTTTTATGTTCAACTGTGTAATTTGCCATGGGAGGGCTCCTTTGGCCGAGATTAGCCTGCTACTTTTTTTACACGAAGCCACATTTCGCCGTAGAATGTACCGTCTTCAGCGGCTTTGACGAATGTCGAGTTACCGGGACCAACGTATTTGTAGTCTGTGATTTCTTGCAGCAGGCCACCGAAAACTTTGCCTGTTATTTCGTCAGAAAGGCGATCTTTGTCAGCGCCTGTGCCAGGCACCACGAGGTAATCCCCAGCGAGGAAGTCGAGAACGACCGCGTCTTCCACGTCGTATGCACCCATCACGCCGAAGCCGCGCCATGCCTTGCCGTCGATAACGTAGTTGATTTGATATTCCTGCCCGTCAGCGAGCGCGAGAAGTTCGGCAAGCTTGCCGTTTTCAGTGATTTCAGCTTTTTTCGCTGCGGTTTTTGCTGCATTACCTGCCCAGTCGTTGTAGTCTTCAAGTGTAACACCGAAAGCAGTCATTTTGTAGTTTTCCGAGATGGCTTGGATGGAGTAGTTAGACATTTTGATCTCTCCTTAGCGGATTTATTTTTACAAGATTGATCCTATTCGCTAAATGTATCAAAAAACGATACTTTATATCATACTGATGCTACATTTCTGATACAATAAAATCATGAAGAAGACAGAACGAGTGAACCTGATCATGCGCTTCATCAATAACCGCGCGCATTTTACGATTGCAGAGATTCAGCGGGAGTTCAAGATTTCCCGCGCGACGGCGATCCGCGACATTAACGAGATTCAGGCGATGGGCTTTCCGCTGACGACCGAGCTTGGGCGCGGGGGCGGCTACAATGTCCTGCAAAATCAGTATCTGTCCGCCGTCCGTTTCACGCCGGAAGAGCTGAAAGCGATATTTATCAGCTTTATCGCCTCAAAAAATTCGCAGCTGCCTTATTTGCAAAATCGCCGCTCCATCACTGAAAAACTCATCGGCATCGCGTCGCAAACCCAGCACGACGAGCTGATCGAGCTGAATAATATCTTGCTTTTTGAAAATACAAATCCTGCCAATCCGAATCTTTTGGAACTCGATGATGCGGCGCCTGCGGAGTTGAACCAGTTGATTTCGCTAGCCGCGCGGGATAAGCACTTGCGCTTGACGTATGAGCCGAGTCCCGGCTGGCCGCAGTTGATGGACGTTTTTTTGTTTCATATTTTAAACTCAAACGCTCGTTGGCTGGTCGAGGTTTATGATCTTGATACCGACGAGTTTCGTTATTTGCCTGTTGAGATGCTGCGGGATTCGGCCATTTCCGAGCAGAAGATGAGGCGGTCTGAGCAAGAGATTTTAAGCAAAAAACGGCTTGGCGCACGTGAGTCCAATCTGGTTGTAAAGCTTGATACGACTGGGATTCAGCGCTTTAAGCGCATGCACCCGCCGGGGATTATTTTGTCCTTTACAGGGATGTTTCAGTCGAGTGGGGTTTTCAATGTTCAACTGGATGTGACCGATGTTGAGGCGCTAGAGTATTACGCGGATTGGCTTTTGTTTTTAGGGAAGGGGGTCGAGTTTGAACGGATTCCCGATGAGCTGCGCTTGATTTTGGGAGAGCGGTTAAGGGGAAGTGCTGACACTTTAACAAAAGGCACGCCAGGCCAATAAATATCCGCAATGGGAGACGGTCTCCATGTCTTTGGAATTCCGGCCTTCTCCCATCTTCCGATCGGTGGTCATCCGGCCAAGGTTGTTAAGCTGGCCATTGAACGTAACCGATGGTTCATGGAAACCCCGATCCCTACGTTGATGTTTTACCCTGTGCCGGGCTGCAACGTTCGCGAGTCCGAGTTGGCTTGGTGCCGTAGCAACCTCATAAATTTTAGCGATGAACCGATTAGAGAACGGGCAGGATGGTTGAATATATGTCTATCCCTATCATGGCCACCAAATTTTATATTCCCACGCCTCGGCCGAAAGCGGTCCTCCGCCCGCGATTGACCAAAAGGCTCAGCGAGAGTCTTTACCGTAAGATTACCCTTATATCCGCGCCAGCAGGCTATGGCAAAACGACTTTACTTTGTGAATGGCTCGCCGACTGTGGGCGGCCGGCCGCATGGCTGTCGCTCGAAGAGGGGGACAGCGAACTTACCCGCTTTTTAACCTGTATGATCTCCTCTCTGCAATCACTTGAGAAGGATATAGGAGAAGGCGTACTTGCTATGCTTCAAACTCCCCAACTGCCGCCGACCGAGTTGATCCTGACCGCTCTTCTTCATGAGATCGCGGCCATTTCAACTCCTTTCATACTTGTACTTGACGATTATCACGCAATAAATTCGAAACCGGTCGATGATGCCGTATACTTCCTGCTTGACCATCTTCCCGCTCAGATGCACCTTGTCATGACGACCCGCGAGGACCCCAGTATTCCGCTGGCTCGATTGCGAGTTCGGGATCAGTTGACCGAGCTGCGAGCAGCCGACATGAGATTTACGCTCTCCGAATCCGAAGATTTTTTGAACCGTATCATGGGCCTTAACCTGTCCATGGATAAAATAGCCTCGTTGGAATCACGTACCGAAGGCTGGATTGCGGGTCTGCATCTGGCTGCGATCTCCATCCAGGGAGATCATGACGCCGATCGGCTCATTCAGTCTTTCACCGGCAACCATCATTTCGTGCTGGATTATCTGGTAGAAGAAGTCCTGCAGCGGCAAACCGAGGCCGTTCGAACCTTTTTGCTGCGGACTTCGATCCTTGACCGTCTGTGCGGGTCTATTTGTGATGACGTTATGCTCGATTCAGGGGTTTCTGGTAAGGAAACCTTAATGGATCTTGAACGCAAGAACTTATTCGTCGTGCCCTTAGACAATGAACGACGGTGGTATCGCTATCACCATTTGTTTGCCGATTTACTCCGCAAAAGGCTGCAGGAAAGTCTCGACGGAAGCAATATCGCGGAATTTCATAAACGAGCAAGTGACTGGTATGAAAACAATGGCTTCGAAATCGAAGCGTTTCACCATGCTGTGGAATCCCATGACATCGAGCGTGCCGCACGTCTGCTCGAAGGCAAAGGAATGCCGCTGCATCTTCGCGGGGCTGCAGGCATTTCACTGAATTGGCTGGAGTCATTGCCTGCCGTGGAGTTGGATTCCAGACCCGCGTTGTGGGTGATGTATGGTTCAGCCTTGCTGATTACAGGTAGGCTAATGGGCGTCGAACACAAGCTGCAAGCGGCAGAGGCAGCCCTGGTAGGTACGGAACAGGACGTCGGCGTCAGGGATCTGATCGGACTGATTGCCGCAACTCGGGCGACATTGGCATCATTGGCGTTAACCGGCAATCCTGACGGTGCTGAACGAAAATTACTGGCGGCAGAAGCAGCTATGCAAAACAAGGGGCAGGGCGATAAGACCGATGAACTTGTCGGACTGATCGCACCTGCAAGCAATGTTTGGATAAGCGGAAGTCAAGGAATTGAGAATGTTATCACCCAATCTCGACGTGCGCTCTCGTATCTGCGGCCGGATAATATCCCTGTTCGGACGGCAGCCGCTTGGATGCTGGGCGTCGCTTGCCAGCGACGCGAAATTTATTCCGATGCCCGTGAGGCCTACAATGAAGTCATATCAAACAGCCTAATGATGGGTCATCATCTGATGGCCGTAATGGCCATGATTGGACTGGGTCAAATCGAGGAAGCTGAGAATCGAACCTGTTCGGCGGCGGAATGTTACCAGGAGGCTCTGCGCCTGGGCGGTGATCTGCCGCTTCCAGCGCTCCGTGAAGCGCAGCTTGGTCTGGAGCGTGTGAGTAATAGCGGAATGAAGAGCAACCTGATCGAGCCGCTCAGCCAGCGAGAAACCGAAGTGCTCGAGCTCATCGCTAAGGGGCTCTCGAACAAGGAGATCGGCGAGAAACTCTTTTTGGCTTTGGACACGGTCAAAGGGTACAATCGCAGGATTTTCGAAAAACTTCAGGTGCAAAGACGCACGGAAGCGATCGCCCGTGCCAATGAGTTGAATTTGTTTCCAAACACCCGTAAACCACACTAAAGTGTCTAAAAGCCTCGATCCTCTTCGGGCTATACTGCTTATAAAATAGCCAAGAGGAGATAAACATGAATAAGATTGCAAGAGTGGCAGGGGCATTGTTTTTGGTATCGACGGGTGCATACATGATAGGAAACGGACTTCAGGATTCGGTTCTACATCGACCGGATTTCCTTGCCAATCTGTATCCGGATCGAACAAATGTGATTTCGGGATCGCTTTTAGAGTTGATTAACGCCATGGCGGTGGTGGGGATTGCCATGCTTTTATACCCCATATTAAAGAAGCATAACGAAGCCTTTGCGCTGGGGTACTACGGATCCCGGCTCATGGAGTCTGCGCTACTTATCTTAAGTGCAATCAGTCCGCTTGTACTTATCGCGCTGAGCAAAAGTTACATCTCCGTAAGTGCTCCCAAGGGTTCATACTTCGAAACGATAGGCCATTTAGTGTTAGAAGCTCATTCAGTGCTCTTTCAAATGGCCATGATCGTGCTGAGCTTGGGCAGCCTGTTGCTCTGTAGTGTCCTCTATCGATCGAGGTTGATTCCACGATTGTTGTCAGTCATCGGTTTCATCGGGTATGCGGCATTGTTGGCGAGCGGATGTCTGACTATCCTTGGCCAAGAAATCGGGCCCGTTCTGTATGCGCCAGGAGCAATATTCGAAATCGTGTTTCCTGTTTGGATAATGGTTAAGGGATTCAATCTTCGAACGGAGGAGTTTTGATTAATTAAAAACGCACAAATTGTAAACCTGGCTTTAGTTCTCCAGATTCTCAGGTTAGCAAACGTTGGTGTTCCACGCTGCGTCGTTCTGAACCCTTTTGCAGGGGAATACTGGCAAATGCCGATTTATTAAAAATGGTATGTGGATAGGCACCCGGAAGGGTGCCCGTCCGACATTAGCCGTCAATTGACGGTTCAATTCGTCCAGCGCTTCGCGGCTAAGTGGACGATGGTAAATTTGCGCCGATGAACTGCCCAGTTATTCGCTTCGGTCATTCATAGTATCCTTCCGTTGATTTGCGGAATTGTTTGAATTGATTCGCATCATGCCCGAACCACACCTGGGAATTCGTTCGAGCAGCGAGCGTGCGGATTTTCTCAACGGCGTTTCGGTAGCCGATTGTATCATATATAATGCCCGGTGGCTTGACGGGGGGACCGTAACTTTCTGCCGTATAAATGGTATCGGAAGCAAGGATGATTCCGCCTGTCTCCGGCATTTCAATGTGTAAGCCTAACATGCCCCAAGCATGACCACTGCCACAGTTTATAATCTTGACGCCTTCAGCCAACTGCAGGTTATCTTCATTACGTTTGACGGTCCGCCATTGCAAGTTGTTTTTGATCCAAGCATCGATGTCCGCCCAAACGTAAGCTCCATTTTCATTGCGGGCATAGCTTTGCAACGTGCCGTTAAACTCATCTTCATGGACGATAATCGTAGCGTTCGTGAACATCTCCAAACATCCGGCATGGTCCAGATGCAAATGAGAAGCAATGACGTATTTGATTTCCTCTGGTCTAATATGGAGCTGTTCCAGCCGGTTATGCAGGTAACATTCTTCGCTTGCCACCCAAGGTGAGGCCTGCTGTGTGGATTGGGCCCAGCGTCCTTCGATGCCCATTGAGTTCGGGTTGCAGGCCGTATCGAACAAAATTTTTCCTTCGGGATGATCGATCAATACCGTATAGATCGGGAATTCTACGAACTGTGTCTGTGCATTGGGATTATTGATCGTTGCTGGATTATGCATGGCAATTATCCAGTTTTTATCCATGCTCATACGACCATTATCCATCACATACAACTTCGGACGGGCTTTCATTATATTCGTCATGACCATTTCCTCCCCCTACATTTTTGATTTTGTCTGAATGCTGTTCATGTTCAACCATGCCGGCTTATAAGGCGTTGTTGGCATGTACCCCTTGTTGCTTCTTCGTTGATATAGATCAAAATAATGCATAAAATAAACTTGCGTAAGTAGGCACTTTAAGGTGTTCTGGTAACCTCGAAGTGCACAGGAGGGAAATTAATTGACAACTTCTGCTGAAATCCCCAAAAATGACATCTCAGTGGCAGTGTGCGGATACAGTAAAGTTATTGAAATCATCTCAAATAAATGGACAGCTCTCATCATTTATGCACTGGAGAATGGAAGAATACGTTACGGGGAAATGGAAAGAAGGATTGAGAGCATTTCCAAAAAAATGCTCACCCAAACGTTAAGAAAACTGGAACGGAATGGGTTAATTCAACGCCATATTACACCAACCGTACCCCCATCCGTCGATTATTTTCTCACTCCTTTAGGAGAAAGTCTGCTTCAACCGATGAAAGAGCTAAGACAATGGGGAAGGGAAAATTACTTGCATGTCGAGGCAGCAAGAGCCCACTATGATCAAAGTTACAGTAAGGAGCCTCAGTCCCCGGAACAGTGATCATTATACGGTTCCCGAGTTGTCTGTAACGGCAAGTTCTAAGGGGTATCTTCGGATTCGCCGATAGCCCCGTTAAGCTGAACCATACCATAAGTGACGGCGAAAAATTTTGTCAGTTCCTTAGTTAAATCCGGAAATTGTTTAGCAATTAACCGGGATATCGAACAATAGCTTAATCAATGCTCCAGCATTTGCCGATGCATATCGACAGTGCCTGCCTTGACGTTCCGACAGCAACGACAAGCCGTTCGGCTATTTCTTTGTTGGACAGTACTGCCGCCAACAGCGCCAGCACCTCCATCTCACGGTCCGTCAGCGGCTCCTCGATCGAGACCGGCGTCTTGTCGCCGTCCTTCTCCGCCCCCGGCTCCTCGCCAATATCCGATTCTCCGGCGAGCCGGCCTAGCGATCGGAGCAGCTCGCAAATATATACGCCTTGCGATGCCATCGCATGGAGAATATGGATACGGTCCTTGGACGAGAAGCTCGCCGCGGCGTAATTCTCCAAATACAACACCCCGACCGCCGACCCGTGAACGGCGACGGTCATGCATAAGGCAGACTGCGGCCGGTGCTCCGCCATATAAGGATTGTTTTACAGCAACAAGCGCCGGTTCATGTTGATAGCGAGGCGAGCATACTCGTTTTTTCTTTCTTCAAATATTTCAGGATTTATTCCTTGCAGCGCCAATCAACATAGGAATGGAGATCAGAAGACTGACTGCAACCGGAACGATAGAGCCCTCAAGTCCAAAGGCGCCCCCTGTGAGAAGTGCGTCGCCACTCACCTTTACGGTAAATAGACCGGCCGCAGCGTGTCCAGATACAGGAATGCCAAGCAAGCCTTCAACGGCATTCCAAGCAAAATGCAGCCCCATGGTAAACCACAAGTTTCGCCGCCACAAGAAGGCGGCACCGAGCAGAACGCCTGCTTCCAGGACGATGGCGAACGCGCTCCATAATGTTGCCCCTGTGTTCCCAAGATGGGCAGTTCCAAATAATAGAGAGGTCACAGCAAGCGCGAGCGGTTTTCCCCCCCATTGTTCAATGGCTTGAAACAGAAGTCCACGAAAGAGAAGTTCCTCGACAATGGCCGCTCCTAAAGCCGGTGTTATGGAGGATATGAGAACAGAGCTCGTATCCGCAAAATTGGCCCACTGAAAGGTGTACCCGCCCAGAGCCATAATAATAACAGCGGACCCTGCGATAAAGAGGCTCCCGGTTAGAACGCCCGAAACAAGATCAATCCCTGCGCGCTGACCAGAGATCTCTGGCGTGGACCGCCGGGCAAGGTATGTCAGCGTGAGCTTATAAACCAGGATGGCCAGAAACCCCATAGCGAGCGTGAAAATAAGGGAAACCGTCCCCTCTACTCGCTCCGTCAGCTGCCGGAATAACGTATCGATGAGAATAATACCGGCAGCCCCTACAATCGTCCAGACGATTGGAAAGCGCCAAAATGAACGCCAAGCACGCAGCCTCCCGCCATTCTGCAGCGGCTCTTTATGGCCGGACCTTTTTCTTTTCATGTCATGCATCGCCTCTTCTATTGTTCGATGCCATGAGTATAGGCTGAAAAAGTCATAAAGAGATAGTGCGCTTTTGTCATGGGTTAATGATCCATAAATCCCGAATCCCGGGCCTTGCGGGCGGCCTCCCGCCTTCCTTTCACATTAAGCTTGGAATAAATCGCCGAGATATAGTTTTTAACCGTCCCTTCGCTAAGATACAATGCCTCGGCAATATCTTGATTACGCAGGCCGGCAGCCAGCTTATGCAGCACTTCTACTTCACGGGCAGTGAGCCCAAATTCATTCTTGTTGGCGGAGGCGGTATTGTTCATGCTCTTGATCATTTTACGCGCCATTTCCTGCGAGATTAATGTCCCTCCTGCCTGAACGACCCGTATGCCGGCAGCCAGGTCTTTGGGATGAATGGCTTTGAGCAGATAGCCTTCTGCTCCATAGCTTAGCGCCGCTAACACATACTCGACTTCCTTATAGGAGGTCAGCATGATGATTTTGGTTGCAGGTGTTCGCTCTTTAATGAGGGCCGTTGCGGCGACGCCGTCCATGACTGGCATGTTGACATCCATTAACACCACATCCGGCATCAACTGCTCGCAACCCTTTACGGCTTCTTCCCCATTCCGGGCCAAACCGACAATTTCCAAATCCTCTTCCATGGACAGCACGATCTGCAAGCTCTCGAGAATTAACGCTTGATCATCGGCTAGCAGCACTTTAATCTTCATCGTACGGCTTCACTCCTTTCAGCGGAATTTCGCATCTGACTTCGGTTATCGCTGGCGTTCCCTCCCCGGAGGATAGGTGCAGGCAGCCTCCCAACCGCTCAACCCGATGCTTCATCGTAGTCAAGCCGAAGCCATCATTCAGCTTGTCGATCGGTTTGCCGTTATTTCGAACGGTCAATTGCAGAATGCGCTCAGCATATCTAAGCGTCAGATGAAGCTGAGAGGCTTTTCCGTGTTTAAGTGCATTGGTGAAGGATTCCTGGATGACCCGGAGGATCGCCTGCCGTACTTCAAAACGTATGGACTGCTCTATCTCCGGCAGACTCAAGGTCACAGCCGTACCTGTGTGATCCCGGAAACGGTTAGCAAGGGATTCAACCTGTCGGATCAGACTTGATTCCTCTTCTTCCCCCATCTCGTGTACGATGCTCCTCATTTCCTCCAGATTTTCCTCAGCCAATGCTCTTATGCGAATCAACCGATCCTTGGCTTCGGCAGGCTTGCGGTCCATAAGGGCAATAGAAGCATCAAGGCTCAGAATGAGCGAGATGAAGGAATGCCCCAGCGTATCGTGAAGCTCCTTGGACATTCGGCTGCGCTCTTCAAGCAAAGTCATTTTCTCGACCTCGGCCGTGTAGTGAGTTAACAGCCTGTTTTGCTGCTCCACTTCCGCTACCAGTTTATTCTTCTGGTCATACGCATTGGCGACGAAGCTTGCCCACATCCCGATGAAGCAGAACAGCAGATTGTCTGTTCCGACACTTAGGGTCTGCTCCCAAGACAATCTTAGGCCAGATTGAAAGGAGAAAGGAATGCAAACAAGCAAGGGAACGATCCACAGGGTTTGCTTCGTCGATAAGTAACCCATGGCAAGACTCGGCAGCAGATAGTCCGCTTTAGAAGTCAGATCCGGATGCATGACGGAACTCACATAATAAGAACCGCCAAGCAATAGCTCCAGTACGCAGAACCAGAATTTATTCTCTCGGCGCCCAGGGAACCAGAACAGCAAAGGGACGACAAAGGCTATGCTCAGCCAGAGCACGTACATGAATGTTCGGTTCGAAAACTCGCTTACTGCCAGAACCCGGGATAACAGCAAAATATAATGATAGGAACGAAGAGCGAATATGCCCCAATCCATGAAAGATAAGATTTTTTTCATAGCCTCATCATACAGGAAACGGTCATTGACAGACAGAGGAGGATCATTTTAATATAACATTGATATATAAATATAACTTAGTTAAAGCGAGGGGTTTTTGTGAAGTCACTATCTGTCGTTATTATCGGTGGGGGTCTCGGAGGACTTGCATTGGCGCAAAGTTTGAAAAAGAATCACATTGACTTTCATGTTTGCGAACGCGAGCATGCGGACACTTTCGTTCAAACAGGCTACCGAATCAAAATCAATGAGAATGGATCCAATGCGCTGCGGTTTTGTCTTCCCGAGAAACTTTACGATCTGTATATTCAAACATCCGTTATAGGACCGGCACACCCTGTCTTTTTGGATCCGATCTCGCTGGAACCCGCCGAAGAACAGCACCCGCTGTACAACAAAGCGGAAGTCACGCCATCCGTCAATCGGTTTACCTTTCGTGAAGTGTTGCTTGGCGAACTGAACGACAAGATCCGCTACGGATACCGGTTGACCCATTATGAAAAGCTAGAAAACGGACGCTTAAGAGCATGGTTCGATAATGGGGAGCATCTGGATGCGGATGTTCTGGTTGGCGCGGACGGAGGAGGATCCAAAGTTCGCCATCAGTACAAGCCCGGGGTGAAAATTTTCGATACCGGGGGCAGGGCCCTTTATACCAAGGTATTTCTGAATGATGCGCGGAGAAAGGAGCTGAATGGGCTCATTGGGGATGGCAGCATGAGAGGCCTTCTAAGTGCAGAAGGAGATGCTCCGGTGTCCCTTCTGCTTGAAGACATGGCTTTCAAGCCGAATATTGAACTTCTGCCGGAAGCCATGTCCCTTAATGTGAAGATCTCTCCTCAGCAGGATTACCTGTACGCCGTGTTTGCGTGCTCGCCCGAATGGTTTGGCATTCCTGACGAGCAGCTTTTCCAATTGAACGGTGTGGAATTGTTGTCCTTTACGCAAGAGAAAACGAAACATTGGCATCCACAAGTAAAAAGGATGCTGGAATTAGCGGAGCCGGAGAAAACGGCTGTATATCACCTCCGCAATGTTTTGCCGTATAAGCCTTGGAAAGAAACGACCTCTCTGGTTTTGCTGGGCGACGCCCTGCACCCCATGACACCGGCAGGAATCGGCGGGAATGCGGCACTTTTTGATGCCTGCGAGCTCTCAAAAGAATTAATCAACGTAATAAACGGGGAAAAGGAACTTTTGACCGCGTTGCGTGATTATGAAGTGGGTGCCATCGAACGTGGGATGAGGGATGTTCGGCTCTCCTCGAAAGCAGGGGAAATCATGTTCAACCAGAAGCCGTTGCCTGCCGAAGATGTAGAATTGGAGGAGTAACCAGCTCTCCGCGATATAGCGTATAATTAGTCATATCAGCATTTGGAATGGAGTTGGAATGCTTATTATGCCTACTCGCAGGCCACATATCAGCGAGGAGAAAATAATAGCGGCCTCGTGGCGGCTTCTCGCAGACCAGGGAATCGAGAATTTTACTATAAGAAACCTCTGCAAGGAATTGAATGTTCAAGCTCCTACGATCTATTGGTACTTCGAGAGCAAGCAGGTTATTTATCAAACGTTAGCCAATCTGGTGTCAAGAGAGATCATAAGCGATCTTCCCAAGCAAGGAGACTGGCGAGAAAGGCTTCAGTTAAGCGCAACTGTTATGCGAAGGAAGCTTCAAGAGTTTCCTTGCTCCGGTCAACTTCTGATGAAGTCAAGGCCGGAGGAAGATTTTATGCAACTGTTCGAATGTCTGTTGCAGATGGTCGAGCCGACTTCATTGACGGATAAACAAAAATTTTCGTATACGACCCATTTGTTTAACTACGTCATCAACTTCGCCGTTGAGGAATATGAACAACGTATGCTGCAGATATCGTTAGAGGAGAGCAAAAAAGAAAATACGCATGCGGATCTTTCGCCATTCAAAGTGCTACAACGGATGCACGAAGAAGGTGTGTTTCATTTGATGGGTTCCGATGAACTGTTTAATTCCGGCGTTCTCTTATTACTCGATGGAATAGAGCAGCGGCTTATACGACCGTAGATTCGGGGACAACTAGCTTTAGCCGTACGGAGGTTAACCAGTACGGCTAAAGTCGGTATTATTACCCTACTATTTTTAACTACAGGAGCCCCAAATTCGCCATTTTCTTTACGATAAGTCGCATTTGGACCGCCGATGTAAGCATAGTCCGTGACTTGCGACAAGACTTCGGCCGCGGTAAGTCAACTGATCAAACAAAGTTTCCTTGTCGCCGGTTCCTGCGAGCACGATGTACTCGCTCTCGGGAAACTCGATGATACGTGTTGCTGGGATTTAGCTCGTATTTCTTCCAATTTTGTCCCAGAAGTGAGTGGTGGTAAATACTCAGGAGTTCTTCCGATGCAAAAAACTTGCCGTTACAGATAGCGTGGAGATCCTAACCATAAGTGACGACGAAATATTTGTTGCGGTAATGTGCGAAAATGTTGTAGGAATTGTATAATTGTTTGATTTATGAACCTCTAAGCCCTTTTGTTTAAGGGTTCTTCTTGCGGAATGTGTGATGAATCATCATGTAGTCGTTGAATGACGATGTAGCCGCACCCGTTTGACATTTACTGATTCTTCTGCTTTAATTGGAACCAACAAAAGCAACCATCAAGGACATGAGTCTTTAACGCGAGTCGTTCAGAGAGAGAGGACATCGGCTGAAATCCTCTTCGACAAGCCTAAGGATTTACCACCTTGTAGCTGCGATATGGAAATCGAGGGTTTCCTTGAGAGTATATTTCGCCGGGTATTCCCGTTATAGAATCTGAATGAGGATTCGCGTCTGGCGGATCGAATTTAGGGTGGAACCACGAGCTCGAACCGCACTCGTCCCTTTACCAGGGATGGAGCGCGGTTTTTTGTTTTCTCAAAAGAATAAAATAATGGTTCTGACCAAGGACACGAGTCTTTAACGCGAGTCGCCCAGAGAGAGAGGACTAGGCTGAGATCCTCTTCGACAAGCTTAAGGATTTACCACCTTGTAGCTGCGATTTGGAAATCAAGGGTTTCCTTGAGAGTATATTTCGCCGGGTATTCCCGTTATAGAATCTGAATGAGGATTCGCGTCTGGCGGATCGAATTTAGGGTGGAACCACGAGCTTGAAACGCACTCGTCCCTTTACCAGGGATGGAGTGTGTTTTTTTTGCCAAAAACCTAGAAAGGATGATTAGACATGTTGATTAAAGTTTCCTTTCCGGACGGTGCCGAACGCGAATATAAGGCCGGGACGACCGTTGGACAGATTGCGGAATCGATCAGTCCAGGACTTAAGAAAAATGCCGTCTCAGGGAAAGTGAACGGAAAGCCGGTCGATCTTGCTACACCCATCGAAGAGGATTCTTCGATCGAGATTTTGACGCTCGAAAACGTGGGAGGCATTGAAGTTCTTCGTCATAGTACCGCACACTTGATGGCGCAGGCTTTGCGCAGACTATTCGGCGAGAAAAACGTTAAACTCGGAGTCGGCCCAGTCATAGAGGATGGTTTTTACTACGACGTCGATCTCAGCGTTCCAATTTCAATCGAGGATTTTGATAAAATCGAGAAGGAAATGGAGAAAATTGTACAGGAAAATCTACCAATCGTCCGCCGTGAGGTAAACCGTGAAGAAGCCATGCGCCTATTTCATGAACTGGGCGATCCATACAAGCTGGAGCTGATCCGAGACTTGCCAAATGATTCAGTCATCTCGATCTATAGCCAAGGCGAGTTCTTCGATCTTTGCCGCGGACCACACCTTCCGTTCACTGGCGGCATCAAAGCATTCAAGTTACTAAACGTTGCTGGAGCTTACTGGCGTGGCGACGCAAAGAACAAAATGCTTCAGCGCATTTATGGCACTGCGTTCCCGAAGCAAACGCAGTTGGAAGAGCACTTGCGGTTGCTAGAAGAAGCAAAGAAGCGTGACCATCGGAAACTTGGCAAAGAGCTCGGGTTGTTTATGTTTTCCGAAGAAGCACCAGGTATGCCCTTCTATTTACCAAAGGGCATGACTATCCGTACTCAGCTTGAAAACCTTTCTCGTGAACTTCAAGAGCGCCGCGGTTATGAAGAAGTTCAAACGCCTTTCATGATGAACCAGCGCCTTTGGGAGCAGTCTGGACACTGGGATCACTACCGTGAGAACATGTATTTTACAGAAGTGGACGATGGTAAATTTGCACTAAAGCCGATGAACTGCCCAGGGCACATGTTAATATACAAAAATAGCCTACACTCGTACCGTGAGCTTCCCATTCGTCTGACCGAGCTCGGTCAGGTACACAGACATGAATTTTCAGGAGCTCTTAATGGGATGATGCGAGTGAGGACATTTTGTCAAGATGATGCACATATCTTTGTACGTCCGGATCAGATCGAAGATGAGATTGGCCGGGTTATTGCGTTAATCGATGAAATGTACCGGGTTTTTGGTTTCGAATACCGCATGGAACTCTCGACAAAGCCTGAGGACGCGATGGGATCAGTTGAAATGTGGCAGCAAGCTGAAGGGGCGCTTCAGAATGTTCTAGACAATCGGGGAGTCGCGTACCAAATCAACGAGGGAGACGGGGCGTTCTACGGGCCGAAAATCGATTTTCACATTCTTGATGCTTTGAAGAGAAGCTGGCAATGTGCAACGATTCAACTTGATTTTCAGATGCCTGAAAAGTTTGATCTATCATACATTGGAGAGGACGGGCAAAAGCATCGTCCGGTCGTCATCCATCGCGCGGTGTTTGGCTCAATCGATCGCTTCATCGGTATTTTGACGGAACATTACAGTGGGGCATTCCCGCTTTGGCTGGCGCCAGTTCAGGTTAAGATACTGCCGATTTCGCAAGCGTTTGGGGACTATGCTTTGCAAGTAAAATCGATGCTTGAGGCTACAGGAATCCGAGTTGAAGCCGATCTGCGAAATGAGAAGCTCGGTTATAAAATACGTGAGGCACAGCAAGAAAAGATCCCCTATATGCTTGTGCTGGGTGAGAATGAGTGGACTTCTGAAACTGCGTCCGTACGCCGGTGGGGTGAAGGAGACCTTGGTGTGATGGGAGTCGCAACTATAAAGGAACGACTGCTTGGGGAAATTCATGGAAAACTTGGATAATGGTTTGCTAACAATGTGAACAGAGTATCTAAAAGATAGGGCCATCCCGCAAAAGGATGGCCCAAAACTTGCCGTTTCGGTCTATGGCATGGATTTCTAAGAATTCTCTATGCCGTGTTTGTTTGTAATTTGCTCGCTTTGGTTGGGCTTGCCCTTACCCTTGGTGATCAAGTCGCGAAGGCTGCCGTTTATGTAGATGCCCCAGGAGTCCGTACAGACGGCGTAGCACTCATACGCGGGAACGAGGCCTACGTGCGTAAATCGTACTTCCGTCTTACCGTCCTTCTTGGCGATTTCAAAGACAACGTCGGTATCCTTCCACTCGCTCGTGTCCTTTACGAAGTTAAAATAGTTGTCTGTAATGTGCCAAACAACCTTTTTACCTGGAACAAGCTCGGTGATTTGGATGGTGCAGCGGTGAATATCCTGGTAGTGGTGCTTAAATTCACCGAGTTCGTCGGTAGCGCCCTCAATTTCCTCTGACCACCATCCGCGAACGTTGTTGATGGCGGCGAAGACTTCCTCGGGGCTTTGTTCTACCTTAAAAAAAGTGCTGTAACTTTGATTCATGCAGGTTATCTCCCCACGTTAATTGTTGACTACCCACCGAGTATAAGCCGCGTACTTGCAAAACGCAAGTACAAACTTGCAAAATGCAAGCACGAATTGTATAATCATTCTCATGAAAAAGCGAACTTCCACAGTATGTCCAATCGTATATGCGCTCGACATATGGGGCGATCCCTGGAGCCTAGTCATACTTCGTGACGTCCTTATCCATAACAAGCGGTATTACCGCGAGTTTCTGGCTTCACGCGAGCACATCTCGACTAATATTTTGAGCGCACGGCTCCAATCACTCGTTGAAGCAGGCCTGCTCGTCAAGATAGAAGGAGATTCAAACCGCGCACAAACCGTGTACCGGCCAACGCAAAAGGCACTTGACCTGTTTCCGGTCGTTTTTGCCATTATGCACTGGGGCCTGAAATACAACCCCAATACCGATATGACTATTCCGATCATGCAAGAACTAACAACGAACGAAAAAGGGCTGGAGCTGCGCCTTTTGCAGAATTTCGACGATATTACATCATAAAAAATCGCGACGCATGGGGCACTCTAAGTGCCCTTGTTTTATTTCAAAAACTTGCCGTTTCAGTTAGCGCGGAGCGAAAGCCGGAGCGTTGTCGGTTGTAGCGGTGCAGAGGAGCTGCGTCGATTGATTAGACCGCTCTTGCGAGCAGGCACTTCGATGAAGGTGCTGGTGAAGACAGTGCTTTTATTGAGGCAACCAAATTTTTGCCGAGGGCTGACAAGTTACTAACCGAGCCGCTTGCCCTCAACTATTTACCACATAACGTAAAAATTCCAAGAGCGTAAAATAACATCCGAAGCTGTAAAAAGCGAGCGGCAGGGGCATTTGAATGCAAAAAAAGATTTCGTGAGTATACTCTGCCGCATTACCTGATAATATTGTTTTCGGTACTTTATTAGGCCGGTGTTGCTGCCGCGCTAAAATGAACTATCGCTTCCGGCTTGTTCAGCGTACGTTTAATGTCTTCGTATTTGATTTGGAAATTGCCATTTTAAATATGATCAACAAGAAAGCCAGCAATGCAAACATAATGCCGCACCAGATGAGCTGATGTGTGCCCAGCCGAGAAATAAACGAGCCGCCGATCGATGTCCCTATCGTAATGCCGACATTGGAAAAGGAGACAAACAAGCTGTTGCCGAATTCGGGAGCTTCATTCGCATCAGTCATCAACAAGGCTTGACTGACAATAAGCCCCCCGGAATGCACAGCCCCCCAAATGAACACGATGATCGCCATCGGCAAGAAATAAGAACCGAGATAATAAATGAATAAGTAAATGACCGCATATACGAGAGGAAACAGGAGAGCAGTTCTTGTCGTGCTTTTGTGCAAAAAGCTCCCAAACAAAAAGTTCCCGACAATCATCGTGACGCCAAAGGCCATCAGCATCATGCTAATCCATGATCCGTTCATCTTGGTGACTTGTCCAAGATATTCGGCAAAGTAGCTGTACACTGAAAACATAGCTGCAAAGATAAAAACAACGGTCGCGATCGTTAACCACAATTGAGGTTTGCGCAATATGCCGAGCTGCTTGCCAAAAGACTTTTTTTCCTTAACGGGCATGGAAGGAAGCCAGGCAAGTATCCCTATAAAGGCAGTCAAGCATACAACAGCTCCAAACAGGAAAGCGGCTTCCAGCGAAATTTTTTCGGCAAGATACGAAGTCAACGGCACGCCAAAAGCGAATCCGACTGTGATTCCGGCAAAAACCTTGGTAACGGCTTTGCCGCTCTTTTCGGGAGAAACAAGGCTGGCCGCGGTCACAAGAGCAATTGAGAAAAAGACAGGATGAAAAATAGCAGGGACAATTCGAAAAGCTAACATGGCTTCGAACTTGGTTGTATAGGCATAGACAATATTAGAGACGGCAAACATAAGAACTGCGGATAATAAAATGACTTTACGATTCATGCCGGAGGCGAGTAAGGTCAGGAATGGGCCTGAAAGGGCAACGATGAAAGCAAATATACTGACAAGATACCCGGCCTGCGTAGGCGATATGTGAAATTTTTGAGTGACTTGGGGAAGAACGCCAATCATGCCCATTTCCGTTGTAATAATGCCAAACACACCTAAAGCCAAAAAAATGATAAGTGAAGAGTGAATCTTGTTCATTACAATGTATGCCTCCATGCATTTTCATATATAGAATTGTAGATATGAAAAGCGAAAATACATCCTTTCCGGCTAGAGTCTACTTTGCACGTACTCGGAAAACTGCTGGATGGTTTTTTCGTTTCGGCGGTAGTACGTCCATTTGCCGATTCGTTCGGATTCCAATAAACCAGCTTTTTGCATGGTGGCCAAATAGCTTGAGATGACAGACTGGGCAAGTCCCGATTTGGTCTGTATATCTCCTACGCATACACCAATGCGAAAGCTGAGCCCCTGTTGCAAATATGGCTTTTCATCAAAAAATTGCTCCGGATTTTTCAGCCAATGCATAATTTGACAACGTATCTCGTTGGACAAAGCTTTATAAATCAATAAAGGTTCCATATCGCTCATTATATCCACTTTTCTAGATTTGTAAATATGAAAAATTACCAACTGAATAATAATTATCTTTTTGCTCACCGGTCATTTTTAGCATTTCGTAATAGAGGCGCGGGCCAGATCCTGGTCTTTCTTCACGTCCTTGACGAGCTTCTTCAAGTCGCCGACCTTCTCCCCCCCGTCCCCGTTTTTCGGCCGGACAAGAAAACGCCCGCCAGTATGACGAACAGTCCGACCAACAGATTCCAGCTCATATTCTCATCCAGCAAGGCCGCTCCCCATACCAGCGCGGTGCAAGGGACCAAATATGTGACCATCGTGGCGAATTCGGCGCTTCCTTTCTGAATCATATAATAGAACAGAATGTAGCCGAAGCCGGAACCGAACACGCCAAGTCCGACGGTCATGAGAATGTTCGTCGATGCCGCCAACTGCACGAACGGAAAAGGTTCCGTGGAGAAAGCGACGCTGCCGCTGGCAATGCTCGTGCACAGCAAGGTGCCGAACGTGATCTGATACATGGACAGGCCGCCCGTCATCAGTCGTTTGGACAGTTGGGAGCCGATCGCGTAGCAGATCGTGGCGACAATGAGGCTTGCAACTCCCAGCAAATTCACGGCGGTATCAGAGCCCGGCCGAAGGCCGACCACGACCAGCAAGCCGATCGTCGCGATCCCGAGTCCGAGCCATTGAAGCTTATGCGTCTTGCTTCGGAAGACGAGCATGCCGATGACAACGGTCCAGATCGGCGTCGTCGCGTTCAGAATCGACGCCATGCCGCTCGCCACCTTCGTTTCGCCGAACGCGATGAGCGTCCATGGCAACGCGGTATTGACGATCGCCATGACGGCCATCGGCACCCAGTGGATCGTTCGGAAGCCGAACGGCTGGCGAAGCGCCAGCATCATGACGACGATGGTCAACAAACCGGCCGTCGATCGCAGGAACACGATGGACCATGGTCCGAAGTCGTGCAGCAGCATCTTAATGAAATAAAACGAGCCGCCCCAAATGAGACTGAGCAGAATTAATGCAGCATAAACGAGACGCGGCATGGAGATCCCTTCTTCCTGCGGTTCACAATGACTGAATTCGATTTGAGTGTATCATGGGAAACTTGACATCTTTATGTCATCATTTTAAATGAAAAGGGGGATTATATGAAGATCGACTTTCCGTAGCGATGGCTTGAGCATGTTTCTCATGATTTAATAACCACTCTTTGCGTACGATTCCGCCGCCATATCCGCCCAGACCGCCATCGGAGTTGATTACGCGGTGACAGGGAATCACGATGGCGAGTTGATTGGCGCCGTTCGCTTGCGCTACTGCACGAAAAGCGGTAGGTTTGCCAAGTGCTGCCGCAATGTCGGCATATGAACGTGTTTCTCCAGGTGAAATTTTCCTTAATTGCTCCCACACGCTCTGCTGAAAAGATGATCCCATAAGATAGAGAGGGGTTTTGAATTCAACTAAAATACTTTCGAAATATTGAGCGAGTTCTCGTTCAATCGACTGAATCGGCTTAGTATCACCAGGGATAATCGCCGCGTTCATTCTTTTTCTTAGACGTTCCACCTCGCGCTCTAGCCCTCGACGATCCACGAACTCCAAAAGATAGAGCTTGTTCTCGTCCGCTATGGCGACCATAGGGCCGAGCCGAGTGTCTAGCCACGCTGCTTTAAGAATACAGTTATCGTCCAACCGCGTAGGGGGCGCGCCCATGATGCGAGAGAAGGCGTCTCTAAAACCGCTGCTCGAATCATAGCCGGAAGCTAATTGCGTATGAATAATCTTTTCCCCCGATCGGATGCTCTTCAACGCCAGTCCCATTCGACGAGCTCGAGCGTATTCAACGAATGTCATGCCAAAACGCTTTTTGAACTGACGGCGGGCAGTAGACTCGTCGATCGATAGAGCCCGGAAATCTTGCCCCTTCCATCGTTTCTCCGGGTTATGCTCAACCGCCTCGACGAGCAACCGGACGAGATCCGAGACTTGATTCGGATGCGACAAGGGTCTGCAGCGCTGACAGGGACGGAATGAAGCCAAGAGTGCTTGCTGCGCGTTCTCATAGAACTCGCAGTTCTCGTACTTGGGTTTTCTAGCTGGGCAGGTGGGGCGGCAGAACACGCCGGTTGACGTGACGCCCACGTAGAAGATGCCTTCGTAGTCCGGGCTTTTCTCGATAAGCGCCTTGTAATATTCGGCTTTACGTTTCTCGTTATGGATCATGGTCGCACCTTCACGTTAAGATTGAGCTTATTATATCTTACTCAACCGAAGGCTGTAGCCGAAAATCAGGCATCAATTTGTTTAGCCCGGAATGCCGCCTCGCAGCATACTTAGGCGACGAGTTTTGCTATTCTTTGATTTTTGCAGTTCAAGTAAAGAAAGGACAGGGGCGCCCGCCCTGTCCTTCCTTAATAGATGAGGATAAACGCGTGATGAGTTTACGGTTCGATCAAGGTTTACAGATCGACTCTCAAGGTGCCCAGCATCTTGGCGAATTTCGGATCGTGGTAGGATAAGAAAAGACTTTCACGCGTATCGAGGGCGGAAATTTGTTCGATATCGTCGGCGCTCAACTCAAAATCGAAAATGTCGAAGTTTTCGACGATCCGCTCTTTTCTCACCGATTTTGGAATGACAACGACTTCACGCTGAACAAGCCAGCGCAACACGACCTGGGCGACGGACTTGTTGTGTTTTTCTGCGATCGAGGCCAGCACTTCGTTGACGAACATGTTGTTAAGTCCTTCAGCGAACGGCGCCCACGATTGGTGTTGAACTCCCTGCTCTTTCATAAAAGCGGCGCTCTCAGTCTGCTGGTAAAAAGGGTGCGTTTCGATCTGGTTGACGGCGGGCACGATTTCGTTATGCACGATGAGGTCCATCAGACGGTCGGGCAGGAAGTTGCTGACACCGATCGCCTTGACCTTGCCTTCGCGGTACAGGTCTTCCATCGCGCGCCAAGCGCCGTAGTAATCGCCGAACGGCTGGTGGATAAGGTAGAGATCGAGATAGTCGAGCTGCAGTTTCTTCAAGGATTTGGCAAACGCCAGCTTGGCACTCTCGTAGCCGGCATCCTGAACCCAGAGCTTGGTCGTGATGAACAGCTCCTCACGCGGTACGCCGCTGCGCTTGATCGCACGTCCGACCGCTTCCTCATTCAGATAACCGGCGGCTGTGTCGATCAGACGGTAACCGGCCATCAGCGCGGATTCGGGCACTGCAGCGGGGATTCCGTTTACGGCTGATTTGCGTTACAGTAAGCTTAGAACCTTCGTGTTACACGAAGTCAAGCTGTATCGAACCATTTATTTCTCAAGGAGAGGATTACACATGCATACGGTCAAAGAAGCCGCCCAGATAACGGGACTCACCGAGCATGCCATTCGCTTTTACACAGATAAAGGCCTGGTGCCAAGCGTACAGCGCGATAAAAACAACATTCGGATGTTCGACGAAGAAGCGATCAACTGGCTGCATGGCGTCAAATGCCTCAAGCAATCCGGGATGCCGATTGAAGTCATTAAAATGTACGTCGATCTCTGTCTCGAAGGGGATTCGACCATTCCGCAACGCTGCGCACTCATGATGGAGCATAAGGAAGCGGCGCTCGTTAAGCTCGAAGAAGCCAAACAGCACGTTGCCCATTTGGAACAAAAAACGGCCCTGTATCAGGCCATTCTGGAGCACCGCATGCCAGACACAACCAATCCCGGCAACTGGGACAAAATTCAGCATATGCATCGTGACGTATTTTACTCGCCTTCTGTTCGGAAGGCGTGAGAGAACGGATACAATAGATGGGAGGAGAGTTGAACGCTTATTTTGATAACGGAGAGCAATTCGTAAAATAAAAAAACAAAGAGCCGTCCAGCTGATGGCTGTCTTTAAGAAAGGAGTATCTATGCAAATAGAATCGCTTATTCATAGCGATAAGTTGTGGCAAGACGTTGCCGAGTATGCAGAGAGTTGTTCATGGAAAGCAGGAGCCGCTTTAGCGAAACAAATGAGAGAACGCTTTTTTTCAGACTGGGAAAGAGTATTTGCAGCACTTGATGGCAATCACATTGCTGGTTATTGCACTTTAGCAAAAACCGACTGTATTCCTGATGTTCCCTATACGCCTTATATCGGGTTCATGTTTGTAGGAGAGCAGTATCGAGGCAATCGAATAAGTGAAAAGTTGATTTTATCTGCCTTGGCATACGCCAAGGAACTGGGCTTTGATAAAGTATATCTTGTCAGTGACCATGTTAATTTGTACGAAAAATATGGTTTAGTGAAGATAGATGAGAAAGAAGCGCCTTGGGGAGTAATGGAGACCATTTTTATGCACCCGACGTAACATACTGCAATCAAGTAAGGGCCATCCGGCAAAGGATGGCCCAAAAACTTGCCATTACAGCCTGGCGTCAGGGCAATGCCTTGAATTTGCCGTTGGAAAACCGGTTTGACCAACTGCGACAATATTATCCATACCCGTGGTATGATCGTGGTAATAGCATCGCGGCCGCCACTTCGTGGCTTAAGGTGATGGGGCGTCGTGAATACACGAATGTTAGACGAAATTAATGCAGTGTATGAGGATAAACCTACAGGAGGATCCTATGTCGAATACCCCTAAGATCATTCACAGCACAAATGACGAAGCAAATGAGGTAAGAAAAAAACTTGTTGAGTTCAATTCTAAAAAGGTACCAAACGGCATTTATGAAGAAATTAATTTATGTTTAAAGAATGACAAAGAAGAAATTATTGCCGGTCTCAACAGTGCGGTATGTTGGAATTGGATGGAGATTGATATTTTATGGGTAGATGAAGACCACCGTGGACAGGGACTTGGTAAAAGATTATTGGTCGAAGCAGAACAAATAGCAAGAACAAACAATTGTACATTCATTAAGTTAAATACATTCAGTTTCCAAGCTCCAGAATTTTATAAGAAATATGGGTACGAGGTCATAGCAATTATCGAGAATGCACCATTAGGGAGTAAACACTACTATTACAAAAAGGATCTCAACCATGTGTAAGTGGTTCAAAGAGGGCATTAACTTACCAGAACCGGAAAGCTTAAAAAAGCTAATGATCGTCCAAGCAGCTCTGAATACGATTCTTTGTGAGACGGAATGGCTTCGTTATCATAGCTTTGTTCAAGAATGGGATGAAGGAGTTTGTATGGCAAAAATAAATAATGGGGCAGGGGATCATCTTATTATGTTGTTTTCCGTTGAAGGCTCCATCATAAAGGGTTTTGATCATGAATCTCAATTAAGCCCATATGCACAAGACGTACATAAGGTATGGCCAGGCATCTATGATAACGTTCCGAACGAATTATTATCTCTGCTGGAACATGAAGGAATTGAAAAAGAAGATGTGACTTTTTGTATGTGGCGTAAAAATAATGATTCGAGCTGGCAGAAGGGAAACGTTAAAATGCCGAAAGGAGCAGATGATGGGTCCACTTTTTTAATAAATGCGATTTACCGGACACCAGAGGAGTTCGTGCAATTTGCGAAAGATTATTATGAATTGGCCCTGCCAGTAGAAGTTGTTGAAAAAGTTTACGAGGGCGTCCCTATTACTATGGAGATGATTCAAATGTTAAACCCCGACTGTGATGCAAAGGAAGTTTATCGAGAGTTGGGATCAGGACCGAGTGTCCTGCCATAAGGGGCGTGCTCGATTTGCGAGGCTTGGATCGCGATCTGTCGCCCCCTCCGATCCTGCCGTTGAAGGCTCGACTAAAGTAAGACAAAGGAGAGAACATGGATTTTCAAGTGCTGCAATTAAAAATCGGGGCGGCTGCGAAGGCTGCATTCGAGCAAGTAAGAAACAAATATCCAGGACAAAGCTTTTGCGGTTACGCCTTGTATTCCGACCCGGATGCAATCACCGTATGTCCGGCGGTAAACTCAACCGATCACTTGAACAAAATGATTGCCGGCGACCCGGATGATGCGATTTATTATCGCTGGAGTCCAGGGGAATGGGATCATGAATTTGAAGGTGCTGAATGCTTTGAAGATATATCCAATCTGTTGTATAACGAAGTGATGAGCATGCAGTCGGCGGAAAGACACAGAGACTTTAAAGAGAAGGTATATGCGTGTTGCGTGGCTGCGCTTGATGCATTGAAAAAGGAAGGTTTTTTCTCCGATCTGACCGAATCGGGAGTATTGGTCTTTACTGTATCGGATGACACGCATGCACTGGAATGTGATTGGATTGCCCGATTGAACCGAAATGAACTTGCTCAAGAATTTCGGAATTGGATTGGCAGTTGAAAGTTGGATTTTTCAAGAGCGGTTATGATCTGCGGCATAGAGGTGAGATAGATGTGTACAGGCTTGGCCATGTATGACACAAGTGAAGTTACTCCCATGGAGGCTTGTATTGTAGGCGAGTCTTTCTTTGATGCTATCGGTGCAAGGATCACAACAGTCGCGTACTATACATACAACAATGATGAAGAGGGACTCCATGTTGATTTGATAGAAACCGCTCTCTCCGAACTCAAGAGAAAAATAAACGCTAAAGAAGTTACGGCATTTCGATTATTTAATGAACAGAAGGGCTATTCCCCGTGGTTTGCATCCTTCGGGTACATGACCGATGAGTTTGGCGGCTTTCATCACATGGATGCTCAGTGTGCCGTGCCTATTGAAGACATATATGAAAATTTCATCGGCTTTGTGGAGGATGTATCGAAGAAATTTAGCTATCCGTATGGAATCGTGTATGCTACCCCAAAAGTGGCGGATGCTTTTTACTATGCGGAAGGCGAGAATCTGATTAAATTGTTTCCATATGAGGATTCGAAGATTTTTAAGGAAGAAACGCCAGGGAGATTTAAAGGGAAGGTTCGTTACCGGGGGGACATGCTGAGAATGGTATATCCCTGCAATATGATGAACGAAAACCATCTTCAAATCAAACTCCAAGGCATGACGCTTGGAGAGTGGATTGTCAAAGAACGGGGCCGCGGCTTTCTAAGGAAAATCAGCAATGATTTGTGGCTTTGGGAGGTTGGAAGGGATGATATGGAAGGCGTAAACAAATACTGCGGAGACGCCGGAATCCTGCTGGCCTGGAAGCCGCCTTTTCCAACAAAGCCTTCCAGAATTTTGCCTTAGCGTTTTTGTTAAGCGGATCGCACAGGATAGGAGAGACGACGGTGCAACTTTCAGATTCCACCCATGCCGAAATTACCGCGCTGTGTAAGCAAGGCGATGATTTGGTGAGAGCAGGCCATCTTGAGACGGGCAAGAATAAGTACGTCGCGGCCCTCCGATTATTGCCTGAAAATCATCGGGAATGGGAGGCCGCAACGTGGATCTATGTGGCTATTGGAGATGCCCACTTTCAGATGAAGAATTACGATAAGGCATTCAAATGTTTTTTTAATGCTGTACAGGGACCGAAGGGGTTGGGGAATCCCTACATCCATCTTCGGCTAGGGCAATTGTATTACGAACAGGAAAACCTTGAAAAGGCGGCAGACGAGCTGACCCGGGCTTACATGGGTGCCGGGATTGCGATCTTTATGGAAGATGACCCAAAGTATCTTGCGTTTTTGGAGACAAAAATAGAGATTTGAAGTTCCAGGATTAGAAAATCATTATCAGCGGTTACGGATTAATATCCTTGCGCTCGATATTGTGGAATGAAGCATATGCGATAATTGCTCCGAACCACGACAAGGCGATGGGGACGGCGACAATGGAACTGAGCGAGAAGCCATCCGAAACGTTGAAGATGGCGATGACGATCAGAACGGAAGTTATGATGGTTGTCGCTGTCGAATACTTCCTCATGCCGAAAAACAGCGGGATTAGACCTATAAAGCTTGCTGCCAGCGCGTTCATGATAATGGCAAGCGCTTGCCGCCTAACCAGTCCCATCGTTAATGACTCATTCATAAATTCGTAAAAGTGGTTGATCAGCAACATCAGGGAGCCGACGATCAGATTGCAAAGCACGATGGAAACGAACGTGAACGAGAACACAATGAATAGCTTCGCTACCATCAGTTTCTTGCGATTGATCAGGTACATAAATAAAACGGTAATCGATTTCGTCCTGTATTCGTCGATAATGAAGCGTGAGAGAAGAACCGATGCGAATACGATGAATGTCCCCTTTGAAAACGTGTCGATTGCAAAGAACAGCATCTCGCTATCCCGGAAGGCCTGACCTTCCGATCGGTCAAAGGCGATTAGGCATATCAAGCCGAAAATGCAAGCCATAGCTATCAGGGCTCCCCAAATATAGCCTTTGATCTTGTATTTTCTCAATTCGAGTTGAATGAGCTTAAGCACTTTGCCCACCCCCGTTCAGTAATCCGATGAAGTACTCTTCGAGAGAGCTGTTCTTCTGATGGATCGACTCGATCGCCACGTCGTTCATAATGAGCGTTTTATTAATTTGGGGAAGCGGAGTCGAGAGATCATAGATCCGAATCGTCTGATTTCCAATGACGCGAATGTTCGAAATGTTCAGCTGATGAGAGAGCACGTAAGCCGCTTTCACGCAGTCATTCGTCTGGAATTCGATGTATTCTGCATTCGTCTCGCGGACCTGCTCGAGAGAGACTTCCTGAATCAGCCGGCCATGGTTGATGACCCCGATCGTATCTGCCAGTTGCTCGATCTCCGCGAGGAGGTGACTGGAGACCAGAATGGAGATTCCGTATTCTTGGGACAAAATACGCAGCAGGTGTCGGATCTCCTTAATGCCGACCGGATCCAGCCCGTTAATCGGTTCGTCTAGAATAAGCAATTCCGGTTTCGTTGCAATCGCCCTCGCGATGCCCAACCGTTGCTTCATCCCGAGCGAAAAGTCTTTGACGGGCTTGCCGTCGATTCCGCGCAACTGAACCAATTCCAGCGCTTCGTCGATGGCTTTCTTGTTGTAATAACCCATGTATTCGCAATGAAGCTCCAGGTTGGATCGGGCCGTCAGTTTGTCGTAGAAAATGGGGTATTCGATAATCGAGCCTATCCTGCCCAGCATGGCGTAAGAGGTGAGGGTCAACTTCTCGCCAAATAGCTCAATCTCCCCGGACGTTGGTTTGATGAGATTGGTCAACATTTTCATAATCGTCGTTTTGCCCGCTCCGTTAGGCCCAAGGAAGCCGTAAATTTCCCCTTGTTTGACCTTCATACTCACTTCGGATACGGATTCTTTGCCCTTGAACGTTTTGGATAATCGATGCGTCTGCAGGACGTAGGTCATGAACGTTCTTCCCTTCCTTCCGTTGTTACGAAAATCATAACGGATGAAATGGCGATTTTTCCTTACTCGTTTCTTACGCGTTTCTTAAGTTGAATTTCCTTAACCGAACCGTGAAGACGGTCCGCTCGTGAGGCTTGCTGTTCAGTTCGATCGATCCTCCCATCGCTTCTGCCAGCCTTCGGGCTATCGTAAGGCCCAGACCGCTTCCCTGAACCTTCTTGTTCCTGGAGTCATCCAGCGTATACAATCGTTCGAATACGAGATCTTGATGCGCCGCTTCGATTCCCTTCCCCCGATCCCACACTTCCACAAGAATGGATGCGCCTTCATCTTTCAGCGTCAGGCCGATCGTTCCGCCGTCTGTTCCATAGCGCAGCGCATTGGAGATCAGGTTATCCAAGATCCGTCTCCATGCATCTTCATTGCCGAGCGCGTACATCGCCCCTGAAGGAATATCGAGGGACACCGCGAGCCCGCGGCTTTCGATCTGTTCATGGAACTGTAGAATACTTTGCCTGCAGGACTCGCTGACATTGATGCGGCTTAAAGGGATATCGATGTCCCCGGATTCGAGCTTCGCCAAGTCGAAGAAAGTGTCGATCAATTGGATGGCTTCTCTCGTTTTACCGAACAGTTTGGCTAACAGTTCATTCCGCTCGCCTTCCTCGACAGGCGGTCGCAGATGAAGCGTCTCTGCGTATCCAAGAACGACCGTCAGAGGCGTTCGGAGATCGTGCGAGATATTCGCAAGCATTTTGCGAGATGCGATTCGGGACCTTGCGTGCTCGGCCGACGCTTTGAGGCTGCTGTCGAGCAGCTGATTGATATCGGTCATGAGCGCCTGAAGCTCCGAATCCCGGGTCAGGTGGAGAAGCTTCTCTCCTGAGCGTCTCTCCATGATCTGCTCCAACTTGCCGCGAATCTGTCGCAATTCTGAGGTTCTCCGGGCGTTCGATCGGTAACGCGCGATGAGGAAGCCGGTTAAAATGACGATAACAGTCATAAGGAGAACGTTCATCGCGTCAGCCCTCCCATTTGTAGCCGATTCCCCATAAAGTTTTGATATAAGTCGGACGGGAAGGATCGTCTTCGATCTTCTCTCTTAACCTCCTGATATGAACGTTAATGACGTTCTCGTCCCCCATATAGTCGTCATTCCAAATGAGTCCGTAGAGTTGGGATTTGGTGAAAACCCGGTTTTTGTTCGTCGCAAAAAGCTTTAGAATATCAAACTCCTTGGCAGTTAGACGCACTGCTTGCCCTTTTTTCTTCACGGAATAATTGGCAAAGTCCAGTTCAAGGTCCCCAACGCTCACGGACGGTTCGATCTGGGGCTCCGCGCTTGAATAAATCGTGGCTCTTCGAATAGCTGCCTTCATCCTCGCGGACAGCTCAATCGTCGAGAAAGGCTTCTGAATATAGTCGTCCGCTCCGAATCCGAGCCCTAGCGCCTTGTCGACGTCCCCATCCTTAGCTGACATGATGAGAATCGGCACCTTGCTTCTCTCCCGGATTCTGCGAATGACTTCCATACCGTCCAGCCCCGGCAACATCAGATCGACGAGGACAAGGTCGTAGTCCTTGTTTGAGAACAGCGCCAACCCTTCCATGCCATCCGTTGCTCCGTCGATTAGAAAGCCCTCACGACTAAAGGCATTACGCAGCATCTCGATAATGGAATGGTCATCTTCTATGATCAAAATGCGAGGTGTTCCAGACATGATTCACCCACCATTTTCCATAATTTCTTGTTCAATCATATCAGACAATGTATTTCTCCATGATTTTAGTTAAAAAATTCCGAAAGTCCTCAACATAGGCTCTCGGTTCGACGATTTCCAGATTTGTACCGAAGCTTGCTAAAAATTGAAATCCAATGCTGTTCTGAGGAACATGAATGGTGGCCAAGAAAAGTTCGGGACTATAGGGTTCAATACTCTTTCGTCCGTACCTTTCAATGAATTGATCTTTGATGCCGGGCGAAATCAACGCCTTGACTTCTACCAGTTCCGGTTGATAACTTGCTTCCTGCTCTTGCTTCAACAAATCATCTCTGGGGCTAAACGTTTGTTCATCCATATGAAGATGATCGATCCGAGATAACTTAAACGTTCGATATCTCATTCGATGCAAACAGAAGCCTTTCAGATACCAACTCGTTTCGCTAAAATGGAGCTGGTATGGCTCGACCATTCTGTTCGTTTTCATGCCGTTTTTGTCCAAATAATCGAATGAAATGATCCTTCTCGCTAATATGGCTTCTTGACACCTCTTCAAGGTTGGACGAATTTCAGACCGGCCCTCCCAATCATAAAATGACACCTGGATGGAACCTTTCGGAGACAATGGGCTAACCATTGCCTCTATTTTTTTTATAGTCACTTCAACATCTTCGCTAATCAGAATTTGTTCCAATCCGCCGAGCGCAGTTAATATACTCTCTAAGTCGGAGCTTGTTAATAGACGTTTATCAAACTTGTATTCATCCATAATGCCGTAGCCGCCATGAATGCCGTTGACCGAATAGATGGGGATGTTTGATAAACTCAAGGTTTCCATATCGCGAAGAATCGTCCTTTTGGAGACGTTGAACAATTGCGCGAATTCTGTTGTTGAAACGACATCCTTTTTCAGCAAGATCATGATGATCGATATTAATCTTTCAACCTTTTCCATCGTTATCCCTCTTTTTTCTACTTTATGTATAAACGGTGACATACAGCTGTCACCTCATATTCAGTATACTACATTCATAACAAGAAGGAGGTATTGCTTGATGTCAGCTATTGCCTATTTAAACTTTGATGGAACTGCAGAGCAAGCGATTGAATTTTATTCGAAGGCTTTAAACGCAATTGAAGTAAAAAAAGTGAAATTCGGGGATATCCCGCAAGATCCAAACTACCCCCTGCCGGAAAATGAGTTAAATATGATCATGGAGTCTTCCATAGCATTCGCAGGCGGGAAAATCATGATGTCGGACATATTGCCTTCCATGAAGGCGGTAACCGGTGAGCTGGTGAAAGGGAACAACATTCTGATTAGTCTGGTCATCGATGATAAGCAAAAGCTGGAGGAATATTTTAGTCATTTGTCCCATGGCGGGCATATCATCATGCCGTTATCCAATACGCCTTGGTCTTCGTGCTTTGGAATGCTGGTTGATCAATTTGGAGTGAACTGGAAATTTAACAGCGACGCAGATCAGTTTCTTGATCACGTCTTATCCAACAAACAGTAACGCATTCTGAAAAATGGTCTTCCAACTGAAGGCCATTTTTTTACTTTGTGGAAAGGAGACTCTTTTCGAATATGGAATTGGATCCTTTATTGCCCGTAAAATCGAGAGAAGCGTTGAGATTTTGGCTACAGGAACATAGTAAATCTGAAAAATCTTGTTGGGTCTTGGTCAGTATGACGCCCAAATCGGATACGCTCTTCTATTTGGACGCTGTCGAGGAAGCTTTGTGTTTTGGATGGATCGATGGAGTCAAGAAGAAAATATCTGAAACGGAGCTGGCTCAGAGACTGTCCCCTCGAAGCCAAAAAAGCTCATGGACTGAATTGAACAAAGAACGTGTCCGCCGACTCGAAAAGTTGGGGTTGATGACAGACGAAGGAAGAAAGGTTCTTCCCGATATGGATTACGATTCTTTCAGAATAGATGGAGCTATAGAGGAAAGGCTAAAAGAGGAAAGGCAAGTATATGAGAATTTCAAGGCATTTCCAGATCTTTATAAAAGAGTTCGGATCGACACGATCCAAAGCAATAAGAATCAGCCAGAATTATTTCAGAGCAGATTAGACAAATTCATAACCAACACGAGAGAAAACAAAATGTACGGTCAATGGAATGATAATGGACGTCTATTAGATGGTTAAGATGCCGGGCCTTATTGACAACTCCACCATGTCGCGGGTCAATTACAAGGACGAATACTTCGCTTCCGACCGGATTGGGAACAGCGTGAACACGAGCCCGGTCTTCATCCGCCGCATTCTGGGACAGCTGGCGAAGGCCCAACTGGTATCCGTCCAGCACGGAGGAACCGGGGCCGGATGGAAGCTGGCCCGCGAAGCCGATGCCATCACCTTGCAGGAAGTATACGAAGCGGTCGTGCAGACGCCTCTGTTCGAGCTGCACCACGCAGACCAATGTAACTGAATTAGTTATCTTGAATAGACAAAAAGGAGAAGGGCTATCCGCCGGTTTTTGGAAAAGAATCGTGTTTGTTGGATGTGCGACAAATACGACTTAGGTTGAACGGATTCCTTCGAATGCGTTCTTGACTAAACTTTCCACATAAGGTTCGTCCAAGGATTCGCCTGTCACAAGCAAACGATAGAAAATCGGCCCGTAAATGAGATCAATGCATATGCCAATGTCGAGATTATTTTTCAATTCCCCGCGTTGAACCCCTTTTTCCAAAAGACCTCTTGCCTCAAGTCGGCGGGGACGGAAAAACCGAGTACGATAGGCCTCCGCCAATCCTGAATCAAACTGCCCTTCACCTAATAACTCTGTAATGATTGTCCCCTCTCGGCTTGTCAAAAATCCGGTTAAATTCGTGGCGTGAATTAATATATCATTAAAGGTTGTACCTGTATCAGGCACGGGTAATCTGTCCGTGGCGGCATGCAGGAAACCATCCATGACCACGGCAGCCTTGTTAGGCCACCATTTATATATCGTGGCTTTGCTAACTTGGGCGCGATCGGCAATTTTATCCACGGTGACGGCTTGAAAGCCATTTTCCAGCAATAACTCGTAAGATGCGGTAAGGATAGACTTTTGAGCTTCTATATTACGCGGCCTGCCTCTTTTTCCATTCATCTTCATCAACCTCTTTCGTCTCCTACCTATCTGATCCGATAAAAAATAAACTATACGTTCAGTATACCGTTAAAAAATGAAAAATAAAGTTGCGATCGCCTATTTACAAAACTACACGTTCAGTATATTATTCATTTATGCAATTTATAAACTGTACGTTCAGTTTTAAATGAAATGGAGGAACGATGTGAGAAGGAAGCCGGATGGAATCGTAACTGTCGTGACACTATATTTTGATATAAGGAGTGGCCTCAAATGACGGATTTAAAAAGACAAACGATCGAGATCAATATCCCAACTTGGTTGACCCTGCTTCTGGCTGCCGCATGCGGCGTCATTGTAGCTAATCTTTACTATGCGCAGCCCTTGGTTGGGGTCATTAGCTCTTCCATCGGGCTGTCCGCAAACAGTTCGGGCTTGATCGTGACGTTAACGCAAATAGGTTATGTAGTCGGCTTGTTGTTTATCGTACCCATGGGAGATATCGTTGAAAATCGAAGGTTGGTTGCCGCATCTTTACTTCTCACAGGTGTTGCGCTTGCCATCATGGCAGTGTCGAAACAAGCTGTGCCATTTTTGGCGGCTTCGTTTGTCATCGGCATAGGGTCGGTCGCCGCGCAGGTGCTCGTGCCTTTTGCGTCATACCTTGCATCCGATTCTTCACGCGGTCGCGTTGTCGGCAATGTCATGAGCGGTTTGTTGCTTGGCATCATGCTCTCGCGTCCGTTGTCGAGCCTGGTGGCCGATTTCCTGGGCTGGCATGCCATATTCGCCTTGTCTGCCGCGGCGGTTATTGTTTTGGCGATCGTACTGTCAAAGGTGCTACCATCAAGAAAGCCCACGACGGACACACGCTATACCGCTCTGCTCGGTTCGATGCGGCACTTGCTGCGGACTACCCCGATCTTACGCCGCCGGGCTGCTTATCATGCATGCGCGTTTGCTACTTTCAGTTTATTTTGGACAACCGTTCCGTTAATGTTATCCGGCCCGATCTTTCATTTTTCGCAGATACACATTGCGCTGTTCGCGCTTGTCGGAGTCGCGGGTGCAATAGCCGCGCCTTTGGCAGGACGGCTGGCCGACCGCGGTTGGACTAAACCCGCAACAGGGATTGCACTTGCCACTGTCATCGTTTCGATGCTGCTTCCGCTAATGATCCATACGGGTTCAATCACCGGAATCGTTATTCTCGTCGTTTCAGCTATTTTATTGGACGCCGGCGTATCCGCAAACCTTGTGCTTGGACAACGCGCGCTCTTCTCGCTCAGTCCGGAAATTCGCAGTCGGCTGAATGGGCTTTTTATGGCTATCTTCTTTTTTGGCGGCGCCATCGGATCCGCAATTGGGGGATGGACATATGCTGCAGGAGGATGGAGTGCCGTGTTATGGATTGGAATGGCCTTCCCGATCGTAGCCATCCTTTATTTTGCGACGGAGAAGAAGTAATGCTATTCCACCTACTGTACCAAATGATCCAAATCCGGCTGCAATTTGTTCCGCAGACCATACAGCATGATGGCTCCAACAAGAAAGGCGACGGCATCCGCAATGACGAGCGACCAGACCACCCCGTGGAAGCCGTTCATTCGATTGGCAATAAACAACACAGGAATCAGAGTAATTCCTTGAATAACGGACATCATAAACGCGGCGGTTCCTTGCGCCGTTGCTTGGAAGATCCCCGTAAATAACGTAGTCATTCCTGTAACGAACAAGGATAAGAACGTCACATGCAGAATGTAGCTGCCCATTTCAATTAATTGCGGATCATTCGTAAATAAACCAATTAAGTGGTCGGAAATCAGATAGACGATGACGCCGAACAAGACTGCTAATGCTACGATCGCTTTGATCGTAAATCCAATGGTAATCTTCATACGTAATTTATTCGCTGTAAAAGAGAAGGCAATGAGCGGCACGACTCCCTCGCATAAGCCCATCAGAATAAACTCAGGAAACTGCAATAATCGCGATGAAATTCCGTAAGCCGCTACGGCCTGATCTCCGTATTCGACAAGAAAACGGTTGAAGATGAGCGACATGGCACCCAAAAAGATACTCATAATAAAGACGGGAACTCCGATTTTGAATACATTGCTCAGAATGTCCTTGGTAGCCTTGAACCATTTTGCGGAGACAGTTAAGAATTGGCTCTTAGATCCCATATGGAAGGCGTAGAAGGTACTCGCGACCAAGTTAGAAATGACCGTTGCAGACGCAACGCCGATCACGTCCCAGTGGAACACGAAGATGACTAACGCATCGAGAATCATATTCACGACAACACTGAGAATCATACCGATCATCGACGTGATTGCCGCACCCTCCGAGCGCACGATATTCTCCAGCGTGAAGAACAATACGACGAATGGTGAACCGATAAGCATAATCGTGACGTAGTCCTTCGTGAATCCGAAAGATTCCGGCGTCGCTCCCAGGCCATGAACGATTGGATCAATCAACGGAAGGCCGACGGCCATCACGATAAGACCGAGAATCAAACTGCTGTAAAAGGCGAAGGAAGACACATGCTTTACATACTCGTATTTTTTCTCTCCCAGCAAACGGGAGATGAATGTACCGCTACCCATGCCAATCAAGTTGCCTAGCGCCATGATGATCGCGAATAACGGCAAGGTTAGTGCTAGTGCGGTTAACATGGCGGTATTGTTGAGAGTGCCAAGGAAATAGGCATTCAAGATGGAATAGATGACACTCATTGACGTACCTAGCATCATAGGTACAGCGAAGTGAGCTACGGCTTTAGCGATCGGTGCTTTTTCAAAATAATGGAGGTTTTCTGCATCCATGTGGGTCACCACTTTCTTTATATAGGTTGGCCTGATCTAACAGTGTTAGTTTGAACCTTACAGTGTTAGATGATATCATGAACCTATAGGCCTGTAAAGAACAAACTTACACTGTTAGATAAAAGGGCGGGTGACGATGAAAAAGCAACAGCCTCAGATTTCGGAGGATAAAATTTTGGCCGCCTCGTGGGAGCTTCTGGGGGAGGAGGGCATCGAGAAATTCAGCTTGAGGCGATTGGCCGACCGGCTGGGGATTCAGGCGCCCTCTCTGTACTGGTACTTCAAGAGTAAGCAGAATCTCTACCAGCGCTTGGCTAATCAGGTATCGAAAATGATCCTGGAAGAATTCCGCTCCGAAGGAGACTGGAAGGAGCAGCTGACGGAGCTTGCGGTAACGGTACGGCGTGTGCTCTACCGGTATCCTTGCTCCACGCAACTCATGATGATGACGCTGCCCCATGAACCGGACATCATCCGGTTCACTAACCGTATGCTGCTCTGCGTGGAAGCGACGCCGCTTGAGCATGAGCAGAAAATGCAAGTCATTACTACGTTTGTAAACTATGTCTACTACTTCGTTCTGGACGCTTATCAGCATGAGCGCAATGTCTCCGCTATCCTTAAGGAACAGGGAGCAGAAGCGCTTCCGGGCGAGGAGATGATCCGCCTTCTGGACTCCATGAGCGAGACGGAAGCGGGACTGTTCCGGAGAATGTTCAAGAGCGGGCTGTTCGAGCTGATGGGGACCGACAGGGCGTTCGAGTTCGGCTTGAAGCTGATTCTGTTGGGGATTGAGCAGGTGATAAAGGAGCAGGAGAAGTAGAATGTAAAAAATCGCCGCGACGGAAGAAAGGGGCTGGTGGTGCCAGCCCCTCTTTCATTTCTTTTTCTCCAACGCCGCCTTTAATCTCGCATTTTCTTCCAACAGCTTTTGAACGTCCGGGACATCCTTGCCGGAAACCCAGCCATACAAATCGTCTCTTGATGCATACTCCGGCAATTGATCGCGAAGTACCATTTTAATGTGCCGTACATCTTCAACGTAATAGATAGGGATTTGTTCCATGACCGACTGCTTAAACGCTTGAAACTGCTGATAGTATTCAATTGCTGCGAAGTCGTATGGCTTTTGTCTTAATGCTTCATCTGTCACGACAAATGCAAATCTAGGTTTGCCCACTTCCCCGGCATACTCATATTCCCAATGCGTATAGCTCTTGGATTCATCAGGAAGCGTTAAACCATAGAATCCTCCGAGAATGAGGATATAGACATCGGACTCGTCGATCCATCTCTTCCTCATTTTCATTGGACTTTCCTTGAAAAATTGCTCGATCCCAGCAGGGATATGACCGGCTTGGAGTACGGCTTCAACAGCGGTATGTCTTTCCTCAATAAGATCGTTAAAAGTAGACGATATGTAAATTTGTAATTTTTTTCTCATGAGGCCCCACCGAAATTATGAATTAGTATAAATAGAATCTACCACTCTCTAGATTTACTTGTCAAAGTTGGCTAGGGCTTTGATAAGGCAACTTGCACCATACATAGAGAGAGGTAATCCTACGCCCAATTAAACAAAAAAGGCTGCCGGCCCGCGTACGGCCGACAACCTTAGGCTGAGGATTATTTTGAATCTCGTTTCCTGTTCTTTTCAAGCATCGTGTTCAATTTCTGCTGGAGTTCCGGCGTCACCTGAGAAGCCTTTTTCGATCCGTTGAATACGGGATTCAACTCGTTATCGATCAAGGTATGCATCTCTCCGGAACCCGGCATCAAATGGGCATAGCCTTCCGCACCGTATTGGATGCCGCCGTTGACCACGTTCTTAATTTCCGTCGGGTCCACGCCTTTGAAGAAATTCGCGTATTTATCGAGAGCCAACTGGCTAGCCGAAGGGCTTCCCCCGCTCAGCTCGATCATTTGTTCCTGATTTTCCTTCTGGGCCATAAATTTAATCCATTCGAAGGCGGCTTCTGGATGCTTGGAGCCTTTGAAGATCCAGTAACCATCCGTCCACAGTACATCCCGGACCTTGGAGTTGCCCCCCATCGGAATCGCGGCCACGCCCATCCTAAACCCGGCATCGTTTACCCCCGACAAGCGCCATGCCCCGTCGACCGCCATCGCGATTTTCCCGGCCAGGAATGCATCGCTTCCCCCAACCGAGAACTCGGCCGGCGGAGCTACTTTGTCCTTCAAGACCAGATCGGCCAGTTTCTGCAAATCGTTCGTCACGTCTGGATTGCCGAAAAAGTTCTCGGCGGCGAGTCCCTTGTTGCTGGTAAACGTATCCGCCGGGAAAACGTCATGGCCGAAGTATTGCGGATCTTGTTCCCTGCCGCCGCCCGACCAGGCCCATGAAAGACCGTACTGGACTTTGGTGATGTCGTTCGAAACGACGGTCAGCTTCTTCGCATCCTCCAGCATTTTGTCCCAGGTCCAAGTCGCATCGTCGTACGAGGAAGGCGGATAAGGGATGCCCGCTTTGTCGAACAGATCCTTGTTGTACAGCATTAACGAGACGAATGCTTGAAGCGGAATGGCATACTGCTTGCCGTTCACCTGGAATATCTTCATCAATTCTTCCGGAATGCCGAGTTCGGCAGCATTGAAGCTGTCCATATAGGGCGACAAGTCCAGCAGCTGATCCTTGCTCATATACTCCGAAAAGCCGGCCCACCCAATATGTGTAGTAATGTCGGGTGGCGTATTCGAAGCCAGCATCGTCTGGAGCTTCGAGTCGAAGTTGTCGAACGGAACCTCGATGATTTTCACTTTGATGTTCTTGTGCGTCTTTTCGAATTCGCTGGACAGTTTCTTCACCCACAACCGGTCGGGCGAATTGGTCGTATACACCGATATTTCTTGAACGCCGTTCTTACCGTTTTCCGTGCCGCTTGCTTCTCCGTTGGAAGAAGGACTTGAACTGCATCCTCCGAGCACCAGCGCCAACGCCAACGTTGTCATTGCCAAACGAGTTTTTGTGATCATGGAACGCACCCCGCCTTATGATTTAGTTCCTGTCAAGGAAATACCTTCAACGAAATACTTCTGGCAGAATGAAAAGAGGGCAATGCAAGGAAGAACGGTGTATATAGCGGCAACCATCAATGTATTCCACGGAACGACTCTGAATTTGGAGCTCAATCCCGCAAGCGCGATGGGCAGCGTATATTTATCGTTGGAGTTCAGGTAAATGACCGGTCCCAGAAGATCGTCCCAGCTCCAAAGGAACGAGAAGATGGCAACCGTCGCGAGCGCCGGACCGCAGAGAGGCAGCGCGATATTCCAGAAGCTGCGGAATTCGCTGCACCCGTCGATCCGGGCCGCCTCGAACAATTCGTCCGTCAAGTTGCTAAAGAATTGTCGCAAAAGAAAAATCATGTAAGCGGAACCGAAAAACGCCGGTACGATGAGGGGAAGATAGCTGTCGACCCATCCTAGATTTTTGAACAAGACAAACTGCGGAATCATCGTGGCCGGATACGGAATCATCAGCGTGGCAACGAGGATCATAAACAGCGCGTTTCTTCCCGGCGCACGGTAACGGACGAACCCGAACGCAATGTAGGAGGACGACAGCAAGGTCCCGATCACGATGAAGCCGGAAACGAGCAAACTGTTTTTATAGTAAAGCAGAAGTTCCATTTTCTCGAATATGGTTGTGTAATTATCGAACCGGATATCCTTCGGAATCAGGGTTGGAGGAAACAACAGTAATTCGGCATTGCTTTTGAACGACGTCGAGATCATGAACAAAGCCGGCATGAGCATCACGATGCTGAGTACGAGCAGCACGATAAAACCGAGCAGCCTGCCGGGGGCCGCCGTTTTCCTTTCGGATGTCGAGGCCATTTACTTGCGCCCCCCCTCATAGTAAATAAATCGATTGGAGGTTCTCATGATCACGTAAGTCAAAAGCATGATCACGATCAAGAGAAGCCACGCCATTGCCGAAGCGTAACCCAGATTGAAATTGACAAACGCGTTCTGGTACAGATAATAAACGTAGAACAACGTTGCGTAATGAGGCCCGCCATGCGTCATGATAAAGGATTGCGTGAATACCTGGAAGGAGCCGATAATGCTCATAATTAGCTGAAACAGGAACACCGGAGAGATGATGGGCATGGTGATGCTCCAGAAGCGGCGCCAGAAATTAGCTCCATCCAATGTCGCCGCCTCGCGAAGAGAAGCCGGAACTCCCTGTAAGGCCGCCAGGAATATGACCATCCCGCCACCTACGCTCCAGAAACTCATGATAATGAGCGACGGCATTGCCCAATGCTCATCCAGCAGCCAGAGCGGACCTTTGATACCCACAAGCGACAGCGCGTAATTGGCAAGCCCGATCTGGGGGTTAAAGATCCACACCCACAGCAGGGACATCGCGGCTCCGGATATCATGCTAGGCAGATACATCGCCACTCGAAAGAACCGTTTTCCGGGCACCTTCATATTCAAGAGCAGCGCGAAAACGAGCGAAAGAAACAGTCCGACCGGAACGCTGACCAAGGCATAATACAACGTCGCTTTCACGGATTTCCAGAACAGCTCGTCGGAAATCATGTCCTTGTAATTTTTCAGGCCGACAAACTTCGCCGGATTGACCACGTTGTAATCGGTGAAGCTGTAATAGAGCGAAGTCAAAATCGGATAAAGGCTGAACGCCAGAAATCCGACGATCCAAGGGAATACGAACAAATAAAAGTATTTGGTCTCCTTCGAAGCGTTCATATAACCCTCCAGTATTGAAGGTCTTTTTGTTTCCTCCAACGAAGCGCCGCCATTTAACGATCTCCCCGTTTGCGCTTTTGCGCCTTGTCCCACTGCTCTTCAACAAAAGCGATGCCTTGCGCAATCTGGTCTTCCCGAAGGAATTCGAGAATCAGGTGATCGTCGTAACCGCTTCCAATGAGGAGGTCCATGAACAACGGATAGTCGATCTGTCCCGTTCCCGCGCATAGCCAATTGAAATGATCTTTGATGTCCGCTGCCGGCGTGCAATCTTGCACGTGCACCAGTCCGAGATGAGGCGCAATCGCCTGGAACGATTCGCGAACGAAGGAAGCTTGATCGCGTAGAGTCGCTCTGGATAAAATGCCCGCCGGGTCGAAAATCACCTTTAATCCATCTTCCCCGATCATGTCGATCAGGCGAGCCAAACGCTTGGTAGATCCCGTCGCCGTCATGACATACGATTCGATGGCAATGGCCACGCCGCTCGCACGCGCTTCGGCAAGCAACGGCTTCATATCCCGAGCCAAGTCTTGCAATATCAGATCCGTTTCATTCGAAGGATCCCAGGCCTCGCTGGGGTTGTAAGACCCCGTTTCCGTACAGAGCAGCGGAGCCCCGATCTCCTTGCACAACTTAATCATCCCGCTCATCTGCTTATAAATCGCGATGCGCGTGTCGGGGTCCGGGTGAGCTAGGTTGAGATAGGCGCCTACGCCGGCAATTTCCAGCCCCGCCTGGGAGAAGGCGTTGCGGATACGCGCGCAATCCGCCGGCGAGGGATCGCTCAGATTGATGTTCATTCCGGGATAGCGGTCAAGGATGACCGACTGCAGCCCGTAGCCTGCAATTCGTTCGGCCACTTCCTCGATCGAATTCCCTTGCACGTATTGGGTGAATATTCCCAGTTTCAAAAGCAATCGCTCCTTCTTATTCACAACCAAGTTTGAAAGCGTTCCGCTACCGACTCCGCTACCCGTTCCACCCAGATAGCCGAGCCGAATCCATGGTCTCCGCCCGCTTGGCCGTGCAGCTCGGCTCCGAACGAGGCCAGCTCTTCCGAATTGGAGATCGGCACCTCCCGATCATCCAGGCCGTAATGGACGATCATGCGGGCAAGGACGGACCCCATTCCCCTTAGCGGGTTCATATCGTCCAATGAGGCCAGAAACCCGGCTCCCACTTTCCAACCTAACCAATCCATCCAGCCTTCAGTTTCTGCCTGCCGCAAATGGCGCTCTTGAAAAAACGATCGAAAAACGCTTGCTATACGGACGACCGGAGCCAACAAAGCCAAACCTTGAATACCGGGAAATTGCTTGGCCAGCTCGATGCCGTATGCTCCGCCGAGACTGTAGCCGACGATACCCAGCCTTCCCGAATCCACTTGCTCGACGTCGATTAAATAACGTAGAGCCGCTTGAGCGTCTGCGAAGCCGGAGGAAACCGTAAACGATTGAAACTCCCCGTCGCTCTCGCCTTGTCCTCGGTAGTCGAAGCGAAGGACCGTGAAGCCGCGCTCGGCCAGCTTTCTCGCCAGATGCACGTGCATGTTGTGCGGCCCGACCGCCGTGTCGGCAAAGCCGGGAATGATCAGCACGCCCGGACCGCAAGCCGAATGGCTGCCATGCAGAACGCCCCTTACCGTGCCGCTTCCCGATCGGAACTCCACTTGTCTGAGCAACGTCATTCGCCTGCCTTCCCGGCCTGGCTTGTCATCGCCGCCTCCGTTTCCAGAAACGCCCGGTAGCCTTTCTCGTATTCGGCAGCCTTCTCCGGATTGGGATATAAGCGTTTAAAACGCTCGCGGTTCCATACAATTTCCGAGCCAACCGCTTCTGCGGCCAGCATAGCCGCGCCAAGCGCGGTCGTCTCGGTCTCTGAAATGACATCGACCGGCATCCGCCACACATCGGCCTTCAATTGATTGATCCACTCGGAAGCGGCAACTCCGCCGCTGATCAAGGCTCTGCGGAAGCTCGTCCCGCGCTCGGCGGACTCCAGCCTCATCCTTAATCCGTAAGCAATGCCTTCCGCGACTGAACGCAACAAATGTCCCGGTCCGTGCCTCAACGCCAGACCGACGAACGCCCCTTTGCGGTTCGGGTTTTCGCGTTCCCCCGAGGCGAGATGGGGAAGAAAGATCAACCCGTCCGACCCTGCCGGAACTTGGGCAACTCGTGCCGATATGTCCTCCTCGTCGACTCCGATGATAGACCGGATCCAATTCAAAGCCGCTCCGGTCGTATTCAAACCCACCTCGGCGCAATACTGATGTTCTGCCACATGCGGATACGCATTGACGGCTCGGTCGGTGCCCGGCTTCTCCACCAGCCAATGCAAGCAGGTGGAGGTGCCCGATATGTCGCATACCGTATCGCGGTCGACGACTTGCGAGCCGTACACCGCGCACAAGCTATCCGCGCCGCCGACCGCGATCGGCGTTCCTGCCGGTATGCCCGTTGCGGCGGCCGGTTCGGGTGCCAAGTAACCCTGCAGGGCGTTCGACGGAAGCACTGGCGGCATCTGAATTTGGGACAAACCAAGCGCTTGCAGCCATTCCGTTTGCCATCTGCCGCCTACGATATCGTAGAGAAGCGTGCATGCCGCATGCGTAGGATCGGTAGCCATTCTGCCCGTCAGCCGCCAACCGATATAATCCCTTGGCTGCAGAACGTAGGCCTGGCGCTCCCGATCTTTCAAGAAAGCGTGGTGGCGGGATAACCAGAGCAGCTTCGGCAGAATAAAAAACGGGCTTGGCTCCTGTCCCGTCACGCGATGCACGTAAGCGGGCGGATATTGCTGCAGCAGCTCTTCCACCTCGCGCGTGGCCCGATTGTCGGAATAGAGCAGCGCCTCCGTCATGCTTTCGCCGTTCTCGCCCGTCAACGTGAACGAAGGACATTGTCCAGTCAATCCGATCGCCGCTATGCGTTGGTCGTCGCCGGCCAAATCGGCTTGCAGGTTTTGTAGCGCTTTCAAAGTTGCGTTCCACCAGTCGTCAACGAGCTGCTCTTGATGGGGGCCTTCCTTGTTCATGAGCCGCAGGGGTTCTCGCCGCAGCCCGATCAATTCGCCGCGCTTATCGAAAGCGGCCGCTTTAACGGAAGTTGTGCCAATATCTAAACCGACGAATGCGGGCACGGGAATCCCCCCTCTTTGTCGATGGTAAGCAGAGAAGCGGCCTCCCGATCGGCAATGATCGTCAACTGCGGAGCCAATTGCAGGTAGGAAGCCGGGATTTCCGAGGTGACCGGCCCTTCCAGCGCCTGCTTCAACGCGTAGGCTTTCTTGCTGCCCGAAGCGATCAGTACGATTTCCTTCGCCTTCATGATGGCGGCCAAGCCGACCGTAATGCCGTGCGCCGGCACCAGTTCATCCCAATAGGCGAAGTTGTACGTTTGCGTCTCGGAGGATAAAGCCACAATGCGGGTCGGACTGTCGGGAGGAGACATCGGCTCGTTGAAGCCGATATGGCCGTTCGTGCCGATCCCTTCGACGACTAGGTCCAGCCCTCCCATCGATTCGATCGTGCGATCGAAAACCTGGCAGGCCAGCTGAGGCTCGGGAGCGCTTCCATCAATCCGATTTACGCGCTCCGATGCGATTCCGCAAGGCTCGATCAATACCCGGTTCAACCACTGGTACAAGCTCTGATAGTTGTCCGGAGGGATGCCTAGGTATTCCTCCATCGAAAAGATATGAGTCTCCCGCATGTTCAGCTCGCCCGCTCTGCTCTTCTCCGCCAAAGCGTGGTACATGCCGATGGGCGTATTGCCCGTCGTAAGGCCGAGAAGAGCATTCTTCTTCCGGCGGACGACGGATTCCACCGCCTCGGCGGCGAGGAGGCTCATCTCCTGGTAATCCTTCGTAATCATTAGCTTCATCGGCATGCCTCAGAACTCAAGCCGATAATCGGTCGTAATCCGATCGGTCGCCAACGGACGAAAGTGTTGATCGGCAAACGCCACGTGAGCCGGGTGATATTTGTAAAACTCGATCACGTCCATGCTCTCGAATTCGACCGACAACGTGTAACGGTAACGGGCGGTTTCCGAACAGGCGGTGCCGAAAGAAATGCCGATTACGCCCGGAATGGTCATAAGCTCCTTTTTTCCGATCTCGATCATCTTCAGGCAATCCTGATGCGTAGCGCCTTCACGGATATTAAAAACAATCAAATGGCGAATCATGTATGCAGCCTCCTAGACCAGACGGTTATTGCTCCACGGAAACGAAGATTCGACAGCCACTCTTTGGCCGGATTGGGAGGACTGATGGGCGGCCAGCATGATTTCCAGCACATGGAGGGAGTGTTCGCCGTGCGCGGGCGGCTGTTCGCCCATGGCCAAGTATTCGGCCAGGTAGGATGCCCCGCCTTCCCAAGCGTAAAGCCCTTGATCCTCTGCCCGTTTCTCCCATTTGCCGCCATCGCCGACACAGACGCTGACTCCCTTGGGCTCCCAATCGTAGCCGTTCAGAACCATAGCGCCACCGGTGCCGATGACTTGAATCGTCCAATCGTCGAACTGGCGTTTGAACGTGTACCCGGTTTGTACGACCGAGAAGACCGAATGACCGTGATCCATAATCAACGCGGTGTTGTCGTCCGCTTCGACCTGAACGGTCTCTCCTCCGACGATCCGCTCGGGAATCGCGATTCCCGTAAAGCTGACGACGTTCTTGACCGGGCCAAGCAAGGCCGACAACGTCGTGATGTTGTAGACCCCAAGATCGAATAACGAGCCTCCGCCCTTGCGATAAAACCACGATCCCCAGCTTATGCCGCCATGCCCGTAAAAGCCTTGAGCCGTAAATGCCTTGCCGATTTCCCCGGATGCCAGGATGTCCGACATGCACCGAGCCGCGGGCGATGTGGGGGCGTTGGGCGCGGCGTGCAGCGCCAGTCCTTTTTGCCGAGCCAGCTGAATCAGCTCGTGAGCGTCCTTCAAATCGGTGGCAAGGGGCTTCTCGCACCAGACATGAACCCCGCTCTCCAAGGCAGCGCGGTTAATCGGCGCATGGTAATTCATCGAGGTCAGATTGACGAGCAGATCGATCTTCGCCTCTCGAAGCATCTCGTTGACGTCGCCATAGACGTCTTTGATCCCGTGCTGATCGGCGAGCTGGCGAGCGTGTTCAACCCTGCTGTCGCACAGCGCGACCAGTTCGACATGCGGGCTGGCTAGCAAATTGGGGATATAGCATAGCGCAACATTGCCGCAGCCAGCTACCGCAACTCTGACTTTACTCATGTGAAATCCTCCTAGTCGTTCTGTCTTAACCGATATGTGTCATGGCCTGTTCCGGGGTGGCCCCCTCGTGCACGATAGCCATTAACGCCTTGGTCATACCGATCGGATTGGGATGCTGAATGATGTTGCGACCGTATACGAGCCCGCGCGCTCCTTGCCGCATGAGCTGATACGTTCGCCTCAACACTTCCTTGTCGTCAGCCGTCCCGCCGCCGCGGGGGAGAACGGGCACGCCGGAAGCGCATTCAACAATGAGATGAAACTCCTCCGGGTCGTCGCACGGATCCGCTTTGATGACGTCCGCGCCGAGTTCGGCTGCCTGACGGACAAGCGGAAGGATTTTATGAAGATCGCCGTCTACCCCATATCCGCCCTTCGCCGAGTTGGTCTTCATCACAAGCGGCTCCACCATCAAGGGCATGCCGTATTGCTCGCATTCGCGCCTCAGAATCGCAATATTTCGAACCGTCTGATGATACAACTCCGGTTGGCCCGGATTGCATACCAGGTTGCCGACTACGCATGCGGCGTCCAACCGAACGGCTTGAATAACAGGTTCATGGATCAACTGGTCGAATAAATGGGAAGGAAGCGTACTCCCGTAAAAGTTCGCGACATCCGTGCGAATCACCAGCGCCGGTTTGTTCGGTCCGGCAATGCTTTGCAGATGTCGGGCCGCTCCCGGCGTAAGTTGAATGGCATCCGGCCGGCAACTGACAATCGAAGCTACCGCTTTGGGCAGGTCCTCGATGCCTTGCAGAAAAGCCGTCTCGTTAAAAACGCCATGGTCGATGGCTACATCCAGGCAATGACCATCTTCGCCAAACAAGCGGTTCAACCTAGCTTGTTGCATTTCATCCCTCCCTAATTGTACATATGTATTAAAATTTGTACGTACATTTATGAATATAGGAGGTCCCTCTCGCTTTGTCAACCGTTTTATTCCGTCTACTGTTGTTTGGGGACCAGCCATTCGACGAAATAACGGCAGCGATCTCCCCTTATGATCGACTGCGACAGCTCGTATACCGAATTGTTTACGTACCCGACCCGCTCGAAATAAAGAGCTGGCGCGCCCTTTGGAACGTTCAACAAAATTGAATTCAGATCATCGATCAGAACGGGCTCAAAATACTCGACCATATGATCGAGCCGGATATGATATTCTTTCTCCAACAGCGAATACAGCGATTTCGCCGCGTTGATCTTCTCTTGATCCAGATCGGCGAGCAAATGCATGGGAATAAAGGTGGTCTCCACCATGATCGGTTCCCCGTCGAGCGAACGCTGCCTCACCAGGCGATAAACGAGCTGTTTCTCGCGAAGCCCCAGCTTCTCCCTCACGCTTGCTTTGGGCATGATGATCTCGAAATCGATAATTTTGAACTCCGGCTTATGGCCGCGTTCCTCCATGTGCTTGGTGAAGCTGTACATATTCCCCACCGGCGTATCGATGCGCGGCTTGTTGACAAAGGTCCCCCGGCCTTGCTGTCTGACCAGATAGCCGTCATGAACCAATTCCGTTACGGCTTGCCTTACGGTAGCCCGACTGACGGAGTAGACTTCGGAAAGCTGCGCTTCGGTCTTTATCGCGTCTCCCGGCTGCAGAACGCCGGAACGAATGTCTTCCAGAAGCCGGTCTTTGATTTGTACGTAAAGCGGCCACTTTTTTCCGTTTAGATCCAATGGATTTGTCAAATCCCTTCGCCTCCTAGCCCTTTAACTATACCATACAAATATAAATTTGTACGTATGTTTTGGGGCTTGTATGAAGAAATTTATCATTTGGTTCAAGCGACTATGCGGTTGCTTTATCCCTTGTTCCCTAAAACATCCACTCTCTCTTGTAATCCTTCTACGACTTCTTTCGGTATTTCCCTGACCTTGATATCTCCACCTAAGAAAAGCAGCCAATTTGTTATTTCGGCCAACTCATCCGGATGATGAACATGGATGAAAGTCTTTAAAATAGCCGTAGTTTGATAAGGGTTCGTGTATGAAATTGTAATTTTTAATGGATGGTACTTTTTGAACTGGGCAATCGCCTTGGGACCAAGCTCGAGGACCAGGTTGATGGCTTCTTCCTGCTTGCTTAGTTGTTCTGCAATCTTCTTCTTGCTTGTTCTTTTTTTCTCGGGATATGGTTTGACACCGGTGAGATTGTCGACGGGAATAATCCGCCTCTTTTCCTCCTCTAGGTCGAAGCCTTCAATTTGCCAAGAGCTTTTTTCACGATATAGGCGCATGAGATAGATGGGATAAGACTTTATTTCCCTTCCTTCTTCGACGGAAACCACTAAGTAGCTGTCTACAAGAAGGGTTTGGATGAGTTGTTCTAACATAGGATGGGGCAGATCCGATAGATCAAGCAGGTCAGGATTGTGGGGGTTGGTGCCTTCGAAGAGCAGAATTTGATTTAACAGAACCAGATCGTCCTGCTGGTTTTCAGAGATGAGGCCGAGCAATTTTTCCGCTAAAGAGTGGCGACTCTTGAGATAAGGGAGTTGTAGATTTCGTGTGGCCATGAAGGCGATAAAAAGAGCTTTAATCTCATTATCGGTAAAGCGGACAGTGGGCAGGACGGAGTTGTTCATTACAAAATAACCCCCGTCCCTCCCGACTTCGGCAACCAGAGGCATTCCCATCGCTTCAATTTCCCTGATATCCCGAATCGCCGTCGAACGGGAGATGTGGAACTCATGCATGATTTCCGAGATGGTAAAATGGGCGCGGTTGTTGATGTACCGCATGATGACGTTAATCCGTTCTACTTTTTTCATCGGGCCCTCTAAACAGTATCATATTTTGACATGATTTATCGTTATTATAAACCCATCAAGCGGAAAAACAAATGACTTGATCCATTCAAAAAAGGAGTTGGGATGATGGCAGCCTATACCCTTGAGGAAAAAGACGGCTTTATCGTGCTGGGTATTGGAACGGAACTAAAGAGCGAGTACACGGACTATGCCGGCATGAACAAGGAGAAGGAAAACTTTTGGCGGACAGTGGAGCAGGACGATCCAATTCCCTAAGGGACAATACCTCGTCAGTAAAGGCGAAGGGAAGACGGCTGATGAGTTGAGCAGCATGCTCACCGGCATTGCGTTCGGTCAAGTCTTGCCGGCAGCCGATACCTTCGCCTATGTCGGCGGGCCCAATGCAACGGTTGAGATGGGGCGGCGAGACGGCCTTGTATATGGTGAAATGTGGATTCCGGTTGTGAAGAAGTGAACGAGATCAAAGGAGGAATGGGAATGAGTACGATTACCGGTAATGAAAAAATCGCGAAGGTTGAATCCCGCCCTATCGGAAGGACGGCCGCCTATTGGACGGTCACAATCATTCTCGCATTCTCTATTGCATTAAGCGGGATCGGACAATTGATGCGATATGGTGGCAATGTCGATTTAGTGACCGATATTGGTTTCCCGTTATATATCACGAACATTCTCGGAACTTGGAAATTGCTTGGAATCATTGCGATCCTAATCCCGGGTTTCCCCCGGCTTAAGGAATGGGCGTATAGCGGCATCTTTTTTCTAATGACGGGTGCGGCCTTATCCCATGTGTTCGCTCATGATTACGGCGATGGTGGATTCCATATTATTCTTCCGCTTTTCTATGCCGCGCTTGGCATCGCCTCCTGGGCGCTGCGTCCGAAAAGCCGTAAACTTTAGCGGGCATTGATTTTTTTCACCGGCCCTCTAAAAAAGTATCACATTTTGACATGATTTATAGGTATGATTGACTTATCAAGCGAATAAACAAATCAATTGATCCATTCAAAAAAAGGAGCTGGGAATAATGACAACGTATACCTTTGAGGAAAAAGACAGCTTTATCGTGCTAGGTATTGGAACGGAACTAAAGAGCGATTACACGGACTATGCCGGCATGAACAAGGAGAAGGAAAACTTCTGGCGGGCAGTGGAGCAGGATGGAAGGCTCGACACGTTAAAGGCGATTGCTGCGAACGACTATATTTTTGCCGTAAACGAAGCGGTAAATCACAAGATGATGTATTATGCCGGCGTCATGACAGATTCATCGGTACCGGAAGAGCACAGACTGATCCAATTTCCTAAGGGACAATACCTCGTCGTTAAAGGCGAAGGGAAGTCGGCTGATGAGTTGAGCAGCACGCTTACTGGCATTGCCTTCGGTCAAGTCTTGCCGGCAGCCGATAATTACGCCTATGTTGGCGGGCCCAATGCAACGGTTGAGATGGGGCAGCGAGACGGCTTCGTATACGGTGAAATGTGGATCCCGGTTGTGGAGAAATAAACGAAATCAGCAGGAGGTATGCGGAATGTCCCCTATCGTTGACTTTAAAAATGTGTCTACGGTTGGTCTGGAATCTTCGCCGGTAGCAGAAGCGCTAGCTGGTTTGCGTGCGAATGAAGCCCGTTACTTCATGAACAAATACAAGCACGAATTTACGGTCGTACCGGCCAGCGAAAGCCAAGAGACGCTTGATTATGTGAAACGAGTTTTAAAAGAAGAACGTGGTATTGAGTTTGCGGCCCAACCTCTAGAAACAGCGCGTTTTCAAGTCGAAAATATCAATTGGGCCTTCGTCTTCTATGAGGATGGTCTAGCGGTCAACGTCCTGTACACGGTGGATGATCCTAAGAAGCGGGCTGTTGGATTTAAGCTATCCGAGGGGATGGAAGTACCTGCGGAGCTGGAAGAGAAGAAGTTCAAATTTGCGAGACAGAAGTCTAAATTGGCTGGGACCATTCGAGGTTCGTTCTTCGTCATTAAAGGAGAATATTGAAGCGAAAAAACGCATCTCTATAAGGAGATGCGTTTTTTACGATGGTTATACAGCGGAATCCGAAGACAGGGAAGACCGGCTGCGCGGATGTCCTCTGATTCAATGTATAAGCCACCTTCACCATCCAACATTTTCCTGCGCGCTTAGCAAGCTTCAGGTGTTATACTTATCAGTCGATAGCGTAACGGATATACATGTTGCCTGTTCTTATCAGGAAGCTCGAGGTAGTATAAACATAATACGGTCATCAGAGGGAATGGTCATCATGAACAAACGTATTGCTGTACGCTTTTTTATTTTTATTTTTGTCCTAAGTTTGGTCCTTCCGGGACAAGCTTCGATGGAAGCGCTCAGCCAAGAACCGGTTATGAAAGATACAAATCTCGAACAAGCGATTCATTCATGGTTAGGTAAAAAAGGCGATGATCCACTAACCAAAGCGGATTTAGAATCTCTCACCGTTGTATCTTTATCAGGTAAAGGAATTAAAGATCTGCAGGGATTGGAGTATGCCGTCAATGTCACGGAACTCGATTTAGACTTTAATGAAATTTCTGATCTTACACCGCTAAAGAAACTTTCAAAGATCCGTAATCTCAGCCTCAAAGCAAATCAAATCTCTTCGATTGAGGCATTGTCGACTCTGAAAGAGATGGTCGTGCCCGGAGCATGAATCCGGTGCTCGTGAACGGATTGGTAGGCGTCATTGCGGGTTATTTGGATCAACCGATATTCATTCTCGAATTCACGTTTGTGGATGGCAAGATCACCGAGATCGACATGATTGCCGACCAGGAACGCCTTCACGGGCTCGATATCGCCAAGTTGCACGATTGAACGCACTTGATTAAAATTTCCGGGATAGGATTTTGATGACTATCCGATAGGCTGCTGTTGTGGTACGTTGCCTTCCCATTCGGGCAAGTTTTGTTCGCTATTGAGCCAGTAAAAAATGCACCCTCGCGGGTGCATTTTGAATTTCGCCCGCCTTATGGGTGATACGCTGGACCGTCCCATAAGGGGCCTCGTTGACAGAGCCCTATAGCGTATGCTATTTTTTATTAAACACCGTTTAAATAAAGCGAGGTATTTCATTTGTCACCCAGAAAAGCCGTTGAGCATGAGCTGAGCAGACAAAGAATTCTTGATGCAGCAAGGGAGCAATTCGTGGAGCAAGGTTATCGCGATGTATCCATGCGTGGCATTGCAAAGCAACTGGGTTATTCGCCAGGGTCGCTTTATTATCATTTTCGCGAGAAGGCTGATTTGTTTAGTGCCATGACGGCAGAAGAATTTCACAAACTAGACAATCTACTCGAAGAAGTGGTTAGCACTTCGCCAAACCCAGGACGTGAGCGGCTGGAGTTGATTTTTCTATCCTTTATCCGATTCGGTCTGGAGAACAAACGGTCATTCGAACTGATGTTTTTGATTCAGGAGCCAGGGCTTGAAAGCTACACGTCGCAAGCAAAGATGGCCAGCTATGAGAATTTTACTCATGCAGTGATGGAATCGCTGCAAATGATCAACGTAGACCGGGCGAAAGATGTCCATTTGATCTGGGTGCTGTTTCTGTCGCTGCATGGTTTTGTCAGCTTTTATGTTCACAGTCCGCAAACGTATGAAGACGTTGCAAAGCTGGCCGACTTACATGTTCAATTATTACTCCGTGGACTGACGTAATTTTTTTAACTCTTAATTGAACAGTGATCAATTAATGAGAGGAGAGTGAAAATCAAAATGGGAAAAAAGATTTTTTGGGCACTCGTTATTGTTTTTGCATTTTCAATTGCGGGATATGCCATTGTTCAGTATGGCGTACTTAAAGCGAGTAATGCGGGACTCGTCGCTTTCAAACTGCAGAAACCGGACTTTGAACTCACACCATGGGTCTATGTGTTGTACGTACATATTGTCACTGCCATATTTGCACTGATCATTGGACCTTTTCAAATTTTGATGAAGCCAACGAACGTAAGGAAGCGTCGGCACAGACGATTGGGGTATGTATATGTTATTTCGATTACAGTAAGCGGGATCGTGAGTGTGTATTTATCCCTTTTTGCTACGGGTGGTCGGATTGCTGGGCTTGGCTTCCTGTTGCTGGACGTATTGTGGGTGGGGACGACACTTACCTCGATGCGAAAAATTAGGGCCAAAGACATTCAAGCTCATAAAGCGTGGATGTTTCGCAGCTATTCGCTTACTTTTGCTGCTGTAACCCTCCGGCTCTGGTTGGCGCCGCTGGTTCTGATTTTTGGCGATTTTGAAGCGGGGTATCGGGTTGTAGCTTGGGTTTGCTGGATTCCTAATCTGCTCGTCATAGAAGCGGTGATTCGTAAAAAAGGTTTACGATAGCGGTATTTATTCAAAACTTGCAGCTTCAGAGAATGCGGGAACCGTATCACAAGTTTCTTCGTTCGTCATGTGTCCTTGACATTACAAAAAATACAAGCTATATTTTATACAAGTCACAACTTATATAAATGAAAACTTGTATAATGATTTGCGGAGGGAGATGAGTGATGATGTTCAATTTAGAATCTTGTTTGGGAGCCGTAACCCGCACGGTGTCGGAGCTCGAGCGAGAGGGAAAGCCTGCCCGCAACGTTACACTGGAGCGCTCTTACGACACGACGCCGGACGATCTTTGGGATGCGATGACCAATCCGGAGCGATTGCCTCGCTGGTTTGCGCCAGTCAGCGGTGAATTGAAGCTCGGCGGCCGGTATCAAATCGAGAATAACGCCGGCGGTATAATCACCGAATGTGTGCCACCGCATTATTTCTCCGTGACCTGGGAATTCGCGGGCGGATTAAGCTGGGTCGAGCTTCGCTTAGCCGCTGAGGGGAATGACCGGTCCCGCTTGACGTTGTCTCATATTTGCCCGCTGGACGACCACTGGAACAAGTTTGGGCCGGGTGCGGTCGGTGTCGGCTGGGATCTAGCCTTGGTTGGGTTGGCGCTCCACCTTTCGGCGAGCGATACGGACCGTTTTGATGAAAATGCTTTTAGCGCCTCGAGTGAAGGAAAATCTTTCATGGCTGACTGCAGCGAGGACTGGCGGCGTGCGGCTGTTGCAGCCGGAGAGAATCCGTCCTGGGCCGAAGCCGCAGCGAAGTACGTCACGGCCTTCTACACGGGGAGCGAATGAACGCCTTCGACGTTCTCGGCGATCCGGTACGGCGACGCATCTTGGTGCTGCTCGCGGAGAGCGAGCGACGTTCCGGCGATATTGTCGAGGTCATCCAACACGAGTTCGGCATTACACAAGCCGCCGTTTCGCAGCATCTTCGGGTTCTGCGGGACAACGGGTTCGCCCGCGTAAAGGTCGATGAGCAGCGCCGCATCTACTCGCTGGACGCCCAGCCGCTGCAAGAAGTCGACGATTGGCTCCATCGTTTTCGCTCCTTCTGGGAACCGAAGCTCAGCGCACTCGAAACAGAGATCGCTAGGGGCAAAAAGAAGCGGCAAAACTAACGGAACCTGATTCGATTTCGGTATCGGAAGCTTCATATACGTTATAAAAGGAGGAAGATTTACTATGGATAAGGTGATACCTTTCTTAATGTTTCAAGATGGCAAGGCAGAAGAAGCGATGAACTTTTACACATCACTCATCGAGGATTCCGAAATTACAAGCATTGTTCGGTATGGAGCGAATGAAGCCGGAGATGAAGGAACCGTAATGCAGGCTACTTTTACATTAAAAGGGCAAGAATTTATGTGCATTGACAGTAATGTCAAACATAATTTTACCTTTACGCCTTCGTTCTCCATCTATGTTGCTTGCAGCACTGAGGAAGAAATCAAGGTGCTCTATGAGAAACTTAAAGAAGATAGACAAGCTCTGATGCCATTGGGTAATTATGGGTTCAGCAAAAAATTCGGTTGGCTGAATGACCGTTACGGAGTTTCATGGCAGCTTAACCTGATCTAATTAACGGTTGTGTAGAAACATCTCAAGGTGACCTGCCGCTCTTCTACTTCTAAATCCAAGTAACGGCTGATCGGTTGAATTGGTTTGCACTTCTTTGATTCATTAACTCGTCGGCTGTCTGGCGGATGATTCGGATACCGTCCTCAATCTCTTTTTCATTCGTGCGAATAATGCTGAGGCGCAAGCTGTTCGCGCTTTCCACACTAGGAAGGTAGCAATTCATCGTAGGAAAAACATACACATTCTTCTGATGAAGGGCCGCGGCCAGCTCCTCTGCCGCCAGATGATTAGGTAGCTCGAGTTGAGCAAATATACCGCCGGCCGATTTGCTTAGACGGAAACCCTCGTTCAAATCTCGGCTACATGCCTCCTGCAGTGCCTTCATTCGAATGCCATAGCGTTCCCTCGTCATGGCGGCGTGGCGCTGAAACAATCCGCTGCCCAGATGAATCTCCAATGCGGCTTGCGAAAGGGCGGACGTGCATAAATCGCTCGACGATTTGTACATCCGGAACAAAGTGATGAATGCTGCGGGAAGCACAGCGGCACCGAGTCGCAGGCCGGGCAGCATGATTTTGGAAAAGCTTCGGATGTAGACGACGCGGCCCGAATCATCATAGCTGCAGATGGGATCGGATTTGCTGTCCGTTTCCAAGTCTGCAAGATAGTCGTCCTCTACAATATACACATCATATTTCTCCGCCATGGATGCGATTGCTTCTTTCTCCTGACGGGACAAACTGGTTCCAAGCGGGTTGTGGTATCGGGGAACCGTATAAAAAAACTTAATGGAGTTGTTCCGAAAATGCCGTTCCAGTTCATCAAGGTCGAGGCCTGATTCCGATCGGGCAATTCCGATTGCGGTTGCCCCGAGGAGGCTCAATAATTTCAACATTCCGGCATAACAAGGCTGTTCGACCAAGATGGCCGACTTCCCGTTCGGGAACGGCATGGAGGCAAGCAAGTGAAGAGCTTGTTGGGCGCCGGAGACGACGCAGATCCGTTCCGGTCCGGCAAAAACTTGCGAGGCTGCCAGGTGCCGGGATATAGCCTCGCGTAGAGATGGAAATCCGAGCGGATCGCCGTATGTAAAAAGGCGATCCCCATACAGCTGTACCGCCCGGTTTAACCCGTGCTGAATTTCTTCATAGGGGATCATACCGGGATCCGGAGCAGCCACGGCAAAATTGATCTGCCCTTCCGGCCGATCCTCAGACTTGGAGGAACGAACAATCACGTAGTGGCCACTCTTCGGTACCGAATAAATCAGGTGTTCCTTTTCCAACTCATCGATGGCTCGGATTACGGTGTTTCTGCTGCACCCCCATTGTATACTGAGCTCTCGGATGGACGGCAATTTACCGCCAGGCTTGATCGACCCATTGTTAATCTGCTGTTTTAGATCGTCCTTCACATTCTCGTACTTCATGATCTATCCACCCCAATCTGTATGGGTATAGTCGCAAAATAATTCATTTTTCGCTCCAAACTGTTCCCATTATACTAAACGCATGACGTATCGTGAACGATTGGAGGTATACAGATGGAGTGGATTCATGATTGCCTGCCTTACAGAATCAGTGACAGCGTGGAAGAGCTGCAGCCGGATGTGATCCTTGCCTTATTGAAGAGCAGTTACTGGGCTGCGGAACGGTCGGAAGAAACCGTTAGGAATAGCTGGAAAGAATCGCTTTGTCTCGGCGTTTACAGCGCGGGCGGGCTTCAAGTAGGCTTCATGCGGGTTGTAACGGATGGGGCAACCTTTTCCTGGCTGTGCGACGTGATCGTCGACACGGAACATCGCGGAAAAGGACTTGGCAAATGGATGATGGCTGTGTTGGTCGACCATCCTCGCATTCGCCATACGTCTATTTATCTCGGTACTCGTGACGCGCATGGACTCTATGAGAAGTACGGCTTCGTACGACGGGAAATGATGGTTCGCAGTACGGCTCGACACCTATCGAATAACGATGGTTGAGCTACCGTATCCTATAGCTTTCTTGCCTTGATTACAAAAGTTACAGGAAGCATCTTTGCTTTTTTTGCAAAATCGCTGTCATTCATCAATTCATCATCGGATTGCTCAACCATTTGCTCAATGGCAAATCCCGCTTTTGCCAACGCATTCACATAGGTGGATAGTTTACGGTCCGATAAGGTTAGCGTACTCTCGTCAAGAGTTACCGAATACCAGGATTCATCGAAATAACGTTTTTTAAAAACAAGCCTATTATTCTCTGCAACAACGCATTTGTGTATAGGGTGAGACCAACTGAAAATAAATATGCCGTCTTTTTTTAGGTAAGAAGCAATCCGGTAAAAAGTACCCTCAAGGTCGGTTGTCCAGCCTATGGCATATACCGAATAAACAAAGTCGAAATAATCTTCCGGTATGCCGCACTTTTCTTCCATGGGAGAACAGATTAATTTGGCTGAGAGACCGCACGCCGTCAAATGTTGCCTCGTCTTTTCAATTTGGTTTTCCGATAAATCTATACCCCATAATTCAGATGCTTTGCGTTCCCCGTGATATTGCAAAGATTCACCGCTTCCACAGCCGATCTCCAGCATCCTTTTCCCGGAGACATCGCCAAAAAGCTGGCATGTTTCTTCTGAGACAAATGCTCCATAACGAGGAAGTGCGGTTGCTCCTAAAATATCATTTCCTTTTGTATCCCAAAATAAGCTGTTTGTTTGATGAACAGCATTCTTATCCATGTCGACCGAGATGGCGACGCCAGCCTCGCCAGCGCCTATAATGTTTGTTCGATAAACCGAATTTTTGTCCATGTAGACACGCTCCCCAAATATAAATAATAGGAACCTTAACCCCAAAAATAATATACCATTTTTTATGAGCAGAAATTGTCGGCAATCCTATACCGCTGCAAGCTCCTTTCGCATTTTTGAGTCTTCGACATGTTCGATCACTTTACCCGGGTGACCCCTCGAAAAAGGAGCTAGGTGCTAGTTGACGAATAGGATATAAGCCGATTTAAGATGGAGGGCTTTAGATGAAAGTAATCATTGGAGCAGGAAGGACAAGCTATGACGGGTGGCTCAGTACACAAGAGGATGAGTTGAATCTCCTTTCTAAAGAAAGTTGGAGCAGGTTATTTGAACCGGAGATGGTTGATGCCCTATTGGCTGAGCACGTATGGGAACACTTAACTTACGAAGAGGGGATTATGGCTGCGAAGCATTGTTTTGAATTTTTAAAACCCGGCGGGTATATACGTTGTGCAGTTCCAGATAAGAATTTTCGTAACGATTGGTATCAACAGATGGTTCAAGTCGGTGGTCCTGGACCAGCGGATCATCCGGCGGCGTCTCATAAAATCGTTTATGATGCAAAAACCTTCGTACAAGTATTTAAAACCGCAGGGTTTGAAGTATCATTGTTAGAATATTGTGATGAACATGGGGATTTTCATTATACCTATTGGAACGAAGCGGACGGGAAAATAGGAAGATCTTTTCGCTTTGATACAAGGAATTCCACCGATAAACTGGGCATGGTCTCTATCATTGTTGATGCAAAAAAACCGTTGATCATCAAAAGCAAGTAAGGCGAGCTCATAGGGGCTATCCTGCAAAGGATGGCCCTAAAACTTGCCGTTACAGACAGCGCGGAGAACCGTATCACAAGTACTTTGTTCTTTCCGCCAGCTTCGTAATCGACTCCATGTCTTGATCGGTCAATTGATCAAGAAAATGTTTGCGTATGGCCTTGGAGACGATGGGACGGGCATCATCCAATGCCGACTTTCCAACGGTAGTGATGATGACTTGAACACCGCGATCTGTGTCGTTGGACGGCTACGGTCCGTTAGTCGACTATTGGGCTGCTCATGGCTTTGTGGTCATTCAACCCACCCATCTCGATTCGAGAACACTGAATCTACCTCCTGACGATCCCCGTACACCACTGATCTGGCGTTTCCGCGTGGAAGACCTGAAGCTCATCCTGGACCAACTTGATCTTATTGAAGCTTCCGTTCCAGGCCTTAGCGGACGTCTCGACCGAGGTCGTATCGCCGCAGCCGGACACTCGTGGGGAGGCCAAACGGTCAGTATGCTGCTCGGCGCACGCGTCCTCGATGCCCACGGCGAACCGGGAGAGGACATGTCCGACTCGCGTATCAAGGCGGGCGTATTGCTTGCCACGACCGGACTGGGTGGGGCTGACTTGACTCCGTTCGCGGCAGAGCACTTCCCATTTATGAATCCAAGCTTCTCCGACATGAGGACGCCGACCCTGGTGGTGGCGGGGGATCATGACCAATCCCTGCTGTCCACCCGGGGGCCGGACTGGTTCACCGACCCCTATTTCCTGAGTCCGGGCAGCAAGAGCCTGCTCACCCTCTATGGGGCAGAACACTCTTTTGGCGGAATTGCCGGGTACAGCGTCGCGGAAACGACGGACGAGAACCCCGAACGAGTTGCTTTGCTCCGGCAGCTCACATGGTCTTACCTTCGCGATGCGCTCCATCTCGACGATTCCAGCTGGCCGACAGCCCGGAAAGCTCTGGGGGAGGGCGCCAATCCGTTAGGTCGCATCGAATCCAAGTAAGAGAAAGGGCCATCCCGCAAAAGGATGGCCCTAAAACTCGCCGATACAGACAGAGCGGAGAACCGTGTCATAAAAGACGATTTTGAATGTGATTTCTTGACGATCAATAAGTTTACATACTAAACTAAAAATATGAATAATAACAGATCGCAATCTGACGCTATGAATAGTGGAAGCCGCAGTCTTGGCCGATTGTTTCTGCAACTAAAACGGCTCGAACGCCAGCCTCAAAACTTTGGGAATGCTGGAGCTATAACGCCAAGTGAAATTCATACGATCGAGGGGATTGGTTACGATGGAGCCATTCTTATGAACGAGCTCGCCACCCGTCTTGGGGTTACGAAGGGTGCAGTTTCGCAGCTTATTGTACGTTTGGAGGCGAAACATTTGGTGACGCGTTCGCCATATCCACACGATTCGAGAGCCACTTTGATTTCACTTACCGAAAAAGGGAAGGAAGCTTATAAGGCTCACGAGGAGATGCATATCCAATTTTATGATCAGCTTCGCTCTCAGTTGAGCCAACAGGAAATTGAAATATTCGAAAAATGCATTGAAAAATTAAATGATGTTCTACAGCAATAAAAAAATTTATCACTTAGTTTAGTATCTATACTATTTAAAAGAGCCCGTGTTCGGTTTTAGAGTCATGGTCTGTCTGGCCGGTAATGTAAGATTAGGGCGAACAAACGGAGGAAAGAAATATGAAGGAATACATCGTTGTCATTGGCGGATATGGCCATGTAGGGCAAACGATATGCAGGGAACTGGGAGAATTATATCCAGGCAAGGTTTATGCAGCGGGAAGAAGCCTTGAGAGCGCAGAGCATTTCACCCGTACAACCGATGGGAAGGTTAAGCCTCTGCAATTTCATATGAAGGAAGGGTTCAATCTGGATTTTTCGAACCGCGTCAAGCTTGTCATCATGTGTATAGATCAAACGGATACCGAATTTGTTCGGTTCTGCTTCAATCATAAAATCCATTATGTGGACGTTTCCGCGAACGGCTCCTTCCTGACACAGGTGGAAGAATTGCAGTCGGAAGCCAGAGCGAACGGCACAACGGCAGTATTGAGTCTTGGGCTTGCCCCGGGACTGACAAACTTGATGTCTCTTCATGCCAAAAATAGGCTGGATCAAGTGGACAACATAGACATCTCCATCATGCTTGGAATGGGAGATCAGCACGGGAAGGCCGCAATTGAATGGACTGTCGACAACCTCGGCACAGATTTCGATGTCATGAGAGAAGGCAGGAAAGTTACGGTTGCAAGTTTCACGGATGCCATCAAAACGGACTTTGGAGTCCGGTTAGGGCGTAGAAAAGCATACCGGTTCAATTTTTCGGATCAACACGTGCTGCCGCGTACGCTTGGCGTACCCTCCGTTTCCACACGTCTTTGTTTCGATTCATCGGTGGCTACCAAATTGTTGGCATGGTTAAGAGCAACGGGAATATTCCGATTATTAAGGCTAAAGCCGATTCGCTATACTGCCGTTCAACTATTCGGAAAGGTGCGATTCGGTAAGGACATCTATGCCGTGAAAATCGATGCGCAGGGGAAAAAAGATCAAAAGGACGTGAAGGTCGAGTGCTTTTTACAGGGTAGAAACGAGGCCCGAATTACGGCTAAGGTAGCCGCTGCAGTAGCGGACACTGTATATCGCTCTGAGTTGCCGTACGGCGTGTATCATATTGAACAATTATTCGAATTGGACAGCATTCTGCATCCTATTCGTCAGGAAGTCGCCTTCGATACCCGAGTATCGATCCTTGGGAGTTGAAATTCAATCTTTTCCTTCAGTGTGGGTCAATGCCTTCAAGCATTCAAGCCACCACTGATCGCTGTCCCGAACATCCAGATGGCTAGGATGAGGCAACCCGTTTTTTTAGGGATGAATAAAGGCACCCGAGCGGGTGCCTGTTGATTTCGTTCTATAAGGGAGACGAATGTCGACATTCGAAAGGCTAACCATAGCCAATTCCTTGGTAATAGAAGCCGATGGACTTCATTTGATCGGCATTCAACAAGTTTCTTCCGTCAAACAAGTTAGGCGCATTCATGCTGTCTTTGACTTGAACCCAGTCTATATTAAGAAACATCGGCCACTCCGTGCATATGATGGCCGCTTCTGCTCCCTCCATCGCTTCTTCCGGATTACTGCCGAATTTAACACCCTCATCCATAAGCTCGGGAGGCAGTGTGGCTATCGGATCGTATACTTGGACGTATGCCTTATCGTTACGCAATTGTTGGATCATGCGAATGGCAGGCGCTTCGCGAATGTCGTCGGTATCCGGCTTAAAAGCAAGACCTAATAGGGCGATTTTCTTGCCCGCCAAGTTTCCGACCCGCTCCCGAACTTTTTGAAGCATGTACAAGTGTTGCGTCTGATTGACATGAACGACTCTGTTCAGCAACTCCAGTTCCACGTCATTGTGGTTGGCCATGTTCAGCAATGCAGCTACATCCTTTGGGAAACAGGAGCCGCCATATCCGATGCCCGCTTGGAGGAAGCTTGTCCCAATTCTGTTATCAAGTCCGATACCGTATGCCACTTCTTTGACATTTACGCCCAGCCGGTCCGATAGTCTGGCCAACTCATTGATGAACGAAATTTTTGTTGCCAAATAAGCGTTCGCCGCGTATTTTGTGAACTCGGCAGTTCTTGGCGTAGTGACAATGATGGGGCATTGCATCGACTCGTACAGCTTTCCGATTCGTTTTGCTGCGATTTCACTATTCGTTCCGATAATAATCCGGTCCGGCTGCATCGCATCCATTAACGCTTTACCTTCCCGTAAAAATTCAGGGTTGGATGCGACTTCAAATGAATAATGAACCGGCTGCGCATCTCTTATCCATGCAGTGGTCAATTCTTGCGTACCAATAGGAACCGTGCTTTTATTGATAATCAATTTATCGCTATTCATATGTCTGCCTATATCTTCCGCTACTTGTTTCACATATCGCAAATCGGCACTGCCGTCAGGGAGGGACGGCGTTCCGACACAAATGAAAATAATATCGTTGTCGTTTATCGCCTTCTTCTTATCCGTTGTAAATCGGATTCGTTTCGTCCCCAGATGTTTTTTCAACAGGTCCTCCAATCCAGGTTCATAAAAATGGAGCTTCCCTTGTCGGAGGAGATTGATTCTTTGCGGATCTACATCCAAGCCCGTCACATTCCAGCCGATTTCTGCAAATACGAGAGCGGTGGTAGTGCCGACATATCCCGTACCGACCACTAAAATATTCACCCATCTCCCACCTTTCTCGGCGAGTGAAGGCTAGCCATCATGGATCGAAAACCGATCACGCTGTTTTTTATCGGAGTTACCGCTTGTTTCAAGTGTACGCCATTCAAAACAATGCTGTTCTCGATCTGGCATCCCTCCAGGTTACTGCCGGCGCTAATCGAAACATGGGGGCCGATTACACAATCCTTGAGTACACAATTTTGACCGATCTGTACGGGAGCGATGATCTTGCAATTGTCCAAAACCACTGTCCCGTCCACTTCTCGGGGTTCCTTCCCTTCATCCAGCATGATGCGATTGGCTTCCAGCCATCTCTCCAACGTACCTACGTCCATATTAGGCTTTGTCGAAAGATAGTAAGATACCGAACAGCCTTGGTCCAACATCCATTGAATGGCATCGGTTATTTCGTATTCTCCTCTAGCAGAAGGTTGGATCGCTGCGGAGGCGCTGAATATGGCGTTAGTAAACGCGAATGCACCGATAATCGCCAGATTGGACTTTGGGACGCTTGGCTTTTCCTCCAGTCGGACTATGCGGTTATTGATGACTTCCACGATCCCGTAGGCCTGAGGATTTTTCACTTCAGATACCATTAACGCCGCCTGGCAACCGTTCGTCTCTACTAGTTTTTTCAACTCGGTCAACTCGTCCAAAATCAAGTTATCCCCTAACAGAAGCATAAAACAATCGTTGCCTATATAATGTTCGGCCTGCCTGATCGCATGTGAAATGCCTTTAGGTTCCGTTTGATAAATATAAGTTAGGTTCACCCCCCATCGCTCTCCTGTACCCACCTGTTCCTTGATTGCAGCCTCATGCGAAGGATGAATGACGATCCCGATCTCCGTAATATCCTGCTTCTTTAATTTCTCAATACACAGCTGTAGTAAAGGTCTATTGGCCACAGGTATAAGTGTCTTTGGATACGCGAGAGTAAAAGGGTATAGTCTTGTTCCTTTGCCGGCGCATAGTATAAGACCCTTCATTGTGCTTTTCTCCTTTCGCTTGAATATGGTCCACTGCTAATTTATGAAACAGCTGCAATATTGGCATGGACAATCCGACAAAAATAAATCGGCCCAGATGGACTGGGCCGTGGAACATGCGCTACAAAACTTTTTTAGTTACATATGGAATATAGTGTTTTGTATACCTGACTAATTTGCACCTGCGCATGTATTTTTTCGTGGATGTTTTTTGAGTATGGGAATTGATATCTCTTCTCCTTACACAAACATAATTATATTTCGACACGGAATAAATTTTATATCCTCTTTTTCTGCATCCGCTCAAAAAAGCAACATCGCTTCCATGCAGCTTTTTTTCATTAAACTTTACATTCCTCCACACATATTTCTTAAACATCAACGTACCGCCCTTAATGAAGCCCTGATATCGGTTTTGTCTGCTTCCTCTAAATAACATAAGTGCTTTTTTGGGTTCAAAATATATAAAACAGGCATTTTTCCCAATGACGGGAACGTTTTGTCTGCGCATTTTATGGACGGACTCTGACAAATAGTAGCGGCCATAATAATCATCATCGTCGAATTTTGCGATAATGCTATGTTTTGCCCTCTGAATGCCATAATTTAAACATTTGCCCAACTGGTATTTCTGAGGGACTCGATAAACAGACACATTCTTATATTGTCTCGCTTTTCTTCTCCACTTGTTAATGTCCATGTCATCCCGGTTTAAAACAATGATCATTTCTTTATGTTTATAACTTTGCCGTTTATAATTCGCGAATACATTGTTTATAAATGAAGGTCGCTCCGTACAAACGATAATGGAAACCAACATTTACCAGCCCTTTCTCCTATGGATGAATTTGAACCGTATTTTTTTAAATTAATATATGTAATCGTCTTTACAGCGTAACGGCGGCTGTACGGTCGAAGGCGAGTATAGGTGCGCATCCGGCTGTACCCGGTTTTAACCCAATTCGTTCCAAAGGTTTCGACATAAGCTAAAGGAGCAACGGAATGTGAAAGGAACGTGCAGCAAAGACAATGTGCTGATAAAGGAGGGTACTCATTGCGTCGCCATATAACCGGAACAAGCTCGGTTTATTCGATCCCAAAACAATTAAAGCGAGTGGAAGCCTACTTTTTAAACAAACAGGTCAACAAGAACAAGGCAGAAGTGGCATTTGCCATATCTTTGAAAAGTAAAGCCGTTTCTCGAAATTGGAATAACGTTCAGTCGAACTTGGCAAAAACACTACGTTCGATTCTAAACAATACGGATCCCCATTTTCGTGTGATTGTCGCAGGTCATGAAAGGCCTAACATTAAGGAAATGCGGCATAAGCGTGTAACCTGGTTGCCTGTAAACTTTCTTGCCCCATTGAATCCAAAAGGATTCAGCAAAGACAAAATACGTAAACGCAAAGTGATTGGAGCGTATTTAAGAAAAAAAGGGTTTTCCGGCTATTTTATGCCTTTCGATTCCGATGACTGGGCACATCGCAGGCTCGTACAATATGTTCGATCGCAGCCCTCGGGGAAGAATTTTGTGATAAACACGGGAATGATGGTGAACTTAGTAAAAAAAGAGGTGTGGCTGAGGAAGAAACGATTTTATATTGGATGCGGCAGCAGTGCGGTCTTTTATTTTGCCAATAAAGACTTTCCACGGACGCCAAAGACGAAAAGTGCGAAAAAAAAGCCGTTTAATCTCGTCCTCAAAGGCCATACAAAAGTAATCCGGAACTTGAGAGCGTCACGCAGACCCTTTAAAATCGTCCATTTTCCTTTGGTCACCTGGGTACTTGGCCATGGAGACAACAATAGCATGCTTAAAGGCAAAAAAAATAACTCGGTCTCTGCTGAAAACTATGGATCAAAGGGAGAAAAGTTAGAAAATGCATTTTTTCATTATTTTAAATCGAGGAAAAACCGGTCATGACGCATTTCCAGAGGCATTTGAATTTTCAAAAATAAACCGCCTTCCACGGGAAAGGCGGTTTCCTTATGACTTCAAGATTAATCATCCTGCGATCCGGTTGCGGGAGCAGGCTCGGCCCATAACTCACGGACAAGGTTCTCCCCTGTCCGGAGCCTTACTTCCTACGATTAAAATGGGTCAGTTTCTCCGGATTCATCACGGTATAAAGGTTGGATAGCTGATCCTGCATATATTGAAACGTAATCACTGCGAAAATCATATCTCCGACGACTAACCGTATTCCCGGTACACCGTTGATTTCACAAGTTTCACATCGGTATCCTGACGGAATCTCATGCGCAATACCAACGAAATAACGAATAATTCTGTCCGAGCCCATGATTGGACGGAGTGCCGCTTTTACCTTGCCTCCTCCATCCGTGTAAAGTACGGTATCCGAAGATAAAAGTTCAATGAGCAACTCGATATTCCCGGTCATCAACGCCTCGGCAAATCGTTCAGCTAAAGCAGCTTCTTTCTCAATAACTTCCGGGCTCCGATCAGGCAATTGACCGATGCCCTTCTTTGCCCGGTGGAAAATTTGCCGGCAATTTGCCGTGCTTTTGTCGACGATCTCTGCAATTTCATCGAAACGGTAATGAAATACTTCACGCAGCAGAAATACAACCCGTTCTGTCGCGGAGAGCTGCTGCAACAATAATAACCCGGCAGTAGAAAGGGATTCTTTCCATACCATGCCCGCAAGGGGATCGTTTTTCTGTAGCTCCCCGGTATCAACAGGATCCGGCAACCATGGACCGACATACGTTACTCGGTTTCTGCTCGATGATCGAATGAAATCAACACAACGATTGTGAACCGACTTGCACAAATAGGATTTGAAATCGCGTACTTGCTGCAGCGGTTTCTCTTCCCACGACAGGAACACTTCGTGGACAATATCTTCCGCATCTGTGAAGCTTCCCAGCGTATGATACGCTAACGACAGGAGCATTGGTTTTAAATCGCTATATAATTTTCCCCTCTCCAACGTTCAGTTCTCCCCTTCTCGAACGATTGTCGGCAATGATCGATTGAGCCGCTCGTTTGGCGCTGGCAAAAGACGCATCAGCCAGTAGTTCTCCATGCCCCGTCCAATCTCCTGCCACATACAGTCCGCGCACTTCCGGAATCGCCGGACCGTGACAAACGCCGCTTTTATCCACCCTGTTGAAATCATGGGATACCGTTAAATTGGGCAAAAATTGCCTGGCTATTTCCTCTTTTCGCCACCCGGGCTGAACGAGATCCATTGCTTTTTCCAACTGCAACAGGTCCGTTTCAGGCTCACTTTCATGCATTCCAAGGTGTTTGATCAGGTGGATGACGACAGAGCCGTCATCGCTAAGCTTCGCTACGGTAGACGGGAAGTTATAGAAGATTGGCTGATCCAGCCAAAATCCAGCAATAAAGTTGGAACCTCTATCAGGCAGACGGTGCAAAACGAGATCAAGGCACGCTGCGCGGATCGGTTTTGCGGCGGCTTTCCACTTGGTAAGTGATGTGCTGTCCGCGTTTTTGACCAAATCGCAGGCCTCCTTCGGACCAGCAGTGATCACGACGTGACGAGTTTCGATCGTGTCGCCGTCTGCACACCGGATACGTCGAACCGTCCCGTCATGTTCAACTTCGACCGCTTTTTTCTGCCGAGTAATCGCGACGCCTGCGCGGATGGCCCGCTCTCTTAAATCGTCGACTAGCGCTCCCCATCCCCCATCGATATAGAAAGCTTTTCCGCCAAACGTTCGTTGAAGCTGCCGTATGGCAGGACCCGCAAGATGAAGTTCAGGGTGAGGAACGAAGGAGTTTGCCCGACTCACCGAATAAACAACGTGCCTCAGCATCGGATGCCGAATTTCCCGTTCCGCCCACTCCTTTAAACTGATTTGTCCGATTCGATTCGGATCCATCTTGCCCAGCCTGAGCATGAGACGGGTAAGCTCCATCTTTTCAGAGAATGAAAACAGTCTGGATGCGATTAGTTCCAATGGTTTTGATGGCAGCGTATAAACCCGGTTATTCCACATCGCTCCCGCCGAGGCGGGCGGGTTGGCGCCTTTCAGCTCCACACCTAATTCGCGCAAAATCGTTTCTCCCGCCCCGTCTCGGTATAACGCATGAACGCCCAAATTAAGCAATGCTCCGCTTTTATTGACGGTAAGCGAACGACCGCCAAGTTGCTTTGCTTTTTCCAATACCATTACAGATAGTCCGGCCTTTGCCAAATAAATCGATGTGGTTAAACCGGCAAGTCCGCCGCCAACGATCACGACATCGTACTGTCCCATGTCAGCCACCTCCCATTTTTACGAACAAGACGTTTACAGGGAGTAAAATGTGACACTTTCATATGAAAGAATCGTCAAACGTCGGACCCGGATGAGGATAGCATCTTGCTAAACGGATTCAGGCAGCTGGCCATGACGAATCAACCCCTCTGCCCCGAAGCGCTGACAGCTTGCTCCGGCTGCCGCCGCTGGCCCGATTTCATGAAGAAGATGAGCAGGAACGCATAAATCACGGACAGGAAAAGAACAAATTCCAGCGCGACGGTAAAGGCGTGTGCGTAGCGGGCACGAGCGTCAAGCAAATCGGAAATAACCAAAGCCCGATAGAAGAAGATCCCGACAAAACATACGCCTAGCGCGGTGCTGAGCTGAGTCGCTGTCGTCAACACGCCGGAAGCCGTCCCTATATTCTCCTGACGGACCTTGGATAGAATGGTTCCGATGAGCGGCGCCGCGCAGGTTCCCTGCCCAATGCCAATGACGAACAAACATGGCCAAAGCGCATTCCAAACCAGATGACCGCCGTCATGATGGACCATTTCCCATGTGCAGCCTAAGCCGCCTGCCGTAATAATAGCTCCGACTAATAGAACAGCCGGTCCGAACTTGCCCACGAACTTTGGTGATGCCAGTGAAGCGAGGAAGAAGCCGATTCCCAGCGGCAAATAGGTTAATCCCGAAGTGAATGCTGAGTAACCGAAGCCCTGCTGCAGCATAACGGCTAACGTGAAGAAAAGGGCCGAGGCGATCGCATAAAAGACGAGAATAAGCGATATGCCAAGACGAAAGGAACGATCGCGGAAAAGCGATGGGGAGAGAAGCGGCGATTTTCCATTTTTAAGTATTTTGCGCTCATATATAATAAACAGTGTCAAACATACCGGGAAGCAGGCAAGCAAAATGAAAGACCATGCCGGCCATCCCGCCTCGCGGCCTTGAACGAGAGGAAATGCAAGCGCCAGCAGGCTTGCCGTTAAAAGGAGTGCGCCGGTCAGATCAAGGCGTCTGGCTGCAGGGTTGCGCGACTCTTGGAGCAGCGGGATCCCGGCCAGTAAGGCGGCCACACCAATCGGGACATTCACGAGAAACACAGAACGCCATCCTAGGTCGAACAGATTTTGGCTGATCAGGTAACCGCCGAGCAGCTGCCCGGATACGGTGGCGATGCCGATGGTCGCACCGTACAATCCGATTGCTTTCGCTTTTTCATTTTCAGGAAAACTCATATGTATCATGGCGAGCACTTGCGGCATCATGGCAGCCGCCGTTACGCCCTGAAGCACGCGAAACAAGATCAGGTACATCGCGGAGGGAGCAGCGCCGCATAGCGCCGAAGCGACAACGAATCCTAACATCCCTGTAAGGAACAAACGTTTTCGCCCAAACATATCGCCAAGTCGGCTCCCGGTAATCAGCAGAACGGCATAAGCAAGCGTATAGCCCGCAAGAATAAACTGAATGTCCGAAGCGCTTGCCCGTAAATCGGATTGGATGGAGGGAATCGCGACGTTAACGATAAAAGAATCAAGCAAAGCCATAAAGGTCGCTGACAGCACCACCGCCAAAGCCCACCACCTGCGAGGATCAAGCATCGATTTATTTGTTTTGGTCACTTCAATCACCCTTCTAAACAAGAGATATCCCCATCTTAGAATAGAAAGGTTTGTTTGTAAGAATACCGTTTATACAATGATAAAAAATAATACCTAGATCGGGGGAAGCGAGTGTGGGAGAGGATTTGAAACGCCGCAAAGAGTTGGGGGCTTTCTTGAAATCGCGCCGATCGCGCTTATCCCCATCCGACCTTGGGATTCAAAGCGCGCCGCATCGCCGGGCCAAAGGACTTCGCCGTGAAGAAGTGGCGGATATGGCCGGGGTAAGCAATATCTGGTATACGTGGCTTGAACAGGGGCGGGACGTCCGGCCCTCTGCCCAGGTTCTGGACAGTTTGGGCAAAGCGCTGCAATTGAACCGGTACGAGCTGGTGCATTTATATACGCTTGCCGAGCACCGCCCGCCCGTTAAAGAATGGATGCCCGACATGCACGTGGATCTGTCTGTACAGCGGATGCTGGATAAATTAGAGCCTTTTCCCGCCTACGTAAGAGGACCGAGGTGGGATACGCTTGCTTGGAACCATGCGGCTTGCGAGCTGTTCGGCGACTTTAACCGGATGAATGTACTGGAAAGAAACAGTTTGTGGCGGATGTTCGCCCGTACCGACTACCCCGATTTGCTGCCGGATTGGCCGAATGTAGCCCAGAGCCTCTTGGCCCAATTTCGGACAAGCTACGGCCAGCACATTGGCGATCCTTCGTTCGAGGAGCTGGTTGAACTGCTTAAGAGGACAAGCGAAAAGTTCAAGCAATGGTGGGAAAATCATGAAGTGCTAGGTATCCCGCTTGGACTGAAAAGGTTCAATCACCCCAATCTCGGGGAACTCGCGTTCGAGCACCAGTCGCTTATCGTTGCGGATGATCCCGACTTAAAATTGACGGTATTTATCCCGGTTCAAGCGGATAACCCTTGAGTTGAGGAACGGTTACAAGGACTAAGAAAATGAGGTAAAGGTAGATGCTTGATTGGAAAGGGCTCAGCTGTCATTAGACAGCCGAGCCCAGTCTGAGGAAGAACGCCTTTGGATTGTTGCCTTATTTTGTAAACTGCAAGGAGCCGATCATTTCATTCAATTCGGACTGTAATTGCAGCTGGAGCCCCTCCACGATCGAAAAATCGGTGGCCGCAACATTGTAGGCCTTTATTTGAGAATCGATAACCTCGGCTTCCGCCAAAAGGGAGGTGGCCTCTTTCATTTTTGCCGAATAGCGTTCTTTAATCGAGGCTATTTCGGCTGCATAGGCTTCATCTGTGCCAGGGGCCATCGTGAGCGTGTACATGTCCAGGATTTCATCCCCGACCCGATCGGGAAAGTATTCATGAGGGGCGGTACTGTCGAAGATCGCTGTTCGGAGCTGCGGGAATATCAACATATCGAGGCTGTTGGGATCAAAGCCGCAATGAAACACTTGAACATCGATTCCTTTCTGTTCGGCAGAGGTGGCCAGCTTTTTGAGCAGTGTCGATTTTCCGGATCCCGGCCTTCCTTTGATGAAAATCCGTCTGTCCAGCTGAGCGGTCAAGCTTTGAATAAAATCGAATGCCCCCTTCGGCGTCGCAGCTCCGAAAAACAAGTGACGCCCAACGGTTGGCGTATCGCTTTCATGACCAGCGTACAAATCTTGAATCAAATCCTCCGCAACCAGGCCGGCCTTCGTGAAATCCATGCTTTCGATATAATATTTTTCCCATTCGTCATGAATCCGCAATGCGGTTAAGAACGTTTCATAGGCTTTCGAATAAGCACGATCAAGCTTACCTCTAAGCTCTTCTATCGTCCCGGAATGTTCCGGTGAAATAAGACCGTTATCAAGCGCCTCCCCGAAATGAATCAAGACGATTTCACCGGCCTCGTCCTCCGCAATCCCCTCGCAGACGCGCCCATCGATAATACCGACCTTCAATTCCGTTAGAATGATGCCATCCAGTTCGTCGGGACGGAGAGGGGAGTGGAAGCATTGCACATGCTGACCTTGATCCAGCAGGCCATCCGCCAAACTCCGGATGACCGTCGATTTCCCCGTACCCTGGGGACCCGTAAGGACGAAGATCTTGTTCAGCCCATCAAAGGCGGAGTTATACAAGAAATGGGCTCCGTGTGCAGTGTTGCCGCGGGCAAAGTAGTGGGATGAATTGTCCACCAACCTGAAACACTCCTTTGTGCATCAGAATAAGCATGCGTGGGATAAGTGCCTATGCATTTGTATATTCCGCATGGTAACAAGCGGTGTTTGTTCTCTCCCGTGTTTTTTCGCCAGCGGCAACGGTTATGATCCATATGTTCTGTGGTCTGATTGGTGAAGGGCATGTGTGATGATTCGACGTCCGCGCTCCGTCACTACAGTGAATTGCATAAGGAAGACCCTGGACGAGAGTATTGCTTTCTTCATTCAAAAAGATGATTGATGGAATCATTCAAAGAAAAAAATCGAAATCGCCCTAACGATTGTCCCGATCCATGATGAGCGCTGACGCGGCGCTTCGCCCAGGCGAAAGGGCATGGCTAGCCAAAATGACTAGCTCAGTCTTTGCACACCTTTGAACCATACGGCTTCAATGGACAGGGTATCCGAGATATGGGTTGTCGGATCGCCATTGACCAGCACCAGGTCAGCGCGCGCCCCTTCGGCAATACGGCCACGATCATGAAGGCCGAACCGGCGAGCCGGTTTCGAGGTAGCCGACTGAAGCGCTTCTATCGGCGTGAACCCGGCCGTGACCAGCAATTGCAATTCATGATGCACGCTGGCTCCATGAGCAAGACCGCCAAGATTCGGAACGGGAACGGGGGCGACATCCGTCCCGACCAGAATATCCACTCCGGCATGGTGAAGATCCATCACGTTTTTGAAGCTGTTTTCCATTTTGCCTTGCGGGAAAGTATTGAAGCTGGCGTTCAAAATATCGATCCATTCCGGACTTAATTTGGAATAAACACGCGGGTCATTCGCCAATTCCGATGCGGGGTTTCCAAGAATAGATGCGTTCAACACCAAGCACGGTGTAACAAACGCGCCGGAGTCGACGATGGATTGCACTAACTCCGGCGTGTACTCGGGCCTGTCGATAAAAAGGTGGCCCAATCCGTCCACTCCAAGATCGATGGCGGTTTGCGAAGAATGAGCGGTCAAGACGTGGGCGACGACGACTTTATCGAACTTATGGGCTTCTTCCACGGCTGCTTGCAGAATCTCGTCGCTTAATACAGGCAGGCCAGGGGCACCCATGACGGTTCCTTCTTCAATCATGATTTTGATATAGTCGGCGCCATTCTCCACCTGGGTATGCACATGTTTGATCGCTTCTTCCACCGTCGTTACTTGCGGCACTTCTTCGTGATCGTGGGCGTATGCGGCCAGCATAGCTTCCCGGTCTTCCTTCGATAGCTTCTCCAATTCCTTTAATACGAATTCCGGAATCTCATCCCCATCTGGCAGCAACTCATCCGGATGACCACCCGGGGCGGTAATCGCCGTGCCTGCAGAACGGACATCGGCGACGTCATCCACATTTTTCAATTGGATGGCGCGTCCTCTTTCCGTAAAATCGCCGTTCATCTCGAGTTCGGTCGTCACGCCGAATTGTAAGGCATCCCGTAATCCACCGATGGAAGTGTGGACATGCGCATCAATCAAGCCGGGCAATAAGGTCGCATTCTTGGCATCGATGATCGTTGCATTCGCCGGAATGTCGCCGCCCACCGCAATAATGGTTTCTCCTTGGATGACAACGCTCCTTGGCTCGATCACTTTTTCCCCATCGAAAATACGCGCATTCGTAATGGCAGTCACTTGTTCTAACGGAGCGTATGGAGTTGCATTCTTCATTTCTATTCCTCCCTGGTGTGGTGTCGCAATCAATTAGGAGTATAAATGTTAGAGATCTAACTGTCAATAAACTAAATTTCGTTTGACGTGAATACTTGTTTTTTTGTATAGTCTATTTACCGACTGTTAGCCATCTAATAATTTGAGGAGGAACGATCATGAAGCCCCGCAAGGATACGCCTTATCTGGATTTGTTTCAGATTATCGGCCTGAAGTTAAAGAAAAGAGCGGACGAGAGCATCAAAGAGTTGGGTTTAAACGCGCAACAGGGGAAAATAATCGACTACATCTACGAAAACCAAGATAAAAATATCATTCAGAAGGACCTTGCCGATCGGTTTCACGTGCGAGGAGCCAGTATTACAAACATGCTTCAAGGTCTTGAGAAAAGAGGATTTATCGAGCGTAAGATCCCTGCCAATAATGAACGGCAAAAAAATATATACGCTTTACCCAAAGCCGTTGAATTGATTGAAGACTTCCATGACTCCTTCCAGAGCGTGGAGGACGAAATCGTTCAAGCCCTTACCGCAGAGGAAAAGCAAACCCTGAAGGAAATACTGATTAAAATTAATGATCGCTTGTAATTGCTTGAAATGAAAGAAACAGCGGCAGCCATGGACGGGAACATAAAGTCCGTAGCTGCCGCTGTTTGTATTTAATGAACGATTGCTTCCCGTCAGCCGAATATTTGGATTCAATCGGAAGCAAGCTAATCAGCGTTAATTTGGAGGTTACCTCCAAAACGTAATCTTGTCCGAGCTTAATCGAACGGATTCATACCCGTCTACCTTGGCTTTTCCGATGGAGATCATCATGACCGGCGCGTAGCGTTCTTCATCCAAATCAAACGCTTTGGCTACCTGATCGACTTCAAAGCCTGCCATGGGGTTCGTATCATACCCATGCGCACGAGCTACCAGCATGAATTGCATGGCAAAAAGGCTGCTATCGACTTTTGCAACTTCAACTTTTATTTCATGGGGGAGAGCCGGGTACATCGATAGAATGGTGTTGAGTTGGTTGTCCCGTACTTCAGCCGGCATTTTTCCTTGTTCCACTGCCGTATTGTAGATTTCTTCAGCATTTAAATAGCTTTGGGTATCGCCGAAAATGAACAACATGGCCGATGAAGTGTCGTTTTGCAGCGTATTGAACCGCACAAGAGGCCGTAGCTTTTCTTTTCCTTCCGGCGTGTCGACCACGACTACGCGCCAAGGCTGCATATTGGCAGAGGACGGAGCCAAGCTGGCTTCCGCAATCATTTCGTTCATCTCTTCTTTCGATATTTTAAAGTTCTCATCATAATGGCGAACGGAACGTCGTCCCCTGACAATATTGGCAAAGTCGTTAGTTTGGATATGGTTGAACATAGAATCTCTCCTTTGGATAACCTTTTTTTTGACATGTCGCATGTCATTCGTTATCCTAAACGCATTATGAACTATAAACTTAGGTTTATAGCAATAGGTAAGGAGAAGTCCCATGATGAAAATAAATGACGTTTCCAAATTAACGGGTCTGCCGATATCTACCTTGAGGTTCTACGAACGCAAAAACCTCATTCCGGACGTATTTGTTCAAAGAGATGCGAACAATTATCGGATTTACTCTGAAGAGATTGTCGAATATCTAAATGATGTGAAGGCACTTTTGTCCGTGGAATTTTCTATAGAAGAGTTAAGTTTGCTGGTCAATCCACAACTTCATTTATCCAGCGAGGAAAAGAAGAAAATGGTGGAGCAGAAAATCAAAGAAATCGAAGATATTCAGAAGCAGCTGAGAAAGTCGAAAAAATTCCTGGAGGACATCTTGGTGGGGAAAGCGAATTTCCAAACGAAGTGTTAGGAATAGTTTGGTGGCTGCCGTGCAGATCGTGAAAATAACAATCTATAAGAACATCAATAAAGGAGCATGCCGTGGCATGCTCCTTGCGCATTTTTCGCCGATAGGTACGTTAAGGTGAGCCTTATCATAAGTAGGGCGAAATTTGGGTCCAAGTTCCCTTGCAAGGTGTGGACAGTCACTCTAAGGGGGTAGATAGAACACTTGCTCGAACGGCACATCACAAGTAAAATGTTGGTATATTTGTGAAGCTATGAAGCGAGTCAGGAGGATAGAATATAGATGCCGATTTCGATCATGACTGTTGAGGCGTGTTTTGCTGAAACGTGTCCGGGCGAATCAATTGTCCCACGATTTGATTGTCTAGAAACTGAAACGCAGTCGTTCAATCTAATGCGTTTGCAACCAATGGGAGAGCTCGTGGCGTCATCCGAAATGGGGGTTTGTTCAACGGAGGCCCTGCATATAGATAGGGTTCGGGAGGCACTACGATTGGCCCGCTCGGAGCGGGCGGATTTGTTCATTACTCCCGAATATGTCGTTCCATTACAACTGATCGATGAAATGGTTTACAATGAGGAACTTCAACCACCGCCGAATAAGCTGTGGTGTTTGTGTTGCGAAGGCATGACATGGAAAGCGTTCCAAGATCATATGAATCTATGGGCAGACTTCTGTTATGTCGGTGAAGGAGCGTTAGATCACATATATGAAAGTAATTTCACCGGTATTATATTATATGTCTTTCAATCGGCGGCGGGCGATCGCTGCTGTTTGGTGCCACAGAGTAAGCTGCAGCCAATGAGGGAGGATTTGGCTGTCTGTGAGCGTGTTGGATTATCCCGCGGCAAACATATTGTATTGTTCGGGGAAGCGCGCCCAAATCGATTGGTCTCGTTTATATGCGCCGATGTCTTTAACCAAGATGTTAACCAGTTAAGCTTTCTTTTCCCCGATCGCAATGAATATAAATATATAGTGTTACATCCTCAACTAAACAGTGCTCCCCGACATGTCGAGATCGCGGACCTTCGCAATACAATGTTCCGGGCGGAATGCGGTCAAAATACATTATATATTACTGCCAACTGGGCATCCGGTACGACGGTTCACATTCCTCAATATGAACGTACAATCAGTATACATAGTCCGTGGTCCAGTATTTATCGTAGACACATTCATTATGGTGAAGAGGGCTGGGTAAACGGACTGCGAGCGTTTCGGAGGGAAAACTTCCGACATGGCCTCGGTTTCGTTTTTGAGCCAGATATGCAGTACAAGATTTGGTTCGCCCATAGGAGGGAGCATATGCAACTCGTCTCCCTTCGCAAGCCGTTCGGAGGAGCCGCAGAAATAGAGAGGCCACGTGGTACTGTTCAAGCGTTGAAATCATTTATTCCAAACGAACAGCGAAACGGCTGGTGCCAGATGGAAATCCCCTTTGACACTATTCTACCTTCAGATATCCTGGCAGAGGCCAATGGTGATTATCTTTATCCGGTTCAAGCGGATGTAGAGAACAGGGATCGGTTCTTTAGCTCTTGTCTAGGGGGTACGGAGCAAGGGGAGCTGACTGCGACGAAGGTGGAACTAAGTCATAGGGTCAGCTATCATATCGACGACGAATGCGAGGGAGGACGAGTCCAGCAGGGGCGAAAAATTAGTAACCTAATCCGTTGTCTTAAACGACTTAATTACGACCGCTGCCCGTCCCAAATCCGTCGGCTAAAAGGCGGATATAGGTTCGGAATGTTGCCAGATGCGCCTGTCAATCTTCTTTCCAAAGCTGAGCATGTACGGGACGCCGCGCTAGTTGTATATGTGGAACATGAAACGCAGATGAAGGCGAAGGCTGAGCAATTAATTGACAAACATGGTTTTCTCATGCAAGAAAAGATCGTCGTGCTAGCTTTACGGGAGTTTAGTGGGGAGATCGTTCATTATCCGGAACTCAACGATGACGTAACGGCACCTGAGCGAAGAGTCCAGACGACCGATTACAGCCAGGGGGGATTGAATATTGAGCCGTCATTTGATTGAAATAATCAACGATTGCGGGTTGAAGTACGTTCGCTCACACAATCTGGGGCAATATGAAGTGTTTGAAGCAACTCACCGCGTGGAAAATATGGCTTTTGGCCTCTATTTGCTTGCTCCAATGACGGGGGAACAGTTCCTCGATATTTCTAGAAACACCCAATCTTATACTGCTTTTGAGGAGCAGTTGCTGGCGCCCTTTTACTTTCGACTAAAGGGGGATTGGAGCTGGAATCTCTACTTATACATAATTATCAACAAAAATGAGATACAGAACATCCCAATCCAATATATGGGGCGTGTCGAACGTAGCAAAAAATATGGAAAGAAGCTGGTAGTGAGCCTCGGTGAGTTGGCTGATCGTCTACCGGCCGCAAAAATTCCTAGCCGTATGAGCGGGAAGATTGCGGTTGATCCATTCACGGAGTGGATGAGCGCTCTGGCTCCTTTGGAACTGGACTTTTGTCTTTTTGACTTTAAGGAATCAAACCTTGATGCATATGTAAAAGGCGGTGAAGTTCCTCACCACCGTTCCGACATTATTCCCTCGAGGCAGGAATCCGACAACAGACCAGTCGGTCCTATTAAATCCGTCTCATTTGGAAGCATGTACCGATCTCATCTGCTGTCGGCTGCACCCGATCTTGACTTCGTACAGGTGAATTTATTTTATGGCCCTAATGGAATGGGTAAAACATCCGTGCTCGAAGGCATCGAGTTGTCATTTACCGGAGCAATTCAACGGAATCTGTTGGCGAAGGCCCCTGAACCAGAACAGTGGGACGGGAGATTGACCTTCGGTGACGCGGGTGTTTTCGACGGAATTCCTGAGGAAGCAGAGAGAAAAGAACGAGAGATCTTTTACTATAAGCATAAGGTATCCCGCCATGGTCGCAGCCAAATCAACCGGGTGTTTCACCAATACAATTATTTTTCTTCTGAAGCGGTCCATCAATTCTGCTACAATTTCGATTCTCGGTCGGATTACCGCAAAGATTTTGCACGGGTCATTTACGGCGAGCAATTAGAACGAGTGGAGCAGTTGTGGACGCGGTATAGCAGTGAATTCGGGAAGCAGTACAATCGTCTGAGCAGGCGAATCGAGGAACTAAATAGTGAATGCGAATCTATCGGCAGGCAGGGGGTGCAGAGATCGACGGTCATGCGGCAACGCGCCGCATCAGCTGTACGAAATATGACCCAATGGATCGCTTACTGCCAGTACTCTTATCCGACGCTTGAAGAGGACACTTCGACTGACATTATCGATGAGTGGCTACAGCACTTAACTCCTAGACTCCAGCAACTTGACATAATTAGTCGTCCTTTGTTCCTGAATTCCGAGATTGATGATAAAACGACTCTACAAACTGCTATTCGCAGCATGGAAGCTAAAATGGACGATTTCTTATCGCAAAGGAACAGTTATGTACAGCGGCTACAACAGCTTCCTGGCAAAGAAGAGCTTGACCGTGCAATTACTGAAGAGCATAATCGTAAAAATTCTCTCGTCGCGGCAAACCAGCGTCTTGCAAAATCTACAGTGGAGCTAGAGATACATCGAGCATTGTATGAGCAACCCGATATGCGAAAGAGGAGAACCGAGCTGGAGTTACGTAGAAAGGCGTTGACCGAGCTTATCATGGCACTGGATGATATGTTGGTTAAATGCCGGTGGGTGTCGGAAACGCCTTTATTATTAGCAGACCCTGCTCAAGCGGAAGCGCAGCTGTCCGTTTTGCAGACACGGTTTGGGGAAGCCGAGCAGGATTATAAACAAACTTCCGAGCGGGTCGAAGAGAACACTCGTCGATTTAACAGATTGGAGCGGTTAGTCGCGGATTTGAAAACGGCCGGGTGGCAGTATCTGCACGAACATCCTGACGAGACGCGCTGTCCATTGTGCGGGCACGACCACGAAGATCATGCCCTTATTGTCGTTCAGGTGGAACGGGGGCTTATGACAGAAAACAATCTGATGACAGAATTAGTAAACGAACACGAAGCAAAACGAGTCGCAGTGGCCCGGAGTAGCAAAGAGCTTGCTGCATTCACTGAACAGGTCGAGAGTCTGCGTCGATTCGTCGAGGTGTATCAGTATTTAGTAAGTCGACAAGCGCTACACGGCGTTGCCCTTTCGTCAACGTTCACCCCTGAAGCGGTTCGCGTCGGAGTATCCCAACTTTCTGAGCGAATCACTGATGTGAGGAATGATCTGAAGGTGGTCGAGAAAGAAATTTTTGAGCTGGAAGCTGCAGGTTGCACGCTTAAGGCCATTCAAGATTTGGAGCGTCTCCTTCGGAACGAACTAGCAGCTTTCGTGCATGAAGAATCCTACAATGGATCCGTGGATCAATTACTTAATGTAATACGAGTGGAAACTGAAGGGCAGCAACGGCAGATTGACGAGATAGATGTTAAAATAGCTGAATTACAGACTCGGATTCAATCGATCATGCTAGAAAAAACGACTATGGAATCGAAGCTTGAATTAATCGAAATACAGCGGAACGAGAATTCAGTTGCCTTGTTACAGTTAGGCAAAGCCGAGCAAGCATTAGCCGCACTGTATGAGCATAATATTACTTTCAATGAAAAACGCTCTTGGACGGAGTGGCGTTCTTATCTTGAAAAGTTGTTGGCTGAAGCCGAAGCACTGCGACAAATTCTTGAACCGGCGATACTCACTGAACAAAATAATCAAAGACTAGCAGCATTACAATATGAAGTATCACAATTAACGACGCAAAAGAGTAGGTGTGAGCATGCGGTCACAGCCTTGTCACACCTTCAATCACTTGCGAAATACGGCGATGAGTTTGTGAGAGCTAATTTTGAGGCCATCAGCCGATTGTTCGTTGCCCTTCATGCACCTAACGAATTCGTATCGCTTGAGTTGACGAGCGACAACGAGTTAGTAGCCATACGCAAAGGGCAGGAAACGCGTTGTGCAATTTACCAGATGAGCACCGGACAACGAACTGCCGTAGCGCTTTCGATCTTTTTTGTCATGCATTTGGTTATGGATTCGGCACCCCAATTTCTCATGCTGGATGAGCCGGTTGCCAATCTCGATGAGTTAAATGCGCTTGGACTTCTTGATTTTCTGAGGCAACTTACGGTAACGAATGGCACCCAAATTTTCTTTACTACTGCCAATCCCCAAGTGGCTACGCTATTCCGAAGAAAGTTCAGTTTCTTTAAAAATAATTTTAGATCATATCACTTTCAACGATTTGCAGAAGGGCCCTTGCAAATTCAGTTGCAGCAATTTCAACCTCAGCAGGAACGGGCTGTTCACACCGTTCGATTGAATACTGAGGAGGGCCTATTGTGAGGAAGCGTTTAGCAGCTTTTTGGTCAGCAAATGTTTGGAAAATGTCATTTTCATTTAGGCGTTTCTTTTTAAACTGGCTTTCGGTGTTTGCTATCATTTGGACTATTCTAGACTTTGTATTGTTCTTTTTTGGAAATAATGGAGTCTCTGCTTGGAAACCGCCAGTGTGGCTCGTACTTGTCACTGGCATACTGATTGCCATCTGGATGAGTCGTCCTCGATTGACGCGAGTTGTTAAACGAGATGATTTGGACGTGACGATACGTCTTACTGTGGATGATTTATTCCGAATTAAGGGCTTCACCGCCATTATTCCGGTGAATACGTCATTCAAGCACGACCATGTTGACGGCGGGGCCGTTCTTATACAGTACAGGGATAAGTACTATCCAGAAGTCGCTGCATTTGATCGCCAACTACAGGCGAGTCTTCTAAACGAGCCCACACCTAATATAGTCGATATTGGCACAGCACAGAGAAAAGAGTACCCGATCGGAACTGTTGTACGACTCGAAACGCCAGAGGCGCCGTTCCGCTCCGCTTACTTGATCGCAACTGCCAAATTAAATGAATATAATAGAGCGATACCGGATCGAAGCGATTTGCAGACAGGTCTAAAGGCGATCTGGTCCTATATTGCGCTTAGGGGTAGGAAAGAGCCCCTTGTTATCCCAATTGTCGGAAGTGGGCGACATAGAATTACCGCGAATCGATTAGAACTACTTGATGACATCGTAACCAGTTTCCTAGCTGCTGTGGAGCGAAATAAATTCACTGAGCAATTGACTATCGTCATTCATCCGAGCGCATTTCTGCGAAATGCATATTCGATGGATGAGATGGAAGAATATATTCGGTTTAGGTGTAAGTTCGGGGTAGATTAGCGATAAGGTCAATTGCGATAGGTGAACGCAAAAACCTATTTGAGGGTGGCTGCAAGATAAGACAAAAAACCGTTCCAGTGATCTAGGGCGGGTTACTTGGCATTAAAGCATATATGTAGTAGCCACAAGGCCGTATCACAATTAAAATTATATGAAATGTGAAACTCAAAGTCATACACAAGAACCTTTTTCAGAGTTAAGTTATAATCTACTTGGCTTTACGAATCGTCCTGCAACGGTCCGTTCGACTACAAAAATTGACTTGCGTAGACGGAAGAGGGTATCAGCACGAGTTGTAGGGAGCGCACGGGGCTCGGCCTGATCTCAACGCACTGCCAGGAATCCGGAAATCCGGATTCCTTTTTGCATTTCCGTGCAGCATTAATCTAACTCGCCAAGTACGTTTGCCTCTTCCAGCGAAGGGATAAGAGACCTAGCCCCGATTGGCGATGACATGACGATGAGGATGGTGTAGGTCCCGTATTTATCGCATTGGTTTCCGAACTCTTCGAGAGATCGTGTGGATTCAGCCATGACTTTCAATAAATAGTTATGTTCTCCGCTTATGCGATGGCATTCGATGACATCGGGAGATGAGCGGCAAAAATCAAGGAATGCATAACACTCCCTTGTATGAAACAGAATGTAGGCCGCTGCGTGTTTCCCGATTTTTTCAGGGGAAATCATGGTGCGGTACTCCTCAATGGTTCCACTTTCTTCCATGCGTCTTACTCTCTCCGTTACTGCAGGTTGCGATAACCTGACACACTTGCCTAGTTCCGTCATTGAAATTCTCGCCTGGCTTTGAAGATAATACAGGATTTGCTTATCGATATGGTCCATCAAAATCGGCTCCTTTAATTTTAAGGATTTCCTCATCAACAAACTCGAATTCCATTGTTTTAGGGTAGATGTAACTTCAATGCTTTATGCAAATTGCTGAACTTAATAATTATAATAAACTCACAATAGTAAAGTGATCAAGACTTTAACTATTGAGAAAGGATGGGGAAAGTTGAGCAACAGTTTGAATAAAAGCGTGGATGAAGTTATCGAGCATACGCTTGCCGATCACCGGCTGGTTGGTGCTGTTGTTAAGGTGGCGGTAGACGGAGTGCTGGTTTATAACGGTGTTGCCGGTTTTGCCGACCGTGAGAGGAACATCCCGATGCAAGAAAATGCCTTGTTCAGGCTTGCCTCCGTAACGAAACCGATCGTTTCAACGGCTGCCATGGTACTCCTATCGCAAGGCCGGCTCCAACTGGACGATCGCATTGATCGATGGCTTCCATTCTTTCAGCCACGGTTGCCAAATGGCGAAATCGCGGAGCTCACGATTCGGCACTTAATGACGCACACGGCGGGGCTGACTTACCGTTTCTTTCAGGAAGAGAATGGTCCCTATCACCGTGCAGGGGTGTCGGATGGGATGGACCAGGCCGGTATCACATTGGAAGAGAACCTGCGCCGGCTTGCCTCCGTTCCGCTCCTTTACACGCCAGGCACGCAGTGGAAATATTCGATCGCCACAGATGTGCTGGGCACCGTTATCGCCAAGGTTGCTGACGTGCCGCTTCAAGAAGCCGTTCATTCCTTGGTGCTTCAGCCGCTTGGCATGAATGACACTGGGTTTACTGCCGTTGACCCGGAGCGGCTGGCCACTGCTTATGCCAATGATGTTCCAGTGCCGCGGCCTATGTATGATCCTGACAGCGTAGCATTCTTGGAAGGCACGGCGGGCTTCCGGCTTGCCCCTGGACGGGCGCTTGACGAGTCGGCTTTTCCTTCCGGCGGAGCCGGCATGGTCGGAAGCGCCAGTGACTTTTTGCGGCTGCTGGAAACATTGCGGAAGGGAGGAACACCGCTGCTGCCCGAGCGGCTGGTTCGCGAAATGACGACCAACCAGATCGGCGATCTGCCGATGGCTTATTGGCCGGGCAGAGGCTTTGGTCTTGGATTTACGCTGCTGAAGGATCCTGTCGCCGCAGACACGCCGGAATCGCCGGGCACCTGGCGGATGGGCGGTACCTACGGCCATTCGTGGTTCGTTGATCCTGCGCGGAAGCTCAGCGTTGTGGCATTTACGAATACCGCGCTGGAAGGCATGTCGGGCCAGTTTACCGTCGATCTCTGCAAAGCCGTTTATGACGGAATCAAGCCATAAAGATTCGTTTAAGAGCCTAGTACGGTATGATCCGGACCAGGCTCTTTTATACAAGGGAGTGGAGAAGTTGGTTCCATTCAGTTCCGCCACAAAGACCATAAACCCTATATTTTTCATTGCACTTGGGCTATTTGGCATATATACCATTGAATTTGGCGTTGTCGGGATCCTGCCGGCCATCATTGAACGCTACGGCATCAGTACCTCTCAGGCCGGGATGCTCGTTGGCGCGTTTGCGATTGTCATCGCGTTGTTTGGTCCCTTTATGGTATTGCTGCTGTCCAAACTGAACCGCAAAACGGTGTTGGTGACATGTCTGTTCATTTTTGCCGGGTGCAGTTTGTTGTCTGCTTACGCTCCGAATTTTTATGTTTTGCTGGCGCTTCGCATGATTCCGGCTTTGTTCCATCCCGTCTATTTTTCTTTGGCTTTTGTCACGGCTATTTCACTGTATGCGAAGGAAAAAGCGACGCAAGCATCCGCCAAGGCATTCGTAGGGACCAGTATGGGCATGGTGCTTGGAATTCCGATCACAACCTATATCCAGCATCAATTCTCGTTCGAGGCCGCATTTCTATTCTGTACCCTTGTCAACATCGCTGCCGGCATCGGGATCGCCATGATGCTTCCGAAAACGCCGAAAGCGGAGAAAGTAACGTATGGGAGTCAGCTCGGTATATTGCGTAAAATTCCCCTTTGGATCAATATTGGCGCTGCCATTTTCATATTTGCGGCCATGTTTTCAGTCTATAGTTATTCTGCCGAATATTTAGAACAAGTGATGGGTGTGAACGGAGAGACCGTCAGTGTCATGCTTGTCGTATTCGGCGTCGGGGGAGTGGCCGGCAACTTACTCGCGGGGAGATGGCTTGGAATCAACATGGCGAGAACGACTGTGTTCCAACCGATCTTATTAGCGTTCTCTTACTTTTTGCTTTCCCTAGGCGAACCGTCGTCTTTAGTATCTCTTATTCTGATCATGGTCTTGTGGGGAGCGGTTCATACTAGCGGCCTCATTATAACGCAGATATGGATCACATCCGAGGCTCCCGAAGCGCCTGAATTTGCTGCCGGACTGTATATTTCTTTTATCAATCTTGGCGTGTTCATCGGTTCGGGAGCAGGCGGGATGTTTGTTGATCTTTTAGGCCTGAAAGGAACCCTATGGAGTGGCCTGCTGTTTATTGTGTTGGCTCTTGCTTGTATTGTAATCAAAGTTATATTCTTTAACTCAAAAGGGGTAAAAGAAAGAGGGGCACCCAAACGGGAGCGGCAGGAGGAGGCTCTGTTGTAGCATCGGGGAACGTTCTTTTGGGCACCATTGCTGGTGCTCTTTTTTTAAATCCATGTCACACTTCAGCTTGCTGTGCGGTCTTTAAGGTGTAAAGGATCAAAGGAGTGGGGAGGAACGATATGAAGATCGCGATCCAGCCGAAGTGCGCCGGAACATCAAGAACGCCCAGATGTTCGCATCAAGTCGCCGATGGATTGAGAACGGAGGAACGCTAACGATGAACGAGCCATACGGAAATGCGGATGTTCGCAATCCAAATGAGAACATGGCGTTGTTACAGGCATTCGAAGCGCAAAGGCCTCGACTGCTGCGGGTAGCCTATGCGATTGTCGGTTCCGTTACCGAAGCGGAGGACTGCGTGCAGGAGGCATGGCTGAGGGTGCAGCGTATGAAGGATCCGACGGGGATTCGCAACCTATCGGCATTCCTGACGACGACCGTCGGCCGGCTGGCGCTCAATGTACTCAACAGCGCCCGTGCCCGTCGGGAGCACTATGTCGGCACGTGGCTGCCAGAGCCGCTGGTCGAAGATGTCGGCACGGAAGATCCTTACGAACATATGGCGATGGACGAATCGGTCAGCATGGCGCTGATGGTCGTGCTCGAGCGATTGACGGCGGCGGAGCGGACCGCGTTCTTGCTGCATGACGTGTTCGGACTCTCCTTCGACGAAATCGCCGGGGTCGTGGGTCGCTCGCCTGCGGCGGTTCGCCAGCTCGCCTCCCGCGCGCGTCAGCATGTCGAAAGCGGCCGACCGCGTTTCGCGCCGACGCAGGCGGAGCAGCGGGAGCTCGTCAGCGCATTCGCGGCAGCCTGCCAAGGCGGCGACCTGGAAAGGCTCGCCCACCTGCTCGATCCCCAGGTGGTATGTCGAAGCGACGGCGGAGGCAAGGTCCGCACGTCACCGCGCGTCATCCATGGAGCGGAGGCCGTGGCGCATGGATTGCTCGTTTTTACGAAGGGGGCTCCTCTGGTAATTAAGATGGCTCTCGTCAACGGCGCGCCAGGCTTTATCATACGCGGTTCCGACGGTGCACTGTCGGTGGTGTCCATCACCATCGACAGCAAACGAATCGTGGCGATCGACGTGATGCGCAACCCTGATAAAATGACGACCGTCCGAATTCCGGACGAAACGTAAGATTTTCGGTCGCATTCATTTTAAAAGAGAAGGAAGAGAGGTTAAGGATGACTACGCAATCCACCGTCTCATCGGCTTCAGTTGAACGTCCCTTTTCGATCAAAACCATTATCGGTCCGGTCATGGCCGTTGTCGTGGGCATGATTATGGTCATTCTCGACAGCACGGTCGTCAACGTGGCCATGCCGAACTTGATTCATTACTTCGATACTTCGGTATCTACCATGCAATGGGCGGTCACGGCGTACACCCTTGCGCTATCCGCCGTTATCCCCTTGGCCGGTTGGCTGACGGACCGGTACGGAGCCAAGCAAATCTTTCTGATCACCCTTGTCTTGTTCACATTGGGTTCCTTGCTGTGCTCTATCGCCCAAACGCCGGAGCAACTCATTCTGTACCGCATTATTCAGGGCTTGGGCGGGGGGATGGTCTCCCCGATCGGCATGGCGATGATCTTCCGGCTCGCTCCTCCCGGCAAACAAGGCTCCATCATGGGGGTGCTCGGCGTTCCGATGATGCTGGCGCCTGCCGTCGGGCCGACTTTGTCGGGGTTCCTGGTCGAGTATGCCAGCTGGCACTGGATTTTCCTGATCAACTTGCCGATTGGAATCATCGCGCTGCTGATCGGCATCAAATATTTGCCCAAATTCGAGCAAAAGTCGGTGCCCGCTCTTGACGTATTCGGCATGGTGCTTGCCCCGATCACCTTCGCATCGCTTGCCTATGCCGTCAGCGAAGGCGGCAAAGACTGGGGCTCCATGCAAACGGTCACGGGCCTGATCGTTGGGGGCGTTACTTTGATCCTGTTCATTGCCGCCGAGCTCCGCCACAGGCAGCCGCTTTTGGAACTACGCGTTTTCGGCTCTTCCGACTTCACGCGGGGCATTCTCGTCTTTTGGCTATCGGCGATGGCGTTGTTCGGGTCATTCCTGCTCGTTCCGATGTATTTGCAGACCGTGAAAGGTTTCTCGCCGATGGAATCGGGATTGATGAGCATTCCCCAAGTCATCATGGCCGGGTTGTTCATGCCGATCGGCGGAAAACTGTTCGACAAGATCGGAGCGAGAATTCTCGCGATTATTGGTCTATGTCTGGTCGGAAGCGGCTTGTTCATGCTGTCCCAAATTACGGTCGACACAAGCTCGTACTACGTGATTGGAGCGTATATGCTGATGGGTTCGGGCATGGGGCTATCGATGATGCCGATCAATACGCATATTCTCAAATCGGCACCGCAGAGACTGGTCAGCCGGGTCACTTCGCTCACGACGGCTTCTCAGCAAGTTTTCGTTTCCTTCGCCGTCGCGGGTCTGACCGGTTACTATTCCTCGCGAATCACGCATTATATGGCAACGTCCAAAGGCGACAAAGTAGCAGACATGACCACAGCGTTCGCGGATACGTTCTTGTTCGCGGCATGCCTTGCCGTCGCAGGCGCCTTGCTTGCGCTGATCTTGCGGAAGCCCAAAATCCAACCGGAGGCTGGGCAATCGGATCATCAAGCGAACGTCATCTCGATGGGACATTAATTTTCCAGAACCGGATTTCTGCCGCCCTTCATGGGGCGGTTTTTTTTATTGGGGATCCGTTTCATCGCGTATCGCGAAATTCATTTTTCCGGACGTGTCGATTTAACCGTCAGCGGTTCGTCGTCATGATAGAAGCAAGAAAGAAGCAATCATCAGAAGGGAAGGATTTCAATGAAAAACACGAAAATAACCAGGTTATTATTGCTTGGAGGAGTCATCTCCGCGCCGCTGTTCTTTATCATTGCAATCGTACAGGTAATCACCCGTGCAGGATTTGATATCAAGCGTCATGCCATCAGCACCCTTACTTTGGGCGACTTGGGATGGATTCAAAGCGCTAATTTTATCGTCACGGGATTGCTGGCCTTGTTGGCAGCCATTGGGGCACGGGGCTTACTCATGAGAGGAACAGGCAGGGCAGGCTCATGGCTGATTGGAATTTATGGGATCGGCATGATCATGGCGGGATTTTTTAAGCCCGACCCCGGTCTAGGATTTCCTTCAGGTGCCCCCGAAGGTATGCCGACATCCATGAGCGGCCACGCGGCGCTCCATTCCATGGCATTCTTCGCGTCCTTTATCTGCCTGATTGCGGCAATGGTCGTATTCTCCCGGCGATTCCACGTACAAGGCGAACGGGGTTGGAGAGTCTACTGCCTGTCGGCTTCGATTCTCGCACCCTTACTAATTGTTGCGGGTATGGGTATCAACATTTGGGTTGGAGTTATCATGGGGATTGCCGGGATGGTCGCCTTCGGTTGGGTTTCCGCTCTAGCCGTCCGACTGCTGAACGAAACCTACTTAACGAAACCTACTTACGGATACAATAGTTGAAACCCTAAGGCCATCCTGCAAAGGATGGCCTTCTTCTTGGAGGAATATGGATGATTGTACCGAACTGATTAAGATTAGATATATCCTTGCACGATTCTTGAATTACAGGTGAACCACAATGGAACCCAAGCAATGGGTAGAAGGGGTATTGGTACAATTGGAAGGAGATGTTTGAGACAACGGTTCTCGAGTGTGAATTCTTCGAAAAGTACTTGCAGGAAATGAAGGACAGAATTCCGTATTGTGAAGGAGAGCGTTATTTGGTGTATAACAATTCGTTCTTCGTCAATATGATTACAGATGGCAAGACGACGGTCGGGTTCCCTGACTGGAGCAGATCCGGCGTATGCGATTTCCTTCTTGATTTTGCCATTATGGACTTGAATAAGCCATACTTGCACATCCCGGAACTGTTGTTCGAGTATTGCAAGAAAAGGGGCATCGTCATACGGGATTTTAAGGAAAGATTCTTATGTATGGCTTATTACAAAGGGATCGATGTCTTGCGTTGGCATGCATCCATCGATGACACGGAGTCCTGTACATCCATCATGAAATCCATCAGAGAACTGAATGATCGAATATACGCCTTGTAAACGGTGAAGTTATGAAATATGAAAATGCGAGCGATATATTGCCTGAGGAACTGTTGAAAGAAATCCAAAAATACGCGGCAGGAAAGCTTCTTTATGTTTCCTCCGGAGAGGAAAAAAGGGCTTGGGGCGAAACATCCGGGTACCGTGAACAATTGCAGAAGCGCAATCGAATGATTCGCAATAAGTACGCCCACGGGCTCACGGTTTCGGAACTTGCGGACGAATACTTCTTATCCTTGGACTCTATTAAGAAGATTATTTATTCGAAAACAAAGTATGAGTTGATCCAATGGGCCATCCCAGGAGGGAAGACATGTACGACACTTCACCGATTGAAGGAGCGTTAAAGGTAAAACGGTGGCCTAAAGATACCCTGACGGCGGGTCGTCCCAAAAGGTGAAGTGCGATGGTGAGAAAGAGGTTGACTGATCATAGAAAATGCTGTATTTTAACTTTGACTGACTTGATCAATTTATAAAATGAACTCGAAGGAGACTGGTAACAGCGTGGCACCATTAAATGAAGAGCAGCTGATCCAGATCCGCGATGAGCGCAGGGAGCAGATTTTGTCTGCTGCCTTAAGCGTATTTTCCAGACGCGGCGTTGTCGGAACCAAAATGAGTATGATCGTGAAGGAAGCGGGCATCAGCCATGGCCTAGTGTATCATTATTTTAAATCCAAGGAAGAGCTTTTCGTTACGCTTGTCCAAGTAGCCATAGAGGGTGCGCAGGAAGCCATTTCGTTCGTTACATCCCTTCCGGGGACCGCATATGACAAAATCAGAAAATTGGTTGAAGAAATGATGGACAAGGAAGGAGTCCCGTATTTTCAGCTGATTTATCAGGCAAGAACGTCCGATGGCGTGCCTGAAGAAGCGAGAAAATTGATCGACCAATACACGTTGGACGATTACGTTAACAACCTTCGGCCTTTGTTCGAAGAGGGACAAAGGGACGGGACGATTGCACCGGGGGATCCGGGAGAAATGATTGCAGGCTTCCTGACGGTACTAACCGGAGTGATCATGGTGGGATCGGTGGATGAACGGCAGTTTCGCATCCCGGATATCGAAATGCTGATGAGGATGGTCAGCAAATAAAGCACCTATCGCCTCGTTGCGGGCGGCAGGTGCTTTATTTTTACGGAATGAACGGCTTCTCTTATTGCGGAATGATCTTTTCCAGTATTTCTTCAAGCGGCCGCTGATGCTGCTCCAGCAGCTCGGCGAGTATTTCCTTTCCCTCGTCCGATGCCTCCAGCACCGCTCTGATCATTTGCGGATTGAACAGCTCGTCAAGCGGAACAGACAATGTGTTTATTCCCCAATACATGCCGTAAAGCCGGAAGTTGCGGTTCACCGTGCCCTCTTTAAGCAGCATATTCATCACCTTCCGGCAAAAATCGACCCCTTCAAGCGGCTCTAATCCGGCTTCATATTCAACGCCCTCCCACTGTAAATCCGCCGCACAGTTCAGCCACCAGGCAGGCGTAATGGCTTCACGCTGCATTCGTTCAAGCACCCGCTTTTCAAACTGTGGCTTCGGATCGCTCAGCTGCTCTTGCAAAGAGGATTGCAGGATTTCCGCTTCGATTGCCGCAACCGTCATCCCTTGGCCGAAAATCGGATCATAGATGCAGTAGGCATCACCAAGGACGAGCAGGCCGGCAGGCCAGCGATGAATCTGTTCATAATGGCGGCGGTACAACTCCGCTACGCGAAAGCCTCGCGGGTTACCGACAGGTTCCAAATCTTTGACGATTTCCGCGATCAGGGAAGACGGCAATCCGGCCACCGTTTGTTCGAACGCTTCCGCATCTGTAGGAGGAAATTGCCCTCCGGGGCGGTACAGCAGCAGCTCGGCGACTTGATTCTCGATGAAGGAGAAAACGCCTGTAAAGGTGTTGTTCTCCGGCTGCCCCATAATGTTGACGACATCCCACTCTTCGGCCAGATGCCGCATTGCAGGCGGCAATGTATAGCGGCGAGTACTGTACCCGATGGCCGCCTTCATGTGGTCGGGCTTCGGCACTTCGTACCCCAAGCTCTCCAGCCATTCCGGCAACCGGGAGATTCGGCCGCTGGCATCGACGATCAGGTCGGCCCTCTGGACACTTTCTTCTCCGGCAACTTTCCGATCCCGGACCCGAACTCCGGTAATGGCTGAGCGATCTGGAGCTGCAATGAGTTCAAGTACGTCATGCCTTTGAAGAAACCTCACATTGGGGCTCGCGCTCACGCGTCTGCGGATGACCCATTCTAGAACGGCGCGGCTGAATTTATAATCATTGCGAGGATATGGTCCACTGACGATCCCATATGGATTCATAATATGCGCTGTCTTATTGAGCGAGGAAGGCGAGCCAAGAGCGGCCAACTCCTCCTCGAAGCCGGGAAACAGATTTTCCGTAATCATCTTGCCGCGATTCGTAAATCGATGCGGATGGAAGCCATGAGGGACGCCAGCCCGGTCAGTCGGATGTTCCGGATAATGATCTTTATCAATGACAAGCACTTCTCCGTAAACGTCCGCCAATACGCGAGCAGTCATCAAACCTGCCATGCTGCCTCCAATAACAATTGCCTTTCCCAAACGAAGTTGGTTTTCCATAAAACAACTCTCCTTTAATATGATCGATTAAATCAGTCAACACTCATGCGTTCGATGGTGATTTAGTTTAGGGTTAGAATTTATGGTGTTGTATAGATTAACTAAATTAGTCAATATTCACGCGTTCGATGGTGATCCAGTTTCGGGTTAGAATTATGGTATTGAGTAGATTAACTTAATCAGTCAACACTCACGCGTTCGATGGTGATCAATTTAGGGTTGGAATTACGGTATCCTATAGATTAACTTAATCAGTCAATACTCACGCGTTCGATGGTGAATTAGTCTAGGATTAGAATTTACGGTATTTTGTAGATTAACTAAATTAGTCAATATTCACGCGTTCGATGGTGATCCAGTTTCGGGTTAGAATTATGGTATTGATATAGATTAACTTAATCAGTCAATACTCACACGTTCGATGGTGATTTAGTTTAGGGTTGGATTTATACTGCAGCCATGGAGCCTTCGATACAGACTTCTTTTCCCATTCGAAAATAGTTATCCATAATCTAACCCCCTTTTTATGATTGATCAAATCAGTCAACATTGGATCAACTCAAGAATAGTGCATCCACCACGATATGTCAACTCCTAAAAATGTTGTTGCCCAGTCGAAGCCGCGGCGCTGATGCTGCGATTCCTGCAGTTGAAATAGCCAGACGAGCGCGAGTGTTTCAACTGAAAGGCGAGTTTTGACGGATGTGGTTTCGTTTCCTCGAAATATAGAGGGTTTTGATGCAAAATGCCGAATATTTGTCGAGTGTCTGAAGGAAGTGTTAATCCATACCGGTTCGGGAATAATGAGAGATGAATAGGAGGGTGGACATGTCGTATGTCGTTGATTTTAAAAATGTGTCTACGGTTGGTTTAGAGTCTTCGCCTGTGGCAGATGCGCTTGCCGGTTTGCGTGCGAATGAAGCCCGCTATTTAATGAACAAGTACAAACATGAATTTACGGTTGTGCCTGCCAGTGAAAGTCAGGAGAGCCTTGATTATGTGAACCGCATTTTGAAAGAACGCGATATTGCGTTTGCGGCCAAGCCTTTGGAGACGTCGCGTTTTCAAGTGGAAAACATCCAAATCACTTACGTTTTTTATGAGGATGGGCTTGCGCTCAATGTCATGTATACGATTGATGACCCTAAGAAGCGAGCCGTTGGTTTCAAGCTTTCCGAGGGAATGGAAGTACCCAAGGAGCTTGAAGGGAAGTTCAAGTTTGCTACGCAGAAGTCTAAACTGGCCGGAACCATTCGAGGCTCTTTCTTTGTGATTAAAGGAGAATACTAAAGCCAAAGCGCTAGAGTTGATTGCGCGCGGTGGAGTCTTCGCAGTACATGAGCCGTTTTGGGGAAGTCCCCGAAACGGCTCTTATAGTTTGCGTTAACGGCGTGCGCGATTATTCGAATGACAAGATTGACAGGAGAAACGAACTTCCTTAAAATTTGATCATACAATCAATAGTTTGATTAAATGATCAGAATTCATGTGATGGGTGCGATTCTTCGCCTGCGCCAGTCACATCGAATCGGAGGAAAGGGAGTTGCAACCGCTCATGTCCAACCTGCAACAGAGCAATAAGAAAGCTACGATTGTTCAGCTAACGCGATTCGAACGCGCACTCGTACTGGTTACTCCCCCTGTTCTGGGTCTTATTCTGGGGTATTTCGTCCCTGCCATCGCGGATTGGGCCGCCTCTCTTCCTTGGTTCCCCTTTCAAGGCCCTTTGAAGCTCATCGCTTCCATTCAAGCGGGCTGGACGGTCATCGTGACGGCTTTTCTGGGCTTGATTGCGGGCGTTTGGCTCACGAATGAAGCCATCAAGGACAGCCTCGTCATTACGATATCCGACGACGAAGCCACATTAAGCATCAAGAGCACCAAGATAAGCTTTTCCAAACCGGATATCGCTTCGGTTTTTATGGATGGCAAGCAGTTGGTTCTGATTGGACGCAACGGCCTGGAGCTGGCTCGCGAATCTTTTGATTCGACGCCTGCCCCTATTGCAGATGCTTTTATCGGGCATGGGTATCCTTGGTCTCCCGAGGGGGACCCGTTCGAGGCCGATTACCGCCTGTGGGTGAAGAATACGCCCGACTTGCCGCCCGCATTGAATGCCCTGATGAAGGCCCGCGAGCAGGCCTTGCTCGGCAAAGATGCGGAATCCGCGAAAGAGATACAGCGAGAAGCGGGGAAGCTTGGCGTGTCGATACGGGATAAAGGGAAATTTCAGTACTGGAGGAACGCGGATCGAATCGACAAGGGGGATCGGAAATGAAGGATAAGCATACGGATGAAAAACAGACCTTCATTGCCGATGCCAGGCGCGCCCAAATCTTCGATGCGACGTTGATGACGCTGGATGAGGTCGGGTATATTCGCGCCAGCATGGCTCAAATCGCCAAGAGGGCCGGAATCAGCGCGGCGCTCATTTCCTACCATTTTCGGGACAAGAGCGATTTGATGGACTACACGTTAATGAAGCTGTTGACCGACATGTCCACCTATGTATTGGAACGAACGGAAGCGGCATCGAGCCCCCGCGATAAGCTGAAGGCTTACATCGAAGCCAGCATCGCCTATCAAGCCGAGAAGCCCGCCCGCAATATCGCGCTGATCGAGATTGTCTTTCATGCCCGAACGGCGGACAATGTGCCCTACTACAAACTGAACGATGATGAAGAGGACCCCCTGGAGAGCGAACTGCTGCGGATTTTGCGAATGGGGCAGGAGCAAAAGGAGTTCGGCGAGTTTAACGTATGGGCGATGGCCAGCGCGATTCGAGGCGGGATTGACGAATACGCCTTCAACGGGAAATTGAAGGGCAACGTCGATCCGAATAGCTACAGCATGGAACTCGTGAATCTGTTCGGCCGGGCGGTTCTGGGGGGTTGAACTAGAAAGCTCACCTTACGGGTTGATAAGGTGAGCTTTATTCGATACTACCTTGATGTGCTTAGATCTGCGGCCGATCTTTTTTCCTGCGAATGAAGCGCCGATGGATGAAAAAAGTGATGAGCAAAGACAGGACGCCCAGCAAAATCGGTACACCAAACCCTTCCAAAGAGAAGGGCCTACCTTCCAACTTGAGGTGGTCGGTGGCGCGATATTCGAGCCGCTTGGCGGCGAATTTCGCCGTCCGGATATCCTCTTGCTTGGCCAAATCCTCGAATGCGGGCTCCATGGCAAACCGATCCGCCGCGTCGCGGTGCAGGTACAGCAGTTTTGCGCCGCTGCCGCCGTTCTTCCACTGTTTGATGTCATCGGCCGCCGCAGACTCGGCATCGGCACCGATGACGATCATTTTCTCCAGCTTCGGCACGTTGTCGATCTGATAGCGCGCGACCAGGTTCAGGCCGTGCTTCGTCACGATCGGTTCTTTCGCGCTGGAAACGGTCAACGTCGTCGTCGTACCGGAAGCGGCGTACGTATCGAATGCGGCGGACAAATCCAGTTCATCGGCGCCATTATATAGCAGCACGCCCGCCTTGACTTTGTTCCACTGAAAAGCGTTGTTCAGTACGTACGTTAGATCGCTTAGTCCGGCAACGAACGGTTTCATTTGCGGGTTGGTCACGTAATCGTAAGAAGGGTAGTTCATCTCTTTCGCCACTTTTTTCGCCGTCTCTTCGCCTACCTGCTGGGAAATGACGTATAGCGTAGCGTCGATCCCCGATGTCAGTCCGGCGGAAGATACGATATGGCCTTGCGGGACGAAGCGCCGATCTTTCACCCAGTGGATGTCCGGGTATTTTTTCATGAGCCGGTTAATGTCTCCCCAGTGCGTCGCGGCCGATTTGCCGTTCAACAAGCCGGTATCCGCCAGGTTTTCAGCCCCGTTGCAAATGGAGATCAATGTCGTCTTGTCGCTCGAGTGCTTCCGAATCCACTCGCGGACAGGCGCATATTTTTGTTCGTCCAAAATCGGCATAAACGGAATGACGATCACATCCGGGCTTTTGCCGAGCAGCGCATCCATGTCGTCAAACGAATAATGCGGGACGACATCGAGTCCGCCGGTTAGCGATTTGATTTCGCGATCGGGAGCAACGCCGTATACATTGTAAGCTTCCGTCATCGCAAACATCTTGTACGGGACGAGAAAATCGAACACTTCGGTCACTTCGTTCGCCAGCAGCACGGCCACCGTCGGTTTGTTCGCGTCGTATTTCTGTACCTGTACATTCGTCAAGGCAGGTGGGGCTTTGTCGTATACCGACATTCCGGCATTCATCGTGCGAATGGACCCGACTGCCCCTGTCCCCCCTACAACAACGATGAAAACGACGAGATAGATGATGATGCGCCATACAACCTTCACTTGCTTACTCCCCTTCCAGTTAACTTTCTTACCCTTTAAAAGTAACAAACCAAAATAGACTTATCATCCGCATCCGGCCCGATGGAGGGGCTCGGCTCGCGCTGGAGCAGGCGCTGGACCCTGGTCTATTTTCTTTTTTTTGCATGACTCGAAAGGGCTATTCGCTGCTTGGGTTAGCCGGAAAAGGAAGCATTATTTTATTTCTCCACCGCGATGCCGGCTGCTTCCCTATGCCCGTAGGCAACGATTCTACTAAACTGGGATGAGACTTCATTCGCAGGAAGAGGCTGATCGTTTTTGATCCACCAAGTGACAACCCCCATAAAAGACGATACGAGGTGTTCGAGCAGCAATTCCTTGAACGGCCAGCTGATCGCGCAAGGCGATCCGCGCGAAATCGTGACGGAGCGGCTGGTTGAAGACGTGTTCGGCTTGAAGTGCACCATCATTGACGATCCGGTGTCGCACACGCCGCTTGTCGTCCCATTGGGCAGGGATCGTTGATCCAAACGCATATTGACAAGGCTTTCACTATTTTCTTGTTGATATCTAGCGTGTTTATGATATTATGAGATTGCGTTATTTGGAATGCTGCGATTCAAATATACGGGATCTAGCAAACCAATCATTTTTTTGACCACATCCGCGAGGAAGTTAAGGCCATACGGACAGCCGGGTCAAATGCCGACTGGCAACTTAGGTTGCCTTATTGATTGAGTTCAAAGCTCAAATTTTATAAGTTTGGTTGCTCATCGACCAGGTGCATTGTTGCATCGCACATCAACTTGTGAAACGATCAATAAGAGTGGTAAAAGTGATTGTTTGCTATATAGACTCTGATCCGTTCCCGATATATTTTGAATATTAATAAGCTTCCTAGACAAGCTATGTCCGCTTTTGGCGGCATTTAATATTCGTGATTTATATCCAAACAAGTGTGATACGCGATGATGCGTTTTTTCCACTTGTTTTTTTGTGCGAAAAAATCGGCGGCAATCGTCTGATCCCCCAAACAAATCATGAGGCAAGGAGAGCGAGAAATGGGAAAAGCACTAGTTATCGGTTGCGGCGGAGTAGCGTCGGTAGCCATCCACAAATGCGTTCAGAACAGCGAGGTATTCGAAGAGATTTGCATCGCAAGCCGCACCAAATCCAAATGCGATGCGTTGAAGGCCCAACTGGACGGCGTCAAAACGAAAATCACGACCGCGCAAGTGGATGCCAACAACGTGGACGAGCTCATCGCGCTCATTGAAGAAGTAAAACCGGATATCGTCATGAACCTGGCGCTGCCGTACCAGGATCTGACGATCATGGACGCTTGCCTGGCAACGAAGACTCATTATATGGATACGGCCAACTACGAGCCGGAAGATACCGCGAAGTTCGAATACAAATGGCAGTGGGAATACCGCGAACGGTTCGAGCAAGCCGGCATTACCGCTCTGCTGGGCAGCGGCTTCGACCCGGGCGTAACCGGCGTATTCTCGGCGTATGCGCTCAAGCACTACTTCGACGAGATCGAATATATCGACATCCTGGACTGCAACGGTGGGGATCACGGCTATCCGTTCGCCACGAATTTCAACCCGGAGATCAATATCCGCGAAGTGTCGGCCAACGGGAGATACTGGGAGAACGGCGAATGGATCGAGACCAAGCCCATGGAGATCAAGCGCGTCTACAACTTCGCCGAAGTCGGCGAGAAGGACATGTATCTGCTTTATCATGAAGAGCTCGAATCCCTTGCAGTCAACATGCCGGGACTGAAGCGCATCCGGTTCTTCATGACCTTCGGCCAGAGCTACCTGACTCACCTCAAGGCATTGGAGAACGTCGGCATGACTTCGATCGAGCCGATCGAATTCGAAGGGAAGCAAATCATTCCGCTCCAGTTCCTCAAGGCTGTATTGCCGGATCCGGCATCGCTGGGGCCGCGTACCGTCGGCAAGACGAATATCGGCTGCATTTTCCAAGGCAAAAAGAACGGCGTATCGAAAACGTACTACGTGTACAACGTTTGCGACCATCAAGCGTGCTTCCGGGAAGTGGGCTCTCAAGCGATCTCTTATACGACCGGCGTTCCTGCCATGATCGGAGCCGCCATGGTGCTGACCGGCAAGTGGAACAAGCCCGGCGTCTACAATGTCGAAGAGTTCGATCCGGATCCGTTCATGGAAGAATTGAACAAATGGGGACTTCCATGGGTAGAAGACTTCAATCCCGTACTGGTTGACGATGGACAGGAATCGCTGGACGCGCTCAAACAACCGGTGCTGGCTCGTTAAGATGCGGTTCGAACAGTTGCCGACGCCTTGTTTTGTCGTCGATGAAGCGCTCATCGAGAGAAATCTCCAAATCCTGAACGGCGTCATGCAGCGTACGGGAGCCAAGATCGTGCTCGCCCAAAAAGCATTCTCCATGACCGCCCTGTATCCCCTCATCGGCGAATACTTGAGCGGCACGACCGCGAGCGGCTTGTTCGAAGCCCGGCTGGGCCACGAGGAAATGGGCAAAGAAAATCACGTCTTTGCCCCGGCCTATCGGGACGACGAGATCGATGAGATCATCTCCATCTGCGATCACATCATCTTTAACTCCTTCTCGCAGCTGGAGAAGTTCAAGACCAAGGCGCTCCGGGCCGGCAGGAAGGTAGGCTTGCGCATCAACCCGGAATGCTCGACGCAGGTCGGCCATGAGATCTATGATCCGTGTTCTCCCGGCTCCAGATTCGGCGTCAAACGGGAGGATTTTCGCCCGGACTTGCTGGACGGCGTATCCGGCCTGCACTTCCATACCCTCTGCCAGCAAAACTCCGACGACTTGGAGACGACGCTGCAGGCGGTCGAGGCGAGGTTTGGGGAGTGGCTGCCGCAGATGGAATGGATCAATTTCGGCGGCGGGCACCATATTACAAGGGACGATTACGATATCCCCACCCTTGAAGCCTGCATTAAGAGAATGCAAGAGAAATACGGTCTCGAGGTGTATTTGGAGCCCGGGGAAGCCGTCGCGCTCAACGCCGGCTACTTGATCGCGTCCGTGCTGGAGCTGCATCGGAACGGCATCGAGATTGCGATTCTGGACACCTCGGCAACCTGCCATATGCCGGACGTATTGGAAATGCCTTACCGTCCACCGCTGGCGGGGAGCGGCGAGCCCGGCGAGAAGCCGTACACCTATCGGCTTACGGGCCAAACCTGCCTGACCGGGGACGTGATCGGAGATTATTCGTTCGATCAACCTCTCAAGTGCGGCGATCGGCTCGCGTTCGGGGATATGGCGATTTATTCCATGGTGAAAACCAATACGTTTAACGGCATGCCGCTGCCGGCCATTGCCATTCAAGGCAAGGACGGCGATTGCCGGGTAGTGCGCCAATTCGGCTATCAAGATTTTAAGATGAGGCTGGCGTAAAGGGCTGGCACCGGTGTTCAGCCGGTGCCGGCTTTTTTAACCATTTAGAATGGATAGATTTTACGCTTATCCATTTCTCCGGGAGACATGCGGAAATGCGGGAAATCGAAGCGTATCGCGAAGAATTGGAGATCGTCTTCCGGGAGGCATCGGAGGAGATGGCGGAGCTTCCGGCAGCGCTCGGCGAACGGGGGCAGGCGCTGCTGGCGCTCAGCCATCCGCTGCGCAACGGGGGGCGGGGGAATCGGATCAGCTACTTGCTGCCTTACTGGATGCAGGATCAGACGCGCAGCCCGATCGAGCTATGCCGCGATTTGGCGGTCGGCAATATTTATGCGATGCTCCGTTATTTTCTGCTGGACGATGCGATGGACGGGAAGGAGCGGCGTCCGGAGGGAATACGCGGTGCCTTGGCGCTCGGCCAGCTGCTCGAGGAACTGTTCAGACGGCGATACCTGCGCCATTTTCCGGCCGATTCCATGTTGTGGGAACGCTATCGCCGATATGTGGGGGAGTGGGCATCCGCGGTGGATACGGAAATGGCAAATCCGATCGACCCGAACGACTTCGGACAGTTGGCCCGAAAAGCGGCTCCCGTGAAAATAGGCGCAAGCGGGCTGCTGCTTCATGCGGGGATGCCGGATCGAATCCCGGATGCGGAGCGAGCCGTCGACCTGGCGCTTGCGGCGCTCCAGCTGTCCGATGATTGGGCCGATTGGCGGGACGATCTACCCGATCCCAACGGCAACGCATTTCTGTCGATCGTAAGCTCGGGCCTTCCGCCGTTTACCGTATTGGATGAACGCGCCGTTCGAACGGCGATCTACCATCATCATGCCGCAGACCGACTTGCAGACATGGCCGAACGCTGCGTCGAGCAGCTCAAGCAGGTCCCCTACGCGCCGGACCGGCTTGCGGCTTTTGCCGCTGCCGTCGCCCAGGGAATCCGAAGGGAAGCCCGGCATATCGAGGAATCGAGAGTAAGCTTGGCTGCAGAAGGCGGTTTCTCGCAATTGCTGTCGAAAATGAGAAGATCATAGGACATATTACCCAAAAAATGCTATGATAGGAGGGCTAGTCCATTCTACCCAAGAAGGGTTGTTGTTCTATGTCCTTGGAATCCTTGAAAGTGCAGATCATCGAGAAGGCTTGGAAGGATCCGGATTTTATGGCGCAACTGCTGGCCGATCCCAAAAGCGCGATTCAGTCGTCGTTCGGCATCGAGCTGCCGGAGGAAATCGAGCTTCGGGTCGTGGAAGAAACGCCTTCCAGCTATGTCCTGGTCATCCCGCCCAATCCGGCCGATCTCGCAAGCTCGAAGGGCGATGCAGACAACCTTACATACAATTGGGGCTAATTGGCCCCCGCGAGAGGGAACCGAATCGTCGCTTCGGTTCCCTTTCCTTTTTCGCTGCGGAATTCAAGCGTTCCCAGCATGACTTCGATGATTCGGAAAGTAACCATCAGGCCGAGACCGGTGCCTTTGGTCTTGGTAGAGAAATAGGGATTGCCCAGCTTGGCGAGCTGCTCTTCGTCCATGCCTTGGCCGTTATCCGTAATCCGTATCACCACCGCGCCATTTTCCTCGTATGCCACCACCTCGATTTTTCCGGCATCCTGCAAAGATTCGACGCTGTTCTTCAACATATTAATGAGCGCTTGTTTGAATTTGGGCGGGTTTCCGGAGATTGTGAGCTGTTCGGACGCGTTGACGAGCAGCTCTCCGCCGTTCAGGGTGACCATGGGACGCAAAATCGTTTCGATGGCATTCAGTTCTTGCTTGACGTCCATCAAGACCGGCGTCTCCTGCTCGGGCTTGGCGAACGTGAGATAATCCGTGATGATGCCAGCCGCCCGATCCAGTTCGCTTATGGCCATGCTGTACTGGTATTTGTTTTGCTCGCTGGCTTTGCCCGACAGCAATTGCAAGAATCCTCTCGTCACCTGTAGCGGGTTTCGGATTTCATGCGCAATGGAGGCGGCCAGTTCGCTGATGATCTGCATTCTCTCCGTCTTCTGCAGCTGATGGTTGTACAGCTCCAGCTCTTTGGAATACGAGAGCAGCCTCTCATAATCGGCGGCTATTTTTCGGTTTAACGTCATGACGAGACATGCGATGAGGAATACGAGGCCGAATTTCCACCACACGAATTCATGCGGACCATGACGAAAGGAGAAAATGAGAAGTTCGGCTGCGCCGGAAACGGCGAGACCCAGGATCCCCGCCGATAACAGCATGGAATCGCGGTATCCTCGAAGGGCGTTCCGAATGGCCAGGACGATGATGACGATGAGTTGGATCAAAGCGAGAACCGCCAGAATCCAGAACGTAAAGAGCTTGTAATAGAAATAGAAGGATCCGCCGACGATTTTGTAGGCCGCCATGACGAGGAAGCTCACCGCATAATAACCCAACAGCCACTTTTCGGACTTCCTGAACCAAGCATAGGTTTCCTCGAAAGAATGGACGACGAAGTAGTATAGGGAGGGCAAAAGGACTAGTAAAAACGCATCAAATAAAAAGAACAGCACTTTTCCGTAATGAGGATAATAGAAATAGGGCAATGACGAATTCGTGATGATCAGCATGCCCGTAGACAGAATAAACAAACTGAGCGCGTTGGCCGTCTTGGTTAGATTCCGGACGACAAAGCCGGTAGATACGAGCAGGATCAGGCCAAGAAACGCAATGGAGACGCCAAGCAGAACGTTGGGAAGCCCCTTGCGAACGTTCAGGGAGGACAAGGCGGAGAATTCGCCGATTCGAACAGGGCTGCTGATGCCAGCACCCTCTTTGGATACGATGTGAATGTATAGATCCAAGGATTCCGCCTTGGCGTTTAGCGGGACAAGGATGATACGGCGTTCAAAATCATAATTGCGCGCCGACCGGAAAATCGCCCGGCCGTCTTCGTATACGGTGACGTCAAGTCCGTATAAACGCTCGATATACAATCCCGGGTGATGAAAACCGGATGTTGGCGGAACGGGGATATGCACCCAGGCGCCTGCGGCTCCTTCCGGCAAGGAGGTGAGAGGGTGCTCTGCCGTTACGGAGTGCCAGGGTCGATCTTGGGGCGGCGTTGGGCTGGACAACTCCGACTGCTGGGTCCAAGCGATGCTCCATTCGGAAATGGAAATATCGGAAGCGTCGTCGCGGGTCGTCTTGGAGAAGAGAGAGATGACGGTAATGGCGATACTGATCATTAGAAACACAATCAAAGGTTGCCGAAATGTGCGCATGATACACCTCAAAGGATTCGCGGGCTATTGAATAACCATTTCGACACCATTCGAATCAATCCTGTAAAAAATGACAATTAATTTTCAAATCCGACAAAACCCTATGATCGCTTTTTAGGTCACTGCACGCCCTTCAAGACACCCGCTTTATCGAAACTACATTACACTTATCTAATTTGCAGGGTTGTCCGCATTTGTACAATCACTTAACTAGAATCTGCATACTCTGTCTTATCCAAACACGAAGGGAGGTAGAACGTTGATAGGAACCACTGGTGTATTGCTTAACAATCAAGGCGGCGTAAATCTCATCCTCACCATTACCAATGATTCATTTAGCCCCCAAGTCTTTGAAGGAGAGCTTTTCTTCTTTGATTCTTCCGGCAATAAAGTAGGTGCAGCTCATAGCGTGCTTTCCGTTCCCGCGCAAAGGTTCGTTGGACTTCAGTTTGACATTACTGGGCAAGTATTCTATGAGCTTCAGGTATCCGTATCCAGTACCGATGTTGTCGTAAACACTTTCTCGGTCAATGCTTCGGGCAGTATCGCGGCACAGCGCGTGCTGAATACGGAGCTCAGCCCGATCAGTGCCCTAACACCGATACCGTAATACGGGCACAAGGGAGAGGTGAGACCTCTCCCTTATCTGTTTTCCCGCGCGCCGAATTGACGGTTGCGGTCGCCAATGTTAAGATACGACTCCCTTCGCGAATCGCAGGTCAGCCTGCGAACGGAAACCGGAAACTGCGATTTCGAAGGAGGAGCCTATATATGTTATTGATCAAAGCAAAAGAGATATATGTCTGTTCGAAGGCGTCGTCGATCAGGTGTACGAAGTGAACGAAGGGCAACTGGTTCCATGGAGTGGATCATTTCGGAGATAATGTTGACATATAGATGTCAGCAATACCGGCCTATAATGGGTGCAAAACCTTATTTCGTGGAGGAATTGCGATGAGCCATTCGAACGAATCAGCGGAGAACCGTACCGTCACCCCTTGGATCACGACAAAGAACACGGAGAAGTTCATCGGCTTTTTGACTGCCGCGTTTGACGCGCAGGAGCTGGGGCGGGTATACAATGCCGACGGAAGCATCGGACACGCGGAGATACGCATCGGCGACTCGAAACTATTGATGTTCGATTCTGCTCAAGAAGGGCCGTCGTTTCCAGCCTTGATTCGTCTGTATATGGACAATTGCGATGAGCTGTATGCGCGAGCCATAAAGGCCGGTGCCGTATCCATGACGAAGCCGACAACGATGTCATGGGGGGAGCGAGGGGGGAGAGTGGTCGATCCGTTCGGGAATATATGGTGGATTACTACCAAAGTAGAAGACGTTAGCCCCGAAGAGATGATGGAGCGCTCCAAACAGCAAGCGTATATCGACGCGATGGAATACGCCCAGAAGAGCTATAATCCGTTAATGGCGAAAGAGAGATCACGTTAAAGTCACATGATAGCAAATTTAGCTTGCAGTCATCTGCAAGCTTTTTTACGTTTATAGCCTTGCAGGGGTTTTGAATCGCTATCCGCTAAAAAAAAGGAAGCCACCGTGAAAAATAAAAGGACCTTCAGTTGTATTCAAAGGGAAGGGGGTGCTGAGGTGTACAATTCATTTGAGCTCAATGAATCTGTGCGGCGGGCCTTGGATCAATATTCGCAAAGCTTGATCAAAATCGCCTTTGCCTATTTGAAAAATATAGCCGACGCCGAAGAAGTGGCGCAGGACGTCTTTCTCGCCTATTTGCAAAAGCGCCCTGTATTCGAGAACAGCGAGCATGAAAAAGCTTGGCTGATTCGTACGACGATCAATAAAAGCAAAAACATGCTGAAAACCGGTTGGTTCAAAAGCAGAAACCCCGTTCCCGAGGACCTTGGCTACTTGCCGAAGGAAGAAAACGAGGTCTTGCAGGCCGTGCTGGCTTTGGACAAAAAATATCGGATTCCGATTCATTTACATTACTACGAAGGGTATTCGATCCAGGAAATTGCAGTCATTATGCAATCCAAGCCTGCGACGGTAGGGACGTGGCTCGCAAGAGGACGCCTGCTCTTAAAAGAGAAGATCGGAGGCCTGGAGAATGAAGAAATCTGTTTATAAATCCGCGATGTCCCGCGTGAAAACAAGCGAGAATTTCAAAGAAGCGACATACGAGAAGCTGATGCAAGACATGGAGAAGACGGCACCAAACAATCAGATGATTTCAAAGGAGCGGGAACGCATGAACACAGCGACGAAAAAGAAGGTAACAGGTTGGACAGTTGGTCTCGCGGCTTGCGCGGTGTTGTCGTTTGGCATCTATACGATGAACCAGCAGCCTGATGCCGAACCGACGACGACGCCCCCACCCTCGACCGCCATTGCGCCTAAACCGCCTATCACAGGGAAGGCGGTAGTCAATATCGACGGCGTCATCTCCGAGGTAAGCGCGGACGGCAAAAGCTTCAAGGTTGGCGATCTTTGGGTGACCGTCACGCCGGAAACGAAGATGGGCATCGACGGACCCACGGCCGCCGAGCCATCGGAGGATCTGCTGCAAAAAGAATTCAAGGTCGGCAATAGCGTTTCCGGATTTACGACGGAGGATGTAAGCACGGGCAAAGTGAAGGCAACACGTATCTATAACAACATCGCTCCGCAAAAATAAGGGATTCGCCCGAGCGGCATGTACACGGGCATTTATTTCACGTCAAGAGGCTGTTGGAGTCACTCAGTAAATTTGTTGCATTCGTACATCTATTTAGGGCCATTTCGGGAGGGTGGAGCGGTTTACTTGTAAAAGTACATCTAATTTATCGTAAATCCGTCCTTTATGCAGAAAACGGATCATTTAGTTGTACGATTGCATCTAAATGACCATTAAGAAGGAATATAGCAAAATTAGATGTACATTTGCATCTAAATCGTTGGATGCGGGATAGGCAACACAGAAAGCGGATTCCGGTGTTCTGCTTCGCGTCTTGCCGAAGGTAAGCTCGGAGGTCGAAAGGCTTTCGCTTGCCCATCATTTGTTGAAGAAGGAAGCAGTGGATCGCAAGCGAGTAATGGCGGTGCAGGGATCATATCCCCAAACACCGCCATTTCTTCATTTCACACTAGGGATGGAGGAGAGCTGTCTTTCACGTAAACGGACTTACATTGGAGACACCCTCTTCATTTCGTGGCTAGAGCCGCTGCGATAAAACATGGTATGATTTGGGCATGCAAGCGTTCGCGGGCATTTACGGATTCGGATAGTTTGGCGACTGCGTAAATAGATGAGAAATTCCCCCAACCCGTTCACAGGAGAAGTTTCGATGAAGCGAATCATGATTATTGGATCGGGCGGAGCAGGTAAATCCACTCTTGCCAGGCAGCTTGGAGAGGCTTTACGTTTGCCGGTTCATCATTTGGATGCGTACTTCTGGAAACCTGGATGGAATCCAACGCCGAATGAAGAATGGGATTCGTTTCAAGAAAATCTCGTACAGGAAGAGAATTGGATTATCGATGGGAATTACGGACGAACCCTTGATATCCGAATGAAGCAAGCAGACGTCATTATTCTTTTAGATTTTTCAAGATGGGTAACCGTCTACAGAGTGATCAAGAGAAGAATCATGTATCATGGCAAGACCAGACCCGATTTAAATGAAGAATGTCCAGAGAGCCTAGACTTTGAATTTATCAAATGGGTTTGGAATTTCAGAAAGACAAGGATACCAGCCATCATCGAGAAGCTAAGGAAGTATAGTGACAAGAATGTGATGATATTGAAATCACCAAGAGAAGCGCAACATCTTCTAGACCGAGTAAGGGCATTGGGTGTGGAATATTTCAAACGGGGAGCGTGAAGTCTCTTGGACTGTTCAACTACCGTAATCGATCTTCTGTTGAGGAAATACAAAGCGGACCAAAAATGGACCCGGATCGTCATCGAGCAATTATCGGAAGAAGATCTCGTATGGTCGCCTACGCCCGAGAGCAACAGCATCGCTCATCTGATCGCGCACATCTCGGGGGCTGTGCATCAATGGTTTGAAACCGCATACTTTGGCGCTACGCCTGCCGAAGATCGGAGCAAAGAATTCGAGCGCGGCCTGCAAATGTCCAAATCGCAAGCCTTGGAGCTTTCCAAGAAATCCTACGATACCATCCTAGCGGTGCTTGAAATCATGAAAGATAACCCCGAAAGGTTGCTGGAGCAGCCTTATTTGCATTATCCACCGTTCGACGGCGCCTTGGACAATCAGGCTACCATTTTGGAAATGCTGCTGCATCAATTCAGACATTTGCCCAGCCATACCGGACAAATCATCTATATTGCGAAGATGCGGAAGGGCGAGCTGCAGTGGGGTTAATTGGCCAGCAAAAGAAGAATGAGCCCAGGAGGGGTTGAACATGCACACGCTGGAAAGCTTAACGAAGCAGCTAGAGCAGTTGGGCATAGACGGCAAAGGGACGCTATTGGTCCATTCCTCGCTGAAAAGCATGGGGCCGGTCGAGGGCGGCGCGGACACCGTCTTGGATGCGTTTGCGGCGTATATGAAGGATGGACTGTTGGTGCTGCCCACCCACACATGGTCCTACGTCAATGCGGATCAACCGAGATTCTACGTCGCAGAGTCGCCCGTCTGCGTCGGGATCCTGCCCGAGCTATTTCGCCAACGGCCCGGCGTGTTGCGTTCGCTGCACCCCACGCATTCGGTGGCGGCGCTGGGTCGGGATGCACTGGCGTTTACGGGCGACGATCACCGATTTGATACGCCCTGCGCTCGAGGTTCCTCTTGGGGGAAGCTGCTCGACCGGAAGGCGACCATTTTGTTGGTCGGGGTCGATTTGACGCGCAACACCTTTATTCACGGCGTCGAAGAGTGGGTAGACGTACCGGGCAGGTTGACAGATGGCCATGAGATGCTCTACACGGTCCTGCCGGACGGCACGGAAATCTCCGTCCCTTCGCGCCGGCATTGCGGGTTGTCGTGGTCGGATCATTTCTGGAAAGTAGACGAGGTCCTCGAAAGGAAAGGCGCGATGCGCAAGGGGCGGCTGGGCGATGCGGTCGTCAGGGTGTGCGATGCGGCCGCGGTGGCGAATGTCATCACCGACATGCTCAGGGACAATCCGGATTTGTTTTCGGATAACCGCCCCTTAGATCCGAACTAGGGAAGCTGAAAAGACCGTCCGGCAACGGACTTGAATAGCGGGCTCTCCGTCAATGGACGGGGGCTTTTTTTGTTTGGGACGGGCAGCAAGGCGGCTTGTGAGCGTCTTGGGAGAATGGCCTACTATAATTCGACAGGAACCGCCGGAAGTCGCAAAAAAGATCAAGGAGAAGTGACGATGAACAAGTTGCGCTCGGTCTTGCTATGCATGCTGGGGCTTTTTCTGATATCGGGTCCTTTCGTTTCCGCCGCGGAGCCGCTGGCGATCGAACCGAAGGCGGCCATGAAGGGAACCGGGACCGCGAACAATCCGTACGTGATCGAAACGGCGGACCATTTGTATTCCATCACGCTCGTTCAAAGCGCGTCTATGTTGAAGAGCTATTACGTATTGGGCGCGAATATCGATATCAGCTCGCTCAATTGGAAGCCGTTCGGCAAACGAGGAGCGGAATTCACCGGAAGCTTTGACGGCAACGGATACACGATCACCGGTTTGAAGGCCAGTAAGCCTGCGGATCAGTACGTCGGATTTTTCGGACGGGTGAAGGACGCGACGTTGAAAAACATCGTGTTGACGAACGTGTCCGTAAACGGGAGCGGGTATACGGGAGGTCTTGCGGGCGCATCGGAAAATAGCACGATCGAGAATTGCTCGGTCAGCGGCCATGTCTCGTCAACGGACAAAGTCGTCGGAGGCTTGGTCGGCTACAACGGCGGGAAAATCGTCGGCAGCTTCTCGACGGGCACGGTGACGGGCAACCACCATGTAGGCGGACTTGTCGGCCAGCTGCAGACCGATCCCGATATCGGCCCGGCTACGATCGAATCCAGCTATTCGTTGAGCGACGTGTCTTCCTCCCTCGGCGCAGACGGGAACTATATCGGCGGACTCGTCGGCTCCTCGCTGCAAGGAACGGTCAAAACGAGCTATGCCGCCGGACGCGTGACGGGCAATCCGGATACGTCGGGCGGATTGTTCGGCGCCGGAGGGACGAAGCTGGGCTATCGCGACACGTTCATCGACAACGTGTGGAATAGGGAGAGCACGGGTCGATCCAACGGCGTCGGGTCCCCGTACGAGGGCGGACCCGATCCTGCCGGAAACCAAGGATTGACCGGTGCGGACATGCGGCAAGTCGCCAGCTATCCGGGCTGGGATTTCAAAAACGATTGGATCTTAGGCGAGGATGCCGATCATCCCATTCTTCGCAAGCAGATGGCCGCGATGAAGGTGCAATCGATTCGCGCGGTTCCGCAGCGTTTGCATCTGTTGACGAACCGTACCGCGTCGTTCTCCGTCTATGCGGCTTTGGATGACGGCCACGCCTACAACATTACGGGCCTGGCAGACTATTCGACGCAGCCCCCGGGCTTGTTTCAGGAGGAGAAGCAAGCGGAGCAATATCTCGTTGCGGCGGGAAGCCGGCCTGGCAGCGGAAGCATCCTGATCGCGTATCGGGGCCAAACGGCTTCCGTTCCGGTCGCCGTCAGCGGCATTCCGCTGCTGGCCGACGTCCGTTCGTCGCCGTCCCGGGTGTCGGCAGACGGACAATACGAGTCGGAGGTGGCGTTGACCGTTCAGGATGAACAGGGGCAGCCTTATTCGTCTCTTGAAGTGAGCCTGGATCCGGGAGGCGGGGAGACGGACATCGATCCCCCAAGCGGCACGACCGATGAGAATGGCGAAGCGCGCTTTACGGTCAAGAGTCCCAAGACGGGTCGGATCGCGTACCAAGTCAAGGCGCCGGCCTATGATCTGGAGATGGGGGAGGTCGCGGTCGATTTTCGGCCCGGCCCGGCCAGTCCCGCCCATACGTCCGTCGAGCCCAAGTCCCAAGTCGTCGTGCTCGAAGGGGAAGCCCGAGGCGTCATCACCGTTGCGTTAAAGGACGCGCTGAATACGCCTATTGCAGGACACCAGCTGGCGCTCGTTCGCTTGGACGGGGCGCCGATCGATCCCGACGCGATTCGCGTAACCGACGGGGAGGGGCGGGCCGAATTCGCGGTTACGAATTCGACGGCGGAAACCGTCGCGTATCAAGTGCTCGATCTGGACGATCAGGCGGAAGCGGGCGAGGCGGAAATCACGTTCGTGGCGAACACGGTGGATCGGGCGAAGTCCTCCTTCCGGGCGATGCCTTCCATGGTCGTTGCCGACGATGCCACCGAAGCTGCGTTGACTCTGGTTCTGAAAAACGCGGCCGATCTTCCGATCGCGGGACGTCAAGTCGACCTGCACTTGGGCAGCACGGACGAGCCTGTCATCGCATCGGAAACGACGGATGCAGAGGGGAAAGCGACGTTCAGGGTAAAGAGCGCCGCGATCGGCGCGCGCCAGTACGCCGCTGTCGCCCATGTCGGCGAGACGGCCGAGCTGTTTGCCGTCACGGTAGACTTCGTGGCGGACGAAATCGATGTAGACGCGTCCGGTTATGAGGTTTCGGACGACGAGGCGCGGGCCGACGGTTCCGAATCGGTAAATGTCTTAGTTACGCTTAGGGATAAGCTTGGCCATCCCGTCCAAGGCGGACGCGTGGAGCTCGAGCAAACGGGCGAGTCCCTTATTTCGCCGACGAGCGCGGTAACCGACGGGGCGGGCGAAGCCCGGTTTTCCATCGCCAGCCATGCGATCGAGACGGTGAGCTACACCGTCATGACCCCCAAAGGGGCGCTGGGGAGCGCCTTTCAAATCCGGTTCGCGGATTATTTCAGAGACGCGATTCGGGCGGAGAGCGAAAGCTACGGCTTAAAAGTCGGCGATACCTCCGATGTGAAGGTCTACGCGGACTATAAGGGCGGCGAGAAGGAAGTTTCGAAGCTGGTCGACGGGCGTTCGACGGATGCGTCCGTAGCGGAATGGCAGGACGGGAAAATCGTGGCCGAGGGCGTCGGCAGCGCCAGGATCACGATCTCGTATCTCGGCGCCGAAACGGATATTGCCGTAACGGTGACCGAGAAGGAGGGCGGAGGGAACCCGGATCCGGGTTCCGGACCGGATCCGACGCCGGGTCCGACTCCGAATCCGACGCCAAGTCCAACACCAGATCCAACGCCCAATCCAACACCAAGTCCATCTCCGAATCCGACGCCAAATCCAGGAACGGGCTCTGGTCCGGGACCCGTGCCTCAACCGGGCCCAAGCCCGGACGGCGGCCATCCGGGAACGCAGCCTGAACGCCCTCCGATCTCGTTAACGGACATCGGCCAGCATTGGGCGAAGGAGTCAATCAAAGCAGCAACCCAAAGCGGCATCGCCTTCGGTTATCCGGACGGTACCTTCCGGCCGGATCGTTCGATTACGCGCGCGGAATTTACGGCGATGCTCGTTCGGGCCTTGGGCTTAAAGCGGATCGATGGAGACGTCCCGGCCTTAAGCGATTGGGGCGAGTTGCGTGACTGGTCGCGCGAGGGGATCGGCGCCGCGTGGCAGGCTGGTATCGTCAGCGGGTACGGCGACGGCAGCTTCCGTCCCGATGCGGAAATCACCCGGGTCGAAATGACGGTCATGATCGTGCGCGCGCTGGGCGGCGTCTCCGGCTCGGGCGGCAATACCTCCTTTGCAGACGAGGCCGCCATACCGGCATGGGCCAGAGGCGATGTAGCCATAGCCAGGGAACGGGGTATCGTCCAAGGCAGAAGCGGCAACCGGTTCGACCCGCTCGCGTCAGCGACCCGCGCCGAATCCGTAGCGCTCCTCATGAGACTGCTGGACGTTTTGAAATCTTCGCCGTTCGCCGCATCGGAAGACGCGAACGAGTAGGTTGATCCCCGGCCTGCTCCAACGCGTCCTATAGCAGATCGTGGAGCAGGCAACGGCTTTACGGATTTGCGCCAGACGCCGCAGCCGGATCTCTTCGTCTAAACGGTTGCCATAGCGCTTATTCGGCTCCAAAAACGGAGGTTTCTTTTCTAACGGTTGCATGCTCGCTTATTTGGACGAAACAGCACCTCTGCCTACGAAAAACTGTCCGATTTTTCCTATTTTCTACGGTCGGCAAAAGGATATGATAAGGGGGAATCCATCGCATAGAGGCTGGAGGAGTGAAGCATGGCGATCAAATTGGATATGGTCGGGATTGTCGTGAAGGATATGAGGAAGGCATTGGATTTCTACCGCAGGCTGGGACTCAACATCCCGGAAAGCGCCAGCGAGGAAGGCCATGTTGAAGTGGACCAAAGCGGGTTCCGCCTAGCCTTCGACGTACGGGAAACGGCAAAAGAAGTATACGGCGGCTGGGAAGAGCCTTCCGGTCATCGGATCGAGCTGGCCTTTCGGTGCGACAGCCCCGAAGGGGTGGACGAGGTATACCATCGGCTGGCAGAGCAGGGGTACACCGGACACCGCCCGCCGTGGGATGCGTTCTGGGGGCAGCGATACGCCATCGTGCAAGACCCGGACGGCAATTTGATCAGCCTTTTTGCATAGTTTGGAATAGGATCGGTTCAAAACCACTCCAACGGAGTGGTTTTTTGCTGCCCATCACCTCTCCGTCATCGCCGGTTCTTCATATAGGCCAGCGACCTGCGCCCCCATGCTTCGGATTCGGTCAGCTACGAAGGCCGGCTCCAGCACACGAACATCGGGTCCGTAGCCGAGGATCATGCCGTACATCCAATGATTGTTCGGGCAGCTGGTCCTGACCAGCAGCGATCCGTCCGGACGGACCTCGACGCGGTCCAGGCCGAAGGCTTCCTCCACGCGCACGCGCAGACGCGGGTTGAACAGCAGCACGATATTCACGGCGGGTCCCGTCTCTTGGTTGCCCCAGCGCGCATCCAGATCTTCGATTCGTACGCCGCGGCTCGCAAAATGCTCGAGATGGACGCGCAGTCCGCTCAGCCTGGAGAGGCGGAACGTCCGGTAATCGCCGCGCAGCCTGCAGTAGGCGTACAGATACCAGGCATAACCTTTCCAGGCCAGTCCGATCGGCTCGGCTTCCCGGTGCTCGTCCACGCCTTCCGTATTGGTGTACCTAAAGGAAACGACCATGCGATTTTTGGAGGCTTGGCGAAGCTGCGAGAGGATCGTCCGATCCTTGATGCCGCCGCCGTGCCACAGATTCGTATCGAAAATAAGCGTCTCCCCGGTCTCCTCGAGCTGCTTCTGCTCGGACCTGGCTACGAGCGCTTTGATTTTCGCGAGCAATCCATCCATCTCCTCGTCGTCCAGCGAAGCTCGCACGCCCTTCAGCGCGGTCAAGATCGACTGGAGGTCGTCCAAGGTGACGATCTGCCTGTCGATGCGGAATTGTTCCATAATTTCGTAGCCCCCGTCGGACCCCGTATAGGAGACGATCGGAATACCGGCGGCATTGATCGTCTCCAGATCCCGGTAGATCGTCCGGTGGGACACCTCGAACTTGTCGGCCAGCGTTTGGGCGTTGACCCGGCGCTGGCTGAGCAGCAGCATGGTGATGCCGAGCAGCCTCTCGATCTTCAAGAAATCCCCTCCCCCTTCCATATATTACGGTTCGGCAGCATTGCTGTAAAAATCTTTTTTCCGCGGCCGGAATCTCCCTGACAAACAGTTGTCAGAAAGGGGGCCTTACTATAAGGACATAAGCAACCAACCATTCGAGGAGGTATTCCATCATGAATACGACAACGATCCGCCCTTTCCGCATCGAAACCGCCCAGGCCGCGCTGGATGACCTGAACCTTAGACTGGGCATGACCCGCTGGCCCGACGAGCTGCCGGGCGTCGGCTGGAACTATGGCGCGCCTCTCTCCTTCGTGAAGGGCATGGCCGAGTATTGGAAAACCTCGTTCGACTGGCGCAGCCAGGAGGCCCGCCTAAACGAGCTGCCGCAATTTACGGCCGAGGTCTCCGGCGCGAATATCCACTTCTTCCACGTCCGGTCGCCGGAGCCTTACGCGACGCCGCTCCTGCTCGTCCACGGCTGGCCGGGCTCGCCCGTCGAGTTCCTCGATCTGATCGGTCCCCTGACCGATCCGACCTCCTACGGCGGCGACGCATCCGACGCGTATCACCTCGTCATCCCCTCCTTGCCGGGGTTCGGCCTGTCCGGCCCGACGACCGAGACGGGGTGGACCCCGGGCCGCGCAGCCGCTGCGCTGGCCGAGCTGATGAGCTTGCTCGGCTACGAGCGCTATGGCGTTCAAGGCGGAGACATGGGGGCGATTATCGCGCCCGAGATCGGCCGCATCGCGGCGCCGCGCGTGATCGGCGTTCACGTCAACGCCGCGACGATGGGCTTCGTCCCGTTCGGCCAAGTCGAAGACGAGGTGTTCGCCACCCTGACGGATGCGGAAAAGGCGCGGTTGGCGCGCCTGGGCCAATTTATGCAGGAGCGGTTCGGCTTCAACAAGCTTCAATCGACCCGGCCGCAAACGCTGGCGTATGGACTGCACGATTCTCCCGTCGGCTTGCTTGCCTGGACGTGCGAATTGTTCTATGGCTTCGGCGATGCCGTAGAAGCCGTAGACCGGGATCGCTTTCTGACGAACCTCATGCTGTATTGGCTGTCCGGCACCGCGAATTCTTCCGCCCGCATGTATTACGAAGCCGCGCACGATCCGGCTGCCTGGGCGCCCAAAGACCCGTCGCCGACGCCCGTAGGCGTGGCTGTATTCCAGCAGTCCGACGTCGCGATCCGCCGCTATGCCGAATTGGCCAACCACATCGTGCATTGGAACGAATTCGAGCGCGGCACGCACTTTGCGGCAATCGATGCGGCGGATCTGATGATCGGGGATCTCCGGACGTTTTTCCGGGGGCTGCGATAACGATCGTGCTTCTTCGGCCCATTCCGAAGCTGACGCTGGAGTGAACCTCCCCCCCTAACGCAATCTAACGCCCTCTGCCTGACTTCCTCGGTCAGGCGGAGGGCGATCTTGGTTGGAAGAAAATGATATAATGGATGGAACGGTTTGGGGTGGAAGGCGAAGAAGTCCTATATAGGGTTCAAGGGGGCGACCGATGAACAAAACCGACCGTATGTTAGCCATCGTGCTGGAGCTGCAGCGCAAGGAAGTGGTGCGGGCCGAAGATTTGGCGGCCCTCTTCGAAACCAGCGTGCGGACCATCTACCGAGACATGCAGGCGCTCAGCGAAGCGGGCGTGCCGATCCTGGGAGCCCCCGGGACGGGATATTCCTTGATGGAGGGCTATTTTCTGCCTCCGATCAGCTTTACGGTAGAAGAAGCCGTGACCTTGCTCATCGGAACGGACTTTATCGAACAGCGATTCGACGACCATTATCAGGTCAGGGCGCAAGCCGCCCGCGGGAAGATCGAAGCCATTCTGCCGGAGCGCGTCCGCCAGGAGGCCTCTCGCGTCCGCCAGGCTATGCGCTTGCTCACACCTATGAAACAGGCTGCGCCGTCGCATGAAAGGGAATATCTCGAAAAGATCCGACAGGCGATATTGGACGGGCGCAAAATCGGATTCCAATATGCGAAAAAACTCGCGGATGCCGAGGGGAAGCGCCATAGCGTTCGTACCGTTGATCCTTACGGGCTCGTGTTCACTCAGGGAGCCTGGATGCTCGTGGCCCGGTGCGATCTGCGCCAGGACATTCGCCATTTCCGTCTGTCCCGAATGGCGGAGCTCGCGGATCTGGAAGACCGCTTCGACATGCCGGCGGATTTTAACTTAAGGGACTACAAGCCTTCGGACGATCGGCACCTGCGCGTTCGCCTTCTGTTTAACCTCGACATCGCAGATCGGGTGAAGGACGCGAATTATTATTACATGGATGAAATGGAGGAACGTCAGGACGGCTTGCATGCGGTCTTGCGTGCGCGTCAGTATGAGGAATTGCTGCCATGGGTGCTGGGCTGGGGCGCGGATGTGGTGGTGCTGGAGCCCGAGTGGTTTCGAAATCGGATTCGCGAAGAAGCCGAAAACATGTTCAAACGCTACTGACATGCCGCTGTCAGTAGCGTTTTTGTATAGTTGGAATTATGGAACGGGCATTTGGGGCGACCCTTCTCGCATTTTAATAAAAAGGTGGAATCTCATCATGAGTATGGCAAATTGGGAAGTCGATCCGGATCACAGCTCCATCGAGTTTTCGGTGACGCATTTAAGGATTAATCGAATCAAAGGATTATTCGAACGTTTCCAAGCAAACGTCAGCTTTGACCCCGACGACTTGGCGACCGTCGCGATTCAAGCGTCCATTGACGCCGACAGCATCACGACTCGCCAACCGCAACGCGACGAACACCTGAAGAGCGAAGACTTCCTTCATACAGCCGAGTATCCCGTCATTACGTTCCAGAGCATCGGCTGCGCTCCGGCCGGAGAACGACAATATGATCTTGCAGGCCATCTCACGTTGCATGGGATTACAAAGCCGGTCACATTTCGCACCACCTTTGAAGGACTGAACAATGATCCTCGCGGACGGGAACGTGCCGGTTTTCATTCCACGGCCTGCATCGATCGCAGCGAATTTGGGTTGACCTTCCGCTCGCCTTTGGAAGCCGGAGGTCTCGTTGTCGGAAATGAATTGAGGATTGAGCTGAATATCGAGGCCGTCAAACAGGGCTAACGAATCTCCCCTGCGCGGCCGTCATCGTTGAAGGTTCAAATGCCAGCTGTCCGAACGGCTGAGCTGCTGCGTCGTCCGCGAAGTATTGATCGCGCTAACCAGCAAGAAGATGATTTGGTCTTCGCCGGTATTGTTGTTGAATAACACTTTATTCGGCGTCAGGTCGCCGGCGCCGCCGCGGGCGATAAACTTCCCGGGAGAGGGCTGGGCTTCGATTTTAATCGCAAAGGCCTCGTTATTGAACAAAAAATTGAGGTTTTTCAAGACCAGCTTTCTTCCTTTTTTCACCCGGATTACAATCTGCTGCAGCAGCAGCGTCTGCCGGGGCGCTACTTTGATCTGCGATTTGCCACCTACGATTCCGCTTAGTTGGAACATGCTCTCACCCTCTAACGGATGGTTTCTAGAAGACGAAGATGACGCCGCTAACGGCAACCGCGCCTGTACCGACATTCGTGATCCGCAGCCGGAACGTGCCCGCCGGGACGACGAACCGGAGTACGGCCGTGCGGGTTCCGACGAGCGTGATGCTGTTGGTGACGGGCCGTCCGGTTACCGCGTTTACAATCTGATACCGGACGCGGGGAGTCGCGATCGAGCCGGCCGCCGGGCTTTGGCTGACGACGACTTCTCCGGTCGTTATGGCGCCGATCGTCGTGAAAGCGTTCGTTGTAACGGACTGGCCCGGAACAATTCTCGGGAACCGGAACACGACTAGCCTGCGTATTCGCGTTTGGGAACGGCTCCGCGACAGCTTCAAAGATGCCAAGGGTTTCACCCCCTAACCGTTAATCTCCTACCAGCGTATGAAAAACCTTCGTCTCCGGATTGGACAGAACAGAAAGATGAGCGATCGGCATAGCCCTTTCAAGGAAGGTTGACACCTTGATTTCCTAGCTTTAAGATGTCTGCATATTAGATGACGATAACATGCGGAGTTGTGAAGGCAGCAGAGGAAGCTCGGGAAGGAGTGCATGCCGTGACGAAAATCTACAATTGTCCGGTCGAAGCGACTTTAGATGTCGTCGGGGGAAAGTGGAAGACGGTCATCCTGCGCTATTTGTCCATGCAAACCTTGCGATATGGCCAGCTTCAGCAGCGGATGCCAAACATTACGCAGCGGATCTTGACCCTTCAATTAAAGGAATTGGAGCGGGATGGACTGATTCAGAGAACCGTCTATGACGAGCTGCCCAAGAGAGTCGAGTATTCGCTTACCGAATATGGCAGAAGCGTCGAGCCGATCCTTGAGCTCATGTGCGAGTGGGGCAAACGGCGAATCAGGGAGTTGGACCTGCAAGCTGCATCGATGGAAGCTTCGGGGGGATAATCGGGGGCCGTACACGGCGAAAGTTCAACGAACAAAAATGTGCCTAATTGTATGGCCATGACCACCTCTGTATAATTTTTGCTGGATCTGAATATTCCCGAAAAGATACGGAGGTAGATGGCCATGGTTGTAGAAATTATCCGGTATAATATCGCACCGGATTCGGCAGAGCATTTCACGCAAGCTTATGAAGAAGCCGGGACCTATCTGAAACGTTCCGAATATTGCTTGTCCTATGAAGTGATCCAAGGCATAGAGGAACCGAATCATTTCATCGTTCGAATCGAGTGGGATTCGTTGGAGGGGCACATGCAGGGATTTCGCGCAGGACCGGATTTTCAGCCTTTTTTCGCCTTGGTCCGTCCCTTTTTTTCATCGATCCAAGAAATGAAGCATTATCGCGCGGTTGCACACGCTAAATGAACAAGAACCGACTTGAGGCTTTGAGCGATGGCGTGATTGCCATCGTGATGACGCTTCTGGTTCTTGAATTCAAAGTTCCGAAACTCGAATCAAACGAAGGAAGCTTGGAGCTTGCAAGAGACTTTCTCCATCACCTTCCGGTGCTGATTAGCTATATCATCAGCTTCGTCGTCCTGATTGTCTGGTGGATGTCTCATCATCAATTGCTTCATGGCGCCAAGCAAGTGGACCGCACGACCGTTGTTCTAAACGGCATTTTCCTGATGTGTACCGCTTTTATTCCGTATCCTACCGCGTTGATCGGCGAATACCCGAGTCTTTATTTCCCTTCCGTCCTGTACGGCGTCGTTAGTCTATGCTGCGGGGCAAGCTATTACGGACTGTATCACCATCTCTTAAAAAAGAATGCCGATCATCCGTTTATGGCGGTTCCGGGTGCGGTGACTTTTAAGGGGACGTGGCTGCACTTAACGGTGTATTTTGTCGCCATAGGCGTCTCCCTCTTCCACTCTTACCTATCCATTGCCCTCTACGCGGCCATTCCGATTTACTTTTTTCTGAAGAAGAATGCATAGCTGCGCGAGTGATGAAGGCCATCCGTTTCGGATGGCCTTTAAACTTGCCGCTGCCGACTGCGGGAGTTAGATGGTCGACAGATTCGCCCATTTACCCTGCAACCGCATAGCGCAGCTGCACGACGCCCCCGCCAAGAGGCTTGCAGTCCAGCAATTCCACCGGCCGATATTGGTAACGCTCCGTGTCGGTCAGGAGGTTGAGGCCTTTCCCTTCCAACACGGGCGCCACATTAAAGATTACTTCGTCTACCAGCCCTTCGCTGAGGAAGGAATTGTGGATATCCGCGCCGCCGCTGACGAGAGCGGTTTGATGGCCTTTTTGCTGCAGATAATCCAAAGCCTCCTGCGGCGATCTTGCAACCGTTGCGCCGGGGATCTCTTGGATACTCTTGGAGATCACCACGATGTCCAGCTCGGCGAAAGGATTGCCCGCGTTTGCTTGTTCCTCCTGGGAGACTCTGCTTGGGTCTTGCATGCTCTCGAACGTTTTGCGGCCCACGATAAAATTTCCTGCGGCTCTGGCCTGCTCCGCGAAGTCCGCCAACGCCTCTTTCTTCGGCGGATTCTCGGGACCGGATTGCGCATAGTTGCCGTTCGCGGCTAAGGTAGCCCATAATACGGTTTTCATATTCATTCCTCCTTGTATGCTAAGAGCAGCTCCTGATTTAGGGGTTGCTCTTACGAATTT
>NZ_JAJFOW010000118.1 GCF_020731285.1 Cohnella baijiui
CGCTGATTGAGATGGCGAACCAAGTGATGGCTCCGCTCGACTATGAAATGGCTTCTATTTTGCACCGCCATCTGCAGGATCAAGGCGTACAGCTGCTGTTGGGTGACGGGGTTCATTCGTTTACGAATCACGGCAAAAAAATCATGCTTGCGAGCGGCCGGGAAATCGAGACGGACATGATCGTTCTGTCCATCGGTGTCAAGCCGGAAAGCACGCTTGCAAAAGAGGCAGGGCTTGCGCTGGGAGAGCGTGGCGGCATTGGAGTAAACGAATGTCTGCAAACATCCGACCCTTCCATTTATGCGATTGGCGATGCGATCGAAGTCACCGATTATATTCACCAACGGCCGACAATGATTCCGCTTGCCTGGCCGGCAAACCGACAGGGCCGCATGGTGGCTAATAACATATACGGCAAAAAAG
>NZ_JAJFOW010000119.1 GCF_020731285.1 Cohnella baijiui
CGGTGAAGCTGCATGTGCGTCTGGATCTCACCAGTGAAGTCGGGGCCATCCCTAGCCGCGCCGTCTTGTCCACGGCGACGGTCGCTGATTTAGACGCGGAAGTGACGGGATATTTGCTGGCAGAGAAGCTCGTGACTTTTTTGCTGGATCGCGGCTACCTCGACTACGGACAGTATCTACGTTGGAATCGAACCGGGCAACGGTTTGTCGCTCGGATCAAGGCCAACAGCAAGATACACGTGATTAGCGAGCGAAAGCCAAGCGCCTCCTACATTCACCAGGATGCCACGGTCGAACTGACGGATGCAAAGACAGGCGAAAGCGGCGTATTCCGTCTGGTCACCTACACGTTTGTGGACCACAGAGGCAAGCGCCATCGCGTACGGGTGCTGACCAACCGCTGGGAAGTATCGGCCGAG
>NZ_JAJFOW010000120.1 GCF_020731285.1 Cohnella baijiui
CGGCGAATTTCTTTAATACGTGCTGCTTTACCCACACGATCGCGCAGATAGTAGAGCTTCGCACGACGAACTTTACCGTAGCGAACTACTTCAATTTTGTCGATTTTCGGAGAGTGGAGCGGTAGTGTACGCTCAACGCCAACACCATAAGAGATTTTACGAACAGTAAAAGTCTCGCTGATACCGCCTCCGCGACGCTTGATTACAACCCCTTCGAACACCTGAATACGTTCGCGCTGGCCCTCAACTACTTTCAAGTGTACACGTACTGTGTCACCAGGGCGGAAGCTTGGGATGTCTTGCTTAATGTTCGCTTGTGTAATTTCACGAATAACATTTTTCATAAGGTTATCCTCCTTCCAGCAGATGTTCATTCCGTATGCAAAGTAAACAAGGCCAATCGCGCTGCAACCTCGCT
>NZ_JAJFOW010000121.1 GCF_020731285.1 Cohnella baijiui
AGGCAAGCGCCATCGCGTACGGGTGCTGACCAACCGCTGGGAAGTATCGGCCGAGGACGTCGCAAGGATGTACCGGTACCGTTGGAAGGTCGAGCTGTTCTTCAAATTTATGAAGCAGCAGCTCGGATTGAAGAAAATTTACAGTACCAAGCCGCAAGCGGTCTGGAACCAAATCTATCTGCATCTCATCGCCTACATGCTCGTCGAGATGTATCGGCTGCAGCTAGTCCCAGCAAGCAAGCGCGGCGCGATGATAGAATTGCTCCGAGCATACCTGGAACAGCCATGGAAGAGCCTACTTGAGGCTCTTCACCGACCAAAGAGTCGAACGAGCCGAGGCAGGCGTAAAAAAGGCGGGCGACCGCGCAAGCATCCTAAGCGACTAAAGCCAAAGCGTATCCTGTATTGGTAACACAA
>NZ_JAJFOW010000122.1 GCF_020731285.1 Cohnella baijiui
GCCGAAGCGCTGCGGGTCGCGGCGCGGCAGGCGGGCACGCTGCCGCCAAGGGCCGGGGCGCCGGGGCGGAATCGGCGCCGGCGGGCGAGGCGCGCTGGTGGGAGCAGGGCAAGTACTTCTCGCCCGCGCCGTCGCCTGAAGCTGCCGCCGCCGGACCGAAGCGCCGTCCGGGCGCCGGCGGGCCGGGCAACGGCCGCAAAGGCGATGCGCCGGTGGAGGCGAGAGGACGCCGCGGCGGGAGCGGAGCGGGCGAGTTCGGCGGGCGCGGCGATGGCCGGGCAGCTGGGCGCAGCGGGGGCTATCGCGACGGAGCGGCTGGCGAGCGGACAGCCGCCAAGGCGTACGGCGCGAGCGCCGAGCGGCCGAGACGCGGGGGCGCCGACGAGCGCGGCGCGGGACGGGGCGGGCGTCCG
>NZ_JAJFOW010000123.1 GCF_020731285.1 Cohnella baijiui
TATGCGGACGATTGCAACATCTTCGTCGCAAGCAAACGCGCCGGAGAACGCGTCATGGCGTCGGTCATTCACTTTGTGGAAGGGAAGCTGAGACTAAAAGTGAACCGGGAAAAGAGCGCAGTAGCACGGCCTTGGAAACGCAAGTTTCTGGGGTTTAGTTTCCTGAGCAACAGGCAGGCGACGATTCGGCTGGCCCCAAAGACGATCTCTCGGTTCAAGGACAAGATCCGCGAACTGACAAGCCGTACGAGGTCCATGCCGATGGAAGAACGGATTAACCGGCTAAACCGCTATATGATGGGATGGCTGGGCTACTTTCGACTGGCTGCCGCGAAGAAACACCTCGAGCAATTCGACGGCTGGATTCGCAGGCGGCTGCGCATGTGCCTGTGGAAGCAATGGAAGCGAG
>NZ_JAJFOW010000124.1 GCF_020731285.1 Cohnella baijiui
TAGCGAACGTGTCGCCGACTCTTTTTTATTCATATGGCTTTGTTTTACCTGCTAGAACTTTTTTCTTTATTTAGGAAAATCGTGAATAAAACATCCGATTTTTCACAAGCTAGAGGATAAAGGAAGGTGGATTGCAATGATGATGCGGCAGGATATGGAGAAGTTAATTGCCGATATTCAACAGGAGCAGATACAGGCTGCACTCAATGCAAGCCGTCAGAATAAAAGCGAAGAGGTCTACAAAGAAATCGGCAGGGCCAAAGGGCTTTCGTATGCGATTGGCCTTCTCAAACAATGGTTGAAATAAGCAGACAGATAGCGAAGAAAGGAAGGAAAGATGAATGGCGACACCATACTTATGTCCAGGATGCAAAAGCAACCGTACCCGTTTTGCGTTTCTTAATCAG
>NZ_JAJFOW010000125.1 GCF_020731285.1 Cohnella baijiui
TCCCCTTTCTCCCGCTTTCCCTGGATTCTCATTCCTCCAGCGGAATACTTATGGTTTTCGCGCCTCTACCTCACCCTATTTAAGTGAGGCGTTATTTGCTTACTATTCAATTTCTGTATATGGTACCATATGTTAATAATCTTGACAATTACTTTTATTCGGCTTGTTCGGCTGTTCCCTCTTTTGTCTCCTGTAAGTATTCTAAAATCTGACGGGCCAGCTTATCACCGATACCAAGGTTACGATACTCCTCCACGGTCGCTTCTCGCATGCGCTTGATCGAACCAAAATGCTTAAGCAAAAGCTTCTTACGCTTCTCTCCGATACCCGGAATATCATCGAGCTTTGAGTGGAACATCGTCTTACCGCGCGTAGTACGGTGGAATGTGATCGCAAAGCGGT
>NZ_JAJFOW010000126.1 GCF_020731285.1 Cohnella baijiui
TACTGGAGCAGTTAAAACCCGCCGAAGGAACAGCAGGAAATCAACAACATCCCCGTGTATATCGCAAACAACTGCAGGAGATGGAAGAAAAATGGCTGCAGAAGCTTACGCCGTATGGAGATAAAGGATATCATTCCATATAACGTGATACCAAATAGAAAAAAACAATCCCGTCAGCATGATCAAGACCTACATTAAAAAAGATAATTAAACGAAAAGAAAAGCCAAGCATGCTGTCACTTGAACATGCTTGGCTTTTTTGTTTTGTGTGCGTTATTTTTACGTACATTTCTTTACAATAGCCACTTTATTTACCTACAAAATAAATAGTAAAAACTAACCCATTGATCACTAATGCTGATAAAGGAACGATGGCAACAAATGCGGATATAACTAATTCCC
>NZ_JAJFOW010000127.1 GCF_020731285.1 Cohnella baijiui
TCAGCGCGGCGGCGGCCGCGTAGGCCGCCAGCGCGGCGAGGGCGGCGCCGGCGATGCCGAGTGCGGGCGCTAGCGCCGCGTTGAGCGCCGCCTTGACGAGCGCGGCGGCGGCCAGGTGCAGGGCCGGCGAACGCAGGTCGCCGAGGCCCTGGAGCAGCGCGGCGCTCACCGCCTGGAGCGCGGCCCCGAGGCTCGCGATCGCGAGCAGCGCCATCGCGCCCGTGCCGTTCGCGTTCGCGAACAGCGCGACGTTGACCGGCTTCGCGAGCAGCGCGAGCCCGATCGCCGCGGCGCCGCCGAACCACCAGGCGAGCCGCATCGTGAAGGCGGCCTGCTCGCCGAGGCCCGCGGCGTCGCCCCGTGCGCGCGCCGCCGTCAGCGCGGGCACGAGCGCGGC
>NZ_JAJFOW010000013.1 GCF_020731285.1 Cohnella baijiui
TGCCAGCCCCCATTCCGGACTTTCACCGTAGAGATGACGCCCATGCTGGGCGTACTACAATAAAAAACCGCCTGCCCCCAAGGGGTGCAAGCGGTTTTCGGACGACCGGCGGCCGGTTCCGATTACGAGATCGTCTTTTTCCAGTCGGCGGCGAACTTCTCCAGCCCTTGATCCGTGAGCGGATGCTTGACGAGCTGTTCGATGACGGAAAACGGAATGGTGGCGATATGCGCGCCGGCCATGGCGACCCGGGTCACGTGATCCGGATGGCGGACGGAGGCGGCGATGATCTGCGTTTCCAGGTTGTGCACGCGGAACAGCTCCGCGATCTTGGAGACGAGCAGGACGCCGTCTTCCGAAATGTCGTCCAGACGGCCGAGGAACGGCGAGACGTAGGTGGCGCCCGCGCGGGCGGCCAGCAGCGCCTGATTCACCGTGAAGACGAGCGTGACGTTCGTCTTCACGCCTTTCTTGGCCAGGTAGCGGCAGGCTTCCAGGCCCGCCAGCGTCATCGGCACCTTGATCGTGATGTTTTTGTCGTTGTTGTTGATCTTGATCAGCTCGTTCGCCTGGGCGATCATCTCCTGCGCCGTGAGGGCGTCCGGCGTGACTTCGGCGGAGACGGATTCGACCTCGGGCACGGCCTTCAAAATTTCTTCGATGCGATCCTCGAACTTGACGCCTTCCTTGACGACGAGGGAAGGATTCGTCGTGACGCCGGATAGAACGCCGATTTGGTACGCTTTTTGGATGTCGGCCAGGTTGGCGGAGTCGATAAAGAACTTCATGGTCATAACCTCCTAAGGTTGGATTCCGATGAACATTACTTCAATAGTTCTTTAACCAAATGGACGACGCGTTCAACGGTGAAGCCGAAGTGCGCCAAAACCGCGCCGCCCGGGCCCGAAGCGCCAAACGTATCGATCGACAGCACCTCGCCGCCCGGTCCGACGTAGCGCTCCCAGCCAAGGGAGATGCCGGCTTCGACGGAAACGCGTTTCGCGACGGCGGCGGGAAGCACGCTTTGCCGGTATGCCTCGGGTTGACGGTCGAACAGCTCCCGGCTCGGCATCGCCACGACGCGCACGGAGACGCCGTCTTTCTCCAGCTCGGCTTTGGCGCCGACGGCCAGCGATACTTCCGAGCCGGTCGCGATCAGGATGGCGTCGGGCTCCGCATTCGTTTCGGACAGCACGTAGGCCCCTTTGGCCACCTGCTCGCGATTGCCGCGCGTCTCTTCGTAGACGGGCAGATTTTGCCGGCTCAGGACGAGCGCGACCGGTCCGTCCTGCTGCGTGAGCGCATAAGCCCAGGCGCTCGCCGTTTCGTTGGCGTCGGTCGGCCGGATGACCGTCAGTCCCGGGATCGTGCGCAGCGCCGCCAGATGCTCGACCGGCTCGTGCGTCGGGCCGTCTTCGCCGACGGCGATCGAGTCGTGGGTGAAGACGTAGATGACGGGCAGCTTCTGAAGCGCCGCCAGCCGGATCGACGGCCGCAGATAGTCGCTGAAGACGAAGAAGGTGCTCACGAACGGATGGACGCCGCCATGCAGCGCCATGCCGTTGCCGGCGGCGCCCATCGCGTGCTCGCGGACGCCGAAGTAGACGTTGCGGCCGGCGTAGGACGCGACGGCGAAGACCGGCTCGCCCTTCATATCCGTCATCGTCGAATGCGACAGGTCCGCGCTGCCTCCGAAGAGCGAGGGAACGCGCTTCAGGTAATGGTTGATCGCTTCGCCGCTCGCGACGCGCGTCGAGACGGACTTGGCCGCGTCGAACGTCTGGATGTCGGCGTCTTCGAGCTTCACCTCGCCGGAGATTGCGCGGGAGAGCTCCTCGCCGAGCGCCGGATGCCGATCGGCATAGGACGCGAACAAGGCGTTCCAGGCTTCCTCCGCCGCGGCGCCGTTGCCGGCGAGCTGCTTGAAGTGCGCGCGGACCTCGTCCGGTACGGTAAAGTCTTCCTCATACGTCCAACCGTATACCTGTTTGGTCGCTTTCGCTTCCTCCAGGCCGAGCGGATTGCCGTGCACCTTGTTCGTGCCCGCCACCTTGCTGCCGTAGCCGATGATCGTGCGAACCTCGATCAGGGTCGGCTGATGCGTATGCGCCTTGGCGGCCGCGATCGCCTCCGACACGGCCACGACGTCGTTGCCGTCCTCGACGCGCAGATAGTGCCAGTTGGCGGATTCGACGCGTTGGCGGATTTGTTCGCCGAAGCTCAGGTTCAGCTCCCCGTCGAGGGAGATGTCGTTCGAATCGTACAGCACAACAAGTTTGCCGAGCTTCATGTGGCCCGCCATCGACATTGCCTCATAGGAGATGCCCTCCATGAGGCAGCCGTCGCCGACGAGCGCGAACGTGTGATGGTCGACGACCGGATATCCTTCGCGGTTGAACTTCGCGGCGAGATGCGCTTCGGCCATCGCCATTCCGACCGCGTTCGCGATCCCTTGGCCGAGCGGTCCCGTGGTGGCTTCCACCCCGTCGGTGTGACCGTATTCGGGATGTCCCGGCGTCCGGCTGTTGAGCTTGCGAAACTGCCTCAGGTCGTCGAGGGTCACGTCGTAACCGAACAGGTGCAGCAGGCTGTACAGCAAGGCGGAGCCGTGACCCGCCGACAGGACGAACCGGTCGCGGTTGAACCATTTGGAGTGAGCGGGATTGTGCTTCAGATGGCCGGCCCAGAGGGCGTAGGCCATGGGAGCCGCCCCCATCGGGAGTCCGGGATGGCCGGAATTGGCGGCGTTGGTGGCGTCGATCGACAGCGTGCGAATCGTATCGATCGAGCGCTGCTCAAGGGTGTGCGTGGTTGGCATAACGATCTCCTTCCGTTGACTTTGAATGGGATGTTGCGGGCTCGTCGTCGTCGAACCACCAGCGGAAGCCGTCCGCCGCCAGCAGCGCGTCGGATTCGGCGGGCCCGTAGGTGCCGGCCTCGTAGCGGCGAAGCGGAACCCGGTCGCTCGCGAAGGCGTCCAGCACCGGCTGAACCCACTGCCAGGAGCGTTCGACCTCGTCCCAGTGGGCAAAGAACGCGGCGTCTCCCCGGAGCGCGTCGCCGATCAGGTTCTCGTAGGCTTCGGGCGAATCCGGCGGCGTGAGATGCAGGTCGACGCGGATCGGCTTGAACGCATCAGGCGCGCCAGGCTCCTTCGTGTTGAGTCGCAGGGAGATGCTCTCTTCCGGGCCGATCTCGATGACGAGCAGATTCGGCAGCGCGCCGCCTTCGCCCTCGTGCCGTCCCTGCTTCAGCGGCGCCTTGAACTCGACCACGATGCGCGTCGACTTCTTCTTCATGCGCTTGCCCGTCCGGATATAGAACGGGATGCCTCGCCAGTCGTTGTTGTCGATGCGCAGCCGCGCCGCGATGAACGTCTCGTTCGCGGACGCGGCCGGGATGCCCGGCTCGGACGTATAGCCGGCGACCGGCAACCCGCCGATGGTACCCTCCGCATACTGGCCGCGAACCACATGCAGCGCCGCGTTGTCGAGGTGGAGAGGCTCAAGCGCCTCCATCGCCTTCTTTTTCTGGAAGCGTACCTGCTCGGCGCCGCCGCCGTCATAAGGCAAACGGATCGCCGTCATCATGAGAAGCTGCAGCAGATGGTTCTGTACCATATCCCGCAGGGCGCCTACGTGATCATAATACCCCGCCCGCTCCTCGACGCCGACCGTCTCGCTGGCCGTGATCTGCACGTTGGCGATGTAGCGGTTCGTCCACAGCGCTTGAATGACGGGATTCGCCTGCTGGAGCGACTCGAGACGCTGGACGACGGGCTTGCCGAGATAGTGGTCGATCCGATATATCTCCTCTTCCGCGAACGACTCTGCGAGCTTACGGTTAAGCGTACGAGCCGACGGCAGGTCGTGGCCGAACGGCTTCTCGATGACCAGGCGCTTCCACCCGTTCACCCTGCCCAAGCCGCTGCCGCGAATGTGGTCCGCGATCGTCTCGAAGTATTCGGGCCCGACGGACAAGTAGAACATCCGATTCTGCGGCAGACCGAGCGCATTCTCGTGCGACTCGACCTGAGCCAGCAAGCCTCGATAGTCCTCTTCGCGTCCGATGTCGAGCACGCGGTAGGCGAACGCCTGCAAAAACCGGTTCAACGCCTCGGCGTCGTCCGGCTTGGTCCGCGAGAATTGGTAGATAGACCTCTCTACGGCGGCTTGGTACACTTCGGCGGTCCACTCTCGGCGGCCGAGGCCGACGACGGAGAAATGCTCCGGCAGCAGGCCGCGCGCGAACAGGTTAAACAGCGCGGGGTAGATTTTCCGTTTGGCCAAATCCCCCGTCGCGCCGAACAAAATAAAGGTGCACGGCTCCATATGGTCCACCATCCCTTCGAGCGTCGGAGCCGCTCTGGTTTCTTTTCCGTAATTCCACTATAATACGAATGGAAGCCATACAAGTAATTAATATATTTCACAGGAGATATAGAACGTTTCTATGGCCATCAACTACGAATGGTACAAGGTATTCTACTGGGCGGCGAAGACGGGGAGCCTGTCGCAGGCGGCCAAGTCGCTGTATTTGACGCAGCCGAGCGTAAGCCATGCCATCAAGCAGCTCGAGGAAAGCTTCGGCGTCGCCCTGTTCTACCGGACGTCCAAAGGGGTCGACCTGACGCCGGAAGGGTCGGTGCTGTACGCCTACATCGAGCAATCGCAAATTCTCATCACCCTCGCGGAGGAGAAGATGGCGGCGCTCAAAAACCTGGACAGCGGCGAGCTGCGGATCGGCGGCAGCGACTCGCTGTTCAAGCACTACGTGCTGCCATATCTAGAGCAATTTCACGAGCGGCATCCGGGCGTCAAGCTGCATCTCAACCACGGCACGACACCGGAGGTAATCACGTTTCTGAAAGAAGGGCGGATCGACCTCGGGGTCGTGCGCATGCCGATCGTCGATCCGCAGCTGCAGATCACGGAGAGCTTCCAGCTTCGGGACTGCTTCGTGGCGGGAGCGCGCTACGCGGAACTGAAGGATCAGGTACTGTCGCTGGACGCGCTGCTGCAGTATCCGATCATCCTGTTCTCCCGCAACAGCCGGGCGCGGATGACGATCACCGAGCTGTTCCAGAGCTACGGCTACTCGATCAAGCCGGAGATCGAGGTCGGCAGCGTCGATCTGTTGATCGAGTTCGCGCGCAGAGGGCTCGGCATCTCCTACGTCACCCGGGAATTCGTATCCCGGGAGCTGGAGGAAGGCTCGCTCTTCGAAGTGCGGCTCGACGTCTCGCTCCCCCCCTCCCGCGTCGGCATCCTGACGATGCGCAACATGCCGCTATCCAGCGCGGCGCGCGCCTTTATCCAATTGGTCCGGTAAACGCCAAAAGACAGCCTCCCCTCCGTCTTGCGGAGCGGGAGACTGTCTTTTGCTTGGCAGTCCCTTTGCGTTTCTATTCGATTTTTCGCATACAAAGAGGCATGCTCGACCGGCGTAAAGTCCCATTTCGCGAAGCCGCCGTCCGTGGGCGTTCGGAGCGTTTAAGATCTGCCGGCGCGGAAGGCGGCTCCCCGCTGATTTATGCGGACCGGCGCCGCCGCTTTCGCCAGAAAAGGATGGTGCCCGCAACGGCGAGGACGAGCGCCAAAAGGGCGGGAATCCCCACGTTCGCGATATGGCGGACATTCGGCAGCGGGAAGCCCAATTCGATGTGGTTGTTCTCCAGCAGCTTCGCGTGCCAGACGAGCGTCCGCCCTCCGTCCCGCGTCTCGTCGGCATTGTGATCCCGCAGCCTGATCGGCGTCGTCAGCAAGAGGTCGAAGCGAATCTGGCTTTGCGCCAACTGCTTGGTGATCGCCGGCAGTTCGGCAAGCTTCCGGTTCGCCTCTTCACCAAGGCCCGCTAACGCTTGGCTCGCATCGTAATCGACGCTAACATGGTAGCGGGCAAAAAAGTACCGCTCGTCCTTCGTCAGCGTCATCCGCATGCCGTCCGGCAAGCGGCTCGGCCGATCTTGGAGCGTCTTCAGATCGAGGCGGCGCGTCGCCCGAATTCCCGCGCTGCCGCCCGTATCCTCGACGCTGGCTTCCATGCCGTTTTGTCGCAGCGCGTCTGCAAGCTGTCCGGGCAGGTCGGGCTTGCCGACGAGCTTCAGCATCGTTTTGCTCGCCGAGGCGTTCAAATCCAGATCGGCCGTCCCGTTGAGGTGAACCGTCAGATGCGCTTGACCTTGCGCGCACGAAGCTAGCAGCGCCGCGAGCAGCAGCCCTATTCCCGCCAGCAGCGCCGCACGCCGGACAGATTGTCGTCTCCGAACCAATTGCTCCCCTTCTCCCCGCATTCCTTGAACTCGTCTTTCCATCCATTATACGCCGTCGACAACACCGCAAAAAAGCAGACGGGGAATTTGGAATTTCGTCTGCTTTTTTTTCCATTGGCGCTTGCCGAAGTCGTTCAACTCCGTTGGACGCTTTCTTTGCGTACGCGGAAGGAGACGACCGTTCCCTGTCCGGGTTCGCTGCGAATTCGCAAGCCTTCCCCATACAATTGCTTCAACCGGCGGTCGGTGTTGGCGAGCCCGATGCCCGTTCTTCTCCCGAGCGGCTCCTCTCGCCGCAAAGCTCGTTCCAGCATCTCGGGATCCATGCCGACGCCGTCGTCCCGAACGGATACTTCCGCTTCGTCCCCCAGATCGATTACGCGAATCCGGACGGTGCCGCCCTCGGCGCGCCTGAGCAGACCGTGACGAACGGCGTTCTCGGCCAGGGGCTGAATGGACAGCGGCGGAACTTGCAGCTCGAGAAACTCGTTTGCCTCCCACTCGACCTCAATACGGGCGCCAAACCGTTCCTTTTCGATATACAGATAGGCCCGAACCAGTTCCAGCTCCTTGCGAAGCGGCACCAGTCGGTCCGAGTTCGCGAAGTCGAAGCTGGCCCGCAGGTAGTCGCCGAAAGCAAGCAGCAGGCCGCGCATCCGGTCGATGTCGACTCCGCTGAGCGCGGCAACGGAATTTAGCGTATTGAACAGAAAATGCGGCTGGATTTGCGCCTGCAGCCATGCGGCTTCCAAACGCGACTGCTCGCGGGCCGACCGCGTCACATCCGCGAGCGCCCTCACCCGCATTCTCAGCTCCTGCGCGTCCACGGGTTTGACGAGATAGTCGTTGGCTCCGGCGCGGAAGCCCGCTTCGATATCTTCCGTCCGATGTCGGGCCGTCAGCAGCAAGATCGGCAGCTCCGAGCGGGAGTAGCGGGATCGGATCTTCTCGGCGACCTCGTAGCCCGACATGCCCGGCATCATGACGTCCGCGATCAGCAAGTCCCAAGTGCCCGCATTCAGAAGGGCCAGCGCCTCGGAACCGCTTGTGGCAAGCGCGACCTCGTATTCTTCCAGGTCGAGCACATGCGTCAAAACGCGCAGGTTCACGGGGTCGTCGTCGACGGCGAGAATGCGCAGCCTCTCTCCCCGCTCCGGGGCTTCCGCCGGCGTGTCGGCGGCCGTCTCGACGCGGGTGAGAACCTCATCTTGTTCGAACGGCTTCGACGCGGCGTCCGCAGCTTTTTCCGCCGATCCGATTTCGGTCGGCTTCGCGATGGGCAAGGTAAACCGGAAGACGGAGCCGACCCCTGGAACGGAACTCGCCGTCAGCGCTCCGCCATGCAGCTCGACCATGCGCTTGCTGATCGTCAGGCCGAGCCCGAACCCCGCGGCGTTCGTCTCCACCTGCTCCGTCCCCTGCTCATATGGCTGGAAGATCCGGCTTACCGTCCCTTGGTCCATCCCGATCCCGGTATCGGCTATGCGGACGACCACCGTATCGTCTGCAGCCTCCGCTTCGATCATGACCTGCCCCTCATGCGTAAACTTGACCGCATTGTGCAACAGGTTGAACAAGATTTGCAGCAGCCGGTTCTCGTCGGCCATCACCTGCGGCAGCGAATCCGGGATCCGGTTCTCGAGTCGAATCGGCTTTCCTTCCGTCATAAACCGGACCATGTCCAGCACGCCCGCGGCCTTCGCCTGAAGCTGGAGAGGCGTCGGCTTCAGACGGATGCGGTCCTCCCGCAGCCGGGCGAGATCGATCAGATCGCTGAGCAAAAAAGACATTCGCTTGCCCACCGACACCAGCAGCGCCAGGCGCTCCCGGTTGGCCTCGTCATCCAGCCGCCGGCCGCTGTCGAGCATGGACTGGGCCATGTTCAACATGCCGTGAAGCGGATTCCTCATCTCGTGCGAAGTGTGCACCAGGAACTCGTCCTTGCGCTTGTCCGCCGCCTGCAGCCGTTCCGCCAATCTGGCCGTCTCGGCGGCGATGCGGAAGTACCGCTTAAACCAGTACAGCGCAAAGCAGACGAACAAAGCCGCCATATCGAAAGGATAATAACCGTCATCGAGAAATAGCGAGTAATTGAGGATGCCCCAGATGAGATTCGCCGCGATCGCGATCGCGCCGAGCAGCAAATAGATCGCGTCCGGGACGCCTCTGCGGACCGCCAAATAGAGGAAGATCGGAGCGGTGACGAACGCAACCAGCATCAGCACCGTATGGAGCCCGTCGGCAAAGGTAAACATCTTGACCGGCAGCGCCAAAACGAACAACCCGAAAAGACCGCACGCGGCGAAGTGCCAGCGGGAATGGCGGAGGATCGGGAACTCCGGCAGCAAGCTTCTTACGAATTGCAGCAGAAACGCCGCTACGCCCAAGTAGGATAGATAACTCACCTTATACGCCGATTCGTAATCGACCCCGAACCACGCGGACAGAATCCGGTCTTGATCGACACCGATGGCAGCCGCCCCGCATATCCCCAGCAAGGAAAAGATCAGGAGCGATTTTTGGCGGGCGCCGATGAAGTACAGGACAAAAGCGTACAGGGCGTGCATGATCATCAGCAGACACATGGCCGCCTGCGCCCCGGCGGAGAACCAATACGCCTCGTTCATCGCCTTGGGCAATCCGAGCTTGACCGGCTCCGTCAGACCGCCCATCACGCGGTCGTCGTAATTGGCCGTTTGCAGCACGAGATCGAGAACGTCGCGGTTGGCGGCGAACGTGACCGAATAAGGCACGTTGCCCGGCGTATAGGACGAAGCTTCGTCCGCCGGAAGGCCGGAACGGCCCAGCAGATTCCCGTTCACGTACAAGGCCGAGGAGGCGGAGATCCTCGACACGCGAACGGTCAATTCCGGCATGCCTCCCGCCGGCATCCGTATGCGCAGTCGGTACGTTCCGTATCCGAAGGCGGATTTGCCCGACGGGGAGATATCCCGCTGCCAGCTGCCGGGGACCGAAGCCGTTGCGGCTGCGATGCCCGCCGGTCCGAACGCGTCGTCGGGACCGGGCGAGAGCAGCTGCGACGGATAGAATTCCCATTGTCCGACAAGGGAAAGGACCGGCTTCGAAGCGGGATCCCATTGGCGCAAATCGAGCAGCCCCTCCGCGGCTTCCACCCGCGTCGAAGTCTTCTGCATATCGATCCAGGCAAGGCGAACGCCGGTCAGCAGGAGCAGGAATAAGCCGACGATAGCCGCCACTTTTCTTCTTTTCATCATAAGCGTAGAGATTCGACAAAAACCGCACGGATTCCTCTTTCCCGCCCGCCGACGCGATGAAAGTTTTCCGGCATGGCCAATGATCCTATTGAATACAGGGCCTATCTTCGCGGCGATCGAAGCTTACGATTTCACCGATAGCTGCATTCCTTTAATAAAGTTGCGCTGCAGGGAGAAAAACAAGATGAGCGTCGGAATCGACGTCAGCACAATGCCCGCCAGCAGCGTCGTAACGCCAGACCGGAAAAACATCCCCTGCATGGTCGACAAGCCCGCCATGACCGGACGAACCGTCTCGGAACGGCTCAAGGTCATCCCGAAGATCAGATCGTTCCATATCCAGGTGAACTGAAAAAGCATAAGCACGGACACCGGGGGCACGAGCAAGGGAGCCACGATATTCGAGAAAATGCCGAAGCTGCGAAATCCGTCCATTTGGGCTGCTTCTATCATTTCATAAGGAATCGTCGTCATGAAATTTCGCAGCAGGAACAGGCAGAACGGGATTGCGATCGCCACGTAGAAGAAAAGCATCCCCCAGAACGTGTCGTACATCCCTAGCTTCTGATACCCTTTGAACAACGGAACCAGGTACATTTGAAAAGGAAAAATCGTCCCGCTGTAGATGAGCAAAAACCAGTAAAACCCGCCTTTCAACCGGAGGATGACGATGCCGAACGCGGCCAAAGCAGCGAGCAGGATGCTGATCCCGGCGCCCAAAGAACTGTAGAGGAAACTGTTCAGCATGCCCCTGCCCAACTCACCCATATGCAGAGCTTCCTTCATATTCGCGAACAATTGGAACGATTCCGGCCACGCCCACATGTTCCCTTGCGTGTAATCCCGGTAAGACTTGGACGCGTTCATGAGCACCAGAGCGATCGGAAGCAGCCATAGCACGGCAAGTATCGTCACCGCGAGGTAGGCGGACATCGTTGCAATCTTTCTCATCGGTCAAGCCTCCCTCGCGATCGTTTTGCGCAGATAGAACCAAGAGACGGCAATGGAAGCTACGGTCAGCAGAATGGAAATGGCCGCGCCTTGGCCAAAGTGGAACAGCACGAAGGACTCCCGGTACATGGTGACGGCCAGCGTCTCCGAGGAGCGGTACGGACCGCCCATCGTCATGACCCAGATCAGATCGAATATTTTGAAGCTGTTCACGAGCGCCATGCCCATGACGACGATCGTGATCGGGTTCAGCAGGGGGAGCGTGATGCTCCAGAACGTGCGCAGGCGGCCGGCGCCATCGATGGAGGCTGCTTCGAACGGCTCTTTCGGCAGCGCGCCAAGACCGATCAGGAACAAGAGCATGTTGGTTCCGGCCCCTTGCCAAATCGAGGCGACGATCATCGCGTACGTGTTGTAAGGCGGCGTACTCAGCCAATCGATGGCCAGCTCGTTCAACCCGATGCGGGACAGAATGAAATTGATGCCGGTCTGGGAAAACAAGAACACCCAGATTACCCCGACCACCGTAAGAGACATTGCGTAAGGCAAATAGAAAACGTTCTTGAAGAAGCGCTGTCCCTTCATGTTCTGCAGCAGGACGCTGAACATCAGACCAAGTCCTACGGGAAACGCCAACGTAGCGACGACCCAGATAAACGTGTTTTTGAGAGAGGCAATGTAGGTCATGTCCTGAAAGATACGGACGTAATTCTCGAAGCCTGCCCACTCGGTTGTTCCCAATCCGTCGTCATTGGTGAAGCTTACGTACAAAGTGTACAAGATCGAGGTGATGAAAAACGCGGCGATGATGAGGGCGGCTGGCAGCGTGTAGCATAGGGCGACGCCGTGCTTCCTCCAGTACTGCATATAGCGTTCCTCCTGTCTTTCTCCTGTGTACCTTCATTGTAAAGACAGGAGGGGGAACGGAATAATAGAAGATCTATGGATTTCTTGTAGGATCTATGGGGGCTGAATTTCGGTATTCCTGCGGGGTCATGCCGTGATGGCGTTTGAACAGGTTCGAAAAATAGGCCGGGTCGCGGTATCCGACGGCTTCGGCGATCCGGTACGTCTTCAGCTCGGTTTCCGCGAGCAGCTTTCGGGCTTGCTCCATCCGGATTTCCGTCATGTATTCGACGACGCCCGTACCCGTCTTCTTCTTGAACATGACGCTGAAGTAGGCAGGGTTCATGTTCACGTGTTCGGAAATCAGGGTCAAGTTGACGTCCCGGCTGACATGCTCCCGGATGAACGCGATCGCTTTATCGACCGCCAGATTTTGATACGATCTGTCCGGTCCCGAACAACCGGATTTCCCGATCCACTCCAGCACCGGCTCGATGCAGCTTGAAAGCGAATCCGCTAATTTCAGCCGTTCCAACATGGGATCGCCCTGCATCGTCCCCTCGTCCCAGTCTTGCCGGATCATGAACTTGCGATGCAGAACGATAAGCGCGACCCGCAGCTCTTGCTTAAGCCCTTCAACGGCCGTCGGCGAAAACGCCGTACGCTTTACCGCTTCGATCCATTGCCTTAGCCGCGTTTCGATCTCATTGCCCGAGTCAAACAATTGAAGCTCTCTGAGCTGCTGTAAATAGGGCTGAATGTCTTCCTGGGTGTAGGAATTCGCATCCTTTCCCGTAATCAAAACGCTTTTCTCGCGCAACAGGCGCAGGACAAGCAGCCCGGCAGCCTCGGCATACGCGTCGTTCAGCGCATGCATGGGGCGGGGGGACGACAGGGCTGCGGAGAAGGACAGATTCAAGTAATGGGCGACGTTCCTGCGGATGTCCTGCAGCTTCACGCAGGCCTCTTCGAAGGCCAAGCCCGCGGGCAGAAGCAGAACGAGCCGTTCCTGCTCATCGAAGAAACAAGGTTCCCCCTGCACGATTTCCGACGCGATATTCCAGCTCGCATACTTGAGCAAGTCGAACTCGCGGCGCGTAAACTTCCGGATCAGCTCGAACCTTCCTTCATATTGGAAGAGGGCGACGGTGCAGAAATCCTCCTTGAAAACGACGCCAAGCCTGGCTGCTTCCCGCTTGATTTCAGCCAATGGAAGCTTAGATTCGCCGGATGATACCAGCTTTCGGAGATAGTCGGTTTGCAGCAGCAGCTGGCTGCGGTTCCATAGTTCATTCTTCTGGCCTTCCCATAGGATGCGCTCCCGTTCTTCGGCAAACTCCCGGTATATCGCTAGCAGCAGCTCTCGCATTTCCCCGAATTCCGGCGGCTTGACGATATAGTCCTCGCAGCCCAGCCGGACCGCTTGCTTGGCGAACTCAAAATCGTCGTATCCGCTCAAGATGACCGTCCGTACCTCGGGGAATCGCTCCGAGAGATGCCGAATCAGCTCCAGCCCGTCCAGATTCGGCATGCGAATGTCGGTCAGCACGACGTTCGGCTGAAACTCGGCGACCATGCGCAGACCTTCGGCTCCATCGCAAGCCGTTCCCGCCACGGAGACCGGTAGCTCCATCCTCTCGATCATTCTCGTTAACCCCGTGCGCAACAGCTCTTCGTCATCCACGATCAACAGTCTCATCGTCCATTCGGGGAAGCTCGATCGTATAGACGGTTCCTTGTCCGGGTTTGCTCTCCACGTCAAAGCAGATCCTTCCTTTCGTGTAGGCGAGATGGATTCTTTCGTACACGTTGCGAACCCCCAGGCTCTCCTTGGTTCGGACTTCGCCGCCGAGCATGGCGTCTTTCAAGTCCTGAAGCTGCTCCGTCGTCATCCCCACCCCGTCATCCGCAATGCGGATCAGTAGCCGTTCGTCGCCGTTCTCCCGCTTCGCCCTTATCTCGATCCGAATGGCGCCTTCCTGACCGTTCGGAACAATGCCATGGATGATGGCATTCTCCACGATCGGCTGCAACAGCAATTTGATGATCCGCCATTCCATCGCCTGCTCGTCGATCTGCAAATCCAGACTCAGCTTCGGATAGCGGTATTTCATGACCTCCATGTAGAGTCGGATATGCTGGCATTCTTTGCGGACGTTCACCCATTCCTTTTCTTTGCCGATAGAGTATCGGAGCAGCTTCCCCAATTTGGAACCCATCGTCGAGATGTTGTAATTGCCGTCAATCTCCGCTTGCATGACGATCGCGCTTAACGTGTTGTGGAGGAAATGGGGGTTGATCTGCGCCTGGAGCGCGGCGATTTCCGATTGTTTCCGCCGGTCCTCCACATGCACGATTTCCCCGATCAACTCATGGATGTGCTCGACCATATGCCTGAAGCTCGACGTGATGATCCCGATTTCGTCCGTGCGCTTCGTATCCGGGATGACGATATGGAACTGGTGTTTCGGCGCGGTTAGCATCAGGCGGCTTAAGCGTTTGAGCGGAAACGAGATCCGGTAGCTCACGCTGACGATAAGGAGCATCGCCATCAGGAAGAAAAAAAGGTTGATCAACAATATGACTTTCTGGATATGTTCGATCTTCGAGAACAACCGGTCCTTCGGAATCACGGTTACGAGCGTCCAATTCGTAATGTCCGATACGAAGCGGCTCTGAAACCGATCCGCTTCTACGCATTGGGAGAGCGCTTGCTCCAAGCAACGCTGCTGCAGATCGAAGATGACGTTTCCTTGATCGTTCATGAGATAGAGGCTTCCGCCGCGATTCAGCAGTTCCTTCCCGGATTCAAGCGTAAAGTCCAGCCGGAAGAACATTCGGACCATCCCAACCTCATGGAACGTTTTGGGATTGTACAGCAGCCGGGAAATCGCGAAGGAGGAACGCCCATCCGCTCCCTGCACCGGGGGAAAAAGATACGCCGCTCCGTGCAGCCTGCGGGTCTGATCGACCCAATCCCGCACGTCGTCGCGACGGTTGCTCTTGCCCAATTGAAACTGGTTGCCGTTGCGGTCGAAGATCTCGACCGACTCGATATGGTTGCGGTCGGTCTCCAGCATCATCGACAGCCATCCGTTGATCTGGGCCGTCTCGTCGAACGAATAGCCAAGATGACCGTCCTCGTTATGCAGATGGCTCTCCAAAATGTTGTTCAACGTATAGTCGTAAGCCGGATTTTTTGTGATCCCGTTCAACAACTGGATGTAGCTATCCATCGTATCGCCGGTATTCCGGGTCATTCCCTGCAGCCAGGACGCGGCGTCCGATTGCATCTCCCGCTTCAGGTAGGAGAACGTGATCAAGTTCATCAGCAAAGTAGGGAGAAGCAAGATCAGGACGAGGATGGCGGCCAGGCGGTTCGGAAACGAGATGGACATGGACATGATACCCCTCCATACTAAAAACAATCAGGGAACCCCGCCGGGGGCCCCCTTATCTTCCGACAATTATTGATTTTCCGTCCAATATTGATCGGCTTTTTTCTGAATATTTTGCAGCACCAGATCCAATTGGCCGGGATTGTGCATGAAACGGATGAATTCGCTCGATGCATATTCCGCAAGCTCGGATGGCGTCGCTTCCCAGAATCGGGTAACCGTCTTGATCTTCCGTTCGTTGATCTCGCTCGCCAGACCCGTAATGATCGGATCCGTCGATTGGAGGTCGGTCCGAATCGGAACCCCGCCGTAGAGCAACAACACCTTCTCGTTCGCTTCCTTCTTCGTCAAGGCCATCAAGGCTTGAATGGCCGCCTCTTTGTGCTTCGACTTCTCGGATACGAGGAACGGCGTCACTTCGGAGATGACGACGTTCCCCGCCTCCGGCTTGACGGCCGGGAGCACGAACGCTCCGAAATCCGTGCCGGACGTGAGTCCCGCTCCTTTAAAATAATCGGAATACCAGCTGCCCATCATGAACATCGCGAATTCGCCTTTGCCGAACGCTGGAGAAATCTCGTTCTGAAAATCGAGAGGTTTGGCGAAATAACCTTTATCGTAGAACGATTTCCACTGCTTCATCGCTTCGACGACTTCCGGGTCCGTATATTTTGCTTGCCCCGCAACCAGCCTGGTGTAGAAGTCCGGGTTGGAGTGGGCCATAAATTCCTCGAACCAGATGAATCCGTTCCACACGTCGACAGTCGTCGTTCCGATCGGGGTTACGCCGTTCGATTTTAGCGTATCGTTGATGTTCAGGAACTCTTCCCATGTTGCCGGCGGCTTTAATCCATATTTGTCGAAAATCTTCTTGTTGTAGAACATGACCCAGTAGTGAACGCCGGCCGGAATGCCGTACGTTTTCCCGTTGAAGGTCAGCGTTTCGGCCATCGCGGGATCCACGCCATCGGCGACCATTTCCTTCCACTGTTCCGTCATGTCGGCGACGTGGCCAGCGTCGACAAGCTCTTTCATTCGGTAGCCATTCCACCATTTGAAAATGTCGGCGGCGTTGTCTGTCGTAAATCCGACTCGCACGGCGGTCTGGAAGGATGTCGGTTCATTGTAAGGAACGCCCTTCAGCTCCAGGTTACTGTTCTTTAGAAGAATGGGGTTGATTTCCTTCAAGTAGTCCGTCCAGGCCGGATTATCATAAAAGAAGTCCGCCCTCGTGGTTTCCTTCTCCTGGCCGTTCGCGATCGAGGTTTCACTCGGCATCCCCGAACGGGTCGCATTTTTGCTGTCGCTTCCTCCGCAAGCGGTAAGCAGCGTCGCGAACAGGGCGAACGCGAGCAGAATCATTCCTTTTTGGCGCATAGCAAGTACCTCCCCAATAATCTTATCTTTCCTTTAGTGAAAGGCGACCCGGAGCGACCGTACCGACCGGCCGGGAACCCGGACGACGACGGAACCCTGAACGATATCGAGCTCGCGGATGAACTCTTCTACAGGCGATACGAGGCTGGCCGAAGCCGGATGCCAGGTCGGGAAAAAGATGCGGCAATCCCGTTCCCGATGCTCGACATTCTGCACCCGGACGATGATGCCGTTCGCATCCTCAGCCGGCTTGGCTGTAGTAAGGAACGTTTCGGGACGATCCGTTTCGAACAAACGGCCTTCCTTCGGGGTTCCCTCCCGGCGCACGAGGTCCCGGAGCACGATCGGCCGGGTGAACGCCTCCGCGCCGAATCGGGCGCACGCCCCGTCTCCGGCTTCGCCTGCGTGAGTGGTCAGCTTGTAGCGCAAGGGAATCCGCCCCCCTTGGCTGGCCTTGAAATTGACCATCCAATGGTTGTTCAACGCCCATGACAATACCACGGGAGCTTCGGGCTCCAGATGCTCCGCCCACTTCCCCGTCGTGATTCCGCCGAGCTGGACGAGCGGAGCGTCGAGCGGAACGATCGTAACCCCCAGCGAACCGTCGTGGATCTGCGCCCAGCGCTGTATCGGATACCAATCCCTGACGGTGCCCGGCAACTGCTCCTCCTCCGGAGTAAGGGCAATGCCATTGATGTCCGCCTTGAACCGAGGCTCGCGGAGATTGAACGGAAACGCGACGAATACCGCTTCCGGGTCCGTCACATGCTCTTTGTCGAGCGTCCAGTGGATGCCGAGCGCCTTCTCCCGCGTCGACAACACAAACGTGCAGGAAGCCGAGCGCACGCCCTTCGCTTGAATCGCCACCGTGATTCTGGCTTCGTAAGCGGTCACTTCCGGTTCCGAGATGTCGACACGGAAAGGCACCTCATGGCGGAACGGCGTATCTTTGACGCCATAACCGAAATATTCGTTGGACCAGTCCGATACGTACAAGGCGTCGCGTCCCACCGGACTGTCGACCCATTCGTAGACGTACTGTCCGATCTGCCAGCCCCGGTACTGTCCCGCGAAATCGTGGCCCAACTCCTTGTCGTACCACTCGCTCAGACCGCCGCTTGCCGGATCGATCGTGATCCGATAATAAGCGTTTTCGATGCTTCGTTCTCCGCGCTTCAAATCCTCGCCCGCGGGCGAATCGGACAACGGCAGAAAGGCATATCCGAACCCCGCCACTTTCCCTTGGACTCTTCGGCCTTCGTCATCCGGCTTGATGCCCCAGGTCAAGCCGCGCGGAACGAACATTTCGAGCATGCCGTTGGGCGCTTGGCCGCCTCGCCGGACCGGCTCTTCGACGACCACCTCCCGATCGTACGGAAGCGTGTTGATTACCATTAGCTCTTGGTAGGTCGGCGTCGGCTTGGCCAGTTCGGGAGGCAGGTGCCCCAGGTCGAACCGGACCTCGTCTTCTTGCTTGGCATAAGCGGAGGCCAGCTTTCTGGACGCCCTGGACAGCATGTCGTGCGCCTCGGCCGATGCCTGGTAAGCATAATTCGCTTTCTTGTTCCACTGGGAACGGGAGAACAAGCCGTCCGGAGATTCGATGCTGGAGAACGCTCCCCAGGTGTGCTCGTCATACAACGTCATCGATTCGTAGGTGCGGACCATCCGCTCCACATCCCAACCTTTGTCGCCCAGCGCCTGCAGCCACGCGCCGATCATTTCCGCGCTTAGCGCAATTTCATGGGTCGCCCGGTTCAATCCCGTCTCGTACGCGCTGGAAGCGACTCCGTCGCACCACCAATCCAGCCAATCCCCTCGCATCGTCTGCAGCCGGTTCGCGTACTCCGCTCTCAGGATCCGGTTCAGTTCGGAAATCGTTATGAGTTCCATTCGCGGCATCTTGCCCGCTTCGTTCCACTCCCGGATGAAGTCGGACAGCCGCGCGTCCGGCCAGCCGTTGTCCACTCGCATCGGATTCGTCGTTTGGCCGTACGCGAAGTCGAACGGGTAGTCCGGATCGTTTTCCAGCTTGTCCACGATGTTCGGAACGAACGTATCGGCCAACTGCCTATGCCCCAAACCGGCCAACCCGCCGAACAAATAATGATAGCCGTTCCAAGCCAAAAGCTTGTTGCCGGCCGGACCCTCCCACCAGAATGCGGACGGCCGCGGCTTCGGGACGTTGCCGCGCACCGGATTGACGGCCATCGTGAACAATTCGATGCCAAGCTCGGAGAGCAGATCCGCGTACATCCAACTGGCGCCGTTCACGTCGCAATTCATCGCGACGCGGATATCGACGCCGTACAGGTCCCGCATCCGTTTGACGGGATAGAGGCTCCTGTGCATCTGCTCCACGTTCAGCAGAGGCGTCATGTTGTATTGCATGCCGGCGATGTCGATTTGCCCGGCTTTATGCCATTTCAAGAACCTTTCCAACTGTGAAGACGAGCAGGCGTGCAGGTACTTCTCCGTCATGCCCGTCACTTCGCAAACCCACTTGGCCCTCGCTTCTTGCGGGTAGTCCGCCGTCTTCTCGCACAGGTCGAGCGCATAATCGATAAACTCCATGTGCTGACGGAAGCACACGTCCTGGTAGTCGGTAAATCCGATGTCCGTATGCGAGTGATTCACGAAGTAGAACTTCTTGATCTTCGCCATTTCGGCGGCCTCCTTTCATCCGGATGATCCGTTTCTGGAAACAGTATAGGCCCGCAGGGTCATTGAAAACATAAAGGATCTATAGATATATTAAAATATTTATAGATGCGTCGAGACGACTCGCGAAAGATTTACTTTTCGGTTAACCATCATGTATTTCCCTTCCTTTTTGTTGACATTCCAGCTGTTATGGGATATAAAAGGTTTGTCGTTGCATTTATTTATTAACCATTAGGTTAACTATTGGAGGAATTCATCCATGTCGCAATCCATCCCTCGGCCGGAGCATCCGCGCCCCCAATTCGTGCGCGAATCGTGGATCAATCTCAATGGCGCATGGCAGTTCGAGATCGACCATTCGCGCAGCGGCAAAGAAAGAGGGCTGCAAGCGCCCGAAGCTTCGCTCGGACAGCGCATTCTCGTTCCGTTCAGCCCGGAAAGCAAGCTGTCCGGCATCGGACACACGGACTTCATGGCTGCGGTATGGTACAAGCGCAGCTTCACGATTCCCGCCGGTTGGGAGAAAGGCGAGGTCTTGCTGCACTTCGGCGCGGTCGATTACGAAACGGAGGTGTGGGTGAACGACGTATCCGTCGGCAAGCATCGCGGCGGCTATAGTTCCTTCTCCTTCCCGATCGGCCATGCGCTTCGCGACGGCGACAACGTCGTAACCGTCTATGCGGAGGACGACGTCCGCTCCGGCTTGCAGCCCAGAGGCAAGCAAAGCGGCTCGTACCGTTCGCAAGGCTGCGACTATACGCGAACGACCGGCATCTGGCAGACGGTATGGCTCGAGCTTGTACCGAAGACGCGCATCGCTTCGTTCCGCCTCGTTCCCGATCCCGACAACGACAGCCTGCACGTCAGTGCCGTCGTCGAAGGGCAGACCGACGGAATCTCGCTCCGCTGCGCCGCGTCCTTCGAGGGCGAACCTGTCGGAGAGCAATCCGCTCGCGTCGGCTCGCGTTCCGTTTCGCTGACCCTCCCTTTGTCCGAGAAGCATCTGTGGCATCCGGGAGAACCGGCTTTGTACGATTTGCGCCTCGAACTCGTCAAGGACGAAGCAATCGTAGACGCCGCGGCATCTTACTTCGGGCTGCGCTCGCTCCGTTTGGACGGCATGGCGTTCCGAATCAACGACCGTTCGGTGTTCCAGCGTCTCGTGCTCGATCAAGGCTTTTATCCGGACGGCATCTATACGGCACCGACGGACGAGGCTTTGAAGCACGACATCGAGCTGTCGCTGGCCGCCGGCTTCAACGGCGCCCGCCTGCACGAGAAGATGTTCGAGCCGCGTTTCCTTTATTGGGCCGACCGACTCGGATATCTCGTATGGGGAGAACATGCCAACTGGGGGCTCGACATCACGACGAGCGTCGGACTGGCGCGGTTTCTGCCGGAATGGCTCGAAGGCATCGAACGGGATTACAATCACCCGAGCATCGTCGGCTGGTGCCCGTTCAACGAGACGTGGGATTCGTCAAAAGGAACGCGCCAGGACAACGAGGTGCTGCGGATCGTCTACGAGACGACGCGCGCGTTCGACCCCACGCGTCCGGTCATCGACACGAGCGGCAATTTCCATGTCGCGACCGATATTTTCGACGTGCATGACTACGATCAGAACCCGGAGACGTTCCGCGCCCGCTACCAACCGCTGGCGGAAGGCGGCAAGCCGTGGGTCTCGTTCCCCGATCGGCAGTCCTACGGCGGCCAGCCCTACTTCGTCAGCGAGTACGGCGGCATCTGGTGGGATCCAGACCAAGCGAACGAGCAAGGCTGGGGATACGGCGAACGCCCGAAGAGCGTAGAAGAATTTAGGTCCCGGTACGAAGGACTGACGAACACGCTGCTCGACAATCCGAACATGTTCGGGTTCTGTTATACGCAGCTTTACGATATCGAACAGGAAGTAAACGGATTGTATACGTATGATCGGCGGCCGAAGTTCGACCTGGCTTGGCTGAAAGCGGTCAACGGCAGACGCGCCGCGATCGAGGACTAAGTTACGCCGGCACGGCAAGAGGGTGTCCCGCTATCGTCATCGGACGATGCGCGGAACACCCTCTTCGCCGCAGCGGGCAAACAAACGTCGGCGGTCGATGTTGATTCGTCTCTTGCTCGATTATATAATAGCCTGAATATGACGATCCGAACGTAGCGAGGTTAACCGATGAAAATCCAAGTCTCCACGCGGCATATGATGCTGCTAGAAGCGCTCGCGTCCGAAAGCCGGGTACGAATGATCGAATTGCTGGACAGGCGGCCGATGAACGTCAAAGAACTCGCCCAAGCGCTCGGATTTTCCTCTGCGATCGTGACGAAGCACGTGCAGAAGCTGGAAGACGCCGGCATTATCCGAACGGAGAGCCTCACCGGCGCGCGAGGCCGGCAGAAGGTGTGCCATCTGCAGCTCGATTCCATAACGCTTCAATTTCGTGCGCCCGCGCCGCCTGTCCCGAACCGGTACGCGACCTCCATTCCGATCGGGCAATATTCCGACTACCGGATCAAGCCCACTTGCGGGCTCGCCTCCCGAGCGAAGATCATCGGGATGATCGACGACCCGCGCTACTTCTCCGATCCCGAACGGATGACGGCGTCCCATCTATGGTTCGGCAGCGGCTACGTCGAATATCGAATTCCGAATTACCTGCTATCGAATCAAAGAGCCGGCAGCATTTCCGTTTCCCTCGAATTATGCTCGGAAGCCCCCGGGTTCAACGAGAACTGGCCTTCCGACATTCATTTTCATCTGAACGAGGTCTACATCGGACATTGGACTTGTCCCGGCGACTTCGGCGGCCATCGCGGCGTTCATACGCCCGACTGGTGGGAATACGGCACGCAGCACGGATTGCTGAAATCGATCCAGCTCCAACCCGAAGGGACCTTCATCGACGGCGTTCGCATGTCCGACGTTTCGATCCGGGACGTTCCGATCCCCTACGGCGAAGATATCCGCCTTCGCATTTCCGCTCCGGAAACGGCCAAGAACAGCGGCGGGCTCAGTCTGTTCGGCAAACAATTCGGCAACTACGATCAAGATATCGAAGTCGCGATCGCGTACGAGGATGTTAGAGCGGATCCAACTTAAACGAAACAAGCTGACGTCGGCGGAAGTTCCGGCGTCAGCTTGCATTCTGGAAATATGATTTGATACATACGATTCAAGGACTAGAACGATCCATCGAATATTGGAGGCTGGGGTTCTGCCGGCGTCCCTCTAAGTTCGCTTCCGCCCGCTTCACCGACTCGCCTTCGACCAACGAGACGTATATGCGCTCATGCTCGGCGGCACCTTCGCCTTCGATCAGCTTAATCAACTGCTCCGCCGCCACGGCGCCCCATTTTCGTTCGGAATAATCGACCGTCGCCAGCCGAGGCTGCACGTAATCGGCGATGTCGATATGGTCGAAGCCCACCACATGGACATGCTCGCCGATGCGGTATGGCGTCATCTTCAGCGCATGGTACATGCCGATCGCCATCTCGTCGTTCAAGCAGAAGACGCCTACAGGCCCGTCGTATTCGGCGACGATCCGAGCGGCGGCCGCGGCGCCGCTCGCCATGTCGAAGTTACCCGGAATCTCCTCGTACCGGATTCCCGGGCCGCCTCGCTCCACCGTCTGGCGCGCGGCTGCCAGCCGCTGCTCGGAGTCGAACGAGCCTTCCGGCCCCGTCACTACGTACAGCTTCTTATGCCCCTCGCTGATCAAATATTCCATCGCGAACGTCGCGCCGGCTTTGTTGTCAAGCAGTACCTGCACGATATTCTCGTGACGGATCTCCCTGTCGAGCACGACGAGCTTGTGCCCCCGGTTCGCGTGCAGCAGCAGCTCCTGATCGGTGAACAGGCTGTCGAGGACGATCGCTCCATCCAGAATGCCCTCCGGGAGCATCCGGTGCGACTGCGTTCCGCTGCAGGCGACAAGATCGTACCCGCGCTTGTTCATCTCTTCCTTCATCCCTTGAAGCAGCTTCCCGTAGAATGCCCCTTCGAAGGTCGTCAGGAACGCCCCAATGATACGTGTTTCTCGCTTCTTTAGCGAACGGGCGGCCGCGTTCGGCACATAATTCAAATCTTTGGCCACAGCAAGAATCCGTTTGCTCGTCTCTTCCGTAACCTTCGGATTTCCGTTGAGCGCGTAAGATACGGTCGAGATGGAGACCCCCGCGTGCTTGGCAATGTCTTTTATGCTTACCACAGCTATCGCTCCTATCGCATGCTACCCGCCTTCATCTCTTTTTCAATTATAACAGAAAGCGGAACAATGGGGTCACGGCCCTACCGGAATCATGCGATATCGCACATCCCCAGGACCCTTGCCTCCAGACTGTCCCGCCTTCTATCCGTTAATCCTCGAGTATCAACAATAGAAGTTTACGAATGCCTTCGCTTGCGTCGGCTTAAGCCATCGTAATCGCGATCTCATTCGTGCCGTTCGCAACGAGCAGCGCCTCGAGCGTCTCTCTCCCGATCCGCGCGCCTCCGCGGCGATAGCGGTTCGGCTGCTCGGCCGTCTCGACCGGCGTGCCGTTAACGGCGACGCCGCGAACCGACGCTCCGCCTACGGAATAGCGGAATACGATGTCCTTGCCCATCCAGCGGAGCCGGAAGCGCAAGCCGTCCAGATCGGCCGGCAGCACCGGATCGAGCACGAGGTCGCCGCCCGCTTGGCGTATGCCCAGCGCATTCGAGATGAGCTGGTTCATATAGATGCCCGGGCCGCTGGAGTAGATGCGCCAGCCGCCCTTCACCTGAATCTCTCCGGAACGCAGCTTGCCGAATCCGTCCCGCGCCTCGTAGCGATCGTCGAACTTGCCGTCGGAGCTGCTGAAATAAGCGTTGCTCTGCCGCAAGTCCGCGTTCGGCACGACTTCGCGGATGCCGATCGGGTTGATCGTCGCGAGCGCCTTCCACGTCTCCTCCGCCTTACCCAGCTTTGCCATCGCCTCGATGAACCGGATATGCGCATGGACGTATTGCAAGCCGATCTCGCGTCCGAAGTTGGCCGCCTGCTCGGCGCGTTTGAACCTCGTGCTGACGCCGCCTGCGTAGTCGGCCGGCCGGTTCATGAGTCGCACGCCGTCCGGGTAAAACAGCTCTTGCTTGATCAAGCGGTAATGCGACTCCGCCTGTGCCTCGTCGAACAGCTCCCCGATCATACTGCGTGTCATCGGCAGCAGTCGGTACGAGATGCCGGTCTTGCCATCGCTCGGATGCAGCATCAGGTCAATCGCGCCAGGCTCTTCCATGTACGCGAAGCCAGACGTCACGCCGTCCTTCACGAGATAGCGGTTGAAGTCTGTCTTGATGCCTTCCGCCAGCTCTCCCAGCTCCACCGCCAGCTCCCCTAGCTCGCCTCCTTGCGCGGCAAGCGCCAGAGATAGCTGAGTGAACGTCTGGAACGTCAGGGCTACGGTCCAACTGCTAATCATGTATTGCTTCAGCTTCGCGTTCGCCGGCTGCAACGTGTCATCCCAGTCTCCGTCTCCGTACGACGACAAACGCGTCCCGTGCAGGAAATGGTTCTTGATATACGCAATCTCCTTGCGCGCGTGGTGAAGAACGGTGTAGGTCTCCGCCGTCAGCTCGCCTCCATGCATCGTGTAAGGCAGGCGTTCTTCCAGCACGCCGTAATCCCCGGTAATCCGCAAATAATCGCCGAGCACCTTCAGCGGCCATACGATGATGTCTCCATGGCTCTCATCCTGCTGGATCCGGGAATACCGGTCGAACATAAACCATTGCGGCCAGTTGCCGTCTTCCATGAATTGATGCGTATAGACGGTCTTTAGAATTTCCTTTACCCGGTCGTACTTGCCCATCGCCAGAAAGTATTCCGTCGGACCTTGGCACACATCGCGCGTGCCCCACGCCGCTCCGCTGTATTGCTCCAGGCCGTGCGGCACGGAGTAATGGACGAGCATGTTATGCGTATACCACCAAGCCAGCGCGTTGAGCTTCTCCAGCTCCCGCCCCTTCTCCTCCGAGTCGTGCGACAGCCCGAAGCCGTTCATGACGGAAGCTAGGAATGCACGGTAATCTTCGATGTCGGCTTCGACGGGACGCTCGCTGCGATCCGCCGCTTCGACATCGGCTCCTTCCAGATTTCCATGAATCGTCAGCCGCCACTTCGCGGACGGCTGAAGCTCCAGCACGACAATGGACGCTGAACCCGCCGGCGCTTCCGGCGCCAAAGCCCGTTCGTCCAGCACCCGCATGTCCGCGCAGCTGAGGCCCAGCCGAAAGCTCAACTCCGGGTAGACGCCCGAGCTTAGCGATTCCGGATGCGCACGGAAGACCAGCTCTTCGCCTTCGCGTTCCATCCGGAACGGTAGCTCGTATTCCTTATCATTCATCGTGATTTGGTTGGTCACGAGGAACCGGTACGCCTTGCCCTCGCGGGAGGCGGCTTCGAGCGCCAATTGCGGCGCGTCCGCCTTCGTCCACGCGGTGACGGTCAGAACATCTCCATCCCATTTATAATACCAGCGGGCGTAATTGAACCCGATTTCGTACAGAGATGGCAACGTCAGCAAGCGGAAGCCGCCGTCAATCTCTACGTAGATCCGCTGGCCCGACGTCTTCAGCACGTTCAGCGCGTTGCGCGCGTTCGTCATCAGCTTGTTGAATGAGGTATTGCCCACCGTGACCTGCGAGTGGAAGATGCCGTACATATAATTCGTCGACGACAGCACGCGCTCGTTCATTCGCGCGTTGTCCCCGCTCATGAGAATATGGCCGTGCGGCCGTTCCATGCGAAGCTCCTTTGCCTTCAACACGACATGCTCGTACGTATCGGTAAAGAACGACAACAGTTCGCCGTCTTCGCGTTCTTCCTGGAGGCGAACGGGGAACATCGCTTCGATCTCCTCCGCCGTCATCTCTTCCGCGCGGAGCGGCGCCCCAAAGCGTTCGTGCCATGCGACGCGTTCGCCGACCGGGCGAAGACCGTCATCCTTCAGCGCCTTGGCGCCTTCCCATGCGGTCCGGATCTCGTCCTCGTACGCCAGCCCGCCGATCGCTTCCGCATGGTTCGGCTTCAAGATCCCGTAGAAGACGAACGACGTCTCCCCGCCTCCCAGGATAACCTTCTCCGACTGCAGCGCGGTATACGCGAATTCGTACTGGTACACCTTGCTCTTCAGGCTCTCGCGGCCAAGCGCTTCCGGAACGTCCGTCTCCTTGTAGGAGAGACCAAAGAACTGGAAGCCGTCCGTCGAATACGCGGCGGCTCCGGTCAGCGATCCTTGCTGCAGATAAGGGAATCCGGTCGACATCGGCTGATTCTGGCGAGAGCATACCGCGTAACCCCTCTCTTCCGTCCGGAATGCGGCATGACCGATGTATTGGGACATGTACGCTTCGTTATTGCGAACGGCGCCTTTGTCCGAGAGTCCCACGTCTTGTCCGTAGAGGACATCCGCTTGGACGCCTTCGCCGCTAAGCGCGACTTCCCAGAACCAGATCAGTCCGGGCATCAGCGTAAACGCCACGCGATAAGCGACCCCGTACGCCGCTCCCGTCCACTCGACGCGCCGATCGGAAGTACGGACCTTGCTCCCCGAACGGACGCCAAGCAGAGGCGCCGACCAAATTCGCCCCTCCTTGTGCACGCGCAAATAAATATTGTTCATCGATCCGTCCAGCGGATTCGACAGAACTTGATTGACCATCAAACTTTCATATTTGATCTCCCGAAGGTCGCCGCTATTCAGGAACGTGAACGACAGCCCGTCCGACTGCACAGCAATCATGTTTGCCAGTGGTTCCATACTCTCGCCGTACTCCTCTCCACAAGCCCTCTTTAATGTCTATTTATATTTTGAAGCGAAGCCCCAGCTACTCTATACGCGATTTGAAGGCACGGTTATTTCATGCCGGAAATGCTAAAGTTCTCAATGATGTGCTTTTGGAAATAGGTGAATAACACGATGACAGGCGCCACCATAAACGTCGCTCCCGCCATCTGCAGGCCGAATTTTGCCGCGTATTGCCCCTTCAGCAGAGACAAGCCGACCGACAGCGTGTACAAGCTTTCGTCGTTCGCGATAATGAGCGGCCAGAGGAAGCTGTTCCAGCCGGCAATAAACGTCAAGATCGCTTGAACGGCCAGGATGGGCTTCGAGATCGGCAGCACGATTTGCAGGAATATCCGATACTCGCTCGCGCCGTCCAAACGCGTCGCCTCCATCAGCTCCGTCGGAATCGTCGACATGAATTGGCGGAACAGGAAAATCGCGAAGGCTCCGACAAGGCCCGGGAGCACGATGCCCGTCATGGTGTTCGTGAGGCCGAGCGAATTGAGGATCAGGTAGACCGGGATCATCGTCACTTGGCTCGGAATCATCATCGTCGCCAGCACGAGCACGAACAAGGCGTTGCGCCCTTTGAAGTCGTATTTGGCGAAGCCGAAGCCTGCAATCGCGTTCAGCAGAAGTCCCACGAAAGAGAATAGGACAATGATCAGCGTATTTTTGAGATACACGCCGAAATTCATGTTTTCGAACAAGTAAGCGAAGTTGTCCATCGTGAATCTTTTCGGCCAGAAGGTCGGCGGAATTTGAAGGATTTCGCCCTCCGGCTTAAAAGAAGACAGGATCATCCAGAAAAACGGCAGCAAAAAGAACAAGGCGCCGATGGTGAGCAAGCCGCCGGACATCCATTGGAACGTCTTGCCGCTTTCCCGCTCTCTCGCGCTTCTTTTTTTGCCCGCGGTTGTGGTATGCAATGCGATCTCCTCCTTTCCTTACGTCATGTCCGACTCGTTCTTCTGCAGCCTGAGCTGAACGAGCGTAATCACGATGATACTTACGAACAGAACAAACGAGCCCGCGGCCGCGTAACCGAAGTTGTTGAATTTAAAGCCGTTTTGGTAAATGAAAAGCGCTACGGACAACGTACCGTCGAGCGGACCGCCTTGGGTCATGACGAACGGCTCCTCAAAAAACTGCAGCCAGCCGATCATCGTCGTGACGGACACGAAAAAGATGGCAAAGCGAAGCATCGGAATCGTGATGCGCGTCACTTGTTGCCATGTATTCGCTCCGTCGAGCTCGGCGGCTTCGTAATAGGATTTCGGTACCCCTTGCAGCGCCGCGATGAAAATAATCATGTTCAAGCCGATCGCCTTCCATAGCGCCAGCAGAATCAAGGACAGCTTGGCGACCGTCGGCTCCGTGAGCCATGGCACGTCCGGCAGCCCGACCGAGTTCAGCAAGTAGTTAAAGAGGCCGAGCGCAGGATTATAAAGGTAACTCCAAACGACCGCAACGGCCACGATGTTCGTCACGGAAGGGAGGTAATAGACAACGCGAAAAACTTTAAAAATCCGGGAGGTCCCCAGATTGATCAACAAAGCGATAGCAAGCGAGAACAGGATGACAAGCGGCACGCCGATGACGACGTAGAAAAGCGTGTTGAGGATCGCCTTCAGGAAAACGGGATCCTTGAGCACCTCGATGTAATTGTCGAAGCCGATGAACGAAATCGAATCGAAATTCGCGAGCCCTCCGAGGTCCATATCGCTAAAGCTGATTACGAGCGCGACCAGAATCGGGACGATGGAGAACAAGGTGAGCAAAATCAAAGTAGGCGCGATGAAAATATACGGTGCTTGTTTATTCAGGAAACCCTTCATCGGGATATCTCCCTTCCTTCTTGCTTGCCGAGGGGGTAGATGGGAGCGGACCGACCTTTACATCCGGCCCGCTTCGAATCGTTTATTTCATCAACTTGGCCGCTTCCGCGTTAAAAGCTTCGAGTTCTTTCTTCACATCCGCGTTGCTGCGGTAGATCGCTTCGAAGTGCTTCAGGTAACTTTCGCTGATTTGCGCCCACGCCGGAATGACCGGCATCGGCTGAGCCGCCTTCAGCTGCTCCCCGATCACTTTATAGAACTCGTCATTCTTCAACTTTTCATTTTCCCAAGCAGCCGTTGCAGCAGGCAAAGAGCTGGTTTGCTCCATCCACTTCAATTGGGTCTCGGGCTTGCTCATGAATGCGATGAATTTCGCGGCGGCATCCTTGTTTTGCGAGTACTCGAAGATGGACAGGTTGGAGCCGCCCAACAGCGAGATGTTGTTTTCTTTTTTCGGAAGGACCGCCATCGCCCATTTGCCTTCGATCTCCGGCGCTTGATCTTGGATAAGCTTGATCATCCATGGACCGCTGATGAACATCGGCAGGATGCCTTCCTTAAAGGCTGGGACAATATCAAGGCCGAGATCCTTCGGAGCGGATCCGTTTTGGTAAAAGCTATTGATGTACTTTACCGCCTCGACGAACTTGTCGTCGCTGAAGTTCGGCTTGCCATCCTCCGTGAACCATTTCGCGCCGTTTTGGCGGGAGAACATGAAGCCCAGCGATTGCTCCTTCGGATCGATGCTGATGCCATATTTGCCTTTGCCGCGCGCAGCGAGTTTTTGAGCCGCGTCCGACAACTCTTCCCATGTTTGCGGAGCCTTGTCGTAACCAGCCTCCTTAAGCAAATCCGCGCGGTAATAGAGGACGCGAGTCTCGACGTACCATGGAGAGCTGACGTATTTGTCGCCGGATTTGCCCGCTGCTACTGCTCCTTCATAGAAGTTCTCCGGTTTCATCTCGGGATATTGCTCGACGTAGGGAGCCAAATCCGCGAGGGCGCCTGCTTCCGCGAATTCGGGAATCCAGGACGTGCCCATTTGAATCACGTCCGGACCTTTCTTGGAGGCGATCGCCGTCAGCAGCTTATCGTGGCCTTGGTCCCAAGGCAATGCCTGCACTTTGATCGTGATTTTCGGATTTTCATTCTCAAATGCTGCCGCTACCGTAGGCAGCGTCTTCGCCTCTTCCCCCATTCCCCATACGTTAATCGTCACTTTCTTGCCTGCGCTTCCGCCGTCCCCCGCATTCGCGCCGCCTTCGCCTTTGTTCGTTCCGCATCCCGCGAGCAAGCCCGCGCCAAGAGCGACCGTCGTAATCATGGCAAGTGTCTTTTTCATACCCAAACCCCTTTCATGGATCCGTTGTGGATGTGCATTTCGAACAGCGTTTTCATTTCGTCTCGACGTATTCCAAATTTACCGGGTCTTCCGTTTCGTTGGATTGCGAAAATTGCAACCACCTGTCACCCTTAGAGTACCCTTTCTTCCCCTATTCACTCCTTGTTTCTATATCATGCGAATCAAATAAAATAAGTGAAACGTTTCGATTTTCGCGAAAATCAGTACAGGAAAGCAACGTAAATGATATGATCACTAAATCGAAACGTTTCGATTGTGATTATAGACTATTTTGAAATCGCATTCAAGAGGATTTTTCTTAATATCGAAACGTTTATATTCCAATCTTGAATAGGAGCAGCACGACGACGCCGAATATGTTCAACGACGAAATCCTTTGTCTATTCAACCGAAAACTTCTTTTGCTGCCTTAGGAATCAACAAACACCGTCCATTGAGGGCTGTGTTTTTAATGCTTGCTGCAGCGACCGGGTTATGATACAGTTGTGCTAAATCTAATTAGTACGACTGTATCATAAAATGATATTTCTTCGCTGCAGCGAGGAAAAAGGAGCGTTCATATGCAAAAAAGAACAAGCAATCATGTGGCATATGCGATTGCTGGCTACATCGGTGTGTCTGCAATAAGCTACTTGATTTTCAGGAAATTCGGCGCTCCCTTTGTCGCCCACCAGCCTCTGGTCGAACACGCATCGGCAACGAAGCGATTTTGGGATTTTCAGGCCGCTTCCTTGTGGGGATTCGTGCTCATCGGCCTAATCTTCTTGCTTACACGCGGATATCGTAACAGGGAGTTGAAGATGCCCTCCAGGGAAACGTCCAAAAAAGAGCTTTCCCTTCTGCTAGGGTACATGGCATTCGCCCAGTTGGCGGGGCTTGGGCTTGGCAAGGCGTTCGGCTTTCACGCGATCAGCTTCCACTTGGCGGGAAGCATCTATGGCAATCACGAGCACTTGAAGCTGACTGAAATGCTCGTATGGGCAAGCTATAACTTTATCGTGTATGCGGTTCTGCCCGTTGTCTATTTGATGCGCAAGAAAGGCTATACCCTCTCGCAGCTTAACATCATCTCAAACAAAAACGTGCTTCGCGATACGATGGTCATTCTCGCGATTCTAATCATCGAATCCCTGGTGCAGCTTGAAGGCCTGTCCGACGCGCTGCTCCATCTGTCTCCCAGACAGATTCTCCTTGGGGGCTTCGCAGCCTTTAGTTTTAATTTGTTCGGGACGGCCATCCCAACCGCCGTTTTTCTATTCGCCATCCTGTACCCCCGGTTCAAGGCAGTCACGAACAGCGCCATCGTCCCGATCATACTTGGAGGACTCACCTACACCGCGCTGCATTTTTTCGACAGTTGGATGGTCTTTCGCAGTTCCGGAGCATTTCTCGCGTCACTCAGCGCGTTGTTTTTGCAATATTTCATGCCCGGCGTCGTGAAATCGGTGCTTACGGAGCGAACCGGCAATCCTTGGGTGCATATGTGGGCGTATCATGTGATCGTCCCGCATGTCGTGATCGACACCCCTCATTTCGTAGATGCGTTTGATATTCAGAAATGAGTAAACGCCAGCAACTGATCTTCTCTTCGTTTTGTTTGGCAGCATCATCGCGCACGAGGATGCTTAGGGCGCAGTTGCCGTTCTCGCAAGGTTCAGGACGGGGAATACCCGTCCAGATGAGCGAGCTTCTCCGGATTCGCTACGACGAATACGGAAACGATGCGATCGTTTTGCACTTGAAAGGAGAAGGTGTAAATCGCCTTGCCTTCTCTGGATAAGACGAGTCCCGGATAACCGTTCACCCGGACGAAGAAGGTGGCGAAGCTGTCCGGCAGCAAAACCGACGTGCGGGACAAAAAAGGAACTACGCGCTCCGAGGTCCGAATCGGGACCCGGGAACCGGCGACTTTTCCGCCGCTGTCCGCCATGAGGACAACGTCCTCGGAAATCACATCCATTAATCGCCGGATATCTCCGTTTTGCAAAGCATCCACGAATTGCTCGACCAAAGGGCGGACATTTTCCGATTGCGGGACCGCCGACTCGGGTCGATCCTGAATCGCCTTTTTCGCCCGGTGAAAGATTTGTCTGCAATTCGCTTCGCTCTTTTCGACGACGACCGAGATTTCCCCGTATTCGAACCGAAACGCTTCGCGGAGCAAAAAAACGATCCGTTCCGTCTCCGACAGCTGTTGAAGCAGCAGCAGATACGCGGTGGACAACGATTCGCGATGCAAATACCGACCGGCGGGTTCGTCCGCCCATTCGACGAGGGGTTCGGGCAGCCAAGGCCCGATATACGCTTGCCGTTCCTTCGCGGAGCGGCGGATGCGATCCATGCATTTGTTCGATACGACTTTGCATAGATAAGCTTTTTCATGGACCATTCCGCGAAAGTCGGTATCGCTCAGGTCCAGGAACGCATCCTGGACGATATCTTCCGCATCGACGACCGATCCCAGCATGCGGTATGCGATGGAAAATAGCAGTGGTTTATACGTTTCATAATATTGCGCGGTATGCATCATGAGCCATGCTCCTTGTCCTTCTTCTCTTCGATATGAATTCTCCTATTTACGATCCACTCCTTTTTTTGCATCCATTTTGTCACAAAAGAACCGCTTCGAAAGACTCTTGGTTAGCGAAAGCTAATAAGAGCCGAAGAGGTGGATGGATTGAACGGAAACATGTCCCACAGACGGGCGGAATGGGAAAGTCCAATCGGAGAAACGCTCGTTTTTCCCGATGGACGAACCGTCACTTTTGCGGAACGGGGAAAGGACGAGAAAGGCGATTACTTGATCATCGAGCATCGCATCGCCCGGCCGGGCGCGATGAACGGTCCCCACCGGCATCCGGTCCTGACGGAATCGTTCCATGTGAAGGAAGGCGCGATGCGCTTCCTCGTGGACGGTCGGGAGCATATTGTCGGGCCTGGCGGTCAAATCACGATTTATCCGAACCAGGTTCACCAATTTTGGAATCAGAGCGATCATCAGCTGGCGGCGATGCATGAGATCCGTCCGCCCGGACGGCACTGGAAGATGTTCGTCCTCTTGCACAAGCTGGAATGCGAAGGAAAGCTGACGTCGAAGGGAATTCCGCGAAATCCGCTGTGGCTGGGCGCAGCTTGGGAATGTATCGACGGCTACCTCGCCGGTCCTCCTCCCCTCGTGCAGAAGGTGGTATTAGGAGGCTTGGCGAAACTTGCCAAGCGATTCGGGTACCGGGTATGACGAAGGTCTCCGGACGGTCTTCACAAACACCCGGACTGGCCTTTGAACGAATCGACGCTGCGGAATACTTTGATGAACACTTCCTGCGCGATGTCCTTCGCCTGCTCCCGGTTTTTGGTGATGGCATACGCATATTTCCGCACGTCGTCGCCAAACGCCGTCATGAAATGGTACAGCTCCGTTTGATCCATGCGATCCGTATTCGCCAAATATTGAAACGTCATGCGGGACTCCATCGATTCACCTCCAACCTATTAGACAAGAGTCGTTTGCGTTTCGTTCACTTCTAGAAAGGTTTTAGATTCATAATGTAATGCGGTAAGGCCCTTGGGATCAACCATCCCAAGGGCCCTTCTCGATAAGCTGATGAATGTCGTACAGCTCTTCTCGCTATGTCGGTCGGCCCGGCAGGCTAGACCGTCTCCAGGCAGACGTCCTGGAATCTCTTGCGTTTCTCGGCATCCATGCCGAATTCCTGCTCGAGGAACGCTTCGACGCTTCCGTATCTCTCGTCGATCGCCGAGAACAAGGCCGCCATCGTCTCGCGGCGCAGCTCGAGCGCGGCGATCAATCGTTCCGTTTGTTCGGCCGATAGATAGGCGGCCATCTGCGCCTTCATGGCCGCGTTCATCGGAGCCAGCGTGCGGTTGGAGATCAGATAATCTTCGATGATCGTCTCTCCGGATACCCCGAGAGCGAGCAGAATATAGGCCGAGCCCACTCCCGTGCGGTCCCTGCCCCCGGCGCAGTGATGGAGAAGACCCAGGTTGTCCGGATTCATGGCCGTCTCCATCAATCGCTTGAACGACGGATTGCCGAAGGCCATGTCCAGGTACATCTTTGACAGAAAGTCGGCGGAGAGCATGTTCGTCAGATGCCCGGATTGCAGCATCTCCCGCAAATCGGTGGGAACTTCATCGGCGATCGCCGGCAGGTTCATGTTCGTCACGCCGGGGAGAACCGGGTCAGGTTTGGCCTTCGCCTCCTGAGCGCCCCGATAGTCGAAGATCGTCTTGATGCCCAGCGAGCGGAACAGTTCTTTGTCCTTGTCGGTCATCCCCGTCAGCTCGGCGGCCCGGAACAGCAGGCCGTACTTGACCCGGCGGCCGTCCTCCGTCGGATAGCCGCCCAGGTCGCGGAAGTTCAGAACGCCTTCAAAAGGAAGCAAGCGATCGGCAAGGTCGGTGAAGTCGTTTGAATTCGGTTGAATGGACATGGACATGAGCGAATCCCCTCTTTCGATAAGTTAAGCGTAGCGGCGGTCTTGCTGCTCGCCGCCCGCATACATTTGGCTTTCTTTGCCTTCGTAGATGAGCGCGGCATAGTAATCGGTCAGCGCTTCCGGCGGCCCGTCGAACACCATCATGCCATTCTTGATGCCGATGATTCGGCTGGCGTATTGCTTGGCCACCTCGACCTGATGGAGATTGACCAGGCAGGCGATCCCCTGCTCGACGCAATTGCGATGAATGGCGTCCATGACGATAGCGGAGGATTTCGGATCCAGCGACGCGATCGGTTCGTCCGCCAGGATAAGCCGGGGCTGCTGCGCGAGCGCCCGGCATACGCCGACGCGCTGCTTCTGACCGCCGGACAGCTCGTCGGCCCGTTTGTAAATCTCGTTTTCTAAGCCGACCTTGTGAAGCAGGGCGATCGACTTCTTCTTGTCCTCTTCGCTGTAACGGCTGAACATTCCTGCGATGGAGCTCATATAACCGAGTCGTCCATGGAGGACGTTCTCCAGCACGCTCAATCGGTTCACGAGGTTGTAGTGCTGGAATATCATACCGATATTGGATCGAACGCGGCGAAGCTCTCTTGCGCTCGCTTGATCGACGCGGTCGCCTTCGAATTCGATGCTGCCCGACGAAGGCTCGACCAAACGGTTGATGCATCGGAGCAGCGTGGATTTGCCCGCGCCGCTCGGTCCGATCACCGCGATGAATTCTTTGGATTTGACTTGCAGATCGATGCCGTTCAGAGCGATCGTCCCGGCGCTATACTTCTTCGTTAGACCTTTAATCTCCAATAAGGTCGACATGGCGGAGCCTCCTTTGTTCGCGGTCAGCGCGCGTTGTCGGCGAGACGCTTGCGAATCCGGTTGGTTACAAGCTCGAGAATGAATAACGTAATGAAGACGACGAGAATTCCCATCAGCAGCGGAGCGAACTCGTAATAGCTGATATACTCTTGCAGCAGCACGCCGATGCCCCCCGCGCCCACCATTCCCAAAATGACCGTCTCCGCGACCGTAATCTCGAAGTTAAACGCGATCAGCGCCAGAAAAGTCGTATACAGCGTCGGAATGGCGCCGTTGAACACGACGTGCCACCAGGTGCCTCCGAGCGCCCGAATCGCTTCGACGGAATCCTTGCCGGTCTCGTCGATTTGAGCCGTGAACGATTTGATCAGGAAGGAAGTCGTCGGGAAGAGCAGCCCGAGAACGCCCGCCATGGAACCGAAGCCCATGCTGGCCACCGCCAGCAGCACCCATATCGTGGTCGGGATGGTGCGAACGATGACGACGATCAGTCGCAATCCCTTGGCGATCAAGCGATTGGGGGCCGTGGAATCGGCGATGAGGAACGACAGCAGCAGCGACAAGAAGACGCTTATGATGACGCTCAGGAAAGCGATAATCAAGGAAGTCAGCAATTCCGTCAGCAAGGTCGGCAGATCTTCCAGCGAGATGTGAAGGAATTGCTTGACGATATCGGGAACGCGACCGACGCCGTCCATGAACTGCGAATAGCTGAGCTTGAGGTAGAACGCGCACGGGATGAACAAGACGATCATGATGGCGAAAAACCATCGTTGATTTCGTCGGGTCGCTTTATGCGAAATCGGAATTTTCATCAGAGTAGACGCTCCCTTATGCGCTGCGTAACGTATTCAACGGCCAGGATCATCAGGATCATGATCGTGACGACGGTCGCCGTCTTGCTGTATTGGAACAAATCCATCGTCAACTTGATCTGCGATCCGATCCCTCCCGCCCCGACCAGACCGAGAATGGCGGATGCGCGAATGGTGATCTCGAACATGAACAGCGTCCAGGAGATATAACCGGGCATAAATTGGGGAATGATTGCCTGCTTCAGCTTCTGCAAGTAAGTCGCCCCGGTCGCTTCGACGGCTTCCACGGCATGCTTGTCGATCTCCTCGATGGACTCGGCATACAGCCGGGCGAGAAATCCGATGCCGAGCGAGATAAGCGCGAAGATTCCCGGCATCGTCCCCACCCCGAACAGGACGACGAGAATCGAAGCCCATACGAGAAAAGGCACATTGCGAATAAACGAGACGACGCTGCGAAGCGCGACCCGGACGACGGGGTGAGGCGCGGTATTATGGGCCATCAGAAACGCGATGACGAGAGCGATGACGGAAGAGATCACGGTAGCGACGACTCCGAACGCGAGCGTATCAAGAACGGGCCGGACGTATTTGGCCAGATCATTGACGTTGGGCGGCATGAAGTCGACGAACAGGAAGTTCAGGAAAAGCGGAATGCCATTAAAAAACGCCACGATATCGAACTTGATGAACCAAATGGAGAATATCGTTGCGGCAACAAAGAGGAAAAGCGACAGAAGTCGCTTCGCCTTCTTCTGCCGCGCAATCATTTCGGCGCGCTTCATGAGGGTATTCTCCTCTTTGCTGGATTTAGGGCGGCGTACTTATTTGAGCAGCTCGTCGGAACTCAGATTCAGGCTCTTCGCAATCTCGCGAAGCTTGTCGTAATTGCTGTCTTTCGCTTCCACGAACTTGGCGCCCGTCATGCCCAGCAGCTCGAAGTACTCCGAATTGTCGTAGCCAAGCAAGAATGCCTTGACCTTTGCCTTCACATCGTCCGGAAGATCGCCGCGGATGCCGATCGCCGTTCCTGGCAGCGGGTCGGACGACGCGATGACGCGAAGGGAGTCCTTCTCGATGACGCCCTTGCTCTCCATCAGGCCGATCATCATCGCCGCGGTGCCGGCGGCGTCGTATTGTCCGCGGGCGACGCCGAGAATCGCTTTGTCGTGCCCGCCGGCGAACTGAACGTCCTTGAAGAAGCCATGGTCCAATTCTTCCGGCTTGATGCCCAATTCCTTGACGATGGTCGCCTTCGGAAGCAGATGGCCCGTCGTAGAGACCGGATCGACGAAGCCGAACGTCTTGCCTTTGAGATCTGCGACGGTCTGGATGGGCGAATCCTTCGGTACGACGATGACGGAAGCCGGCGAATTCGCCATTGCCGGAATCGTGATCTCGGCGACCGGCTCCACCTTCGCGCGGTCAACGGCGACGATGTACGAGAACGGTCCGAACATCGCATAATCGGCTTTGCCGTTTTTCATCGCTTCGATCGCGGCGTTGTAGCTGGTCGCCTTGATGGATTCGACCGGAATGCCCAATTTCTCGGACAGCTTGTCTTCGAAGTCTTTATTGATTTGCTGGCCTTTCTCGTCGGTCTCTTGCGGCAAGTAGACGATCGTGAACTTCTTCGGCGCATTGCCGTTCGAGCCGCATCCGGCCATGACCGAGATCAGCAGGAACGCGGATAGGACGAGCCATAAAGATTTTTTCAAGATAAAACCCCCTCATAAATTATACAACTTGTGTACAACTTGGATTTTATACTTGGTCTATTCGCGGAGTATTAGCAACAGGTCAATGGATTGTAAATAAAGCAAATGTTGCGAAACCTCTTCGGCGTGACATAAGATACAGTTATATTTAAGAGAGAGGAATAGCAGAAATATGGCAAATTCGGTTCTGATCGACTCCGCGTATTCTCATATTCGCAATCGGATTCGGGCGGGCGAGTTGCTGCCCGGCACGCTTTTGTCCGAGAACGAGCTGGCCGAAGAGCTGAACATGAGCCGTACCCCGATTCGCGCGGCGATCGCCCGGCTGGAGTACGAGGGCCTTCTCGCCACGTTGAAGAACCGTGGCGTGCTCGTTCGGGAAGTGTCGTTGAAGGAAGCTATGGACACGGTCGAGCTTTTGTATATTTTCCAAATGCAGGCCGTCGATCAGATCAAAGAGCGAGGGGAAAAGCCCGACCTCAAGAAATTGAAGGAGCATCTGGAACGTCAGATCGAAGCGGAGCGGCAGAACGTCTACAGTCGTTATCTCGAGAGCTCGATGGAGTTCATCAGCTGCTTCATCGGGATTCTGAACAACATGGCGATCTCCAGAATCGTCGATAACAGCGTGGAGAAGCTGGTGCTCTACGGCACCGTTAACTATATCCGAACGCCGCATGAGCCTCACTATTCCGCCAATGCTCAGCATCGGTCGATCTACGAGATGCTTCTCGAGGAAGATTACGACGGCATTCGCAAATTAACTAGCCATTCGTATCAACGGAACCGGGAGCGCTTGATGCGGTTAGCCCGAATATAGGCGGGCCGGCCCTCGTGAGGATTGTTGAAATTAAAAATACGACACCTGCGCCGATGTTTCGGTGTAGGTGTCGTATTTTTTTGAGGCGGCGTCCATTTTCTAGCATTCATTTAAGCCGTTTTCCCGTCCCCAGGATCGACATCCAGAATGTCCATCAGGAACATGAAGATCGGAATCCCAATAATCAGCCCCCAGATGCCGAAGAAATGCTGGGAGAAGACGAGGATGACGAACGTATAAAACATCGGAAGCTTGGTCTTGTGAGCCATCAGTCGCGGATTCAGCAGATACGTCTCTACCGCGTGGATCAGAAGGATCATGACAATGGTCCAGATGACCAGAGTCCATCCGCCGCTCTGGTAGCCGATGAGACCGATGGGGATAAAGGATAGAACCACTCCGGCAACGGGAATGAGGCTGAGCACGAGTACGAGAACGCTTAAGGCGAACAGGTAGGGGAATCCGAGGATCCAAAGTCCCAGCATCGTCAACGCCGTGTTGAACACTGCGATTATAAGCTGAACTTCGATCACCTTGCCGAAGGAAGCCACGAATTTCTGTCCGAAGTATTCCAATTCATCGTAAATCCAGCCGATTTTGCTCTTCTTGAACTTGCGCGTGAACAAGCCGACTTGCGTTTTCTGGAGCAGAAAGAAGAGGCTGAGGATGATGACGATGAGAATAATCTCTAGCCACTTGCCCAGTTTGGAAATGTAATGCAGCGCTTGATCGACGTATGTCTTGTAGTCGACTTTGTTCAAGACTTCGGACAATTGCGCGGCTACCTGGTCTCCCTCATTGGAATTGAGAAATCGGATGATGTTGTTGATCATCTCCGAGATCTGCGTAATAATCTTCGGAACGTAATTCGTAATTCCGACAACCATGGCGGTTACGATGATCACGTACAGCAGAATGGTTACGACGTTGGGAGGGATCGGAAACAATTTGTTGATCTTCTTCGTTAAGAACCGCTGCAGACTATTCATGACGAAGGTAACTAGGAATAACAGGAGAAGCATGTTCAGCATGTCTTTGATGCTGTATAAGAAAAGGACGAACAAAAGCAGCACGGTCACTCTTCTAGCCATCGGCGAAGTAAATAACTCCCTAATCATCCCCATGGAATTCCCTCTTCTACGCAGTCTTTTTACCTTCGTCTTTAGTACGGACAACCGCCGGAAAAGTTTCTATTTGTCTTATTCATCTACGCCATTCTAACTTCATCGCGCTTGAAGACAGGCAAACGGATGTGCATGCTGTTCATCGGGTCCTTTCGGTTGCCCATCGTTTGCCTCCTCCGTCTAATTCGAACGCCGGATGTCCATACTTGGGGTGACTGCGTAAAGGAGGGAACACGCTGTGCTGCCACAAGGACGCATTTCCATGCTGCAGGTCTTCATGTTATTGATTATGGCGATCGGTCTGGACAACCACGTCACGGTTATCCCGCTGCTCCTTCACGCAGCCAATAAGGACTCCTGGGTCAGCGTCATCCTGGTGCTCCCCCTCTGCCTGTTGTGGACTTTGCTGCCTTACTGGATCGCTCGAAAGACACGCCAAGCCAATCTATTGCTGTGGCTGCGAAACCGGGTGCACCCTGCCCTTGCCCTCTTCCTGCTGATTCCTTTTCTTTTCTTTTTCCTGATGAATGCTTTCATTACGATCAAAGAAGTGATCGTATGGACGAAAGTATCGTATTTGCCGGAAACCCCCGTTCTGGTTACTTCGCTTTTTTTGCTCGCGCTCTGCGTCTATACCGCTTTCCGGGGGATCCGTTCCATCGCCATCTGCGCGGGACTTTTGCTGCCGTTCGTATGGGTGCTTGGCTATTTCGTCATGTCGACGAATTTCGAAATCAAACGGTATGAACTTCTCTTCCCCGTCTTCACGAATCCATTCTCTTCGATCGCATCCTGCATGGTGTTTGCGGCAGGAAGCTTTCTCGAGGTCTTCGTCCTGGTGCTCATCCAGCACCATATCGCCGACAAGTTCAAGTGGTATCATTTGATGCTTCTCGTTCTCCTCATATCCGGATTGACGATCGGGCCATTGACGGGGTCTATTGCCTCCTTCGGGTATAAATCCGCGCAAATCCGATATCCGACCTTCGAACAATGGCGGCTGGTTCGTCTCGGGGACTACATCTCCCATCTGGATTTCCTCTCGATCTATCAGTGGCTGTCGGGCGCCTTTATCCGCATCTCGCTGATGCTTTTTTTGATCGCAGATTTGATGCATCTCAAGAAGGAGCGTGCTCGAAAATACACGATCGGCATCTCGGCCTTCATTTTGCTGCTGCTGGTGGTATTGCCGCTGATCAACGACATGGCCTACCTGCGCATCGTCCAATGGTATTATATCGGAACATTCACCATCATTCTATTCAGCTCCATCTGGCTTTTGTTGGCGATCGTTTGGGTACGCAAGAAAGGAGCCAAAGCATGAGCCAAGTCAACGCCTTCCGCGATTGGGACGAGGAGAAGCTGCGTTCGTATTATCGAGGCAGCGAAGATATCAAATTCAGCACCGGCTCCTTCGGAGCGGCCGGCGAATCGTTAACCCTGGTTTATTGCGAAGGATTGGGAGATATCAAGCAATTGTTCGAAACTGTAATTCCCACGTTGGAACAGTCGTTCCCCGAAGGAGAACCCCCTGCTGAAGCCTGGTCTTCCTTGCAGGCCCGATTGGATCTAACGGAGCTGCAAACCGACCATGATTTGTCGCTTCGCTTGTTTAGCGGGGCGCTGCTTCTGTTTCACCATCGATCGAGACGGGTTTTCGCGCATGCGATGGGCAACATTCCGAAGCGAGATCCTTCGGAATCGACGACGGAAATATCGCTAAAAGGCCCAAGAGATGGGTTCACCGAAGAATTGACGATGAACGTCGCCTTAATTCGAAAACGGCTCCGCACGCCGGAACTGCATAATGAAAAATTCACGCTGGGAAAACAGTCGCAAACGGAGGTTTCGCTGATGTACATCAGCGGAGTCGTCCAACCTGCGTTGCTCAAGGAAGCCCGTGCCCGAATCCAATCGTTCGAAGCCGATTCGTTGCTGAGCAGCTCCCAATTGGAAGAAGCGCTGGGAGACAACGTTTATTCCCTCTTCCCGCTGATCGATTACATCGGAAGGCCCGATTTCGTCGCTCAAGCCTTGGTGCGCGGGCGCTTGGCTGTGCTCGTGAACGGATCTCCGATGGCGCTTGTCCTCCCCAGCAATTTGATGGAGCAGATCAAATCGCCGGAGGATTTGCATTTGCCGTATTACTTCGTGGCCTTCGAACGCACGCTTCGAATTTCTGGCTTGATCATCGCCATTTTTTTGCCGGGCTTTTGGGTCGCGTTATGCGCCTTCAATAGCGAGCAATTGCCTTTCCATCTGCTCGCTACCGTAGCTAATTCCAGAGTCGGATTACCGCTCTCCGTCGCGCTGGAAGCGATTCTGATGCTGGGCATGTTCGAACTGTTTCGCGAAGCGGGATCCCGGCTTCCCAAGGCGGTCGGCCAAACGGTAGCGGTCGTCGGAGGCTTGATCGTCGGCGACGCAGCGATTCGGGCGGGTTTAACTTCTCCTACGACGCTTGTCGTATCCGCGGTGACGGCCGTCTCGACGTATACGCTGGTCAACTTATCTTTGAGCGGGACGGTCAGCATCATGAGGCTGTTCGTGCTGATCTGTTCGGCCGTACTTGGCATGTTTGGTTTTTTTATCAGCATGTTCTCCATCGTCGCTTATATGTCGGGACTCACTTCGCTGGGCATCGGCTATTTGGAGCCGATGTCCCCGGTTTCGTTCAAGGATCTGCTGAAGACGATACTGGACGTTCCGAAGCGTTGGAAAGACGTGAGACCGGCGATGCTCAAACAGCCGAATCTGAAAGACAAGGAGTAGGGAAGCGCATGAAGCCCATTCGTATCGCCGGAATTGCTGCAGCCGCGCTCGCGGCGTTGTCCCTCGCCGGATGCTGGGACAGTTACGATCTTGAAAAAAACCGATACGTATCCGGCGTCGGCTTCGACAAGGCTGACGGCCAGAATATCATCTACGCGCAGATGCTTGACTTGACTTACTTGGCCAAGCAGGAAATGGGAAAGAGCGAGTCTCCGGCCGTGATCTACATTGGAAAAGGGCAAGGGCCGACGTTAAACATGGCCGCCAATCATCTGTATCAAACGGCGCAGCAGCGCGTGCTGTGGAGCCATGTCACGTCCATCGTCGTGACGGAAGCCGCTTTGAAGGACGGAATGGAGAAGTTCGAGGACGCTTTTGACCGCTTTCGCGACACCCGTTATACGCAATGGGTCTACGGCAGCCGGGATGACATCGAAACGCTGTTCAAAACAACGGACTTTTTCAACATTTCCGCCTTGACCACGATTCTTCACGACCCGGAAAGCAATTACAATCAACTATCGTGGATCAAGCCGATTCGCTGGGTACATTTTTTTGCCGACATTATGGAGCCGGGGAAGACCGTCGTCCTTCCCACGCTGGGCGTCAATCGCAATCAGTGGAAAAGAAACGGCGAATCCACGACGAAGCTTCAGGTTGACGGAGCCTTTATCCTCGGCGGCAAATCGTATAAAGGATGGCTGAACAACGAACAACTTCGCGGCTTGCGATGGATGACGCCGGGAACCAAGCGGACTCCGCTTCCGATCGCGGAAGGAAGCCGGGTGCTGGGCGTGCTGTCCGTTGGAGGAGCCCAAGGTGAAAATCACCGAGACGTTCGCGAAGGGAGCTCCCCGTTACCGAATCCGACTGTCCGTGAAAGGCGGCATCATCGAGATGATAAACGGGGCGACCGAAAAGGAGATGAGGCGAATCGCGACATCCCTCATTCAGGACGAAGTGCGGAAGACCTTTCTTCAGGCGGCCGCGTTAGACGCGGATATTTACCAGCTCAACTATCACACTTACTTGCATCATTACGGGAAGTGGAAGCGCATGAATAAACAAGATGCGGCGCATGTGAACCAAAATTCGCTAGCATCCGTCGACGTGGAGATCAAGCTTTTGAACAGCGGCATGCTTCGAACGTTTTCCCTACATTAGGACAGAATGCCTTGGCGCTCTTCTTGGAAGAGCGCTTTTTGCGCAAAAAATTTGCGCAAGAAACGTTTTGAATTCATAGCGCTTTTCACCGATTCCGATTAAATTCGATTTATTTGCGGCAATTAACGCGAAATAAAGCCCATTGTTAACACTGATCGTTTGAGATATAATCTCCACGTTGGCGCAATAGTTTTCTATTTTTTCCAAAATACCTGTCTATTTTTGCGCCAAATTCATCACAGAATATCGATTCCGATCATCGGAGAGTCCCGTTCAACCGCCAGCTGCAGCACCCATTCATTCTGAAGGAGCTGATCGCGAATGAAGAAGAAATGGTTCGGATCCGGTTTGGCAGTTGCATTTCTGTTGTCGATTCTATTTGGAAGCGTGTCCCCCAAAGCATCCGCTGCCGACCCCATCTCCCCCTTGCCGCACTTGGCCATTTATTATGGCTGGCCGTCCCTGGTGAACGGAGCCGCAGGCAATCTGACGACCGCGACAAACACGTTCAACTCATTCGACCTGATCGTGTTCGGAGACGGCATCGAACATCCGTCTCATGGAGACAACGCCAACGCCAAGACGATCATGACCTCGCTCAAAGCCAACGGAAAAAAAGTGTTCGGTTACGTGGACCTGGGCGTCAGCACGCAAAACCTAAGCATCGAGACCATGAAGTCCTATGTCGATGAATGGAAAAGCATGGGCGCTTACGGGATCTTTCTGGACGATTACGGCTTCGACTACGGCGTAACGCGCGACAGGCAGAATACGATGCTGAGCTACATTCACGGCGTCGGCTTAAAAGCGTTTATGAACGCCTGGAACATCGACGATGCCCTGGGCAACTCGAGCGAGACCGGCGCGAACAATCCGCCGAATACGGTGTCGGGAGATTATTATTTGGCCGAAAGCTGGCTCGTCTCCGGCAATGCCTATCAATCCGTTTCCGCCTGGTCTGCCAAAGCGGACAAAGCCCTGAATTATTACCGCACGAAAGGCGTGATTACGGCGGCCTTGGCGACCAACGCCGCAGGCGGAGCCTCCTCCGCCGACAATACGACGGATAAGTATAAAATGGCGTGGTGGGCGGCCGCCATGTACGGATTCCCGTTCCAATGGACGGATCTCTGGTATTCCGCAAGCAACAATACCCTCTATTACTACTACAATCTTAGCACCGGCTACGGCACTTCCTTCACGGGAGATCCCGTCCATCAGAACAATTCGAACGTAAATACTCGCACCTCCAACACCGGTACCATCCAAGTAACCGGCAACGGATCGTCCGCGGGCACCGGTTCATTCTCGGCCGGCGGAGGCGGAAGCACCTATCCTTCCATTACCATTGACGGCAGCGCTTCGGATTGGACCGGCATAAGCACGCTCGCATCCGGCGGCACCGCCGTCCAAATTTTAAAAGCGACCAACGATGCCGCCGATTTGAAGCTCCTCGTCCAAGGGAGCGGTCTTAATGTCAAAGGACAATTTTTCATCGACGCCGACAATCATACGGGGACCGGCTACAGCGCTAGCGGCTGGGCGGCCAACGGCGCCGATTTCTTAATCGAGAACAACGTCGTTTATCGCAACGCGGGTGCGGGTTGGAACTGGACGGCCGTCCGAACGCTCGCTACTACCGGGACGAATTTGGAATTCAGCAAGAATACATCCGTCGTCGAACTCAAGGTGCCGCTGTCGACGCTGGGCATTTCGCCGGGCGCCACGATACGGATCGGCTACATCAAGAACGATTCCGCGACGGATCGGCTGCCTGCCGCAAACGGGTCTATGCCTTCGATCACGTTGCTTCCTTAAAGCTTGAGGACAATGGGAGCATCGGATATAACAAAATCAAGCCCTTCAGAGATGTGAAGGGCTTGATTTGATTATTGTGCCTCTTCTCCTCATTTTTCAGTAGGCAGGGGATGAAACCATCCTTCCTCATCCGGTTATCTGCCACTTGATTGTCAACGCGCCCTGTGTCCGATCGCCGGTGACGACGATTCTTACTGTGGATGGCTTCTTCACCCGATATACGACCCAAACTTCGCCCCCCCGCATAACGTTCGTGTACGTCCCGCCCTCCGCATCCAAGTAAGTGCCATATCCGCCGCTGGTGATCTGCCAGTCGATGTGATAAGACAACGTTTGATCCATTCCGAGATCAACAGGAATCTCTTTTTTCCCATTAAAATAAGTAAATTCTGCGTGATAGCCATCGGCCGTGCGTGTCCCCATCCAATGTTTAGTCACTGTGAAATCAGCCGTAGAAATGTAGACGGCCCCGGCAAGCAGCAGTATCGCTGCAGCTGCGCTGTAGGGCCACCACCTTCGAAACAGATGGGCCGAAGCAAGAAACGCAAGTGCGCAGGCTACTCCATAGGCACCGGCAAATAGACTAAAGATCCATTGGCCTGAAGACCAGACCAGAAAAGGGACATACCCTCCTACCACATAAAGCAGGATGATAAGCATCGTTTTGGAGAAGTTTATTTTGCACATGTAGAGCACCGCGTCCACTAAGACAGAGAACAGTACGGCATAGCCGTAAATATAACCCCACAGCGGGAGTTGCCGGGTTAGCTCGGACATCTGATAAAGTTCAAATCCCCCCGCTACAACCAAGAAACCCAAAAAAACAAGCCCTGCAGCCGCAACTTTTGAAGCCGAATAGGCAGCAACCTGACACCATTTTGTCAACAATGATGTCTCCTCCTTAATTCCTTCTTATCTTCAAAGGTAACTGTAAATTCATCTGCAGAGTAGTTCTAATTTTTGTAGAACCTGTGTTTGCAAAGGCTGACGCCTGTCTTTCTGATCCGGCCTATTTAGCGGAGCGCGTGTTCAAAGTTAAATAAAGTGTAGCTGTGTTTGCTTTTAAGCAAACACAGCTACACCGAATTAGTATCATTAACTAAACGGTTCCATGTGGTGAAAAGTCGTACGGAGGGAAAAGAGAGTATACATCCTTTCCATTTGCAATTGGATCATAGGTATAAATAGTTTTATAGGGAAGTTGCCCATCTTTGCGATAAATTTCGTAGTATGGGAACCTTAATTCCACCCAATCACTCCCGCTTTGGAACATTGCTAACGGTTTTCATAGCGCTTATTCGGCCCAAAAAACGGAAGTTTCTTTTCTAAACGGTTGCATGCGCGCTTATTTGGACGAAACAGCCCCTCTGCCCACGAAAAACGGGAAATAAGCTCGCTGGCAATCGTTACATGTTGTAAACCCCATTTTTGCCCAAAATAGCGTCGCTCACAACCATTAGATTTTTCTCCTTACCTTTACCAACCGGCACCAACCGATACCGGCGCAGCCAGTCCCAACAGGCTGCACATGTAGGGCATGACTTGCAGCTGCGGGATCGGCGAATCCTCCTCCGCTCGTTGAAGCAACTCGGCCGCCCGGCCCAGCAGATAGAAGGGCACCAGCCTTTCCGCCGCATCCGTTCCCCCGTGCTGCCCTTCGGCGCTCATGCCGTGATCGGCGGTCACAACGACCAGATAGCCTTCGCTCAGCCATTGCGGGACCAGCATCGCCAAAATACTGTCGGCGATCCGCACGGCGCCGGCGTATTCCTTGCTCTCTCCGCCAAACTTGTGGCCGTCGTCGTCGATGTTCATCGAATGAATGTATAGAAAGTCGGGATCGTGCGCCCTGCGCAGATGCTCGGCGTCGGCGAACAGATGGCTGTCCGGATAGTGATCCTCGAAATAGAACATGCCGTGCTGGATCGGTCGTGCGGGATCGTGCTGATGACGGTCGGTCAGCGGATGGAACGGCGCCGCGTTGTACAGCTCGCTGACCCAGTGGTAAGCGGCGGCCGCCGTCGTCAGTCCCGCCTCCGACGCCAGGTGAAAAAGGCTGCGCTCCCGGCTTTGGCGGACGATCGAATTGGCCGTAATCCCGTTGCGATAGGCGGGCGTGCCGGTCAGCAGCACTTCGTACAGCGGGCGGGACAAGCTCGGCAGCTCGGACCGAACCTGCCGGCAGACGGCGTTTCCATGCTCCACGAGATGTTCCATGAACCCCAAGTAGCGGCGGGCCGCATCGTACCTGAGACCGTCAAGAACGACCATCACGACTTTTTGCGATTGAGCATTTGCCATGGTACCCGGTTCCTCCTTTTGGCGTTTATTACTTATTCAGCTTCTACCCAGCGAATCGAATGCGCCTTCATGGCGGACGCCCATTCCTTGGGCAGCGCGACGTTGCAGACGATCGTATGAAGCTGTTTGAGCGGCGCGATCTCCGCGAACGTCTCCTTGCCGAGCTTCGAATCGTCCGTCAGCACGATCGCTTGATCCGCCGCTTCGATGAAGCGGCGCGACATCTCCGCCTCGCTCAGATCGAAGTCGCTAATGCCTCTCGCGAGCGAAATGCCGCCGATCGAAATAAACGCCTTGTCCACGCGAAACTGCGACAGCATCCGCTCTCCGGCGGTGCCGGACAACGATTGCTGCTCCGGATTCAATTCTCCGCCGATGACGATGATCTTGCCGGAGAACTTCCCCGAATTGATCGATTCCATCAAGTAATAAGCGACCGCGATCGAGTTGGTCAGCACCGTAAGCCGCTCGCGCCCGACGATCGACTGGGCCAGCTGCAACGCCGTCGTGCCGACGTCGATGGCGATCGTGTCGCCGGACGCGATCAGCCCGGCCGCCGCCCGGCCGATCTTCTCCTTGGCTTCGGCGTTAAATTGCTGCCGCTGCAAGTAGGGCGGCTCGAAGCCTTCGGGCTTCACCTGCACCGCGCCGCCGTAGACGCGCCTGGCCACCCCTTCCCGCTCGAGCAGGACGAGATCCCGACGGATCGTTTCCTCGGACACCGAACATTGAACCGACAAGTCGGGCACCTTGACCCGCCCGAACATTTTGAGCTGCTCCGAAATGATCCGCTTCCGCTCCTCGGACGATATCGACATCCGCTTTAAGCCCCTTCCCGTTCCAAAGACAGCAATTGCGCGGGGTCTACCGAGAGACGGACGCTCCTTCCCGCGTTCATGCCGATGAACTTTCCGTCGTTCAGCCGATCAACAGTCAACCGGACGCCGGACACGTCGATCGCGTACCGCACGATCGTTCCGAGAATAGAGACGGCGTGAACGGTGCCGTCCACCACTTTGCGCTCGGGATTTCCGTCGATGCGGTCATCGTCGGCTTCCAGCAGCTTGACGGACTCGGGACGCAGCGCGAAGCTGTCGGCCGATCCGTCGATCCGACCGAACAGTTGCTGCGCGTCCCGGCGGCTCAGCACGTTGTAGCTGCCCATGAACCGGGCGACGAACTCGGTCTCGGGCCTCGTATAGATCGTTTCGGGGTCGCCCTGCTGCACGATTTTGCCGCGATTCATAATGCAGACCCGGTCGGACATCGTGAGCGCCTCTTCTTGGTCATGCGTCACGAACAGCGTCGTCATGTTCAGACGCTTTTGAATGTCCCGAATTTCCGTCCGCAGGTTTTTGCGGATTTGCGCGTCCAATGCGCTGAGCGGCTCGTCCAGCAGCAGCAGCTTGGGTTCGACCGCGAGCGAGCGGGCCAGCGCGATCCGCTGCTGCTGCCCGCCGGAGAGCTGGTGCGGGTAAGCGTCGCGCTTCGCTTCCAGATCAACCAAGGCGAGCAGCGCCTCCGCCCGCTTCGCTCTCTCCCCTTTGGATCGGCCGCTCATTCGCAGGCCGTACTCGATGTTCTCGCCCGCCGTCATATTCGGGAAAAGCGCGTACGATTGGAACACCATTCCGACTTCGCGCGCGCGCGGCGGCAGCTTGGTCAAATCCTTTTGCCGCAACGTGATGGTCCCGCCGTCCAAATCGGCAAGTCCGGCGATGCAGCGAAGCAGCGTGCTTTTGCCGCAGCCGGATGGACCCAGCAGCGTGACGAGCTCCCCTTCGGCCGCCTGCAAGTTTACGTCGTCGAGTACGCGCGTCTGCGCGTACGTTTTGCTGATATGGCGCAAGTCGAGATAGGCGCTCATGGCCGGGTCCCCCTATTCAAACGTCTGCCTAACTTCAACAATACCATGGATAACAGAAGAATAAAGACAAAGTAGGTGATTCCGATCGCGCTGGACAGATGACCGCTTTCTCCGGAACGCTGGTACAAATACACTTGAATCGTCGGGATGTGGGCGCCGACCAGCATGTTGGTCAGCACGAACTCGCCGAACAGCACCGAGAAGGAAAGCAGCGTCGAGATCATGACCCCGGGCAAAATATTCGGAAACACGACGGTCAAAAAAGCTTTGATCGGCTTGGCTCCGAGAAGCTCGGCGGCTTGCATCAGCTCCGGCGCGGAAACGGTCAGCATGCTGTTGCGAATCCCCTGATACATATAAGGGAGGACGGCGACGAAGTAGGCGCCGATCAGAATGTAGGCGGTGCCCGCGATCTCGATCGGCCCGGAGGAATACGTCCGGATCAGGCCGACCGCCGCTACGACGCCCGGTACGGCGTAGGGCAGCACGACGATGCCTTTCATGAACGATTCCCACTTCGGGAAGTAAACCGTCAGCACGAATACGGCGGGCAGCATGACGACAAGGCTGAGCGCCACGCTAATCGCGCATAGATAAAACGAATTCCAGAGGGCGGTGAAAAATCGCATATCCGTAAACATGGCGTTGAACCACTCGAGCGTCCACTGCTTGGGCAGCACGGTGTTTTGCCAATTTTTCGCGAACGCGTACAAGCCGGTGGCCGCGAGCGGCAGCAGCAAGTAGACGAGCAGCAACACCTGGAGCGAAACATGGCCCCAGCCGGCTCTCGGTTTTTCCGTCATCCGACTCCCTCCCCGGACGTCAAATATTTCGCGGAGCGCTTCGTCATCCAATGGTTCAGGAATACGGCAATCAGCGTCGATACGGCGAGCAGCACCGCCAGCGCGCTTCCGAGGTTCGGCTGGTTCGTCACGTCGCCCGCCACGAGAGAGCCGATTCGGATGACGAGCAGATTGTAGTTGCCGCCTACCAGCGCATAGGCCGTCGCATAAGCCCCCATGGCATTGGCGAACAGGATGCCGAGCGTCCCGAAAACGGACGGCGCGAGGATCGGCAGGCCGACCGTACGCCAGAACTGCCAGGAGCTCGCCCCGAGCAGCGACGCGGCCTCCTTCCACTGCTCGCGAATGCCGTAGTAAGCCGGATACAGCAGCAGCATCGATAGCGGAATCTGAAAGTAAACATAGACGAGGATCAGCCCCGACCAGCTGTATAGATTAAAATCGGCGAACGCGCTCCAGCCCCAATGACGGAACAGAAGCGTAAACACGCCGTTGGCGCCGAGCAGGATGATATAGGCGAAGGCAAGCGGAACGCCGGCAAAGTTCGAAGTCATATTGGACAGCATGAGCAGCCGATCGCGAATGGCCGGCGAAAAACGGCTAACGGAATAGGCGCAGACGAGCCCGACGACGATTCCGATCAGACTGGAATAGGCGGAGATCAGCAGGCTGTTCTTGATCGCTTTCAGATAAAAGGGACTGTGCAGAGCCGTGTAATAGTTGTGCAAAGTGAAGCCGGAGCCGACGTCCGGCCGAAAGCTCCCCGTGATCATCGACAAAACGGGAGCCAGCTGAAAGGCGAGCACCATGATCGCGAACGGGACGAGGCCGATGAACACCCATCGGTTGCGGCGCTTCCGCCGCGATTTTTCCTTGCTTTTCACGTGTTCACTCTCCATCGCGTTGATCGTAAGGAGCGCCTTCGCCGCGGGGACGAAGGCGCTGTTGGCACTTCATTCGATATTCGGTTGATCCCGGCGAATCAGTTCATGTGGACGAGAATGCGGTCCTGCCATTGCTGCGGAAGCGACTTGGAAATCTCGTCCCATACTTGATAGTCGCCGACCGGCTTCGCATTCTTGTATTCTTCCTTCGGAAGCAGCTTGGCGGCGACGTCGTCCGGCAGCTTCACGCTGTCGCGGATCGGACGGGCATAGCCTTTCGCGAGATTGATTTGGCCTTCGTCGCTGAAAATGTATTCGCGCGTCAGCTTGGCCGCGTTCGGGTGCGGCGCGTACTTGTTGATGATCGTCGCATAGCCGCTGACGACGCTGCCTTCCTGCGGAACGGCCACTTCGAATTGGTCTTTGTTGATCTGGTCGCGGTAGCTCAGCGCGTTGAAGTCCCACAGCAGCGTAACCGGCACTTCGTCTTTCTCGATGTTGGCGACTTTCGCGTCCGCGTTGGACAGACGGCCCTTCTTGGCCAGGTCTTCGAAGAACGCGATGCCCGGTTCGATGTTTTTCTCGTCGCCGCCGAACGCGATCGCGGCAGCCAGCACCGCCATTTGCGCCTGAGCGGCCTTCGTGACGTCGCCCACGACGATTTTGTAATCCCCGTTCTTCAGGTCTTCCCAGCTTTTCGGAGGATTCTGGACCAGATTCTTGTTCGTCAGGAAAGAAATCGTGCCTTGGTAGCCGACCACCCAGTGGCCGTCCTTGTCCTTCGCCCAATCCGGCACTTCATCCCAATGGGATGGCTTGTACGGCTGGGTAACGCCTTTATCGATCGCCACGTTGCCGAATGCGATGCCGACGTCGCCGATGTCGGCGGTAGGCTTCTTCTTCTCGGCGTCGAATTTGGCGATTTCTTCGGCGCTGGACATATCGGTATCGGAATGCGTAATCGCATATTTCGTCTGAATGTCGTTCCAGGTGCCTTTCCAGTTCGCCCACTCGTCCGGCATGCCGACGCTGACGACTGTGCCTTCCTCTTTGGCCTTCGCTTCGATGTCGGCAAGCGAAACCGCGTCGCCCGCGCCGTTGCCGCCTGCATCAGTCCCTTTGTTCGAGCCGCAAGCACCCAATACCATGGCCATCGAGAGCGTCAGCGCGACGATCCATCCCTTTTTCCTACCCGGTTTCATGAAATCTCTTGTCCTCCCCATGTGATCTGTTGTGGGTTTCTGCATGACTCTTGTTGGTTGCTCCCCTCTTAAACTTTAGGTGTTGACTATTTTCGCAGCATCAAAGCCGATAGGACATTGTGTTAAAAATAGGCCGATCCTGTACATTTTTCGAACGCCATCCAAAAGAAAAACGGAGCCCGCGAACACGCGCGGCTCCGTTTGAGCGGTATCGATGACGTCCAGGATTCAGGCAGTGTCCCGCCGCCTCTTCTCGCTTACGATTCAGGGCGTTTGAATCTCTCTTGCATGCGGGCCGGATATTCGCTGGGCAGGCTGCTTACCCTGTCCAAACGTTCCCATTGCTCCGGCGAGAGCGACCAACCGACCGCCCCCATATTTTGTTCCAATTGGGAGATGGAAGTGGCGCCGATAATCGGGGAAGTGATCCCTTCCTTCCCCAACAGCCAATTCAAAGCCACTTGGGAAGGCGTTTTTTCCGTTTCGCGGGAAATCTCGTTCACCGCATCTACGATTTCAAAATTTTTCGGCGTAAATTTGGCGTTCACATCGAATTCTCCTGACAAACCCCAAGAGAATCGGCCGTCTTCCGGCTTGTCTTGGGTCTTGTATTTCCCGGTCAACAAGCCGCCTCCAAGCGGCCCCCAAGGGAGGATGCCCACCTTCTCCTCCAAGCACAACGATAGATGCTCGCGATCCATCTCCCGGCTCACCAGGCTGTACTGCTGTTGGATGGAGACAAAGCGGACGTAGTCCTTCGCATCGCTGAACGCCAGCGATTTCATCAATTGCCAAGCCAGATAATTGCTACAGCCTATATATCTGACTTTGCCGGACGCGACCAGATCGTCAAGCGTCCGGAGCGTCTCTTCGATCGGCGTCACCTGGTCCCACGAATGCAGCTGATACAAATCGATGTAATCGGTGTTCAACCGGCGAAGGCTGGCCTCGATGCCGTCCATGATATGCTTCCTGGAGCTGCCTCTGTCATTCGGATGCGAACCGACCGCCAGTCCCACCTTCGTCGCCAGGACGACCTCCGATCTGCGCCCTTGAATCGCCTTTCCGACAATCTGCTCGGATTCGCCGTAGTAATCGGCCGTATCGACGAAGTTACCGCCTGCATCCAGAAAATGATGCACCATTCGAATCGATTCCTCTTCGCTCGTCGGATCGCCGAACATCATCGTACCCAAAGCCAATTCGGACACCAAAAGCCCGCTGCTTCCCAATTTCCGGTTTTTCATGGTCCCCCTCCTCGGTAGTCTCATTGTAGCTTGTACGGGCCATGAAAAAAGAGTAAGATGGAGGCCGAAACTTCACCTTTTTGGAAAGGGAGCGGATAAGCGATGAGGACCGTCGAACATTATCTAAGCATCTTGCTGTCGCTCCCGGCGAAGCAAGGAAAAGGCGAAGTCGTAACGGTAACGATCGAGGATTTGGCGAACGTGCTCTTCTGTACGCCCCGCAACGTCAAGCTGATTATCCGCAAGCTGGAGGAAGAAGGATGGATCGCGTGGCAAGCCGGGTTAGGCCGTGGAAATCCGTCGCGGATGACCCTCCTTCGGGATCTGGACGAAATGACGGACGCGTACTTTCACGATCTGCTGGCCAAAAACAAGTTAAATGAAGCCATGGATCTGTTCTATCATCCGAACCTGCCCCTGCCTCAACGCAACAAGCTTCGCCATCTGCTCGAGGATCGATTCGGTTTTCAACGGGTACGGTCGGACGCCGCCACGGCGGACACCCTCCGGGTTACGATGGGCTGCGCGTCCGCTTGCCTCGATCCCGCTTTCGTATCCACCTCGACGGAAGCCTTTCTTCTTCAGCGCATCTGCGATACGTTGACGATTTTCGACCCTCGGAAGAAGACCCACCTTCCGTCGCTTGCCCAAGCTTGGGAAAGCAACGAGGACGGCAGCAAGTGGACCTTTTATTTGAGAAAAGGGGTCCGCTTTCATCACGGTCGAACGCTGACTTCCAAGGACGTCCTGCATACGGTGCAGCGGCTGAGAGACGTGAACTCTCCGTCGCGTTGGCAATATGAAGAGATTGAACGCGTCGAGATCGTTTCCGATTTTGCGATCTCCTTTTATTTGCTGCAGCCCAATCGATTGTTTCTTCATTTTTTCAGCTCATTCTATATGTCCATCCTCCCTCATGACGTGGCCTTTTCGGAAAGAGGCTTGATCGGCACGGGACTGTTTCGCATAGCCGAATTCACGGAGCGGGTTCTGGTTCTCGAAGCTAATGAAGATTACTTCCGGGAGAGACCCTTTCTGGATCGGGTCGAATTGTGGTTCATGCCGGTGCACATGGAAAAGGATCTGTATCAGCTTCCCGATGCGCACCCCGCCAAGCTGGATGGTCACGGCAACAGCGGCGAAATCGAATCTGTCATGGACGGCTGCCAGTTTGTCGTTTTCAACTTTCGAAAAGAAGGTATCCAACGCCATCGTTCGTTCCGCAAGGCGATGAGGCTTGTATTCGATCGCGTCGCGATGATCGAAGATTTGAAAGGCATTCGCATTGCTCCTGCCGTCAGCTTTTTACCCGGGAACAGCAAGCAAACGGGTGTGGGGAAAACAACGCTGCATGAGGCAAGGGCGCTGCTGCAAGAAAGCGGATATGCCGGAGAAGAGCTGAAGCTCTATTATTGGAACAAAAAAGAATTTCATGACGATGCCCGGTGGATACGGGATCGCGGCGAAGCCGTCGGGCTGCGCCTGTCCCTCCATCCCGTCCACTTGACCGACTACTATTCGACCGATGCGGATCAAGAGGCCGACATGCTGGTCATCTGCGAATCGTTGGAAGAGGATACGGAGTGGGGATATCTTCGTTTGTTTCAGGACGAAGCGTGCTTTATCCGCCGCTTTTTGGATCGCGAACAGCACGCGTGGCTGGACGAATCCGTTCGCAGCCTCGCAAGGCTATCCTCGCCGGAGCCGCGGGCCCGGATCCTGGACCAAATCGAACGGAGGATGCGGGACGAGGACTGGGTCTTGTTCGGCTACCATATGAACAAGATCACGCAGTATCATCCGGCGCTGCATGGGGTAACGCTCGATTCTTTCGGCTGGATCGACTTCTCGAAATTATGGATCAAGAAAGAGATGCCGGCGCAAACCGGAACGTAAAAGGAATGGACCCATACGCAAAAGCCGACAGCCGGAAAACGGCCGTCGGCTAATGTTTCTATGGTTTATTCACGGAATGCTTGTCTTCATAAAGCTTCCGTTGAATGGTTTGCAGTTCACTTTCGCGCTTGGTCAGTTTGTCCCGTTCTTTGATTGCGGTTCCCCATTGCTTCTTATGCTGGATTTGACTCATCGCAGCAACCATCTCTGCAAAGGCGCTTTCCACTTGCGTGGCCGCCCTCCCATGACGTGATCGATCCGAAGCAAGCTGCCAATTTTGAAGGGGCTGTGTCCTTCTACAGCTAATCGAAAGATTCGCTGGACAATTTCGGCTGTATGTCGGCAGGTTGAAGAAGAATAACAACACAAGAAATATAGGAGTTTCCCTTTTGGCATGGCGAGTGCAGATGAAAGGTGATTTCGCTTTCAAATCCGGATATAATGACAACAGGAAGGTGGGATACGAAATGAAACCATTTTCAGACAAATATGCACTGACCAAACAACAGAGTTTGTTTCTGGCCAAGAAGAAATGGGACGAAAATATATACTGCGGAATGAAGATGGAAAACCGGAATATTACCTTTCCGCAAACCCAAACGATACTGAATGGCGTCAATGTTCCCGGTGTCACACTGGAGGACATACAAGCCGTCCTTAATATGAGAGATGCCTGGCACTATTTGGTAAAAGCGATAGATGAGCCGATTACGCTTTCCCTCATTTGCAAGCTCAATGAATACGTCGCGAGAAATGAAGCGCTGGAATGGGGCGTTTTAAGAGCCGGGCAATTCGGGATTTCAGGCACGAATTATGTGCCCCCGCTTCCGTTGCAGAGCGAGATCGAACAGGAATTGGCGGACTTGCTGGCGGCAGATATGACCATAACGGAGAAAGCCATTACGGCATTTCTGTGGGGAGCGCGGCGGCAAATGTTTTGGGACGGAAACAAGCGTACCTCCCTTCTACTCACGAACAAGCTTCTTGTCGAGAATGGGCATGGTATGCTGACCATTACAGAGAAAAATATGGAGCGATTTAACGAATTATTATCTGCCTACTATACCTCGAACGATATGAGTGAGATCAAGCTGTATTTGTACGAACATGCGATCAGCGGTATCGACTTCGAGCCGGAAATACGTCGTGAATCGGAGCAATCACGATAAAGCGAAAATGTATACAAGCCTGTGGCCCGAATTTGGCAGCAGGCTTTTTATTTGGTGCAGGATTGGGTTATTTTCCTGACCTGCGAATGACCTTGAAGAACAACACGAGACAAATGTCTCATCTTGTAGCAAGCACTGAATATGGATAGCCATATTCGCTTGTTAGGGCTTTGCCCCTAATACCTTTTTAAAATTACACAAGATTCACAAAATTCGCTTAATGAACATCTTCATTTTTATCACTTCGATTGTAGGAATATTTTGGATAACAATGTATAATAAATGGGGAACATTTTCGAAAAATGTAGAATTTTAGAATGTGAATGTACAGCCATCAAATCCGATAAGGAGTAGACGCATGAACCAAATCAATGTAGTCCAAGAGATGGATGAATTTAAAAAATTATTGTCGTACTCAAAAAATATCGGTTTCTTTTTCGGAGCAGGAAGTTCATGTGCCTTTGGCTTGCCCAACATATACAAATTAACAGAAGATGTTGAAAGCATGCTTAATAGCAGCCTTAAGCCACATTTCCTGAACCTTAAATACAGCTTATCAGACTTACACACGCGAACTAATATCAGCGTAGAAGATATATTAAACTATGTTCGACAAATAAGAGAAATAACCGGAGAAAGAGAAGATAGAGAATACGATGGAGTAAATGGAAGAGTTGCTCAATTGTTGGATGAACAAATATGCAAAAAAATTTTCGATGTCATTCAGGCTAAAGAAAGGGCGGCAGATATTACTGAATTGAGAAAGTTTTTTGCATGGCTCGACATAACAAATAGAAGCAATGTCAAGGAAATCTTTACTACAAACTATGATTTGTTATTAGAAAAAGCTATGGAGGATAATCGAATTCCATATTTTGATGGCTTTGTAGGTTCTTATGAGCCTTTCTTTTGGCCAGAAAGCATTGAGAAGAGCGCAAGTAACAATGACTCGACTTTCAACTGGATAAGATTGTGGAAAATTCATGGTTCCTTAAACTGGGAGTTTAGAAAAGACAGTTTATCTGACAGCTTTAAAATTGTCCGAAATGGAAAAGTAGATGAACCGGAAAATGAACTTGTTGTTTATCCTTCAAAAGAAAAATATAATTTATCCCGTAAACAACCTTTTATTGCATATTTTGATAGATTAAAAAACTATTTATTACAGGGGGAACGTCTCATTATATTTTCTGGCTATTCATTTTCAGATCAACATATCAATGAGATTATTTTCAATGGCCTAAGGCAGAATCCTCGACTATATGCAATTTGCATGTGCTTTTCAGATGAACAGGTTGATTTTATGGAACCAAATGCTATAACACATTTAAACCTTTGTGTAATGGGTCCTCAGAAAATGATTACTAATGGTAAGCTATATCAATGGAAATATGATGATAGCATAGGAAACGCCAGCGAAAGTAATTTATATTGGAATAAAGGGGAAGATAGGTTCATACTCGGTGATTTCAAAAAATTATCAGCTTTTCTTATTGCTAATTCAGGGAAGAAAAAGAGCATAGAGGAGGCTGTGCATGGAAAATGACATTACCTTTCTAGGAAAAATTATACGAGTGGATTCAAGTATTGTAGAAGTAGAAATTAGTGACAACATACCATCTACTAGCCCAATCATTGAAGGAAAGGTATACAAAATCGGTCAAATAGGCACTTTTGTAAAAATGCCAATTGGCAATGTAGTATCATATGGAATTGTTTCTAGCGTAAGTAATACTCCCAGTAAACTTAACGACAGTGAATTAAAGCAAGCAATCGGGTCACGATTTCTAACCGTTAACTTAGTTGGAGAAAAGATAGGGAATGGAGATTTTGAAAAAGGAATTGGTCTTTATCCAACTATAAATGATGAAGTACATATTGTAACAGAATCTGATTTGGTGGACATATATAGAAAAGGAAGCATGGGTTCCACTCCTATTGGAAAGCATTCGTCATCGGATAATTTAGATGTATTCATTGATGTACATAAGCTTGTGCTCCGACATGCAGCAATACTGGGTTCAACAGGCAGTGGAAAATCAAATACAACTGTGGGGATAATTAAAAGAATTATAAATGATTATTCAAACTCAAGAATGGTTCTCATAGACCCTCATGGAGAATATGCATCGGCTTTCCCTGAAGCCAAAGTTTTCAAAATCAATGATCAAGTTAACCCATTATATATTCCATTTTGGCTTATGAATTTTGATGAATTAGCTCATTTTCTTGTAGGAGCAAAACCCACAGATGATCAGAGGCCTGAGTACAGACTACTAAGAGAACTGGTTGTCCAGTTTAAAAAAGAAAATTGTCATTTGAAAGCTGGGGACGTTAATCAAGACTATATTACTGCCGATTCGCCAATACCATTTAACTCCAGAAAGCTATGGCACGAAATGAATTGGTGGTTAAATGCAAGTTTTTCTTCAACTAAAAAGGATGAGCAAACTAAAGAGGATTCCGAGAAATATCTCAAAACACTGGAAGGTCAATTAACTAAAGATACTGGAGACCATGAAAATCTTCAGGGAGCAAAATTCCATTCTCATTTGGATACTGCTGCAAGTACGCCTCCATATAAAAGCCAACATAACGAGTACTACTCCTATGAAAAAAAGCTGCTTAGCAGACTGAGAGACAGCAGGTATAACTTCATGTTCCATCCAGGTGATTACAAGGACGCAGATTCTCCAAAGGATTTGCATAACCTACTTAATGACTGGATTGGCAATCATCAAAGGCTAACAATTCTAGATTTGAGTAATGTCCCTTTTGAAGTACTGGACATAGCAGTTGGCTTAATAACACGTTTTGTCTACGATAGTATGTTTTGGGGGCGAAACGAGATTCGTACAGGTAAGAATAGACCACTGTTTCTTGCCTACGATGAGGCACATTCATATTTGGGCAAGAACGATGCAACCAACTATGCTAAGGTTGCTGTAGAAAAAATCTTTAAAGAAGGCCGAAAATTTGGATTGGGTGCACTTGTAATCTCACAACGTCCTTCGGAAATTTCTGAAACCGTATTGGCACAAGTCGGAACATTTATAGCTCTTAGACTTACTAACTCATCAGATCAGTCGATTGTAAAATCTTTAGCGCCCGATAACATGAATAGTTTAATCGATTTATTGCCATCTTTAAGAATTGGAGAAGCTATCGTTGTAGGGGAAGCTATTAAAATTCCTTCAAGGATTCGGCTTCCATTACAAAATCCTAGACCTGATAGTGCAGATCCTAAGTTGGTGGAAAAATGGAAAATCGAATTTGCGGAAGACCTTCAGTGTTATCAAAAAGTAGTAACCAAAATTAGAGAACAAAAATTATAGGGAGGCTTTTTTATGGATAGAAAATATGTCGAGTCATCAATGATAACAAGCATCGGCTATGATGAATCTAAAGCTGTATTAGAAGTAGAATTCAAGTCAAATGGACATGTCTGGCAATACTATGATGTGCCAGAATATATTTGGTTTGAAATGAACTCTGCCCCTTCAGTCGGCAAGTATTATCATGCTAGTATTAAAGGCACATACCCTGAAAGCAGGGTAGGATAGCAATAGTGCGGTGCAAATTTTTTGAAAGTGTGCCCCGTTTTCTGAATGTCGATCTTTTGCTCTTGCACCTCGTAAAAAAACAGAATACCAGATTGTTCTCAATTTATACCAGAATGGGCAAGGGATCTGCGGGGCCGTTTATAATCCTTCCACGGATGAACTCTTTTGGGCCGAGAAAGGTTCAGGTGCATACTTAAACGATAATCGACTTTTGATGAAATCTACAGTGGCTTTAACGAATTCATTAATTTCTACGTACATTCGATATGATCAAAACGAAAAAAATCTTGGTTTTGAAAGGTTTGTACATCAAGTGGCTAATGAGTCAAGAGGTATCCGTATGATTGGATGCGGCTCCCTGGAACTGGCTTACTTGGCTTGCGGTCGATTCAATGCCTATTTTAGTTCGCTTCAGAAACCGTGGGATTTTGCGGCAGGCAAATTGTTAGTCGAAGAAGCAAGCGGTAAGATGACTTGTCTCTTCATACCTATCAGTCAGGTAGTTGTATACTTGCGGCCAGTGAAGAACTTCATCAGGAGATACTAAATATATCCAAGTCAATCTTATACACCTAACGTTAAGGACCTCAGATTCTACAACCATGCGGAATCTGAGGTCCTTGTTTACTTGAGGTGGTTATGATGGATAAGCCGCAAATTTAGCGCAGTGCCAATTGTTTTTCGACCAAACGTCCGTCCTCCAAATACAGAACGCGGTCGCACAGCGACAGAATGCGTTCGTCGTGCGTGACCATGACAGCGCTCTTGCCCCTCTCTTTCGCTTCTCCGGCAAGCATGCGCACAACGTCCGTTCCCCGCGAGGCATCCAGGCTCGCCGTCGGCTCGTCGGCCAGCAGCACCGCCGGATCGTTCATGAGCGCTCTGGCGATAGCTACGCGCTGGCGTTCGCCCCCCGATAGTTTATCCGGATAAGCGTTGAGGCGAGGGGTCAAACCCAGCTTGTTCAGAAGCTCCCTCGCACGTCTGACCGCCGTCGATTTGTTCATGCCGCCCAACTTGGCGACAAGCACAAGCTGATCTTCCACCTTCAGGTAAGGGATCAGATTGGCGCTTTGAAAAATAAAACCAAGTTGACGAAGACGAATGTCCGTCAGTTCTTTCTTGTTTTTGCCGGATATCGATTCCCCATCGAGCAGCACGTCGCCGCTCGTTGGTTCAAGGAGAGCGCCCGCGATCGAAAGGAACGTGCTTTTCCCGGAACCGGATGGCCCCATAACGGCAACCAATTCGCCTTCCGATACTTGCAGGTTTAGGTTATCCAGAATCGTCCGTTGCATGCCGCCATCTTCGAAGGTACGCTTAATATTCTCCAGTCGAAGTCGATGTCTCATGCCGCCGTCCTCCCGATCGCATCCAATGCGTCTATTCTGGTTACTTTCCAAACCGAAAGCAACGATCCGATGAGCGACATCCCGACAAATGCGCCACATGTCCCCGCCAGCGTAGCAACATCTAGCTTGAACGGCATCCCGTTCGGCAGAACCGCTTCGATCGCTTGGACGAGGAGCACGCTCACGACCAGACTGCCTAACGATAATAGCAGCACTTGCAGGGCGACGCTTCGTACAAGATAGGCCGTGCGCGCGCCGATGGCTTTCAAAATACCGAATTGACTGCTTTTCTGGATCGTGATGACATAGAAGAACACGGCCAGGACAAACGCAGAAATGACAAACAAGAAGACAATCATCATAAGGAGCGAGCCCTGCTCTTCCTTATAACCCGGTATGGCCGAGACGGCCTCCGATTTCGTAACGACTTCGGCGTCTGGCAGTGCGGAAGCCATTTGCTCGGCCTGTTCCTTATTCGCCTTTACGGCGATCGCGCTGTAGGATTTGTCGGTTGCCGTTCCGTCTGCTCCCTGCCTTGCCGCTGACTGTTGAAGCTGCTGCCAGTCTCGCTCATTTAGAAACACCGCGGGTGAGTGACTGAACGATTCATGACTCACGAATCCGCTGACGATCCACTTCATCCCCGAAGCTTGATCGAGAATCTCGGAACCGATCTCAATGCCCGAATCCTTCAATTGGTCGTCGACGACCGCTTGTCCTTCACTCTGGGAAGTTATTGCGGTTCCTTCGGTTACGGAAGGCATCAGCCAGCCCTCCGGTCTAACCGCGAGCAGCGTAACATCTAGCTTGTGGGCAGTCCCTTTGGTCGTCACAGTAGTCATTTTGACGCCAAGCGGCTGCGCATTCTTTTCCCCTGTTATGGAACCGGCCTGTGCCAGATCACCCTCTCCGAGTTGAGAACGGGTAAAGCGATGATTCGATTCCTTCTCCATAATGAAGTGCGTAGCGCTCATATTCTGAATCGATGCTGCATTGTCATAAGCAAGACCCCGCGCCAGCCCCGTGACAAACAGGACCAAAAAGGCAACCAGCAGCATAATGATGGCGATCAGCGAATAACGGACTTTGGCGAACTTCATCTCTCGTATGGCCAGATACACGGTGCTTCCCTCCCTCTAGATAGCTTAAGTTTAGGAAGCGAATATGAACGGCGCGTGAATGGTCCATTACAATTGAGGCAATGAAATAAAGCGCCGAAGACAGAAATCTGTCTCCGACGCTTCCTTATTCAATACTCGATCGTAAATACCGGATGCTCGAGATCGTTCACGTAGATCCGGAATTCTCCCGGCTCGACCGTCCGCCGCAAATCGGCATCCAAATATTTTAGATCTTCCAAAGATATGGACATCTCGACGTTCACGGAACCATTGGCCGGAACCGGAACGACCCGGTAAGCTTTCATCTCCCGCACCGGACGAACCGCCCTGGATACCGCATCTTCGATATACAAGATGGCGATCTCCGAGAAGTCATACCGGCTCGGATTATGAATCCGAAAAGTCACCTTCAAATCCTCGGTCTCCGTGATCCGGAGGCCCGAAATGGCGAAGTCCGAGTAGGTCGCTCCGGCATAGGTTAGCCCATGCCCGAACGGGAACAGCGGACCGATATCGCAATCCTGATACCGGCTGCTGTAGCTGGACGTATTAGCAGGTCGGCCTGTGCTGTGCTCGTTGTAGTAGATCGGCGTCTGGGCCGAATCGCGCAGGAACGACATCGTCAGCTTCCCGGAAGGCGTCGCCTGGCCGGTCAAGAGCTTCGCGACGGCCGCCCCCGCCCTCGTCCCCGGATACCAGCACCACAGCAAGGCCGGCATATCGTCGATGATATCCTGCAGCGCCAACGGTCGGCCGGAGAAGATGACGCATGCATAAGGTCGGCCGGTGATCTTCACGGCTCGAATCAGCCGCTTCTGCTCATCATCCAGTTCGAGCTTGACGCTGCTATGCCCCTCTCCGCTAAGTCCCCAATGCTCGCCGACGGTGACGATAACGTAATCGCATCGAGCTAGCACGTCTTCCGGGCAATCCTCCAACTTGTCGAAGGCGTCGACCGACAGCGAGCCGTCTGCTTGCTTCAGCCCCTCCTCCAGGGTTACGGTATCGCCGAAACGCCCTTTGCAGGCCCAGTTGCCGAGCAGCTCCCGCGTGCGGGCGAACGGCCCGACGAGAACGACGTTCCGATGCTCCGGGCGAAGCGGCAGCGTCTCGTTCTCGTTCTTTAACAAGACGCTGCTTCGGATACCCGCCTCTTCGGCAAGCGCCAGGGATGCGGAATTCAATAGAACCGCATCTTCCGCAGCTTCGTCCGCATATGGATTTTCGAACAGCCCCATTTCGTTTTTGAGTCGCAGCACCTTCAGAACGGCCGCGTCCACGTCCTGTAGCAATTCCGGCCGCTTCTCGAGGATGGCTTCGAAATGCTCCAGATAATGGGTCGAAACCATCTCGATGTCGACTCCCGCGTCCAGCGCCAGTTCGGCCGCTTCCCGGCCGTCGCGGGCCACGCGATGCCTCTGCAGCTCCGACACCGCGCCCCAATCGGAGATGACCAGATCTTCGAAGCCGTATCGATCTCGCAGAATCTCCTTAAGCATCCACGGACTGGCCGTTACCGGAACCCCGTTGAACGCGTTGAACGAACTCATGACGAATCTCGGCCGCTCTTCCAGCGCGATCTCGTAAGGCTTGCCGTAGTACTCGAAAAATTCCCGCATCGACATGTCGACGGTATTGTAATCTTTCCCGCCGATTCCCGCCCCATAAGCAGCGAAGTGCTTCAAGCAAGCCGCAACGCCGTCCGGAGAGATGTGACCCTCGCGGATTTTCTGATAACCGCGGATCATAGCCTTGCCTAGTTCGCCGGACAGCAGATGGTCTTCTCCAAACGATTCCATCACGCGTCCCCACCTGGCATCCCGCACCAGATCCGTCATCGGCGAGAAATTGACGTGGATGCCGGCTGCCCGCAGCTCGGACGCCGTCTCCTCTGCCACCCGCTGAACGATTCGCTCGTCCCAGCTGCAGGACAGCCCCAATGGAATCGGGAAAATCGTCCGGTAGCCGTGAATCGCGTCGTGCATGAAAAGCAACGGAATCTTCAACCGGGACCGCTTCAAATATTCCTCTTGAATCCGGTTGGTCATCTTCGCGCTGGATGCGCCGATGACGCTGCCAATCGTGTATAGCGTCTCTTCATCCAGGATATGCCGCGAATACGCCGGCCCCGTCTCCACCATCTCATCGTCGACATGACCGACATAGAGTTCGCCGGTAATTTGCGACAGCTGTCCGAACTTCTCCTTCAGCGTCATCGACGCCAGCAAATCTTCTAATTGACGGTTATCCATTCTCAAGCCTCGCTATCCGCGTGCCGCAGCTGAATTATACCCACTCGAGGGCGGGCAAGATATCCTTCTGAAGCTCGCACATCTCGTCGATCATCGCGCAAGCTTGATAGTAGGTCGGTGCCTGCGGGTCGAGTAGGATTGCTTGCAGCAGCTTCGTCTTCGACTTCTCGACGAAGGCTTCGAGCAACAGCTTGTGTATCGTCCCCTGAATATGGATCGTGCCGATCACAGCCGTCGGCAAATCGACGGTCATGGGCTTCAAGGCGATCCCCCTACCGTTCACGATTGCTTGCGTCTCCACCACCATATCGTCGGGCAGCCCGCGGATAGCGCCTTTGTTCGGCAAGTTGACGGCGTTGAGCTGCACCTCGTCATCGAAGAAGATCGCTTCGATGATCGGAATAGCGTATTCCTGGCTCGGGCAAACCTTCGCTTTATCGTAGGTATAGGCCTGCTCGACCCAGCTCTCTTGCGTCTGCACGCTGTCGAACAGCCCTTTGTCCAAGCTGTTGCCGCTCGCGCTATAGACGAACTCCGGCGTTCTCGCGCCTTGCTTCCACAGCTGCTCCCGGATCGGATCATAGCGGTATTGCAGCGATAGTCCTGCGTAAAAATCGTCCGCATACGAGACATATTCGCCGCAATGGTTCGTCCCCGGGTACGGATAATAGCCGTAGATATGGTACATCGTTCGGGACAGCCCGATATGGTCGAATTGCGCCAGCCGATTGGCCTTCCGCTCCTTCTCGCGGAACAGCGGGTACAGGTCCTCGCCCGTCTCTTTGTCCCATACTTTCGTGAAGAAGCCGAAGTGGTTCAAGCCGCCGCCTTCGATGCCGATCTCTTCCGGATTCCGCTCCAGAAACTCGCCCAGCTGATGGATGCCCATATCCAAGCCGTGACAGAGGCCCACGATCTTGATCGAAGTCAGCTTGGACACGGCCTCGACCAGCTTCGCTTCGGGATTCGTGTAGTTGATGAACCAAGCGTCCGGGCACACCTTTTCCATCGTCCGGGCAATCTCGAGCATCGGGCCCAGGTTGCGAAGCGTATGGAACATCGATCCCGGTCCGCCGTTCTCCCCGTAGATTTGCTTGCTGCCGTAGCGGCGCGGAATGTGAAAATCCTGGGACCAGTAGAAGTACCGGTCGACCTCGATCGCGACGATGGCGAAATCGGCGCCCCGCAGCGATTGCTCCAGGTCCGTCGTCTGCCAGATGGCGGCCGGATGGGAGAATGAATCGAACATTTCCTTCGCATACCGATAAGTCCGGTTGACGTTTTCCTCGCTGATATCCATGAGCGCGATTTCGAGCTCCGCTTCGTTTCTGAGCCGCGGGGACAGCACGAGATCCTGCAAGGCTCCCAGTGCGAACGACACGCTTCCCGCTCCGATTAACGCAACCTTCATCTTTTTCATCGTTACCGAACTCCTTTGTGATTTATTCCTTCAATGCCCCTACCATGACGCCCGAGAGGATGTTCCGCTGGAAGACGATGTACGCGAGGGCGGCCGGGAATGCCGAGACGACAGCCGCCGTGGCGATCATAGGATAATCCATCGTGAACTTGGTTTGGAAATAGTTCAGGCCGACCGGCAGCGTCCTCAATTGGTCGTTCTGAATCAGGATCGTCGGCAGCATAAAGTTGTTCCAGGTGCCGATCGCCGTAAAGACGATGAGGGACACCATGGGCGCATACAACATCGGCATGATGATATAATACAAATTTTTCGCTTCGGTCGAGCCGTCGATCCGAGCCGATTCCAGCAGGGCGTACGGGATATCCTTCATGAACCCTCTCAGCAGGAAAATCGAGAACGGGATGTTCAGCGCGATTTGCGGCAGGATGAGCGACCAAATCGTATTCAGCAAACCCATCGACTTCAAATTGTTGAACAGCGGAATGATGATTAAATCCAACGGAACCGTAAGTCCCCAGAGCACGATCAGGAAAAAAATCCCCTTGCCCTTGAACTTCATATACGCGAATGGGTAAGCGCCGAGCAGGGCCAGCAGGACGACGAACGCGACGACGACAACGGTCACGATCACGCTATTCTTATAGTAGGTCACAAAATTGCCGACGTCCCAAATGCGCGAATAATTATCCCAGTGGAAAATATGCGGCAGAGCCAAGGGGCCATCGATGTTGATTTCGCTCATCGTTTTCAGAGACGTGTTGATGACGAGCAGGAACGGGAAAATCGTCAGCAAAACCGTACAGATCATGATGACATAAACGAGCGTGCGTCGCATGAGCAAAGATCGGGTCATGGTCATAAGCTATTGATCCCTTTCTCTGATCCAAATGATGGTTCTCGAAACGAGAAGAACGAACAACGTCAGCACAATGGAAGCCGCCGCAGCGAAGCCCAGCCGGTTGACGATAAAGCCTTGCGTGTAGACATAATACGAGATGACGTACGAGCTGTATCCCGGACCGCCCTTGGTTGTAGCCATGACGATATCGAATACGCTGAAGGAACCGATCGTCATCAGGATGACGACCGTCGTGATCGTTTGCCGAAGGCCGGGGATCGAGACGTGCCGGAATTGGCCCCATGCGCCGCAGCCGTCGATGTTGGCGGCGTCGTACAGCTGCGTATCCACGCCCTGCAGCGCCGCAGTGAAGAGCATCGTCGTATAGCCGAAGCTGCCCCACACGAAAATCACGAACAGCGCATACATGACGAGATCGGGATTGCCGAGCCAGCCGGCAACGGGCCGGCCGATGCCCAGCTGATCCAGAATCGCGGACAGCGGACCGAAGCTCGGGTCGTATATCCACTTCCAGATGACGGCAGCGATGACGGAAGAGATAATTTGCGGGAAGAAAAACCCCATCTGAAACCACTTGGTGAATCGAATATTGCCGCGAACGAGAAAATTGGCAAAAACGAGGCCCAGACCTACGGGAATCGTCGCGCCGCCGACGACCCATAGCAGCGTATTCTTAATCGCCTGCAAGAACATCGGCTCGTCGGTAAACAGATGGAGATAGTTTTGCAATCCGACGAACTTCTTCGGACTGATCCCGTCCCAGTTCGTCATGCTGATATAGAAAGTTTGCAGGGCCGGCCATATCATGAAGAAGGCCACCATCGCAAACGCCGGAAGAAGGAACAAGTACGCGAGCGGATTGGTCTTCTCCGCGCTCCTTCGTTTGAACGTGCGCTTCTGCCGAGGTATGGCTGCTTGTCTCACAAGAATCGCCTCATTATACAGGATGGATGTCCTTTAACCCATAGAGGGTTAAAGGACATCGGTCATACCTTCGATTCGATGCCTACTGTCCCTGGGCGGCGGCGGACAGCTTGTCGTATTCTTTCTTGATCTCTTCCCAAGCCTGTTCGGGCGTGTTCTTCTGGAAGAACATCATTTGCAGCTGCTTGTTTATAATATCAAACAGTCCCGGAACGGCATTGTCGAGGAAGAAGCCCATCTGAGTGCCTTGAATCGCTTGGTCGACTTCTTTCTTCAAGTCTGAAGCTTGAGCCCCCGACATGTCCGCTTTGATCGTTGGCGTAGAACCGCCTTCATACCAGAGCTTGACGACATCCGGGTTCATGAACGTGTCGATGAAGTCCAGCGCTGCCTGCTTCTTCTCGTCGCTCAGCTTCGCGTTCAGCGCCCAGCCGCCGTCCGTCGCGTTGACGATCGGGTGCGTCTGGCTGTTCGCATCCTGCTGCGGGAACGCGAACGCGCCTGTCGGCACGTTTGTGCCCTCGTAAGTCGGGATGTCCCAGTTGCCGCCCAGAACCATCGCGGACTGACCCTTCGCATAATAGGTCGGCACCGCGGCGCCGTCAATCGAAGCATCTTCCTTCCGGTAATACCCGCTTTTCTGCCAATCGTTAACCTGATTCAGAGCCGCTACGAACGCTTTTTCGAATTCGGGCGTAATCCCTTGCTGGAAGTAGAACTTTTTGATGTCGTCCATCGGCGCTTGATTGTACAGCATGTGGAACACCGACCACATCTTCGGATTATTCGACATGCCGCCGTTCTCCATCGGAACGTAGCCGGCTTCTTTGACCTTGGCCAGAATGGCGTCCAACTCGTCCATCGTCTTCGGCGGCGTCAGATTCAGCTTGGAGAAGATGTCCTTGTTGTAGTAGACGACGACGGGAGCCGTCGCATACGGAACGCTATAGTACTTGCCGGACGTTCTGGCGTTCTGGAAGTCGATCGCTCCGTCCACTTCCTTGTCGATCCAGCCCCGGCTCTTCACGTCGTCGGTAATGTCCATCAGGTAGTTGTTCTTTTGCAGCATCTGCTGCATCGTGTCGTCCACGTAGACGATATCTTGTCCTGAGCCGGAGTTGAACGCCAGCTTCAGGCTTTGGGCGTATTCGGACCACGGGTTCGGGCTGTATTGAATGGTGACATTGGGATGCGTTTGGTTGAAGATCTTGATCGTTTCGTTCATGATGTTGACGCGGGCTTCGTCAGTCATAGAGGAAGTGACGGTCAACGTAATTTTCCCGGAACCCGAAGGGTCCCCGGTAGAATTGCCGGAGGAATCGCCCGCGTTATTGGAACCGCAACCAACAAGGCTGACGAGCATAAGAGACAAACTGCCGAACAGCAGACCCGCTTTCGCTTTGGACATTGGAGATCCCCTTTTCATCTTGATTTTAGGTATTCTCGGATTCATTGCGTTCGATGCATGGTCGCAGTACGCTCTTCAGCGAACGAACGCCGCCGCCGCTTCGTCCATGCAGACATGGACGTTCGGGTGGCGTTGCAGAACCGTGACCGGCACTTCGTTCGTAACCTCGTGTTGCAGCGCTTTTCTCACGATTTCCGCTTTCTTGTTTCCGTCCGCGATCAGAATCACCTTGCCCGCCTGCATCAGGTGTTTGATCCCGAGCGTTATTCCCTGTTGCACGTTCTTCTGTTCCGGAAAGTATTTCACGGAGACCATCTTCGTAACGGAGTCGAGCTCCGTCACGTGCGAGTAGCTTTCGAAATCGACATGAGGCTCGTTAAAGCCCAAATGCCCGTTCATGCCGACGCCAAGCAGCAACAGATCGATGGTCCCATGCGTCCCGATAAAGTCGTCCATCGCCTTGCACTCCGCTTCCAGGTCGTCGCTGGTTCCGTTGAAGAAATGAAGGTTCTGCTCCTTGATACCGCAAGGCTCGAAGAAATGACGGTCAAGCGTCTGCCGGCAGCTGCCTTCATCCGAAGCGCCAAGGCCGACCCATTCGTCCAGACTGATGAAGCGACACTTATCGAAGCTTATCCGCCCGGCGTGAACCGCTTCCACCAAACAGGAGAAAGTACCGAGCGGCGTATTGCCGGCGGCGAAGCACAGCAGCGAGTCCGGTTTCTCTCTGACTTGCCGAATGATCAGCTCGGCGGCTTGCTGCGACATTTCATAATAATTGCGCGCGATATGCGTATTCATCCCAACACCTCCCTTTTTTAGATAACGCCTACCTTCTCGAACGCGAGCGCGGCCGCTCCGATCGCCCCCGCTTCCTCCCCGATGGTAGTCAATTCGATCGTCGTGGGTACCGGCGTCAGACTTGCCACCGTCGAGCGAATGCGTTCGAGCACCGCCGGCAAGGATTGAGCGACTCCGCCGCAGAGGATCACCTTCTGGGGATTCAGCATGCTGACCATATTGGCAATGCCAATCGACAAATCCGTCACGAACTGGTGGATGATCGATATCGACTTCTCATCTCCGCGAACGAAGCGCTCGAACAATTCATTCGGCATCGTGCCGTGCTGCGACAAGGCTAGTCCCGAGATTTTTTTCTCGAACAGTCCAAAGTCGCCGAAAGAGTTGGAACGATTGCTGAGAACGTCCTGTTCTACGACCATATAGGCGACTTCACCCGCCATATAATCGTTGCCTTTCACCAGCGAACCGTTCGCCATGATCGCGCTTCCCACGCCTGTTCCGATCGCCACGACGACGAAGTCGTTTGTGTTCCGCGCGGAACCGAGCCACTTCTCGCCCAGAGCCGCACAGTTGACATCGTTGTCTACGAAGATGGGCTTGTCGAAGTACCGCTGCATCCGTTCACGGAACGGAACGTGATTCCACTTCAGCGCAGGCGCTTCGATAACGGTACCTTCTTCGCTGTTGGCGATCCCCGGAACGCCGAAGCCGATGGCGGCCACTTGCTCCAGCGGGATATCGGCGATGCGCAGACATTCCGCGATATGCCCGGAGATGACATCAAACTCGCCGGAGGTATTCACTTTTTTCCTGTACACGATTTCGCCGGATGGGTCGGCGATCAGAATCATGATCTTCGTTCCGCCGATATCGACTCCGACACTGTACAACTGTTCAGCTTGAGAGGGCTGTCCATTGTTCTTTTTCACCGTATCATCACGCTGTCAGCACCCCAATTTCGCTTTTTCAAGTTAGTTTGTACGATGTACGTACTAACTAAGTCGAATAATAAACCGATTTCATAGCGCTGTCAATAAAAAAAAGCGGCGGTTCGTATCGCATATACGAACCGACCGCGTTATGAATGCAGCATAAAACGAGCCATACCCCCTAAATGACGTTCTGCTCTTGATCGAACGCGTAAGCGATCACCCCGAGAACACCCGCATCCGCCCCCATTTGCGAAATCTCCACCGTCGTTTGGATCGGGGTCAATCGGCCAACGTTGGATCGGATCTCGTCTAATACGGGAGCCAGATAGCCGGCCACTTCTCCGCCGAGAATCACCTTCTCGGGATTAAGCAAGCTGACCATGTTGGCGATTCCGATGGATAGATGCGAGACGAAACGTTTCACCTTTTGAATGGAGTGGGCTTCGCTAAGCGCATATCCTTGAAAAAGAGCCTGCACCGAGCTATCGTTCTCGGCGAGCGATTTGCCCGAGATCTTTTTCTCGAAGACCCCGAATTGTCCGGCCACGTTCACCAGATTGCGGGATACGTCCTCCTCTTCGATCAGATAGGCGATCTCACCGGCCATGAAATCTTTGCCGTGCACCAAATTCCCGTTCGCGACGATCGCGCTTCCGACGCCGGAACCCAATCCGATATAGATGTAGATGAAGTCTTCCAGATCCTTGGCTCCGCCGACCCAACGTTCGCCGAGCGCCGCGCAGTTCACGTCGTTGTTCGCATAGATGGGCTTGGCCAGATACTTCTTCATCTCTTCGACGAAGGGCACATCCTTCCAGCCGAATTCCGGCGCATCCACGACGATTCCTTGCTTGCTGTTCGTCAGTCCGGGAATGCAGAACCCGATTGCAATCACCGCATCCATCGAGATCGATGCTTGATCCAAACTCGCAAGAATGCACTCGTAAATCGTCTTGAAGTCGTTGCCGGCGTTCGAGCGTTCCTTCCACACGACGTTCCCGTCCAAATCCGTGATGCAAATGAACAGCCCGTTCGCCATCAACTCGACGCCGACGGCGAAGCCGGACTTCGGATTGAACCCGAGCTCGATCGCTCTTCTCCCGCCTTCCTTGGTCGAAGACCCGAACCCCGTCTCCACGACGAACTTCTTGGCGATTAATTCGTCCACGATGGAGGAGACGGTCGAACGGCTGAAGCTCAAGCGCTGTGCGACTTTCGCGCGGCTGATCGGCTGTTGGGAACGTATCGTTTCCAGTACGAGATCCCGGTTTATTTTTTTCAGAAGCTCCAAGTTCCCTTTTCTCACAATCCCATTCTCCCTGCATCTCATTTAAACCTAATTTAATCCAAGGGATTAAACTCGTCAAATGGGGAGGTGCGGTACCGACGATTCTTGAAGATCGCCCTAATCCCGAGCAACGCTTCTCCGCTCGTTCCGATACCTCCCGGGCGGCACCCCCATCTTCTTGCGGAAACGCTTGGAGAAGTGATGCACATCCGCAAATCCGCAATACGCGGCAATCTGTTCCTGAGGCAGATCGGTATTGCGGAGCAATTCGCAGGCATGACTAATGCGCATGTCAAGCAGGTACTGATGCGGCGTCACGCCATATTGCTCCTTGAACACCGCGTTGAATCGGGAAGGAGACAGATTGGCCCTTCTGGCCATGTCTTCAATCCGAACTTCCTGATCCAGTTGCAAGGAAAAGTAGGAAGTGATCCAATTGAGCGTCTGTTGCGAGATGCTCTGCGACGGCCGGTCTGCCAAATAATCCTCCAGGAGCAGAATCGACAATTCGGTCATGCCTGCCTGGGCACGCAGTTGCATGATCGGGTCGCGATACTGCCAGCACTCGACGACCTGCAAAAACGTATCGCGAAACTTCGACGGGTAACGAAGATGAAGTCTGCAAGGGATATCCATCCCAAGCAAATCGTCAAGCCGGGGCTGAAGAAGATTCAAGTAGGCGCTGAGAACGGTTTGACCTGCCCGCGTAGGGAAGCTTTTCTCCCGCTCAGGGTTATAGAACAGGTCGAAGTGTGCAAACGGAGTTACCGTGTTGCCGAGCCCTTCAAGAACGGTCAGGCTGTTTGGCTGGATTAGACAAAACTGCCCCGGCTCGAATAGGTAAGGCTTGCCGTCCACCCAAAAGCGGCAGTTCCCGTTTTGAATATAGATCAACAAATAATCGAGAAGCCGTCTTTCCGGCATGGTCCATGGTGTGCGGACAGCAAAATCGCATTCGCGAATATAGGGCACAACGGGATGTTGGTCCATAAAATCGGCAAATTTGCGCATGAATGACCCTCTTTAACGATGAATGATAGCTGAATTATACCAGACCTTGAAGAGGATAAATCAGTTGTTTTTGACAAAAAAATCGAATAGTTATACAAAGCGAATTTAGATGGTCTACGGTACAATGAGAGCGAAATCGACCAAACGGAATATGAAAACCTTAAGGAGGTATCACAATGAGCCAAACATTCGAATCACCGTCCGAACTGAATTCGGACTACTCACTGACGGAACAACAAATATCGAGCTATCAGGAGAACGGGCACATTTATTTAAAGCATGTCGCTTCCAAGGAAGAAATCGCGGAATACGAGCCGATGATTACAGACCAGGTATTGAAGTTAAATTATCATGACAAGCCTCTATCGGAACGCGATACTTACGGGAAGGCATTCATTCAAATCGGCAATCTGTGGGAGAAGAGCGAGGCTTGCAGGCGGTTCACGCTGGCCAGACGTTTCGCCAAAATAGCTGCGGAGTTGATGGGCGTAGACGGCGTACGCATCTACCATGATCAGGCCCTGTTCAAGGAGCCGGGCGGCGGTCATACGCCTTGGCATCAGGATCAAATCTACTGGCCGCTGGATACGAACAATACGATTACGATGTGGATGCCTCTCGTGCCGATTCCGCAAGAGGTGGGTACCATGACGTTCGCGACCGGCACCCATAAACTTGGCTATATAAATAAACAGGTGATATCGGACGAATCGCACAAGACGTTGGCACAGTATATTGAAGCCAAGCAATTTCCGACGGTGAACTACGGCGCGATGTCCGCGGGCGACGCTACGTTCCATGCGGGCTGGACGATGCACTGCGCGCCTGGCAATCCGACCGACCACATGCGCAAGGTCATGACGATCATTTACGTCGCGGACGGCACTCGGATTGCGGAACCCGATAGCAAGGCCAGGGAGGGCGACCTGCGGAGCTGGCTGCCCGGCTGCAAGCCCGGCGATCTTGCCGCAAGCCCGCTCAACCCGCTTGTATATAGCAAATAATTCTAACAATCAATGGATTCGATAGAATGATAGAAGGTCTATCCCCGGAAACGGATGGCCTCGTGGGATAAGCAACTGATCAGCTTTTCCGTCGTTGGAGGAGACCTTGAGCCGCAGCGGGATCGGAATCGGCATACAAAACAACAGCCTGGTGATTCCATCAACAGGCTGTTGTTTGCTATTTAACTTTGAGTGCGACTTGAACGAACGATTGTATACAGGCAACCGTTAAACTCGCTCATGTTTTCGTTACGGAGGAAAGCGCTTTTCGGCTATAGCATTTGTTCACTTGTCCGTTCACAAGCTCCAGACAGTGTAACTGGCCCCCGAAAGAGAACCCCCCCAATCTATGGAATCGCTCTTTCATTGTACTTAGTAAGCGTTATCCAGAAAGGATCCTTAATGGGCTTCCTTTCGGAGTGCATCAGCAGCCTTAAATGCCAGTGCAGCTCGCGCCGGAGCCGTATTCAGCCCGACAGCAGCCAATAGTAAAGCGACGAAAACGACGGAAAGCAAGGCAAATGGATATCCCGATGTCAAGCTTTCCTGAAAGGACTCCCGGCTTGCCTGAAACCATTGCTTGATCAAAAACGCGCCTGTCGAGCCAATCAGCCAGCCTGCAGCTAAGCCAACGGCACTAATCATGACGCCCTCGGTCAAAAACATATCATAAATGATCCGATCGCCTACGCCAATACAGCGCATCATCGCTACTTCCTTGCTCCGTTCTCTGATAGATCTGAATTGTATGACCGCAAGACCCAGCAGACCGATAAAAGCCGACAAAATCGTAAATCCGATAAATCCGTTGCCCATCTGACGGTACATGAGCTGCTCTGCGCTATTGTTCAAATAAGGAACCTTGAAGGTATGCACTTGATGAAGCAGGAATTGCTCCTCCAGCTGCTGTGAAAGCTTTATATTTTTGTAATCAAATCTGAACAATACGATGCCTTTATTGCTCTGGTTAGGCCATTTAAAGCCGTATGCCTTGAGCTCCTGCGCGACATCCGGGTGTACATAGGTCGCCCCATATAAATCAATAAGCGTATTTTTGGCCTGATCCGGCGTAAAGCCCGCGATTACAAATGATTTTTCCAGCATGACCTGGCGCTGCTTCCCTTCCATGATCAAGCCGTTCTCAAGTACATGCAGTGTAATCGTATCGCCTGCCTTCAGCTCTTCTGCTCGCCCCTCTATATTTCGCCCCATGAAAAAGTGCGGCAAAATAATGTACTGCGGATCATGGGCCACCCGCTCCCATGCGGCTTGGTCCGAGACGAACTCTGCAGCCCTGCCGAGCAGTGCGATTTCCGATTGAAGAATCGGCTTCGTCACCGGCAGGATCGCTTGGGCTAGCTTGCTTTCGCGAGATTGAATCATAAACGGTTCGATCTCGACCTGATCCTCGAACCGTCCTTGAACGAGCCCCGCCGCCTTTTCAATGATGCGCCTCTCTTCGTCAGTCTGATAGGTCGCGTAGCCGCCAAAGCCGATAATCGTTTGCTCATTGCGCTCCACATCCCGCATCTCGTCCAGCAGCTGATTAAGACTTGCCGTAAACGTAATCGTGAGCATGACTAGAGCAAATAGCAGCCCGGTCGTATAGGTCCGGCCCAGCTGTCTCCGCGGATACTTCACTGCAAGGAGCAGCGACAGCCTGGGTACTCCCAGCAGGCGCAGCAAGCGATGAAGAGGCTTCTCCAGGACATGCAAAAAACAGATCAGCAGGAATAATAGCGTGAAGCAAGTGCCAAACCAGGCAGCTGCCGTCAGTAAAATACCGGAGCCGCCCGGATCAGGCGTTGCGATAAATACGTCCCGCATATGCTTGCCTATCACAAGCACGCCAAGCGCAACAAGCCCGGCGATCAGCAGCTTCCGTCCAAAGGTAGCCTCTGACTTTACGCTGGAGTCCCCGCGAAGGGCCGCGACAATCCGCAGCTTGCTCGCTTTTCGGGCAGCTGCGGCGGATGTGAGAAGCAGCACCAGCCATATAAGCGCCAGCAGCCAGACGGCTGTACCCAACGTAAAATGCGGCCTGATCGGGATGTGGTCGCTCGTCAACCTCTGGAGCACCTCCGCAAAGCTGCCGTAGAGCCAATGGATCAAACTATAGGATGCCGCTGCGCCAAGCAGAATCCCCGGTAAGGAACTGAATAGGGAGAGCAGCGAAGCTTCCACCAGAAACAAGGAGAAAATATGCCTGCGGGAAAGTCCGATCGCCCGCAAAGTGCCGTATATTTCGGTCCGGGAATCCGCGATCATCATCAGTACCTGTCTCATAAACAATAAGCTGGTCACAATCGCAGCCAGACTGATCAGGCCAATCAAATAGGTAAAATTCATTTTTCCTATTTTTTGCAGCGCCTCCGCCTTCAAATATTGCGGCTGCCAGCTCAGCTTCGGTATGATCGGCATCGCCTGCGGATTCAATTGCGGATCAACGCTCGCAATCAGCACTGCCGGATAATGTCCGTCCGCCTCCAGTCCCGCCAGCTCGCGTACGACAGACTCCGCACCAAAGACGGTTGCCGTCTGGGTACCCGATTCCCGATAGCCGGCGAGCCCCCGTTCCTCAACAATCATGCGAACCTGCAGCTTCCGGCTGCCTCGGCTTGATGTTACCTCGATAACATCGCCTTCCTTCAGCTTTAGCTGCCCGGCCAATCCGCTGTTCACAATGACTTCATTCTCGGCCAGCTCTACAGGCCAATGCACCGAAGCATCCTCTTCCAGCTTGGCCGCGGTCTGCATGGAAAATCCCATAAGCAGCACCTGCGAGAGCGCCGACGCTTCCCGCTGCCGGTCTTGACTGCGCACCACCGATACCTCTGTAGTCACATAAGGAAGAAACCGATAATCGCGGTTGAACTGTTCCGTATACTGATCCATCAGCCTCAGCTGATCAGGGGTAAAGGCCGGTTGCTGGTCCGGCGTTACTTTCCAGCCTATTGCGCCCAGTCTTTGCTCCAGCCAATCCTGCCCGCTTCGCTTCACCGACTCGTAGTTGACGACGCTGACGGTAATCAGCAGCGCGCCGATCGACCCAGCCACAAGCGTAAGCAGCGTTTGCCGCCAATGCCGGATCAGATGGCTTGCGGCCATTTTCCATACTAAACGGGAAAAAATCATTCAGCCCGCCCTCCATCATGCACGACCCGGCCGTTTTGCAAGCGAATGATGCGTTCCGCGCGTTCTGCGACGCCTTGATCATGCGTTACCATGACGATCGTCGTCCCGTGATGGCGATTCAGCATTTCCAGCAAGCCGACAATTTGCTTAGCCGTCTCGGAGTCCAGCGCCCCCGTCGGTTCGTCCGCCCAGATCAGCTCGGGCTTGCCGGCAATGGCTCTAGCTATCGCAACACGCTGGTTTTGTCCGCCCGATAGCTGGGAAGGATACGCTCCAAGCTTGTCCTTCAGGCCAACCTCCTTCAGCGCTTCCATCGCGCGCCGCCTCGCCTCTCTGGCGCTTACGCCTCTGGCCAGGAGCGGCATTGCCGCATTCTCCCAGGCATTCAACACCGGAATCAAGTGATAGGATTGAAAAATAAAGCCCATATGCTCAAGCCGAAATTGGGAAATTTGCTTCTCTTTGGCTTTATGCAAGGGCATATCGCCAATCCAAACCTCCCCGGCATCGATCGATTCGATGCCGGACATGATATGCAGCAGCGTCGTTTTGCCGCAGCCTGAAGGACCTGTGACCGACACGAGCTCGCCCTTGCCGATTTCCAGGTTCACTTCGCGGAGCGCGTGAGCCGCAGCCTCCCCTTTGCCGAACGTTTTACTTAACCCTGATACGCGTATAAACATCGTCCACAGTACCTCTGTTTCACTGGAATGTCTCTACAGTACCAAAAGGATGTGCATACACGATGAGGCAATTGTGCAGAACTTGTGCAGATTTTAAGATTCGTACATCACGGGTAAGCATAAGGTGAAAGTCGTGCCTATCCCGAATGTGCTGCTTACGCCTACCGAGCCTCCGTGCACCTGCGCGTATTCTCTGGCAATCGCCAGTCCGAGTCCCAGCCCGGTCCCCTGCCGATTCATCCCTTTACGGCCGCGGTAAAATCGGTCGAACACATAAGGCAGCTCCTCCTGCTCGATCCCCCACCCGTCGTCATGGACCGTAATCGCAGTCTCACTGTCCTTTAGGGAGAGTTCCACGCGTACACGGCTGCGTGCATGGCGGAAAGCGTTGCCTAGCAAATTAAGCAGGATGCTTCTGACCCGTTCCTCGTCCGCAAAAATACGCACCTCTTGCACCTCTTGCGCTTTGCTGAAGCTTACGGCAATAGCCCGTCCCTCGCCCTCGACAGACAAAAACTCGAGCACCTCCTCGATAAGCTTCGAATAAGCAATCCACGCCTTGTGCAAAGGCAGGTTTCCTGACTCCGCGAGCGATAAATCCTGAAGATCATGTACCAGCTTGGAGAGCCTAAGCGTCTCGTCATGAAGACCTACCATTTTCTCGACGGGCAAGCTTGCCTCGCCCTGCAAGGCGTGATCAAGCTGCGTACGCATAATAGCAATGGGGGTGCGCAGCTCATGCGCAATATCAGCGACCATGGAGCGCCTCACCGTCTCCAGACGGCTAATCGTCGCATGCAGCCGATCGGCGGCGGCAAGCGCCTCCTCTACGGCAGACGCGGCGTCCGCCGCCTTAGGTTGTCGCCGCAGAGGAGCAAGACTCCCAGCGTCAGGCTGCATCCGTTTGTACGCTTCTGCGGCAAACCCGTACAAGTCCCGATGCTTCTGCTTCAGCATACGCCTGCTGTACAGGAAGGCAGTACCGTACAGCAGCAGTCCGAATAATGCCGCACCTGACACGATCGCACGGCGCGCTTTCCGATCCTTTTCGGCTGTGGCCTGCGTATAGCCTACAAGCTGACCGCCGGACAGCACCGGGATGCTGCGGACCGTCTTGGCCTGCCGGCTCTCCTGCCCTGCTTCGGGCTGCAGTCTCGAAGAAGCGGACGGTTCCGCCGCCGATTCCCAGCTCAGGCGATCCGCCTTGGCTCCAAAAGCCCCCGTCAACAGCTTTCTATTCATTGGCTCCCAGCTGCCGGCCTGTTCGTAAACGGTTTTTGCGTAGCTGTTCCACAGCAGCTCTATGCTTTGCAGCTCTGCCTGCTCGGCTCGCTCCTGCAGCCGCAGGACCAAGCCTCCAAGCACGCAAGCCGCTGCCATGCTTGTAAGCGCAAGCGCCAGATGAAGCCGCAGGGTGAAAGCCTTCACATCGCCCGCCCCTTTCGTTTGTCACTGATGGCCGTTAGCGTTCATCCGCCTGATCGGCAAACCGGTACCCAACGCCATAAACCGTCTGAATATACTCGCAGTGCGCCCCGCCTTCCTCCAGCTTGCGGCGTAAATTGCGGATATGCGAGTCCAGCGTCCGCTCGTAGCCGATGAACACGTCACCAAGCGCCTCATCCATCAGATGAGTACGGGTAAACACTCTTCCGGGATTAGAAGCCAGCGTCCACAGCAGCAGAAATTCGGTCCGCGTCAATTCCAGCCTCTTCTGCTCCAATTGTGCCGTAAACCGCACGAAATCGAGCCTCAGCTGCCCCTGCTCAACGACCTGCTCGTCCTGCCGTTCCTTATCCTGCGGCTTGCCTTTGCCAGTGCGGCGCAGAACCGCTTTGATACGTGCGCTAAGCTCGCGAAGTCCGAAAGGCTTCGTTAAATAATCATCGGCCCCTAGCTCGAGGGCAAGCACCTTGTCCAGTTCGTCTCCTTTGGCCGTAACCATCATAAAAGGCAGCCCCCAATGCCGCTCGTTCCATTTGCACAGCTCAAGTCCGCTTTCCCCGCCGGGAAGCATCCAGTCCACAAGCAGCATATCAGGCTTCTTCTCTTCGACCAGCACTTTGGCCTCGGCTACGGTCTCCGCTCCAAAAACCTCAATCGATTCCTTCTTCAAATATTGCGTCCATTCCCGCAGCAGCTGCCGCTCATCCTCGATCCATACGACTTTCAAAGCGCGCACCTCCGCTCCTTTATGTACAATAATTGCCCTAACCCTATAATAGAGCAAAACAAAGCCGGGCTTGAACGATCATTTTCAAGCCCGGCCTATAGCTCGCAGGAATAACCATTACAGATACCAAGTACATATCGATCAATTCATTCAATCATTCTTAATCTCATCCATCTTACTTTATATCATCTCCGTATTTCAATATTATTCCATGCCTAAAAATAACACTGGCAGCCTATACGCGTGTATAGGTCGCCAGTGTAATCATATCTAGAAAAAAGACGATATTATTTTACATTTTCGTTTGCGCCCATCAAGAACACTTGCTGTATCCGCAGTTCGCGCACGTCTTGCAGCCCTCAACATTCAGCAGCGAGGCTGAGCCGCAGGACGGGCACAGATCCAGTGAAGTGTACGGCTGGCTGCCCAGCGAGCCGTGACTATGCCCTTGATCCGCTGCGGCTGCCGATGCCTGGCTTGTCGCCGCGATCGGCAGCTCGGACGTGGCCGACTGCTCCTCTTCGGCGAGCAGATTCGCGTGCATCTCGAGCGCCTTGGCGACCGCGTCCGCAATCGACTCGACGCGGTTCGGACCGAAGCCGACGGCGCCGGAGCCGCCGATGCCCTTCAAGTGCTTGACAAGCAGCTGCACCTTGTTGCCGTGGTCGCCATACCGCAGGAACAGCGAGCAGACGCGGCCCAGCGCTTCGGCCATCGCGAAGACGTCGGAGCCGGCCTTGCCGACGTTCAGGAAGATCTCGCCCGGCGTGCCGTCGATGTCGTTGACGGTGATATACGCCATGCCGAACGGCGTGTTGAACTTGTACGTCGCGCCGCGCAGCACTTTCGGACGGCTCTTGTACTGCTTGTCGAACACCTTCTGCTGCGCCGGCGTGACGGAGACGGGCAGCGCCTTGTCGAGCGTATCGAGGGCGGCGGCTTCGCCTGCCGTGGCCGGCGTTTCCACGGTTTCGGCCGCGGCGGCCGCTTCGTCCTTCTTGTCATCTTTGGCCGTGCTCAGCACCTGCACGTCGCGGCTGCCGTCTCGGTAGATCGTGACGCCTTTGCAGCCAAGCTCGAACGCCAGCTCGTACAGCTCCGCCGTCTCTTCGACGGTGAAGTCGGCCGGACAGTTCGCGGTTTTCGAGATCGAGCTGTCCACCCAGCGCTGGATCGCCGCCTGCGCGCGGATATGATCCTTCGCGGACAGATCCATCGCGGTAACGAACCAGGCCGGCAAGTCCTCGCCCGGGTGCGCGTCCTTCCAATCCTGCGCGATCGGAACGAGCTGCTTGTCGAAGCCGAGACGGCTCTGGCGGAAAAATTCGAACGCGAAGTACGGCTCGATGCCGGTGGAGGTGCCGACCATCGTTCCCGTGGAGCCCGTCGGCGCCTGGGTGATGACGGTGACGTTGCGCATGCCGCGCTTGCGCACCGCTTCGGTCACTTCCGGATATACCTCGTGCATGTTTTTCATGAAGCCGCTTTGCAGGAACGGCTCCGCTTCGAACGCTTCGAAGGAGCCCTTCTCCGCCGCGATTTCCGTCGAAGCCAGGTACGCCTCACGCGCCATAAAGCCGTACAGCTTGTCGAGGAAGGTCAGGCTCTCCGGGCTGCCGTAACGGATTTCGAGGCGGATCATCAGCTCCGCGAGCCCCATCGTGCCGAGGCCGACGCGGCGCTCCTTCTTCTGGTTCGCTTCGTTTTCCGGGAAGTGGTACGGCGTCTTGTCGATGACGTTGTCCAGGAATCGCGTCGAGTAGCGCACGACGCGGGACAATTCGTCCCATGCGACGTCATGCTTTTCCTCGTCGTAGAACTTGGACAGATTAATCGCCGACAGGTTGCACACGCCCCACGCCGGCAGCCCTTGCTCGCCGCACGGATTCGTGCAGATGATCGGGTTGAAGTACCAGCTGTTGGACATTTGATTGTAGTATTCCATGAAGACGACGCCAGGCTCGGCGGATTTCCAAGCGGATTCGATGATCGTGTGCCAGATCTCGCGAGCGCGCACCGTACGGTAGGGAATGACGTCTTTGCCGAGCTTCTTCCACTTGTCGAGGTCGCCGTCCCACAGCTCGTTGTATTCGGCGTCGCTCGTATCCGGGAACACGAGCTCCCAGTCGAGGTCTTCCTTCACGGCCTTCATAAAGGCGTTGCTCACGCAAACGGACAGGTTGGCGTTCGTCACTTGGCCCATCGTCTGCTTGACGGTGATGAAGTCGAGAACGTCCGGGTGCCAGTCGTTCATCATAAGCATCAGAGCGCCGCGACGGCTGCCCCCTTGCTCGATAAGACCCGTCGTGTAGCTGAACAGGCCGCCCCACGAAACCGCGCCGCTCGAGGAGCCGTTCACGCCGCGGACGATGGCGCGACGCGGACGGAGCGAGCTCAGGTTGATGCCGACACCGCCCCCGCGTGCCATAATCTCCGTCATCTCGGACAGCGTCTCGATGATGCCGCCCCGGCTATCGTGCGGGGACGGGATGACGTAGCAGTTGAACAGCGTCAGCTCCTCGCTCGCGCCGGCGCCTGCGGCGATCCGTCCGCCGGGAACGAGCTTCCAGTCGTCGAGTACCCAGCGGAATTTCTCGGTCCACTCCTGCTGCTTGTCGGGGGCTTCCACGGAAGCCATGGCGGCGGCGAGACGGTCCCACATCTGCTGCGGCGTCTTCTCGATCGTGAGCGTCAGCTTGTCGACGTTCGACTCGACGAGATCCCCGTTTCGCAATTTGACGGTCACCTGCTTGCCTTCGCGCTTGACGACTTCACCGACGTCCTTGGCGGGAAACTTCGGGTCGTCCTTCGTGAGGACAAGCACCACGTCGCCGATCTTCGTCTCGTTCGTGTCGGCGTTCTTCCAAGCATACCGGTCTAGGAAAATCTTTTCGCTTAATCCTTCTAATTTCTTCGTTTCCATCGTCGTTTTCACTCCGGTCCTACCTCCCGTAATGGCGTCGAATCAAGGCTTGCAGAGCGCACATCAACAAAACATCATGTATGTAAATTGTACAATATATTGTGTGCGAAAACCATTATACTATACCACATCTAGAACGACTACCGACCGAATTCGACCCCTGCCGGAACCTCGGCGGAGCAGGTCGGACGAACCTCGCGCATGCTTCCATTCTCTCCCGATTTTGCGGTTTGTTTTATTCGGATCGCTAGATGCCAATACTACTGGTTATCTCGACCATCGCATCCGCAAGGAGGTATTCGTCTGCGTCCCCCCTACCTTCATCCCGGGTCCTCCGCGGGGCCCGAACCGATTCCGTACGCCTATGCACCGGACCCGGACGAGCCATCGGTCCAACCTCCCGACGTCGCGCCGCCGTCCGAACCGCAGCCCCATGCCCGCAAGATCCATCCGCTCGTCGAGCTGCATGTGGACCGAACGCCGTTCGATGAGCTCGAACGCCGACTGGAGCGGAACGGTCCCTGGGACGATTGGGGCTTGTACCAGATGCACTGGGAAGCCGAGGAGGCAACCCGCGTCACCGACTTTCACGAGCTGCAGTGCATGCGCCTACTGCCGAACCTCACGCCCCTGCCGCATCAGACCGAGACGGCGCTGCGCGTGCTCCACGTCATGCGCGGACGCGCCATCCTCGCCGACGAAGTCGGTCTCGGCAAGACGATCGAAGCCGGTCTCGTCCTGAAGGAATATCTCGTCCGCGGGCTCGTGAAGCGCGCGCTCATCCTCGTCCCCGCCTCCCTTGTCCTGCAGTGGGTCCGGGAGCTCGGCGGCAAGTTCGGCATTCCCGCCATCGCGCAAAAAAAAGATTACCACTGGGGCAACGATATCGTCGTCGCTTCCATGGACACGGCGAAGCGGGAGCCGCATCGCTCCCTCCTGCTGGACGCCGAGTACGACATGCTGATCATCGACGAGGCGCACAAGCTGAAGAACAAGCGGACCGGAAACTATCAATTCGTCAACGACCTGCGCAAAAAGTACTGTCTGCTCCTGACCGCCACGCCGGTCCAGAACGACTTGAACGAGCTCTACAATCTGATTACCCTGCTTAAGCCCGGCCAGCTCGGCGGCGAAGGCGACTTCGCCACGAACTACGTGGCCGACCGGCGGGTCGCGAAGAACGAGGACAAGCTGCAAGAAGCGCTCGGCCAAGTGATGATCCGCAACCGGCGCACGGACGGCGGCGTCGAGTTCACCAAGCGCTTCGTCACGAACGTGCCGCTGCGGCTCTCGGCCGAAGAAATGGCGCTGTACGAAGCGGTGACGCGGTACGTGCGCGAATATGCCCAGGCGGAGCGCGGCGATCTCGCAAGCATGCTATCGCTCGTCACCCTGCAGCGCGAGGTGTGTTCGAGCCGGGACGCCGTCTTCCTGACGTTGGTCAACCTGTTCAAAAAGACGGCGGAAGACTCGCCCTTGCGCGCGCGCATCTGGGAGCTCGTCGAGCTGATCAAGCAGGTCAAGGCCAATACGAAAGCCGAGAAAACGATGGAGCTCATCAACCGGATCCAGGACAAGACGATCATATTCACGGAATACCGCGCCACGCAGGAATACCTGCTCCGGTATTTCCAGGAGCACGATCTGGCGGCCGTCCCCTATCGCGGAGGCATGAACCGGGGCAAGAAGGACTGGATGATGGACCTGTTCAAGCGCCGGGCGCAGGTGCTGGTCGCGACGGAGGCGGGCGGAGAAGGAATCAACCTGCAATTCGCCCACAATATCATCAATTACGACCTGCCGTGGAACCCGATGCGCGTCGAGCAGCGGATCGGCCGCGTGCACCGGCTGGGTCAGACCGAAGACGTTCAGATCTACAATCTATGTACGTTCGGCACCATAGAGGAACATATCGTACACCTGCTCCACGAGAAAATCAACATGTTTGAAATGGTAATCGGGGAGCTCGACGAAATCGTCGAACGGATGGAACGCGACGAGCCGCTCGAGCGCCGTCTCGCCCAGATCATGCTCGAAGCTTCCGACGAAGCCGAACTGCGCCGGCGCATCGACGGACTCGGCGATTCGCTTCTGCAGACCCAACGTCAAGTGCATACGGAGAATCGCCCATGAACGCCAAGCAAGTGCAAAAGTTCGTCCTCTCTTACCTGGAAGCGACGCAATGCCAAATGATGGAGAAGAGCCCAAACCACGTCACCGTGAAGCTCTCACCCGAGGCGGACCGCCAACTAACGAATCGCCCATATTACTGGAGCTTCGTGGACCGGACCGGGGCGGAGCCGGAGACGATGACGTTCTCCTGGCAGTTCGCCCCCGCCGAAGCGAGCGAAGCGACCCGCCCCCAGTCGGGCGGAACGGGCGCCAGCGTCTACGGAAGCGTGGCCGGCGGCGCCCCTCCGCCCGCCCCGCTCTTCGCCCAGCCGGGTCCCCGGATCATTCGGGAGGACGTCTATTTCGGCTCGAGCAGGCTGGCGCAGATCTTCGATTCGGTGCGACTGGGCGGCCGCTGCATCACGCTGTTCGAGGAGCCGCCGCGCGGCCGTCTCGACCCGCTCCGCTCGAATCCGTACACCGCATGGTTAGGCGCGAACTTCAAAGTGGGGTATGAATGTGATATGAAGCGCGAGGAGCTCTACGGCTGGGGGATCTCCCTCGCGACCGGGGTCATCGACGAGCGCTTCTTCGAAAAGCTGCGCGAACGCCGCCTCACGGCCAAGCTGCCGTCGAACGTCCACCTGCTGCGCAACGGCCTCTCGCTGCGCAAAGGGATGACCCAATTGGAGCATGCGCTGGAGCGCAAGCTGAAAGGGACGGACTTCGGTTGGGCGGTCGAAGCCAACGAGCGCCGCAAAGACGAGATGAAGCGGATCGAGGCGTACTACGAGCCGATGATCTCGCGGGCGGCCAACGAGGAGCAGGCAGAGGCGCTGCGCGGACGATTCCGACAGCGGGAAGCCGAAATCGACTGGCAGTACCGGCCGAGAGTGACGATATCCGTCATGAACTGCGGAATCTTCCACCTCCCCGGCATCGATTGACGACGTTCAGACAAAAAAAGAAGCCGGCGCGCCCCGTCCCGAAGACACATTCCAACAGGATCGGCGGCCCCGGTCCAGTACAATAACGGCATAGCTTGTCCGACCCTTCGATCCTTGCAAGCCGAACGGGTTCCTCAACCCCACTATACAAAAGCAGGTGATCCCATGATGAAACGGTTCCGTCGCGCCGACCGCCGCCGTTTGCCGCTTTGGCCGCTGCTGTTGGCCCTTTCGATCGCCGTCGTTCCCATGACCGCAACCGCCCTGCCCGCCCCCGTCCGCGCCGAATCCGCGGTGCCCGAGACGGCGGACCGCGCTGCGCTGGAGCGTCACGTCGCCGAGTGGGTCGGCGCTCTCGCCGCGGAAAAGCCGTTCGCCGCGTGGAAGAAGGCTTCGCCGCGCATCGATACGCTCGGCCCCGGCACGCACGGCTGGCTCGTCACCCTCGTCGCCGACGGCCGCGCCGCCGGCTATCTCGTCGTCTACGCCGCGGAAGACGGCACCTACCGTCTGGGCGAGTACGGCTTGGGTCCGCAGCCGCTGTTCGATACGGGCGCGCTGCGCCGCGCCCTCTTCGCGAACGGCTGGATCGACTCCACTCAGTCGAACGAGTTCCAGGCCGTTAAGCACTACGCGCACGCCTTCGCCGCCGCCTGGGAGGTCCGCCTTCCGGGGCAGACCGTCTGGCTGGACGCCAAGACGGGCGAGCAGTTGCCGCTCGATGCGGCTTCGTGGGCCGAAGCCGCCAAAGCTTCCGCTCTCAGCGCTCCGTTCGCCGCTCCGGCGACGTCGAAGATCGGCGCGCTGAAGCTGAACGCGACGTTCGATCCCTACGAGCGGCTTCCTTGGCTCATGGACGAGGCGCCGTTCGCGGCCGATCCGGCGAAACTGCTGCAGCGGCTCGCGAGCAAGGGGCACCTGCGTTTCGTCTCCGAACCGTTCGGCGACGCCATGCTGTACGCGCTCCCCGTGACGGGGTACCAGCGATGGGCGGACGGTCGCACCGATCTCGCCCTCGATATGGCCGGCACGCGGTTCATTCCGCTCGAAACGCTGACCAAACTCGGACTTTTCTATCGCTGATGCGACGAAGGAAGATTTCGCAAAGAAAAAGCCGCAGCTCCCGTCAGGAACCGGGCGCGTGCGGCTTGTCTTTTTTGCGGGCTTGCAGCCAGGCCTGGTTTTTCTTCGCCTGCCACCAGAGCTGCATGCCCATGAGACCGAACCATCGGGCGAGCCACGGCTCGCGGCGGGATTTGCGTTCCTTGCGGGCTTCCCGCTCGGCGGGCGTCGTCAGATAGGTCACCGTCCGGTCGGTGACGTAGCGCAGCCAGTCTGTCGCATCGCTCATTGCCGTCATCCCCTTCCGATATCTTTATCGTTAGCTTGCCCCGATCGCCGTCTTTCCAACCGCGCCGCTTCGCTGCGAAGCCCTTCCTTGAATGAGATGCCGCTTCCCGTGCCACGCTATGATGGAGCAGCTTAAGCAAGAGCGGAGGGAACAATACGCATGCCCTTATGGAAGCGAGTCAAACGCGCGGCGGTTCGTGCCGCGTCGCTCACGGTCGTCGTCTGCGCGCTGGGCGGCTGGGCAATCGCTCCGGTCGGCGAGGGCATCGATCCCATGGTCGATGCCAACCCGTTGTTTCCCTCTCCGACCAGCCACGCCTTGCCCGCCGCCGAAGTGATTATCGACGCCGGACACGGCGGGATCGACGGCGGTACGCATGTCGGCGATATTTTGGAGAAGGACATCAACCTCGCGATTTCGCGCAAGCTCTATCTCATTCTTCGCAGCCACGGCGTGCGGGCGGTCCTGAACCGAACCGGCGACTACGCGCTCAGCGACGACAACCGCTGGCACCGGTCCTCGCGGCATCAGCGCGACCTGTCGCAACGCGGCGGGCTGCCGGAGGAGCTGGACGCCGGCATCTTCGTCAGCATCCATGTGAATTGGTCGAAGCGCAGCGGCACGCGCGGTCCGATCGTCCTCCACCAGGAAGAGGCCCGGAGCGCCCTGCTCGGCAACTTTATCCAGCAAGGCTTGAACATGCAGCAGCAGTCCAAGTTTTTGCCCCAGGCGGGCGGCCCGTTCTATGTGCTCAAGAAGATCAAAATCCCGAGCGTCATCGTGGAGACCGCGTTCATGAGCAACGCCAAGGACCGCGAGATGCTGACCTCGCCTCGCGGGCAGACGCGAATCGCCGCCGCGATTGCGGGCGGCATTCTCGCCTACCGGTGCGTCGTGCGATAATCGGCGGCGCGGGGACAACGGAAAAGCGGCCGATCCGGGGACAAACCGTCCCGCCGGATCGACCGCTTTTTCCTTTGAAGACGGAGAGCGTCACTTGGGCGCCGGCGTCGGCGCAGCCTGTCCGCCCGCGGGCGGCAGCAGCTCGGACAGCCTGACGAACCGCGCCTGCGCCTGCAGCGTCGGGGCCGCTGCCAATAGCGCGCCCGATGTGATCAGGCCGGGCGGCCCGACATGCCCGATGACGACCGTCTTTTCGCGTTTGGCGACCATTCCCTTGAGGACGCCGATCTGACGCGAAACATGCTGATGCGTATACACGTCATCCAGGAAGACGTCGTTCTGCAGCAGCGGCACGCCGAGCTCCTGAGCCACCTTCGGGACGACAGTCTTATGGGAAGTGCGGCTGTCCAGGAAAAACAATCCCCGTTCCTTGCATACCTGAAGCACGATCCGCATCACCCGTTCGTCCGCCGTCGCTTTGGAGCCCATATGGTTGTTCATGCCGATCGCGTGCGGCACTTCCGCGATTGCCGCCTCCACCCGCGCGCGAATCTCCTCGTCCGAGAGGGAGGTCAGGATCGCCTTCGGCCCGAGCCAGCTGGGCTTGCCCCGTACCGGCTCCATCGGCAGGTGGACGATCACGTCCCGCCCGGCCGCGTGGGCCGCCTCCGCGTCCGCCTTGGTGGACGGCAGGAACGGCATGACCGCCGCCGTGAGCGGGATCGGCAGCTTCAGCATCTGCTCGGTCCCTTTCATATGGTTGCCGAAGTCGTCGATGACGACGGCCACTCTCCGCGTTTCCGCCGGCTGCCCTTCCGGAGCGGCCGCCGCCGCGGGCGGCAGGACGGCGGACAACGTCCATCCGGTCAGCAGCGCGGCGACGACGGCGCCGCGGCAGAGTCCCTTCGACTTGCTTGTCACGAGCTGTCAGCTCCCTTGCGTTGGCATTCGTTTCCTTTCGACTTCATTGTGTGAGGATTTCCCCGGCATTATGCGGCGCCGTGCGGAAATCGCCGGATCTCGCTCGCATCGCCTCCCTGTCGGACGGCCGCGTCACGTTCGTGGAATAGGCGGGCGGCTGGGGCAGGCTCGAGCTCGTAGGCATGTATCGCGAAGGTGGGCGGCGCGGATAGGCGGATGAACAGACCGCCTGGGTACTTCTCCCGTATACTGTACGACAACCCAGGAAGGAGATGTTCGCGATGTCCGATTGCCCCGAATGCAAAGCCAAATCGATTTACGACCCGCCCCAAACGGTGTACGAGGATTATTATCATCCGCAGCATGTCGAAGTCGTCCAGACGGTGGAAGTCATCCGCAGACATCACTGCGTGCCGGTCTATCATCACGTAACGGTCTGTACGGCCAAAGACGTCTATTCCGACGATTTCACAGGCATGGGTGGCATGGGTGGCGTGGGAGGCATGGCCAATACGGCCGCGATGCCAATGCGCGGCGGACGGAGCGCCGGCGTCTCCAAAAAGCGGAGATAAGGATGGATCCGCGCAAAGAAGGGGCTGTCCAGGCGGGCCGAATGGCCTTGCGGGACGGCCCCTTGCGTTTGGGATCGCCGGGCATCCCTCGTCAGGGATCGCGAAGGATACATAATGGGCAAGCCTATCGTCATACGCTGACCATTGAACGACTGTACGGCATCTCGATACGAGAGAGGAGGATGCCTGGCGTATGGGGAATTCCAACCGAACGCAGGACGACGGTGGATATGCGACGCCCGGGCCCATACCCCAGCCGATCCGTAACGACGGTGCCGGTGGTCCCGACTACGGTCCGCGCGACGTCCTAAGAGACCTGGAAAACCCGGATATGCTCGTACCCCCGAAGACGGACGCGGGACTGCTGCCGAATTTGAGAATGTCCTTTTCGGACACGCATATGCAGCTGAATCATGGGGGCTGGTCCCGCGAGATCACCGTCCGGGATCTGCCGATCGCCACGACGCTCGCCGGCGTCAACATGAGCCTGCGGCCGGGCGGCGTGCGCGAGCTGCACTGGCATCAGCAAGCCGAATGGGCCTATATGATCGGCGGCGCCGCTCGCCTCACATCCGTCGACGCGAGCGGCCGCAACTTTATCGCCGACGTCGGTCAGGGCGATCTATGGTATTTTCCGGCCGGACTGCCTCATTCGATCCAGGCGCTGGCCGGGGGCTGCGAGTTTCTGCTCGTCTTCGACGACGGCAGCTTCTCCGATCTGAACACGCTGTCGATATCGGATTGGTTCGCCCATACGCCCAAGGATGTCCTGTCCGCCAACTTCGGCGTCCCGGCCCGGTCCTTCGACACGATCCCGGCCGAACAGGTGTACATTTTCGAGGACCGTGTCCCGGGACCGCTGGAGCAGGACCGCGTCGTCTCTCCGTACGGCACCGTCCCGTCGAGCTTCACCCATCGTCTTCTCGCGCAGCCGCCGCTGGAGACGTCCGGCGGGAGCGTGCGGATCGTCGACTCGTCCAATTTTCCCGTCTCCAAGACGGTCGCCGCCGCCCTGGTCGAGATTCGGCCGGGCGCGATGCGCGAAATGCACTGGCACCCGAACAACGACGAGTGGCAGTATTATTTGTCCGGCGAAGGCCGGATGACCGTTTTCGGAGGAAACGGCAAGGCGCGTACGTTTAACGTCAGGGCGGGAGACGTCGGCTACGTGCCGTTCGCCTTCGGGCATTACGTGCAAAATACGGGCAAAGAGACGATGTGGTTCCTCGAGGTGTTCCGAAGCGACCGGTTCGCGGACATCTCGCTTAATCAATGGATGGCCCTGACGCCGCGGGAGCTCGTGAAGGACAATCTTCACGTGTCCTCGGAAGTAATCGACGCGCTGCACAAGGAAAAACGGCCGGTCGTGAAATATCCGAAGAAGTAAAATGCAAAGGGTCGACCGCTTGCAGCCCTTAGGCTGGAAACAATCGACCCTTTGCATTAGGAACCGGAGACGGCTTTCTTTCTTCTCTCCAGCAAATCGGAAGCAATCTGCTTGAACGGAACTTCGTTCGTGCTCTCTACCTTCGCGATCCAGTCCGCCGGAATGGAGGATGCTCCGCTGTACGCTCCGCATAACGATCCGACGATCGCCCCGTTCGTATCCGCATCGTCGCCGATGTTGACGGCGCCGAGGATTCCTTCTTTCACATCGCCTTCCACGGCATAGAACACGCCAAGAGACAGCGGGACGGATTCGTAGCTTTTCATGCCCGCGCCGATCATGGCGTACAACGCTTCGCAGACTTCGTTCACCGGCCGGTTCCGTTCCCGTTCCCGCTCCACCAAGTCGACAGCCAATCGGATTCGGGCCGCGATGGATGGAGCCGGCTGGTCGAAGCCTTTTCGCTCGCCCCGCTCCGCCCCTTGAATCGCGGCCTCCATCACTTCGCGCGGCGTGCAGTTCCCCTCGACCGCCGTTGCGATGGCGGCCGCAATCGCGCTAGCCGACGCGACACCCGCCCGGCTCCCGTGAGAGGGGATTGCGGATGCCTCGGCTTCCGCGATCGCCAGATCCACATCCCCATGGCGGTAGATTCCGATTGGTCCGACGCGCATGGCCGCCCCGTTTGTGTCCCCGGTTTTACCCGATTCCTTGTAGTCGCCATCCGATAGGATCGTCTCTAGAAACTTGCGCGTGCTAGGTCCGATTACCGTCGAATCGAGCATCTTGTAATCCTCGGCCCACTGCCTCATTTTCCGAACGAACAGCTCCGGGTCGAATCGGCCAGCCTCGATGAGGACGGAGGATACGATCAGGCTCTCCTGGGTGTCATCCGTAATTCCTCCGGCTTCGACCGCATGGTGCGCCGTCTGCTCCTGATCCGGCGTCATGAAATCCGTAATTCTGCCGTAAATTCTTCGAATCTGGGAAGGCGACATGAACGAGGCGGGCATGCCCATCGCGTCTCCGATCGCGGTCGCGACCAAGCTTCCGTAGGCCCTGTCCAACAATGCGTTATTCTGCTCCATCCTTATCTTCACCTTGCTTTCTCTATCATATCTGTGATGTCATTCAGTGAAAATTCGCCGTGCGGACCCATGATGGTCGTGGTGAGCGCGCCGCAGGCGCTTGCGATCCGAACGGCTTCTTCCATACCGAAACCTTGGGACAGGCCGTACAGCAACCCTCCGGCGAAGCTGTCCCCGGCCCCGGTCGTATCGATGCTGTCGACCCGGTAAGGAGGAACGCTGAAAAAGTTCCCTTCCATTCGGACTTCTACCCCTTGGCTGCCTCGTTTCAAGATCACGCACTTGATTCCGAGTTCCCGGCAGCGCGAGTCCCCGCAATTCCCCCATCGCATGAGATCGGAAAGCATCTCCCATTCGTTCTCGTTCGGGATCAGCAGGTCGGCAAGCCCCATGACGGCATACAGCACTTGGAGAGGGATTGAACCCGCCAACGGGCCGGGGTCGAATACCAGAACGGCCCCTGCATGCTTCAACTTCTTCAGTTGAAGAACGATTTGATTCGCGGATTCCGGCTCCAGCAGATAATATCCGGTCAGGTAGATATGGGACACCCGATCGTACGGCACGTCCTCGAGCATGGATGGCGCGAAGATCGCCTCGCATCCCTTGCGAGTCAAGAACGTCCGCTCTCCGTCCCGATCCACGATGGAGATGCAGTAACCGGAGCTTCCGCTCTCCAAGTACCGGATGGCCCGTTCGGAGAACGCTTGCCGGCCCAAATACGATTTAATCTTCCGCCCCCATTCGTCGTCGCCGACCATGGAGACGATATGCGGATGAGCGCCCAAGTTCCGCAGCGTGCTGCCGACATTGATGGCGCAGCCGCCGACCCGGAAGAAGGAATCGTGGATGAGCGCGTCCCCTCCCCTTTTCGGGCTTTCGTTCACCAGTACGTATTGATCAACGATAATGCCGCCTAAAATGAGAATCTCCCGTGTATGGTTCATCGCGATCACTCCGCAAGCAGGGTTTGGTGCTCGGCGTTCCATGCCAGCCAAACATCCTCACCCTGCCGAAAACTGTGATCGTTCGAATCGTTCTGCCGCTGAACCTTCAACTCTTGTCCCAACGCCTCGACGAGATAAGTGAACGTGCTGCCGACATAGGTGATGAACTTGATCGTTCCTTTCATCCCGGTCTGCGCGGATGTGTCCCTTGTCAGACGAATCTTCTCCGGTCGGACGGACAGAATCGTTTCGGTCCCTTGCGGGTATGCGGAGCCGGTAGCCGTAAAAGGCACAAACAGGCTATTCCCGTTGCCTAAGACCAAGCGTGCTCTGCCTTCGCCAACTTCCTCCAAGGCCCCTTTGAGGAAGTTGGACTGTCCGACGAAGCCGGCTACGAACGTATTCGCGGGACGTTCGTAGACCTCGTGAGGCGAGCCGATTTGTTCGATCCGGCCGGCTCTCATGACCGCGATGCAGTCGGACAGCGTCATGGCCTCTTCCTGATCGTGCGTTACAAAGATCGTCGTGATCCCGATCTCCTTCTGGATCATGCGGAGCTCGATCTGCATGGCGGATCTCAAGTTTTTGTCCAGCGCGCTTAAACTCTCGTCCAGCAGGAGCAAGGACGGCTTCGTCACGAGCGCTCTGGCCAGGGCGACGCGCTGCTGCTGTCCGCCCGACAGCTGTTTCGGTTTTCGCTGCTCATAACCCGTCAACTGGACCATCTCGAGCGCATTCGCCACTTCCTTGCGGATATCCCCGCGGGACAACCGCTGCTGCTCCAATCCGTAGGCGACGTTCTGGGCGACGGACATGTGGGGAAACAGCGCATAGCTTTGGAACACCATGCCGATGTTTCGTTTATAGGGAGGCAGCGAATCGATCGATTGGCCTCCGATCGAGATCGTCCCTTCGTCTTGACTTTCGAAACCCGCCACCATCCGCATGGTCGTCGTTTTCCCGCAGCCGGAAGGTCCGAGCAGGGACAAGAAAGTGCCTTTCTCGAGTGAAATGTCGATTCGGTCCAGCACCCGGTTCCCGTGAAAAGATTTCGTCAGCCGGTTGATCTCTAGATAGGCCATCGCAGCCTCCTACTTCAGAAAGAATTTGAGCGAAGATCTCATGATGGTCGCAATCAGCACGATCAATAAGGTGGTTGCGGTCAGCATGACGGTCGATACCGCATTGATCTCCGGCGTAAATCCAAACTTGATGGACGAGTAGATCTCGATCGGCAATGTGCTGGATCCGCCGGGAATCAGGAAATACGAGAGAATGAAGTTGTCGAACGAGATCACGAAGGCCAGAAAGCCCCCCGCCAGCATGGCCGGAAACAGCAAGGGCAGCGTAATTCGCCGGACCGTCGTCCACTCGTTGGCGCCCAAGCTCGCCGACGCTTCGTTAATCGTCAGATCCATGCTCTGCAGCCTGGCCTTGATGACCAATACCGCATACGGCAAGGAGACGACGACGTGCCCGATCAGCAACACCATGAAGTTCTTGTCGATCCCCGCCGCGCTAACCAGAAGCAGCAAGGACAAGCCCAAGATCAGCCAAGGAATCGTCAACGGCAGAATCACGAGCGAATCGATCCAGCGCTTGAGCTTCGAATTCGTCCGCACGGCCCAGAGCATCAGCATGGTGGCCAGCACGACGCAGATGACCGCGGTGCCAGCCGCGATATAGACGCTGGTCAGCGTGGCGTCGATCAGCTTGTCGTTGCCGGCGAGCTCCCGATACCACCGCATGCTGAATTCGAACGGCAGCGCGTTGTACTTGGAAGCGTTAAACGACATCGCCATCAAGACGAGGATGGGCGCGTAGAGAAAAAGCATAACAAGAGCAGCGTACGTCCAACCGATTCCTTTCTTTAGCATCGCTACGCCTCCTCTTTGGCGAATCGGGAGAGTACGGCCATGGAGAGAAGAATGATCGCCAATAGAATAAAGGAGACAGCCGCCCCGAAGTTCCAACCGTAGATCTCGAAAAATTGGTCTTCGATCACCGTCCCGATGACGGTTCCCTGCGTGCCGCCGAGGATTCGGGGTTCGACGAACACCCCGAGACTCGGCACGAACACGAGGATGCATCCGGAAATGATGCCGGGCTTGCTAAGCGGCAGCACGATGCGTCGGAACGTGGTCAGCGGTCCTGCCTTCAGGCTCTTCGAAGCCTCCACCAGGGCGCCGTCCACCTTTTCGAGCGACATGTAGATCGTGATGACCATATAAGGAAAGAAAATATGGACCATCGCGATGATCACCGCGGTGGAGGTGAACATGAGACCAAGCGGACCGGAACCGATGAGATGGAGCTTGCGCAACCCGATCTCCAACAAGCCTCCATCCCGAAGCAGGTTCTGCCAGGAATACGCCCGGACGAGCTGACTCGTCCAGAAAGGGATGATAATGGCCATGAGCAGCATGTTTTTGCCGCCTTGAATGATGCTCACCATCACGTATGCCATCGGATAACTAATGAGCAGGCTGATCACCGTAACGTAGAAGCTCATCTTGACCGTCTTCCAGGTCAGCTTCAGATAAATGTCCTTCTGGAAAAAATCCATATAGTTCTGTACCGTCCAATGACCGCCGGTCCCGTCGCTAAGAAAGCTGTAGTACACCATGATGAAGAGTGGAACCACGCAGAAACACAGGAGCAGGAATACGGCCGGACTCATTAACCATATCTTTCTATCCAAACGAGCTCACTCCCCAGTCGTGACTCAGTGGGATTTAACTTCCAGCCACAGCTCGTTCCATTTCCGCTTCTCTTCGTCCGTGTGGTAGGCAATGAATTTCAATTTGCCGATGGTTTTCTCGTCCAATCCCATTTCTTCCACGAACGCCGGGTCCAGATTGTTGCCCACTTCTTTGTTGACCGGCGCGGGACCGCCTTTGTTCACCCAAGATTCCTGGAATTTGCGGTCGATCATGAAGTCGATGAATTGATGGGCGAGATCGACGTTCTTGGAGCCTTTGACGATCGCCCAGTTGTCGATCCAGCCGATCGCTCCCTCTTTGGGGATCACGTATTTGATCGTCTGTCCTTCCTTCTTCATGGATGCCGTCTGGCCGCTCCACATCAAACCGATGTCTGCCAGCTTCCCGGTGTACAGCTTGGAGAATTCGTCTCCGGTTTTCCAATAGGTCCGGTTCAGCGGCTTCTGCTCAATCAGCTTTTGCTTGATCGCGTCCAGATCGGACGGATGGTTGGGATCTTGCCCCAAAGCCAGGGCGGCCGTCATGATCGCATCGTTGAAGTCGTCCCGGAATGCGATTTTGCCTTTATATTGTTCGTCCCAGAACACCTGAACGGAGTCGATCGGCGTTTTGATCGTCTCCGGGTTGTAGGCGATCGCTGTGGATCCCCATACCCACGGTACGGCATACACCTGGCCGTCCTTCGCGTTCTCGGGGATATTCTTGAACGGCTCATAAATGGAAGAGTAGTTGGCTAGCTTGGCCGTGTCGATCGGTTCCAGCAGTCCATCGCCGATGGCGACGGGCAGGATGGAAGCATTGGGCAGGACAACATCGAGATCGCCTTCCTTGCTGGTTCTCAGTCTGGTCAACAGCTCTTCTTCGGACGCCATGTATTGATGGACGACCTTGACGTTGTATTTCTCCTCGAATTCTTTGACGACCTCGGGATCGTCGGATCCGTAGCTTTTCCAGTTCACGACGTTCAGCGTTTTCGTCTCGCCTTTCGCGGGAGACGACGACGCCCCTTCATTGTTCGACTTGCCGCCGCAAGCGCTTACCGTAAGCATAGAAGCAATGACCAGCAAACCCGCTATTCTCTTCTTCATTCCATAACCCTCCCCAGTGGTTTCAACGATTGCTCAGGTTGCTTAAACCCGATTCATATTCGTCATGATTTTGAAATTGACGTTCGAGTTATAGATGACCGACACTTTCTCGATCTCGACGCCGTTCTGATCGAACACGACCCCTTCCGCCTTCAGCAGCGCCGTCTCCTTCTTGTCGACCTGCAGGATTTCCCTTACCTTGTCATGGATCGCGGTCGGCGACAGCGAAATCTCGGTACGGCTCGGATAAACGCGGTACTTGTCCCTTAGAACTTGGTAGAGCGATTCTTCCTCAAAATCGTGGCTGTCCAGGCCGGAGAACAAGGATACGGGCAGATAGGAGGTGTCGATGGTCAAATATAGAACGGCTTCCTCTTTCTTGACTCCCCTGGCCCGGACGAGCTTGAAATAGTCTTTGCCGTCCAAATGGACCGTTTTCTGTTCCAGGATCCGCGATACCGCCACTTCATTGCGGCTCTTCAAATAGTCCGTGAATCCGCCGAAATTCAAAATGCTGTAATTCAGCGGAGTTAGGCGGACGAAGGTTCCCTTTCCCCGAATCTGTTCGACCAATCCTTCGGAGACCAGCAAACTGATCGCGTTGCGGATCGTTCCCCGGGTCGTCTGGAAAATCTTCATCATTTCCGTCTCGGAGGGGATGGCTTCTCCTTGCTTGTATTCACCGCTCAGAATCTTCCCTCTCAGCATTCGGTGAAGCTGAATGTAGAGAGGCGCGAAATCGTTCTTGTCCAACATGGAAATCACCCCCCTTTAGCCGCTGTCTTATTCATGGTGAGATGTACACTTATGTGTACAAGTTGATGTTAGCAGGAATTTCCTAAGCTGGCAAGGCTCATTTTGATCCGCCTTTTTCAAGCATTTAGTCGCCGCAAAGTATGCAAAAAAGCCGCCCGGCGGGTGATTTGACTCCCGCGAAGCGACTCTTTGGCGAATTATTCGGTTTTGAACTTGGAAGCGGAAGCGGCGAGCTCCTTCGTCAGCCCGTCAATCGTCGTCACCATGGCCGCGAGTTGCTGAACCATGCCCGATTGCTCTTGCGCGGTGGCGGTCACTTCCTCCACGGACGCCGACACTTCTTCACCCGTCGCGGACAGCATCTGAGCGGACTCGAGTACGTCGTCCTTGTAGCGGTCGATGCTCGCGAGCTCGTCCGCCATCGTGCGAATCTCCACGAGAATCGCGCTTACGTTGTCGAAGACCGCCTCGAACGATTGCTCCGTTCTTGCGACATAGTCATTCTGCAGCTCGGATAGCGCCGAAATCTCCCGCACGCTCTCGTAACTGTCCTCGACCTGCTTGACCACGAGGCCGATGATTTCGCTGATCCCGTTCGATTGCTGGAACGTCTGGTCCGCCAGCTTGCGGATCTCGGCGGCGACGACGGCGAAGCCGCGTCCCTGCTCGCCCGCCCGCGCGGCCTCGATGGAGGCGTTCAGCGCGAGAAGCTTCGTCTGATTTGCGATCTCCGCGATTGTTTCCGAGATCTGACCAATGCTGGTGGAGCTTTCCGTGAGGCGTTCAGTGAGCTCCGATATTTTCCCGACTTCGGTTTCATTCCTCCGGTTGCTCTCTATCAACCCTTCGATGACTTCCTTGTTGGCATGGAATTCGCCCGTGATCTCGTCCGCCTTCTCCTTGACAATACGCGATTTCCCGGTTACGACGCCGATCTTCCCGCCGAGCTCGGAGAATTTGTCGACCATGCTCTCAGTCTCGTTCGACTGCGTTTCCATTGCCTTGGCGATCTCGGCCGTCGTCGCGGACGTCTCGTCGATCGACTTCGCCGTACGTTTGGACGATTGCTCCAATTCGTTCGTGCTTCTGTCCAGAATCTCGATTGAATGGTTCATCCCGGCGATAAGTCGGCGATTATTCTCAGCCATCGCGTTAAAGCTGAGGGCCAGGTCGCCAAATTCGCCGCCGTACCGCTTGTTCGATACGACGGTCAGGTCTCCGGAGGAGAGCTGCTTGAAGAGGCCGTTCAGCTTCACGATCGGGTTCGTGATTGTCCGGGAGATGAAGAAGCCGACGGCTGCGGCGACGATCACCGCGACCACGGTGACCAGAACCATCCGGACCATCATCATTTGTAGCGGCTTGCGCAAATCATCGTAAGAATCCTCGACGACGACCGTCCAGTCGGAATTCGGGATTTTGGAATACCGGGCGTACGCTTCGTCAGTATCGACCTTTCCCGTCTCGATCGTAGCAGTCGAGGCCTTCTTCCAGAACGGCTCGTAAATCGAGGCTTCGAGCGGCTTGCCGGCCAACTCGGGATTGCTCGAGTGATAGACAACCGTGCCGAGCCTATCGATGATAAAGAGCTTCCCTTGCTTGTTTAGCTGGAAATTCTTGAGCTTGTCGACGAAGAACGAGGTGTTGACCGACGCGTTGGCGATACCGATCACATGGCCGCTCTCGTCAAGGATTGGCTGGGCAAACGCCGTTATCAGGTTGCCCGTCGACTTGGCTTTCAGCGCTTCGCTGATGTAGGCATGGCCCTTCATGCCTTCGGTAAAGTAGGAGCGCTCCTTCAGATCGAGCTTTAGCGACTGCGGATTGCTGCTGGCGATGACTTTGCCCTTGTTGTTGAGGATGACCAAGCTGTCGATGCCCGGCATCCCTTCCAGACTATCAGTCAGCCGCCGGTTCGCCATTGCGAGCGACGCGTTGCTCTCGGAGAAGAACTCGCTCTCCGTCATCGTCCCGTTATTGCTAAGCTTCAGCAGATCCTTGAACGAACCTTGAACGGAGAGCAAATAAACGGATTGCCATTCCAATTGCATGGCGGCAAGCAGGCTTTCGCCTATTCGATCCGATTGAGCGGTCATCTCATCCATGCTCTTGCCTAATACGATTTTGGAAGAGAGCGAGTAAGAGATGAAGCTTGTAATTGCCAGCGAGATGATAACGAGCAAGCAAATGAGGATAGGCAGTTTGACCTTCAGAGATGAAAGATTCAGCGAGGGTAATTTTTTAGCAGTCGATGAAGGGGGCAAAGTCGGTCTCTCCTTAGTAGTCATGTTAGTGTGGTTTATTCCCCATATATCGGCCATTTTCAAAACATTTTCATGGTCGGTTTTGACTGTATTGGGCTATAAATATCATGAAAACGCCGTCAATTCGACTTTAGCGGCAAAATGCAAAAAAAACGCCTGCGGGACTCCGCAGGCGCAATGGATATCGGATATGAACCCTATTATGATTTTGCCGCAAGATAAGCGGCTACCTCAGCCAACCGCGAAGCATAACCCCATTCGTTATCGTACCAGGTAGCAACGGATAACAGTTCACCCTGTACCTGGGTTAGAGGCAGGTCAATAATCGAAGAATGCGGATCGGCTACAATTCGGGACGAAGCCCATTCTCCCTCCAAAACATCAAGAACGCCTTTCAACTCGCCTTCTCTCGAGGCTTCGCGAAACATGTCGTTGATCTCTTGGACGGTGCACCGTTTTTCGGTGATCAGGTTTAGTTCGGCAATGCTTCCGGTACGGGTCGGAATCCGGTAGGCTTTGCCTGTGATTTGCAGGTCGCTCCAAATGAATTTGAGAGCTTTAGCAGCACCCGAAGACGACGGAATGATATTCTCGGCGGCGGCCCATGAATCCCGGCGGTCCTTCATCGGCTGATCCGTTAACGATTGCGTGTTCGTATAAGAGTGGACAGTGGAAAATAAGCCGTATTGAATGCCATAGTTTTCTCTGACCAATTTGACTACGGGCGCAAGGGCATTCGTCGTACAGCTCGCCATGCTAATGATTTTATGCTTATCGGGATCGAAGGTTTCCAGATTGATTCCTTTCAACAATACAGCGTCGCAGTCTTCCAGCGTTTTGCTCGGACCGCTTACAAGCACCCGTTTGGCGCCGCGCTCCAAGTGCAGCTCAGCTACCGATCGCGTAACGGCACGACCGGTACAATCAATAACCAGGTCAACGCCTAACTCGCCCCAATTGGGCAATTCGCCGGCCGAATTGATATACCGAATCTCCCGGTCGCCGATCACGATTGCGCCTTCTTGTGCCGATACGTGCTCATGCCAACGTTTGTAATTGGTGTCCACTTCAAAAAGCGCGGCAAGCGTAGCTTCATCTTTAATATCCGAGATGGAAAAGGGGACAAACAAATTTTGCTGCAGCGCCGACCGAAGAAGCTGTCTTCCGATACGTCCAAATCCAAAAACCGCAATTTTACCCATAATAGCCTCCATATCCTTTTTGATAGGGTATCTTTATTGCTCGCTCAGCCGTTGTACCTGGTCGATCCACTGAATAAACGATTGTATATAACGATGCAGATATTTGCGGGTCGTTTCATCTGTGAGCTTGCGAGAATCTGAATCAATCTTATCCATCACTTGAGAGATATACATTTTTTGAGACGGCAAAACATAGCACTGGGTGGCGTCCAACGTTTGCCTAATTTGCTGCTGCGACAGAATCGTTCCTTTTGCGCCGGGCGTTGCACCTACCACGCCTACAGGCTTATGAATGAGGACGGATGTTTTGGTTGGCGTCGATGCCCAGTCCAGTGCATTTTTCAGTACGCCCGGTATACCCGAGTTATACTCCGGGCTCACGATGATGATGCCATCTGATCTTTGAATCGCCTCACGGAAATGCACAACAGCGTCCAGCTCTTCTCCACGATCCAAATCCGCGTTATACAAGGGAAGATTCCCAATCGAAATGTATTCATATTTCGCGGAATCAACGAGTTCAGGGATCGTATTCGCAATCATTCGATTAAACGAATTTTCCCTTAAACTACCGACAATGATTCCTATTCTTTTCAATTTAGCCCTCCTCCTCAAAAAATGAAGAATCATTCTCGTTCCATTGTATAATAGATTCCATCGCTTTGAATAGAAGGGGTCCTATTCTACGGCAGCCTGAATCTCCGCGTCAGATTAAATCCCACTGCGTATTTGCCTTGCCAAATATTTTTTGAATACGCTCTTTATTGTTTTGAACGACTTCAACTATTTCCTCAAATTCTTTATTGCTTTGGCTATCTTGCCGAATGGGATTACCATTAGCGTCTACCATTATTTCATAACCACCGCTATTAACCAGTATTCGTAACCCGTATTCATATCCACCGAACACTTTCGGCCAAACGATTAAAGAACAAACGTCATCTGGGTCGACAGAGCCCAAATTCCCAGTAAAGCTTAAATAACCAGGTTTTTTCACGTTAAAGCTATAGCCGTCAGAATCCATAGTCGAATAGATACCATATTTGTCCTTTGGAACAGTCTCTGTATAAGGCTTGTACTTAACAGATACAAAAGCAATCCACAACAAATTCCAAATTGCAAAGCCCAAAATCAAAATCCCACAAACAACAAAAAGCGCTTTTTTCTTCTGCGTCATTTTCATAATTGGATGATCCGATCCCCTTTCTTTTTTAATTCTTCGTCATGAGTCACCATAATCACCGTTTTTCCTTGGGAATGGAGCTGCTTAATAATTTCCAATACAGCTTCTGCATTTTTTTGGTCAAGCGAACCTGTTGGTTCATCTGCTAAAATGATATCGCATTTTTTTATCATTAATCTTGCTAAGGCAACCCGCTGCTGCTCCCCTCCGGATAATGTGTATACTTTTTTATTTAGCTTATCCCCTATTCCGACCATTTCCAAAGCCTGCTCGATGGATATTCCCGATTGGCATTCTTTACGAACAAAATTCAGATTTTCTTTCACGGTCTTATTTTCAACAAGCGCGAAACTTTGAAAAAGAAGACCCAATTTAAATTTGAAGTAGTGCAATTGGTTTTTTCTTTTTTGTATATTAAGTCTATCTACAAGAATTTCACCGCTATCAATCGGTTCTATGGCTCCGATCATATTGAGAAGAGTTGTTTTCCCACATCCGCTAGGGCCAGAGAAAATAACGAACTCACCTTTTTCTATTTTTAAATTCAAATTGGAAAATAAGACTTTGCCTTCAAAAGATTTCGACACTTTATCGATCTCTATCATAGACTCCCCCCCTTTAATATTTTTTGCACACTAGCTCTTTCAAGCTTTCGTATATAGGACAAGATAATCAGAGGTTCGAAGGCCACTATAATAAGACTTCCATAAATCAGATATGAATAATAATGTTCCGTATCGGTAAACATTCTTAAAATCAATGCTGCGATAATTCCTAAAAACGTAGGGATTAGGGTAATGAGTAAAATCTTTCGGTTTTTTTGCCAAACTGTATACCCCAATATCTTCTTAACACTTAGTTCTATCGCATTCACTTCATATTCTAAACGAAGGATTGTCGTAATAATAATGAACTCCAAAAATAGAATTAATATAGTCAAAATCGTATTCAAGTACAACGTTCTCTTCATGATGCTCCACTGATATTCATATTTCTCAAGTGCATTGGTTAATTGGTAATGAAGCTTATTGTTTTCTGAACTATGTTCAGCAATATAACTGGCTAGTTGGTCAGGAGAAAGTTTATACAAAATATCATGAGCATACTCCCAACGGAAATGACTGGCATTTGCCGAATCCACAGTTTGACTTAAGTCCATATTGTTATAAACAATAATCGGACTTTCCATATAAAAACTTCCATTCAATGAAAATTCATCTATACAAATTATCTTTGGATTTCCCTTATAAAAGATAATATCGTAGTTATACTGGAACTCATTTTGTTCGACTAATTCATAACTATTTTTCAATTGGCTGATGAGATTCGAATCGTTCTTTAGGTGATAGGGTAAAATAAAATATAGTTCTTTTTGTGGATTAATCAAACTGAGTTCATCTATATTCTCTTTCAAGTAGGTTAGGCTATTTTGATTTGCAAGCATGACATTGTTGCCTAAAACGCCAGAAGTAATGAGTTGTGTCGCATCAAAATCTTTGAAAAACTTGCGGTAAAACGTTTCCGTAATTAATAAGGAGTCTTCGAAGGAGTGGTCATCATTCCGGTTCTGTGCAAGACTATATTGCATTTTTACATAAAAATATTCGGCATGTTCTTTAAAAAAGGAACGCTGTTGATAAAATTGTATGCCTTCGACTACAACTGCAATATTACTGGATACAACCGTTAATGAAATCATTACACTGAAGACTTTTAAAGAGTAATTCAAAATTAATAATTTTTTCGAGCTTTTTGTATTCGCTAGTGCTTCTTTTATATTGTAAAAATAGAGAGTGAGATATAATAGCGCATTGAAAAACAACATGCATATGAATATACCAAAAGAAATTTTCAAGTGAAAAAACGTGCTTGTATTGTATTGAAGGGTAAGGAATGTCACTAAAAACACAACGGAATACATGAGCGTATCCAAAGTTATATTCTTTAAAATAATGGAGCTTGTTCGCTCTCCCAAAGAAATTCGAATATAGCTTTCTTTTTTTTGCAAAATGACATCGTAATAGGATAAAAACAGCAGCATGATTGAGATAAGAAACCAAATCAAAAATATATTTACCTTCCCCGAACTATCATAGCCTTCTTGGGGAAAATTCCCTGCATAAATACCATTTAAACTATCTTTAAAATTATAAATATCATCCTTATCCCCAATTAGGTAGTATTGGGAGATGTTCGTCAAATCTTCATGATCTATAAGGTCTTCTAATGGATGAAAAACAACATTTTTTGTTCCAGACAGTAAACTAGGGTAGCTTTTTTCATGAATCTGGAAATGATCCTGTATATATTCATCTGCTCCCGCGGTCCCATAAATACGACGTTCGCTTAGCAGCATACTTTTCACATCTGATACAATAGTAAATACTTGAACTCCATTTTGCTCAGCAGCTTTTGTTATGTCTTCGACCATTTTTTGTTCCGTATTATTCGGAGATCCATTCAAGAAAAGCGTAGTGCTATAGCTGGCTGTTTCAAAATTATCCAAGTACAATTGGTAGCTCTCACCAGTAACGAAAAACCCAAATAATATCAGGATAAAACTAATAACGAACTTTATTTTTTTCAACCATTATACGCCCCTTCAATAAGATGATCCGAGTGTATACAGGACAGTTGGCCCTGTTTACACTCGGATGGTATTGAAGCTGGATCCAAAAAGATTTTTAATAGATCATCTCGTACTTAACCATCACATTATTATGTGTAACTTCAATTTTGGCCCAGCTTCCCGCTGAAGCGCTGTCAGAGCTGCTATCGCTTCCGCCTCTAGTAACGATGGCCGTAGTGCCATTTGTGTCATGAATTGTCCAAGTATAATCCTCGTCAATTGCGTATTTATTAAATCCGTAAGTCATTTTCCCTTTTCCGTCCGGAGTTGGTTTTGTTAGCTGCCATGCTTTTGTAAAATTAGATGCACCATTCCGAGAATCTGAAATGGAAGCAGCAGATGCCGAAAATGCCGATAGTGCAGAGCCCAATACCAGTACGGCTGTAATAAGAGCTGTTGCCTTGATTTTTTTCATATCATACCCTCGCCTTCCAAAATGAAATATGATAATAGACCATTCCATTCCTTTTGAATCTTCCCGTAATCAATCCACGTCAAGTGCTTCATCAATCGCTTTTGAAGAAAAAAACCCTCCCCTCCGTTTGAGCTACTCCTTACTATGGACAAAGCCTTCTTTTATGTATAATAGATTCTAGCTGCTTGCTTTGCATATCCAAGTAAGTAGCGCACGAAGTCGGTTTCCAGTTGCACCTCCAAAGTTCACCTGGAAATCGACTCTTATTTATTGCAACAAGATATCAGACAAAATAAATGCCTGATAGTCTTGATACAACCACTTGATTGAAGGTTTTCCTCTCATGCGCGGAGTCATTCTAATCTTCATAGCAGGATCAAAGAGGCAGGAGCTCTAAGTTCACTATCGCAAGCCGATCATCTTGTAATAATAACGACGTTTTATGCAGAAGAATGTAACAACCTGTCTTGTCAATTTTTAAATCCCTGTTTTGATCCTATTTGTCTTTTCCGGTCAATATGTTACTTCCGAAGAAGTGCTGGAGGCTGTTTCTAGAACAGTGTTTCCGCTTTTTATTGTAGCCTTGGCTACCACCCTATAAGTATAGCCTGACGTGACATAATAATTCTCTTCCAAGCTGTGAACCCCTCCCCCTGTAAACGACTTGCTCCAAGATGTTACCGTCGACCAGCCGTTCCCCTTTGAGCGTTGAAGTTCGACAGTTAGCGTTGAATCATAATTGCCGGAATAATGAACAAAGCCACTGGAAGCTGTTTTACCTAAGCTCCCAATATCTATGGAAGCTCCCACAGCAGAGATATAGTCGTAGAATGGGGTAATTACCTCATCTTTGGTAATTGGCGAATCATTACTTGCTTGAACGATCGCACTTGGAGTAAGAAACAAAAACACTGCACCCAAAAATGCTGCGACTTGATTTTTTTTCATAATATACCTCCATTAGCTATATTCCATCCATAAATAGAAAACGACCGAACAAGTATTTTGTAACACTTCAAGATGAAAATTATTGATTTAACTTCACACTCTCTGCCATATTAATGAGCTCATTTTTAGTGAGACTGCTCGATTCTCCAATAATCAGAAACATTTGATCTTGTTTTTGCCAAACTACCGTAACTCGGTTATTTTCACGTATAACAAGTCCATCTTCGCCTTGGATAGTTGTGGTATCCCATTCATCGGCATCTTCTGTATCTATATTCATTCCGCCTTTATCACTATTCTGTTGAAACAAAATATAGCCTTTATCGTTATCATTCACATATTCGATCATTTTCATTGTTTGATGTTCCGTGATATTTGCAATTTTATACCCTTTCGGCACCCTTGTAGGCACATAAGCATTGTCCCACTCGATTTTAAATTGGGGTTCTGTTTTTTCTTGCAAATCCTCTCCAAACCGTATCTCCGTATATTCATTTTCCACATGAATAATTAAATTCAAAATTCTTACTCTTAGAGCCTCCACGCTAAAAAAAGTAGTCAGTAGAAGAATAATTATAACTGGAATAATAACAGCTAATTTAGGGTAGCGAATTTGAAATAGAACTCTTGCAACTTTTCTGATGCGATGAACTAAAAAATAACGATTTACTCCCTTGATGAATCTCTTCTTTGCTTTCTCAGAAGGAAGATAAAAGGAATCCTTATTCAGTTCCTCATTTTCTTCGAGAAGCTTCTTGCCTTCCAGTTCAGCAAATTGCGTCAAGATGATTTTGATTTTAATTTCATCGTACTCATCTTGGAGAGCCTGTTGATTCATTGGCTTATTTTTCTTGATCACCGCGTCTGCCTCCTTCGGACAGGATATGAAACACACGGTTTCTGGCCCGTGCTATGTATTGTCGTACATGCTGTGCAGGAATAGCCAACAATAATTCTATTTCCTTATCGCTAAGCTCCATATTATATTTGAAGTATAGAAGGTTTCTGTCCCTTTCTGATAAAAGGAACAGAGCTTGCCCTAAAGTTTCAAATTCCTCGTTCTTTATATAAGATTCTTCTGTTGCTGCCTGCTGTTCCGGAATCTGTTCTGCAATATCTTCAGTAGAACCGGCATAGGTAAGCTGGGCGCGCCGTGATTCCTTTCGGATATAATCTAAGCAAATGTGCTTCATTGTATTAACGATATATGAAACTGTTTTGTAACTATTCAGTGAACGTAAAAGGGGAATTTTCGGAATCAATTTTATAAAGGCGTCTTGAATGAGGTCATCAACGACTGCGTCATTCCTTATAATCGTGTAAGCTCTCTGTTTCATTACTGGATAATATAGTTGATACAAGTTCATTAAGAAATCTTTATCATCTTCATCCTCCAGAATGGTCAAGAATAGAAGAGACATTTCTGACACCCCCGAATATTTCTACAATAATTAGCAACTTGTTCGTGCTACGATATTGATAATTGCGACTTCTCTCTATTATCTATGTACTTCATTGCGTTTACAACAAAAAGAAATACTACCAATTTATCGGAAACACTCTATGACATTAGATTTATGAAATAAAGCCCGAATAACGTTCGGAAGTTTCCACTGGTCTGGTGAATGGATATGCGCTCCTTGAGTGCAGTTGTGGGATTGCTTTCATGAAGGCGAGGCAAGCAACAGAAAACACGTGGGTTGTGAACACAGAAAAACGCCGCTTCATTTGGTAAAGTGATGATTGCCTAGATCCTCACAACCATAAAGAGGAAACACAACGAACTCGCCGCTGCTGAGGATGTAATCGTTCCAACTGCGGCGGCCGGTCATCCGGCGATGCTTCGTTTTCGTCTGGCGAAAGAACCGTTCATGGTCAATGTTCGTTCGAGGTACATGTGACGTGTCGTAACAGGTATACAGACCGTTCCAAAATCCCTTTGTATACGCCAAAACGTTGTTTACCAACACTTCATCGCCGGGATCGTTGTAGTGATGCTGCATCCACGCGAGGAGATGCCCCATCTGGAATCGAACCGATTCGCTAGTCTGGTCCGGCGCAGGTTCCAGGAGCATCGCGATATTCGAAATAACACACTGCCAACGGCCCTTTTTTAGTCAAGCTTCGGTCCAGCGATTGCTGAATGGCTTGAGCGTTTTCGAAGATTCGTACGTCAGGCAGATCCAGAGGAGGATTCCATCCTCGTGCAAAACCGCGGCAGTATTGAGTGGTCGATCTCCGATGACGAGACGTATGCGTTCTGGACTGACTTCCAGCGGCCAATTGGCACCTACCTCTACGGGCTTCGGATGTACGAGTCGATGGTGTACTGGGAGAAGGCTAGCACCGGCGGCGATCAACCGGAGGTATTGCGGGAATTCGCGCAGATCTGGCGAGCGGCAGAGAAGATCGTGTATTCCCGGACGCTTCAGGCGGCTTCAAGCGCCAGTACGAGGATCGAGCGCGAATTCGATCCTGATGCAATTCGGTAGCTGAAGGAGTCCTCAGAAGCCGACATGACGATTGGCGGCCCCGAGCTTGCCGGGCAGGCGATGAGCGCGGGACTGGTCGACGAGTGTCATCTGCTTGTTAATCCGATCGTCTTGGGTGGAGGCAAGCGAGCACTGCCGGACAACCTCCACATGCGGCTCGAGCTGCTCGGCGAGCGCCGCTTCCGAAGCGGCGTTGTTCATCTTCACTACCGCGTGATCGTCTGACCGTAACTCGCTCATCCGTTCAATCTGGAAGCAGAGACTAACGCTTTCCTGACTTTTCTTGCGAAATCAAGAGGTCTTTCCACGGCTTCAATATTGATATAAATCAAGCGGGGTCGATCGAATAGCCATTCGTTATGGACGGACGAAACTTTTATATTTTGATTTCGAATGACCTTTATGAATGTATTGACTTCTTTCTCTAAAAACGCCGCCCTGCCTAAACAAAGCGCTCTGCCTGTTTTTTTATTGAAGGATTCGAACGAAAACGAGGATGTTGCTCTGAATCTTTTCCCCAATATCGTGGCCTTGATTTCGTTTCGGTTGATTGTCGAGACGCATTTCCCGCCGGCAAAGCCGGGCACGCCTCCGATTATCCTTGAGAACTGCTCGCAAAGCGAACCGGTACCAGACATCCTTCATCCCTCCCCTGTATTCATTTATGGTATGAGCGCAGGAGCAGGATTGAGCCGGTTTGTCGTCTATTCCCGGGTAAGTGCATACCCAGCCGTACGAATCGACCTGTCGTTGCGTTGATTTTAAACGCGACCCTCCTTTAGCGTTTTCGTCGCACGAGGAATGCGCAGCGTGGCCTTGGTGCCCTTGCCGTCCGCGCTCTCCATCTCAAGCCCGCTGCCGAATTGGCGAAGCATCCGCTGATGAATATTTCTTAGCCCGACGCCGCCCCCGTTCCCGTCTCCATCTCTCGAAAGAATGCGTTCCGCCGGCTCTGACATCCCGACTCCGTCGTCTTCGACGCTGATCACAATGTTCTCGGCATCGGCGCGTACGGATACCGTGACGGTTCCCCCGTCTTCCTTTTTCGTCAAGCCGTGCCTGACGGCATTTTCCACCAAGGGCTGCACTGTCAGAGGCGGCAGCAGGCAATCGGAAACCTCGTCCACCTCATAACGAACCCTAAGACGGCGGCCGAACCGGGCTTGCTCGATTCTCAGATAAGCCTCGGCGAGCTCCAGCTCTTTGCGAAGCGGGACGAGCCGTTCTTTGTTCTTGAAGTCGAAGCTTCCGCGCAAATACCGGCTGAGATACAACAACAAATCATGGGCGGTTTGCGGCTCATCCAGCGTCAAGGAGACGATCGTATTGAGCGCGTTATACAGAAAATGCGGTTTGATCTGTGCTTGAAGGAACGCCATCTCCGTTCGTACCGCCTCCTCCGCCGAACGCTTCATTTCCAGCAAGGTGCGCGCGCGAGCCCGCAGCTCGTAGGCTTGAAACGGCTTGGTCAAATAATCGTTCGCTCCTACCTCGAACCCATAGATCACGTCGTCAGGCCCGCTCCTTACCGTCGTCAGCAGGATGGGCAATTCGGACAGCGCGTGCTCTTTGCGGATCCGCCTGCATGTCTCGTATCCCGATAAACCGGGCATCATGACGTCCAGAATAACCAGACCGATTTCATTTCCGTCTTTGGCCAAATGCTCCAACGCTTCGATGCCGCTCGACGCCGTGACGATCTCATACGGTTCGTCCGCGAATATGGCTCTTAGAACCCGGAGATTGACCGGATCGTCATCTACGGCCAGAATCGAGTGCTCCCGCTTCACAACGCTATCGGGTGCAATCGCAGCGGCTGTTTCCAATATGCCCTGCCGAATCCCAAGCCTGTCGGGCGAGACAAGGTCGGCGGTTAACGGGGAAAGGGGACGCGCCACCGCTTTGCTTTCGCTCACGGGCAGCGTGAACGTGAATACGGAGCCTTGACTCGGCGCAGAAGCGACGTTAATCGTGCCCCCGTGCAATTCGATCAGACGCCGGGCAATGCCGAGACCAAGCCCTGCTCCGCCGTATTCCCTGGCAACGGACGTGCCCAATTGCTCGAACGACTGGAAGATGGCGTCCAGCTTGTTCGCTTCAATGCCGATGCCGGTATCGGAGACCGAGATGCTCAGCATATTTCCGGAAGACCGCGCCGTAACCTTGACCTCCCCTTCGGGCGTGAATTTAATCGCATTGCCGATAAGGTTGTACGCGATTTGGAGCAACCGGCTTTCATCCGCCAGTGCGTCGGGAAGCGATTCCGGCCATTCTAGCCGCAACGCCACAGGCTTATCTCCGATATAGTTGAGGAAAATCTCCTGCTGCGACGAGATGACGGCCCGAACATCGACCGGCTTCAATTCAAGTTGGATGCCGCTGTTCTTCAGCCGCGATAAATCCAGGATATCGTTGATCAGATTGGACATCCGGCGGGCGACCCCTACGACGACATCCAGCTGCTCGCGTTGTTCCCCGCTGACAGGGCCGGACTTCCCTTCCTTCAGTGCCAAGGACAGATTCAGGATCCCGTGAAGCGGCGTCTTCAGTTCATGCGAAGTGTTGGCGAGAAACTCATCCTTCATACGGTTCAAATCGATCAGCTCTTCCGACATCGCTCCGATAACCCGGTAAGCATTCGTAAACCGGCGAGCCAATTCAAGCGACTCCATAAAGACGAGAAAGATGAAGCCGTACAGACCGAGCGGCGCATCGATCCAGATGATTCGCCCATTGCTGGACAGGACGTCATGGCAGACCGCGCCCAAGAATGAAAGCCAGCCGAACAACTGAAGCAGCGTTCCGCTGCGTCCGCGCCGTAAAGCCAGACCGAATCCATAGACGAAATAAGCCAAACTGACAAGCGACAAGAGATTGAAATAGTTGATGAGGTATGTAAAGATCTCGGCGGGAAGGAATATGACTGCGCCGATGAATACGCTGCCGATTCCAACCATCGCATTGATAACCGTGCGGTTGAACTCCTTGGGGTACAGTTCCTTCACGAACAATGAAGCCACCGTAACTCCGCCGAAATAGGTCAAATACTCGACCTTGATAATCGTATGGATATCCACATGCGGGAAAATATCAACCACATAAATGCCGTCGATCACCCATATGCGGCAGGCCCCTAACAGGCAACAGATGCCGAAATACAGCGTCGATCGTTCTTCTCGGCGCAGCAAGTAGACGGCGATTTGGTAGAAACCGATTAACGCGCTGGCTCCGAACATGGTCATGTCGCCCATCGTTTTCAGCGTGTTCGAATCCTGCATGTGTTGTTCGGTTCCGAGCGTCAGGCTAAACCAGATGCCGCCAGCGGGATAAATCTCATTTGCGACCTGAAGAAGGAGATCGAATGATTCTCCCTGCGGCTTGAAAACGACCGTTTGGGGCCGATAGGCGGAAACCGTGCCGGACCGGTCGGTCCCTACCGTCCCTGCCTGCGCGATCACTTGTCCGTCCACGATCATTTTATAGGCCGGCGCGATTGCGGGGATTCGCAATCCAAGAGAACCGGAAACGCCGACATTGACGACCTTCAGCCGATAGGTCGCATAACCGCGTCCCGGTTTCCCGTATGGCGACCATTCCCCCGGTACTTTAGCCAACGTATCCGCCTGCGAATGATCCGTTCCCAAAGAATCGGCCGTTTCAAGCAATTCCCCCCAGTGAAACAACCAAGAACCGTTTAGCTGAACGGCTCCGTCCTTGTCCAAGCTCCAATCCCGCAAGTCCAGTATGCCGTCCTTCACCTGGGGTCCTCCGGACTTGTCGAATAAAGATCCAGCAAAAGGCAAGACCAATGCGGCGACAAATGCGATAACCATAACCGTCATCACCGTGAATCTGATTCGCTGGTTTTGTAACCTCATCCGCTCTTTACCGCCGCTTTGCATGGGAACGATTCTCCTTTAACGGGCTTTGCTGCGATTCCCATTATAGCAGGTTGTTTCCAATGATTTCTCTACCTTAATAGTTTAAATGATGCCGCAACAGCGATGCGCTCTCGCGCATGAGTCGATTTCAAACCCATAAAAAAACCCGCCTGAATGGATTGTACTCCACCAAGACGGGACTTTTTAGGGATCGCTATTCGTTATCTGTCGATCATTCCAAGCGCTTGCAGCATCCTAACGAACACAACCGCCGCCTGTGCCCGCGTCGTTTCGCCCTTTGGACTGAACGAATTTGCGCCGGTGCCGGTCATGATTTGAAGCTTGACCATCAAGCGAATGTCCTCCAGATAGGCTGCGTCCGCGCTTAGAATATCCTTGTAGCCGTCCAAGCTAACGAATTCCTTGGTGATCGGCAGTTTCTCCAGTGAAATGACTTCCGCCAGCAAACTCGCCATTTCCTCGCGGGTCAGCGGCTGATCGGGCTTGAAGCGATTGCCGTTTACAAAGCTCAAAAGTCCAAGTTCCTTCGCTTTGGATATCTCGTCGAAGTACCACGCGCCGGACTTTACATCGTCATAGGGCGAAGTACTGCCGGTTGATGTGCCTCTTCCCAGCGACCGGACTAACATGGCGGTAAACTCCGCTCTCGTGACTGTGCGATTCGGGTCGTACTTGCCATCGCCAACCCCGTCAACAAGCCCTTTCGCCGCGGCAAGCTGGACGAACGATTGGCCCCAATGCTCCGGCATATCGGTAAAACTCACGGGATTTTCTGCCACGACGTACACGCTGTTAGAGTATGAGCTTATCATCACATACCACACACCGTCGATCTGTTCCTTTTTTGCGGAGACAAACTCAAACTTCTTGGCCGTTTCGTTGTAGCGGAAAGCGCCCCATTGCGCAGGCATGACCGTCATGTTCTTAGGCATCGGAATAACACGAGTTAGCGCCTGGTTGAACTTGTCCGCGGTTCCGATCGTTTGACCTATCTTCGTGTTGATGATGTCCATGTGGAACTCGACAATCGCGCCCATCACTTTGCCGTTAGGCAAGCCGGCTGCAAGCGCTGATTGAATGCCCTTGTCGCCGGAATTGTCGGTCAGCGTGATCTTGAAGCTCATATCCTCGGCTTTCAGGTTGTTCTTGGCTAGTAAGTCATGCAGCCCTGGGATCAAGGAAGCCAGGTTTGCCGGCACTTGATAGTTGCCGTATGGCGTCTTGATCTCGATAAAGAAAGTAGCGTTTTTGCCTTCAAAGCTCGTTAAAATGCTAGCTGGTATGCTCACATAAGCTACGCCATCCTTTGGAGTCACCTCAAGCGTGACGGACGGCTTCGTGATGTCGATTGTAGTCGGGTCTAGCGAAACGCCGTTCATGTCGATGACCGGCGAGTCAGGCGTTGGCGTTGCTGGTGCTGGCGTTGGTGTTGGTGTTGGTGTTGGCGTTGGTGTTGGTGTTGGTGTTGGCGTTGCTGGCGTTGAATCGCTCACTGTTATCGCGAGCGTCTGCGACGATCCGGCGCTGAAAGTAAACGTCAAGTTTGTCGTCCCGTTCGGCTGTGCTGCCAAATAGGACTTCTTGATCGTCACCACGTTGTCCGCTACGGAATAGTCCGTTCCCTCCGTCAATGTCGTCGTGCCGTTGGCAATACGGGTCAGCGTGTTTCCGTTCAGCGTCAGAGTTGCCGTTACGTCGCTATTCGCCGCTGCTCCGGCGTATTTGTCGAAGTTTGCGCTTGTCGGGCTAATGACTGGATCACGTCGCATATCAAGAAGCGTTACCATCCCGGACGATTGCGAAATTTCTACGGCATTGCCCGCCAAATCAAAGATGGATGCGCCATCCGCAGGTACGACTTCAATCGTTTCATTACCGGTCGGAATACCCGTTATGTCAAGATTCACTCGAATGGCGGTCTCTCCGCCGGTCAAATCTCCTCCATCTGTTTTCGTTAAAGAAGGAATGGAAACAGAGGTTGCACTTCCGCCGTTTCTAGTAAAGTTCAATCGGAAGTCGCTTGGAGTTAAAGTGCCCGAGCCATCACCCGTTGCAAACACACCTTCGCTAAACCTCACGTCGACATAGGCATTCCCATCGCCTAAAGTATAGCCTGTAATCGTTGGTGCTGTCGTATCGATGAACACGCCCGACAAATTGCCAACGTTGTTTAAATTTAAGTCCGCATCGTTGCCTACCACATCCTTCATCGAACCGCCATTCAGCGACAAGGCTGCAATGACAATGCCGTCGTTGTCATCATCGCCAGCTTGCACGGTGTACCTGAATTGCAATGTGTGCGTATTGGACAATGTCCCGCTAATCAAGGAGGCGATCCGATTCGTTTCTCCGATTTGGATCTCAAGCTGCGGCGCCTCTACTCCTGTAAACGTAATATTCCTGCTCATCGTCACGGTAAAATCTAATGCATCGCCGGATTTATAAGAACCAGCATTTGGTACTGCTACACTGGATATCTTCGGAGCTATTGCATCTACGAATATCCTAGTTGTGTCGGGGACATGGTTTGGCGTTGATTCTCGTGCTAAAGGGTTGCCCGCAACATCATGAACCGCATTGTTGCTTAACAATACGCCGACCTCAATTCCATCCGTATCCAAATCTCCGGGTTGTACGGTATAAATGAAATGAAGGATTTTGCCGGATTCGGTAGACACATACGATGCTGCACGATTCACTCCGCCGATAATCAGTGTTAACTGCGGTGTAGCTGTTCCCGTAACCGTAATATTCTTACTCATGGTCACTGCAAACGCTAATGCATCGCCGGTTTTATACGTAGCGGCGCTCGGTACCGCTACGCTATTGATCGTTGGAGCCGTTGTATCCACCAATACGTTCGATGTGCTCCCAACGCTATTTAGCGTTAAATCCTCAACATCATTGCCGGCATGATCCTTGATCGAACCGCCATTCAGCGTCAAGACTCCAACGGTAATACCGTCTGCATCCATTTGTCCAGGCTGCACAGTGTATCTGAATAGCAACGGGTCTAAGTCTGTCCCCGAACCGCTTACATAGTCAGCTTGAACATCTGTTGCTCCTATTTTCAGTGAGATCCTTGGAGTGCCCGTAACGAATACGGGCTCGCTCATGTGTACGTTAAAATCCAAGTTTTTTCCTGCACCATAATAGCCGCCGACAGGAACCGTTACGCTCGCCACTGTTGGTCTCACCGTGTCAATGGCGTAATTGTTGGATTGGACGGTTCCGTCCCCCACTTCGTGATCGGCATTTTCTACTCCGGCTTTGTAGAGCGTGATGACATTCATGGGGGCGTTGATACCGTCAGCGGGCGTTAAGGTTGCGGTGTAGGTGATGTTATCATTCGTTGTGAGCGAGCTTAGGGTGCCGTTTTCTGCTGTCAGGGCTACAAGGGTAAATCCAGTCACCGCTTCTGAGAAGGTGATCGTCACCAGCGAAGTTTTGCCGATAGACAGTTCATTGTCGGCGACCACAACAGTGGCATCAGGAGGGGCCGCAAACGCTCTGTCGGTTAGGTACAGAGGAAGCATCCCTAAGATCAACAATAAACCTAGAAATAACTTCAACATTCTATTCGCTTGATACATATCCCTTATTCCCACTCTCTAAATTTTACTCTTTTGCTATTAGCTATTTCCTTGAAAACGTGCAAGAAACGCCTTTCCACGGATCAATTCTATCACATTAATTTCCAACTGTCGTGATTTCTGCTTGCACCTCCCACGCAAGTCCAAAACAACTGCCTTTTTTATCTCTTACCGATACAACACCAAGTATGGAGCGAGCATGAACTCCTATACCTGCATAAATGTGGCATGAAATAAGAAGTGGACACCGTTATTCACAGTGTCCAACATAGTCGTAACGAAATTTACTTTTACACCTAAACCGAGGTCAAGCGTTACGTTTAGCATCCGAAGTATCATCATTACCGCTTCAGCGCGGCTTGCATGATCGTTTGGCTTGAACTGATTGACGCCGGTGCCGTTGATGATGCCTGCGTTGTGCAGTTGCTCGATATACGGCTTCGCCCAACTGTTCGACGTATCGGAGAAGGAAAACGCTTGGCGTTGAACCAGCGGCATATTCACATAAGGAACTTGTATTTTGGTGCAGATGATCACTTGGGCACGACCTCAATCGATAGGGATCAAGTCCTGTGCAATTCATTTCGACGATTGTTGTCGTTTTCCTTCATATATGCTTCAGCTTGTCCGGATTTCTTTGGATGTATAGATTTCTTAACCTTCCCCTTTCAAAGTGCATGATAGCAACGGCGACCGCTTGACTTCCGGAGCGGACTACAATCCCAATTTGGCCATTGATATTCGCGAATCCAATATCAAGCCCTCCAATAATCTTCGGAGCTTTCCTATACGCTCCGAGTAAGAAACGAGCTGCAAGTTCGCGTGTTTGGATCGGACGCATAGCCGCAATCGCTTTGCCTCCATTGTCAGAGACAATCATCACGCCTTCCGAAAGCAGCTCCATTACTTGATTGATATTTCCTTTCTCAAGCGCAGCTAAAAATAATCGAATCCATTCTTCATTCTTCGATTCGTGCGATACCGGTATGTTTTCCGAGATGCCCATCTTTCTTTTGGCTCTGCTCAACATTTTACGGCAGCTTACTTCATTTTTATCGAGCAACTCGGCAATAATCGGATATTCAAAACCAAGAACCTCGCGAAGGACGAATACGGCACGTTCTGCAGGCGATAAATGTTCAAGGAGTACCGTCATGGCATACGAAAGCAAATCGTTACGAACAACCCCCTCAATCGCATCCATCTCCGGGGTCGGAGCAGGTTCCGGTAGCCATGGTCCGAAGTACTGCTCCCGCCGCTTACGTGCTGATTTGAGAAGGTCGATGCTTCGGCGGGTCACCATCTTGCACAGATAGGCTTTAGGTTTCGCCAATCGATCGGGGTCCACGCCATAAAGTTTGATAAACACATCCTGTACGATATCCTCAGCGTCTGCTACCGAACCGGTCAACTGGTACGCAAGTTTTAACATCAACCCTTTATACCGAACATAAAGTTCTTCCACCTTTTTACCTCTATTCCCATCAGTGGCTTTTCACTACCTTAACAGACTTGCGAGATCCCATCCGTAGTTTTTGATTCTCCAAGCCAACTTTCCCGTAAGAAGGAAGTCCACCCCCCACTTCCTCGTCCACAGCAATCCGCGTTCAGCTCCCAATCCGATGCAATAATAACTCATCAGCTCTTTGTGGACGGGAGCAGGGCGACCTTCTACGTCGGCGATGACGATCTTCCCCAACCTTTTGGCTTGAACAATTCCCTCTTTGCAAGTCATCGGATCTTCGTGTCCGGTTACAGGGTCGACGATTCTTGCACAATCGCCGATACTGTATAACCCGGTCTTCCCCCCGATTCGGTAACATTCGTCAACTTGAACCCGGCCACCGGCGGTAAGCGGCACTCCCAATGATCTCAGAATGGGGTTCGGTGCGAGTCCAAGTGTCCAAATGCACAAACCAACAGGCAAAGATCGCCCATCCTGCAGGCTTAATTCCCCGTCCTTTTCACGCAACGCGAAGTGTTTATGAAGTACAGTAACCCCGTAATCGGTTAATAGACTTTGCAGCTTTTGACCGGCTTTATCCGGCCCTTCCATGAATAACCGGTGATGCGCGTTAAGCAAGTAAATCTTAACCTGGTTCGGATCAAGTCCGTACTTGGCTGCTTCGGAACGCATGGCGAGCGCCAATTCGGCGGAGGTCTCGATCCCGCTGATCCCTGCTCCTGCAACGGCGACGGTCAGAAGCCTTATTCGTTCCTGGGGGTCGGATTCTACGGCAGCTTTCCTGATATTCGTCTGCCATTTTTCTCTGATGGCGATTCCTGAGTTCAAATCCGTCAGTGCTAAGCCGCCAAGGTCGTGATTTGGCCGTTTCACGACACTGCCTACGGTAAGGACGAGAATATCATAATCTAGATGATGTTCGTTCCCGCTCGAATCTACATATTGAACTTGTTTCTCTCCATTTCCTATGGCTGTTACAGTACCATGAACGAATTGAATATGCTTAGGCAACAAACTAGACCATGGGAGGTCGATCCTCTCTTCGCCGACGGCCGGCCTGAATAACAACACCTTTCGAATATGGTTAGGCTCCTTGTCAATAAGGGTAACCTGAATTGTCCGCCCGAGCTCCTTGGCCGATTTCCCCAACTCTTTGGCCGCATGAAGGCCTACATGGCCTCCCCCGACGATGACACATCTCAGTTCATTCATCGAATATGCACTCCTTTCAACTTTGCATATTTAACGATGAAGTGTGGTAATCTGTGACGTCGTGGCGTAGTGACATCTAGAATTTTCGACTTTAACAACTAGGCTACTCTGCTCCGGTAGAACCAAGCAGCCCAACCATAGAGAACGCCGCCAAGAAAAAAGTACCCGTCCATTGCCCGGCTTGACCATTGCGTATACGTTGAAATATGTTCATCACCATATATTTGCGCATACGTCAATCCGGTGATCCCATTTGGCAGAAGGCCAGTTGACCGAAAAAAATCGTCGACAAATCCCGCGCCTCCGCGCAGAATCAACACCAAGCATCCAATCCAACAAGCAATCATGATAATCCGGCGAGTCAAATACCGCCCCCAAGATTGAATCATTGCAAGGGGAACGATCGTGCCGGCAGCAAACATAATGAGGACAACGAAAAAATAAATCCATTCCGAAAGGCTCGTGGGAAAAGGAGGAATTGGATTCGATGCGCCACCCAGGCCAAATCGTCCGCCAAAAGCCCAATAAATATGGAATAATATAAATACAGACACCCAACCAAATGACGCGTAACCCGGCCAAAATCTGACTACTTTCATCCTTTTATTTCCGCCTCCTGCGCAGGTACATTCGGGTTGTTATGACCAAAAGAATCGCCCCTATCATCACATAAGCATCAAAAACTCTACCTGCCCAAATGACATAAGCCGATTCCGCACTTCCGAAGAAACCATAAGGCAACATTCCGGTTACTCTCATCATCTGATCGATACCGCCAGCTCCCCCTCTTAGGACAAGCAGAAGACACCCAGCCCAAGCAGGTATTAACACCATCCACCGCGGAACCAAAACGCCCCATGATCGGACGGCCGCGAGAGAAACGAAAACACCCGCTAAACACATGATGGAAACGATAATATCCGCAGCTGCTTCTAATGAATCGATGTTGTGCGTACCTGGATCGCTCGAAACCGCATAATAACCTCCGAGAGCTGAGTAAATATGAGCCGCTGCAAAAACGACCATCCAGATACTGGTCGCGTATGCAATCCAGCTTTTAGACCGTGTAAGCGTGATAAAGATCTCTCCTTGCTACTCATGGATTCCCCATTCATAAGAGCTTCTGTATCTCTCTGTAGAGCTTTTCCAGATCTTGACCTTGAACGGGCGGAAAGAGATGCTGACCTCCCACATGGAGGCTGTAAAATAGCCTAGCCATGTCGCGAGAACGTTCACGATTTTGGCAGTGTTGCCATAGGATCTCTTCGAGATATTCGAGCCGTTTTTCGTCAATGCGCAGCTGGTATGATGCGACAAATGGGTCCAGTAAGGCCCAAGCTCGTATGGCCACGTCCAGCTCGAATCTTCGTTCCAGTGATGTCTTCATAACGAGTTCAAACTTCTCGAGCGGTGAAAGTTGTTGTTCTGCCATATTGATGGTCTTGAGCGTTCTCTCATTTTCATATAAAGAGAGAAGATTTTCTTTATAGTTTTGCCAGTTCTGAAAATGGTGGTAGAATGATCCTTTCGTCACTCCTAGTCGGCTTGTCAGTGTATCAATCGTTAAGAAGCCTGCACCTCGTTCACCCAATAGGGAAAACCCTTCCTCCAGCCATTTCAGTTTCCTATTTGTTGACATCCTGTCGACTCCCTTAAAAATCCATAATCTCTACATCGACTAAAACATACCATACCGTATGGTATGTTGTGAAGTGGGCTTAGAAGAACTCTGAAAGACTAATTATTATCATTCGGGCCAGGTAGCGATGCCAAATACATTCAATTTGTCACAATCTGGACGATCAGTTATACGCTAACCATAATCGAATCGGCATGAAGATCACGCTATTATAGTACTGGCCAAGTAGCGATACCAAATCAATTCAATTTGTCAACATCTGGATGATCAGTTATACGCTAACCATAATCGAATCGGCATGAAGATCACGCCGCTTTAATAGGAGCAACTGTATAGGGTTGCCGTATTAGAGCGTTTTTTTATTTCTGATCAAAGGAGAATGAAGGGTATGGGTTTATTTGCGAGAAACTATGAAGAATGGCTGCAAAGAAACATCGAGGAAGAGAAAAATCCAAGAAGACGCGAACTCCTTGATAGAGGATTAGGCCACAGCAGCGTAGAATTTCTCCGATCCTGTTGGTATCCCACCGTTGGGAATTTTGATCACCTGTACCCGGAATGGGAGGTCAGAGATATTTACAATTCCATTCGATACCTCGATCTGGCGTATATGCCTGGAGGAGCCAAGGGCTGCATTGAAATCCAGTATTTTCGATCCCATGCCAGAGACATCGGTGTTACTCGCTTCAAGGATTTATGCAAGAAGCATTCGATGCTTGCCCTTGACGATTGGACAATGCTTTCTATTGCCTATCTCTCCGTAACAGAAGAGCCTGAGTATTGTAAACAAATGATTCTGGCCTTTATCGGAAAATTTATCTCCACACCTATATCATCCGACTTGGATTGGGCTGAAGCAGAAACGCTGCGATTCGCCCGCCGACAGACGCGTCCCTTTACAGCTCCGGAACTGGCTGCTCACCTGCGACTTTCCGATCGCCACACTCGGCGGGTCTTGTATCGTTTGGTCGAGCGAAATCTGTTGAGGGTCGCCAGCGGAAATCAGCGGTATCGGACTTTTCAACTACGCTTGGCGTGAAAATCGTGATTGCGTTGGACTTACTTCATACTCTAACAGACACAGCGGCCGCTATCGAGGTCAATGACGACCATTTGGATTTCTAACGGACAAGGATGCAGTTATTTGGTGATCATGCCTACTTTCGGCGGTGTTTGGTGCAATTAAGCTCTGTAGTGACCGTTAAAAAACGAAAAGAGTCAATTGGGGCAAATTAGCCTCCAGTGTGTCCGTTAGCGCAGCAAGGCTGCCGGTATATAGAGTTCAGAGTCCGTGAGGGAACGCCGGCTTCGCCGAAGCGCAAATGAAAACCCGGGATGAAGCCGATGGCCATTCATCCCGGGTTAGTCGTTCCTTTATTCGGCTGACGGTTGACGCCGCAAACTGCCTTTGATCTCAAACCGGGCATTCTCCACCCAAGCGCCCCGGGCAAAATCCCGGCCTCTGACCAAGACGCGATCCCGGTACACTTCCACGTCATAGCCTTGGCTGCCCGTCTTGCGTTCGTCCTCGTCGGTCCATAGGTAGGCGACCGACGCGGCATTGAACATCGGCGGCAGCGTCCCCTCGCCGTCGTAGAACGTGCGCGGCGCCTCCAGCTCCCAATGCGTATGGCCCGTAAAAAGGATGGCGCGCGGATGCTTGGCCAGAACCGCCTTTAACGCCTCGTCCTGGGTCACGCCGAACCAGCGCTGCGCCTCAAGCGAGCCGGCCACCGTATTCAGCAGCGGCTGGTGGAGAAAGACGAAGATCGGCTTGTCGCGCGCACCCTCGCCAAGCTTGGCGTCCAGCCAGTCGAGCTGGCGCTCCGACAGCGAGGCGAAAAGCTCGTGTCCCTCCTCCGTACCGAGAAACAGAAAGGAATACCCTTCGATGAGGTGATCGTGATACGGCCCCGGCGCGCCGGTCGACGCCAAAAACCGGTTCAGCCGATCGCTCCAGACGCCTTGACCGACGTCGTGGTTCCCCGTCGCGAACCGGATGGCCGGCAGACGCTCCGCATGACGCGCCCAGATGGCCGCGAACGCCTCGTATTCCTCCGGATAACCGTGGTCGGTCAAGTCCCCGACGTGCATGATGCCCCGGCTCTCCTCCGCTCTGACGGCGATATCCGCCAGCGCACGGTCCAGATTCCGATTGTATTCATGATCCGGATCGGCGGTGACATGCGTATCCGTAATGACCTGAAAAACAAGCAGCGGGCGTTCCCGCCGCTCCGTCGTTTCCTTATCGTTCTCCATCCCGCGAAACCTCCTCTGAAAGTTTTAATGTCCTTTGCTGCTGATGCTCAAACCGGCTACGCCGATGATAATCACTCCGATCCACAGCATGGAGGCGAGGGACAAACGTTCCTGAAAAATGAAGTAGCCCGCCATGGCGATCAGCAAGATGCCGACACCCGACCAGATGGCGTACACGACACTGACCTCCAGATAGCCGAGGGCATAGTTCAGCGACGTGAAGCTGGCCCCGTAGAAGACGAACATCAGGACGGAAGGGACGATTCGGGTGAAGCTCTCCGACAGCTTCATGGACACGGTGCCGGACAGCTCAAGGACGATGGCCATGCCTAGAAACAGCCATCCCATGCGGATCGCCCCCTTCCTCATTCATCCGCCTCGACCGTCAGCTCGGCATACGAAGCGATGACCGCGTCCGCCTCGGACAGCCGGATCGCCTCGGCGGGGTTCGGTCCGGCCATGCCGATCGCGACGGCCGCTCCCGCCGACTTGGCCATCCGCATGTCCCCGTTCGTATCGCCGATGACGGCGACTTCCCGGCTGTTCACCCCCAGCTCGGCGCAGGCGAGCGCGACCATGTCCGGGAACGGCTTGCCCCGCTCCACCCGGTCGGTGCCGACGACGGCGGAGAAGTATGGCAGCGCGCCGAGCCATTCGAGCTGGGTGACGGCTTGGACGGTCTCGTCCGCCGTCACGACGGCCATCGCGATGCCGGCATCCAGGCAGCGGGCCAGGAATTCGAGCGCATGCGGGAGCGCCTTCGCCGCGCGGGATTGCGCCAGCATGCCGTCGGCGTCCTGCCGGCAAGCCTCGGCCAGCACCTTGGCTTCCGCCCAGGACAAGCCCCGGCGATAGCCGTGCCAAGTCAGGATCGACATCAAGTCGCCGAGCGTGCCCATCGAAAGCGGGCCGTTGCGGTCGTAATCCGCGATCGATCCGTTTTCGTCATGAACCGTGCCCCACAAGGAGGAGAGATCCTCCGGCAGCGGAGCCAGCCCCCGTGCCTGCAGCCCGGCGGAAAAGCGGGCGAGCAAGCGCTCGCCCCACCGCCCCCACGTATAAATGAAATCCAGCAGCGTCCCGTCTTTGTCGAACAAGATCGCCCGTATCGGATACGGAACGCCGTTCACGCGCAACCGGGGCATGCCCGCACCTCCCGTACTTCTTTATTTCATCTTATCAAGCTCGCGCTGGGCCGTCTCTTTCGCTTCCTTCAGCGCCTTGGCCGCCGGCACGTTGCCGATCTGCACCTTGTCCGCCGCGATCTTCAGCGCGTCGTTGATTTTGCCGCCGGTCGGATCCTGGAACGGCTGCGAAGCGTGCGACGCCTGCTTGAGCGGGATCGCGCTTTGCGGATGGCTTTCGGTATACGCGACGAACGCCGGATCGTCGAGCGCCGATTGCCGGACGGCGATGTAGCCCGTGTTCATCGACCAAAAAGCGGTGTTCTCCGGACTCATGAAAAAGCTGAACCATTTGAACGCGGCTTGCTGCTGCTCCGGGCTCGCCTTGGCAGGAATGCCTGCCTGGATCGCGCTCGCGACCGGCTTGCCGGAGCCGACGCCTTCCCAGCCCGGCTGCTCCATCGCCGCCAGCTTCGTAAAGTCGAGATCGCCCTGGTCGCCGCTCGAGCCGGTATAGCCCGCGGCTTGTCCCTTCATGACGTCGTCGATCGTCTTGTACCAATACTCCCAGCCTTGGCCGCCGGAATGGATGCGCATCGTTTGATCTTCGTGAATCCACTTGCGGAACTGGTCCCACGTGTCGATCCACTCGGGCGTGTCGATCGTGACGGTTTTGCCGTCCTCGCTCAGGATCGATCCGCCCCGGCTGAGCGTCGCGTCGATCATGTTGTCCGCGCCCCACATCGGCTCCCAGCCGTAGAACGTCGTTTTGCCGCCGGATTTGACGGCCATCTTGGCCGCCGCGGCGCCGAGCGCCTCCCATGTGGTCAGATCCTCGGCTTTGATTTCGTTTTTCTCCAACGCTTCCTTGCTATAGTACATGACCTGGGTCGTTCCGTACATCGGTAGGAAGAACTGCTTGCCGTCCACTTTCCCTTGCTCCAGGAAAGTCGGAACGACGTCGCCGGCGTTGAAATCCGGCTGGGCGGCGATCAGTTCGTCGAGCGGCGCATAGTAGCCTTTGCGGGCCCAGTCGACGTTGGAGGACAGCACGGCGGCCGGCACGTTGCCGGACGCGATCGCCGCCTGAAGCTTCTTGCCCGTCTCGGAATAGTCCGCTTGGACGACCGGCTTGACGATCACCTCTTGCTGGGAGGCGTTGAACTTCTCGATCAGCTGCTGCATGTTTTCGCCCAGCTTGCCGCCGAGGCCGTACCAGAACTCGATCGTGACCGGCGTTTTGGTTCCCTGCGACTCGACAGGACTGGCTGTCGGGCTCGGAGACGCCGAGGGCGAACCCGCATCCGGGCTCGGGCTCGAGGCATCGGCTCCGCCGTTCGAGCCGCAGGCGGACAGGATCAGGAACGAAGAGAGCAGAATGCTGGATACGGCGGTATTCGTCTTTTTGGACATTTCGGTTTCCCTCCACTTTTCTTCTCTGTGCATGGCTTACCCTTTGCTTGCTCCCGCGGTCAGATTGACGCTGCTGATAATCGTCTTTTGCGTGAGGACGAAGAGCGCGAGCAGCGGCGCGATCGTGAACGCGCTGGCTGCCATGATGAGCGGCCACTTCAGCCCGTAAGCACCCCCTTCCACGAAGAAGCTGCGTAGTCCGGCCGAAACGAGCTGCAGGTCGGGATTTTTCGTGATGAGCATCGGCCAGAAATAGTTGTTGTACTGTTCGATAAAGGTGATGAGCGCCAGCACGGCGAAGGAAGATCGCGTCAACGGGACGAGAATCGTCCACAGAATGCGCAGATGCGACGCGCCGTCGATTTTGCCCGCTTCCACGAGCTCGTGGGACACCTGCAAAAACGCTTGCCGGATCAGAAAGATCGAAAACACGCTGACGCTGTTCGAGAGAATCAAGCCGGCATACGAGTCGAGCAGCCCCATTTTTCCCAGGATGACGTAGCCGGGCAGGTAGACCGCCGTGGCCGGCACCATGTAGCACGCGAGAATGAGCGCGGTAAACGCCCCTTTCAGCCGGAATTTCATATGGGTCAAGGCGTAGGCCATCATGCCGGAGTTGAGGATCTGCACGACCGCGATCGTCCCGGCCACGAAGACGCTGTTGAACAAATACCGGGCGAAGGGAGCGGCGTGCCAGGCATCCGCGAAGTTGCTCCAGAGGGCCGTCTCCGGCCAGAGCGTCGGCGGGAACCGCCAGATTTCGTCGTTAGTCTTGAGCGCGCTTGTCGCCATCCAGTAAAATGGAAATGCCATGGCGACCGCGGCCGCGGCCAGCAGGAGATGCCGGATGACGCTGCCGAACCTGATGCCGGTTCGCATGAGAAGGTATCTCCTTTCGGGAAGTCTTTTGATGGATTAGGAATAATGCACGGTGCGCCGCCCTACGAAGAACGAGACGAGCGACAACAGGACGCAGCCGAACATGAGGGTGATCGCCACGGAGGAGGCTTCGCCGATCCGGAAGGCGTCGAACGCCGATTGATAGTAGAGGTACAAGAGGGTGCGCGTCGACCCGGCGGGTCCCCCTTGCGTCAGCACGTTGATCTGGTCGTAGGCTTGCAGGGATTGGATCACTTGGACGATGACCAGGAAAAACGTCGTCGGGGAGATGAGCGGCAGCGTCACGTTCCGTAGCGTCTGCAGTTTCCCGGCCCCGTCCAGCTCCGCCGCTTCGAGGAGGTCGGACGGAATGTTGCGGATCGCGACCAGGTAGAAGATCATGCACCAGCCCGCGGACTTCCAGACGGTGACGATCAGGACGCCGACAAGCGCCCAATTCGGATCCTCCAGCCAGCGGATGCCGTCCAGGCCGATCGCCCGGAGCACGGTGTTCGCCAGTCCCACCTCCGGCTCGTAGATCCAGGACCAGACGATAGAGACGGCGACGGTGGGCGTGACCCAGGGCGAGAACATCAGCAGCCGGTAGAAGGCCCCTCCTCTCCTCTTGCGGTTGAAGAGCAGCGCGAGCGTCAGTCCGATGACGATGACGGGAAAGACGCTGCCCAAGCAGAACAAGAGTGAAACGCGCAGAGACTGATAGAACGCCGGATCCGCGAAAAGGCCGACGTAGTTCTCGAGACCGACGAACCGCTTGTCCGGGCTCATGAAGTCCCATTCCGTCAAGCTGAGATAGGCGACATAACCCATCGGGATGAACCAGAACAAGGTCAGCGGAACCAGCGCGGGCAGCGTGAACAGCAGCGCGTGGAGATCGCCGGCAAGGCGGGAACGTTTCATTTTTCCTCCTTTTTATCGTTCAATAACGATTGTAATTCTGATAAAATGAAGCTGTAAATAGCAAAATTCCATTTATGTTCAATATTTATTGTACGTTCATTCGAAAAAGAAGGGTTAATCCCGCATCAAGCGAAAATCAATTTTGTGTAAAATCTCGCGACTGTCGCGGGAGGGATAGAGGGAGGCGAACCGGGATGAAGAAGGCGACATCGGGGAAGATGAAGGAACCGACGACGGTCCGCGAGGAGGCCCGGTTGAAGGTGATCGACGCGATCGCGCAGACGATGGACCTGTACGGCGTGAACTACTCGTTCGGCCAGCTGTACGGCATCATGTTTTTCGAGGACCGTCCGATGACGCTCGAAGAAATGCAGTCGAGCATGAACATGAGCAAGAGCAACATGAGCTACGCCGTCCGTTCGCTGATCGAGTCTCAGATGGTATCCAAGCTGAAGGAGAAGGACGAGCGCAAAGACCTGTACGTCGCGGAGACGGATTTTTTCAAAGCGTTCCAGTCGTTCTTCGCGGCGAAGCTGCAGCGGGAGATCGACGTCATGCGAGGCGCTATCGACGCCGCCATCCCCACGCTGTCGGAGAACATTCTCGCCGTCGGCACATCGAAAGAGGAGCGGGAGCTCGGCCTCGTCGATCTGCACAAGCTGCAGCACGCCGCCGGCTATTACGATTGGCTGCAGCGGTTTGTTGATGGGCTGAAAGCTGGGACGGTATTCGAGGAAGGCCGGAAGATCGGGGACGGCGAATAAATAAACCAGGAGCGGCTGTCCCAACAGTGTTCGCACGACATGGGAACGTCACAAATTCGAAACGAACGAACCTCAGATTTCACTGCACAGTGGAGGCTGAGGTCCTTTTTTTTTGCTTTCGGTCCCTCATATCGTCGGAGTGGCGGAGGCGCGGGGAAATAAGGAACATTTTGTTCCCTATTTCGGCGGATTGGCGGGAGCGTGTACCTAAGTCAAGAAAGTGGACACAACTTTTACGCAACCCGCTGCTGGTA
>NZ_JAJFOW010000128.1 GCF_020731285.1 Cohnella baijiui
AGCGACCCTTCGCGCAACTCGGACCAAGAAGACGAAGACCGTGTGCACGTTCTGTGGTGTAGGCTGTACGTTCGATGTATGGACAAAAGGCCGTAAGATTCTAAAAATCGAGCCGACGCCAGACGCACCGGTAAACGGTATTTCAACTTGTGTAAAAGGAAAGTTCGGCTGGGATTTTGTCAATAGTGAGGACCGTTTGACAAAGCCGCTTATTCGCAGAGACGATGAGTTCCATGAAGCGACATGGGAGGAAGCGTTTGATCTGATTGTAAGCAAATTCCAAGAGATCAAAGCGCGTGAAGGCGCGGACACCTTCGCCTTTATTTCTTCTTCTAAATGTACGAATGAAGAGAACTTTTTGCTTCAAAAATTAGCGCGTTCGATCATCGGAACGAAC
>NZ_JAJFOW010000129.1 GCF_020731285.1 Cohnella baijiui
CCGGAACCGATAATCCTACATAATTAAGCCCCTCTTGACGCTGTTTGTGCACACCGGTAAAATACCCAGCATTCCAGCCTATCGTTTTGTCGTCACCGCGCGTCTCCAATTCGCCAACCAGTTCTTTTAGCTTTGCAAGAAACCTCTCTATTCCCCAATCAGCTACAAGGAATTTAAGGCGGGCATGGTTACGCTTTTGACGATAACCGTAATCACGAAATATAGTTGTAACACCAACCGCCACTTTGACAACCTCTTCCGGGCGTACAAATACATCCAGCTGCTGAGCAAGATACGGACGAGCCGAGAGACCACCGCCAACCCATACATGAAAACCGATGACTTCTTCATCCTCCATTACTTTTGTCGCCGGCGTAAAGGCAATATCATTAATCT
>NZ_JAJFOW010000130.1 GCF_020731285.1 Cohnella baijiui
CCTGCGCATACCGTTTTCTTGGAATTCGCCCTCCTTCATAGCCTAGCCGCCCTGCTTTGGCCGCAAGCATCATCGCTTCTGCCATTTTAACTGGATCGGCGGCACCGGCTACGGCTGTATTAAGCAGAACGCCATCAGCCCCAAGCTCCATGGCAATCGCTACATCGGATGGAGTTCCAATCCCTGCATCGATAATAATCGGAACGCGTGCTTCCTCAATGATGATGCTTAAATGAAGCGGATTGAGAATACCTTGGCCGCTGCCGATCGGGGAGGCGCCAGGCATGACTGCATGAGCGCCTGCTTCCTGTAGATGACGCGCTAGCACAGGATCATCATTCGTATAGGGAAGAACGATAAATCCATCTTCGACAAGAACTTTTGTTGCCTCTAAAG
>NZ_JAJFOW010000131.1 GCF_020731285.1 Cohnella baijiui
CTCTTATTAAGATCCGCCGCGATATCCCTGCGATGCGCAAAGACAACGACAACTGCGATGACAAGCAAGCTAACCGCCTGCACGTCATCCATTTGCCATATAAAGACGGCGAGCGGCATAAGAAGAAAACTCAGCAGGCCGCTTATCGTAAAATTGCGTACAAGCGGATACGATACAACACATAAAGCAAGCATGTACAGCAGAGCAACAGGATCATACATAGCAATGACACCGAGCGCGGTGGCCACACCTTTGCCCCCGCAAAACCTAAGCTGCACCGGCCAAATATGCCCACTGATAACTGCCAGCATCGAAAGCAGCATTCCCCAATCATCCATCCCTATTGATGATGCGAGCCATACGACAACCGCACCCTTAGCAAAGTCCAATAAAA
>NZ_JAJFOW010000132.1 GCF_020731285.1 Cohnella baijiui
GCCTTGCAGGATGCGGAAAGCAAGCAGGGTTTTAAAGCCCGGAACAAAGGCGACCAATATAGTCAGTACCGTTACACCTAGCATTGTAATCAACATAATATTTTTGCGTCCCACTGCATCGGAGAGCGGTCCGTAGAATAGAAGCGAGATAGCTAATGCAAAAATCGTAAGTGAAACCGAAAGGCTAGACACTGCCGGCGATAGGTTGAACTCTTCTGTAAAGAGCGGCAGCAAAGGCTGTGGAAAATAAATGTTGGCAAACACGAGAAACGAAGCAATACTGAGCGCCAGCGACGCCCGCCAGAACGATTTCGTTCCTGCTTCAATCATGAAAATCATCTTCTTTCTTCTGTAATAAATGTTGTTGCTTTGATCGTAGCATGGGAGTATAA
>NZ_JAJFOW010000133.1 GCF_020731285.1 Cohnella baijiui
CCCCGATGCGCCTCAATTAACTTATTATGGCCTGCATGCCCTACAGCACAGAGGACAGGAAAGTGCCGGAATCTGTGCCTCTGACGGTGAGACGTTCTCGTATCATCGCGGGATGGGGCTTGTTACCGAGGCATTTAACGATAATCAACTGAACCGCATTCATGGCCGTATGGCAATTGGACACGTTCGCTATACGACGGCAGGTGGCAGCTTACTAGAGAACGCCCAGCCGCTCGTATTTAAATATACAGGAGGAAACTTAGCGCTTGCCCATAACGGGAATCTAGTGAATGCGGATCAAATTCGCCACCAGCTAGAGCGCCAGGGTTCAATCTTCCAGACGACAAGTGATACGGAAGTCATTGCGCACTTGATTGCCCGTTCCGGCTAT
>NZ_JAJFOW010000134.1 GCF_020731285.1 Cohnella baijiui
AAAAGGTCGCCGGAGGAAGGATGACAATATTATGGCAAAAATACACACTATCTACAAAGAAGACAAATGGAATATGATTACGGCTGAAATGGAAGGCGTTCGTATTATCGTACGCGAGATTCCCACAGAGTGGGGCGAAGATACGTACGTACTGAACGGACGCCATGAGCTTATGGACTGGGCTAAGAAGCACTTCACGCAGGATAAATACGAACATGCAGCAGAGATCATCGAGAATTTCGGGAAACTTTAAGGCATCATACTAAATAAATAAGAGGCGGCTCCGTTCTGATACGGAGGCCGCCCCTTATTTATTTCAAGACTATATCGCGTAATGCCCGCCGCAGAATCTTTCCTGTTGTGTTTTTGGGCAACTCCTCGATGAAAA
>NZ_JAJFOW010000135.1 GCF_020731285.1 Cohnella baijiui
CTGAAAAAGAAGTTCGGCTATGCCGAACCAATCATAGTATGATATTCCGCAGTAGCTCAGTCGGTAGAGCAATCGGCTGTTAACCGATCGGTCGCTGGTTCGAGTCCGGCCTGCGGAGCCATCATGTGGCCCGTTGGAGAAGCGGCTTAACTCACATGCCTTTCACGCATGCATTCAGGGGTTCGAATCCCCTACGGGTCACCATTTTTTCAAATAGGGTTATGCGATAAAGGTGATGTCCTGTCACAATGCAGAACCTGGCACATCTTGTGCGTTGGAGGATTAGCTCAGCTGGGAGAGCATCTGCCTTACAAGCAGAGGGTCGGCGGTTCGATCCCGTCATCCTCCATTGAATCATGCCGGTGTAGCTCAATTGGCAGAGCACC
>NZ_JAJFOW010000136.1 GCF_020731285.1 Cohnella baijiui
CTTCTATTCTGATTGTTATATGGAGAATCGACGAATAATATCATGCAGTTCATCTGCCATACGGGAGAGCATCGCAGAAGATGATGAGATTTCCTGCATGAAGGCCATCTGCTCTTCTGTCGCTGCAAATACAGTTTGAATATCTGCCGAATTGGTATCCGTTATACGAGCAATCATATCCATTGTGGCCGCAATCTCCTGCGTACCGCCAGATACCTGCTCCACAGCAGAAGATACCGTTTCGAATTCGGCTGCCGCTTCAGCAATCGACCCTTGAATCCTTGTGAACAATTCTCCGGCTGCTCCTACGACTGCAATACCTGCGGCGACCTCCTTTGTACCCTGGTGCATAGATTGAACAGCAGCCTGCGTCTCCTGTTGAATGG
>NZ_JAJFOW010000137.1 GCF_020731285.1 Cohnella baijiui
GCAACACACTACCATTTTCCGCGACACCCGACCACTTCATAGACCATGTTCCTTCACACTGCGAAAAATGCCAGACATCGCTAGTCGGCGTAAAGGATGTCCAGTGCGAGAAACGCCAGGCGTTTGACCTCCCCGCGCCCAAAGTCGTGGTGACCGAGCATCGCCTCCATCACAAAGTTTGTCCATGCTGTCATCATACGCAGCGTGCACCGGCGCCTGCTGGCATTCGAGCTCCCACGCAGTACGGGACAGGGTTCGCCGCTTGGACGGTTTATCTGAGTGTGTACCAGCTCATGCCGCTTGAACGGATCGGTCAGTTATTCGAAGATGTGTGCGGCTGCCGCCCCTGCGACAAAACGTTGCTTTCCTACCTGGAATCCGCATC
>NZ_JAJFOW010000014.1 GCF_020731285.1 Cohnella baijiui
CAGGGCGAATGTATGGATCTCCGAGCGATCGGCGTCATCCAGGGCGAATGTATGGATCTCCGAGCGATCGGCGTCATCCAGGGCGAATGTATGGTAAGTTTTCCCGCTCATCCGCCATATGAAGCCGAATGAACGCAAGGTGCGGTATTTGCTCCCGCTCATCGCACGCTCGGCCTCACTTTCCCCGGAATGTACGATACTTTTTCCCACTCATCCGTTACCCGACGCCGAAATGACGCCATGTGCGGAACGTTTTACTGCTTTCCGCTCGACCAACGCAGTCCTAGCCAAATATACAGATCTTTTCCCCCTCATCCGCCGCCTGACGCCCGAAACGGATGCGTACACCTTAGATGCCGCCGCCGTTGCCGACCGCGCTTCATGACTTTCGTCATCGTGCTCATGTGACGACAACGGGTAGAAACGTGACGCGAGTCCCAACGGTCATGCGCCCGGTCACCGCTTTGCCCAAACCCCTATTCGCGGTGTGGCGCCGTCTGTTACTATCAAAATGAAGCGAGGACGTTCGATCGAAAGAGGGGCTCCCATGATCCGCATCGTCATTGCCGACGATCAGCGCCTGATGCGCGAAGGGCTGCAGACGATCCTGCAATTGGAGGAAGATATGGACGTCGTCTTCAACGCCGAAAATGGCCGAGAAGCTTACGAGGCGGCGGGACGCTGCCGGCCCCACATCGTCTTGATGGACGTCAAAATGCCGGTGATGGACGGAGTCGAAGCGCTGAAGCTGATCAAGCGGGATTATCCCCATATCGTCGTGCTGATGCTGACGACGTTCGCCGAGGAGAAGATCATCGTAGACGCGCTGGCGAGCGGGGCTAACGGCTTCTTGCTGAAAGACTTCGCAGCCGATCGCGTCGTCCGGACGGTGCGCGACGCGATTGCGGGAGAGCTGCTGCTGCCGCCGCTGGTCGCAGCCAAGCTGGCGGCCCGGGTCGCTTCGCAAATCGCCTACGACTTCGATGAGGCCAAGCTGAGCGGGCAGGGACTGGTCTTCACCGACCGGGAACGCAAGATCATCCTGCTGCTGGTCGAAGGCTATACGAACAAACAGATCGCGGCCACCCTGTTCATGAGCGAAGGGACCGTTCGCAACTATGTCAGCGTCATCTACGGCAAGATCGGCACGAACGACCGGCGGGCTGCCGCCGATTGGCTAAAGGAGCTGCTGCTGCGTGCCCGCCTCTAAACGACGTTTTCCATTTCTGGCAAAGGCGCTGGCGCTCGTCGCCGCGTCCCTGACGGCGCTTCTCGTGCCTCTGGCGCTGAAAGGCTCGCATGCCGTCTCCGAGGGCGCGATCATCGCCTCTTACGAAAAAGATTGGAGCGTCCTTTGGGGAGAACGCGCCCAGGACGGCCAAGAGGATTGGAAGCCGCTGAACAACGCGGAAAAACGGGGTTTCGCCGATTACCGGGGGATCGTCTGGCTGCGGCGGGACATGCCGAAGCTCCATACGGCGGACCCAAACGTCACGCTGATTTATGCCAAATCCTTCGAAGTTTACGAGAACGGCAAGCGGCTGTTCAGCTATAACATGGAACATCCAGATCCCTACCTGAATCCCGACATGTCCATGCAAATCGCCAAGCTGACGCCAGGCGACCAGCCGCGCGAGCTCGCCTTCAAGATCCGCTGGGACCGGCATCCCCTGCCGCCCGTCTGGCATATCATCGCCGACCGCCGCATGCTGGACCGCCTAATCGTGCAAAACGACTCGCTGTACGCGGTGTTCAGCGTCCTGTTCTCCGCAGCGGCGGCCGTATCGCTGCTCGTCTATCTTCGGCGCCGCTCCGAAGCGCTATACGCATGGTTTGCGCTCATCACGGCCTGTGCGGGCGTCGGCTTCTTCTCGAACCTGGTATCCACCCGGGTCTTTCTTGATTTGCCCGTCTCCCATCTGTCCTATTTCCGCGACCTGCTCCTCCCGCTCGGCATCGTGGGCTTCATCGGCTTTTACGGCGGGGCGCTGCGCGGTTCTTACACCCGGCTGTACCGCGCGTTGACGGCGGGCGCCCTTGCTTATACAGGCATAGCCGCTTGGCTTTCCCTGATCGACAGTCATCTGTACCAGGCCAGCATTCTGCAGTGGCCCGTCTTTATCGTGCTTCCGCTCTGCGGCCTCATGTCCTATACGCTCGTCCGCAGCCGGCGCAAGCTGCTCCGGGAGAATCCGAACGAATTCCGCTGGCTGTCGTTCGGCTTTGCGGCGTTGTTCGTCGGCGTTTTCGGTTATTTGTTCTTGACGAACGCCGACGCGCTCTTCGGGGACAGCTTGGAGTTTATGCTGCCTATGCCGGTCTACTACGCGATCGCATACGCGCTGCCCCTCGGCCTGTTTATGTTTATCGGCAGCTTGCTCATCGTCCTGCTAGGGCGCTATGCAGGCGTCTACCGCTCGCTGCAGCGCAACGCCGAGCGACTTGCGGCGGCCAACCGGGAGCTATCGGCGCTGTCCCGGCTGAAGGACGACTTCCTCAGTCACACGTCGCATGAGCTGCGCACGCCGCTTCATGGCATCTCCGGACTCACGGAAGCCATGCTGGACGGCGCCGCCGGCCCCGTCGGCGGCGAGATGGAGCGCAACCTGCGGCTTGTCCGAGACAGCGCCGAGCGGCTCCTGCATCTGGTCAACGACATTCTCGATCTGGACCGGCTGCGGAACGACGACATCAAGCTGAGACTCGCCCCCGTCGATGCGGTCGCCGCCTGCGAGACCGTCGCCGCCGCGCTGGCGCCGCTAGCCGCGCGCCAGCAGCTGAGGCTGTCGGTGGAGCGGACTCCGGCGACGGACGAAGGCGGCTTGCCGCTCACGGCGCTTGCCGACGCGGCCCGCTTGGAGCAGATGCTGTACAACCTGGTCGGCAATGCCATCCGATATACCAAAGCGGGCGAAGTGCGGATCGCGGTGTCCGGCGAAGCGGACCGGATCGTCGTCTCCGTCGCGGACAGCGGTCCGGGCATTCCGCCGGAGCGGGCAGAGACGCTGTTCGAGCCGTTCGGCGCGCCAGCGGCGGAATATGGCGGCGGCATGGGCCTCGGCTTGCCCATAACGAGCCGGCTGGCCAGCTTGCACGGCACGGCCCTGTCCGTCGTTTCGCGTCCGGGCGAGGGGACGACAATCTCCTTCGGCTTGCCCTATGCCGACAAGGACGCAGCGGACGAAGCGGATGAGAAAATGGTGCCGGAGCTCCTCGCGCACACCGGGATGCTGCAGGATTCGGCCAGCCGACTTGCGGAAGGGACCGAACCCCCACAGAACGGCCTGCAGCCGAAAGAGGAGAATGGCCGAATCCGGGAAGACGGCATCCTCCCTCTTTCCTTGGCCCCTTCTCGGCCAGACGACACCCCGCATGAAGGGACCGAGGCCGGCTCGATCGCGGCCGGACGGGAACGGCCGACCCTCCTTCTCGCCGACGACGAACCGGTCAATCTCGAGGTACTCCGCCACTTTTTGCGGCACGCCGACTATCGCCTGATTACCGCCGGCAACGGCGTCGAAGCGCTCGCCGCCGTCATGGACGGCCAGATCAAGCCCGACCTGGTGCTGCTCGACGTCTTGATGCCGGGGATGACCGGCTATGACGTTTGCCGACGCATACGCGAACGATGGAGTCCGAGCGAGCTGCCGATCATCCTCCTCTCCGCGTACCACCGGATCGACCGGCTGACGCTCGGCTTCGACGCCGGCGCCAACGACTATTTGACCAAACCCTTCACCCAAGGCGAGCTCCTCGCGCGGATCGAGATCCAGCTGAAGCTCGCTCAGTTCCACCATTCGCTCGAAGACCTGGTACGTCGGAGGACGCTGGAGCTGGAGGAAGCCAATCATCACCTCGCCGGATCCGTGCGAGAGACGGCGGAGGCGCTGGCGGAAGTCTCCGTTCTCGAGGAGCGCAACCGCATCGCGCACGATATGCACGACCTCGTCGGCCACTCGCTGACGGCGGCGATCGTCCAGATCGAAGCGGCCAAAAAGCTGGCGGATCGCGATCTGGCGAAGTCGGTCGAACGTCTGAACGCCGCCGGCGAGATGGTCCGCAAAGGACTGAACGACGTGCGCCGGACGGTGCGGATGCTCAAAGAAGACGATGTCGAGTTCGACTTGCTCACCGCCGTGAAGGAGCTGATCCGCGAGAGCGCCGTGCAAACGGGCGCGTTTTTCGCTTATAAGCCGCAGCCGCTCCCGTCTCTCAGCCCCCTCCTTCAGAAGGTGGTCTACCACGCGCTGATGGAGGGCATTACGAACGGCCTTCGCCACGGGCGCTGCGACACCTTTTGGTTCGAGCTTTGGGCGGCGGAAGACCGGCTTGAGTTCGACCTGTCCAACAATGGACTGCCTTTCGGCACGGCCAAGCCCGGCTTCGGCCTCAGCGCGATGATGGAGCGCGTGCACCTGCTCGGCGGCACCGTCCGCATCGGCGAGACGGAGGATGGCGGCGGCTGCCGCCTCCGAATCACGCTGCCGCTGGACGTGCAGGAAGAGCAAGGCGCTTAGCGTGACGCGATCGGCTGCGGTGCGGGGGCGGAGGCTTGCGGGCAGGGAAATAGTTGATATTTCGACGATGTCAGGGGCTAGAGAGCTCGTAGGCAGGGAGTTCGTCGATTTTTTCGACGATGTCAGAGACGAGAGGGCTCGTAGGTAGGGAGTTCGTCGACTTTTTCGACGATGTCAGAGACGAGGAGGCTCGTAGGCGGGGAGTTCGTCGATTTTTTCGACGATGTCAGGGGCTGGAGGGCTCGTAGGCGGAGATTTAGTCAATTTTCACGGCGATCTCGAGACTACGAGTTTTGTAAGGACAGCGTTACTCGGTTTTTCCGCTTAACTCGCACTCCCGGACACCAGCGAACGTAAAGCTACTCGGTTTTTCCGCACAACGCCAGGCTGCGAGGGCTTGGAGGGACAGCGCTGCTCGGTTTTTCCGCATATCTCGCACTCCCGGACACCAGCGAACGCAAAGTTACTCGGTTTTTCCGCATAACTCCAAGCTACGAGGACTTGTAGGGGCAGCGTTGCTCGGTTTTTCCGCATATCTCGCACTCCCGGACGCCAGCGAACGCAAAGTTACTCGGTTTTTCCGCACAACTCCAAGCTGCGAGGACTTGGAGGGACAGCGCTGCTCGGTTTTTCCGCTTAACTCGCACTCCCGGACACCAGCGAACGCGAAGTTACTCCGTTTTTCCGCACAACTCCAAGCTGCGAGGACTTGTAGGGACTGCGTTACTCGGTTTTTCTGCACAACATCTCGATCAGGGCTGCCCGAGGGTCGTCAACGACTCGTCGGGCAGCCCTTACCGCGCGTTTGTCCGCATTCGCGGCAACCTTCACCCCTGCGCGAACCGCTGCCTGTACTTGCGCGGAGAGAGGCCTTCCACTTTGAGGAAGCTGGAGCTGAAGTACGGCGCCTGGTTAAAGCCGACCTCCTCGGCGATGCGGGCGATCGTGTAATCCGTCTGCATCAGCAGCAGCTTGCTCTGCTCGATCCGGTACCGCAGCAAGTATTCGGTCGGCGAGCAACCGTACTCCCGCTGCATGCAGCGCGCGATGTAGACGGGGTGGAACCGCAGACTTTCGCCGAGCTTCTGTGCCGTGATCTCCTCGCGGTAATGGCTGCGCAAGTAAGCGGCTGCCTGCTCCGCGCAGGAGGTGCCCGGCGAAGACCGCTCGGGCGCGACGCAGGCGGCCAACTGCTGCACGATCTCCTGAAACAACAGCTGCTGCTTGAGCTTGGCGGCTCCGAGGTGGGCCGACGGCGCCAGCTGGACGAGCTGCTGCAGCGTCTCGATCGTCTTGACCGGCTGCAGCAGCTTGGCGTACTGTGGGAGCTGAAGCGGAAACGTCCGCGTCGCGAACTGCACGGATGGAGAGTTGACATCGATCGGCACATGATAGCCTGACGTTTCCAGCGTGTCGGTCGCCGTCCAGCTTCCCGTCGTCTGAAAATGCAGCCAATAGTAGGAGGTCAGCTCCCTACAGCCTTCCGTCCCGTAGTGGTACCGGTCCGGTCGCAGGATGAGCGACTCGCCGACGCCTACCTCGAACCTCCGGTCCTCCTCGCCCATGAAGAGGCGTCCGCGGTTCACGACGAGCAGATCGAAAATCTGTACGTTGCGGCGGTTCATATGCCGATGTCCCGGCTCGAAGTCGGTATGCCCGCTCACGATGTAGTGCGGCAGCGGAGGCACCGTGAATTCCAGCAGATTCACCTCTCCCCTCCTCCCTATTGAGGTTTGTAAATTGAAAGTTTCGGTTGGAAATCTGACACATGCCTCCCAGTATAGCATCTATAATTTGTTCTGACTATGAACATGGCAACAGAGCCTCATCATATCGACACCAAGGGAAAGCAGGAGGGTTTCAATCTTGAAAGCAAATTCCAATCCATACGGCCTGTGGATGCTCGCGTGGCCGATCTTTATAGAAGTGTTCTTGCAGGCGCTGCTCGGCATGGCGGATACGATCATGGTCAGCCGCATCTCCGACGACGCCGTGGCGGTGGTCGGGCTCGCCGGACAGCTGTTCAACGCGCTCACCACGCTGTTCATGACGATCTCGGGCGGGGCCGGCATCCTAATCGCCCAGCGGCTGGGCGCGAAGCGCGGCGAGGACGCCCGCACGATCGGCATCATGTCGGTCACGATCAGCACGGGCATCGGCCTTTTGATCAGCACCGTCCTGTATCTGATACCGGTGCCGCTCGCGCGTCTTCTGCACGTCTCCGAAGAACTGATCCCGCTGTGGAAAACCTACGTCGCCTACTTCGGCGGCGGGATGTTCCTGACGGCGATGATCGCCAGCCTCAGCACCTCCATTCGCAACACAGGCAATACGCGCGCGCCCATGTTCGTCGGAATCGGGATGAACGCGCTGCACATTTTTCTGAATTACGTATTCATCTTTGGTTCTTTCGGCATGCCGAAGCTGGGTCTCGCCGGCGTGACGATCTCCGGCAACGCGAGCCGGCTGCTTGCCGTATTCGTGCTGCTGTACCTGTTCCTAAATACGTTCGAACGCAAAATCCGGCTGCGGGACTTCTGGGTGTGGAGCACCGGCCTGTTCAAAGAAATATTGCGCATCGGCTGGCCGCTCGGCGTCAATATGTCCTGCTGGGTGTTCTCCCAGCTCGCGATCTATTCGTATCTGGCGCAGCTCGGAGCCAAGGAACTGGCGGCCCGGACGTACATGAACACGCTCGAATCGTTCTGCTTTATGCTCGGCTACGCCTTTGCGCTCGCGGTCCAGATCCAGATCGCCCATCTGTACGGGGCGGGCAAAACGCGCGAGGCTTACCGCAGCGCCTACCGCGCGCTGTATATCGGATTGGCGGTCGTGACCGCCAACGCGCTGCTCCTGTACCTGCTCGGCCACGCGCTGCTCGGCATGTTCACCTCGGACGCCGACATCGTCGCCATGGGCGTCTCCCTGCTCGCGCTCAATCTGCTGCTGCAGCCGTGCAAAATGCTCAACATGGCCATCGGCAATTCGCTGAACGCCGTCGGGGATACCCGCTATACGATGTACACCGCCATCGGCTCGATGTCGATCATCGCGACCGGCTGCTCGTATTGGCTCGGCATCGGCGCTGGCTGGGGGCTGATCGGCATCTACTGCTGCATGATCGCGGACGAGATGGTGCGGGGACTCCTCGTGCTCGTCCGCTGGCGCGGCCAGAAGTTCCTCCGCAAGGCGGAAGCCTCTGACAGACCTGCCGGTCCTTCTTCCCGCGGACAACAGAAAGGACTTCCGATGTCCGTCTAGCCAAGTTGGGCTGACCCGATCCCCTCCCCCGTCATACGCTGGCGGAAGGAGGGGATTCGCATGCCGGTCTACCGGATCATCGTCGATATCGGCGAACGCACGCTGTATCTGCTCGACGGGGACAGGGTCGTGGACCAATACCCGGTCGGGGTGGGCAAGATGGTCACCCGGACGCCGACCGGCGATTTTCGCATCATCAACAAGGAGCCCAATCCCGGCGGACCGTTCGGCGCGATGTGGATGGGACTGTCCAAGCCGCATTACGGCATTCACGGCACGAACGACCCGTCCTCGATCGGCCGGATGGTGTCGCACGGCTGCATCCGCATGTACAACGAAGACGTGCTGAAGCTCGCCTCGCTCGTCCCGATCGGGACCCGCGTGACGATTCGGCCGTAGCTACATTAACGTTTTCTGATAAACGTGCTTCGGTCCGCGATCTTTGGTACGATGGGGAAACCAAACCCTGAATTCCATAGAAAGGACGGGCTCCCGATGAACGAGACAACCGAGAACTCGTCGCTAGAGCTGGAAGAAGTCGCGGAGCTGTTCAGACTGGTCTATCCGGCGTTTATCGTCGAGATCGAACGCGCCGAAGCAACCCGCGGCCAGCTGAAAGAATTCCACCTCGCCATGGCCGCGGAGCACGCCAAAAACAGCGTGCGCATCCTGGGCTGGGACAGCCGCAGGACGCTGAACGCCATTTTCGAGACATACAAAGACATCTACCTGCTCAAGGGGCGAATCGCTGCGGACATGTGGGCCAGAGAAACGTTCGGCTGCACCCCCGAAGTCGCCATCCACGATCCGGAAGGGGCGCGCGCGCTGGAGGAAAAGATCGAAGCGATGCAGCTCCTCATCCAGGACAAGGAGGCCGAACTGCTGCACCTGTACCGGGAAATTCACATGCTTCAGGAGATGTACGCGATCAAGAATCAGCCGGTCGTCACCGTAAAAGGAATAACGCCCAGCGACGAGGGAGAACCTTCCTAAGTGAACGACTTGCGAGGGACGTGAACCGGATGGCATGGAGCGGGCAGAGCGAAGATTGCGACTTTTCCCCCATGAAGGAAATGATCAAGACCAATCTGACGGAGCTCGCCGCCGAGCTCCAGGAGAGCATCGGAAGGATCGACAGCGAGGGGCAATGCCTGCTGGAGCGGTTCGAACAATTCGGTCGCCGCTTCCAGCGGGTGCAATCCGTGGCGGGCAGCTTTTATTTGAATTGCTATCTGTCCCCTTTCACCGAACGGTACAACGAGCTTACGCTGAGCCTCCGGCATCTGTCCAAGCGGAAGATCGGGGCGCTCATCGTCGTGCAGCGGGACGACTTGCTCGCGGACTTTCTGCACAACGGCATTCCCGTCGGCGCCTCGGTCTCGCACTTGCTGCTCGAATCGTTGTTTCACCCGGGCAGCCCGCTCCACGACGGCGCCGTTCTCGTCCAGGGCAACGCCATCGTCAGCGCGGCCAATGTGCTGCCGCTCTCGGCGATCCACGTCCACCAAAAGATGGGCACGCGCCATCGCGCGGCCGTCGGGCTGTCCGAGCGCAGCGACGCCATCGTCCTCGTCGTGTCCGAGGAGACTGGAGCGACGTCGTTCGCCGCAAACGGCCACCTTTACCCGGTCCTGCTCCATTGAAGAGGAGCAGGGCTTTTTTTGTTTACGTTGACGTTACAACGATGCAGCGGCGGATTCGGGTGTTGCGACTACATATCAAACTCGCATACATGCCAAAAGGCTTGCCCGATCGATAAACCGGGCAAGCCTTTCAACGTGCGCTTCCTTCACGTGCAAATACTATCCGTTGGGGAGCACAATGCGTTTCGTCAACGGGCACAAAGCCAAGGATGTTCCCAGACGATTAAATGCGTTCCAGCAGACGGATGCAGACCGGCTTGCGCATCGGGTAGCCGGACTCCGTCAGCGTCGGATAGCCGTCCTCGTCGACGGAGAGCACCGCGATCCAGTCGGTATCCTGATTGGCCGAGAGGATCCAGCGGCCGTCCGGGAGCGGCAGGAAGTTACGCGGCGTCTTGCCGCCGGACGGCGTATGGCCGATCGGCTCCAGCAGGCCGTCCGCGCCGACGCGGAACGAGGCGATGCTGTCGTGGCCGCGGTTGGAACCGTAGACGAAGCGTCCGTCGCGGGAAACGGCCACCTCCGCGCAGTAGCTCTTCCCGGCGAACGCCTCCGGCAGCGTGGACAGCGTTTGGAGGTGCGTCAAGGCGCCTTCAGCCGCGTCCAAGGCAAATACGTCGATCGCGCTGGACAACTCCTCGATGACATAGACGAACGGCCGCGTCGGATGGATCGCCAGATGGCGCGGGCCGGCGCCGGGGACGACCTTGGTCTCGCGATGGAGCAGCAGCTCTCCCCGCTGCCGGTCGAGCCGGTACGTATACACCGTATCCGTGCCGAGATCATTGGCCAGATAAAAGTCCGTGCCCGGTACCGGATAGATCGCGTGCGGGTGCGGGCCTTCCTGGCGATCCGCGTTTACGCTGCTCCCCTTATGATCGAGCTTTTGCGAAAGAGCGCCCAGCGCGCCGTCCGACCCGATCGGGTAAATGGAGATCGAGCCTCCGCTGTAGTTGACGAGCAGCAGCCAGTCGCCAGACGGATCGAGAGACAGATGGCACGGATGATCGCCGAGCGTCGGTTGACGGTTGATCTCCGTCAACCGGCCGTCGTCCGGGTCGACGCGAACGGCGACGACCGCGCCGCCCTGCGCGTTCCCGTCGCCGGTCTCGCTGACGACGTACAACGTGCTGCGACGGGCGTCGTAGGCGAGAAAGGAAGGGCTTTCAATGCCGGTCAGACTTTGCTCTTGCTGCAGCTTGCCGGATTCGGGGTCGAACGTGAACAACCGCACGCCCGCCTCGGCGGCGGAGCCGTAAGAACCGACGAACAAGGGATAAGAGCGGGACTCCTGCGTCATGCTGGACCTCCTACTAGGTTTCGTTTCTGCTAGCATACTTGGGGCGTCGTAAGGAAGTCAACACGGTTGCTGCTCCAGATCCCGGTTGCGTGACGCAGATCCCTCTCTCGAACTCGCCGGCAATTCAGCTAATCCAAGTCGTCTTCGCCGCCGTCACAAGCCAACGCCCGTCCTTTCGCTCCAGCGCAACTTCCATTCCGCTTCCCCCTTTGGGCGAGCGATAGACGCTGCCGGTCAGGACGGCTTGATTCGCCTTCACGACCGCATCGTCCACCTTCAGCAGCACCCCGTCCGGCAGTCCGCCGGATTCATCGGTCTTGCCGTCTTCCTTCAGCTGCTCCAACGTCGCGGCGATCGCCTCCACCCCGCGCATAGCGCCAAGCGCGGCCAGGACTGCTTGTTGTTCCTGGACGGATGGCGCCCGTTCGCCCCAAACGACGGCGGCATAGCGGATGTAGCTCCCCGTCTCCACGCCCGCCGCCGTCAGAAAGGCGTCCATCGCGAGCGCGTACATCTCGGCTGGGGAGCCAGCCGGTGCTTCCACGGAAACCTTTTCGTCCGCCCGTCCCGTCCGATCGTCAACGCGAAGCTTCGCCATTCCCTCTCCTCCGCCGCCCGCGATCTCGACCGTCCAGATGGACGAGGCGGCATCGAACGCGACCGACTTCACGACGGGCGCCAACCTCGCGTATCGTGCGGCCGCAGGTGATTCGAGCGCCGCGCGGATCGCCTCCGCTTCGGTCCGCTTCGCTCCGTCCGGCCGGACCTCGTCCGCGACTTCGACGCGCTCCGCGCGGGCTTGTCCCGGGTAAGACTCGTCGATCATGGTCGTCCATACCTGAACCCGGCGGCCGACTTTGGCCTCGGAGGGGGCGCCGGTAAACCAAATCGCCTCGTAATACTCGTTCCTGCCTCCCTGTGCGCCGAAGTGCTTGGCGACAGGCGTGACTACCAGCATGCGGCCGCCGTCCCGCCGCACGACGAAGCCGTCCAAAGTCGGCTTGGACGTCTCTTGCTCCATCATCGGCGAAGCGACCGTCTCTGCGCTCGCCGACCCCAAGCCGCGATCTCCGCCCGCGACGGAGCTGCCGCCGCAGCCGGCCAGCGCCGCAACCAGCGCCGTCCCGGCCAGCGCGAGCGCCGTCGTCTTCCGCAGGTTCCGTTTCATCGCTCCCGCCCCCTGTTCCCAGTCTCTCCTCCCTAGACGGATTCCGAGCGGGAATGGTTGCGGGCGATTGGAGCCTTGACATTTCATGGAGCGCATCCTAAGATAGGAGAACGATAGTTAGCATTCACTAACAAACCAACAATGAGCGTTCCTTGAGAAAGGAGGGTTGCGCATGATGACGAATGCCGATCGAGGAGGCAAACGCGGCACCAAGGATCGCCTGCTGTACGCGGCCGTCGATCTGATCGCCGAACAAGGCTACAAGGGCACCACGACCAAAGAAATCGCCGCCGCCGCCAGCGTAAGCGAGATGACGCTGTTCCGGCACTTCGGCAGCAAGCAGAGCCTGCTCGAGGAAGCGCTCGACCGGTTTCACTACGCCGGCGAGATGCGCAAAATCTTTGCAGAGAAGCTAGTAGGCGACCTCTACACCGATCTCCGCTACGTCGCCGCCGCCTATCACGAGATCATGCATCGCAATCGCAAGATTTTGCATATTATCATGAAGGAAGGCAAGCAGATCCCCGGCTTCGTCGCCCGCGCGCACAAGCATCCCCAGGCCCTTCGGGAGATGCTGACGGACTATTTGAAACGCCTGCAGCGGGAGGGCAAGATCATCCCGATCGACGCCGTAACACATTCGGCTGCGTTTCTGTGGATGCAGCACGGCGCCTTTCTGAACAACCAGCCGGGCAGCTCCGACATTGCGGACATTCCCATCGCCGACTTCGTCGAGAGCAGCGTTCAGCTGTTCGCTAGGGCTTTGACGCCCTAGTTTTTTTAACACGAAAATGTTAGTGAACGCTAACCAACACTCACATGAAACGGAAAGAGGGTTTTCTCCCATGGCAACAGAACCGTCATCTCTCCGCGCAGCCCGAACGGCTGCCGGCGCGGGCGCTCCAGGCGCCGCCGATTCCGGCAATGTCGACAAGCTTGTCCGGCTGCTCTGCTTTATTCTGCTTTTCTCGGTCATGAACGCCACGATGTTCAACATCGCGCTGCCGGAGATTTCCCGGGCGTTTCATCTACTCCCGTCCGAAGCCGGCTGGGTCGTTACCGGCTACTCCATCATCTATGCAGTCGGATCGCTTACTTACGGCAAACTCGCCGATAAATACCCGCTGCGCAGGCTGCTCACCATCGGACTTCTGCTGTTCGCCGCCGGCTCGATCCTCGGATTCGCGTCGCAGAACTATCCGATGGTGCTTGCCGCCCGCTTCATCCAGTCCGCCGGGGCCTCCTCCATTCCGGCGCTCGCGACGATCATCCCGATCCGTTTGTTCGCGCCGGAACGCCGGGGCCGGGTGCTCGGCGTCATCGCATCGGCGATCGCCTTTGCTTCGGGCGTCGGCCCAATCGTCGGCGGCTTCGTCTCGGGCTGGCTGGACTGGCGCTTCCTGTTCCTCATCTCCGTCGGCACCCTCGCGACGCTGCCCTTTCTGCGCCGCTGGCTGCCCAGGGAAGAGGTCCGGCCCGGCCGGTTCGACCTCCCGGGCGCCGTCCTGCTGGCCGGGGCGATGGCGACCGCCATGCTGGGCATCACCCGTTGGAACGGCTGGCTCCTCGCGGCCGGCGCCGTGCTGCTCGCGCTGTTCGTCGTCCGCGTCCGCACGTCCTCGCATCCGTTCATCCAGCCGGCCGTCTTCCGCAGCGGCGGCTTCCGCGCGGGACTGACCATCGGCTTTCTGACCTTGGGCGCGGCCTTCGCCGTGACGTTCCTGACGCCGATGATGCTGAGCGCGGCCTACGGGGCGAGCACCACCGAGATCGGCCTTATCCTGTTCCCGGCGGCGATGAGCGCCGCGCTCCTCGGCCGCTACGGCGGGAAGATGACCGACCTGAAAGGCAGCCTGCCGATGATCGTCTGCGCGCTCAGCCTTCTGATCGTCGGCATGCTCGCGCTTTCGTCCGTCAGCGGTTATGCCGTCTGGATCGTCTCGCTCTGCCTCATTTTCTGCAACGTGGGGATCTCTTTCTACCAAGCGTCCATGACCAAGCTGCTCGCCGCCACGCTGCCCGCAGAGCAAACCGGCGTCGGCATGGGCGTCGTCTCGCTGTCGAACTTCATGTCCGGCGCGGTCACGGGGGCGATCGTGAGCAAAATCGCGGACGGCGCTTCGGCCGGTACACCGTTCAACCCGCTGGCGCGCGCAGGCGCCGCCTCGCTGTTCAGCAACGTCTATCTCGGTCTGGCCGCGGTGACGCTGCTGAGCCTCGCGCTCGTCTATTTCGCCTTCGTCCGAACGCCAAAAGCCCAGGCGACGTCCGGGACCGTCAAGTCCCGCGCCTGAGCTTTCGCTCCGACCAACGACAGAGCCGCCGGAATCCGAATCGATCCCGGCGGCTCGCCGCGCTTTCGCTTAATGCAACAGACTCATCATCTGCACGACCGGACGGTTGTCCCCCGGCAGGCTCATCTCCCGGCTGCGCAGCTGGGAAGAGCCGTCTCCGTCGAGGAAGACGCCGTCCTTCAGCTTGCCCTGGCCAACGGTCTCGAGGATCGCTTCGCGGAAGGCAGCCAGCGTCCCGCGCGTCCGGCTGACGACGAGATACAGGCGGCCCTCCTCGTCATAGACGGCCGCGGACCGCAGACGCTCCTCCTCGGCGAAGGGAGCGTTCTCCAGCAGCGTCTGAGCGGCCCAGCTCTCGTCCAGGCCGAGGCTCATGCTGATGCCGCCCTGCGCCCAATAGTTCGCCCGGTCGGCGACCTGCAGCTCCTCCGGCCTCCGAACCACCTGTACGCTGAGGGCGCGCGAGACGCCGTCCCACACGAGCGTCCCCCTCGCGTATTTGACGTTTTCGCTGCCGGCGCCATAGCGTCCGGCATCGCCCGCGACGGGCGCACCGTTCACGATCGCCATGCTGAGCAGGTCGTTTTCGTAGAAAAAACCGCCATTGATGCCGTAGAAGGGCGCGACCGTCAGGTTGTTCCGCACGGCCAATAGCGTGATGTTGGCCGGATCGGTCTGCAGCACGTGCAGCTCCATCCCGTTCGCCGCCGTCGCCGAGGCGTAGGTATATTCGCGGGGCTCGTTCAGCAGCTGCATCCGCTCCTTCATCCCGCCGGGCTGCGCCGCAAGGATAAACAGCCCGAACATCAGGACGAAGAAGCAAGCGCCGACGCCGATCCACAGCGCCCGGTCCCGCCGCGCCGCAGGTCGCATGAGGCGTCAGACCCGCGCGCGGAGCGCGTTCAAGCCGAGGGCGAGCGAGCCGGCGAGACCTGCGTTGTCGCCGAGACCCGGCGGCACGATGTAGGTGTCGATCTCGGCGAGCACGGCCTCCGCGCGCACGTAGCCGTTCAGGTTGCGCTGCACTTCGGCGCGGACGAGCGGGAACAGCTGCAGCTGATGCATGACGCCGCCGCCGAGGATGACCCGCTTCGGAGACAGCAGCAGAATCGTGCCCGCCACCGCTTGTCCAATGTAGAATGCCTCCATCGCCCAGGCCGGATGGTCGGGCGGCAGCTCGCTGCCCTTGACCTTCCATCTCCGCTCGATCGCGGGGCCGGCGGCGATGCCTTCGAGGCAGTCGCCGTGGTACGGGCAGAAGCCCTCGTACGTATCGTCCGGATGGCGACGAGTCAGAATATGGCCGCCTTCCGGATGGACGAGACCATGCACCAGCTTGCCTTCGGCGTAGACGCCGACCCCGACGCCCGTGCCGATCGTATAGTAGACGCAGCTATCCAGCCCTTGGGCCGCCCCCCACGTCGCTTCGCCGAGCGCGGCGGCGTTCACGTCGGTATCCCAGCCGAAGGGGATGTCGAACGCTTCCTTCATCTTGGCGAGGAACGGGTAATTCGTCCAGCCCGGCTTGGGGGTCGTCGTTACGTGTCCGTATTCCGGGCTCGAAGGGTCGATGTTGATCGGTCCGAACGAACCGATGCCGATCGCCTCGACATGTTTGTCCTGAAAATAAGCGATGATCTGCGGCAGCGTCTTTTCCGGCTGTTCGGTCGGAAAGCTGACCCGATCTTCGATAATGCCTTGCTCGTTGCCGAGGCCGCACACGATTTTCGTGCCGCCGGCTTCAATCGCGCCGATACGCATGGTTATTACTCCTCCTAGAGATGGCGATACTTTATTGTAATCGATATTCCGATAGATTTCGATGTCGAAGGAGGATCACCCCGCATGACGAACTGGCCGGCGCCGAGATGGTGCCTGGGAGCGCTCGTCTCCCTCGCTTTGCTGCTCACCCCCGCGGCGGTCGCCGCCGCCGAATCGATTCCGCAGGACGCACGCGCCGCGCTCAAGCGGCTCGAGCGGATCAGCGGCGCGCCCGTAAAGCTCCGGTGGAACGAGGAAACGGGCACGCCCGCCCTCGTCGCCGGCGAGCTGTCCGGTCCGTCGAATCATTCGCCCTCCTGGATCGCCTATACCTACTTCGAGCGGACCAAGCGGCTCTACGGCCTGCGACAGCCCCGCCAGGACCTCGTCGTGACCGGATTCCGGGTGGAGGACGGCGTGTCCCATATCCGGCTGGAGCGGCTCGTCTACCGGACGCCGGTGTGGGGGGACGGCGTCGAGCTGGAGATCGGTCCGAAGGGCGTCCTCCAACGCGTCGAAGGCGTCATCCACCCCGGCCTCGAGCGCAAGCTGTTCTACCGCGCGCAGCATCCGGCGATCGGCGAGCGCCAAGCGGCGGAGCAAGCGGCGGCCGCGACGGGCGAGGCGCCGGCGGACCTCGGCCGCCCGAAGCTGTACTACCTGGCGGATCGTCCGGGCACCCCGCTCGTCTACGCCGTTCCCTACGGCGTACGCGCCGACGGTTCGGCCGAAGGCCACGTGCTCGTGCATGCACTAACCGGGCGCGCGATCCGGACCGTGCCGGCCTCCGCCGGGCGCGCGGGTTAAGAAAGAAGCGATTGGAAAGAAGCGATAAGGAACAGAAGGAATGTATCTCCCGGAGGAGCGAAGCGTTTGCCTTTTGCCGCCATGAAGTCCCCTTATTACGGGGTTCCCATTTCAAATTTCATGGCGGCATCCCGGGGTCCCCCGCAAAGTATCAGATACCGCTTCGGAGCGATTCATCACTTTGTGGGGTGGATCAGCAACCGGAGGGTGATACATCCCCCCATTTCAAATCGCTAAGCTTCTTTGGCTCACCCTAGAAATCGGTGCTTGACCAACGAATGAGCCTCGAACGAGTGACCCGTTTGGAACATGGCTACGGTAACGGTTACCATTGCGCTTAATCGGACAAAAAAACGGAGGTTTCTTTTTAACGGTTGTATGCGCGCCTATTTGGACGAAACAGCCCCTCTGCCTACGAAAAAACGGGAAATAGGCTCGCCGGCAACCGTTACATTTTGCAAACCCCATTTTCAGCCCAAATAGCGTCGCTCACAACCATTAGATTTTGGCACGCTTTTTACGTACTCGTATTTTTTTCTCTGGTCAAGCACCGATTTCGGTTTTGAGCCGTCTTTGCCTTTAAAGTTGCGAGAGGAAAAAGGGGATGTATCTCCCGGAGGAGCGAAGCGTTAGCCTTTTGCCGCCGTGAAATCCCCTTTTGACGGGGTTCCCATTTCAGATTTCACGACGGCATCCCGGGGTCCCCGCAAAGTATCAGATACCGCTTCGGAGCAATACATCACTTTGTGGGGTGGATCAGCAACCGGAGGGAGATACATCCCCGTAAAAATTTCAAATCGCTTATGTTTCTTTGCATTACATCAAGTATCTCAAATAAACATAGCCGCTCGCGATGACGACGGACAGCAGCATCAGCGGAAAGCCGATCTTCAGGAATGACACGAAGCGGATCGGATACCCTTCCTTGCCGGACAGCCCCGCCGCGATCAGATTCGCGCTCGCGCCGATGAGCGAGCCGTTGCCGCCGAGGCAGGCGCCGAGCGCGAGGCTCCACCAGAGCGGCTCCAAGTTGGTGACGCCCATGTTGCCCATCTCCTGGATCATCGGGATCATCGTGGCGACGAACGGGATATTGTCCAGGAAGGCGGAGGCGATCGCGCTCAGCCACAGGATCAGCATCGACGTGGCGACCGGATCGCCGCCGGTCCATTCGATCGCCTTGGCCGCGAGCTCCGCAATGACGCCGGTCTCGACCAGCCCCGAGACGAGGACGAACAGGCCGACGAAGAAGAAGATCGTCGTCCATTCGACCTTGGTGAGCGCGGATTCCATCGCGTGCTCGCCGGTCAGCAGGAGCAGCAGGAACGCGCCGGCGAGCGCGACCGTCGCGGACTCCAGATGCAGCGCCTGGTGAAGGAAAAATCCGATGATCGTCAGCCCCAGGATAGACAGGCTCTTGATCAGCAGCTTGCGGTCAGTAATCAACTGCCGTTCGTCCATTTCCATGATGCCGCGCGTCAGCTCCGGCGTCGTCCGGATCTGTCTGCGGAACAGCAGCGCGAACAGCGGCAGATAGACCAGCATGATAAGCGCCGCGACCGGAGCCAGATTCGCGATAAACGACATGAATGTCAGCTCGGGGACGGCGCTGCCGATCATGATGTTCGGCGGGTCTCCGATCAGCGTCGCCGTGCCCCCGACGTTCGAGGAGATAATCTGGGCGATCAGGAAAGGAACGGGATTGACGCGCAGCTGCCGCGTAATGCTGAAGGTGACCGGCACCATCAGCAGAATCGTCGTGACGTTGTCGAGGAACGCCGAACCGATCGCGGTGATGACGCTGAGGGCGAGCAGGATGAAGACGGGGTTCCCTTTCGCTTTTTTGGCCGCCCAGATCGCCATATAACGGAACAAGCCCGTCTCGGCGGTAATATTGACGATGATCATCATCCCGATGAGCAGACCCAGCGTATTGAAGTCGATGTGATGGATCGCCGTCTCCTGCCCGACGATGCCGAGCGCCACCATCAGCACGCCGCCGATCATGGCGACGATCGTCCGGTGGATCTTCTCGGAGATGATGAGCGCGTAGATGATAAGGAAAATCGCAATAGCCAAAATCGCTTGCTGTTCCATGATGACCTCCCGAAAAATGAAAATGGCCTCCGCGTCCGGAGGCCCTCGCATGCCTAAAAAAGGCAAAGAGGAGCCTGTCATTGACAGGCTCCTCCAGTAACGCTGCGTTTATTCGTTTGTTGGATCGATCTGAACAAATTGTACCGGACCGCAGCGCCGTTGTAAAGATTTTTCGATCGGGCCGTTCCCTCTTTCCGGACACGGTCCCGGCCGCTCCTTATACCGGCTCGAGCAGTCCCTGCTCCGCGCAAGCCTGCACCGACAGCCGCTTTTCCCCGGTCGCGAACCGGATGCGGATGCGTTCTTCGTCGCGATCCACGACCTCTCCGTCTCCGAACGTCCGGTGCCGGACGAGACTGCCCGCCCGGATCGACGGCGCGAGGCTGGGGGCCGCTTTTTTTGCCGGCTGCGGAACGGCGCGTCCGGCGCCGGCTTGCGTTCGCGGGCTCCCGGCTGGCGACGGCTCGGCGCCCCGCACCGCCGTCATGAACCGCGACTCCCGTACGAGCGCGCCATCCTTGCGCTTGTACGACAGCAGCGTGAGGCGGCTGCGCGCCCGCGTCATCCCGACGTAGAACAGGCGGACCGCCTCTTCCATGTCGGCAGGCTCGTCCCGCTCGTCCTTTTTGATGTCTTCCTGCGAAGGAATGATCCCTTCGATGAGGTCGATCATGTACACCTCGTCGAATTCGAGCCCCTTGGCGCTGTGGAACGTGGAGAAGGTCACGGCCCCTTCCCGCTTGGAACGGTAGCGGGACGCCTTCATGATTTCCTCGAGGTACTTGAGCCGCCCTGCGAAGTCGGTCATCGTCTCGAGCGTATCCGCGATATCCTCCAGCGTATTCAGGACGCCGACGAGCGTTTCCAGCCGGAATCCGAACCGCTCGCACAGCCGCTCGAGCGCCCGCTCGTATCCGAGCTGCCAACGGATCGTGCGGATCGCCTGGCGCGGAGGCAGCTCCTTCATCCGCTCGAACGTCGTTTTGACTTCCTGGATCAGCTTCACCTGGTAGTCCCGCAGCGGCACGTGCGCGAGGAGGTTGTCGAACACCGAAGCCTGGTTGTCGATCCGCTTGAGCGCTGCCATCTGGTGTTTGGTAATGTAGCCGTTCAGCTTGGCGTGGATGCGCTCGAGCAGGTCCGGCCGCTTGTCCGTATAGGCCATGCGCATGAAGTTCAGCACGTCCTCCACGACCCAATGGGCGAAAAAGCGATGATCCCCGTCCTTCATGTAGAACGGGATGCCCGCCCGGTCGAACTCGTTCAGGATGACGATGGACGACGCGTGATTGCGGTACAGGATCGCCGCCGCTCCGGGATCGGACAAAGCCGCGATCCGACGGGCCAGGTGCTTGGCCTGCTCCTTGAAGTCGGGCAGGCAGCGCTTCTCGATGGCCGCGCCTGCCGGATTGTTCGTGCGCATCTCCTTCGGATATCGATTCCGGTTCCGCTTGATGAACTGGTTCGCCGCCCCTACAATCTCCCGAGTGGAACGGTAATTCTGCTCCATGAGGAGGACATCCGCCCCGGGGTACGCTTGCTTGAAGTCAAGCAAATACCGCGGCTCGGCGCCGCGCCAGCCGTAGATGCTCTGATCGTCGTCCGCGACGACGCACAGATTGCCGTGCGACCGGACGAGCTTGTCCAGGATGGCGAACTGGACAAGAGACGTATCCTGGCTCTCGTCCGCGAGCACGTAGTCGTATCGGCGCTGGTACCGCCTGAGCAGGTCCGCGTCCCGCTCCAGCGCGTCGTTGCAAATCGTGAGCATGTCGTCGAAGTCAACAAGGAGACGGTCGCTCCCCGTTCGCTTGTACTGCTCGTAGGCCTGCAGAATCCGGTCGGCGTCGCGCACGTCGCACGGCACGTCCGCCCAGCCGGCGGGCGGAACCATTTTGTTTTTCACGTAGCTGATATAGGTCAGCAGCACCTCCATCTGATCGTCCGTGATCGTCTCTCCCTTGACCGTCCGATACAGATGGCGCAGGATAAACTTCTTGTGCGGCACGGGCACGTCGGGGTCCGGACTCTGACCGGCCTGCGGGAGGGCTCCCCCCTCCTCCGCTTCCTCCTCCCGCTCGATATCCCCTTCGATGAGCCGGTAGGCGATGCCCGCCCGGCGATAATGCTCCCGCACCACCTCGAAGGCAAAGCTGTGTATGGTGGAAAAGCCCACCCGTGCTTCCGCCTGTGCCGGGAACAGCCGCGCAAAGCGCTCCTTCATGTCCCGGGCGGCGGCGCGGCTGAACGTAACGGCCTTGATCCGGGGCGGGAGCACGCCGAGCTCCTCGATCAGGTAGCCGATGCGCATCATCAGGGTCGTCGTCTTGCCCGACCCCGGCGATGCGAGCAGCAAGAGCGGCCCTTCGGTGCGAAGGACCGCCTGCTTTTGCACTTCGTTAAGCGACACGCCGACTTCTTGCCGTTTGCGTAACCAAAATCTCTCGATCGCGTTCATCCGACCATTATATCACGGAGCGGGCGCCCGGGAGAACGCCTGATCGCGTCCTCGGCCGAGAAAGCGGCGATCGCCCGACCCGTAAAAGACGGAAGAACAAAGCAGGATGACCGCGATGAGGCTGAAGGCGATGCCCCCGGTCGTCCGGTCGAGCAGCCAGCCGCCGAGCATCGGTCCCATGAACTGGCCGAGGTTGCCGAACGTCTGGGCGCCGAAGTACGCCCCCCGGAGGTTGTCGGGAGCGAGCCTGTCCAGCAGCAGGTTGCCGGCCGGGTAGTTCAGAATTTCCCCGATCGTGAAGACGATCATCGAGACGAAGAGCAGCGGGACGTTCGGCGACAGGCCGAAGCCGACGAGACCGATCGCGAACAAGACGTTGCCCGCATGGATGGAGACGATCGGACGGCGTTTCTCGGCCAGCTTGGATAGCGGCAGCTGCAGCAGAATGACGGTGAGGGCGTTGGCGGTCATAAGCCACCCGAACACCTTCACGCCCTGCGCGAAGTTCGACTCCAGGTGCTGCGAGAGGGTGACCGTCTCCTGGCTGTAGCCAATTCCCACGAGAATCGCGCCGGCGATGTACATCTGCAGCACGCGGTCGCGGCGGAAGGCGTGCAGGGCCGACCCGATCGTGATTTTCTCCTTCTTCGTCCCTTCGATGTCCTTGATGCCGAAGGCGTTCATCATGGAGAACAGGATGATGCCGTACAGCAGGTAGATGAGGCCGGTGACGAGGAAGGGAAGCGCGCCGCTGCCGACGCCGAGCCAGACGCCGATCAGCGGTCCGACGGAGACGCCGACGTTGCCCATGAGATAACGCATCGAGAACACCCTGAACCGGCGTTCGGGCTCCGTGAGGTCCGCCATGAGCACCTGGGCGACAGGTTCGAACCAGGAGCGGCAGAGGCCGTTCAGCAGGCTGAGGAGAAGGAGCAGCGCCGGCTGCGTCGTGAGCGAAAATCCGACGAATACGGCGCTCCAGGCGAACAGCGAGATGAACATGATGATCCTGCGGCTGTACCTGTCCGACAGCGCGCCGCCGACGAACCCGCCGAACGTGGCGGCGAGCGCCCCCGCGCCCGCGACGAAGCCGATCATGGCCGCGCTCATATCGGTATGCTTGGCGAGATAGAGGGCGAGGAAGGGCATGCTCATCGACGTGGCGATGCGGGAAATCATCTGGCCGACGAGCAGCGACAGGACGATCGGATGATAGGAACGCAGAAAGAGCTGAATGCGATTCATGACGGAACACCGCGCTTTGCAGGAATTGAGCCCAAAATGCGACTACCGTCTATCATAATAGATCGTTACGGCTTTGCACCAATAAAAAAACGATCAATTGTTTGCACTTTGCCGAGCGATCGCCCGCGATTCCTTCGAAAAGTCCTTCCCACGCCCGCATTCCTAGATTTACTAGCCTCCCCTTCGTGCAACATTCCCGCAGCGCGTTCCGTTACAGACTACGACACGTCCATGACGAAAGGAGCTGCCATGATGAACAATACCCGCGCGGTCGGGGTTGTCCTCCTGCTGCTGATAACCCTTCTTGGCGCCTGCGGCGGCAAGGACGCATCCTCTGCGGTCCCGCCGAGCTCCGGCCAAATGGCGGATAAGCTCGTCCAACAAATGCAGCAGACGAAGTTCGCGAGCCTGGACGGCAAGATGATAAAGATGATGTATCACCTCGATCCCGCCGTGCTGGAAGACTATGCGGTCCGTACTCCGCTGCTGAACGTCCGGACGGACGAGATCGCGATCCTGAAAGTGAAGGATGCCGCCGATCTGAACGCGGTCGAGACGGCCGTCCGGGAGCGTGCGGCGGACGTGCAGCGGCAGTACGAGTCGTACGAAAAGGCCCAATACGAGAAGGCCGTGCGCTACAAGATCGTCACCCGGGACCGTTATGTTCTGTTTGTGATCTCCGACCGAGCGGATCAACTTCTGCAGACGTACGATTCCTTTTTCGCCTCGAAATAGCCGCTACCTGCTACGTGAACCATTGCCCGACCCAGATCGCGAGGCCGATCGCGACGTTGAGCCATCCAATCCCCCTGCTCACGGCCGCTTCTTTCTTCATCTTCTTCGACCGAAAGATCGCGGCTTCGAGATGAAGGAGGAGATAACCGGTGATGAGCCAGATGGGGATCGAAAAGGTAAAAAACGTGTTGCTGTATTCGCCGCCCACCGATCCCCCTCCTTTCCTCGACTGTGCCGGCGTCACGGAAGCCCGGATCATTGCGATTTCATGCCGATTCGGCGGATCCGGACATCCAGATGGACTTCGACGGAGACGTCTTTATACATGTTCTGCCACTTTTCGGTGGTCTTTATGTTCCGGTTCCAGTAGGCCGGCTTTTTCGCCCTCACATACTCCCCGAAGCCGAAGATGTCCGACCCGACCCGCTGTGTCTGCTTAATAAAGTCTTCAACCGCCTGTTCCGTTTGGCGGGACTGCAGACGCTCGATCGTCTTGATCGTTTTCATGTCGTTGATCAAGAGATCCCCGCTAATCTTCTCTTCGAAATTGATCTCGATCGCGGCGGTCACGACGAAAACCGGCCGTCCGTTTTTGATCGCGACGTCGATTTTCGATTTGCGGTGCGTCGCGGCCGTCGTCACCTCTTTGTTCGTGCCCGGAATCTGGATGAGCACCCGATAGCCCGCCGGGTTGATCCCCTTCACGACCATATAGACTCCGATGCCGATCGGATCCGACTTGCCGACCATTTGGTCGCTGCGGAAGTACGCGATCCCCTTGATCTCCACGTTTTGATGCTTTTTCAGTTCCACATAAGGCAGAAATCCCTCTTGTCCCTTCTTGGCAGACCGGCTCCAGAACATGCCGATAAAATCGATCGGGAACTTGCCCATCCCGATCGCTTCGTCCAACGTCGACATCAGGTACAACGTCGGAACCCGCTCCAGTTGGGGCGCCGCGGTCATCAGCGCCTTGGCGCTGCCTTTGGCAATCAACAGCCAGGCCATCCGGCGCACCTCGGAGTTGCGGTGGAAGTAATCGTTGATGTTGCTGATCCCTTTCTTCGCCACTTCCTCGGACACGACGATGACGCGCAGATGGCCGAAAAACAATCGACTGGACAGCTGCTGCTGCAGATTCATGACCGCGTCGTCGATCGAATGTCCGACCACGTCGATGACCCATACGGTACGTTGGGCGTTTGTCGCGCCTCCGCCGCCTTCCCCGGGCCCCAGAGGAATTCGGCCCGGCAGCGCGATCTGCACGGCGACCCGCACCATCTCCTTGCCCGCTACGGCCGGCGCGTCGGCTTTGTGCGTCGTTTCGTCCTCTTCTGCGATCGCCTCGGGCTTTTCCGCGTCGACGGAAATCCCAAGCACAACCGCCCGGTCTTCGATCTCCAGCCTGTCCCAGCAGCCCGTCAAAAACGGGAGCGCCAGCATCCCGATGCAGAGCAGCTTGACCGTTTTAACCGCTTTTTGAGCTCCCAAGGGGCTTCCCTCTTTTCTTCCGCAGGATGGCGACGAGGAGCAGCAGTCCCGGATAGGCGATCGTAAGGACAAGTCCCACCCGGCCGACCTGCATGATTATCCCGTACATCTGGACGATGTTCTTCGGAAACATCGCCATGAGGAAGACGAACGGAAGGAGAAAAATCGAAAACATGCGGTGATCCTTGAGCCGAAACAGAAACGCGATCGCCTGGTTCGTCAGAAAGTAGCTCGAGAGCAGCGTCGAAAAGACGGCCGTCACCCAGACGGCGAGGAAAGCCGCGTCGAGCCGCTCGAGCACATTGGCGGGCAGGGAAGTCGCCTTGGCCAATTCCAGCGTCGGCCAGAGCAGCTTTTTGGTTTCCTCGGCGCCGAACACCGCGACCGTCGCGATGACGATCGTGACGTACAGTCCGCCTGCAATCAGCATTCCCCAGAAGCTGGCCCTCATCGCCTTCTTTGGACGGCGCATGGCCGGGATGACCATTGTCAGAATGAATGAGCCTTGACAGAGCGCCGCGATCGTTACCGTTCCCCCCAGCATATCCTTTCGCTCGTTGCCCCAGATCGGCTCCAGGTTCAGAATATCCGCGTTTTTGAGCGACAGGGCGACGATGAGAATCGCGGGGCCGATCAGCAGCGGCATGTAAAACATATGGATGTAAGCAAAAGTCGTGATGCCGTTGCGCGACGAGATGGCGGCGAGCACGAGCATGACGATGACCGTCACCTCGACCGGCGTCGTCTTCAGGACCGAGGTGACGACGACCTCGCCGAATTCGCGGGCCGTGAGCGACGTCAACACCGCGAAAAAAACGATGATGCAGCCGCTGCCGATCCAAGCGAGCCAACGGCCGATGATCGCTTCGCTGTACTGCACGATGTTTCTGTCGGGGAAACGCATGCCCAGCCAGGTGATGAGCAGGAGCCCGACCATGGCGATCAGCATGCCGAAAAAGGTGACGAGCGGCGCTCCCGAATCCGCCGCCCGCACGGCGAACAGCGGCAGCGGCAGCACGCCAACGCCGATGATCGTGCTTACGAGGACGGCGGCGGCTTGCGTAACGGTAACTTGACGCGTTTGTTCCATTGGTTTAGGACTTCTCCTTTCCACCTTGGAACTTGGCCGGATCCAGGGCGTTTTCCGACTGCTCGTGCGTAGAGGTGGACGACTGTCCGCTATTGCGCGTCCGGTCGAGCGGATACAGGAACGACGGGCGCTTGTTCGACCACCATAGCGGTCCGCGGATGAGCAGGTCCTTCATCCCCTGAAAGTCGCCGGGCACGAGCGGGCTGAGATAGGGGACGCCGAACGACTTGAGCGACAGCAGATGGTTGGCGATCAGGATGAGACCGATCATGACCCCGTACAAGCCGAAAATGCCCGCCAGAATCATGAGCGGGAACCGCAGGAGGCGCAGGGCGAGCGCGGCGTTGTAAGCCGGCGTCGCGAATGAGCCGATCGTCGTAAGTGCGATGATGACGACCGTGATCGGGCTGGCGAAGCCTGCGGAAACGGCCGCCTGGCCGATGATGAGCACGCCGACAATGGAGAGCGCGCCGCCGACCTGCTGCGGCAGCCGGATGGTCGCCTCCCGGAGCACCTCCATCGAGATCTCGATGATGAGCACTTCGACGACCGCGGGGAACGGGACGCCGGCTCGCCCGCCCGCGACGGCGACGGCGAACTCCGTCGGGATCAGCTCCGGGTTAAACGAAATGATCGAGACGTAGATCGAAGGAAAGATCAGCGAGAACATAAGCGCGACCAGTCGAACGATCCGGATCGGAGACATGAGGAGATAGCGTTCGGTGTAATCTTCGACCGTCTGGTAAAACTGGTTGAACACCGTCGGCACGATCAGCGCGAGCGGCGAGCCGTCCACGAGGATGGCCACTCGGCCTTCCAGCAGATTCGCCACCACTTTGTCCGGCCGCTCCGTGTACTGAACCTGGGGAAACGGGGACAGCTGATTGTCCTCGATGTACTGCTCGAGGTAGCCCGAGTCCAGGATGGCGTCCACGTCGATGCGTTTGAGCCGATTGTTGACCTCATCGACGAGTTCCGGATTGGTCAATCCCTGCATATAGCAGATGGCGACCTTCGAGCGGGTCTTGCGCCCGATGTCCATCTGCGCTACGCGCAGCTCCGGGGATTGCAGGCGATACCGGATGAGGGACAGATTCGTCCCGATCGTCTCCACGAACCCTTCGCGCGGCCCCCGGATGACTTGCTCGGTGGCAGGCTGTTCGATGCCGCGCTTGTCGATCTGCCGGGTCGCGATCAGGAAGGCTTGCTTCAATCCTTCGACCGCGATGATCGTCTCGCCGCGTAGGATACCTTTGACCAGGCTGGGCAGCAGGCTCTCCGTCTGGCAGTTGCTATGGTAAAGGGCATTGTTAAGCAGGACGTCCTGCAGCCGCTCGGGCGGCAGTTGTTCTGTTTGGATGTGAGGCGGCGTATACATGAGCGGCTTGAGGATGCTCTCGTTCAGCATGCTCGGATCGACCATCTGGGAGAAGTAAAACATCGTGGCCGGGTACTGCCCGAATACGTGAAATTCCCGCATGAGAAAATCGCCGTTTTCCCCGAGCAGCTTGATGATGAAGTCGGTCGTCTCCTTTAGATTGCCGGTGATTTTGGCATCTTTGTGCTCCTCCATATAGGCGATGGGAGCATTGACCGACGGGATTTTGTTTATGGCCTTGTTACGGCGTCTGAATAAGGGCATCGGGCAGCCTCCAGGCTTTGGGGTTTCTTTCCATGATGTCCTATCCATTTTTCTCTTATCCATCCCGGTTTAAACGTTGACACACAGTTGTCAGCAATCCCTCCTTATAATGAAAACATCGACGAGGAACGGCGTTCGCGCCGCCTTAATACCATAGAAAAGGGATGAAGTTCACGTATGCGTCAAACGAGAAACAAAACGGGGCTGGTCATCGCGGGGTTGCTGCTCGCCATCTTGACGGCTTCCATGGACAATTCGATTACGGCGACCGCCATGGGTACGATCATCGGCGATCTGGGCGGGCTGGATAAGTTCGCCTGGGTCACTTCCGCCTACATGGTCGCCGAGATGGCCGGCATGCCGATCTTCGGCAAGCTGTCGGACATGTACGGCCGCAAACGGTTTTTCGTCTTCGGGATCGTCGTCTTCATGCTGGGGTCCATTCTGTGCGGCATGGCGACGTCCATCGTGCAGCTCAGCCTCTTCCGGGCCGTTCAGGGCATCGGCGCCGGCGCGATGGTGCCGATCACCTTCACGATCATGTTCGACGCCGTCAAGCCGGAGGAGCGCGGCAAGCTGGGCGGCCTGTTCGGCGCCGTATTCGGTCTCTCCAGCATCTTCGGCCCGCTCATCGGCGCCTTCATCACGGATCACCTGCACTGGCAATGGATCTTCTACATCAATTTGCCCCTCGGCTTCCTCGCGTTGGCGCTCGTCGCCTTTAGCTACCGGGAGTCCGCGATGCACGCCAAGCAGCGGATCGACTGGGGCGGCGCCGTCACGCTGGTCGGCGCGATCGTCTGCCTCATCTTCGCGCTAGAGCTCGGCGGCAAGACGTTCGCCTGGGATTCCGCGCCGATTCTCGGCCTGCTCGCCGGCTTCGTCCTGTTCGCCGTCCTGTTCCTCGTCGCCGAGCGGAAGGCCGAAGAGCCGATCATCTCCTTCCGCATGTTCCGCAGCCGGCTCTACGCCACCAGCAACGCATTGGCGCTGCTCAGCGGCGCGGCCTTCATCACCGCTTCGATGTTCATCCCGATCTTTATGCAAGGCGTGCTCGGCGGCACGGCGACGAACTCCGGGATGGTGCTGCTGCCGATGATGCTCGGCACCGTCGTGACGGCTACCGCCGGCGGCACGCTGCTCGCCAAGCTGTCCTACCGCGCGATCATGATCCCGACGCTGGTCGTGCTGGTCGCCGGCATCGCGCTCCTGACGACGCTGTCGGCCGACTCGCCGCGCTGGATCGTCACGCTTTACATGGTCCTCGTCGGCCTCGGCATCGGCGCGAGCTTCTCGGTGCTCAGCAACGCGGCCATTCACGCCCTGCCGATGAATCAGCGCGGCGCGGCTAGCGCGACGCTGAACTTTCTCCGCTCGCTCGGCATGACGCTCGGCATCACGCTGTTCGGCATCGTCCAGAACCACGCGCTGACGCGCAAGCTGGCGGATTCCTTTGCCGGCGGCGACGCGGTCGGGCTGCCCCAAGGAATGAATCTGAGCGATCCGCATGCGCTTATGGATCCGGCGAGCCGCACCCAACTGCCGGCATCGGTGCTGATTAAAATCACCGAAGGGCTCTCTTCCTCGATCGCGCTCACGTTCGCGTGGGGATTGATCCCGGCCGTCCTAGCGCTTGTCACGGCGCTCCTGATGAGCAAGGAACGCTTTGACCCGAAGGCCGAATCGGAATCTTACGCGGCCTCGCATTAACCGCTCTGGGGGTTGCTCTCCTCCATTCGGCTTGACGAACGGAAACAAAAAGCCTCCGACCCTTCTTCGGGTCGGAGGCTCTTAGGTTGCGGTAGTTCGTTTCGACGAAAAATGAATTGCTGCGTCCCGTCCCTCCTGCCGACGCGAATTAGACGTCAGCTGTCGAAGACGAAGATGCGAATCGGAGACACCGTTTGGAAGTTGGCGTCTTTCACGCCCGTGATCTCCAGTTCCTTCGGCACATTCCCTACATCCGGCAGTTGAACCGCCAGATAGCCGTAGCCGATCGCGAATACGTACGAACCCGGTACGTTCGCGCCGTCCATTTTCGCCACGGCGTTGGGTTGATCCATATAGGTTTGGCCGCTGAACTTGACGATCAGGTATTTGGCCTGGCCCATATTCAGCGGCCGTTCCGAGGTATTGTCCCGGATATCCTGACTGTACACGACATTGGTGACCGAGCCGCCGCCGTCGATGAAGCGGTCGGTAGAGGAATACAAATAGAGGGGTGCAATCGCGTCGAACCGTACTTCAACGGAAAATTGCGCTTGGAGCCCGCCGAAGGCCGCGGTGACGGTCGTCGCCCCGTTGGCATGCGGAATGACCGACCCGGTCGCGGTCACGGCGACGACCCCGTCGTCCGCGCTGGACCATATTGCTTCATTCGTAACGTCCCTTTCGGAGCCGTCGCTGTACGCAGCCCTGATCTGGAGCTGACGGGGCTGCGAATCGACGAACGTATACGGCCCCGTCGCGTAGATGAGTCTAGCCACGCTTGGCGGCACGATCTTCGCCGTTCGCAGGCTCCAGGCGTAAGCATCTCCTTGCGCGACCGTCACAACCGCATAGACGAGAGCTCCTTCCTCCAGCCCGTCGGGTACGGTCAGCTCGACGGACTCGGCCGTCTGGCTTTCGTTGCGCGCCTTCGCGAGCAAGACGCCTCCCGTCCCGGCATCGTATACCTCTACTGTTGCTTGTGCAGGGACGAGGTCTACCGTAACGCTGTCCGGACCCGACGCCCGATTGTCGATGCGGATGCGATCCGCCGCCGGGGCCGCCGGATTCGGCGCGACGGTCTGGGCCGTACGCTCGCTCTCGACCTCGCCCGGATGGGTTACGGTCACGTATACACTCGCTAGTCCGTTGTCGAAGCCTTGCGGGATGGAGGCCGCGGCCCGAGCCCCATCCGGCGTCTGAACCGCGGTCGCTTCGGCGAGTAAGCGTCCCCCTATTGGCGCGTCGTATACCTTGACCAGCGCGCCCGGTCGCAGATCGATCATTCTGATCTCGTCCGGACCTTCAGCATAGTTGTACGTACGGATCGTGCTCGGGGAAGGTTTTGACGTTTGTACGTCGAGATGAGGCGTAAATGTCACAAACTGCACGAAGTTGCCCTGCCTGGTCTTGACCACCAGATAGATCTTGTAAGCGCGCTCCGTGAGCGGGTTGCCCTCGCTGTCGAGCGTCAGCTGCCTCGTGCCGCTCCAAGTCGTCGCCGGATTCAGGACAAGGCCGACCGGCTGTTTCCCGGCGTAGAGATCGTGATCGGCAGAGACAAGGTAGACCTCCGTCGATCTGAAGTCGGCAGCCGAAGTCGCCCAGCTCACCTTGAAATCGCGGCCGTCGATGCCCGGAGTCGAATCCGGGTCCGCAGCGTCGATCCGAAATGCCGCCGCTCCGACCGGGTATTGGACCTGGCCCGCGACGACGCCGTCTCGTACCCACTGCACGGCGATCGATTGGTTCAGGTTCAGCCGCTCCCCGGACGCAGGCCATTGTACGGCGAAAGAAGACGGCTGAACCGAGTCCGGTACGATTCGGTACCCCGTCAACGGTTGCCCCGTCGCGACGTCAGCGATACGCAAAGTATACGTCAAGCCGTCGTAGGTCGCCCGGCCGTTCTCGTCAAGCCCGATCGGCGCAGCCATCGTCACTCGGAGCGACTCGAGCAGGACCTGCTTGGCTTCATCATCGTAGCTGCTGGTCGCGGCGACGTCGACGATTTCGAGCGAACTTACGGCGGCCTTTACTTTGAGGATGAACGTCTGCTCGACCGTCATTCCTTTTTTGCCGATCGTGGCGGTCAACGTCACCGTCGTGTCCTTGGGCGGCCGGGTAACTTTGCCCGCGCTCGTCAGGATGCCGGGTTGGTCCGAACGCCAACTCACACTCGTGCCGTTCGCTCCCTCGGCAGACAGAGAGATATCGCGTTTGACCGTGTACGCGTTGTCTCCCTCCGCGTATTGAATCGGCAGGGCTCTCGCCGCGCCCTCCAAGTCCCGCTTGACCCGCAGCACGGGATCGATCAGTTCGTAAACGCCTTGTTCCAGTTCGTCCCAACCATTCATCAGACTAGCCCCGACGTAGCTGGCGACCGTCAATCTGCCCAAGATCCGGCCCACGTGCTCGCCCATCTCGTTGGTAAACGACGCCATCTGATCCAGCCGCGGATATTTGTTTTGAAAGCTCCCGGCTTCCTCCGCCAGCTGCGTCAACGCCAAGCCGACCAGCGGATTGTAATAGACGTCTCCACCGTACTCTACGGCCGGATCCGCTATGATCGAGGATCTGAAAATATCCTCGGGACTCCCTTGAAGCTTGACGTCCTCGTGCAGTCGGAGCTGGGAGACGGTCGCGTTCGGCGCGACGCCGATCGTCGCGCCTGGCGCGTAATTGTCGACCGTGTCCGCGAAGCTCCCCCTGAATTCCACGGTCCGGCCGGTCGCGCCTTGAAGAATGGCGATCGGACCGAAGGCGCCTGCGCCCGATTCGAGGATCGCACTGCCGTCAACGAGGGTCTCCCGAATCCTTGTCCCCTCCTGGGCCACGACGCGAACCGGTTCCGTTTGTCCGTCGGCGTGAATCTGCAGGGAGCGGATCACGCTCACTCCCTGCAGCTTGATGGAGTGCGAGGAACCCGAAGCGACGACGAGCTCGTCCGCCTCCACGTTGCGCAGCGCGATCTCTCCGGACGGCCCGGGATCGAGCGTCAGGGTGCCCGTCACGACAGCGGTACCTGAGGCGGGACCGATCGTGCCTCCGCTCGCGACGCTCAGATCCCCGTCGATGGTCTCGCCGCGATTCAGGGCGGCTGCAGCCGCATCTCCCGGGATACCGGGCGAAGAGGGCGAGGAAGGCGAGCTGGGGGCGCGGTATCCCGTCACGGCGATACCCGTATCCTTGCCCTTGTAGCTGAGCTTGTACGATTGTCCTGGCGTCTGGCTGCCCGTCGTCAGCACGACGAGGGACGTGCTCCCCGAGCCCGGCGCGAAAGCAGCGCTGACGATGGACAGTCCTCCGTCGAACGCGAAGTCTCCGGCGTTCAGATCGCGAATTGGACCGTCGAACGCCACCTCGACCGTCGTGCCGCTCGCGGCGGAAGCCGAGATCACGGCCGCCGCCTTCGGCGGCGGCGTCGGCGCAGCGGTCCCGAGCTCGTCCGCCCTGTCCTTGTACTGAGCGCCGTTATGGATGAACTCATAGGTCAATCTCGCCACAGCTTGACGCTCGGCGACGGCCTTCGGTTGGAACAAGATTCGGCCGTCGGGGCCGGTGATTCCTCTGACGAACCCGATCCGAAGCGCCAGGCTGGCCGAAGGCTTCGCCCAAGCGGCCAAACGCTCCGCGTCCGCCGGCTCCCCTCCGCCGTCCAGCTCCTTGGCCTTCTCCTCCAAGCCAAACGCGCGGACGAAGAACACGACGAGCTCTTCGCGGGTGACGCGGGCGCCGGGAGAGAACGTATCGGCGGAGGTTCCGCCCGTAATTCCGAATTCCGCCAGCGCGCCGACGTACCCGCGATACCACGCATCCCCCGGGATGTCCTTAAAACCGGCGGCATGCGCCGGACTGGGCGTGAGGTCCAGCGCGAGTGCAAGTATCTTCGCCAGCTCGGCCCGCGTCACCGGCTTGGCCGGACCGAACGTTCCCTCACCGTATCCCGAGAGGATGCCGGCCTGGTACAGAGATTGAATTTCCGATTCGGCATAGGAGCCCGAAATATCCTTCAATGTCGCCGCAGCTCCCGCTAGGGCCGCTGAAGCTGTACCGCCCGGTCCAGCAGGTGCGGTCAGGCCGGCGATCAGGAGCGCCGCGACTGCCCAGCGGGCGAAAACGCCGAGCCCTTGCTTCCGATTGTTCCTTTTCTTCAAAGCTAAAACCTCCATTCGGATCTCAGTAAACGAGGATGAGTTCGTCCATAAATTAACAATACCTCCTATTATAAGGGCTGATAGATGCGTTGTCTGTAATAGAATACGAGAGAACGAAATGAAAAAGCCGTCCCGCAAGGTCACATACGACCTCATGGAACGGCTTCCTTCCGCCAATCTCGCCATCCGGTTCGTGAGAAACGGGATTGGCGCGGATGCGGCTTTAAATCCGGAACAGCCCGTACCCCTCGAGCGGTACGACCGGCGCGTCGTCGCGCTTCAACCCATCCGAGCGGCCGTTCAAGGCGACGTCCACCAGCCAACGCGTGAATGGCGCGACGTTCATCGACTCCATCTCCTCCAGGCTGTAAAAGCCCGCCGCGTCGACCTCCACGCCGTCCGGCGTCGGCTCTCCGCCGAGATAGGCCATGGAGAACGCGACATATAGATTATGAATGTGCCGCGGCTGATCGCGAAGGGCGGCGACGCCCGTGACGACGGCTTCGACGCCGGTCTCCTCCAACACCTCGCGCTGCACCGTATCGTGCAGCTGCTCGAGCTGTTCGGCATATCCGCCGGGATTCGTCCAGTAGCCGCGCCCCGGCTCCTGCGCCCGGCGGACGAGCAGGAGCTTGCCGTCCCGTTCGACCAAGGCGCCTACGCCGATGCTGTAATTCCCCCAGTGCACGAAGCTGCACGCCGTGCAGGCCCGGCGCGGCGTGCCGTCGATGTCGCGCGTCTCCATCGCTTGGCCGCAGGCCGAGCAAAATTGGACTTCCATGCTTTGAATCTCCCTTCGGCTCGTGTGAAATTGCCGATTCTTCTTCTCTCGGTCCGGCCCGAATGCCCCCGACCATCCAGATACGTTCGCCGCGATATCGGCGGGAACTAGGCGATGCAGCCCGCGTACACCAGCCCGTTGCGCACGCCGCCCTCGTCCACGCGGGACGTCACGTAATCCGCGCAGGGGATGAGTTCGGCATGCGAATTGCCCATGGCGATGCCGAGGCCGACCAGCTTCAGCATCTCCTTGTCGTTCAGCCCGTCCCCGAAGGCGACCGCTTCCGCCGGCGTCAGTCCGAGCGCGTCCAGCAGCTTCTGGATGCCTTCGGCCTTCGAGCCCGTACGGGGCAGCACGTCCATCGCCTGGTCGTGCCACCGGATGAACCGCAGGTCCGGCAGCGCGTCGATATACGCCCGCTCTTCATGCTGCCGGCAGTGAAGAAACACCTGATAGATGCCCTCTCTGCGCCAAAAGTCGGGATCGAATCCGGGCTGCGCCACCTTCAAGCTGTCGACCGAAGCGAAAACGGCGGCGTGTGACTCCCGGTTCGAATGGAACGCCGACTTGCCTTGGAATACAAGCGCGTGCCCGTGTCCCTCGGTCAACTGCACCAGCCGCTCCAGATCCGACAGCGGAATGTGGCGCTGATGCACCTCCCGGCCGCGGTACACGACATAAGCGCCGTTCAGGCTTACAAACGAGTCGATGCCAAGCTGCTCCGCGATCGGCTGAAAAAAGTACGGCGCTCGCCCCGTGGCGATGACCGGCTCGATGCCGCTCATCTTGAGCGCGCGGACCGCTTCGGCCGCGTCCTCGGGGATCCGCTTGTCCTCGTCCAGCAGTGTCCCGTCGATGTCGAAGAAGATGATCTTGTATGCCACTCCTACCACTCCTATCTCTCTATAGCAAAGCTTAACGTCCCTATCATCGTACAATTCACCGAGGGAGTAAATAGAGAATTTGAGGCAAACCAAATAGCCGACCTTCCATGATCTTGGAAGTGTCGGCTACTTATTTGGTCTCGTTTGGGGCGGCCGCATACAGCGCTGTCGGTTACGATCCGTCTCCGCCCCTCCTATCCTTTTACCGCGCCCTCCGTAATGCCCTGGATGATCCAGCGCTGGAAGATCGCGAAGATGACGACGATCGGAATCGAGGACAGGATGAGGGAGGCCAGGATGAGCGACCACTCGCGGCTGTATTTGCCGAAAAACATGTTGATCGTCAGCACGAGCGTATAGTCGCGGAAGTCGTTCAGCAGCAGCACCGGCAGCAGGAAGTCGTTCCACAGCCACAGCATGTTCAGGACGACGATCGTAAAGGTGATCGGCAGCAGCAGCGGAAAGATGATGGAGAAAAACGCGCGCCACTCGCCGCAGCCGTCCATGTGCGCCGATTCGTCTAGCTCTCTCGGAATCCCTTTGACGAAGCCGTGGTAGAGAAAGATCGCCATGTTCACGCCGAGCCCCGCGCACACGACGCCCAGCCCGAACGGCGAGCCCTGCAGGCCCAGATCCTTGGCCATCTTGGTCAAGGTGACCATGATCGTCTGGAAAGGGATAAGCATCGACGCGACGAAGAGCATGAAGACGACGTTGCTGAGCTTGCCCCGCGTGCGGGAGAGCTTGTAGCCGGCGAGAGAGCTGCACAGGACGATGCCGACGATGCCCGTCACGGTAACGATGATCGTATTCAGCCCGCTCTGCAGCATGTTGGCCTTTTTGAACGCCTGCGTATAGTTGTCGAAGCTGAACGTTTTGGGCCAGCTCAGCACCGACTTGTAGAGCTCGCTCTGCGTCTTGAAGGAATTGATGATGGCCATGTAGATCGGAAACAGGAAGTAGACGGCCAGGATCAGCAGCACGATCCAAGACAGGACCGTATAGATGCGCCGCGTCATGCTTCCACCTCCCGCTTCTTCATGACCGTCACCTGGATCATGGTGATGACGAATATGATCAGAAAGAGGATGATCGCCTTCGCGCTCGCGTATCCGTAGCGGAAGTTGCCCTGATAGGCCTCCTCCAGGATGTTCATCGTGATAACCTGCGTCCCCCGCCCCGGACCGCCTCCGGTCAAGGCGTAGACGAGATCATAGATCTTGAACGAGCTGTTCAAGGTCAGGAAGATGCAGATGGTGAGCGCATGCGCGATGAGCGGCATCGTGATGTACCGGAGCATATGGAACGGCTGCGCCCCGTCGATGATCGCCGCTTCCTTCAGATGCTGGGGAATGCCCTGAATGGCGGACATGTAAATCAGCATGAGCGTGCCCACCCCGCCCCACACCGAGACGATCATGATCGTCCAGAACGAGACGTTCGGATTGCCGAGCCACGACAGGTCGAGGAAATTCAGAGCGCCGTACTCCGCCATGGCCGGGATGACCTTGGAGAAGACGAACACCCACATAAACGTGCTGATGATGACGCTCAGCATGTTCGGCATGAAGAAAATCGTGCGGAACAATCCTTTGGCCCGCCGCCGGGATTCGATGAGCATGGCTAGCAGGAGCGCGACCGCATTTTGCAGGACGACGGCGCAGATCACGTATTTGGCCGTGAACAGAATGGCCGCGCGGAAGTGCGAGTCTTCGCGGAACGCTTCGACGAAGTTGCTGAACCCGACGAAGCCGTACGTCTTGTTGAGGCCGTCCCAATCCGTAAAGCTGTAATAGGAGCCTTGGATCATCGGAATGACCAGGAAGATGAGGTAAAGGACGAAAGCGGGCAGTACGAAAAGCAGCAGCGAGACGGCGGCCCGGGCCGATCTCCTAGTCATGTGCATTCACGCTCCTTCGGCAAGGTGCGCCCTGCCCGCGCCGCTTGGAGGCAACGACGGGGCAGGGCGCGACGCAAGTCAGTCCAATGGGTTTCCGTTACTTGCTGGCATTGGCGTTGGCGTCTTTCCAAGTCTTATCCAGGTCTTTGATGACCTGATCCTTGGTCATTTTCTTGTCGAAGTAGGATTGCAGCGCTTTGCCGGATTCGTCCTTGACGGCCTGCGGGATCGTCGGGTCCTGGTAGGACTCGCCTTTGCTTACGTATGCCGAAGCGTCCTCGACCCACGGGTACGGCTTGAAGGTGTGGTTTTTGGAGACGGGGTTGAACTTCAGGCTCTGATACAGGTCGTTCGAAGCCTGGTCGTCGAGAATGAAGTTCAGCAGATCGAGCGCCACTTCTTTGTTTTTGCTCTCCGGCGAAGTCGCGAGCGAGGTCGAGACCGACGTGTTGATCAGCGTCGACTTCGGATCGTCGCTGATTGGCAGCGGCGCGACACCCAGCTCGAACTTGTCGTTCACCTTCAGGATGGCGTCGGCGTTCCACGGACCTTGGACCCACATGGCGGCTTTGCCGCTCGCGAAGTCGGCGGAGCCGTCGTCGTTGCCCGTCTCGAAGGCGCGCTTGGTGCCGTTCGCGTTTACGAGGTCGATGATATCGAACATTTCCTGGATGTCCGCGAAGCTGCCTTCGTTTTTGTTCATCTTGTCCAGGAAATCCGTGTGCGTGGAGTTGACGAGGCCGCCTACCGTCAGCGGGAGAAACAGCTGCGGGATCCAGCTTTCCTTGTAGCTCAGCTCGAACGGCGTGATCTTGGCGTCGTTCAGCTTTTGCACGACCGCCTTCATTTCCGACAGCGTCGTCGGCGGGGTCAGGCCTTGCTCCTTGAAGATCGTCTTGTTATACAGGTAACCCCATGCGAGGCTCTCCATCGGCACGGCCAGCACCTTGCCGTCGGCGGAGACGATCGGCTTGATGCCGTCGGTGATCTTGTCCGCCAGCGGCTGGTCGCTCAGGTCGGCCAGGTAGCCGGCTTTGTAGTAGGCGGGAAGCTCGTTGACGGCATGGACGCTGAAGATGTCCGGCACGTCGCCGGTAGCGAGGCGGGTCTTTAGAATTTGCGGCGCGTTGTCGGAGCCGGGGTATTCGGAGTTAAACGTAACCGTAATATTTTTCTCTTGTTTTTCTTTCTCGGCGAACTTCTCGAAGTAGCCGTCGAATTGCTCGCGGAACCGGTCGAGGCCGCCCAGGAAAATTTTCAGTTCGACCTTCGTAGGCGCCGCCTTCGACGCTTCCGGCGATGCGGACGGGCTGCTGCTTGGCGTGTCGCTCGCGCTTTGGCTGGGCGAGGCGCCGCCGTTTTCTTTGGAACCGCCGCAAGCGGCCGTCGTTCCCAGCGCCAGGATGGCGGTCATGGCGAGTAGCGCTTTCTTCATTCGAGATAGACCTCCCTATATCGTGATAACGCTTACGAATTCGAGTATAAAAGGAAAGCGCTATCTTCGCATTGGACGTCATTTGCGGCTTGTTGTGGACGATATTGATATGGTCATGCCGTCTGATCTTAACGCTCCCGACACGCGCGCGTCACTCGTCGCCGGAGCCGAAGCCCCGCGCCTGCGCGGGCGTCAAGCCCGTTACCTTCTTGAAAATTCGGTGGAAATACGTCGGATCGGCGTACCCGACCGCCTCCGCGGCATGCTTGATGGCGGCGCCCTGGGCGAGCAGCTCCACGGCCCGCTCCATCCGGCGGGAGATAATATCGTCCATCACCGTCGCCCCCGTCTCCTGCTTGTACGTCCGGGCCAGATGCTCCTTGCTGACGAAAAACCGGGACGCGATCGACTCTAGCGTGATCGGCTCGGCGTACGCGCGGTTAATGTAGGCCCGGATGTCGCCGATGTCGAGCCGGCTTTTGTTTTTCCGCAGCTGGATCAAGTCGGCGAGCACCGCCGCATAGGCGGCGGACAGGGCGCCGATCCACGCCGCGCAGGGCGTCTCGTCCGTGACGTAGAACGACTCGGCCTGGCCCCGAATGACCGGCGACAGCTCGATGCCCGCCTTCGACGCCTGCTCGCCGAGCAGCGCCATGAACTGGCTGTACAAGGAGTGGTTGAAGCCGGGCCCGTGGGGCTCCCGCCGGGAGAGGCTGAGCGCGAGCGCGTCGAAGCGGGCCTGCACCTCCTCCGTCTGCAGCTCCTGGAAATACCGGGACACCGCTTCCTTGCACGCCGCGACCTCCTCCAGAATGTCCTTCGAGAGCGGCTGCGCGGCATGCATGCCGCGCGCGATCCCGAGCTCGCGCACCGTTTTCTCCAGCGCCCGGTTCAGCTCCTCCTGATGGATCGGCTTCAGGATGTATTCGTCCACCTTGGATAGAATCGCCTGCTTCGTATAGGCAAAGTCGTCGAACCCGCTAATGACGATCTTGCGGATAAACGGGTAGTTTTCCGTGAGGCGGCGAAGCAGCTCCACGCCGTCCATGCCCCGCATTTTCATGTCGGTGATGACGATCTCCGGGCGGATCTCTTCGATGATCCGCAGCCCGCTCAGCCCTTCTTCGGCCTCCTCGACCCGGTCGATGCCGAACCGCGCCCAATCGCCGAGACGCCGGATGCTGTCCCGCGTCCAAAATTCGTCGTCGATGATGACGGCCTTCATGCCGATTCCTCCTCCATGCGTTTCCCTTCGGACGGAATGACGAGCTTCACGGTCGTGCCCGCGCCTTCCGCGCTGTCAACGTACAGGCCGTACGCGTCCCCGAACATCAGCTTGATCCGGGCATTGACGTTGCCCATGCCCAGGCTGTCGCTCTCCTCCCGCATCTCGACCGCGAGGCCGAGCTGCCGGCGCAGACGGTCCAGCCGGTCCGAGGCGATGCCGACGCCGTTGTCGGCGATGCTGATCTCGACTTCGTCCAGCACCATTTCCGCGCGAATGACGATCGACCAGGTATCCATCTTGCCTTCGAGCCCGTGGATAAAGCAATTCTCGACGATCGGCTGCAGCGAAAACTTCGGGATCGCGCATCCGAGACACGCTTCGTCCACGTCGAGATGGACGTCGACCATTTGCTGGAAGCGGAGCTTCTGGATTTGCAAGTAGTTGCGGACATGCTCCATCTCGTCCGCGACGGTGACGAGGTCCGCCTGCATCCGGATCGCGTACCGGAACAGGTCGCTGATCGCCCGCACGTGCTCGTAGATTTCCGGGACGTTGCGGGACAGGGCGATGCCGCCGATGGATTGCAGCGCGTTGTGCAGGAAGTGCGGATTGACCTGCGCCTGCATCGCTTTGACCTGGGCCGTCCGCTTTTCGATCTTCGCTTTGTACTCCGTCTGGATCAGCTCCTTGATCCGGGCCAGCATGGAGTTGAACCTGCGCTCCAGCGTGCCGATCTCGTCGGTCCGGAGGCGGCGGAGCCCGACGTCGAAGTTTTGGATCTCGAGCGCCTTCATCGACTTGGTCAGCCGAATGATCGGCTTGGTCATGAAGTAGGCGGTCAGGATCGAGACGGCGATCGCCAGGATGATAAAGATGACGGCGGTCACCAAGCTGAAGTTCATCGTGGAGGAGGCGCTCTGGGTGACGTACTCGATCGGGATGAACTTGACGATCCAGAGCCGGCCGGACAGCGTAGGCTGAAAGAACAGAAATCCTTTCTTCAGCGCCAGATTGCCGGGCATGTCCGGGTGCTCGATCGCCTTGCGCACGATCTCGGGATCGACCGAGAACCGCTGCCCGTACGGGTTGTACATCTCGTTGCCTTCCGCATCCAGGATGAGCACCTCGCTATTCGGCTCCGAATGGACCATGTCGAGCACGCTGCGCATCATGCTCCAGCGCACGTCGATCGTCACGCCTCCGAGCACTTCCCGGTTTTCGAACTTGTTCATGCTGCGGACGATCGTGAAGATGCCGCTGCCGCTATTGATCAGTTTGTCGTAGCTCTCGCGCTTCCGGGAGATGGCCTCCCAGTCGGCGCTCGCCGTGACGAGCGCGTCCGTCGATCGGCTGGCGTCCCGGTCCACGGTATAGATGCGCTGTCTGGACTTCAGATACAGCGAGATTTGCGCGATGTTTTTGTTGTTCGCGCTGTAGAGCGACCACAGCCGCGCCGACGTATAGGCGTCCATCTCGTCGGGGCCGCTCGCCTCCCGGACGAAGCCGCCGTTGACGTTGGGAAACAGGTTCTTGTCGAGCAGCAGCGAATAGACGACCGACTGGAGCTGCTCGAACTTTTCGTCGAAGTAGCGGGCCGACCACTCCATCCGGGCCTCGTTGGACCGGACCACTTCCTCGCTGAGGGAATGCTTGGTCGTCCGGGTGGCGAACAGCGTGACCATCGACAGCGGCAGCACCGCGATCGCGACCATGAGCAGCATGAGTTTGTAGCGGAGACTTTTCTGGAAAGGCTGCAGCAGTCTGCGTCCGAATCGCTTCAACGCGCCGAGCGCCATGGGAGGACCTCCTCCGACCAGGTTGGGGTGAAATCTGTTTCCTAGTTTGGCGTGAAGGCGTCCGCCTGTCAACGCTTTCATTTTGGCAGCCGGTAAACGCGAATCAAGGCCGCTCCCAGAAGCCGGGCAGCTCACCCGGTTGACGCCGGCAGCCCCTGATCCACGACATGATAGAGACGCAAGGCGCCCCGGCCTCTCATCCACCGAGTTTAAGGAACGACAAAAATGGACAGAAAAATCTTATCCCATCCAAGGAGCCGCCTCATGTCCAAGGATTCGTCCGATCTCGTCTCCCCGTCGCTCGAAGCGAACCTGCAGGCGCTTCAAGATCTGTACGAGAATTGCGCGGATGTCTACTACCGCCGGTTCGGCATAGGGAAGAAGAAGGCGTTCGTCGCGTACATCGACGGCATGGTGAATATCGATCAACTGGACGAGCACGTATTGGCGCCGCTGATGCGAGGGGATGCCGCGGAAGCGGGAGACGATGCCGGCGGGTTGCCGTCCGTTCTCTCGGTCGCGGTAGTCGGCACCGTCTCCACCTTAGACGACGCGATCGCCAAGCTCTCGGGCGGCAGCGTGCTGCTCTTCGTCGACGGCGCCCCGCATGGATTCGCGCTGGGCCTCGCGAAGTGGGAGAAGCGGAGCATTGAAGAGCCCGCAGCCGAATCGATCGTCCGAGGCCCGCGGGAAGGCTTCACGGAGACGCTTAGCGACAATACGTCCATGCTGCGCCGCAAAATCAAGAGTCCCGCGATGAAAATCGTTCCCTTCGAGGTAGGCAAGCTTACGCGGACGCAAGTGCTGCTGGTTTACGTCGAAGGTCTGGCCGCGGAGACGCTCATCCGCGAAGTGCGGGAGCGCATCTCGCGGATCGATATCGACGGCATCCTCGAGAGCGGGTATATCGAAGGCCTGATCGAGGACAACCCGCTGTCTCCGTTCCCGCAAATCCAGGTGACGGAGCGGCCGGACGTCGTCAGCGCCGCACTGCTGGAAGGCCGCGTCGCGATCCTGGTCGACGGTACGCCATTTACGCTCATCGCGCCTTCGACGCTGTTCTCCATGCTGCAATCGCCTGAAGACTATTATCAGCGGTTCATGATCGGAACGCTGATCCGCTGGCTGCGCTATACGTTTTTCCTCATCACCCTCGTGCTGCCTTCGCTCTACGTGGCGATTTTGACGTTCCACCACGAGATGGTGCCGACCTCGTTGCTGCTGAGCATCGCCAAGTCGAGAGAGGACATTCCGTTCCCCGCGCTGGTCGAAGCGCTCCTCATGGAGATCTCGTTCGAAGCGCTGCGGGAAGCGGGCGTCCGGCTGCCCAAGCAAGTCGGCGCGGCCGTCAGCATCGTAGGCGCGCTCGTCATCGGCCAGGCGGCGACCTCCGCGGGCCTCGTGTCGGCGCCGATGGTCATGGTCGTCGCGATTACCGGGATCGCCTCGTTCATGATTCCGCAATACTCCACGGGGATCGCCCTGCGAATGCTCCGGTTTCCGATCATGTTCCTCGCGGGCATGTTCGGCTTGCTCGGGCTGATGCTGGGGGTGATCGCCATCGTGGTCCATCTATGCTCCCTGCGGTCGCTGGGCGTTCCTTACCTTCAGCCCCTCGCGCCGATGAAGGGAAGGGAGATGAAGGACGTGCTGATCCGCGCGCCGATCTGGGCCATGCGGACGAGACCCCGCTTGGCGGATAGCGCCAACCGGTATCGTCAACCGCCGGGACGGCGGCCGAAGCCACCCAAAGGAAATGGTTCCCTATGATCGAAAAAGGCAAAATATCCGCGCTGCAAATGGCGCTGCTCATGCATCCGACCATTCTGGCCACCGCGGCGCTCAGCGTCCCCGCGATCACGATGGAGAAAGCCGGCACGGATATGTGGATGACGCCGGTCCTCTCTTCCGTCGTCGGCTTTTTGGCGGTGCTGATTTCCTATCGGCTGCATCGCCGATACCCGAGAAAGACGCTCACCGAATACTGTCACCTCGTCCTCGGCGCTTGGCTTGGCAAGATCGCCGCGGCCGTGTATCTAATCTCGTTCCTGTACACGATGGGGATCATCCTGCGCGAATACGGGGAATTCATCGTCGGGACCTTCCTCGCGAAGACGCCGATGGTGTGGGTCATCCTCTGCCTGGTTGCCCTGTGCGCCTACGCGGTCCACGAAGGGCTCGAGGTGCTCGGCCGCTCCGCGCAAATTCTGATTCCCGGCGCCACGCTCGTCATCTTCGGCATGCTCGTCATCATGCTGCCCGACATGCAGCTCAAGCATATGCTCCCGGTCATGGAGAACGGTCCGCTTCCGGCCGTGCGCGGTTCGATCGTGCCGATGTCCTGGTTTTCCCAATTCATCATGATCACCTATATGCTTCCTTACCTCTCCCGGCCGGACAAAGGGTTGAAATGGGGCTATATCAGCGTCGCTGCCGTCATGATCACCCTGCTCGCCATCAATTTGTCCATCCTGTTGCTGTTCGGGCCGCTCAGCCGGGATCTCAGCTACCCGTTCCTGGTGGCGGTGAGATACGTCGCGCTAGCCGATTTTATCGAGCATATCGAATCTCTGCTCATGGCGGTCTGGCTCATCGGCATGTTCGTCAAAGTCTCCGTCGTGTATTACGCATCGGCGCTCGGCGCCGCCCAATGCCTCGGATTGTCCGACTATCGCCCCCTGATCGTCCCGCTCGGCTTCCTCGCCATCCTGTTCAGCATTTGGTCCGCGCCGAATTACGAGACGCTGAAGGAATTGCTGGGAATGGAGCTGCCCTACTTTGCGCTGTTGATGCAGGTCCTCCTCCCCGCCTTGCTTTTGGCGCTGGGAGCGCTCAAGGGAGGACGCGCGGCATGAACAGATCCGGATGCGGGCGCATGGCGGCGCTTGGACTTCTGCTATGCGCGGGGGCGCTTGGCTTGACCGGCTGTTGGGACCGGACCGAGGTGAACGATCTCGCGCTGATCACCGGCGCCGCAATCGACTGCAACGGTAACGGCCGCCTCGAGCTCACGGTCCAGATCTTCATCCCCCGCGCCTCCGGCGGCGGAGGCGGCGATATGATGAGCCAGAAGAGCGGAGGCGGAGGCAACGAAAACACGTTCACGCGCACGGCCGAAGGCGAAAACATCGCGGACGCGCTCTCTCATCTGCAAAGCGAGCTGCCGCGAATGCTGTTCTGGGGGCACGCGGAGGTCATCGTCTTCGGCGAAGCTGCGGCAAAGGACGGTATCCGCGACGACGTCGACTATTTGATGCGTTCGCCGCATCCGCGGGAGCGTTCCTTTATCTACGTCAGCCGAGGCAAGGCAAAGGATGTGCTCGAGCTGCATTCGATCCTCGAGCGGGACACGGCCGAGGTGCTCCGAGAAATGTCCAAGAGCCGGTTGGCCCTCTCCGTTACGCTCGCGCAGCTGTCGACCATGCTGACGAGCGATGCCGATGCGGCGCTGCTTCCGATGATCACCGTCGTCCCTGCGCCCGCCAAGCAAATGGACCAAGGTATCAGCTATATCGACGGTTTGGCCGTCTTCAAGGACGACTGCATGATCGGCTATGCCGACAAAGAGACGACAAGAGGCGTCCTGTGGCTGCGGGACCAGGTGCAACGGGCGATCTTGACGGTCCATCCCGCCGGGCCCCGCGGTTCCGTCTCGCTGAAGATGATCAATAGCAACACGCGCCTCATTCCCCGAATCGAAGGAGACGACTGGCTGATGGACGTATACATCAAGACCGAGAACGACGCCTTGCAGAATACGACGCGGCTGAATCTCGTGTCCGATCTTCGTGCCGTGAAGCAGGTGGAAGCGGAATTGAACGATGAGATGAAGTCGAAGGTTCGCCTCGCGCTGACGCTGGCGCAGCAGACGTTGAAGGCCGATATTTTCGATTTCGCGGGCGAGTTTCACCGCGCGTATCCCGCCGTATGGAAAAAAGAAAAGGGCCGCTGGGAGCAACACTTCGCCAGCGTAGAGGTCCGCATCCACCCGGCCGCCAAGATGCTGAGGCCCGGTCTCGCCAGCATCCCTTCGCCGGTACCCGACAAAGAGGAGCATTCGAAATGACCGCCGCCATTCCCGGCCTGCTGGCCTTCTTCGCGATCGTCACGGTCTTCCAGTGGCTCAAGTTGAGAAAAACCGCCACAGCCAAGGAACGGCTTGTCTACCTCGTGCTGCTCGGCGCGGTATGGCTCCTCGGCTTCTTGCTCCACTGGCTCCCTCTCCTGCCGGGACCGACCCAGCTGGTCAAGTTCGTATTCGGGCCCTTGAGCCAGGCATTGGAAAAAGGAGGCTGATGCGCGACATGCGGATCAGCGGCGCCCAGCTATTTTGGATGATTTCGTCGATGCAGGTGGGCATGACGATCCTGCTCACGATAAACCCGGCCATCAAGATCGCCGGACAGGATGCCTGGATCTCGACGCTGGTGGCCGGATTGGTCGGCGTACTCGTTGCCGCGGTCAGCTCGCGCGTCAGCCTGCTGCATCCCCGCCGAACGTTCGTGGATTACGCGAGATCCCTGTTGGGCAAATGGCCGGGCGGCATCGTCGTGTTCCTCTACCTGGCGTTCTGGATCTCCGTCCTGTCGATCATCCTGCGGCAGTACGCCGACTTGATCGCAAGCACGATTTTGCCGGAGACGCCGATCGTCGTGCCGATCGCGGGCATGCTGCTCGTCGCGGTCTACGTCAACGCGGCGGGACTCGAGGCGATCGCCCGCTGCAGCGAACTGATGGGACCGTTCGTCCTGCTGGGCATTCTGATCCCTGTGCTGCTCGTCGCGAAGGATGTCCGACTTGCGAACCTGCTGCCCGTTTATCTCGATTCCGGATGGACGACGGTGCTCAAAGGGGCCTTGCCGCCCGCGACGTTTCTCGGCGATTGCGTCATGCTCGTCATGCTGCTCGCCTTCGTCGCCCGGCCGAAGACCGGGTTCCGCCCCGCGCTGCTCGGCGTGGCCGTCGCCGGCTTGCTCACCTCGGCCACGACCTTCGTCATACTGGCCGTGCGCGGACCGAACGCCAGCGCCCGCGAGACATACTCCTACTTCAATTTGGTGCGCTACGTCTCCTACTTCGACTTCGTTCAGAACCTCGACGCGTTCGTGATCGCGCTGTGGATCACCGGGGTGTTCGTCAAAGTTTCGCTTTACTTTTTCGTCGCGACATACGGCGCCGCCCAGTGGATCGGATACGCCGACTGGCGCAGGATGATCAAGTTCGTCGCGCCTCTTTGCCTCGCGCTTGCGTTTCTTCCGCGCGATTTTTTGGACAGCTCCATTTTATTTCCACAGAAAATCGCCATGCCGTTCATTCTGCCGTTCCATATGCTCGGCATGCCGCTCATCCTGTGGGGGATCGCCGAATGGCGCGGCCGCCGCGCCAAAAAGAGGCATTCCGGCTAATCGCGCCGGAAGGCCTCTTCGTTCATTCGGTTGCCGCGCGGCGGATCGCGCCGGGGCGGAAGGCTTCTCCGCAGCTCGGCAGGCCGTCCCTCGTCCTATTCCGGCAACCGGGCGTTCCGCTCCTTCCCGGCCTCGTCCTCTAACAAAGCTAGCAATTCATCCCATGAACCGATGCGCGGGAAATCCAGATGCCGGTTGTACGCATTGTCCTTCGCGTACACGTGCAGGTCCAAGCCGCCCAGCGTGTCCAGCACGGCCGGCTTGTCGTCGAAGTAATAATCCAGCCCGAGCTCCCGGATGACATGGATCTTCTCCCCGTCTCCCATCCCGCAGTAAAACCGCCCGTCCGCGACCGGAAAGCCCGCCGCGACGAGCCAGTCGCGCGTCCGTTCGCAATGCTCCGGCGTCCGCGCGGTGACGTAATACACCTCGTGTCCTCGCCGCACCAGCTCGTTCAGCGCCTCGACCGCGCCGGGAAACGCCGGGCAGGAGGTATAGTAGATCTCGCTCTGCAACTCCCGCCATATCCGGCGCCCCTCCTCGGCCGACAAGCCGAACAGCTCGTGGATCGAGATCGTCGCGCATTCGCGAAAGCGCTCGATCGCGACCTCGCGGCCCAATCTCCTGCCGTACAGGTGGAAAGCGTGCTCCCGTAGGTTGATTAGCGTATCGTCGATATCAAAGCCGAACTTCATCTCGTTCTCCTTATCCGCAGTCGGGTATGTTAGACTCATCTTACCAGAATGCGGCGCAAATGACCTAATGACCGAATGCCGATCGCTGATTGCCGGCCGCCGCAGCCGGGGAATACGTATCGTAAGCTTCTTAATCGGGAGGGAGCGCCAATGCTGAATCGTTATCGTCTGGACGCCAAAAGCGCCGTGTCGCTGCGGGACTTCGATCCGAACGACACGGCCGGGTTGCAGAGCAAGGAAGAAGCCGCCGAGGCCGTCCTCGAGCTGAAGGAGCGGCTGCAGGAAGCGCAGGAGAAGCTGTTCGCGAGCAAAACCCGCAGCGTGCTCATCCTGTTTCAGGGGATGGACTGCAGCGGCAAGGACGGCGTCATTGGCAAAGTGCTTGCCGGCTTGAATCCGCAAGGCTTCCGGGCCGAGAGCTTTAAGCAGCCGACGGCGGAGGAGGCCGCGCACGACTTTTTGTGGCGCGCGCACAAGCTGACGCCGGCCAGAGGCTACATCGCGGCCTTCAACCGATCCTACTACGAGGACGTGCTGATCACCCGCGTGCACGGCATGATCGACAAGCGGGAAGCCGCCTCGCGCCTGAAGCATATCCAGAGCTTCGAGAAGCTGCTTGCTGATAGCGGCGTCGTCCTGGTGAAGATCTTCCTGCATATCTCCCAAGACTTTCAACTGAAAAAAATCAAACAGCGACTCGAAAATCCGGACAAGCGCTGGAAGTTCGACCCGACCGATCTGGCGGAGCGCAAGCACTGGGACGCCTACTGGAACGCCTACGAGGAAGCGTTCAAAGCGACGGCCACCAAGCGCAATCCGTGGTACGTCGTCCCGGCGAATCGCCGCTGGTTCCGCGACTATCTCGTCTTGCGCATCCTCGTTTCCGTTTTCGAGCGTCTTGATCTCGCTTATCCGGAGATCGATCTTGCGGCCCTGGGCCCGATCGACGAAGCCAATCTCAGCTAAGCCCAAGCTTGCGCGAAAAAGCCTGCGCGCCCGTCGGGGCGCGCAGGCTTTCTTTTCGGCGGTACCGGCGACAGCCGCAATGCGAGCCGCGTCCGACCGCAGGCTAATCGACGTACCGGATCTCGGTCTTCCAAGCGGGGAAATCGGCGTTGCGCCGTTCCAGCAGCTCGCGCAGCAGCCGGGCGTCGTCCGGCAGCCGCTCGTTCAGCCTGCTCCAGCCCGCCAGCACCAGCTCCTCCGGCAGCTCCACCAGCCCCGTTACCGCGTCCCAGAACGCGTCCCAATTCATTCCGTAGTAGTCGGGAAAGTCCAATTCCCTTTGCAACAGCGCATGCAGCTCGTTCGCCGTGCGGGCTTCCCCGACGGGAATCGTAACGATGGGCAGACGCTCCCGGTCTTCTTCTTCGCGTTCATAGGCATCCATTCCGCATGCACCTTCCTTCGCTTATTTGTACCGGCCGATGAAGTTCACCGTCTTGTAGTGATCCGAGGTGACGTACATCAGGCCGTCATCCGAATACAGCAGCCGCGTGCCCGGCTGCTTCGCCCGGGACATCGTGTTCGTGAGTCCCACGTCTGCCTCGTACCAGACGCGTCCGGGGGACTCGGGCAGCACTTTGGTCGTATTTTGAAACACGTCCCCGCCGATTTGGCCGCCCGGCACGTAATTGTTCAGCGCTTTGCCCGGTTTGTAGCCGTGCTGAGCCGCCGTAGTTTTGTCTACAAAGTGGGGCGGGAGGCGCCCCGTCTGGCGCAGGCTGTCCACGAGCGGATTCGCCGCCTCCGTGACGCGGAGCAGCTCCTTGTGCTTGGCGTGGGTGGCGACGTTGTCCGGGCCGCGGCCCGGCGGTTCGGCCGGCGGCTTGGGCGCTCGCCGTTCTCCCCATTGTCGCACCTTCGCCCCCAGCTTGTCGATGGCGTGCCCGAATCGCCCGCGCCCCCGCTCCGCCACCCATCGTAGCCCTCTGCCGAACGGAATCCGGCTGAGCGCGATGCCGATCGCGACCGCGATGGCGTTCTCCGGCGTCAGCAGCTTGCGCGGATGGCGGATGTAATCCGCGATTTCGCGCCCGCTGCCGGCGGTACTCGCCACCGTCATCGCGAAGCCGAGCGCCGGCCAGAAGCCGACGAACAGCATCGCCAGCGCGAAGGCGCCGAGAACGATCGCCGCCTGCTCGTGGCCGCCGAGCCGATCCCACCAGCGCTGCAGCGACTCGAACATGCAGGCGAAGCAGGCGCCGTCGCCGAGAACATGCGAAGCCTGGCCGACGTACGCGAGCCAGCCCGCCCCGACGCCTGCGAGCAAGAGGAGCGCGGCGGCGCCTGCCGCGAGCTTCGCCAGCCTCCCGTCCAGCTTTGCCTTGAGCGGCTCGATGCGGCCCGCGGCTTCGGCGTTGCCGTACAGCATCGCGAAGCCGAGCTCCCTGCGCTCCCGGTAAAATCGCATCGCCTGGAGGAAGCTCCCTCTTCGCCCCGCCCATGCGGCGGCCATGCCGATCCACTCGGACAGCGGGTTCAGCACCGGCTCGAACCGATAAGCCGGCAGCCGGTCCCGCACCCGGTTCAGCGCGGCGTAGTCCCAAATCAACGCGGCCGCCAAAAGCAAGAGGAAAAATCCGCGCGTCTCGTACCCGCTCCCGGTCCAAGCATGAAATCGCATCAACCATTTCGGCAGCTCATCCTGACCGTTGTACGCCGCATGATCGAGGATGGCCCACCCGAGCAGAATGGCGGGAAAGGCGAACGAGGCGCAGTTGGTTCGTTTCCGAAGCCGAACGGCCATCCCGCAGCCCAGCGCGACGAGCGCGGTGTGGACCGGATGACTGACCGTCATGACCGTCGGAAACAAACTCGGTTCGAACCGGCCGGGGAACAGCGAGAAGAAATCCCAATGTATCGTTTCCCCGCCCAGCATCGTGTAGCTGTAGCCGTACGTTTTGGCGATGACGCCGTGATTGATCCACCGCCTCGTCAGCTCCTCCATCAGCTGAAAACCAACGCCCGAGGCTGCCCCGACGATCGCATAGTCGCCCAGGCTGAACGCCGTAGCCCGCCTTGCGAATAAAAGCATCGCGCCGAGCGGCAGCAGCTTCCACGCTTCCTCGACGATCGGCGTGGCGACGGCCATGGACCATACGTCCCGCGTTCGCCCGCCCGCCAGTCCGTGGATCGCGTTCAGCGTAAGCGCGGTGAACGGCACGACGACGAGCGCGCCCGACAGCGCCAGGAGCGAGACCTGCTTCCAGGGCAGCGTCTTGCTTCGGCAAAGGAACCAGAATTGCAGCAGGACATAGAACGACCACAAGTATTGGACCAGCATCGTGCGGGAATCTTCGTATCGGATCAATCCCCAGAGGAGAAAGGCGAACGCGACCCAGGCGTAGATCGCGAATAGCTTTTGAATGGACGGATATTTTCCGATCCATGCCGCGCAAACGCGATAGGCGGCCTCGGCCGTATCCCGGATTCCCGTACGGATTCGCCAAATGCGATTTGTCATTGCTCCCTCCTTTTTCTTCTCCCGAATGAATTACCCCCAAAATAACACAACGCCAACCCCCTAGCGAGGCCCAATTATGGAAATGCGATTCGATCCGGACGCGAAAAAAGTCCCGAAGCGTTGAGGTACGCTCCGGGACTGGTTGGCTCGGCATGGATATTAAACGCGCTAAAAGTCGAGGGCGGGAAGCCTCCGCTTGGGGCTCCCGAACCTTGAGCCGCTTAGCTTAGGACAGGCTGCGCAGCGCCTCTACCGCAAACGGCTTGAGCTCCTCAAGCCGGCCGCCGCGGACTTTGGCCGCCCAGGCCGGATCCTGCAGCAGGGCGCGGCCGACGGCGACGAGATCGAACTCCTCGCGCGAGAGCCGGTCGGCCAAGCCGTCGAGGCTTGCGGTGCCGGCGCCCTGGCCGGCGAACGCGTTCGTGAACTCGCCGTCGAGTCCGACGGAGCCGACCGTGATCGTCGGCTTGCCCGTCAGCTGCTTGGTCCAGCCCGCGAGATTGAGCGGCGAGCCTTCGAATTCGGGCTCCCAGAACCGGCGGGTCGAGGCGTGGAAAATATCGACGCCCGCTTCCGCGAGCGGCGCAAGAAAGCGGCCGAGCTCCTCGGGCGTATGCGCCAGCTTGTACGCGTAGTCCGTCGGTTTCCACTGGGAGAAGCGGAAGACGATCGGGAAGTCGGGTCCTACGGCTGCCCTCACGGCCTCCACGACCTCGACGGCGAACCGGGTTCGCTGTACGAGGTCGCCGCCGTAGCGGTCGTCGCGCCGGTTGGTGACGTCCCAGAAAAACTGGTCGATCAAGTAGCCGTGCGCGCCGTGGATCTCGACGCCGTCGAAGCCGATGCGCTTCGCCGCCGCTGCGGCTTCGGCGTAGGCGCCGACGAGGTAGGCGATCTCCGCCTCCGTCAGCGGTTCGGAGACACGCGTATCAGGCGGAGCGATCCCCGACGGTCCGATCGGGGCGGCGTCGGATTCGGGGAACGTTTCGCGGCGGCGCGAGGTACCGACGTGCCAGATTTGCGGGATGATCTTGCCCCCCGCTTCGTGCACCTCCTTCACGACGTTCGCCCAGCCCGCAAGCGCGGCTTCGCCGTAAAAGTGAGGCACGCCGAGGTCCGCCGCGGCGGCTGGATGGTTAATGACCGTGCCTTCCGTAATGAGGAGTCCGACGCCGTTCTCCGCGCGACGGCGGTAGTAGGCGGCGACATCCGGGCCCGGCACGCCGCCCGGCGAGAAGCCGCGGGTCATCGGCGCCATGACGATGCGGTTGGTCAAAGTCAGCTTGTCGCTGACGAACGGGCGAAAGAGCGGCTGTGCAGTGCGTGCTGTCTGAACGTTTTCGATGGACATGGCAGGATTCCCTCCGGAACTCGTTTTAAGATATCTATATTTATGAATATATAGATGTGATCGATCAATTGCAACCCCCTCGCTCGGAAAAATAAAAAACTTTGCAATCGCCCGCCCGGGACAAACCGCAAAGCCTCCTATATCCGCAAAGCCGCAATCGGCTAGATGTCCATCTTGAGCTGCGCCAGCCATTGCTCGACCGTCTCCGCGTTGCGGCGGTAATAGGTCCACTGGCCGAAACGGCGGGATTCGAGCAGCCCGGCCTTCTGCATGGCGGAGAGATAGCCGGAGATGACCGACTGGGTCAGACCCGACTTTTCCTGGATTTTGCCCACGCAAACGCCGCCTTCGAACTCCGCGTTCACGGGCATGCAATCGGGGGCGAAGTGCGCATCCGGCTCTCGGAGCCAGCGCATGATATTGAGGCGGGTCTCGTTCGACAGCGCCTTGATGATTTGCAGGCAGCGTTCGCTTTCCATCATGTCCGTCATCGCTTTCTAAGAGGATGAAGGGACGGCGGTCCCTTGTCGTGCTACAATTATACCAGAGGAGCGCCGAGATTCCCACGCCCGGGCGCTTATTATATAATACAGATAGATTTAGTCAAATGTTCCCATGCCGCCAATACCCGTCGTCCGGATGGAGAGATAGGAGAATCGCAGATGGACATTGTGGAAATCCGAACGAGTCTGATCGACGAAGATACCGACCAGCCCCGCTATCAATTCGACGAGGAAGCGCTTCAGGAGCTGATGAACAGCATCGAGGAGCTCGGCCTGCTATCCCCGATCAAGGTCCGCCCCACGGGAGACGGACGCTACAAGATCATCTACGGCAACCGCCGGTACAAGGCGTGCCGCACGCTCGGCCGACCTACGATCCCCTGCATCGTCTCGGATGTGACGGACGAGCTCGAGATCTACCTGGAGCAGATCGCGGAGAACTTGACCCGCCAGGGCTTCTCTCCGATCGAGGAAGCCGAGGCGTTTCACAAGCTGCTCCACGAATCCAAGTTCAACAGTTCGGTCAAATATTTGTCCGGCAAGCTGGGCAAGCCCGAGTCCTATATTAGAAACAAGTGCGAGCTGCTGAAGTTCGGCCCGGCCGTGAAAAAGCTCATCGTCGGCGGCACCGAGATCCGCAAGGATCTTCTGACGGAAGACCAGCTGCTCCCGCTCAAGGATCTTCCGATGGAGTATCGCGATCCGCTCGCGCTCATCATGGCGCGGGACGAAATGCCCGTCAGCGACGTGAAAAAGATCGCCCGCCTGTTCAAGGACAAGGACATCTCGGACGGCATCAAGTCCAAGCTGCTCTACAAGACCGGCCCGTCGCTCATCGAGACTTGGTCTTCCTACGAGCTGACCAAGGCCGAACGGGCCAAAGCGGCGGAGCCGAAGCCGGCCAAAAAGACGAAGGCAGCCGAAGCCGAGCCGCCGATAGCGGAAAGGGACGCGCCGGCCGAGACGCCAAACGGAGAGGCGGAGACTGCAACTGTCGCGGACACGCCGGCTGGTCTGGCGATCCAGGACAAGCTGGCGCGGCTGCTTGCGGCGCTGCCTGACCAGAGCTCGCTGCCGATCGAGGATTTGCAGTCGCTCGCCCAGCTGCCGCCGGATCAGGCCGATCCGTTCCTGAGCGGCGTCGACGCGCTCATCGCCCATCTCGAACGCCATCTGGCGGAGTGGAAGACGGTCCGCGACCGCGCCAAAACGATCACTGCCTGAGCGCCCGACGTTGGCCGTTTCGACGCTTGCGCCTGCGCTCTCGCTAGCTGGCCTCTATAGAGCCGGATTGGACGCCTCCGTCCAGTCCGGCTCTTGGCGTCGTTTCAGGCCCCATGGCGCAAGCGGCACAACGGATGACGAAATAGGCGAAGTGTGGGGCTGTAGCGAAAGTTTCTTTCGTTGCAGCGGCGGTTCCGGGATTCGCGGGGACTGTAGCGAAAGTTTCTTTCGTTACAGTCCCCTGTCTCCTATATGGCGCAAATCGCGCGGGTTGCGGCTACTTTCAGGAGAGCCGCCCAAGGAAGGCGCGCATCCGCTCCAGCGCTTCGTCCAGCTGCGACTGCGAGCTGGCGTAGGAACAGCGGATGAAGCCTTCCCCGCCTTCGCCGAACACATGCCCCGGCACCGTAACGACGCCCGCCTCCTCCAGCAGCCGCTGCGCGAACCGCTCCGAGTCGAGACCGGTGTGCGCGATCGAGGGAAAGGCGTAAAACGCGCCCAGCGGCTCGTGGCACGGCAGTCCGATCTCTCGCAGCCCCTTCACGAACGCCCGCCTTCTCCCGTCGTAAGACGCGATCATCCGGTCCTTTTCCTCCATGCCGATCTGCAAGGACTCGAGCGCCGCGACCTGCCCCAGGATCGGCGCGCACATGACCGTATACTGGTGGATCTTCAGCATCGCCGCGAGCAGCTCCCGCGGTCCGCACGCATATCCGACGCGCCAGCCGGTCATGGCGAACGCCTTGGAGAAGCCGTTCACGACCAACGTCCGCTCCTTCATGCCCGGCAGCGCCGCGAAGCTCGTATGGCGAACGCCGTAGGTCAGCTCGGCGTAAATCTCGTCCGAGATGACGATCAAGTTGCGCTCCTCGGCGAGCCGGGCGATCGGCAGCCAGTCCTCGTACGTCATGACCCCGCCCGTCGGATTATTCGGATAGCAGAGCACGAGCACCTTGGAACGAGGCGACAGACGGGCGGCGAGCGCATCGGCGGTCAGCTTGAACCCATCCTCCGCCCGCGCGGGGATCTGGACGGTCCGCCCGCCGCCCAGATAAGAGATCGGCGAATAGGAAATATAGCAAGGAACGGGGATAAGAATCTCGTCCCCCGGCACGACCAAGGCCCGTAGCGCCAGGTCGATCGCCTCGCTGCTGCCGACGGTCACGAGCACTTCGTCCGCGGGATCGTAGGAAATGTCGAAGCTGTCGGACAAATAGCCCGCGATCGCCTCGCGCAGCTCCGGCAGCCCGGCGTTCGGCGTGTAGGAAGTCCTCCCCCGCTCCAGCGCGCGGACGGCCGCGTCTCGCACCGGCTTGGGCGTGACGAAGTCCGGCTCGCCGACCCCGAGCGAGATGACGTCCTGCCTTCCCGCCGCATAATCGAAAAACTTGCGAATGCCCGATGGCGGCATGTCGCGCACGACCGGCGACAACAAGTCGGCGATCGGGGAGGTGTGAACGCGCTGCGAATGCATGGAATACGTCAATGTAAACCCTCCTTTTGGTCGTGAAACAAGTAAAAACGGATTTGCCGCCTTCCTAGACGGCGATTACGTTTTTATCGTCGGTCATACAGAAATGGAAAGACGTGAAAACTTGTACATTCTGTATGACAAACAAAAAAACCCGTCCCGAAAGGGACGAGTTTGCACCCGTGTTACCACCCTAGTTCCGCTTGAAAAAGCGGCACTCTACAACGTATCCAACAATACGCGGTCCCGTTAACGCTGGACATGCGGCAGCACCTACTAGGCTTCAGCCTGCTTCTCGGAGATGGCGTTCGGTTATCGCCTGAACGTTGGTTCGCACCTGCCCCAACTCTCTGCGGATCAGTCGGATAACGTACTCTTTCTCTTCATCGAATTTCATCTTGCGATATCAAGTTAACGGTATTATACGCCCTGCCTCGCGACTTGGCAATACGCATCCGCCGGACGCTCAAACGTCGGGCAGCGGCTTGCGGCTCTGGTAGCCGTCGTGCCAGCCGTGATAGTGCTTGACGCTCGACTCTCCCTGCCTCCAGCAGATCAGGACGTCTTCGCCGTTCACGACCGCCGGAAAGTCGATCAGACCGGGCTCGATCATTTTGAGCAGCACGCCCTTGCGGGCGAAATTCGAGATGAGCAGATCCGCTTCGATGCGCAAAAAATCGAGCCGGCTTTCCTCCTCGAAAAACGGATCCGCGTTGCCCGCCGTTCCATCCACCATCTGCACGGCCCAGCTCGCCTTCTGCGAACGCAGCTCTCGGCATCGCTCCTCGAACTGTCTCGTCAGCGTCTGAAGCCGGCGCAAATCCTCGTTCAGCTCCGGCAGCAGCGCATTCGCCTCGTCCGGCGTAAAGATACGGGTTTCCATCGCTTATCCCCCCTTTCCCACGGGATTGTCGGTGCCTATTCGGAAGGCCCTCCTCGATCGCGTTTCGCCCCGCCGTATAAAACACGAGCCGCCATGGGAAAATAAATCCTGTTGTCGATCGACAAAGGAGGTGCCAAGATGCCCCACGAGAATAACCAAAGCCACGACCAAGCTTCCAAAGCGGAAGTGCAATCGACCAAGCTGAACCAGATTCCCGCTCCGGGCGAGAACGATACCGAGTTCTCCGCCGAGGAAGCCGCAGAGGCGTTCCAGAAGAACCCCTCCTCCAGCCAAGCGTCGAACCGCCAATCCTAAGGCACGTCCGGTTTCCCCTCTAAGGAGGACGAACCCGATTTTCGCCCGGTCGAATCAAGGTGCGGCCCCAGCCGGTCGCCCGGCCGTGCAACCGACAAGCCCGGTCCCTGCGGACCGGGCTTACGCGCGTTCGGGGCGATCCCAAGGACGAAAAATGCCGTCCGACTGCCGTCTAAACCGGCTTATCGGCCGTCTCATCCGCCTCCGCGGGACGCGTGAACTTCGTCTCCAGCTTCTTGCTGATCACATAGGAAACGGCGACGAAAAGCAGCACGTACAGGAGCTGCGCCGGCTCGCGAACGAACCGGGCGAGGTCGTAGCCGATGAACGACACCGACAGCACCATGACGGCTTTGCCGAACAGGATGGCGATCAGAAACGATCGCAGCGGCATGCGCGCCAGCGCGGCGGCGATATTGATGACGACGAACGGCCCGACGGGAAACAGGCTGAGCAAGAAGACGTAGCTGAATGCATTGCGCTGAATCCAGACCATGCTCCGCCTCACGCGGGGCTTGGACGCCCACCGTTCCGCATATGGATGCCTGCCGAGCCGGCGGAAAAGTAGGAACGTCGTCAGGCAGCCGGCGATCATGCCCAGCCACGAATACAAAAACCCGAGCCACAAGCCGTAAACCGCAGCGTTCACGCCCACGATGACGACGGTCGGCAGCGGCGGCACGAACGACTTGAGAAAAGTCAGAAAGATGCCCGGCAGCGGCCCGAGGGATCGGAACCGGTCGAGCCATTGCTTCAAATCGTCTTCCGTTATGGAAGACAGCGAATCCACCAAAGATGACATGTCCAGCGCTCCGCTCGTAATTCGTTTCGGGTCCGGGTCGGTCCCGTCTCGATCGCTTTGGATTTCAGCATAGCGCATCCTCCGGGCGGCCGCAACCGAACGGAGAACCGGACAACGGTCTTCGGCGCGCCTCGGAAGGAGGCGTTTAACGAAGGGCGGCTTTTTCCGAAAATAGCGGTTGACAGAAACTCCCTCTAGTCTTATGATCAAAATGAATGAACGGTTCATTCATAAAACGAGGGGGGAAAAGACAATGAAAGAGCGAATGGTAAAAGAACAAACGTGGACTGTACAAGGAAAATGGGTGCTGATTACAGGAGCGACCAGCGGCATCGGGTTGGCGGCTGCCAAAGCACTGGCCGCCCGCGAAGCGCACATCGGCATCGTCGCGCGCAACCCGGTTAAGGCCCAGGACGCGATCGCCCAGATTCGGGAAGCCGCCGCCGGGCAGCAGATCGCCGTAGACCTTTTTCTCGCCGATATGTCCTCCCAATCGTCCATCCGACACGCGGCGGCGGATATTTGGGCCAGATGGCCCCGCATCGACGTCCTGGTCAACAATGCCGGCGCCATGTACGTCCAGCGCAAGCTGACGGACGACGGCCAGGAAATGACCTGGGCCGTCAACCATCTCGGCCCCTATCTGCTGACGACGCTGCTGCTGGATCGACTGAAGGAAAGCGGCCAGGCGCGTATCATCACGACCGCCTCCCACGGCCACAAAATGGCTCGGAAGGGCATCCGCTTCGAAGACCCGACCGCGCAGCGCCTTTACAGCTTCCCCCAGGCCCTGCTTGGCGGAGCCAACTTCCGCTACGGGGAAACCAAGCTGGCCAACATTCTGTTTACGGCCGAGCTTGCGAAGCGTCTGGAAGGAACCGGCGTTTCGGCCTACAGCTTCGATCCCGGCCTCGTCGCCACGAACTTCAATCAAGACAACGGGCTGCTTGCCCGGATGACCATGGCCGTCATGCGCCGATTTTCCCGCACGCCGGAGAAGGGAGCCGAGACGCTCGTCTGGCTCGCGGAATCCGCTGACGTCGGCGGCATTAGCGGCGCTTATTATGCGGATATGCAGGAGCGTACGCCCGCACCGCAAGCCCGCGATGCCAATGCCGCCCGGCAGCTGTGGGAAGTTAGCGAAGCGCAGACCCGCAACAGCGCGATGTGACCGGAACCGCAGCTGTTTATCTCATTCGTATGGAGCGTGAATCGAAATTGACTTCTACCCGACAACCGATCGCCGATCAGCCTCTCGATGCGCGCAGAGAGCAAATCAAATGCGCCGCCCTCAAAGTCTTCTCCGAGCAAGGCATCGGCGGCACCAAAATGAGCCTGATCGCCGCCGAAGCCGGCATCAGCCAAGGCCTCTCCTATCGCTACTTCAAATCCAAGGAAGAAATCTTTACGCTGCTCGTCGAGGAAGCGCTGGAAGCCGCGCAAGCGTCGATCGACCGGCTGCCGGATCTGCCCGGGACGCCAACCGAGCAGATTCGGGCCTTCACGGCGAACATGCTGGACGAGAGCCACAAGAAATACTTCCTGCTTCTTCGGCAGGCGCAGACGTCGGAGGAAGTCCCGGACCGCGTCAAGCAGCTGCTCGAACGCTATTCCGCCAAAGATACGCTCGGCGGCCTGGTCCCCATCCTCGTCCGCGGCCAGCAGGCAGGCGAGTTCGGTCCCGGCGATCCCGAACGGCTCCTATTCCTCTACTTTTCCGTCGTCACCGGCCTGATGCTGCAGGATATCCACGTTCCCGAAGGCTACTGGCTGCAAGAAATCGATCGCCTGATGAAGCTGTTGGGCTAAAACGGTGCGCCCCTAGGGCCATTCCTCCCCTTGACAGGGGATCGGAATCGCCTTATGATATTGTCAGTAAGTACTGACACCCTGATTCGCCAACGACAAGGAGCCTTGCGATGGATCAGAGCCATTTGGGAACCAGTGACCGACTGCTCTTCGCTGCGATCGATCTCATTTCCGAAAGAGGCTACAACGGCGTCACCACCCAACAAATCGCCGAAGCCGCCGGCGTCAGCGAGAAGACGCTGTTCCGCCATTTCGGCGCCAAGCAAAAGCTCCTCGAAGCCGCCTTCGACCGCTTCCACTACGGCCCGGAGATGAAGAAGCTGTTCGGCGAGAGACTGGTCTGGGAGCTGGAAGCGGACCTGCTCACCGTTTGCCGGACGTACCACGAGACCATGAACCGCAACCGCAAGGTGGTGCAGATCAGCCAGAAAGACGAAGTCATCCTGCCCGGCTACAAAGAGCGTACGCACCAGCACCCGCTGCAGCTGCTGGAATTTCTGACGAACTACTTCGTCGAAATGGGCGAGCGGGGCAAGATGATCCGCACGGATCCCAAGCTTGCGGCCTTCACCTTCATGATGTCGCACTTCGGCGCGTTCATCAACGACCTGGAAGCCGGGAACCATTATCCGGGCATCCGCCTCGAACCGTTCATGCAGGAAAGCGTACGGCTTTTCGCTAGGGCTTTGACACCCTAGTTTTTTTTGTTCCCTATTTGTCAGTAAGTACTGACGGTCATTCTAAATCGAAAGAAGGCAATCTCCATGTCTCGTTCATCTGCAAAGGAAATCCCGACGGGCGACCGGCTCATGCGCATTCTGCTTTTCACCCTCGTCGTCTCCATGATTAGCGGCATCATGTTCAACGTCGCCCTGCCCCGCATCGGCGAGGAGTTCGGCCTTTCGCTCGGCCAGGTCAGTTGGTTGTCGTCCGCCTACATCCTGATCTATGCGATCGGCTCCGTCACCTACGGCAAGCTGGCGGACCGCTATCCGCTCCGGAAGCTCGTCGCGTTCGGACTGCTGCTGTGCACCGCCGGCTCGCTTGTCGGGCTGTCGTCGCACACGTTCGCGCTCGCGCTCGCCGGACGCTGCCTCCAAGCGGCGGGCGCCGCCGTCATCCCTGCCATCGCCATGCTCATCCCGGTCCGCTACTTCCCGCCGGAGCGGCGAGGAGCGGCGCTGGGCCTTACGTCCGTCGGGCTGGCGCTCGGCAGCGCGCTCGGTCCCGTCCTGTCGGCGCTGATCGTCACCTTCCTCCATTGGCGGTGGCTGTTCGCCCTTCCGCTCCTCGTTCTGCTCACGCTCCCGATGTACAACAAGTACCTCGCGGACGAAGGAACGCGGGCAGACGGCCGCTTCGACGGGATCGGCGCGGGCTTGCTGGCGGCGGCCGTCGCCCTCTTCCTCCTCAGCGTGACGAACGGCTGGATGTACGGCTTGGCGGGCCTCGCGGCGCTGGCCGTCTTTGCCGTCCGCGTCCGGACGGCCCGGGAACCGTTCATCGCGCCGGCGCTTTTCCGCAACCGAAAGTACACGCTCGGCCTCGCGGTCGCTTTTCTGCTGCAAGCCACCGGCTGCTCGCTGAACGTGTTGAGTCCTCTGCTGCTCGCGCGGGTTCAGGCGCTGCCGACGCTCTGGATCGGCCTGTCGCTCGTGCCCGCGGCGCTCGCGTCCGCCTGGTGGGGACGGCGGGGCGGACGCCTCGCGGACCTTCGTGGCAACGCATACCTGTGGCGGCTCGCCACCGGATTGGCGCTGTTTTGTTCCCTGCTGTTATCCACCTTCGCCGCGAGTCCGGCGCCGTTTGTCGCCGCGTTCCTCATCCTCGGCACGGTCGGGCAGTCCTTCCTCGTCATCGCCCTCTCCAATGCCGTCTCTCGCACCCTGCCACGGGAACAAGCCGGCGTCGGCATGGGGATGCTGTCGCTGGTCAACTTTATCGCCCAGGGCATCGCGATCGGGATTTACGGCCGGATGGCGGACCTCGGCGGAACGGTCGTCGTTTCCTGGAACCCGCTCTACGGCTCCGCCGTTCGAGGCGTCGTCTTCAGCAACCTCTGGCTCGGGATCGCCATTCTGCAAGTCGCAAGCCTCGCGCTGTTCGTGCTGGCCTTCGGCGAGCGGCGCAGGGCAACACCCGCCAAGTCGCGAACGCATCCGGCTTGAAGCACGGGAATTTCCTACTTCCCTGCCTGTATCACCTGGTCGTGCGCGGCCGCGAACTGCTCCGGGGTGACGGCCTTGCCAAACAACGCCTGAATCTGGTTCAGATGCGTCTCGGCGGCGCCCGGCTTCATCTGCACGTCGGCGAACAGCGTGAGGCTCGTCGCCTTGTTCATCTCGTCGAGCAGATCGATGTACAGCTGCGGCAGCTTGACGGTCGCCGTGTCGACCTTGGTCGCCGGGATGACGCCCGCGTCGGTCACGGACTGCTCGCCCCAGCGTTTGACGAAGTATTCGACGAACGACTTGGCTTCGTCCTTCACTTCGGAATTTTGGGCGACGAACAGGCCGACGCCCGGGCCGCCGACCCAGCCATCGATGTTGCCCTGGCCGCCTTCGATCGTCGGAAATTTGAAGAAGCCGACATTGTCGCGGAAGTCCTGCGGAATATCCCGGTTCGTCGTGAAGTTCGGCAGCTCCCACGTGCCCACCAGGTACATCGCGGCTTTGCCGTTCAGGAAGATCGCCTTGGCCTCGTCGTTGGACAGGCCGTTGAAGCCCGGTTCGAACGCGCCCGCGTCCACGAGATCCTGCACGTTGCGCGCCGCCTGCACGAGGCCCGGGACGGAGAAGGAAGCTTTGCCTTCGATCGCGTCCGCCAGCGCGCGGGAGCCCGCGATGCGGTCGGCCATGTACATGTACCACAGCGAGCCGGTCCAGCGGTCCTTGTTGCCGAGCGCGATCGGCGTGACGCCGCCCGCGGCCAGCGTGTCTGCGGCATGCCGGAATTCGGCGAACGTCTTGGGCACTTCGAGATGGAACTGCCGGAACAGCTTCTTGTTGTAGTACACGGGCGCGATGTTGAATTCGAGCGGCAGCGCGTACGTCTTGCCGTCGACGGCGTAGGCTTCCGTCGTGCCCGCGACGAAGGAGTCCCGCAGCTCGCCGTTCAGCAGATCGTCGAGCGGCGCGAACAGCTCGCCTTCGACGAACGGCTGAAGATAGCCGGCCGCCCAGGTCAGGCCGACGTCCGGCAGTTCGTTAACGGCGGACAGCACCCTGATCTTGGCTTTGTATTGCTCGTTGTCGAGCACTTCCTGCTTGATCGTCACGTTCGGATGGTCCGCCTCGTATTCCGCGATGATCTTGTTGACGATCTGGTGCTGGCCCAGCGCGCCCGCCTCCGGCCACAGATGCATCATCTTGATCGTTACCCTGTCTCCGGCTCCCGGGTCCAAAGCCAGATTTTCGTGCGAGCCGCCCCCGCACCCGGTTGCCATGAGGGCTAGGCCGACCGCAGCCATGGCCGATATCGCCCGATTCGTTGTACGCACGTTTGCATCCTCCACCGGACATATAGCCCGTCCAGGCAGTCAGCGCTTGGCGGATACGGGAACTTACTCCTTGACCCCGCCCAGCGCCACGCCTGCGATAATATACCTCGACAACAGGAAGTATATCACGAACAACGGCAGCACGGTCAGGGACAGCCCCATGTAGATCGAACCGAACTCCGTCTTGTAAATGTCGCCTTTGAGCAGGCTGACCATGATCGGCAGCGTGTATTTTTCCTTCTGCGTAAGCAGGATAAGCGGCATGAACAGGTTGTTCCAGCTGGCCACGAAAGCGAAGATCGCCTGCGTCGCGATCGCCGGCACCATGATCGGCATGACGATCCGGTTAAACGTGTAGAATTCTCCGGCGCCGTCGATGCGCGCGGCCTCCACCATCTCGATCGACAGCGTGGCCAGCAGGTATTGGCGCATGAAAAACACGATCGCCGGGGCCGCGATAGCCGGCAGGATCAGCGGCAGGAAGCTGTTCGTCCAGTGCAGCTGGTACATGAACTTGTAGAAGCCGATCGCGCTGGCCTGCGCCGGAATCATCATAACCAGTATGATGAACGTAAAAAACGCCTGGCGCAGCTTCCAGTGATACGCGACGAGCCCATAGGCGGTCAGCGACGAGAAGTAAACCGCGCAAATCGTCGAAAACCCCGAAATGATAAGCGAGTTGACGAAGCCCTTGAGCGGATCGAAGCTCTTGCTCAGCAGTACGTCCAGATTCGTCTTGATATGGGTGGACGGCAGCAGGGACAAGCCGCTTTGAATCTCTGACGTCGAGCGGGTGGCGTTCACGAACATGATCCAGAACGGCATGATGCTGAGCAGCGCCAGCACGATGCAGACGATGTAAACGATCGTCCGGTTGACGTTAAGGGAGACTTTGGATTCCGATCGCACGCTTTCCATCGCTTACATCCCCCTTGCCGCAGCTTGCGCAGCTTTTTTCATTCTTTTTTGGGCCTTTTTGAGCCTGCCGGCGTCGCGGTCCCGCATGAGGTAGAACAGCAGTCCCGACAGCACCGCCGCGATCACGAACATGATCATGCTGGCCGCCGCCGCCTTATTGAACATATAGCTGCCCTTGAACGCCTGTCCGTAGATGAAGACCGATGTCGTGAGCGTCGCGTCGTCCGGTCCGCCATACAAGAACAGCTGCGGGATATCGAACAGCTGCAGGCCGCCGATCATCGACGTGATGAGCGTATAGAGCATGATCGTCCGAAGGCTGGGGAGCGTGATTCGCATGAACGTCTGGAACCCGCTGGCGCCGTCGATGGCAGCCGCCTCGAACAGCGCGGGATTGATGCCCATAACCCCCGCGATGAGGATAATCATCGTGTTGCCGTACCACATCCAGAACTGGATGAAAGCGACGATGCCTCGCGCGGTCGTCTTGTCCTGCAGGAAATTTACCGGCGTGTCGATCCAGCCGAGGCTCTCGAACAAGCTGTTGATCGGCCCCATCGGATAGGAGAACAACGAGTTAAATAACACGGCGATCGTGCTCGCCGTGATAATATTCGGCATATAGAGAAGCACCTTGAACGTACCTTGCCCGCGTACCTTGAGCCGCAGATTGGTGAACCAGGCGGTCAACAGAAGCGCGAGCCCGATCTGGGGAATAAAGTTGAGAATCCAGATGAGCGCCGTATTGGCGAGCGAGATTTTAAACGATTCGTTGTGCAGGAGGAGATCCCTGAAATTCTCGAGCGGATCGGACAAAAAGTGAATCGGCTTCGGGATGACGCCCTTCATATCGGTAAATCCGATCATCGCCGTGTACAGTACCGGATAAAACGAAAAAACCAAAAACGCCAATAGAAAAGGCAAACTGAAAATGTAGCCGAATTTCGAATAGTTGACGCTCTTGCGGCGCATGGCTACCACCTCATTCATGGTTATAAAGGGGCGGGTAATGGACCCGCCCCTTCGGCTCAGCGTGACGGTTTATTCACTGTCGATCCCGAGCTGGTCTTTGACCTTTTGCTTGAAGTCCGCGATCGTCTTGTCTTTGTTCTTCTTGCCTTCCGCGTATTCGCGGGCTTGGTCGCGCCAGATGAGGTTGATCGATTCGTCGTACTGGGTGAGGTTTTTGCCGGTCGCGTTGGCGTTGGCCGGGACGAATACGTCGAACATATTCTGCCCGCCGAGCAACGCGACTTCGCCGTTGGACTTCGCCATGACGACGCTGGAGGCGACGCTGTCCTTCGTGCCTTGCTCGCCTTCCTTCATCGTGCCGTTCGCCCAGTAATACTGGAGACCCGTCTCGGATGTGTCGAGCGTTACCCACTTGACGAAGTCGGCGACGGCCGCTTTTTTGGCGTCGTCCTTCAGGACGGACTGATTGGCGAGCAGCCAGGTGCCGCCCCAGAAGAAGCCGGTTGGCGGCTCGGTCGCGGCCCAGTCGCCGTTCGTGTCCTTGACTTGGCCGTTCATGACGTAGTTGATGAGCCAGGCGGGACCGAAGAAGCCGAAGATCGGCTGTTTGCCCGTGCCGGACATATCCGCGTACCACGCTTCCGTCCAGTCCTTCGTGTTGTTGGAATAGCCGTTATCCTTCAGCTTCTTGGAGAAATCGAGGAATTGCTCGCGCTTCGGATCGATGTGCAGCTTGCCGTCGACGATCCAGCCTTTGTCGGAGCTGTTCTCGATCGGGTGCCAGATGTCGCCGTCGCCGGATACGATGCCGTAGCCCTTGGCTTTCAGCTTGGCGGCGGCGTCCCAGAACTTGTCCCAGCCTGGACCGACCTCGGTCTTGACCGTGGCGGGATCGTCCGTGCCGAATACGTCCTTGGCGATCGAGCGGCGGTAGATGAAGGCGCCGCCGGTCGCCTGGTAGGCGAGCGCTTTAAGCTGGCCATCCTTGCTGCCGATGTCGACCGAATATTGAGCGATGCCGGCGTCCTTCACCAACTGATCGTCGAGGCCGAGATCGGCGTAGCTCGCGGCATAGTCGGAGGCGTCGCCTTGCGTGTATTTGAGGACGAAGGCGGATTCGGCCGCGTACAGGTCGGGGGCATCCTTGCCGCCGCCGGAGAGCGCCTGGTCGAGCGCGGGCTGGTACGCGCCGTCCGTCGTCGCGATGACGGTCGTCTTGAATTCGACGTTCGCATCGGGGTGCGTTTCCATATACTTTTTCGTCATGTTCGGAATTTCGTCGGTGAAGCTCCACAAATTGATCGTCACTTTTTCCTTCGGCTTGCTGCTCTCCGCCGGCGTGGAACTGCTACTTGCGCTTGGGGTCGGGTCCGATCCGCTTGCGCCGGCATTGTTCGACGGGCTCGAGCCGCATGCGGCCAGTACGGAAGACAAAAGGACGATAGCGGTGCTTGCGGTTAAAGCGCGTTTCATTTTTTTAGCCTCCCTTTTTTTGTCATACAGAATGTCTAAGTTGTACCCCTATCCATTTCTGCATGACCGCCGATAAAAACGTGTCGCCGTCCGGGAAGACGGCGAAGCCGTTTTTACTTGCGACACAGTCAACTTGTAATCGCATACAAAGTATAAAACTAGAAATGTAAGCGCAACAGTTAACGGTCGTTGGGAGAAATTCCACTATGATTGGATCGATTATTGGATCGACGGATCGTTGTCCGCCGCCTGCTGCCGATACTGCCGGGGGCTTAAGCCTTCATTGTCCTTGAACACCTTGATGAAATATTTGACCGTCTGGTATCCGACTTTTTCGGCAATTTCCCAGATCGGCAGCCGGGTCGCGACCAGCAGCTCCTTCGCCTTCTGCAGACGGATGCGCGTCAGATAATCGCTGAACGTCATGCCCGTCTGCTCCTTGAACAGCACGCTGAGATAGCTCGCGTTCAGATGAAGATGTTCCGCGACCTGCTTCAGGCTAACCGCTGCCTGCAGATGATCGTAAATATAGGCAATCGCGTCCTTGATCGAAGCGCCGTACCGCGCTTCGTCCCGGTTCACCTCGAGCAGCTTCGGATCGACGAGCTTCTCCATCGCGTCCAGGCGATCCCGTCCGCTGACCCGCTCGAACGCCCTCTGCACCGTGTCGATCAGCACTTCCTTGCCCAGCGGCTTGAGCATATAGTCGAACGCGCCGAGCTGCAGCGCCCGCTTCGCGTATTCGAATTCGGCATAGCCGGAGACGACGATGACGACGGGCAGCGGCCCGCGCGCCGACAGCGCCTCCAGCATCTGCAGCCCGTCGACCTCCGGCATTCGCACGTCCGTGATGATCATATGAGCCTGGTTGGACTTCAGCCATTCGAGCGCCTCGACCCCGCTTGTCGCGGTCTCGATCCGATGCCTGCCCGCCGACCAGGCGACGAGCGTCTTCTGGATGCCGAGGCGCGTGCGCGGCTCGTCGTCTACGATTAACAACGTTTTCACAACGGTTCGACTCCTCCCTGAGGAATGGTAATCTCAAAGCTGACGGTCGTGCCGACGCCGACCTTGCTCTCGATCCGCAGTCGGCTGCCGCGTTCGTCCGCGTCTACATAATACAACTTGAGACGGCGCTGAACGTTGGACATCGCCACCCCCGCGCCTTTTTTGGCGGAAGGCTGCATGTCCGTTCCCTCGATTTTTTGCATCAGCTTCTCCAGCGTCTCCTCGTCCATCCCGACCCCGTCGTCGATGACGGAGACGGTCGCGAACCCCGGCTTCCCCGATCTGACCCGGATCGTGACCGCCCCCGGGCCGATGCGGCTCTCTACGCCGTGCAGGATCGCGTTCTCCACGAGCGGCTGAATGATCAACTTCGGGATGGGCATCTGCATGAGACGCTCGTCCGCGTCGATGCGCCAGCTCAGCCGGTCGATCAGGCGCATCTTCATGATCTGCAAATAGCGCTGCGCATGATCGAGCTCGTCGCGGACGGTCACCCACTCGCCGTCGCCCCCGGCGCTGCCGATGACGTACCGGAACAAGCCGGACATGGCGACGACGATGCTCGCCAGCTCCTCCTCGCCCTTGTCCTCGAGCGACCAATAAAACGCTTCCAGCGTGTTGAACAAAAAGTGCGGATTGATCTGCGCCTGCAACGCCTTGAGCTCGGTGCGGCTCTGGGTGATCTCCTTCTCGTATACGACCTGGATCAGTTCGTTCATATGCGTCACCATCTGGTTGTAGGTATGGTTCAACTCTCGTATCTCCAGAGAAGCGATCGGCGGCGCGGGCGACGGGTTCATCTTCAGACCGCCGAGCCGGGCGCCCCGCATCGTCCGCATCAGCTTGAGGATCGGCCGGGTGATGAGCGTGGACAAGAGCAGCGTCAACAGCAAAAAAGCGACCGCGCCGATGCCAATCGACAGCAGGATCGCGGTACGCAGTACCGAGATTCCCTCGGTCGAGGCGCGCACCGGGGTGAGCAGCAGCAGCGTCCAGCCGGTCGCTCGCGACTGCTGCCGCACGGCCAGCAGCTCCTCGCCGCCGACCGTCACGGTCGGCCCCCGCTGCGCGAGCACCTCCTTCGCGTCCGCCGCCGCGAGGTCGGAGAGGATCGGATCGCCGTTGCCGTCCGCGAGCAGCATGTACTCGTCGCCTTCCTCGGCCGTTCCCCCGAGCGGCTCGTTCATCTCGAAATAGTCGCGGCTCAGGTGCACCGCCAGATAACCGCCCGCCGCGTACCCCCGGTCGATCAGGCTGATGCGGCGCATCGCGAGCACGCTGTCCGGCTGCGCCGGGTCCAGTCCCAACCAGACGAGCTTCCCCTTCATGCGCTCCGTCTGCAAAATCATCTCCTGGGATACGCGCGCGTTCAGGCTCGTGTCGTCGAGCGGGAACAGGCGGCGATAGTCGCCCGCATACAGCTCGAGCGAGCGGATACCCGTCGAGTAGGCCATATACGTGCTCGCAATTTGCAGCAGCGACTGGCGTTCGTTGAAGGCGGAGCGGGTGCCGTCGGCCTCCTTCAGCAGCAGCTTCTGCACATAATCGTTCGTCGCCACCTGGGTTGTCAGCGAGTCGACCTGATCCAGCAGCGCGTCGAGCCGGCCGTTCGCCTGGACGGCGGTTTGTTGGATATGCTTTTCCGCGCTGCCCCGGAGCAGGCCGGATACCTGTCCGTAAATATACACGCCCGCGAACGCAAGCACGACCACCATCGTGAGCGTGAAACCGGCGAATATCTGGTTTCTTAACGTGTTCAGCTCGCTTAGCTTGACCATGCCATCGCCCGCCCGTTTTTTCGCAAGTTTCAATCCCGTATACTGTATCACAAAGAACGAAGAATCAGCTATCCGCCCTTGCCGGACCGCAAACATCTAATCAAAGTGGGTATAAAACCTAAACATTGTGAGGTTTCGTGCGGCAGCGGAATTTGATAACATGATGGGAAGTCTAACAGATAGCGCTTACAAGCAGGAGGGGCCGACATGACGACTGGGCCGCGACGCGGCGAGTCGTTGGTGAAGCATATCTATACGGCGAACCCATCCGCCCATGTGTTCGAGGGCAAGCTGTATATATCCCCCTCTCACGACCTCGATCATGAGATGGAATTCAACGATAACGGCGATCAACACGATATGGAAGACTACCACGTGCTGTCGCTCGACGTGGAGCTGACGCATGCCTTCGATCACGGCGAGGCGCTGCACACGAGCGATCCATAAATTGGAAAGTTAGACGGTTTCGCATTCAGAAATCTGCATAGGATCAACAAATCCAGTCTAACACTTTATTTTCTTCGGACAGTAGCCTAGTTTAACTAAACGGGCAGCATTCAATGAGCGGATACTTCAGCAGCAATTTCAGGGCGTAGCTAATTAGTGCTACCTAATAGGGGACTGTAGCAACAACGATATCGAGCTTTGCTTACAAAAGGCTGCCGGTTTTCATTGAAGTAACGGGCGGAAAGGGAGTTTAATTACAAAGACGAACAGCAGGAGGGAGTCTCAAATGTAAGTCCGATCACGCGACAGAAAGCTCTCCTCCATCCCTAAACGTGTGAAAACGAAGGTATGGCGGTGTTTGGGGAGATGATCCCTGCACCGCCATTTCTCGCTTTCGATCTACTGCTTCCTTCTTCAACCAATGATGGGCAAGCGAAAGCCATCCGGCCTCACCTTCGGCAAGACGTGAAGCAGAAAACGCCGGAATCCGTTTTCCGTGTTGCCTATCCCGCATCCAACGATTTAGATGCAAATGTACAACTAACTTTGCTATATTGCCATCTTAACGATCATTTAGTTGCAATCGTACAACTAATTAATCCATTTTCTGCTAATAGGACGGATTTACGCTAAATTAGATGTACTTTTACAAGTAACCCGCTCCACCATCCCGAAATGGCCCTAAATAAATGTACGAATGCAACTATTTTACTGAGCGACCCGAACCGAGCGCAAACAAGGCCAATTGGCATACACCAGTGGCGAACCATCGGCCGGAATCCGACGAATTTGCACCAAGGCCCAACTCAAGCGCGCGCACCCTCGGCAAAACGGCCCTATCGGATTCAGAGGGGTTGCCGTAAAAAAATGCAAAAAATGAAGCGGCCGCTTGCGGGCGCTTCATTTTTATTCTGCCGATGGATGAATGTCCATCTCGGGCTTAATCCAACGCTCTGCCCAATCTCCGATGCTCTTGTATAACGGGGAAAGATCCCGCCCTTTATCTGTTAACGAATATTCGATCCTCACCGGGACTTCCGGGTACACGGTTCGAATAATTAAGCCTTCCGCTTCAAGCTCTCTCAAGCGATCGGAGAGCACTTTACCGCTAATGTTCGGAAGGGAATTCTCGATGTTGACGAACCGCATCGGTCCTGGCAGCAACGTGAAGACAATCAACGCCGTCCACCGCTTGCTAAGCAGCTCCATCGCTTTTTCGACTGAAGTGCACATCCTCGGCTCATGGTCGGCCAAATTCATCACCTCTTATTGCTTCCATTATAACGAGAGACGAAATCTGAAACAAGGAGACAACAGAATAATAGGACACTTGACGAAACTTAGTTATAAAAATATAATAAGTTACATATAGTTAGTATATAATATTAAGTAAATTCGTGGAGGGTGCCCACTATGAATGTGGCGTTGTGGATTGCGCAAGGCTTGCTGGCGGCAATGTTCCTGATGGCTGGCTCACAGAAGCTGTTCGGCAAGCCGAATGCGGAGCAACCGGCGGCAATGACGAAATTTATCGGCTTAACGGAGGTGCTCGGCGCGATTGGTTTGATCTTGCCTGGGGCGCTGGATATTGCGCCGGATCTTACGGGAGCGGCTGCGGTCGGAATCGCTGTCATTATGCTGCTTGCAGCAATGTTCCATGCCAAGCGCAAAGAGACGCAAGGCGTTGTGATGACGGTGGTTCTGTTATTGATCGCATTGTTCGTGGTCATCGGCAGATTCGGCTTAGAGCCGTTCTAATCATGATGACAGACTTCAGCTAACAAATAGCCAATGGCGGCGCTGGGAATCATTGATTCCTGCTCCGCCATTGGCTATTTGGCTCTGCCTGGCTCTTGTTAGAACAAGAATGGTCGCACTAATGTTTATTCTCCTTAAGTATCCCGGTTGAGTGCCACCTTCAACTAAACGATTTCACTGATAAATAAACTCCCGCTCCTCGTGCTTCTCGTACATCTCCCAATATACCTGCGCGATCCGGTCCGGATCGAAAGGGGTGCCTTCCTTCACGGTGCCGGCGATGGAGATCGTGCAACGGGCGCAAGTGCGAGGCCGCCGCCCGTGAAGAAGAGGGTGCCGCTCCCGCGCGAAATGAAATCGGGCACGACTATTGGTAGATGAAGCCTATTATGTTGAAATGCTAAGGAGAGGCGAAAATGGATCAAGTGGATCGGCAAATTCTGGAGGCGCTCCAGATCAATGCCAGAATTTCGATGACGGAGCTCGGCAAATCCGTCGGCTTGACGCAGCCGGCGGTTACAGAGCGAGTGCGGCGCTTGGAGGAAAAGGGCGTCATCCAAGATTACCGCGCCATGATTTCCCGCGAGAAGATCGGAAAGACGGCATTGGCCTTTATCTGCTTCCGCGCCTCGGACTGCTCGCCTTTTCATGCGTTTTGCCAGACCGCTCCCGAGATCGTGGAGTGTCACCGGGTCAGCGGGGAATACAACCATCTGCTGAAGGTGGTCGCGGATTCGCTGCCCGCGCTGGAGAAGCTCGAGAACGAGTTGGCCCGCTACGGAAGGTTTGCGACCTCCATCGCGCTGTCATCGCCCGTCGAATACAAGGAAGTCCTCCCTTCTATCCCCGATCCCGAGTGAATGCTCCGGTACCTGGAACCCGGCGGCGCTATCGCTGCCGTTCCTTCTCCCAGGATCGGATCAGCAGCTTGGGCGAATTACAGCAAAAAAAGCTCGCCTAGCCGGGGCTAGACGAGCTCTAAACGATGTATAAAAGAACCCGGTCAAGTATACCGAGTTTTGATGTTTACCTCATTTGGAACTGGGTATGTCAGCTTTACTTCGATTTTTTTTGTACGCCAGTTCTTCCTTGATCGTTCGGGTCGTTAGATCGTGATGGGGTATGCTTTGGGTTGTTTTTATCGGATTTATTGCTCATGTTTATCGTTCACCTCCTGCGATAGATCTGCAGCCTGCATTTTACTGAATCCCACGTTCTTTACTATCGATGATCTTGTCTAACGAGGTGTGCGCATCGCGGTTTGCCATTTCAGCAATTTCACGGTCCGTTTCACTTTCGCCTTGAGTGGTATCCGTTGCATTTGCCTGCTGCTTCAATTGCTCTTCAACTTGTCCTATTCCATGCGCCCCTTGATGATTCCGGCTTGTTGACATCGTTATCACCCCGTTAACATTTTTGGATTAACTTATTTTTTGTTGGTGGAACCCGGAACTGCAGAACCGTGATTGTTCCCGGGATTTTTTTACCCATAAAAAGTATCTCCCGTTTGTAAATTCGTAATCCGAGAAACGGAAGCAGATTCCTCCAAACACCCCCGTCGTTCTCTAGGGATGAACATTCAACTATCTATTCGCCGTCCACTTCGATCGGTTTCTGGCCGAAAGGGGTCTTCGGCGAATCATCATCGTCAAGAAATTTCTCCTGCAAAGTCACATTTCCCATGAGCATCTCTCGCTAAAAAAAAGGGATCGTCCCGAATATCACTTCGGAACGACCCTCTTTGTAAACAGGTCAAGATTTCAACATGGCTAACGATTCACGGAGCCGATAACCGCTAACCCTCTGTCAAATCAACTCGGACTTCGCGAGCAGACGCTGCATCATCGCGGCGACTTCCGCCCGGGTCACCGGCGCTTTGGGCGCGAGCGACGACGGGCCTCTGCCCGTCACAACGCCGGCCTGCACGCTGTCGGCGATTCCCGCGGTTGCCCAAGCCGATGCGTCCTTCGCGTCCGCGAACGGCTGCAGCCGCTCTTCGACGCTGATGGGAGACAGCTTCGCCTGGAGACCGGTGAGCTTCATCGCGTTCGCCAGAATCGCCATCGCTTGCTCGCGGGTGATGCTGTCGTTCGGACGGAACGAGCCGTCTGCCATGCCGTTGATCAGTCCGTTGGCATGGGCCGCGCTTATCGCGCCGGCATACCAATCCGAAGCGCGCACGTCGGAGAACGGCGCCGTGCCGGTCTCCGGACGGAGTCCAAGCGCGCGCACGACGATGGCGGCGAACTCGGCGCGCGTGATGTTGCGATCCGGGCTGAAGCGGCCGTCTCCCGTGCCGTTCAGCACCATGCGCGAACCCATCTCGTTGACGGCGTCCTTCGCCCAATGCGCCGCCATATCCGTGAAGGCGACCGGGTTCCAGATGACCGCGTACGTGCTGTTGGTCAGGCTGTTGATCGTGGCGTAGTCCCTGCCGTCGATCCGCTCGACCTTCGTCGGGACGTGACGCACGCTGCCGTCCGGATCGACGATGACGCCCGTCGTGATCTTGGCGGGATCGACCCCGTCCGGGAGAGCGATCGTCCTCTTCACGTAGGCGTGGAAGGACGAGAGATCAAGAACCGTATCCTTGTAAATGCCTCGGATCGTAAATTCGACCGGCGGCAGCGCCAAAGAGAACTTGCCGCGGGCCGCCGCGTCCTGCACCGCCTGCATCCGGTCGGCCGTCGGAGCGGCGATCTCGACTTGGAGCTTGATGTCCTCCAGCGCGACGGATGCGCCAAGCCGCTTCGCCAGCGACTCGATGTCCAGCTGCAGCGCCGGGATCGTGTACGTGGCGCCCTCGGTCCGGATCTCAAGGATGGCCGCCTTGTCGGCCATCTTCTTGATCATCCGGCCGTTCAGCTCCCCGACAACCACGTCGGCTTTAGCCCGGACGGGTACGACGACAAGCGCGCCGCTGCCCTCGGCTGCGAGCTTCGCCTCGAGCTTTTGCTCGTCGATCGAGATCGTGAGCACCGATTGGCCGTTGCGGGTCGACGTCGCCGCCGTGCCCGCGCTCTCCGACTTGCCGTTCACCAGAATGTCCACCGAGGTGCCTGCCGAATCGGCCGGTTGGGAAGGACCGGACTGCACGCTCGGACCGCTGGGACCGGAAGGTCCTGTCGGATCGGTCGGATCGGTCGGATCGGTCGGATCGGTCGGGCCGTTATCCGACGGTTGGATCGACGAATCCGTCAACCGAATTCCGCCGAAACGCACGATGTTGCCGTTTCCGTCTACTTCATACACGCCCACGTAGTCCCCGGCTCGCACGTCGGTGATATCTTGGCCCGGCACGTAATCCCGAATCAGCGTGCCGCCTGTCGGCAAGGGATCGCCAACGTACGGTCGCCCGATCGGGCTCGTCGAGACGAGCAGGAAAATCCGATGTCCGTCAGCGACGGTTACCGAAGGAATCTTCGTCGTGCCCGCGGCGCTGCCCGGCACGGCTGCTAGAGCGGGTTCGAAGAGCGGTACGCGCACTCCGAAGACCTGTAGATACGGATAACCGTCGTTGCGCTGCGGATCGAGCGACCAAGTGCCGCCCAGATCCCAGCCTTGCGAGAGAATCAGCGCGGCGTCCTTCATCATGTCCGACGAGGCGTTGCGGCCGATCTCTCCGTCTTGCCGGCCAAGACCCGACAAGGTTTCGTCGAAGTACAGCTGGTTGAAGTGCGAGGCATCGTCCGCCTCTTCGCTCGCATAAGCGAATCCATAGGTGGAAGAAGCGACCCCCGCGAGATGTCCGGCTGCATAGCTATAACTGATCTCATGGCCTTGATCGAGGGAACCGATATAGCCGCCTACTTTCGTCTCGCCCGTCACGTTAGCTCGGGTATACGTATTGGCATACTTGCCCGATACGGACCAGCCGACGAATCCGCCTACCGTGTCTACGCCCGTGACGAGATTGTCCGCGACAAACACGCGATCCATCGAGGCGTCGCTTAGAATTCCCGCCAAACCGCCGACGTTCGTGGTTCCCGATACATTGCCGGATGCGTATGCGTTCTCGATGTGAACGCCCCATCCGAGCCCGATCATCCCCCCTACGCTATCGGAGCTCGACACCGAACCGGTGGCATAGCTATTCTTGATGAAACTGATCGCGTTCCCCGTATTCATGTCATAGCCTTCGATGTATCCGACTAATCCGCCGCTTGCCGAGTCCCGCGCCACGATCGACGCCGCGGATGAGGAATTTTCGATGGTAACGCCCTTGGAGGCCAGGCCGATTAACCCCCCTACCGTTTTTCTGCCATAGATCGCTCCGGTGACCTGAACGCCGGAAACGGTCGACTGCTCGGCATAACCTGCCAATGCCCCTACCTGTACTCCAGGGCCTGAAGTGCTTTCCTCGATGCGGACGTCGACGAGATCGACGTTACGGACTTCCGCTCCCTGCAAGGTATTAAACAAACCCAGGCCCGCTTTGTCGGAAGCCATGAACAGGTTGCGAATCTGGAAGCCGCGGCCGTCAAACGTTCCCCGGAAAGGCGCCTCTTCTGCGTTAGAACCGATCGGCTTCCATCCCTCGCCTGTATTGAAGGGAGCGACGTTCAGATCGATATCGCCGACGAGCACGAAGTGCTTGTCCAGATATTGGCGCACCTTGTTCAGTTGCTCCCCGTTCGCGATCTCGTACGGATGCTCGGCCGAACCGTCGCCGCCCGCGAATTCCGCCGGCACGATCCGCGGCCAAATCAAGAACGGATACCCTTCATTAGCCGTCGGATTGATCTTCCACACCCCGGTGAAGTCCCAGTCCGCGAACGTGGACTGCTGCTTCATGGCTTCCGTGGTTTGGCCGAGCGAGCCGTCCGATATCGGCCCAGTATACGTATCGATATTAAAGTAGGATTTCACGATCGACCTTGGAAGGCCCGAACCGATAAGCGGACCTTTATAAATACTCTGCGATGAGGTCGTGTTGACGGATGAGACGACATAGGTTTGCTCAATCGTAGACCCGTTGCCATAGCCGACGAGTCCGCCCGCTTTGTCGTCTGCTGTTACCTGTCCCCGGAAGTAGGCGTTCCGGATGACGGTCGCTTCGGACATGCCGACCAGCCCTCCGGCTGTGCCGAGCTCCCCCGAAGCCTTAACTTGTCCTTCCGCGGAGACGCGCTGAAGATCGGCCCCCACCGTGCGCCCGACCAGCCCGCCGACGCTGTAGTCCCCTTTGACGTCGACGTTGGCCAGGTTCAAATTGCGAATCTTGCCTAACGGGCGGATAAATCCGAACAATCCGACCTCCGGTTCGTTGCGATTGATGGACAAATTGGAAATCGTATGGCCGTCCCCGTCGAAGACGCCGGCGAAATTGCGGAAGTTGTCGTAGATGCCGATCGGCTTCCAGCCTTTCCCCCGGTTGTATCCGGCATGGCCTCTGGACAGATACGGTTGCAGATCGATATCCGCGTCAAGCTTGAAATAGCCGCTCAAATAATTGTTCACGTTCTGCAACTGCTCCGGCGTGGAGATGAGATACGGATCTTCCTCCGCCCCGACTCCGCCGGAGAACGGCGCGACGGATGGGGCTTGCGCCGCCAAGAATGTCGTGATCGCGAACGTCCCGCTTACCGAATCGAACGTATTGAACAGTTCTTTCGTGATTTCGTTCGTAGCGGTGTCGATGACGAACGTTTTCCCCCGGTTCGGCGTAGGCGCATATACGAATTTGCCGTCCGGGGAAATGGCCATCGCTCTCGTCTGGCAGCCGCTCGAAGGGCAATTATCGAACGGGATCGTAGCTATTTCTTCTCGGGTTTGCGTGTCGATCACCGAGATGGAATTGCCAGTGCCGTTGGACACGTAGAGGAATTTGCCGTTCGGCGTAATTTCCGAAGACTCCGGTCCACGACCGACCGGAATCGGCTCATCGAATTGGCCGTTACGCAGGTCGAGCACCCTGACCTGATTCTCTGGTTTGTCCGCCATGTAGAGGTAAGTCCCGTTCGGATCGACGGAAGCGTTGGTCGTATAGAAGACGCCGACTGGGATCGACTGGACATTGCTCCCCGTGGCCGCTTCGAATATCTCGATGCTGGCTGGTTGAGGAACTCCCTGCAAAATGATGCTGCTGCAAACGACGTACAGATGAGGGCCCACAACGACGAGCGCAGTTGGCGTCGATGGCACTTGAAGCGTACGGACGACGGACAGCTTCTCCGTATCGATGACAGAAACCGTTTGGTCCGTTTCATTGGCCACGAACGCCCGGCTGCCGTCCGGCGTGAAGGTGATGCTCCCCGGGTAGCGCCCAACTGGAATCGTCGCGACGACCTCATCCGTCGCCGGATTGACGACGTAGACCGCGCCCGACTCATCCGAGCGTCTGGCGGAGATAAGGACTTGTTTGCCGTTCGGGTTCACCCCGGCGTTTACGGGAGAGCCGTCGATTTGAATTTTGTCGGCTTCGATCCCCCCCGTCTCCATATCGACCACGTGGATTTTTTCGTTGGTGCCGGGCAAGTAAGCTTTGTAATAGGAATCCGGGTAGGCGGGCGTATCCGGCGCGGCTCCCGCTGGCAGAGGCGGCAGCAGCGTCAGCAGCAATGCGACGAGCGCGAACAAGCTGACTCCCCTTTTCATCAACTTTCCTTGGAACATGGTGTCTCCCCCTGTAGGAATAAGAATCTTCATTGGCGAAAGTCCGTCCGCGATGGCGAAAAAAAGACGAACTCCGACAAAGGTCGACTCCATCATACAAAACCGCTCTAAACAAACGATAAACAAGCCCTGCAGCCCCGAACGTCAAAAAGCCTCGAATCGTCCAAGACGATTCAAGGCTTTGAGGGTTCTCTGTCCCGCCGATTAGGACGGCTCGATCGCGCGGCGGAGGAGGTCCAAGAGCGCGGGATCCGGACCGGTGCCGAGCTCGCGGCGCATGACCGTCTCGAGCTCCCGATATTGACGCAGCGCCTCGTGGTTTCGGCCCATCGCGAGATACAGCCGGACGACCTCCTGATGAATATCCTCTCGGATGGGGTCCGCCTTCAGCATTTCTTCGTAATAGCGCAGCGCTTGCGGAAGCTCGCCATGCCGCTTCTCATATCTGGCCGCGCGCTCCAGCAGCTCGAGACGATCCCGCTCAAGTCTGCGAGCGAGCTCGGCAGCCCACTCGTATGGCCTTCCGTTCAACAGCTCACCCGTATACAGCGACTCTGCCTGCCGGTACGACGCCGGGTCGTGCCTCGAGCTGAGCCGGATTTGCTGGGACAGCTGCTGAAATTCATACAGGTCGCAAAAAACGAGGTCCTTGTCGATGCGCACTTCGTTTCGGTCGGACTGGATGCAGGCGGAGGCATTGGCGCCCCCGAGCGCTTTCCGAATGTAATAGAGGTTGGTATTCAAATTGTTGAGCGCCCTGTCGGGATGCAGATCCGGCCACAGCGCGTCTACGATCTCCTCCCGGCTCGCCGCGCCGCAGCAGACGAGGTAGGCGAACAGCTCCTCCGTCTTCGGACTCCGCAGTTTGACCGTCTCGCGGCTGTTGTCCGGCAGCCACAGCCCGATCTGAAGCCCCCCGAACAACCGGATCTCCAGCGCTTTTTCGACGGCCGGAATGCGGGGGCGCCCGCGCAGCCGGCTCAGCGTCTTGCCCAGCCGCTCGGCGGTCACCGGCTTCAGCAGGTAGTCCACCGCGCTCCGTTCAAAGGCCGCCACCGCGTATTCGTCATAGCCGGTGACAAAGACCGTCCCGATCCCCGCGTTCAAATCCGACAGCAGGTCCGACAGCCGCATCCCATCGATCTTCGGCATCGAGATGTCCAAAAACGCCACGTCGACCGGATGTTTGCCGGCGTAGCGATAGGCTTCCGCGGGGTCTTGAAACGTCCCGCACACCTCGACCTCCCGGCTTTCGGCCAGGATGCGGCTTAACCGCATCATCGACAGCTCTTCGTCGTCCACGATCATCGCGCGAATCATGCGCCTGCCTCCTCTCCGGTTCCGTGCTGTGCGGGAAGATCGAACGAGACGCGCGTCCCCGCGCCTTCCCGACTCTCGATGCGGAGCTCCGCGCCGTACAGGAGCCGGATGCGCTGTCCGATATTCCACAGCCCGACCCCGTTTTTGTCCGCATCCGCGCGCAGCACTTCCGCCACCTTTCGTTCGCTCATGCCGCAGCCGTCGTCCTCGATGGCCATGTGAAGTCCCGCTTCCGATTCGAGAACGCGGACGACGACTTTGCCCCCTTGGGGTCTGGACATGACGCCGTGCCGGATCGCGTTCTCGACCAGCGGCTGCAGGATGAGCGGAGGAATGAGGACCGAAGGATCGGCATCCAAATCGTAGGTCACCTGCAATCGCGAGCCGAATCGGGCTTGCTCGATCTGCACGTACGCCCGGACGAGCTCCAGCTCGTTCGCCAAGGTCGTCAGCGAGTCGAGCTGCTTGAAGTCGAAGCTGCTGCGCAAGTACCGCGACAGCTCCAGCGTCAGCATCTCCGCCTGCCGCGGTTCCACGACGCACAGTTCGGCGATGGCGTTCAGGGCGTTGTACAGAAAGTGCGGTTTGATCTGCGAGCGCAAGAAGGCGATCTCCGCCTGCTTGACGTCCTTTGCCGAAGCCCTCAGTTTGGTCAGGCTGCGGACGCGAGCCACAAGCTCCTCCGCTTCGAACGGCTTGCCGACGATATCGTTCGCCCCGTTCTCCATCGACAGCCGCACATCCGTCCCCCGGTCCTTCGCGGTCAGCATCAGCACCGGCAGCTCAAGGGGCGAAAACCGCTCCCGCATCCGCTTCAACACCTCGTAGCCCGACAGATCCGGCATCATGATATCCAGGATGACCAGCGCGAAATTCGTCGGGCCGGCCAACTCCTCCAAGGCCAGACGCCCGCGATGGACCACGACGACGGAATACCCTTCCAGGCTGAGCAGATTGATCATCGACTGCAGGTTGGCGAAGTCGTCGTCCACCACGAGGATCGTCTCGCCGATCGGCCCCCGGATCCGGATCGGGTATTCCGCATGCGCGAGCGGTGTTGCGCCAAGCATAGGCTCGATCGCCGCCGCCATCTCCGCGGGTGCGCCCACGGCAGGCGTCTCCGACAGCGGCAGCGTGAACGCGAAGATCGCCCCCTCGCCGAGGACGGACTGCACGCGGATCTCCCCTCCGTGCAGCTCCACCAGCTTGCGGGTGATGCTAAGGCCGAGGCCGGTCCCTCCGGCGTGCTTCGTATCCGCGACGTCCGCCTGCTCGTAGGCGAGGAAGATCCGTTCGTGCATTTGCGGCGCGATGCCGATGCCCGTATCCGCCACCCTGATTTCTGCGCGATCGCGGCCGGCCTGGGCGGTGACGCGAACCGATCCGCGGTCCGTGAACTTGATCGCGTTGCCGATCAGGTTGTGGAGAATCTGCATCAGCCGGTTGCCGTCGGCCCAGACGGGCGGAAAGCCTTCCGGGATGTCGTTCTCGATCGCGACCGGCTTGCCCCCGAGCAGAAACTGATGAATGCGGACGACGGCGTCGACCGCCGCCTTCAGATCGACGGGATTCCGATAAAGCGCGATATCGCCGTGCTTCATCTTCGAATAGTCGAGCAGTTCGTTCACCAGATGGGTCAGCTTGCGCCCGCTTCCCATCACGATGGACAGATTTTGCGCCTGCGCTTCGCTCAGCGGGCCGCCGATGCCCCGCAGTAAGGTGTCCGTGATGCTCACGATCGCGTTCAGCGGCGTCTTCAGCTCATGCGACGTATTGGACAAAAAGTCGTCCTTGACCTTGTCCAGCCGGACCAGTTGGTCCTTCATCTTTTCGATCGTATGATAAGACTCGAAAAATCGCAGGACGACCAGGAAGATCAGGATGACGTTAAACAAGACGAGATAGACTTGGCCTGGCCAAAAGCTGCGCTTGAGGGAAAACGCGAACAGAATAACGTCCAGCGAATACAGGTTGATGCACAGAATGGCCGTATACAGCAGCAAAGACAGCGTACGGCCGCTCCCCGCGCCCGTCACGTAGAGCCAGGCGATCCGGAGCAGCAGCCAGAGCATCATCAGTTCGTAGACCACGATCACGTAGCTCTGGATCGGGACGTATACGCGGATCGGCAGCACCGCCGCCATCGCCATGAAGACGGCGAGCACGAAACCCGCGGCTTGCGCGAGCTTGAGAGAAACGACGTTCTGCTGCAGCCGGTAGGTGACGACCGTCAGGATGATGAAGCAGGCGATCGAGCTGATGTCCTTGATCCGGTAGATCGTCTCGTAAGGTACGTCCTTCAGGAAAAGAAGGAGAGGGCGCTCTCCGGTCAAGCCGTTGTATACCGCGTACAGGAGGCAGATGACGGCAAACGCCAAGTAGGAGACATCCTTGTTGCGATAGACCGACGTCGCGATAAAGCAGAAGAAATAGATCAGCGCGAGCGTGCAAAGGATCGCGAGAATCGTGTACTCGCGCGCAACGCCCTGCTGCTGGCCGCCGGTCATCGGCGCCTGCTCGCCGAAAACGAGGGAGACGGGAATGCCGCCGTTCATATAATTGAAGTTGGAAACCTGGACGATAATCTCGACCGAGGAGCCGTCCGCCGCAAAAGTGCCGAACTGGGAGGTGTTGCCCATGCGGTATCCCGAGGCGTTTAAGGACGTTTGTCCGTCCGCAAAAAGCGGCTTCCCGTTCACGAAAACCGCGCTGGCGAACCGGATGTTCGTTTTTTTCAGGGCGTAGACGCCTGTGTGGGGAAGATTCGTCAACGTGAGGCGATAGGTGGCGCTGCCGTATGCCGGCAGGACGAGGCCGTCCGCGCGCTTGCCCTTCCACACCGACGGCACCTTCATCCAGGTCGGCCCGAACGGCCGGGCATCGTCCGCCAATGCGAAATCTTCGGGACCGAGCAGCCGGTTCCAATAAAACGCCCATTCCCCGTCCAGCGGGATGCGCTTGTCCCGCTCGGGATGCCAAGCGGACAGATCCAGCACGCCATGGCGGGCCAGGAGCTCAGGTTGGTTAGGGGAGCGATCGCCGAGATAGGAGATGGGGATGAGCGAGAACGCGACCAAGCCGATGAGGAGGATGACGACAAACCTTTTGAGCACGGGACTTGCTCCTTTGGGCGAATAAGCGACGCGGGGGCTTGACGACGAGCCCTGCGTGCGCGCGTTCTCTAACTATAACCCAGGATCAGGAAGATCGCATCTGTTTTTGCGCTTTATCCGATATAGGCGTCCAACCACTCGTTGCGGAACTTGCCTTGCGGATCCAGCCGCGACCTCAGCTGCCTGAAGGCGGGCAAGCGCTCGTAGAGGGGCTGCACACGCTCCGGCGGCATGGCGAACAGCTTGGCCCAGTGCGGCCGGGCACCGTAAGGCGCCAGTTCCCGCTCGAGAATCGGCAGCACGCGGCCGACCGCTTCTCCATCGGCCTTCCATGTAAAATGGATGCCTACGGAATCCTGCCGGTAGCAGGGACTCATCCAAAGTCCGTCCGCCGCGATCGTTCGCACTTCGGAAATGTGCAGAATCGGCGCGATCCGCTCCTTCAGGCGATCGATGGCACGTAGGGCGGCATAGGCTTCGCCGCGCGGCACGAAGTACTCGCTCTGCAGCTCGTCCCCCGCGCTCGGCGTGAAGTCCATGCGAAAATGCGGCAGGCGTTCGTACGCCGGACCGGGGACGCCCATCTGTTCGCTGCACGGATCCGCCGCATGGCCCGGCACGGGATGCCGGTTCGCGGTTGCCGGCGACGCGCCGTAAAAGTCGACAGCCGCACGGTCCGGCGATTCGGGATCGGCGTGGCTGCGCTTGAGCCATACTTGGTTGATCTCCGACGACCGCCAATCCGTGAACAGACTGACGCTGTAGGTGCAGGAAGAGATGGCGTCGAAGGCGTCTTGAAGGTTGGCCAGCGGCAGCTGCTCGTAAACGTATTGGCTCACCTCGAACGCCGGGACCACGTCCAGCGTCACCTGCGTCACGACGCCGAGCGCGCCGAGGTGGACGACCGCGCCGTCGAAATCCTCGTCTCCCCTGGACAACGCGACCCGCTCCCCGTCCGCCGCCACGAGCTCCAGCGCGCGGACGGCCGTAGCCAGGTTGCCGTGCCGGTCGCCGGACCCGTGCGTCGCCGTGGCGATCGCTCCCGCTACGCTAATGTGCGGCAGCGATGCCAAATTGTGCAGCGCGTAGCCCCGCTCGTGGAGATACCGCCCCAGCTCTCCGTACCGGATGCCGCCTTCGACCGTCACGCTGCGGCTCTCCGGATCGAGCGCGACGACCCGGTTCAGCTTGCTTAGCGACAGATGGCTTCCTTCCGTGTCGGCGATGCCGTTAAACGAATGCCGCGTGCCCAGCACCTTGATGCGGCTGCCGCGCCCCACCTGCTCCTGCACCTGTTCTACGCTCTCCGGCTCGAGAAGCTCCGCGGCCAGATAGCGGTAATTGCCCGCCCAGTTGCGATGATTCTCCATCTGCTCCCTCACCTTCTCGGACGAATTCAGTGTTTTCTCGCTACTACTTCGTTTTCGATTCCGGAATCCCTGCTTTCCCGCCCAAGTCGCCAACGGGCGCAGACCGCCGGTAACCATCCGGCAGCCTGCGCCCGTTCATCCCTCTCCGCCCGAGATCGCCCGCTCCATCCTCACCGCGTTCATGACGTCGATCAGCGGCTTGGAGGTCATTTGTTTGTAGATGGTTTGCCAATCAAACGATTCGTCAGGACGCCGAGCTTGGCAATCTCGACCGTAACCACATCGCCGTCTTGGAGATAAATCCGGCGGTCCTCCGGATAACCCATGATGACACCCTCGGGCGTACCGGTCAGAATGATGTCGCCCGGCTCGAGCGTAATATGCTGCGAGATGTAGCTGACGATCTCGTCGCAAGGGAAGATCATATCCGACGTATGGGACGACTGGCGCGTCTCGCCGTTGAGACGGCAGGCGATGTCGAGCGCATTGGGATCGCCGACTTCGTCAAAAGTGACCAGATAAGGCCCGAGCGGCGCAAACTTGTCGCAGCTCTTGCCCAACATCCATTGGGAGGTTCTAAGCTGAAAATCCCGCGCGGAAAGATCGTTGGCATTGCAATAGCCGAACACATAATCCAGTGCTTCGTTGCGGTTAACCGCTTTGGCGCGTCTGCCGATGACAATCGCCAATTCCGCCTCATAATCGACCATATCGCTGCCCGGCGGCAGCGGAATCTCCTCCCCGCTGCCGGCCAGCGTATTGGCGAATTTGTTGAAGAGGATCGGGTACTTCGGAATGTCCATATTCGACTCGATGGCGTGCTGCCTGTAATTCAGACCGACGCAGATTATTTTGCCCGGCGCGTTGACGCAAGGTCCGATCTGAAGCTTCGCCTCGTCCAGCCACCATTCGCTGTTATTGGAGGACAGCGCCCGGTTCGTTATATCCTTCAATGCGCTAATCGCTTGCAGACCGCCCGCGACGACTTCGGAAGCCGTCGCCGGGAGTTCGAGACCGGGAGCCAGACGCTTCCCGGCGAATTCGACATCCAGCACGCCTCTGTCCGTTGAGATTCCAAGCTTCATGTTCCCGTCGGTGCGGTAATTCATCAATTTCATGGCATATTCTCCTCTGGAACGGATTAGCGCCGATGAGACTGTCGTAGCCGCCGCTTCCTGCGGAAGCTAGCCTTTCAAACCTGTCGATGCAATTCCTTGTACGAAGTACTTTTGAGCAAACAAAAAAACAAAAAGGACGGGGATAATGGTCGTGACCGCACCAGCCATAATAAGTGTCATCCGATTTTGCACTTCGTTTTTCAGAAAAAGCAGCCCGAGAGGCAGCGTAAACATATGCTTATCCTGCAGGTAAATAAGAGGTTCTAACGTATTGTTCCAGGCACTGATGAATGTAAAAACCGCTAGGGCAGACAAGGCCGGTTTCGCCAAAGGCAAATAAATGGCGCAGAAAATTTTCCATGGATTCGCTCCATCGACCCATGCGGCGTCATACAGCTCCTTAGGCAGCGTCTTGAAAAACTGGTGAAGCAGGAAAATTCCGAAGGCTCCTCCCAGAAAGCTTCTTAGAATAAGCGGATAGTAAGTGCCCAGCGCACCGACGGATTTCCAAATAAAATACGTTGGGATCATCGTAATTTGAGAAGGCAGCATCATCGTGCCGAGCATCGCCAAAAAGATCAAATTCCGTCCTCGAAATTCAAAAAAAGCGAGTCCGTACGCAACAATCGCACAGGAAGCAACCATTCCGATCAGATCCATCATGGTAATAAAGGTGCTGTTCATGGTGTACTGCAGGAAGTTGACTTCGACCCATACCTGCCGGTAGTTGTTCCAGACAACCGGATCGGGCACCAGCTTGGGTGGCAGCGTCAATTCGGACCCCGGCGCCGTCAAGGAAGTCGAAAGCATATACAGAAACGGGATCAGCATGAGGAGCGATCCCATTCCTAAGACGAGATAGGCAGCCCATTTCAGAACGGTACGGCGATTACTCATAATGCACCCATCTTTTCTCCGTCACCTTCTGGAAAATGGTGATGATCAGAATGATCAAGAACAGCCCCCAAGCCATGGCCGATGCACTGCCCATCTTGAAGTTGAGGAAGGAATCCCTATAGATGAGGATATTCGGCACCATATTTCGATCCGCAACGGAAATGACATCGCCTAGCATCACTAGGAACACATCGAAAGCATGGAATGCGGAAATGGTTGACAAGATCATGACCATATATACCATGGGAGAGACGATAGGAACTGTTATTTTGGAAAATAGCGTCCAACCATTGGCTCCATCCATCCGTGCTGCCTCCAGCATTTCTTTCGATATATTTTGCATACCCGCCAAAATCAGCACCATGGAATACCCGGCCCCCTTCCAGATGTTGACCACGGCGATGGAACCGATGACGAGCCACCAGTTCCCGCTGCGGATCCAATCGACCGGCTGGATTCCGATGGATTGCAAGATCCAATTCAACAATCCGTATTCATGGTTATATATCCAAAGCCAGATCATGCCTCCCGCTACCCAAGGGGTGATGACCGGCAGGAAAAAAACGAGTCGAAACAGCGATTTGCCCCTAAGCTGTTGATTAAGCAAGTACGCTAGGAATAGCGCAGCCATGGTTTGCAACGGTACAAAAAGTACCGCAAAAAAGCCGACATTGCGAAGCGAGAGCCAGAACACTTTCTGATGCAGCAGCTGGTCCCAGTTTCGCAGGCCAATCCATTGCGTTGGATTGAATAAATCCCACTTCGCAAATGTCAGGTAAAGGGAAAATACGAAGGGGAACAGGAAGAATATGAGCAGCTGCAGGACAAAAGGTAGCGTAAAGGCGAAGCCCCACAAGCCTTGTTTGCGCATCCTAGCACCCCTTTTCCTTGTCGATTCCGTTTATTTATTGTCATCCAACACTTGCTGAACCTTTTGTTGAATTTCTTTGGCCCCGTCTTCCGGCGTCCGCTTTCCGTCCATAATGTCGTTTAGGATCGGACCGGCTGCGGCTCTCCATTCGTTCCAGGACGGGTTCTCGTCCAAGGTGCCTCCCGCTTCTTCAATCCCCTTCGTGAAAGCCTTCTTGTTCAGCGGCTTGGTCGTCGATTTCTCAAGCTCTGCCAAGGCTGTTTTCTTCACAGGCAAGCTAGTTCCGCTTTCGGAGAGCAAATTCTGTCCCTCATCGCTCAAATAGTATTTGAGGAACGTCCATGCCGCCTCTTTCACTTCCGGCTTCGACTTCGAGTACAGCACCCATTGATTCACCACCATCGGAACGAAACGTTTGCCGTCCATCCCTTTCGGCATCATGACCGTATCCCAATCCAGGTCCGGCTTATTCTTATTTAGCGAAACCTGGGTTGCGTATTGGAAGAAGGTCATTGCCGCCTTCCCATTCTCGAAAAATTTGCCGGTGGTCGCAGCTTCCCGAGTCGGACTGATCTTCAGCTTGTTGATCGTATCCGCCCATGCCGTCAGTCCTTGGATCGATTTCGGATCGGTAAAATTCGATTTCGTCAATGTCGCATCCAGGGCAGAACCGCCGTAAGCCCTCATCCAAGGCAGCCAGCCGAGCGTAATATTATTCCCTGTCTGAAAACCGAAGATATCGGGTTTCCCATCTCCGTTCGTATCTTTCGTCAGCTTCTTGGCCGCCTCGATCATATCATTGAAGGTCCAATCGTCTGTTGGCAGCGGCACGTTGTGATCTTCAAAAATCCGTTTATTAAAGGCGAGCGCACCGGGATTAATTCCGTGGGGAATGCCATAGATTTTGCCGTCCAGCTCGGCGGAGGTCAGTGCGCTAACATACTCATCCGTCTTCAGATCCCGCGTAATGTAAGGCTCCAGGTTTTCCGCAACCCCGCGCTTGCCGTACCCGAGCACAACGGCATTTTCTTGCAACCAGAGGTCAGGCGCATTATTGCCCGCAATACGCGTCACGATTTTGGTAACAAAATCAGCCCAGGGCGTCTCCTCGATGTCCAGCTTAATATGCGGATACTTGGCTTGAAAATTAGTGATGATCTGCTTGCTGGTGATATCATACCCCCCTGGCAGACCGATTTTAACGGTGACTTCTTTCGGCGAAGCCGCCCCCCCTTCTCCGACCTGCTTCCCGCTCGCCGGGGCATCTGTAGAATTGTTGGATGAACAGGCAGTGACCATAAGAGATAGGGCTGCAACAAGCCCAATTGCCGTTGCCTTTGTGTTCATGAATGTGTGACCTCCCGCTAAGTCATATTTGAAAATCAACCGATTACATCTCGGCATGCAGAATTTGACGATCCGCCAGCAGCTGGTTGCGCAGCACGCCGTAATCCAATTCTTGCAAAGCGCATTGATGCCGTAGCGCCAGTGCGGCCGCTGTAGCCGCAGATTGACCAAGAATCATGAAGACAGGCTCCATCCGTATAGAACCATAAGCAATATGGGAGGAAGAGAGACATACCGGTACGACAAGGTTCGTACATTCCTCTCCTTTGGGAATGATCGCTCGGTAGGAGATCGGATAAGGACCCTTCGGACTGACTTCCACATTGCCCTCATTGATGCAACGACCGTCTAGCGCTAATCGCCTGCAATTGTGGGAATCCATCGTATATGCGGCTAACCCTACGGAATCCTCTACGGTGGAGTAATGACGACAATGATGCTCTGTCATAACGACATCGGAGATCATGCGTCTTGCCTCGCGAATATAAAGCTGATGAGGCCATCCGCCGGCAGCTTGGAATTCGTCGGCGGGCAAGCCCCATGCCCGAACCTCGGCTCTGATCGATGAGGGAATGCTGTCATCATTCGCCAGAAAATACAGCATGCCCATATTATAGTGGACATGTTCTTGGAAGAGCTTCTCGCGAACCCGGTAGTCCGCTTCGGGCCATGCATTATTTTTGCCAATATAATCCGTAGAAACCGCACCACAGTTATTCAAATCGCTCTTGCGGTTCGGCATGATCTTGTTGAGCTTCAAGGCATCCCAAACGCCGCTACGGATATATCTGGCCAGCAAGGCGAATTCATCCCGGTTATAGCCGGGCGGCTCAGGGAAAGGAAGCTGATTGTCCGGATTGCTGCTCAAGCAAATCCGGAAATTGTACGCTTGCACGGAATCGTCTCCCTGGCCCTGCACGCCCGGCGCGGCCTGGGTTACGCCCTGCAGCAGACCGCTATCCATTTTCCCTTCTACAACATAGGGATCCACCCAAGCCATAAAGTTATGCTTCGGATGGCCAAAATGGATACCGTTCAAGGTTTCTTTGTACACGGTGTTGGATTCCCGGCCCACATGATACGATACGCCGGCCCGAGCCAGCAAATCCCCTTCGTATGAAGCGTCGATAAACATTGGAGCGGAGTAAATCGTGCCATCTTCCATTGTGATCTGTTGAATGCGACCGGATTTCAGCTCTACGGAGTCCAAGTGCTGCTCCAAGCGAACCTCCACCTTCGCTTGCTCCAGCCATTCCGTAAAGATCCTCTCAGCTACCCCAGGCTCAAAAGCCCATGTTCTGCCGTCCGGTTCATCGCTTCCGTAATGCCGGCCAAGTGCCTCATACAACTCGCTGGAAATGCCTCCGATAGCAGTCCTATCCCCAATATCCGTTCGTCCGAGCCCACTGGAGGTCATGCCTCCAATATTCCGTCCGAATTCGGCAATAACCGCTTTAAGACCCATGCGAGTTGCTTGGACAGCTGCTGCTACACCCGCTGGAGTACCGCCATAAATGCATAAATCCGCATCCATGCGTCGAGGTGGATCGGAGAGCTGCTGTTTGGTCCTGTAATAATATAAGTTGGATAAAGCGCTCATCCGCGATCTCCCCCTAGGTTTCGTTTTGTATCCTTTCGCAGGGATCATCCCGAAGGATTCCGCAGGGAATATCGGATGGATCGGAGCTCGGATACGACCCGTTTCTTACCCGTATGAAGCGCTTCCATTCCCAGGTTGATCATGGCCGATGTGACGAATGTACGTTCAATAGGTACGGAAGAATGGCCGGTCAGGATCAACTGCTCAATCTGTTTCGTAAGCCTCTCGAAGTGGCTGTAGGGCCGCTCCCATCCGCTTTCGCAGCGAGCTGCCGTGATCTTCCCATCCGCTCCCCGAAAGGCAAGAGCCCATTCTTGTACAAAGCGTTGCAGTTGAAGAACGTATCCTCGCACACCGTCGCAGTACGCGATGATGAATACGACGGGAACATCTACATGATCCCTCGGATGCCCCGGCAGCGGCCCCCTTACCGTACGCAACGCTTCAACCATCAGCTCCTCGGGGATCTCTCCCCGATCCATAGCAGCCCATACGGACCTCCCCTCCAGAGCCTGCACCGAATGAACGCCGGTCTCGCCTCCGTCTCTTTGTTCTGCCGCCGCTTGCAGCACCTCCATTCCATGAAATCCATAAGACTCGATGCCAAGCCAGCTGACCACGAAAATTTCCTTGGCCTGCCGCAATCGCTTGGACGGGTAGCTTGGCACCTGTGGCGCATGCGGAATAGACGAACCCCCCAGAAAGGGAAGCCCTCTTCGCGTAATCTCCCTATAAATCCACTCCGTATCCTCTATCCGATAAGAAAGATGCTTGTCGTTGAATATCGGAACAGCAAGCCCCAACTGATCCAGCGCACGGAAGGTTTCTTCAAAAAAGCGACGGCGCGGATACAGCTTCTGACGCTTCTCGTTCCATGGATAGTCTCCATGCTCTCCGATCAGAAGAACGCCATCTACCGGGAGTCCGGCATGAGGTGCAGCGATCGCTTCTTCAATTGAGGCATAGACAGGGATTCCATTGACGCGTGCAGCCTCCTTTCCGATATCGTTAAGAGGCTCCTGATCCAGGTACAGCGCAACGACATCAATCTGCGGCTTATAACCGAATTGACCCAACAGCCTTCCAAGGATGACTTCCGCATGGGAATCAGGACGGTATTCCGTAACGATGGCAGCCACTTTTTTGCGTTCCGCTCGGTTGTTCATGTGGCTGCCTGCGCCCCTTCATTCATCCAATGGTCTACTTGCAAGAGCCAGCGGGCCGTTGCTTCAATGATGGCTTGCAAATAGGATGCGCCTTTGGCTCCGTCCATGGGAGAGATGGAATCCGTGTAACCGTCCATCCCGGTCAATTCACTATGTTTACCTACATAAGAACCTGGTGGCCCTCCATGTATCCATGAACGCTGCAGATGCTTAGACCCCTCTATAGGATCCTGCCCTCCTTGGATGAGTTGGGGGTCTAAGGAAGCAATCAACGAGGCTTCGAACCCTCCGGCATGCCCCGGAACCATCCCCATCTCTTGAGCATGCAGCTCATGAAGCGCTTCTCGGGACAAGCTCCAATAGGAAGCGGAAGCAGTCCAGATGGTATGCTGAACGGCAAGATCTTGCGCTGCTTGGTGCATCAAAGGCTCATTGCCTCCATGCGCATTCAGAAAAATGATTTTACGGAAGCCTCCGGCTACGAGGCTTTCGCCAAGCTCTTTCAATAAAAGAAGATACGTCGAGGAGGAGAAAGATAAGGTGCCGCCGAAAGCCAAGTGATGCTGCGAACAGCCTACCGGAAGGATGGGAGTCATGAGCAGCTTCATCGAATCGGCAGCCTTCCTGCACGCCTCAAGGACAATATGTTCGCCTATCATCGTGTCTGTGCAAACGGGGAGATGCGGTCCATGCTGTTCCGTCGCCCCCAAGGGAACGATTGCAACATACCCTTCCTTGGCCTGCCTCTTTAACGTCTCCCGCGTTCCATGATGAAACAGAAAATCGCTCATAACGCAAATCCCCCATCAACGGTTATCAATGCTCCGGTGATATAAGATGACGCATCGGATAGCAGAAAGGCAGCCAGCTCGGAAACTTCCTCGGGTGTACCTGATCGGCCCAACGGTGTTTGTGCAGCGACAGCTTGCTTGAAGGCCGGGGTTAGTTGACGCAGCGCCTCCTCCGTCTTGATGTCCCCAGGCAGCAGAACATTCGCTCGAATTCCTCTATGCGCATAATCGGCAGCGAGGACGCGGGTCATCTGATTGACGCCTGCTTTGGCGGCGCCATAAGCCAGACAGGCCGGTTTCACCTTCTGACTCAAGACCGAAGAGGTATTTAGAATGACGCCGCCTCCAGATTCAATCATCAGAGGAAGTGCATACTTATTCACCAGAAACGTACTGGTTAAGGTGCCGGACAGCACTTCATTCCACTCCTCTGAAGTAAGCTCCATGGCCGGTTTGGAAATTTGCGTATAGGCGTTATGATACAGACCGTCCAAGCGCCCCCAACGCTGCCTGATGCATTCGAGAGCCGAGATGACTTGCTCTTCATCGCGCGCATCCGATCTCGCATAAATCCATTCCGTCTTTCGTCCAGCAGCAACAGTATGATCCAGCTTTTGGCTCGCCTCTTCAGGAGAAGCCAGGTCTGTAGCTACCACCCGGGCACCTCTCTCTAAGAACAGGTTGAAGGCAGATAAGCCTAGCTTCCCCAGTGCGCCTGTTACCAGAATGACTTTCCCATTCAATTGAGCCACAGTCTCCCCCCTCCCCCTGATGACGATACATTTCCTATGTCAGTTCCATTAACATGCAAGCCGTCAATGCTGCCGACCAATGAAAATCGCGGACTACATCCATCTTTTTCCGTATGTCATATAAAGCCGATGGAGGTCCCTTGCGATCGCAAGCGATAGGAGGAACACGATCCGAAGAGTCGAAATATTCGAAGATCACCCCGAATCTTTCATAATACTTTTGAACCATCTGAATCGTTTGCCGGGCCAGCCGGTCCGCTTCCTCTTTCCTCCCTTGCCTCTGAAGTCCGATGTAGACGAGGTAGTTCGTATTCAGCCATACCGGTCCTCTCCACATGTCTGTGCCGTATTCCGCTTCCGAGGCTGCCGTCGTGGGGATCGGAAACTTCGTTTGGAAATGGTCAGGGTCGTGAAGCAAGGAGACCAGTCGCTGCGCATGCTCCGGGGGCAATCCGTCCAGAAGCAAAGGTAGAAATCCGCTCACCGCCTTCACTCCGGAGAGGCTCCCGTCCATATCTCTATCAAAATAAAAGCCTTCTTTCTCATCCCAGAGGCTGCTATGAATTTGGGCGCGTACATTGGCCGCCTTCCGCTTCCATTCGTTCGCTAATGCGATGTCCCCGACCTCGTCTGCAATGCGTCCGATATAATGAGCATCCTGAGCCGCGAATACTGAAAAATCAACCGCATCCAACAAGGCCGCACGATCAAACCGCGGAGAATTGTCCATCCCCGACTCGCCGGAGCGGCATAACGGGTTCCCCTCAATCATCCACTCGAGCAGCTCATTACTGTTACTGTCACGGTTCGCCATATCCCAGGACAAATAATGTACCAACCGGGGAAGCGCATACCGCAGATCGTCCTTTCGCCTCGTATGGAGATAATTTTCCCACACCCCCCAAGCGAGCACGGGAGGCTGCGTCATATTCGAGCTTGACCCATCCACCTTTGTCGTATGCGGAATCATTCCATCCTCTTGCTGCGTATCCAGCACCGATTTCAAAAAATGCCAGGCGATCGCCGGATCCACCTTATTCATTGCAAATGTATGAAACACGGAGTCCCACAGCCACATCGCTTGGTGGGGAACACGATCCGGCGTGGACCAGTGCTGATGAATAACGCCTTCGGCTGAAAGCGTATTTACTTTCATCACGCTAAAGCATTTGAGCAGCAGTCTCTCCTTTAGCGGATCTTCCAACCGGGGAGCATGACGATAAAATTGCATCCGGTCTTCCGCTTCATTCCAGACGTCGGATGCCAAACCTTTCACGGCCCGCTCGGCTGCTTCTTCCACTCGGCTTCCGTAAGCCAGCGCCCAACGGTCCTCGTGTCTAAGCAATACGACAGCATCCTGTTCATCCACTGATTCCGTAACCAGAAACGCATTCTCCCTCCGAACCTCGCCCCCGTCTTCTTCTTCAAAGCGCAGCTGCATATCTACGGTCGCGGGAGCTGTTCCAACTAGCGTGTGCCAGCTCTGAAATACCGCGAGCAGCGGACCCTCTTCATGGTCTACTAATAAGATGTCGCCCGTTGCAATTTGAACGTTCCCGGGTGGAGTGGCTTGAAATTCCAGCCATCTCCGTTTCGGAGTATGGAACAGTAAGCTGTAATCGTTAGCTCCTGCTGTAGCTACAAATCGAGAGCTTGAATGCGTCCGCCCATCATAACCGGAGAACGCGAACAATGCTCCCTCCATCCACAAATTAGGCATATTGCGCCGAACCTGCATCAACGTCTTGCTCTTCAATTCATTCTCTCCCTTATGAATTGCTTTCTTGATGTCCTAATTATCGGGCAATTCAAATAACGTATTCTATAGAACAATCTGCGCTTTCCTTACAAGATCTTGCTCCTTTTTCCTCATTTCGGATGTAAATCAGCTAAGTTATAATAACGATCATCAGGCTGACAAGGCGGTGGTCCGAATTGGATGCTTTGAAGAAAATCGAACCCTTCGAAGGAAAGCGCTTTCCATTGCGGATGACGGAAGTGAAGAGCTCCTATCATCTGGTAAGACCTCACTGGCATGATCACCTTGAGTTTATTCATCTTTTGGAGGGCACCGCTCAGGTCCATATTGACAACCGAACTTTCACCGTAGACGCACCGGCTATTCTTTTTATCAACAGCTGCAAGATTCATTCCATGCAAGCATTACACGGCAAGAGTTGTACCATTCGCGGCTTTATTTTTGATATGTCCCTATTAGCCGGCTCCTTGGAGCATACCGAATCGCAGCATGTGTACGCCCGATTTATTCAAACCGCTCCCATTTTGGAGCCGATTCTCCCCGCTCATCCGATATGGGGGGAATTGGTTGTTCCTTTTGAATTGGCCTACCAAGAATACGCCAAGCAAGCGATCGGCTGCGAGCTGATGATCAAGTCCTCCCTCTACCGCATGATCATCCCTATCCTCCGAGGTTATCAGAGAGAAACATGCCTGAACAAAGATTTGGACAAAAGTCTCGCTCACTACAAACGCCTCAAGCCCGCTCTTGATTTTATCGAATCTTGCTACGATCAAAAAATTTATACCGACACCCTTGGTTCTCTGGTAAACATGAGCCTGTTTCATTTTACCCGTTTCTTTAAAAAAGTGACCGGAGTCACCCCCACGGTGTTCATCAATCGTTACCGGGTTGAGATGGCCAAACGGCTATTGATTCAGCAGGATTTGACGATTACGCAAATTGCAGAGCGTACAGGCTTTTGCAACGTCAATTATTTTGACAAAGTATTCAAGGAAATGAATGGGTTTACCCCGCTTGAATTAAGAAAAAAATTCACGGAGGGATAGACCCATTCTTGCTATACCTGATAATACAACAGCCAGCTAAGCTTTTTTGCGCCTTGTACGACCTGTTCCTCCATTTGATGCCAGGTCTTTTCCTCCAACCGGCTTAACGGAACCGAAATGCTCATGGCCGCCACGATTTCCTGCTTCGCATTTACGATGGGAGCGGCTACGCATTGAATCCCTTGCACTGCTTCTCCCTTGCTGTAAGCAACCCCGGTCCGGCGAATCTCATGAAGCTGCTCCAATAGCTGATCCATATCGGACAGGGTATGGTCCGTAAGCAGCCCCAGACTATGGGTTTCATACATGGCCACAATCTCCTGATCATTCATGGCGCTTAGAAATAGCTTGCCCATAGCTGTCGTATGGAGCGGCAGCTGCATACCCAAATGCGAAACAAAACGAACCGGATGCGTACTTTGTTTCTCGGCGATATAGAGAATGTTCCTGTCGCTTCGGATGGATAAATACACGGCTTCATTGACTTCAGAGACGATCTGCTGCGCGATAGATTGAAACTCTGCGGTCAGATTCGTATGTTGCGCGTATTGGGCGCCGATTTGAAAAATTTTATAGCCAAGATGAAACAGCTTGCCGTGCTCATCCTTTTCCAGGTATCCCCGGTGAACAAGATTTTGAACAATCTTGAAAACACTGCTCGCGGGGAGCTCCAGGCGTCGCGCAATGTCCATTAAACTTAATTCGCGTGCTCCCGCTTCCGCGAACAATTCAAATATATCCAAGACGCGGTCGGCCGATTTGACCGTCAAGTTTGATTTTTCCGATGTATTCATTGAGGCATCCGTCCTTTAGGCGATAGTGCGATCACATCGATTTCTACCAGAATGTCAAAATTCAGATCGCAATAAATCGTGGTTCGGGCAGGAAACGGATAAGAGAAAAAACCCCCGTAAATTTCGTTGAACTCCTCATAATGGGACCTTTCCTTCAAATAAACGTTCACTTTGACCACATCGTCCAAGGTGGCATGGGCTTCATGCAGGATGCTTTGGATATTGTGCAGCGTCTGGTTGGTTTGTCCCTTTAAATCAGGGCTAACAATTTGCCCGGTATTCGGGTCTAATCCCCCTTGGCCGGATACATAAATAAACCCTCCCGCTTGAATGGCGGAGCTAAAAGGTTTTCCATTGTTTTCTTGTGTCGACACAGGTTTTTTCATCTAGCGTCGCTCCCTTCCTTTATGGTCATGCAAAAGCGCCCAGCATCTTCCCGCGGCCTCCATCTCTTGCTTATCTCTACGACCTGATTATTGTTGGACAGTTATCTTCCGAGCAACCCGTTCTACCGCAAGCAAAGTCTGATCTATCTCTTTCTCGCCATGGGCCGATGAGACATACCAAAGTCCATTGGGACGAACGAGTATCCCTTCGTGCAGCAGCGCCTCGGCAAATTGCGTATACAGGCTCGTATCCCGAAGATTAAACGTATCGAAATCGTTCACTTCCGTTCTATCGATAAACATGACATGAAACACCGGACCCAGTTGATTGACGACGACTGGATGACCGTTCCGGCCAAGATGAGATCGAATGCCATCCGACAGACGGAGTGCGGTGTTCTCCATCTCCTTGAGCACTTGTCCGTCCTCCTTCGATAGCTCTTCAATGACCGCTAATCCGGCTGCTGTCGACAAGCCGTTGCCATTGAGCGTCCCGAGATGCATGACGGTTCCTTCTTCGATGAGAGACATCATCTCTCTATTGCCCGCTACCGCGCTTAGAGCAATTCCGCCACCCAATGCTTTGCCGATCGTCACAAGATCCGGAAGGATGCCGAATCGTTCGTGCGCACCGCCAAGCCCCATGCGAAAGCCGGTGATCACTTCATCCCAGATGAGCACGATGCCCAACTTTGACGTCAACTCCCGCATCAATTCCATATAGCCCGGCTTGGGTGCAATACAGCCTGAATTGCACATCACGGGCTCAGTTATGACTGCTGCGATCTCATGATGATGCTGTGCCAGCGTCTCCTCCAAAGCTTCGGGGTCGTTCCACGGCAAGAGGATGATATCCTGCAGACTGCTGCGGCTTTGTCCGTTTGTTCCCGGGATGATATCCGAGTTCCCTTCGGTCGGGCCGGCGGAGGAGAAATCCGGGCTTGGGAAAGACGTAAAAATGGTGTCCGACCATCCGTGGTAATGACCATAGAAACGGACGATTTTTCGCTTTGAGGTATAGGCTCGCGCTAACCGAAGCGCCAGCATCACCGCTTCGGTCCCCGATCCGCTGAATGCAACTTGCTCGGCGCAAGGCAATATTTCCGTTAAACGCCGGCCCAGTTGAATTTCGCCGTCGTGCTGCATGCCGTAGGTGCTCCCCTTCTGCAAAGCCTCGAGGATTCGTTCGTTAAACCCGGGATGGGCATGACCCAAGATCAGAGGGCCATAAGCCAGCATGTAGTCAACGTACTCATGGCCGTCCACATCTTGAATGATCGCCCCGTACGCTTTGCGTACGTACAAGGGCGTCGGCTTCATCGAAACCCGGAGACTGCTGGCTACCCCTCCCGCTACATAAGCTTTTGCTTCTTGAAATTTGTCGATCGATTGTTGGTATCGGTTCATTCTGCATGCTCCTTTTCAATTGAATTCCATGGAAATGCAGATGGGGGTACATGGCGGTAGAGGAGACTCTGCAACGAGACGGTGCAGCAGCCGGGAGTGTCCACCTCGATCATCTTCTTGGCATAGGGTCCAAAGGCGCTGATCCAAGCTACGGCCGATTTCACTACAATGATGTGGAAAGAAGAAGGATGCAGCCCTAATGATTCAACATGCCCGATATCCCAGGGAGGCACCCGCTCGGAGGTGAGGACAAGGGTAACAGGACCTGCTTCAATAACAGCGGTTGTTCCCATATAAGCAATAGCGCCCTTCATGTAAGGCCCTCGATGCGTATACATGCCATCGAAAAGCAGCCGGACCTTCCCCTCGACAGGAACCGGCATGCCATGCAGGCTGTCGCTTTTGCCTCCAACCGGATAAGAGAAGACTTCGCCTACACCTTGCCGGCATGCAGTCGCAACCGCGTCCGGATCACGAATGACGATCAGGCTACGTTGAGGGAGCTTCAGAAGCTCTTGTAGGAGATGCGTTCCATCGGCAGGAGAACCGCCGCCTACATTATCGGACCCTTCCACCAGAATGACGGGTCCCTCATGGGCCTCCTGAACGGATTGCAGTGCAGCCGTCACGCCAATAGCTTCAACTCGAAACTGATCGCGCAGAGACCATGCAAGCTGAGCCAGCTCATCCGCATAGCGCTGTGCCAAGGATTCCCGCCCGTTGGTCGTCACCGCAAAACACATTCCCGCAAAAGGGACGTCACTGTACGGAAATCCGCCGCAAACAGTTACATTCAGGACGTCGGGGTCACGCTCCATTGCAAACGCCTTCTCCATGATCTGCTTCATGACACCTTGCGTCGTGATCATTTTTTGAGGAACCACGAGCATATTCGGTCTGGCCAATGCGATCACAGGCTGAATCTCTCCACGAATTTGTCGAACCAGCAGCTGCAAAGCTTCCATCCCACGTTCATAGGCATCGATATGAGGGTAAGTATCGTATCCGACGAGCAAGTTGCATAACTGAGGCATGTTTGGTCCCAGATTGGCATGCAGGTCCACAGTGACGGCAATGGGAATATCTACACCAATGCGACTTCTGATGGCCTCCAGTATAGCTTCCTCCATATCCGGACAACTCTCTGACACCATCGCGCCATGAAGAATAACGACCCAACCATCAAGACCTGGTTGAATCGATTGTGTCAGCTGCTGCAAAATATGTCTCGCAGCTTCATCGGACACGATTCCGCCAGGCGTCGCCGAGACATACAATCCGGGCACAAGCGTAATGGAGTCTTGCAGCGAGGCATCAATCACTCCTCCCATCGTCGTTCGGGTATGCTGAAACAGCTCCATAAAGGGAAATTCCCCCAACGTGGAACAACGACTAAAGTCACTCAGGTGCGTTAACCCAGGTGCAAACGTGTTCGTTTCATGGTAAACACCCACTACCCCAATGCGTAACGGTTCTGCCATGCAAAAGCTCACCCGCTTTCACACCTAATGAAGTAAATATTTATTAAATTATGGAAGTAATTGTAGCATGAGCTCCAATTTCACATCAAGAAAATTATTTTATATTTGGAAAAAATTTTTGAATACTAAGAACGAGCCTGAAAATTAGATTTTCAGGCTCGTACAATAGATCCGCTCATGTTGTCCTGCACCAATCTCCATGAATATGTACAAAAGTCAGCGTGACCGTTTACTTTATAAAGGTTATCTTCACGGCCTCCAGATAGCCGTATCCATATCGATCATCCGGTTGAAGATAACTGGTTTCCGTCCATTCGTTCCAGCTGTTGATGGTAATCAACGGCTGTTGTCCCGGATGCTCGTCGGCATATTGCTTGGCCAGCTGAAGCGCCTTTTGTACATGGTCCGGCGTGTTCTGCCTCACGATGCCGGGACGGAATTCCTGAAATCTCGGATTGTTGTCCCATCCGATTGAGATATGCGGGTAATAAGGAATGTCATAGGTTTGGTCAATTCGCTGCCATTCCTTAACGACATCCTTCATAATATCCTCATAGTCTCTGTCGATATCGGCAAAATGCACAAACTGATAGTGGGACAAGCTGTCAAATCCAAGCAGCGTGACCACTTCGCTTGTCGTGGCCTCCTTGCCGCCATCGATGCCGCTAAGATTGAAGCTCATCTCTTTCCACAGAGTCAATTGAAGATGAAGTCCCGGAAGCCCTTCCTCTACCGCCCGGTTGCGGAACCAGTCGAACGCGTCTTTGGTTGCGTCCGCCCCTCCCAAGCCCTTCATCAAATTGGCCAGATCGTAAATCATAAATACAGGCTTGCCGTCGATGGTGTAGTAGGAAGGGTGCTTGAAGTATTCGGCGATCAACCGATGGGCAATTCGTTCGAACTCGGGGCGATCCACCGACGCCTCCCAAATGACCGTATCCTGCATATGAGATAGCCGGATATCCCACGTATGATTGACGTCGTGATTCGCCCACATCAAGTAAAATTGAACCCTGTCATTGTTTCGTGCTTTCAAGTATCCGTTATTCAAGCATTGCTCCAAGAAAGGTCGTTTGTCATACCAATACCAGTCATAGATAAACACATTGATGCCGTGATCTGCCGCAGCATTAATTTGCATTTCCATCACATAAGGATCCGCTTCATTGACATATCCCCATAACGGTTTTCTCGGCCAATCGTGTTCCGGAAATTTTCTCGCGGCATTTTTGACGGACTGCCACTCCCCGATTCCTTCCGGCCAGAACATCCTGGTTCTGGGTTCGTCCCCCGTATAAGCCGGCCAGACATAAGCGGCTACATCATAGCTATTCCTATTCATCATGCGAAGCCCTCCCTACATCAATATACGAGAAGCTAGGATTGCCAGACTAACATCAACCTTTCACGCTGCCTACTACAATTCCTTTCATAAAATACTTCTGAAGGAACGGATATACGGCCAGAATCGGGGCGGCAGCAATAAAAATCTGAGCCGACTTCAAGGTGCGGTCTGACACTTCCGACAGCATCTTGAGTTCTTCCTGTGAGGCGGTCGTAAACAGGGACATATCGCGATTGATCATGATCGTCTGCAGATAGGTTTGCAGCGGATAGTGATGCGGCGAGCTCATCAAGATCAGCCCGTCGAACCAAGCGTTCCAGTGCCCTACGCAGGTAAAGAGCACTAATGTCGCGAGAGCCGGCTTGGAGAGCGGCAAATAAATTCGGCTTAGAATGGTCCAATGACCCGCGCCATCGATGAAGGCCGACTCACCGATCTCCTTCGGGAGCTGGCGGAAAAAGTTAAGCAGAATGATGACGTTGAATACGGGGACCGCACCCGGCAGAATCAGCGCCCACACGGAGTCCATCAGGCCGAGCTGCTTCACCGTCATGTACCAGGGGATGAGTCCGCCGCTGAAAATAATCGTGATAAACAGGTACCACGAATACGCATTCCGCCCATACAGATCGCTGCGTTCCTTGGACAAAGGATAGGCTGCGAAAATGGTTAACAGCATATTGACGGACAAGCCGAGCGCGACACGCTCCAACGACACCAGGAAGGAGGTGAGAAACTGCGGATTGTTAAGCGCATATTTATATGAGCTTAGGTTGAATTCGACCGGCCAGAGCGTCACCTGTCCGGCAGCCGCCGCAGTACTGCCGCTGAAGGACACGGCCAACACGTGGATAATCGGGAAAATACATAGCAGCGCACAAGCGGCAAGGAATAGGTGATTTACGCCCTCGAATACTTTGCCGCCGAACGTTCGGTGATGCATGATACCCGCCCCTTCGTCAGAAAATGCGATAGCCTGCAAATTTGGAGGCAAGCCTGTAACCCGTGACGATGAACACGAACGAAACGACCGATTTGAACAACCCGACCGCGGTAGCGACGCCATATTGGCTGTTTTGCAATCCGATCCGGTAAACGAACGTATCCAGGATGTCGCCGGTCTTGTATACGACGGGGCTGTACAGGTTGAACACTTGCTCGAAGCCTGCGTTCAGCACATTGCCGAGACTGAGTGTCGCCATTAGCACAACGATAGGCATGATGCCCGGAATGGTTACATGCAGCACCTGGCGGAAACGGCTGGCGCCGTCCATGACGGCAGCCTCATAGAGCAAGGTGTTGATGGAGGTGATCGCCGCCAGATAAATAATCGTCCCGTAGCCGAACTCCTTCCAAACATCGGTAACGACCAGGAGATAAGGGAATATTTTCTCGTTTGCCAGAAAAAAAATCGGTTCGATTCCGATCCCTTTCAGTATGAAACTAATGATGCCGTCGGTTGGCGACAAAATATCGATCAGAATGCCCGACAGAATGACCCAAGACAAAAAGTGCGGAATATAAATCAGCGTCTGAATGGACCGCTTCACGAAGCTGCGGCGAACCATATCGAGCAATATCGCAAATAGGACGGGCACGAGCAGCCCGAATACGATCTTAAGCAGCGCTATAAAGACCGTATTCCAGAGCACCTGCATCGTCTCCGGCATGGCATAAACATAGTTAAAGTTCTCGAGGCCGACGAACTTCGAGTTAAAGAACCCTTTCGTCGGATTGTAGTTCTGAAATGCGATCAGGATGCCGGCCATCGGATAGTAGCTGAAGACCGCGACTAGTAGAACACAGGGGAGCAGCATGAGATGCATCGGAAACTGATGCCTGATTTTCGCTGCGGCACGAGTACGTTTGGTATAGCCGCCGGTTTGCTCTACGGTTTGTCTACTCGCCATTCCCTTACACTCCTTGTCCTATCTGTAGCCGGTTGAAAGGCAGTTCCATTCATCCATCCAACCGGCTTCGTTGCCGTTTCCTTACTTGGCTGCGTTGACTTCTCTGGTAATGTCGTCCCCGCCGAGCTTCTTCCATTTCGTCACGTAAGCGTCGAATTCGTCGACGGGCGCCGCTCCCATAATGATTTTCGTGAACGTCTCGCTGCGCATCTGGTTAAGCGTCGCTCCCTTTTGCGTCGTCGACTCCGTATCGGCTTTGATGTAGCCGTTTTGCAGGAACCTATCATTCTTGTCGTAGAATTCGATCACGTTGAACGCGCTGTTGTCGGGACCTGCCCAGGCATAGCCGCTCCAAAGCTTATTATCGCCGGCTTTGTAATTCTCGATCTGTTCCACGTTATCCTTGACCCAGTAATTCTCCAAAACCGATTGATCCTTTTCATTGAAATATTTGTTCACGCTCTGATGGATGAATAGGTTCTGCTGCGGGTAGAACGACGTCATCGTGGCCAATTGATAGTTTTGATCCGGTATTTTTTCTTGCTCGCCGTTCTTGCCGTGATAGGCGGGAGCGAAATCCGGGCTGATCGCCGGGTCTTTGGCATAGAAATAGTTGTAAAGCTTGATCGCGGCTTCCGGGTTTTTCATTTTCTTGTTGACTACGTAGAACGTAGCCGCAGAGCCGTTAATCATCGGCTTGGCAGGCACGCTGTCTATAGAGACAATCGGGAACGCCTGCCAATCCGCTTTGGGGTCCTTGTTCTTCGCATCCTGCAGCGGGTAGAACGGGTTCCAATGTTGGCCGTAAAGCATGCCGACCTTGCCGGCCGTTACCGACTCGGCGACCTTCGCGGTGTCTTTGACGGAGAATTCCTTGTCGATATATCCGTTCTTGTACATTTCCGCCAGCTTGGCGAGCGCGCTCTTGATTGGCGGCTGTATCCCCCCGAAGACAAGATTGCCCGATCCGTCATCGATCCACCCGTTCACGTAACCGTGATAGCCTTCGAAGAAACCGTCAAGCCCGGCAAACCCGCCCGTCAGGTCCTTCAAGAGCCCAAGGCCGTAGGTATCGTTAGCTCCGTTCCGGTCCGGATCGTTTTTTGTGAAAGCCTCCGCGATTTTTATGACATCGTCCATTGTCTTTGGAGGCTCCAGACCGAGATTTTTCAGCCAATCCGCCCGAATCCAAATCATCGATGCTGCATCAATGGCCCCATTCAGTTGCGGGATCCCCATGAGTTTGCCTTCCACAGTCGCCTGATTCAAACCGATGTTCTTGTCGGCTTCCATCATTTTCTTTGTAAAATCGGAGGCGTACTGATCAAACAGCTGCGTGATATCCATGGCGACGCCGGTATCAACCAGCATCTTAAATTGACGCGGGTTGGCAGGGATGATGTCCGGCAAATCGTTTGAAGAAATGGCCACGTTCATTTTTTGTTCCATTTGCGCCCCCGGTACCGTCCAGAGGTATTTAATCTTGATGCCCAAATCCTTCTCATAGCCGCGGGTCCATATGTTGTCGTTCACAACATCCGGTTTGATGGCGACGGATTTCTGCACCTGATCGCTTAAGCCCATAACCGATGTAACAGTAATCGGAGAATCGTATTTTCCCTTCGCGATTTCCGCCGTAGAATCGGCAGCATCCCCCGTGTTGTCGTTCGATGTTTGGCTTGCTTGCGAGGAAGGATTGCTTTCTTTGTTCGTTGTATGGTTACCGCTGCAGGCAGCAAGAACCAGAATGGCAGCCGTTAGGACAGCAGTCGTGAGGATTTGGGGGTATGAAGCTTTCTTTTCCATGCACGTTCCCCTTTAATCATGATTTACAGTGGCCACTGTGCTTACATTATAGAAAGGATTGAAGCGTTTTCATATCATCATTTCTTTACGGCTCATTCATTTATTTACCTGCAAAAGGCATCCCTGTATTCTTGTGGGGCAAGACCCGTCAGCTTCTTGAAGGAACGAGCAAAGTTCGAAGCGGAACCGTATCCGAGCGATGCCGCGATGTCATTGATGCGGTTTTCGGAATCGGCCAGCAGCTGCTTGGCCCGGTCTAACCGGACCGTCTGGATGAATTCGGAAAGGTTAAGACCGGTTTGTTGTTTAAAGAAGCGGGACAGATAGGTCGGATTGAAGTGAACGAGATCCGCAAGCCTCACAAGGGAAATATCCTCGTGAAGATGCGCGTCGATATAGACTTTGACTTTGGTGACGATATCCTGGGATCGAGCTTCCTGCTTATCGGTACGCAGCATCTCCGTACCTGCGCCCAATCGGTGATCAAGCAGGTGCGCGAGCGATTGATTCGCTTCCGCAATCCGCTCCCATTCGATCGTCTCCGTGCAGACCGCAAACGAAACCGTCCGCCCAATCGTTTCCTTTGCGGCCCTTTGGATCGTTTCGAGCGTTTCGCGGATGAACAGTCCGATTTGCTCCTCCCGATGGTCGGAGACTTCAGACCCGCTGCTTGTATGCTTCGCCTGCAGGAGCCATGCCATCCGATTGGAACCGGAAGCGGTCATGACACTCTCCACAAGCGGTGAGAAATACCGCTCGGCAATCAGACGGATCGTCTCGACCGCGGCCTTCCTGGCCCTATATCCGGACGGAACTGGCGGGAATGGCGCGTCAAAGCGGCAGACGGCCAACCAGATCGGCTTAAAGGGATCGAGCGGCATGCCGAGCCGCACCCATTCTTCAGCAATATCGGGACCGGCCTCCATCTCTCCGCACAGCGCGGCTGCCAGCAAGTCCTGCAGCATCATCTCGTTCAACACTTGAAGCCGTTCTTCCGCCTCGGCGATCAGCGCTTCGGCGCGAAGCGACCGCTCCATCTCCGCTATGGTCTGCCCAACGGCCTCCATGACCTTGCCATACCCTTCCGTTTTCAGAATATATCGGACTGCGCCATGCTCCATGGCGCGGTGCGCGTAGTCAAACTCCTTATAACCGGTTAAAAAGATCACACGGCAGGAGGGCCAACTGCTCTTAACATGATGCAGCAATCCGATTCCATCCAGGCCAGGCATACGAATGTCCGATATGATCATATCGACTTTCATCCGGCCCAATAGTTCGAGCGCTCCTTTCCCGGAGTAGACGCGATGCACATCCATTTCCCATTCGCCGCACTCTTTGAATTCTTCATATAATCCGTCGGCGATAATCGGTTCATCATCGACAATCAAAAGCGTATACATGGGTATCCCCCTTCTTATTCAGACTGTGGTCAGCCGAATGGTCACAACGACGCCGAACTTGCCGCTTGCCATGCAGAGCCCACTATCGTTCCCGAGAAGCAGCCTGATCCGCCGGTGTATATTGATCAAGCCCGTGACTTCCGCATGTTCGTTTGATTCGATATCGGATTCGAACTTGCGGAGCTGCTCGTCCGTCAACTGTGCTCCGTTGTTCGCTACTTCAATGCGCAATCCGTCCTGCTCCGGCAGGAACCGGATGTTCAATAGGCCGTTCTCTTCCAGATTCTCCAAACCGTGCTCAAAAGCGTTCTCCAGAATAGGCTGCAGAATTAACCGCGGCACAATAAAGTCTGTATAGGCCGGCGGCAGCTCGCCGAACGCCACCCGAATTCTGTTGGAGAATCGCATGGACTGTATGTCGCAATAGGTTCGCGCGTGATTTACTTCCTGCTCCAGAGTTACCTCATCCGAAGCATTTCGGGTTACGAATTGAAAATACTCGCCCAGCTGGAGCTGGAATTTCATCAATTGCTCATATTCCCCCCGCTTGGTCATCGTGTAAAGAATAAAAAAACTGTTATAGAGAAAATGCGGGTTGATCTGGGCTTGCAGCTGCTTCAGCTCTGCCCGCTGCACCATGATGGTCTGCTTATAGTTCTGGTCGATCAGCGCCCGCAACCGTCCAAGCATCGAATTGAATCTGTCATAGAGAAACCCAAACTCGTCTTCAAATCGATGGCCGATCGTGAAATCCATGTCTCCGTTCTCAAGCCGTTTAAACCCTCTGATCAGGGTGTGCAGCGGCATCCTGATAAAGCGGAGAATCGCCAGCGAAAAAAGAATGATGATCAATAGTACAGCAATCGAAAGCAGCCAGAACGAGGATTCGTATTTTCTCAGTCCGGCAAACAGAGCGCTCTCCGGAATATAGCTGACCAGTGTAAGACCCAGATAAGATGAAGTGCTATAAATATAAAGATAAGGCTTGCCTTGTACAGTAACTGAACCTCTGCCGCTGTCAGAACTGCCTACCATGAAGCGGATGCGTTCCTGAGTCGGTGTAGCTATACTGTCTGAAATCAGCAAATGCTTGTGGGCGTCCATAAGGAACGAACCGCTATTTTCGTTCAGATTGAATTGCTTTAGCGACTCCTTCAGTTGAGGGAGGGATAGCTCGATCAACACAGCATATAAAGGCTGGGGGCTCTCCTTGATGTAGTTCGGCGGAAAAAAAGCGTTAAGAAAGAGATGCTCATCGCTATAAACCAACTGAGAAGGCGTCGAGTTGTCGAAGAGGGCCATCCGTTTCAAATCCGTCTCTTGCAAATCTCCAATACTGCCTTCTGCAGGAATCGTTCGTCGGATGGAGGGGATGTAAGCGATTACATTTTCGATATAATTACTGCCGTTTTTAATTGCGCTCAGCCTCTGCTGCAGTTTGTTCAAATAATAGCCGCGTTCGTAATTGTCCATGAACGAATCATTATTGGCGAGCCGGTTAATATCGTCATTGTAAAGCGCATCGGACTGCACCAGCTTCAGTCCCTGGATTTCCTTTTCGATTTTATCCAAATAGTAGGACATCTGCGCTGCCTTCGTGTTGAGAATTTCCCTTTTGATCGCGGTCACGCCCCACTTGTACATGCTGATGCCGATGCCATACAGCGGTACCATAATGATCAGAAAGGTAAGGACAAGCCGCATAAAGATCGATCTTCGCCAAAAGCCGACTACCTTCAAAGTGCTTCTCCCTCCTTCTCCTACAATTGACATAAGAAAAAGCCCTGGACCTTCGGGGCTTGGGCTTTCCTGTACGTTTAGCAGTCGCAATCGGGAGGATTGGGGTGTATGAAGCCTTCTTATCCATGCACGTTCCTCTCGTGTTTACATTATAGAATGGAATTAAACGTTTTCATATCCTCATTTCTTTACGGCCCATTCATTTTTTTACCTGCAGAATGCTATAGTATGAGCCGTGGCCCTCGCGATTCGTACATCCCCTACAGTCACTACTTCTTTGTACAAACACAGCCCAAGGAAATTAGTTCCATTGGGCTTCAGCAGACATTTTCCGGGATCGCCAAGGTCTTAAGTGACCTGGAGTTTCGCACGGATTCCGCTTAGGTCAATTTACCAAACAAATCACCCCTTAGCCTTCCGGAATACCAAGAGGTTTTCCGATGCCTATGCTAAGGGGTGCGCATCCGTTCATTCCCCGACGGCTTTCTTCTATATATAAAGAAGCTTTTCTATTTGCCCGCCGCCCACGCGTCCAGTTGCCGCTGCTTCTCGGCAATGACCTTGTCGATGCCGGCCGCATTCAGCAAGGCGTTGAACTTCGGCAAGTTTTGCTCCGGATCGATCGTACCGGTTTCCAACGCCATCGCGTATTGCTGCACGACGTTCTGAATCGCGGCCAGCTCCGTCTTGACCGGCTCCGGATTGTACATGATCCCGAGCGCTTTCGATTTCTCGGCTCCTCGTTGAAATCATCCATTTGCCGATGATCTTCAATTGCGCCCCGCTCGGTTTCATAAACAGGAAATGATAACGCGTCCGCGTTTTTTTCTCCAGCGCTGAGATTGGACGACTCGCGATTTGCGCGTTGAAAATCAAGTTTGATTACTTCCTATCCTCGATAAGCTTTTTGGCTTGATCGATTGTTTGTTTGATAATGGTCGCGGCAGATTGATCGTTAGCCAACCTCAAGCCTTGCCCGGCCCAGAGTGACATATACTCCGGGTTATTTGCCATTGCCGAAGCCTGTCTAATATCCTTTGTCATGACATGCTGAATCGGGTAAGGAGGAATTTTTCCCGGATACGCATGCATATTACGCATAAATTTGGTCTGAATGCCCCTTGCTGCTTTGCCGGAGTAAGCACGCGTAATTTCGGTGGCATCCTCGTTTGCCGAAAGAATTTGTTGTTTGTACGTTGGATGTGCTCCGCTTTCCGTACAGGCCAAAAAAGCTGTACCCATTTGAACGGCTGACGCTCCCAATGTCAGACTGGCTACTAACCCCCGTCCATCCATAATCCCCCCTGATGCGATCACGGGAACCGAAACACGATCAACCATTTGGGGAACCAGAGCCATGAGTCCGATTAAAGAATCGGATACGTTCTTAAGGAATGTCCCTCTGTGTCCCCCTGCTTCACTTCCTTGGGCCACAATCGCATCTGCGCCAGATGCCTCCAACTGAATCGCTTCATCCACTGTTGTTGCAGTACCGACTACAAACGTTCCGCGTTGTTTCATGCTTTGAATCATGTCGGGTGAAGGTATGCCGAACGTGAAACTAAACACGGGAACGCTCTCTTCCAGAACTACCTGTACCTGCTCTTCAAACGATTCCGAATACTTTCGAAGTGCCGGACTTTGCGGAATGCCAAGTTCATTACGGTAAAAGTCAAGGTAGTCCGACATTTCCTTCATCGTCTCTTCTTCTGATTCTTCCGGTTGTTCAAAGACAAATAAATTAACGCCGAAAGGCCGGTCGGTTAACTTTCTGATCTTATGGATTGTATTTCGGAGCTGTTTGGGGGTTAAATACCCGGCACCTAGGTTGCCTAGTCCGCCAGCGTTCGAAACGGCTGCTACTAATTCCGGAGTCGTTGGCCCGCCTGCCATCGGTGCCTGAAAGATCGGATATTTAATGTTGAGCTTTCGTGTTAAAGAGGTTTCAAACACTATTGAACGCCTCCTGTCATTTATGGTTTATTGGTGCCCGCATTTGAACCGCGACATGCTTCTAAAATCATTTTAACCTCCCTTCATCTATCGCGTAAAATGAACATAAATGATGGTTTTCATAAAAAAATTCAATGCCTAATACGAGGTATGCAGGTGGACATCCCATCACCTTATGACAAGAGGGCAACCATGAAAACTGGTTGCCCTCTTGTGCAAATAAGATCCTTTACTTCCAAGCGATCCGATAAGCAGTTTATCGTTACTTGTGCTGCAAAGCCAGCCAATCCATCAGCGAAACTTCTTTACCTTCAACCACGACCGGCTCTCCATCGTAATCCAGGCGGCAGTCGTCATTCAGAGCATATATCCAAGTGAAATGACCGTGGTAGGTAAACGGTTGCCCCTGTTCATCGGTAAACAGGCCATGGAGATCCACCACTTTGTCAAAAAAAGAGAAATGCACGTTCGTTGCTCCGGCCTTCATCAAGCGCTCATAGGTCGGTACAACGGTTTCTTCCGGCTTTACGACGGAGTCGTCCTTGGAATGCGTAAACCAAATCGGCATAATCTTCATCTTCTCGATCTCCGCATCGCTGATGACTTCATCGAACAGCGCTTCGCATACCGGATAAGCCGCCGCGAAAAAGTCCGGATAATCCAGCACCATTCGCATCGTCATAAATCCGCCGTTAGAGCAACCGCCGATATAGATCCGGTTGGTGTCGATTGCCGCATCATTGCGGGAAATAAACTCGTCGATGAGCGCCTTTAAGGCTTGCACGTATTTGGAATTTCCTGTCCGGCCGTAAAGTCCGCTCCCGTCGTCCAACCAGAAGGTCGGCGCTTGCGGAACCAATACGTAGGCGCCGCCGAACTTCGACTGGATGTCATCTCCGGCCAAGTTCACCACCTTGTTGCCCGTATAGGCAATGGCTGGGTCTTGACCCCCCTCTCCTCCTCCGTGCAGCCAGATGATGAGCGGTCGTTTTCCGTTTCCCGTCTGCGGTACGAAGTAGCCGTACTTCAGCGGTTCCTCTTGGAAGGAAGAGACACCCTGCAGGAACGATTCTGCCTGCTTCATCGTAGTACCCGCACATAGATCGAAGACGAAACCCGACAGCGTACCTCTATCGGACGGGATCTCTGCAATCTGCGTAATCCGGTAATCGCTGATGATATATTCATTCATTCCATTCAGCGGGGCAATCGCGGCCGATAAGGGGTCCATCGGACCATGCTTCATTTCGAGCGTCACGAAATCCCCTTCCGCTCTCCGTTCTCCGTCGAGACCCGATGGGTATGCATCCATGACGACGCCGTATCCCGTGCTCGGAATTAGGTTATCGAGTTCAAACCAACTCCGCGGAAGCATTAAGATCTCCCCGTTCTTGTCCTTCCGCTCCACATAGACATTAAAGCATTCCGGCTTTACCGCTTCCGCCTTCACGTTTGCCTTTATCGGCAGCACCAGCTTGGTAATAAACGGCCCGTAATCCGTGATCTCGGCAATCGCAAAATAAGGTTTCCCCATACAAACGCCTCCTCTTCTCTTTTCTGAAAACTCAATCATATATTCTTGTCTACTTTGACTTTGTTCAATTTGTCTAGCCAAGCGTCCAGAGCCTCGTCGGTTAACGCTCCTCCGCTGAAGGCGACGACGGCGCGCAGCGGCAAATATTTAGCGAAGGCCGCCATCATCTCCGCGCCCTCTTCATCCGAATCCTCCGCAGGCAGCGGGAATGGCGAGTTCTTCATCAGCTCTTCGATCGCGACCGAGGCGGCGGGATCGGCCAGCAAGTCGCCTACCGTGGAGTTGCGATCGTACCGCCTCTCGAGGTTCGTCTTCGAACGTACGGCAAGCGTGCCGCTCAGCCGGATATCGGCGGAAGAAGAACCGACCAGAAGCTCGAATTCGCCCGTCTCGACGCGCCAATCCTTCAGGGCGACGTCATAGAACGCGAACGACCGCTTGTTCAGCGTGAAAATGATCTCCTTCTCTTCGCCCGGCTGCAATTCGACCTTGGCGAAGCCCTTGAGCTCCTTCTCCGGACGAATGACCGAGCTTTCCGCGTCTCGTACGTAAAGCTGCACGATCTCTTTGCCTGCACGATTGCCGACGTTCTTCACGCGAACCGTGGCGTTCACGGTCTCGGTGTCGTCGATGATGGAGTGATCCGTCTCCAGATTGCGATATTCGAAGCTAGTGTAGCTTAGGCCGTGGCCGAACGGGAAAAGCGGCGCTATCCGCTTCGCGTCGTAATACCGGTAGCCGACGAAAATTCCCTCGCGATATTCCACCCGGTCTCCCTCGCCCGGGAAGTTCAAGTACGACGGGTTGTGTTCGAGCCGGACAGGGAACGTCTCCGCCAGCTTGCCGCACGGGCTCGCGACGCCGAACAGCAGGTCCGCGATCGCACCGCCGAGCGCCTGGCCGCCCAGATACGCTTCCAGCACCGCCTTCGTCTTGCCGATCCAAGGCATCTCGACGGGAGCGCCATTGCTCAGCACGACGACGACGTTGCCTTGAACCGCAGCGACCGCTTCGATCAGCTTCGCTTGATTGTCCGGAATGCGCAGATGAGTCCGGTCGAAGCCCTCGGACTCATAACGTTCCGGCAGGCCGGCGAAGACGATCGCAACGTCCGCTTGGCGAGCGGCCTCCGCGGCTTCCCGGAACAGATTGTCGTCGATGTCGTCGTTCGCAAGCGCATAGCCTTGGGAGTAGGAAATCAAGACGGCCGGGCCGGCAACGCCCGCCAACTCCTCGCGGATGTTCTCCAGCTTCGTGGGATTGACGTGAGAACTGCCGCCGCCTTGGAAGCGAGACTGCTCCGCCAGTTCGCCGATCACGGCAATCTTGCCGGACTTTGCGAGCGGCAGCAGATGGTCGTCATTCTTAAGCAGCACCATGCACTCGCGCGCCACTTCGCGGGCCAGCCGGTGATGGGCGTCCGCATCGAAGGTCGCGCCGGGCTTGCGGGCGTCGACCGCCCGGAAAATAATATTTAGCAGACGCTCCACCGCCGCGTCCAGCTTCTCCTCGGGTAGCTTGCCGCTGCGGACGGCTTCCACGATCTTGCGATCGCCCGATCCATTGCTGGACGGCATCTCCAGCTCGAGGCCTGCGGCCAACCCGTCGGCGCGCTCGTTGACGGCGCCCCAGTCGGACACGACGAAGCCCTCGTGGCCCCACTCGTCCTTCAGAATGTCCGTCAGCAGCTTCGGGTTTTCTGAAGCAAACGTGCCGTTCACTTTATTGTAAGAACACATGACCGTCCATGGCTGTGCCTTCTTGACGGCTCCCTCGAAGCTCGCCAAGTAAATCTCGCGCAGCGTCCGCTCGTCGACGACCGAGTCGCCGGTCATGCGGCGGTGCTCTTGGTTGTTGGCGGCGAAATGCTTGAGCGACGTGCCTACGCCTTGGCTTTGCACGCCTTCGATGTGGGCGGCGGCCAGCTCCGAGGACAAGTACGGATCCTCGGAGAAGTATTCGAAGTTGCGGCCGCAAAGCGGGGACCGCTTGATGTTTGCGCCCGGCCCGAGCAAAACGGCCACTTCCTCGGCCTGGCACTCCTCTCCGAGGGCAATGCCCACTTGTCGGATCAAGTCGCGGTCCCAGGAGCTGGCGAGTCCGGCCGCGGAAGGGAAGCAAGTGGCCGGCACGCTGTCGAACAGGCCCAGGTGGTCTGCGCTCGCCTTCTGCTTGCGCAAGCCGTGCGGGCCGTCGGTGACCATCACGGAGGGAATGCCGAGTCTCTCGATTCCTTTCGTATGCCAGAAGTCGAGGCCGGAGCAAAGCCCCGCCTTCTCCTCCAGCGTCATCTGCGCGATGAGCTGCTTCAGATCTCGTTCCATGGAATCCATCCCCTTCGTTCGATTAGTAGGTAAACCGATAATGGCCGGAGCCGGCCGTCAGCCGAACTCCGCCTTCCGCCTGCTCCGCCGACAAGATGCCGTTCTCCGTCCCCAGGATGACGCCGTTCTCGCGCGTTTCGGCCAGCGCCGCTCCCGGAAGCTCGATCTCCGCCGTCGTATTCGGCGGAATGACGATGCGGACGTCCATTCGGCCGCCCTCCGACCGGCTCCAACGGGAGACGACCGTGCCGTACATCGTCTCGAGTCGGCCTTCCGCCCATGTCAACCCTTCGCCCGGCTGCGGACGAATGCGAAGCCGCTTGTAGCCCGCTTCCGCCTCGTCCGTGTCGATGCCGGCGACGCAGCGGTACAGCCAATCGCCTATCGCCCCGTAGGCGTAGTGGTTGAAGGAGTTCATCGCGTCGCTCCAGAACGTGCCGTCCTCCCGAATGCCGTCCCAGTGCTCCCAAATCGTCGTCGCGCCTTTGGTCACCTGATAGAGCCAGGACGGAAAGTCCTTCTGCAGCAGCAGCTTGAAAGCCTCGTCGTTCCGGCCGTTCCGGCTGAGCGCAAAGTTCAGGTACGGCGTACCGACGAAGCCGGTCGTCAGGTGGTGATCGCTCTCTTCGAGCAGCTTCATCAGCTTCGCGATTGCCTTCTCCTTCGCTTGGCCTTCCAGCAGGCCAAAGTGAAGTCCGATCACCTGCGCGGTTTGCGTCGGGACGGCGAGCCTGCCCGAAGGCGTCACGTACTCTTCGCGGAACGCGCGGACGATGCCGTCGTACAGCTCGGCGTAGCGCTTGGCGTCTTCCGTCTTGCTGAGAATCTCCGCCGACTTCCGTACAATCGACGTCGAGTAGGCATAATACGCCGTCGCGACGAAGTGCATATCGGTCGCTCCCATGTATGCCCCCGGCTTGGCGTCGAGCGCCAGCCAGTCCGCGAAGTGGAAGCCGGTGTCCCACAAGTATTCGTTATCGCCCGTCTGGCGGATATACTCGACCCAAGCCTTCATGCTGTCATATTGATCCTCGAGGATGCGCTTGTCTCCGTAGCTCAGATAGACGGTCCACGGCACGATCGCGGCGGCATCGCCCCAGGCGGCGGAGTTGTACGGCGGCGGGAATCCCCCTTTGCTCGGCTTCTTCTCCAGCATGTTCGGCACGACGAATGGGACCCCTCCGTCCTCGGCCTGCTCCGCCTTCAAGTCGCCCGTCCACTTGGCGAAGAAGGGCGCCGCGTTCATCAAGTACGTGGCGGTGCGGGCAAATACTTGGGCATCCCCGGTCCAGCCGAGCCGCTCATCCCGCTGCGGGCAGTCCGTCGGCACGTCGAGGAAGTTGCCCTTAAGCCCCCACAGAATGTTGTGCTGCAGCTGGTTCACCAGAGGATCGGAGCATTCGAAGAAGCCGGTCCGCTCCATGTCGGAATGAACGACGATGCCCGTGAAGTCCTCCAGCCTGATCGGCTCCTCGAAGCCGATCAGGCGAATATAGCGGAAGCCTTGGAAAGTAAACCGGGGCTCAAACGACTCCGGCTCCGAGCGCCTCTTCGTATAACGGATCGTCTGCCTCGCAGACCGGATGTTGCCGAGGTAGAAGTTGCCTTCCTTGTCCAGCACTTCCGCGTGGCGAATCTCCACCCCGCGCCCCGCCTCGCCGCAGACCGTAAAGCGAACCCAGCCGACCATGTTCTGCCCCATGTCGATGACGGCGTCGCCTCCCGGCGTCCGCAGCAGCTCGATCGGTCGGATCTCCTCGATCTTCCGTACCGGCACGTTTTCCTGCGGAATCAAGATGTCCTTCGCATGCGCGATCATCTCCGCTTCCCGCCAACCGACGTCATCGTAGCCGGGTGAGCTCCAGCCGTCCCGTTCCAGCCGGGCATCGTAGGTCTCGCCGTGATAGATCTCGGACATGAGGATCGGCCCCGTCGCCGTCTTCCAGCTGCCGTCGGTGCGAACGACGACTTCCCGCCCGTCCTCGAACGAGACGTGCAGCTGAAGCAGCAGCGCCGTCCGGTCGCCGTACATCTCGTTATAGCCGTCCCAGCCCAAGTATCCTTTGTACCATCCGTTGCCCAGCCAGCCTCCGATGACGTTCTCGCCTTGAACGAGCAGTTCCGTCACATCGTACGTTTGGTACTGAAGCCGCTTGTCGTAGCTGGTCCAACCCGGCGTAAAATAGCTGTCCCCGACCCGGCGCCCGTTCAACCCCAGCTCGTACAAGCCGAGCGCCGCCGCATAGACGCGGGCCGAACGTACGGCGCCGTCCGCGCGGAACGGCTTCCGCAGCATCGGACACGCCTCCGGCTGCTCCGGATTCAGCCCGGCCGGCGCCGAGATCCAGTCTGCTGCCCATTCCGCCGCCTCCAGCAACCCCGTCTCCCAATAAGACTCCGTCTCCGTCCAGCCGGAGCTCTCGCCCCTCTCGTTCCAAGCCTCCACCCGGAAGTAGTAGCGAGTGCGAGAACGGACCGTTAGGTCGTCGGGCGTCACGTGCACAGACTCGTCGCTGTCGACGCGTCCGGAATCCCACGCGACCGATCCGAATTCCCGGTCCTCCGACACCTGCAGCCGGTAAGCCGACTGCTTCGTCCCTCTTCGGTCGGACCGCAGCTTCCAACTGATTCGCGGAACCCGCGCCCCGAGACCGATCGGATTTTTCCTGTACTCGCACTTTAATTCTTCAACCGCGAACATGCGATTCCGTCCCCCCTTGATTTCGATCCTTGCCCCGCGCCCGAGAGAGGAAAAGCGCGAACCCTTCCGAAGACGGAGCCGCGCTTCCCTGCCGGTCTTATGAATCTTACTGAGCGTTGGCCGCCGCCCAAGCGTCCAGCTGCTTCTGCTTCTCGGCGATGATCCTGTCCAGTCCCGCTGCCTTCATCTTGCCGTTGAATTCGGTCAGCAACGCCGGATCCAGCGTTCCCGATTCGAGACCCACCTTGTACTGGTTCAGTACGTTCGTGGCCGCCGCGACCTCCGTCTTCACCGGGCTCGCGTCGAACGTAAACCCAAGAGCCTTCGAGAAGATCGCAGAGTCGTTGAATTTCTTCATCTGCTCCCAGATATCGGCCGGCGTGCCTTCCCAGACGCCGGCGAGCGCATTGTTCCCGACTTCCCATTGGTTGAACAAGTAGCCCTGCGCCGCGCCGTCCGGCATCTTGATCGTGCCGTCCGCGTTCTTGACGTAATGCTTGCCTTCGATCCCGTTATCCAGCAGATTGACGATGTCCTTGTCGGTGTAAAGCAAATTCATCAGTTGCATGGCGCGCTCCGGATTCCGGCTGTTCCGCGGAATCGACAACATAAAACCGTTCGCGCTTGTCGATTGGGTAACCGGCTGCGTGAACCGCGCGGCGACCATTTCACGGCCGTCCGCTTTCGAATCCTGCTGCTCAAAGCCCGGCTTCATGTTGGACAAATAGCCGAATGCCTTGCCGGCCTTCACAAGGCTGTTGCCCGATTCCTGCGTCGTCGCCGCGTCCTGCATGATGTAGCCGGTCTCATACCACTTGCGGGCCTGAGCGATGGCGTCTTTGTATTCCCGGGTGTCAAACATGTTGACGACCTTCAGGTCGTTCTTGTTGATGAGCATCGCCCCAAGCCCGTCTCCCAGCAGATCGATGTCCTTGTTGTACATAATGGACGCGACGGTTTGCGAGGTCGTGTTCTGAACCAGCGGAATGATGCCGGGTTCCTTGTCTTTGATCGTCTGGAACACGGAGCCGAGATCCTCGAACGACTGGAGCGAATTCAGGTCGATTCCGTATTTGTCCACGAGATCCTTGCGCATGAGCATTCCGTAGTCGGCGGCCGTGTCGCGGACGCTCGGAACGCCGTAAATTTTCCCGTCGATCTTCGTCCCGTTGTAGATCTTCTCGTTCATCGTGTCCTTAATGCCGGTTCCGTACTGCGCAAGAAGGTCGTCCAACGGGATCAACTGGTTCTTGGCAACCTGGCTGCTGTAGTTGTAGAACGAAGAAGTGACGAGCAGATCCAGGTTTTCGTTGCCGGCAAGCAGCAGATTCACCTGCTGCTGCCATGCGGCAACATCGATCGGCATCAGCTTGACCGTGGCATTGATCTTCTCTTTCGTAATCTTGCTGATCTCGTCTTGGACGGCTTGCAAGTCGGTCGTCGTTCCAAAATTCATGTAGGCCATCGTCAACTCGACCGGCTTAGAGGCGCTGCTGCCGGCAGCGCCCGCCGTGCCTGCGGACGCATTCGAGCCGTTCGAGCCTCCGCACGCCGAAAGAGCAAGGGACAAGGCGAGAATCGCTCCCGTTCCCCACCCGAATTTGCCGAAATGTTTGTTCATGATGTCCAAACCCCCATTTTCAATATCTGTTGGAATAGGTATTGCCTACGCTTGAATAATGTCCCGCTCAACCCTTCACGGCTCCGATGGTGAGGCCTTTGACGAAATACTTCTGGAAGAACGGGTAGATGCAAACGATCGGGACGATGCCGATGACCGCCATCGCCATCCGGACCGAGTTCATCGGAATGGTCGCGGCCGCCGCGGACGCGTTGCCGCCCAGGCTGTTCTGCTGCAGGAACTGAATGTTGCTTAGCATTCGGTTGAGCAGGTTCTGGATGCTGAACAGCTTCGGTTCCGTGATATAGATCAAGCCGTTGAACCAATCGTTCCAGTACGAGATCGTCAGCATGAGGCCGATTGTCGCCAGAATCGGGAGCGAGAGCGGCAGGACGATCCGGTAGAAAATCTTGAACTCCGACGCTCCGTCGATATAGGCGGATTCGATGATCGGCACCGGAATCGACGTGCTGAAGAACGATCGGATCAACAGGACGAAGAACCCGTTGGTGAGCAGGCCCGGAACGATGAGAGCCAGCAGGGAATTCTTCATATGGAACAGTTCCGTGTACACGAGATAGGTCGGAACGAGGCCGCCGTTGAACAGCAAGGTGAAGAACACGACGAAGGCGAGGAATCCGCGTACTGGCATGTCCTTTCGAGACAGCGGGTAAGCTAGCAGCGAGGAGATCAGCAAGCCGACGAAGGTTCCGACCGCGGTGATGAAGATCGTAATTCCGTACGCGCGAGTCATCGTCGAAGCTTGGTTCCACAGATAGTCGTAAGCGGCGAAGCTGAGGCGGCTCGGGAACAGCGTATAACCGTCCTTGACGATCGACTGCTCGTCGGTGAACGAAGCCATGAACAGCAGGAGGAACGGGAACAAGCAAGCGGCGGACAACAGAATCAAGAGGATATGGACCGCCGTCTGGTTCATCTGGTTGTTCTTCATCGCTAGATTCGCTCCTTCCTTAGAATAGCGCCTGTTCGCGGTTGCGACGGGCGACGACGTAATTGGAGATCATGACGAGGATAAAGCCGACCAGCGCTTGGTATAAGCCTGCCGCGGAGGACATTCCGATATCGCCGAGCGTCATCAAGCCGCGGTACACGTAGGTATCGATAACGTCCGTCGTCGGCTGCAGCGGGCCGGAGTTAAGCGGCACTTGGTAGAATAAGCCGAAGTCGGAGTAGAATATACGTCCGATGCCCAGCAGCGTCATGACCGTGATCGTCGGGGCGATCAGCGGAACGGTAATGCTGCGGATTTGCTGCCACTTGCTGGCTCCGTCGATCGTCGCCGCCTCGTAGAATTCTTGGTCGATGCCGATGATGGACGCCAAGTAGATAATGCAGAAGTATCCGATGTTTTTCCACAGATTCACGATCGTCAAGATATACGGCCAATACTTCGACTCGCTGTACCAGGAGATCGGATGCATGCCGAGCATCGGCAGGATTTGCTTGTTGACGAAGCCGTTCTCGACGTTCAGCATCGAGAGCACGAGGTAGCCGACGATCACCATCGAGATCAGGTACGGCAACAGGACCAAGCTCTGGTAGAAGCGCGAGGCCAGCCGGTTGCGCACTTCGTTCAACAGGATCGCGAGCGCGATGGCGATGGAAGTGTTGAGAATGATAAAGCCGCCGTTATAAAGCAAGGTGTTCCGCGTAATGACCAGCGCGTCGTTGGTTTTAAACAGGTACTCGAAGTTCTTGAACCCGATCCAATCGCTGTAATAAATAAGTCCGAACAGCCCTTTGTGCGAATAGTCGATGTTCTTAAAGGCGATCACCACGCCCAGCATCGGCAAGTAGTTGTTGACGATCAGGTAGGCGAGCCCCGGAAGCACCATCAGGAACAATGCCCGGTAACGCTTCAGCTTCTTGAACGTTTCGCTCAGCCGGCTCTGTCTCATAGGCCTATTCCTCATTTCTTCGTTGTATAGATCTCATAGTAAGGGATGCGGACGAGCGTCGCTTACCAATATCCCGACCTCGATTTTAGATATTCCGACTTTGTCGGGCCGCTGCCGAAACGGCGAAATCCCTCGTATGCCGGCATAGAAAGAGGCCGTCCGCTTCGCTGTGAAGCAGACAGCCTCCTCCTCCTGTTTGGTTCTTACTTGCCGTTCGCCGCGGCCCAAGCGTCAAGCTGCTTCTGCTTCTCCGCCATGATTTTATCCAACCCGGCGGCCTTCAGCTTCGAGACGAACTCCGGCAGCACCGCCGGATCGAGGCTTCCGGACTCCAGCCCGACTTTGTATTGATTGGTGACGTTCGTCACCGCGGCGATCTCCGTCTTCACGGGGTTCGCGTCGAAGGTAAAGCCGAGCGCCGGCGAAAACTTGGCGGCCTTGTTGAACGCCTTCATCTGATCCCAGATGTCCGGAGCGGTGCCTTCCCAGACGGATGCCAGCGAATTGTTGCCGACTTCCCATTGGTTGAACACCCATCCGCTCTCGACGCCGTCCGGCTTCTTGATCTGACCCTGATCGTCCTTCACGTAGTGTTTGCCTTCGATGCCGTTGTCGAGCAAGTTGACGACGTCCTTATCCGTATACAGCAGGTTCATCAGCTGCATCGCCCGGTCGGCGTCGCGGGTGTTTTTCGGAATCGACAGCATGAAGCTGGTCGCGGAGGTTGACTGGGAGATCGGCGGCGTCAAGCGGACGGCCGACATCTCGTAACCGTTCAGCCCTGCCTCCTGCGACTCGAAGCCCGGCTTCATGTTGGAGAAGTAACCGAACGCCTTGCCTGCCTTGACGAGGGCGTTGTTGCCCTCTTGCGTCGTGGCCGCGTCCTGCATGATATAGCCGGCTTTGTACCACTTTCTGGCGAGCGAGAGCGCATCTTTGTATTCCTGCGTCTCGAAGAGGTTGACGATCTTCAGATCGCCGCTGTCCATCGGCAGCACGCCGAGGCCCTCGCCCAGCGGATCGAAGCGGCTCGTGAGCATCTCGTTTGCGATCGTACCCGTTTGCGAGCGTTGCACGAGCGGGTTGACGCCCGGCTCGTTGTCCTTGATGATCTTGAAGATCGGTTCCAAATCCTCGTAGCTCTTCACCTTGCTCAGATCGATATGATATTTGTCGACAAGGTCTTTACGCGCGATAAAGCCGTAGTCGGCCGCCGTATCGCGAACGGACGGTACGCCGTATATTTTCCCGTTGATCTTAGTGCCGTTGTAGATGGTCGGCTCCATCGTATTCTTCATGTCTTGGCCGTACTTCTCCAACAGATCGTCCAGCGGGAGAAGCTGATTCTTGGCCACTTGCGTGCTGTAGTTGAAGAAGGAAGAAGTGACCATCAGGTCGAGAGGTTCGTTGCCGGCCAGCAGCAAGTTCGTCTGCTGCGTCCACGCGGAAACGTCGATCGGCATCAGTTTGACCGTGGCGTTGATCTTCTCCTTCGTAATTTTGCTGATCTCGTCTTGGACGGCTTGAACGTCGGTCATCGTGCCGATTCCGAGGAAGGCGACCGTCAACTGCTCCGTCTTGCCGTCGGCGGTTGGCGAGGATGACGAAGTCTTGGAAGTGTTCCCCGAATCGGAGTTGTTGGAATTTCCGCATGCGCCGAGCGTCAAGGAAGAGACGAGAAGCGTGGACAGCACAATCGATGAGGCTTTCCATCTTTTGACCATTTGTTTTCCCCCATTGTGTTGAGATCGCGTTCTCCACCCGGCGCATCCCGTCTGCTTGTCGCCGTAAATGTAAGCGCATTCAAGTGGATGCCTATATTCTATAGCGGTTCGTTGTGGACCACCCACCAAAAAAACGACTTTCCGCTTTCAATAATCCGACCATGTACAAACGAGGCTAGGGGGTCCGTTATTTGCAGCAGCGGCTTTTCCGGTAATCCGCCGGCGTCATGCCGACCGATTTCTTGAAGATGGTGGAGAAGTAGCTCAGGTTCGAATACCCGGACGCCACCGCCACGTCGCTAATGGACTTCTCCGTCCGTTCCAGCAGTCCCTTCGCGAATTCGATCCGCTGCTGCTGCAGATAATCCGAGATCGATAGGCCCGTCTCCTTCTTGAACAGACGCGTCAAATAATCCGGATTGAGATAGACGTGGCGGGCGATCTCTTCCCGGGACAGCTCCAGCTCGCCGATCTGCTGGCGGATGAACCGCTTCACCCTCTCGACGATCGGCACGTTGTCTTCCGTCGCGAAGAGGCGATTGACCGCCACTTCGACGACGTACAGCGCCCATTCCCGGAACGCTCGCACGGACTGCAGAACCGCTTCCGGCCGATCCGTCAGCAGATTTTCCGAGAATACCTCGTTCGCCTGAAGCCCTTTTAATTGCAGCACATAATGGACCATCTGCAGGAAGTCGTGGTAAATTCGGTGCAATCGGGCGGCATCCAGCTCCGCTCTGCCCTCTTCGAAACGGCTCAGGTAACGCTCGATGTCGGCGGCCAATCGATCCCGCGTCCCCGCTTTCAGCCATTCTCCCCATTCGCGGAGCGGGGGCGGATCGAAGGGCAGCTTTATCCTCGGAACTTCGTTCAGGACGAACATCCGGTCGTATCCGGTCACATTGTCGGCGTCCGCTTTCTGGAGCTCTCCCAGCATGGCCGCCATCTCATGGGGCGCCGACCGGCGGCCGATGTAGCAGCATAGATCGCAGTAAAAGTACTTGCCGCTCGTTTCGATATACTCCTTGCATCTGGCCTTCATTCCCGAGGCCGGACCTTCGTTCGGCGATGACGGAACGAGGACGAGCAGCGCGCCGTTGCCCGTCGAAACGGCGGCGGCTTCCGGATCGTTATCCGCCAGCTTCTCCTCCGCGGCGTTCCGAAGGGCGTATTCCATAATCCGCTGCTCTCGCTGAGACAGCTCCTTTGTCCATCTCTTGACGCGGACGTAAACGGGCAAGAACGTCATATTCGCCGTATAGGCCAGATTGCGCTCCTTCGCGCTCTCCTCGATCTTCTCCGGGTTGGACGGCAGCGCCTGCTCGACGACGTCCTTCCAGAACCGCTCCTTGCGCAGCGGGCGATGGGATTCCCAGAGATCCGCGTATTTGCGGTGGGTCTCCTCGAAGGCGCGCCGCTCCCGGTCCTTGCCGATCTTGTCGGACGCCTTGGACAACACGCTCTCGAGCTCCTCGTAATCGACGGGCTTCAGCAGATAATCGAAACTGTCCAGCTTGATCGCCTGCTTCGCATAAGAGAAGTCGGAGTGGCAGGTGAGGAACACCGTCTCCGTCCGGGGATACCGCTCCCGCACCCAAGCGAGCAGCTCGAGCCCGGAGCCTTGGGGCATCTCGATATCGCATACCATCAGATCGATCGGATGCGACTCGAAGACGTCCTGGGCCTGCCTCAAGCTGTGAGCCGTGTAGACCTCTTCGATATGGAGCCGTTCCCAGTGAACGCCGGCTTGTAGCCCCCGTACCGAATGAGCCTCGTCGTCCACCAACAATACGCGATACATAGCTTATCCACCTTGTATGCTAAGAGCAGCTCCTGATTTAGGGGTTGCTCTTACGAATTTTGTAC
>NZ_JAJFOW010000138.1 GCF_020731285.1 Cohnella baijiui
TCCTGAAGAAGAATTCATCGCTTTTACAGATGCAGAGCTGCCAGTGATTTGTACCGTTGTCATTTTTTTCACCTCCTTCCAGGAATAATATATGAAAATGAAAAAGAAATTACAATAACTTTTATGCTTTAATAAGTTAACAACTTTTGACTAATTTTTGCTGCAAGCGTAGCTCGTGTTTTATCTTTCGCTAACTCAGATAATATTTGTCCTCGCTGTGCAGCCTCCATTTGCTGAAGCACATATATGGTTTTTTTCTCATCGGCTTTAAATAACTTTTCTATCAGAGCTGCCGCATCTGCTGGCTGCATGCTAGAAATAGAAGATGCGAGTTCACGAACAGAGGCATTATACTTTAATTCAAGCAAACGCTGTTGCAGAAC
>NZ_JAJFOW010000139.1 GCF_020731285.1 Cohnella baijiui
AAGCACCTCACCGTCTAACGAAGCAAATTCTTTGTCAAGCTGAAGCTTCCAAAGCGTATACTCAGGATCTTCAGAATTAGGCATCTTGGGATATAACAAATTGTATTCATCACCCAGTGCGTCTTTTACATATGCTACTAGGTCGCTGCTTCCTTGGTGAAGACCTTGGGCTCCTGCACTATGAATGAACAACACTTGCTTTTTCATCTTGTTTACTCCCTTCTACTAGCTACAATCAGAAAGAAGCCATCTCAAAGTTACTTCTTTCTCTGTCACGATTTAATGAAATCCTAGATAACATGTAGTATTTTATTAAAGTTTATCACCTATGATAGCGAAGGACTTCTTCTCGATTGCTCAAAAACTCATCCTTCTATTCAAC
>NZ_JAJFOW010000140.1 GCF_020731285.1 Cohnella baijiui
GAAGGAACATGGTCTATGAAGTGGTCGGGTGTCGCGGAAAATGGTAGTGTGTTGCCTTTGTGACCTTTCGGCGCGCCTTTCTTGCCGCCCGGGGTTCGCAGATTGGTGGGTTTGCGGTAACCGTCCGAAGAAGGCGGTTTACTGCTGGTGTTGGAGTTCTGTCCGAGTTGGCGTCGCAGTTCCTTATTCTCGCGCTCGAGTACATCAATGCGATGGAGCAACGCTTTTATTAACGCGTAAATCTCCGGATCTCCTTTACAGAGCTTTTGGAGCTGCTCTTCACTCAGATTGAAGTCCACCACTTGATAACCGCCTTCCATATCTTAAGGTAATTTCCATTACCCCTTATGTGGAAGTTTTATTCAGTGACCTAAGTAGTAAC
>NZ_JAJFOW010000141.1 GCF_020731285.1 Cohnella baijiui
CGGTACGGGCACCTTCGCCTGGCTAGAGGCTTTTCTCGGCAGCGTGAGCACAAGACCTTCGGTACTGTAATTTTCCCTCCCCATCACAGCTCAAGGTATCAGCATGCGGATTTGCCTACATGCACCCCTCACTGCTTGGACGAGCTATTCCATCAGCTCGCGTCTCTGCCCTCCTGCGTCCCCCCATTGCTCGTAACGGCTTACGGTGGTACAGGAATTTCAACCTGTTGTCCTTCGACTACGCCTTTCGGCCTCGCCTTAGGTCCCGACTTACCCTGAGCGGACGAACCTTCCTCAGGAACCCTTAGGCTTTCGGCGGACAGGATTCTCACCTGTCTTTTCGTTACTCATACCGGCATTCTCACTTGAATGCAGTCCACC
>NZ_JAJFOW010000142.1 GCF_020731285.1 Cohnella baijiui
TTTATCGGCATCTGGGTTTTGTCCCATTTGCTTCCCTTGTTGGTACGAGGGAGGCGCAGTATCAGCCTATGTATGCTACACGAGAGATGTTGATGAAGAACATTGCTGTTCTTACTAAAGAAGCATCAGATTCAGCAGTGCCGCCAATCAGCTTTCTTCCGGGGCCGGTTCAGGTGGAGGAACGGGTGCGGACAGCATTTGAGCAGTCGGCAATCTCTCATCGCTCGGCACAGTTTGTCCATGATGTTCAGCAGGTAAAACGCTCGTTATGCCAATTGACGAATGCCCGGCATGTAGAGATGATGCTTGGGAGCGGAACGCTTGCCAACGATGTAGTTGCCGGGCAGCTTTCACGGTTGGGGAAGCGGGGACTGATTTTA
>NZ_JAJFOW010000143.1 GCF_020731285.1 Cohnella baijiui
AAACGGTACACCGAGAATGTTGACCCGCTGTTGAGTGTCCATACTTGTCTTCATCCATTTCCAACTTTCATAGTTTACATACACTAAGACGGTACAACCTATCCTGAGGTTGCACCGCCTCCATTTTATATCAGATCGTCCAAAACCTCAAATATAAATAAACCTTTTTTCTTGACAAAATCTCTTACATTTCGTCGAACTACGTGTGCTGCTTGATCGGTGCCGCCGGAATGCCGACGGCTGTGCAGCGGGCAGGCAGTGATCTTGTGACGACCGCTCCGGCACCCGTAATCGTATAGGCGCCAATCTCCATACCGGGAATAACCGCCGTTCCGGTCCCTGTCTGTACACCTTCACGAATGGTCACATTACCGGAGAG
>NZ_JAJFOW010000144.1 GCF_020731285.1 Cohnella baijiui
CTCATCAGTATATTGGCTGGAAATAAGAAAAACGAGCGGAATGCTCGTTCTTCTTAGCACAATTTTCCTCAATTGCTCGAACTCTCACGTACCTGTTCATTTTCACTGTAAGATGCCGGATAGCCGTACATCCCCATATTCATTGGCGGTCCCGGAAATGCTGGTCCATAGCCATGCATTGTATGGAAGCCTTTTTTGCAATAATATTCATACATTTTTCTGTGGTAACAATAACGCTTATAATAATTTTTGTAGCATTTTTTGTGATGCGCATGTTTGTGACATTTGTGCTCGTAATACTTCATCTTCTCTACGTGGTAGTGATATTTAACCACTTCCACATCCATCGTCTGCATGACGCCCATGGGCTGATGATAGT
>NZ_JAJFOW010000145.1 GCF_020731285.1 Cohnella baijiui
GGCAAGAGATGTTTCTATTTGCGCTTCGTTTCGCTATCCAGTTTTCAAGGTGCAAGTGATTGCAACGGAGTTGCAATGGTGGAGACAAGGAGGATCGAACTCCTGACCCCCTGCGTGCAAGGCAGGTGCTCTCCCAGCTGAGCTATGTCCCCATGGGAAGTATTCGATTGCTTGTGTGGTGGGCCTTAGTGGACTCGAACCACCGACCTCACCCTTATCAGGGGTGCGCTCTAACCAGCTGAGCTAAAGGCCCGCATTGATTGCCAGGCTCGCTGGCTATTGGCCGCTTATCCCGTAAAGGATAAGATGGCCGGCTTGGCGACGTCCTACTCTCCCAGGACCCTGCGGTCCAAGTACCATCGGCGCTGGAGGGCTTA
>NZ_JAJFOW010000146.1 GCF_020731285.1 Cohnella baijiui
CAACGATGACATCCTCCATCGCCTTCAGCTGCACATAATCACCCGGCTTTGAGCGCGGCTCTTCAATTATATAGTCCCAATTTTCATCCAGCTGATTGTTCATAAACCAGTTAATCGGATCGGGGACAGGACGGTCCACGCCGAATGCTGCCATCGCTTTTTTTAAATTGTCATGGCAGTTCGGATGGTTCTCATCATCGAAGTCGATTTTATAGCGCCAGTAATCACAGGCCGGAAAAAAGAAATCATGCCTGCCTACCGTATCTTTGACCATCTGCATTAACGGTCTGCGCTTATTGCTGTATAAGTAGTCTCCTTCTTTTAAACGGATGCTGCTCAGCGAGGCGCGCATATGCACAGGCGAAACGTGTTCAT
>NZ_JAJFOW010000147.1 GCF_020731285.1 Cohnella baijiui
AAAAAGCCTGCCGGCAAGAAACGCCCCGATACATTGAAATCCCCTGACGCACCGTATGATATATATAACCTTCTCATTAAGAATACAGGCCAAACAGCGGCCCGTGTTCATATCAAAGCGTATCGGGTCCACGACGGTACACCGCTATCTCTGCCTATGCAACCACAATCGAGCCTGCATGCAAATGAAGAAATACAGGCCCGCCTTATGCTTCCTGTCTTCGAAAAAATACGGGACGTGCAAATTATTGTCTCATGGGAGGATGAGCACATACCCCATCCTTCCTCAAAATCGGTGCACACAGAACGATTTCGCTTTCCTCATATGTAGGCGTCTATATACGTTATGGTCCGGGTTCCAACACAAGATGATC